>NZ_LT629757.1:0-1352827 GCF_900104965.1 Nocardioides scoriae | reverse complement strand
CCGCGACGCTGGTGCCGAACACCTGCAGGTGGGTCTCGCGCTGGCCGGCGCGCAGGCCGCCCCACCCCAGCACCGGGAAGAGCAGGAAGATCAGGCCCACCCCGGTGGTGGGCCAGAAGATCGCCGCGACCACCAGCACCAGCGCCGCCCGCTGGGCCAGCAGCTCGACCCGCCCGGCCGCGGCCGCCCGCCGGCCCGGGGCCGAGAGCAGCGGGAGCACGACCAGCAGCGCGGTGACGGCGGTGACGAAGGCCAGCGCGCAGACCGGCAGCGCGGCGCCGCTGCCCCGGGTGCCGACCACGAACGGGTAGGCGACCAGGGCGCACAGCAGGCCGACGCCGAGGACCACGAGGTGGAAGCGGCGGGAGCCGAAGGTGGCGGCCGGCAGCGCCCCGACCCGGCCGCCGGGGTCCAGCAGCCAGGCCGCCAGCAGGGCGGGTGCGGTGACGGTGGTGGTCGCGCCGACGGCGGTGGCGGGGGACAGGTCGTAGGCCAGCGCCAGCAGGGGGGCCAGCAGCACGGTCAGCGCGACGAGGCAGGCCGGGAACCGGCGGCGTCCGAGGTAGACGAGCAGCGCCGCGCTCAGCCCGAGCGTCGGCCACCACATGTCGCGGCCGAGCTCCCACTGCGGAGGCAGCACGGACAGTGCCACCAGCGCGAGCAGCACCGCGGTCACGAGGGCCGTCCGCCCGAGGGGTCCGGCGTCGGCCCGCTGCTCGGGGGCAGCGCCGGGGGTCGTCGTCACGGCGCCTCCTCTCGGTGCGTCCCGACCGGTCGGCTCCATCGTGCCGCGTCGCGTGCGGCGTCGCGAGCGCCGGGGTGCGGTGTCGCTCAGGTGGTGGCGGGCAGCTCGACGTGGACGCGCGTGCCCTGGCCCGGACGGGACCGGATCGACACCTGGCCCCCGTGGTGGGAGACGATCGCGTGCACGATGCTCAGGCCCAGGCCGGTGCCCTGGATGGCGGCGTCGGTGGCCGCGGCGGAGCGGAAGAAGCGGGTGAACAGCTGCTCCTGGTCGGGCAGCGCGATGCCCATGCCGGTGTCGCGCACCACGAGCAGCGCGGCGCCGTTCTCCCGCTGCGAGACGGTCACCTCGACCTCGCCGCCGTCGGGGGTGAACTTCACCGCGTTGGAGACCAGGTTGGTCACCACCCGCTCCAGCGCGTCGGCGTCGCCCAGCACGGTGACCGGACCCGAGGGCAGGCGCAGCGCCGCACGCAGGTCGCGCTGGCGCAGCTGCTCCTCGAAGATCTCCCAGGCGCCGCCGACCACGCGGCGCAGGTCGACCGGGCTGCGGTCGAGCTGCAGCCGGCCGGCCTCGGCGCGCGAGAGCGTGAGCAGGTCCTCGACCAGGCCCTGCAGGCGCAGCGTGTTGCGCTCGATGCGCTGCACGGCGTCCAGCTGCGGGTGGGCCAGGTCGCCCAGGCTGCGGTCGGCGAGCAGCTCGGCGTACCCGGCGATGCTGGTGATGGGGGTGCGCAGCTCGTGGCTGACGTTGGAGACCAGCTCCTGCTTGACGCGGTCGACCTCCTCCAGCCGCTTGACCGACTCGTGCTCGCGCTCCAGCGCGGTGCGCATCGCCTGCTCCGCGCGCAGCCGCTCGGTGATGTCCTCGCCGGTGAAGATGTGGCCGCCGACGCGGCCCGACGGCTCGGTGATCCGGCTGACGCCGAGGGAGACGGTGCGCCGGCTGCCGTCGGCGCGCTGCAGGTGCCAGGGGCGCCGCTCGCCGGTCTCGAGCTGCGCGAGCATCACCCGTGTGGGGTCGGGCTCGGTCCCGAAGTGGGCCGCCTGGCGCTCGATCTCGTCCGGTGGCATGAACACCACGGGGGAGCGCCCCACCGCCTCCTCGGCGGCCAGGCCCAGCGTCTGCTGCGCGCCGGTGTTGAAGTGGGTGATGAGCCCGGCCCCGTCGACGGCGACGAACATGGTGCCGGTGGCGGAGTCGAGCATCTGCTCCACGGCCGAGGAGGCGCCCACCGCCTGCCGCGTGACCGTGGACAGCCGGTCGACGACGTGGGCGAGCGGCACCGAGCAGAAGCACAGGGCCAGGACGTAGAGGTAGAGCAGCGCCGCCTCGAGGCTCGGCGACAGGTCGCCGACCGAGCCGGGCGCGTAGGGACCTCGCCCCGCGACCGACCAGGCGTAGGAGGCGGTGCTGACGAGGAACAGCTGGACGTGCGCCTCGCGCTGCCGGGCCCGCACCGCGGCCCAGACCAGGACCGGCGGCACGAGGAACGCCAGCCCGAGGGTCGAGCGCGGCACGAAGACCCCCACGACCACCGCCACCACGAGCAGCCGCTGCAGCGCCAGCTCCGTGCGGCTGCCCGAGGCCGGCCGGTCGGAGGTGCGGACGAACAGGGGGAGCACCACGAGCAGCGCCGACTGGGCGCCGAGCAGGGAGACCAGCGCCATCGACGCCGCCGCGGCCGCGCCGTCCTGCGCCAGCGCGGCCCCGACGGGCAGCGGCAGGTTGACCAGGGCACCGGCGAAGGTGACGGCGAGGAAGCGGGCGCTGTCGACCGGCGGCGGACCCGGGTCCTGGTCCGCGGGGTCCGGGAGCAGCCAGCGGGCCACGAGCACGGCCGGCGCCACCAGCGCGAGGGCGCCGGCCAGGCCCAGGACGACGGGGGCGTCGTACCCGATCGCGATCGCCGGGGCGCTGACGAGCACCACCAGCAGGGCGGCCCGCAGCCGCAGCCGCGCGGGCAGGTGCAGCAGCAGCGCGACGACCAGACCCAGCGCCGGCCACGCGGCGTACGCCATGGGCAGGCGCGCGGGGTTGGCCAGCAGCACCACCGCGACCAGCAGCAGCGCCAGCCGCGAGGCCCAGACCCTGAGGTCCACGCGATCCCCCCTCCGCGTCGCGCCCCCGCGCGACGCCTGATTGTCGCCCACGCGGGCGGTGCCGGAAAACACGACGGCGCGCCGGGAGCGGCATGACAGGGTGGGGACATGCTCGTCGCCATCAGCATCAGCCCGTCCGGAGCGCCCTTCGAGGGAGCCGCCGCCGCCGACGGCGGGGTCAGCGACGCGGTCGCCGCCGCCGTGCAGGTCGTCCGCGACTCCGGCCTGCCCCACGAGCTCAACGCGATGTTCACCAACATCGAGGGGGAGTGGGACGAGGTGATGGCGGTCGTCAAGCAGTGCGTCGACGTGGTGGCCGCGCGCTACCCGCGGGTCGGGCTGGTGCTCAAGGCCGACGTCCGCCCGGGGTACGACGGGCAGCTGGCCGCCAAGGTGGAGCGGGTGCAGGAGCGGCTGTCGTGACCCCGCCGCCGGGGCTCGTGGTGCGCCCGGCGACGTGGGACGACCAGGTGCTCGCCCTGGTGCGCGAGGCCTTCGGGGCCGAGGGCGACCAGGTGGCGGCCCTGTGGCGCCAGGTCGGCACCTCCGACCTGCTCCGCGCCTCGCTGGTCGCCGAGCGCGACGGCGAGCTGGTCGGCCACGTCGGCCTGTCGCGCGCCTGGCTCGACGCCCGTCGCCGCCTGGTGGACGTGTGGCTGCTCTCCCCGCTCGCGGTGCGTCCCGCGCACCAGGGCCGCGGCGTCGGCGCCGCCCTGCTGGAGGCCGCGGTCGCCACCGCCCGTCGCGCCCGGACCCCCTGGCTGGTCCTCGAGGGCGACCCCGGCTACTACGGCCGCCACGGGTTCGAGCCGGCCGCCGCCCACGGCATCGCCCCGGCCACCGACCGCACCCCGGCCCCCGCGTGCCAGGTGGTGCGCCTCGAGGCGGCCGAGGACTGGATGAGCGGACGCGTGGTCTACCCCGACGTGTGGTGGCGCCACGACGCCGCCGGGCTGCGCGACCCGCAGCTCGCCCAGGTCGAGCAGGCCCTCGGCCTGGCGCCCACCACCAGCACCACCCACCAGCAGGAGGAGAGCACCCCATGAGGTCCGAGCTGCGTCGCTACCGCACCGGTGACGAGGAGGTCGTGCTCGACCTGACCTCGGACTGCGCCGACTTCGTCGCGGGGGAGGGCGACGGGCTGCTCCAGCTGTTCGTCCCGCACGCCACCGCCGGCATCGCCGTCATCGAGACCGGCGCCGGGTCCGACGACGACCTGCTCGCCGCCCTGGGCGACCTGCTCCCCGCCGACGACCGCTGGCGCCACCGCCACGGCTCGCCCGGGCACGGCCGCTCGCACGTGATGCCGGCCGTGGTGCCGCCGTACGCCACGGTGCCGGTGCTGGACGGGCGGCTGGCGCTCGGCACCTGGCAGAGCATCTGCCTGGTCGACCTCAACGTCGACAACGCCGAGCGGCAGGTCCGGCTGTCCTTCCTGCCCGGGTGAGCGGCGCGTGATCCTCGGGGTCTCGCTGCCGGTCCTGCTCCTCGTGGCCCTCGCGGTGCTGGTGGGGGCCCTGGCCCAGAGCCTCGTCGGCCTCGGCCTCGCGCTGGTCTCGGCCCCGGTGGTGACGCTGGTGGCGCCGCGGCTGATGCCCGAGCTGGTGCTCGCGCTGGCGATCCTGCTGCCCCTGCTGACGCTGCTGCACTCCAGGCGCGGCATCGACTGGCCGGGGCTCGGCTGGGTGCTGGGGGCGCGGGTCCCGGGCGTGGCGGTCGGCGTGCTGCTGCTGGCGGCGTTCTCCGACCGGTCGCTGGGCGTCGCGGTCGGCGTGATGGTGCTGCTGGCCGTCGCGGCGAGCCTCGGCACCTGGGAGCTGCGCGCCTCGCGCCCGACGCTGGCCACCGCCGGGTTCCTGTCCGGGGTGGCCGGCACCACGACCTCCATCGGCGGCCCGCCCGTGGCCCTGGTCTACCAGCGCCGACCCCCGGAGCAGCTGCGCTCGACGCTCGCGGTCTTCTTCGCGGCCGGGGCGGCCCTGTCCCTGGCCGGTCTCGGGCTCGCGGGCCGGCTGCACCCCGGCAGCCTGCTCCTGTCGGTGGTGCTGCTGCCGGTGCTGCTGCTCGGGCAGGTCCTGGGGGTGCGGCTGCAGGGCCACCTGGCCCCCGGCCTGACGAGGTACGCCGTGCTGGCGCTGTGCGCGGCCTCGGCGCTGACCCTGTTGGTGCGGAGCCTGGCCTGAGGCAGGCTGGCCCCATGACGACGCCCCGCGAGCAGCCCTGGTCCGACGACGGCGGCGCCCCTGGCCGGGTGGTGCTGCTGACGCGCAACCCGATCTCCGAGGCGGTCGCGGCGATCGCGGGCGTGGTCGGGCGCGAGACGGTCCTGGTCGAGCCCGACGAGGGCGGCCGCGGGCTGGCCGAGGTCGAGGGGCTCTCGCTGCGGGCCGGCGACGCCGTGGTGCTGTGCGACCACGACGCCCCGGACGCGCCGGCCGTGATGCGGCACGCGCTGGCCTCCGACGCGTCGTACGTCGCGATGATGGCGAGCCGGCGCCGCTCCGAGGGCCTGGTCGCGGAGCTGACCGAGGAGGGTGCCCCGGGGCTGTCCAAGCTGCACGTGCCCGCCGGCCTCGACACCGGCGGCAAGGCGCCGGGCGAGATCGCGCTGTCGGTGGTCGCCGAGGTCGTCGCCGAGTCCTACGGCCGCGGCGGCGGCCCGATGCGCTCGGCCTGAGCCGCGCGACGTTCGCAGAACCTCCTCACCGGCTCCCCGTCGGCCTGCTGCGCCAGGGCGCGGTAGCGCGCCGCCGCCTCCGGGCCGCGTCCGGTGCGCCAGCACAGGTCCGCCAGGGCGTACGCCGCGTCCCGGCGCGCGTAACCGGGGCCGTCGGCCGCCAGCGACACCAGGGCGGCCTCGACCTCGGCCACGACGGCGGCGTCGGCGGGCAGCGGGCGATCCGCCAGCTGGGCCGCCAGACGGGCCGCCAGACGGGCCACCGTGACGGCGGGGGAGGGCCACACCTGCTCGAGCGCGCCGTAGAGCTGCACGATGCGCGGCCAGTCCGTCAGCTCGGAGCTCGGGGCCACCGTGTGCAGGCCGGAGATGGCGGCCTCGAGGGCGAAGCGTCCGTCGCCGGCCGCTGCGCTCGTGGCGTCGGCGAGCCCGAGCCGCACCAGCCGGGTGTCCCAGCGGGAGCGGTCGACCTCGGCGAGCGTGAGCGCGACGCCGTCCGCGTCGACCCGTCCGGGGCGACGGGCCAGCCCCAGCCGCACCACGGCCCGCAGTCCTCGCAGCTCGGTCGAGCCCGGGTGCAGGGCGACCAGCGCGTCGGCGAGGGAGAGCGCCTGGCTGCCGGTGTCGGCCAGGGCGTCCGGCGGGTCGAAGCCGGCGCGGTGCGCGACCGTGAACAGCCCCGCCACGCAGTCCGCCACGACCGGCAGCCGCTCCAGCCGCTCGGCCGCGTCGGGCACCTGGAAGCTGCCACGGGCCCGGGCGAGGGAGCGCTTGGCGCGCGTGAGCCGGGCCGCGGCCGTGGTCTCGGTCAGGCCGAGGTGGCGGGCGACCTCGCGCAGCGGCAGGCCGCACACCACCCGCAGGGCCAGGACCAGCTGGGCGCCGGGGGACAGGGCCGGGTCGCAGGCGACGAACAGCAGGGCGGTGCGGTCGTCGAGACCGTCCGGCAGGGTGCCGGCGTCGGGGCCGTCGCGGTCGTCGGTCACGGTCGCTGCCACCTCCGCCCGGGCGAGGTCGGGCGTGATCCGGGTGAGCACCTCGGCGCGCCGGCGCTCGTCGATCAGGGACCGCTTCGCGACCCGCACGCACCAGGCGGTGAGGTCCTCGACGTCGTCGTGCTCGACCGCGCGCGCCATGGCCTCCGCGACGTGGTCCTCGGCCGCGTCCAGGCTGCCGCTCCACGCGGCCACCACCCGGACGGCCCGCGGCCAGGCCGCCCGGAACTGCTCGCTGGTGGGACGCACGACCCCATCGTGGCCCAGCGGCCGTGCGTCCCGACAGCGTCGGGTCACCCGGTGGGGAAGACCTTGCGCCACTCCACGGTGCCGTTGGTCGGGACCAGCGCTGCGACCGTGCGGGCCTGCGCGTCGTCGGCGCACTCCACGGCGTAGAAGCCGGTGATCAGCTCGCTGGAGTCGGCGTACGGGCTGTCGGTCCACACGGCGTCCTCGACCTGGCGCCCCTCCGGTCCGGGCGTGACCACCCCGCCGTGCCGGGCGTGCTGCAGGGCCTGGCCGCCGACGATGCGGGCGCCGAGCGCCGCGACCGCCTCCTGGAACTCGCGGTGCTCCCCGAAGGTCGCGTCGAGGTCGGGTGCCTCCTCGGCCCCGGGCAGGAACCGGTCGGAGTCCCAGTCGTGCTCGCGGATGAGGAAGACGTAGGTGTCGGTCATGGGATCGATCCTCTCGAGGTGGGTGGCGAGGTCCGCCACACCACCTTGACGAACGAGGCGCCCCGAGATCGACAGGTGGACCGGATCTCGTCGAGGATCGAACACGTGTTCGAAGGTCGGCTAGGATCAGCGCATGTTCTCGCCGCCCGCCCGCCAGCCCCGCCACCGGCCGCAGGGGAGCGCCGGCGTCGCCCCGCCGGGCTGGCCCCACGAGGTCCGACCGCCCGGGGTCCCCGACTGGGAGGCGACCGCCACCTCGTGGCTGCTCGACCTGTGCCCCCCGGAGTACCGCTCCTACCCGGCCGTCCGGCGCCACGTCGTGGTGCTCGCCCGGTTCGCTGTGCTCCACGTCGAGGCGTGCCAGGACGCCGTCAACCGGGGCCTGAGCCAGGCCCGTGGTGAGCTGCGCGAGGTGGCCGACCCCGACGTCGTGGAGGCGGCCGTGCAGACCTGGCAGCAGGAGTCGGCCCGGCTGATCGGGTTGCGCCGCGAGGTCGGGCTGGTGGAGGAGGCGCTGCGCGGGCGGCGCTTCGTGGCCCGGCTCTGAGCCCCTAGGGTGCTCAGCGTGCCCCGCATCGCCGTCGTCTTCCTGGTCGATCCCCGCGGCTGGGTCCTGCTCCAGCACCGCGACGAGCACGCGCCCCGGGCCGCCGACCAGTGGGGCATCGTCGGGGGCCACGTCGAGGACGGCGAGGACTTCGACGCGGCGGTGCACCGGGAGCTGCTCGAGGAGACCGGGGTCCGCGCCGACCTGCAGCTGTGGCGGGCCCAGGAGTTCCGCTACACCGACGGGCACACCTCCTCCTACCAGGTGTACGCCGGCCGCGTGGACCTCACCGACGACGACATCGTGCTCGGCGAGGGGCGCGCCATCGTGTTCGTCGACCCGTCGCAGGTGACCGCGCTCGACCTGGCCGAGTCGTGCGCGTGGTTCCTGCCGCAGTTCCTGGCCGGCGACCTCTACCGCGAGCTGGTCGGGGGAGCGGCCCGGTGAGCGCCACCGCCACCCGCCTCGAGGTGCCCGGCCACGGCGCCGAGGACGTCGTCGTCGAGCCCTCCGGGGACGCGCTGACCGGCACCGAGGACGGTGCCGTCGTGCGGGTCTCGCGCGACGGCTCCCTCACCGAGGTGGGCCGCACGGGTGGGCGGCCGCTGGGCCTGGAGCTCCTCGACGAGGACCGCCTCGTGGTGGCCGACGCCGAGCGCGGGCTGCTCGCGCTGGACCGCCGCGACGGTCGCGTCGAGGTCCTGGCGACCGAGGCCGCCGGCCGCCCGATCGGCGTGTGCAACAACGCGGCCGTGGGGGCCGCCGGCGAGATCTGGTTCAGCGACTCCAGCGCCGTCCACCCGCTCGCGCGCTGGCGGGCCGACCTCGTCGAGCGCACCGCCTCGGGACGGCTGCTGTGCCGGCGCGCCGACGGCGACGTCGAGGAGCACCTGAGCGGCCTCGACTTCGCCAACGGCGTGGCGCTGGCGGCCGACGGCTCGTTCGTCGTGGTCGCCGAGACCGGGGCCCGCACCGTGCGCCGGCTCTGGCTGACCGGTGACCGCGCCGGCACCGACGACCTGCTGGTCGCCGACCTGCCGGGCTACCCCGACAACGTCTCGCTCGGCAGCGACGGGCTCGTCTGGGTGGCGCTCGCCTCGCCGCCCGTCGCGGCCCTCGAGCTGCTGCGCGCCCATGCGCCCGCCGGCCTGCGCCGGGCGCTGCGGCGGGTGCCGCCGGCGCTGCTCCCGGCCCCGATCCGCCAGGTCCACGCCCAGGCCTACGACGCGACCGGCCGGCTGGTCCACGACGTCGTGCTCCCGCCCCACGACTTCCACATGGTCACCGGGGTGCGCGAGCACGACGGCTGGCTGTGGCTCTCCAGCCTCGAGGAGTCGGCGCTGCTCCTGGTCGAGGGGGCCCTCGACGCCCCGCCCGGAGCGGTCGTGGGCCCCGTCTAGACTCGGGAGACCCGGCCCCGGGACCCGACCCCGAGGCCCGCCGTCCGCGTGCCGACGGCCCTCACCCACCCCGCACGGCACGTCAGGAGGCAGCGACTCACATGGGTCACCTGCAACAGCTCACCGGCCCCGCCGACCTCGCCCGCCTCGACGACCACGAGCTGGACGAGCTGGCCGCCGAGGTCCGCGACGAGCTGATCCGCACCTGCGCCCCGCGCGGCGGGCACCTCGGCCCCAACCTCGGCGTGGTCGAGCTGACCATCGCGCTGCACCGCGTCTTCGACTCCCCGCGCGACCGCGTGGTCTTCGACACCGGCCACCAGGCCTACGTCCACAAGATGCTCACCGGGCGCGCCGACCGGTTCGACCGGCTCCGCGAGGAGGGCGGTCTCTCGGGCTACCCCAGCCAGGCGGAGTCCGAGCACGACATCGTCGAGAACTCCCACGCCTCCACCTCGCTGTCCTACGCCGACGGCCTGGCCAAGGCCTACGCCCTGCGCGGCGAGGACCGCCACGTGGTCGCCGTCATCGGCGACGGCGCGCTCACGGGCGGCATGGCCTGGGAGGCGCTGAACAACATCGCCGAGACGCCGCGGCACGGGCCCGACAAGCGGCTGGTGATCATCGTCAACGACAACGGCCGCTCCTACATGCCGACCGTCGGCGGCCTGGCCGACCACCTCACCGCGCTGCGCACCAGCCCGCGCTACGAGCAGCTGCTCGACGTGGTCAAGCGCCGGCTCAACGGCGTCCGCGGCGTCGGCCCGGCCGTGTACGACGCGCTGCACGCCATGAAGAAGGGCATGAAGGACGCCCTCGCCCCGCAGGGCCTCTTCGAGGACCTGGGCCTGAAGTACGTCGGCCCCGTCGACGGCCACGACCGCCAGGCCATGGAGCACGCGCTGACCCAGGCCAAGAAGTTCGGCGGGCCCGTGATCGTCCACGCCGTCACCCGCAAGGGCTTCGGCTACGACGCCGCGGAGCGCAACGAGGCCGACCAGTTCCACCAGATCGGCCCCTTCGACGTCCTCACCGGCGTCGGCAGCCCCAAGGGCCGGATCTGGACCGACTGGTTCGCCGAGGAGATGGTGGCGATCGGCGCCGAGCGCGCCGACGTCGTGGCCATCACGGCCGCGATGCTCTACCCCGTGGGGCTCGATCGCTTCGCCGCGGCGTACCCCGAGCGCACCTTCGACGTCGGCATCGCCGAGCAGCACGCCGTCACCAGCGCCGCGGGCCTGGCGATGGGCGGGTTCCACCCGGTGGTCGCCATCTACGCCACCTTCCTCAACCGGGCCTTCGACCAGGTGCTGATGGACGTCGCGCTGCACCACTGCGGCGTCACCTTCGTGCTCGACCGGGCCGGCGTCACCGGCGACGACGGGGCCAGCCACAACGGCATGTGGGACATGTCGATCCTCCAGGTGGTGCCCACCCTGCGGATCAGCGCGCCGCGCGACGGCGTCCGCGTCGCCGAGCTGCTGCGCGAGAGCGTGGCCGTCGAGGACGCGCCCACCGTGGTCCGGCTGCCCAAGGGGGCCCCGCCCGCCGCGGAGATCGAGGCGGTCGACCGCGTCGGCACGATGGACGTGCTCGTGCGCGACGGGGCCCGCGACGTGCTCATCGTCGGCATCGGCTCGATGGCAGCGGTCTCGGTCGAGGTCGCGGCCCGGCTGGCCGACCAGGGGATCGGTGTCACCGTTGTCGATCCGCGCTGGGTCAAGCCGTGGGATCCTGCGATCGTCGACCTCGCCCGTGACCATCGCCTGGTGGTGTGCGTTGAGGACAACGGCAGGGTCGGGGGATGCGGCTCGACGCTGCTGCAGCTGCTCAACGACGAGCGGGTGGCGACGCCGTTCCGCCAGCACGGGATCCCCCAGGAGTTCCTCGACCATGCCAAGCGCGACACGATCCTCGAGCGGATCGGCCTCACGGCGCAGTCGCTGGCGCGGGGGATCGTCGAGGAGGTCACCGCGCTCGACCGCGGTGCTGCTGACGGCGCTGCTCCTGCTGCTGCCGACGGGCTGTCGCAGCGACGACGCTGACCCCGGCAGCGCCCTGGGCCCCGCCGACGGCAGCGCCGCCGGCTCCCAGGGATCGCCCGCCGCCCGGCTGACCCCCGAGCAGCGCCGGGCCCGCGAGCAGCGCGTGCTCGACCAGCGCGCCCGCGCGGTCCGCGAGGGCGACCTGCCGCTGTTCCTGCGCAGCCTGGACCGCCGCGACCGCGCGTTCGTGGCCCGGCAGCGCCGCTACTTCGCCAACGTCGTGCAGCTCCCGCTGGAGCGCTTCGACTACCGGGTGCTGCCCCAGCAGTGGGACGTCACCCGCCGGCCCGGCTGGGGCCCCGACGCCCAGGTCCCGCAGGTGGACCTGGTGACCCAGCTGCGCGACTTCGACACCCGGCCGGTGCGCCGCACCGTCGGCTTCGCCTTCACCTGGGTCGGGGGTCGGCCGCGGCTGGTCTCGGACCGCGGTGCCGCCGACGAGCCGATGTACGCCGGCGCCCCCGCGCCCTGGGACCTCGCCGCCGTCACCGTGCGCCGGCGACCGGGCGTGCTCGGGGTCTTCGACCGCCGCACCGCCCCCTCGGCCGACCTGGTGATGTCGTCGGTCGAGCAGGGGATCGCGCAGGTCGACGAGGCGCTGCCGTTCACCTGGCCCGGCCAGGTCGTGGTCTACAGCGTCGAGGACTCGGCCGTGCTCGACTCCTTCACCGACGTCCCCGGCGGCTCGATCGACCTGCTCGGGGCGATGACCTTCCCGACGTACGCCGCGCCGGAGAGCTCGCCGGTCGCCTCCACCCGGATGCTGGTGATGGCGGGCTCGGTCGCCGCCGGCCAGCCGTTCCTGGGCCGGATCGTGCGCCACGAGCTGAGCCACGTCGCGCTCGGCACCCGCGACGACGGCGCGCCGACCTGGCTCTCCGAGGGCCTGGCGGAGTACCTCGGCGCCCGCAGCGTGCCGCTGGACCAGCGCATCATCCCCACGGCCGCCGTCGAGCGGGCCCGGGAGGGCGACGCCCGGCTGCCGGTGTCGGGGGAGTTCAACGGCAGCGACCAGGAGTGGAACTACGCCCTCAGCTGGATGGCGGTCGACCACCTGGCCACGGCCCAGGGCGAGGACCGGGTGTGGGACCTGGTCGCCGCCCTGCACGACGACGGCCGCGGCACCCCCGACGAGGCCCAGGACGCCGTGCTGCGACGGGTCGTCGGGATGGACTCCCGGCAGCTCGCGGCACGCGCCGCGGCGCGGATCCGCAGCCTCTACGGCTGACCCGGCGGCCCGGCGCGGGGCGTCTCGTCACGGGGCCTGCCCGGTTGTAGCGTGCCGCCCATGGACCTGTTGCGAACCAAGTCGGTCGAGCAGTCGCTCAGCGACACCGAGGACCCTGACTTCAAGCTCAAGCGGAACCTCACCGCCCTCGACCTGACGGTGTTCGGCATCGGCGTCATCATCGGCGCCGGCATCTTCACCCTCACCGGCAAGGCGGCCCAGCAGTACGCCGGACCGGCGGTCGTCTTCTCCTTCGTCATCGCCGCCGTGTGCTGTGGCCTGGCGGCGCTGTGCTACGCCGAGTTCGCCTCGACGGTGCCTGTCAGCGGGTCGGCGTACACCTTCTCCTACGCGACGCTCGGCGAGCTCGTGGCCTGGATCATCGGCTGGGACCTGATCCTCGAGCTGATGCTGGGCGCCTCGGTGGTGGCCCAGGGCTGGAGCCAGTACTTCGTCAACTTCCTCGACGCCATCGGCCTGGGCTGGCCCGACGCCATCGGCCCGGCCGCGGAGTCCGGCTGGGGCCACGTCAACCTCGCGGCGTTCCTGCTCGTGGCCGTGCTCACCGCCCTGATCGCCGTCGGCATCAAGGAGTCGCTGCGGGTCAACCTCGTGCTGGTCGGCGTGAAGCTGTTCATCGTGCTGTTCGTCATCGTCGCCGGCCTGTTCTTCGTCAAGGGCGGCAACTACACGCCGTTCGTCCCGCCGTCGGCCGGCTCCCAGGACGCCAGCGGCATCACCCAGCCGCTGTTCCAGTGGATCTTCGGCTTCGAGGCGCAGACCTACGGCATCCTCGGCATCGTCTCGGGCGCCTCGATCGTGTTCTTCGCCTACATCGGCTTCGACGTGGTGGCCACCACCGCGGAGGAGGCCAAGAACCCCCAGAAGGACCTGCCGCGCGGCATCATCGGCTCGCTGGTCATCTGCACCTTCCTCTACGTCGCCGTCGCGCTGGTGATCACCGGAATGGTCCGCTACGACCGGATCGACCCCAACGCCGCGCTGGCGACCGCCTTCCAGGACGTCGGCAAGGACGGCTTCGCCACCCTCATCTCGGCCGGCGCGGTCGCCGGCCTCACGACCGTGGTGATGACGCTGATGATCGGCGCCGTCCGCGTGCTGTTCTCGATGAGCCGCGACGGCCTGCTGCCGCGCGCGTTCGCCAAGACCTCCAAGCGCACCGGCACCCCGGTCACCATCACCCTGACGATCGGCACCGCCGTGGCGCTGGTCGCCTCGCTGACCCCGATCGGCGACCTGGAGGAGATGGTCAACATCGGCACCCTGACGGCGTTCGCACTGGTCTCGCTGGCCGTGCCGATCCTGCGCCGCACCCGCCCCGACCTGGAGCGCTCGTTCAAGGTGCCGTTCAGCCCCGTGCTGCCGATCCTGGCCGCCGTGGTGTGCGTCTACCTGGCCCTCAACCTGTCCATCGAGACCTGGCTGCGGTTCCTCATCTGGATGGCGCTCGGCTTCGCGATCTACTTCGCCTACGGCTACAAGCACAGCCGGGTCGGTCTGGCCGACGGCGCGCCCCCGGTCGACCACGCTGCTGCCCGGTCCGGCCAGGGTCACGACCGCACCCCCGACTAGGGTGGGACGGTGCCCGAGCGGGCACCGGAGGAGGTCAGGTGAGCCAGGCACGGTTCGTGCACATCGTGGACGAGGTCCCCGAGCTCGAGGGTCGCAGCGACGGTCCCGTGCTCGTGGTGGCGCTCGAGGGCTTCCTCGACGCCGGCAACGCCTCGAGGATCGCGGTGGCCCACCTGCAGGGCGACCCGTCGGGCCGGGTGGTGGCGAGCCTGGAGATCGACGAGTTCTACGACTACCGGGCGCGGCGCCCACCGCTGACCTTCCTGGAGGACCGCTACGCCGACTACGTCGCCCCGCGGCTGGTCGTGCGGCTGCTCGAGGACCAGCTCGGCGCGCCGTACCTGCTGCTGAGCGGGCCCGAGCCCGACTTCCGCTGGGAGGGCTTCGCCCGCGCCGTGCGTGCGGTCGTCGAGCACTTCGGCGTGCGGCTCGTGGTCTCGCTGGGCTCGGTGCCGATGGCGGTGCCCCACACCCGCCCGGTGCAGCTGACCAACCACGCCAACGCCCAGCGGCTGCTGGTGCAGGACAACGTCTGGAAGGGCGAGATCCGCGTCCCGGCCAGCGCCCAGGCGCTGCTCGAGGTGCGCCTGGGGGAGTGGGGGCACGACGCGATGGGCTTCGTGGCCCACATCCCGCACTACGTGGCGCAGTTCGACTACCCCGGCGCCTCGGCCGCCCTGGTCGAGGGCCTCGAGGACGTCACCGGCCTGCAGTGGGACACCGAGCCGCTGCGCGAGGCCGGCGAGGCCCGCCAGGTCGAGCTGGCCACCCAGATCGCCGACTCCGACGAGGTGCGCGAGGTGGTGCACGGCCTCGAGCAGCAGTACGACGCCTTCCACACCGCGTCCGCGTCCCTCCTCGCCGAGGACCAGCCGCTGCCCAGCGGCGAGGAGCTCGGCGAGCAGTTCGAGCAGTTCCTCGCCCGCCTCGAAGACCCCGAGGAGTAGCCCCGTGCCCCAGTCCGTCGACGAGCTGCTCGCGCTGCTCGACCTCGAGGCCATCGAGGACAACCTGTTCCGTGGCCAGCAGCCCGACACCCAGCTGCAGCGCGTCTTCGGCGGCCAGGTCGCCGCCCACGCCCTGGTGGCGGCCTCGCGCACGGTCCCGGAGCGCTACGTCGTGCACAGCCTGCACTCCTACTTCCTGCGCCCGGGCGACACCTCCGTCCCGATCGTGTACGACGTCGACACTCTCCGCGAGGGCCGCAGCTTCGCCACCCGCCGCGTGATCGCGCGCCAGCACGGCCGCCCGATCTTCGCGCTCACCTCCAACCACCAGGTCCCCGAGGACGGGCTCGAGCACCAGGACCCGATGCCCGAGGTCCCGGCTCCCGAGGACTGCCCGAGCCTGGTCGACGTCACCCAGGGCCCGCCCGAGGTGGCCGAGCGCTGGAAGCGGGAGTGGGACGTCCTGGAGATCCGCCACGCCGGCGACACCCGGCCCGGCGGCAGCCTCCCTCACGACGGCCGGGCGGCCCGGTCGCGGCTGTGGATCCGGATCAGCGGCGCGCTGCCCGACGACCGGCTCACCCAGGTCGCGGCGTTCACCTACGCCAGCGACATGACGCTGCTGGCCGCCGCGCTCGTGCCCCACGGCCTGGAGATCAGCTCGCCGGGCCTGCAGGCGGCGTCGCTGGACCACGCCGTGTGGTTCCACCGGCCGTTCCGGGCCGACGACTGGTGGCTCTACGACCAGGTGTCGCCCTCGGCCTCCGGTGGTCGCGGCCTGGGCCTGGCGCGCGTGTTCACCCGCGACGGCGTGCTGGTCGCGACCGTCGCCCAGGAGGGGCTGATCCGCGTCCGCGACGCGGACTGAATCGGGCGAAGTCGTCACCTAATAGCGCAAATATTCGCACAATGGTGACGACACGCCGTTAGCTCCGTTACTTTCTGAGCACCCAAGCGGCTCGAGTGACGGATGTGGTTCATGTGATCAGGCTTCGACGTGACGACCGGGGGACCCGGCGCACGCCGCTCCTGACCGGCATCACCCTCGCGCTGGGCGCGGCCCTGGGCGTCTCCACCGCCCTGGCTGCCGGTCCGGCCGCGGCCGCCAGCGACGCCGGTCACGGGTCGGGCCGCATGGGACCCGAGTCCGCCCGCACGGTGACCGTGGACCCCGCCACCGGCCCCGACTTCGAGATGCCCTTCACCTGTGGCCAGTCGTGGACCGGCAGCAGCCGGGCGTCGCACTCGCCCAGCGCCTGGACCGTCGACTGGAACACCCCCGACGACCTCGGCAAGCCGGCCCTGGCCAGCGCGCCGGGCGTGGTCACCCTGACGCGCTCCCTCACCACCAGCTACGGCCGCTACGTCGTGGTGGACCACGGCAACGGCTGGACCACGCTCTACGCCCACCTGAACGCGATCGTGGCCACCGTCGGCCAGGTCGTCGACCAGGGCGACCTGATCGGCTACGTCGGCAGCAGCGGCGGCTCGACCGGTCCGCACCTGCACTTCGAGGAGCGGCTCGGCGGCGCCTACTTCGCGCCGTGGTTCACCCGGACCCGCTGGATCTTCGGCGCCACCGCCGCCTCCGGCAGCTGCGGCGACCGGCCGCTGGCCGGCGACTGGGACGGCGACGGCAAGGACGAGCCGGGCGTGTGGCGCCCCACGGCCACCGGCGGACGCTTCCTGCTGCGGGCCCCGGCGGGCAAGCAGACCATCGCCTGGGGCCGGGCGGGCGACACCCCGGTCGTCGGCGACTTCGACGGCGACGGCACCTCGCAGGTCGGCACCCGGGGGCTCGGCTCCTCGAGCTGGCAGCTGCGCGGTCGCACCGGCGCCACCGCGACGGTCGCGGGCCTGGGCACGGGCTCGGACGCCCCGCTGAGCGGCGACTGGAACGGCGACGGACGGGCGGAGCTGGGCTGGTACCGCTGGTCGTCGCACACCTTCGTGCTCCGCCGGACCGACGGCACCCTCAAGAGCTACGTGTGGGGCCAGACCGGCGAGCAGCCGGTCGTCGGCGACTGGGACGGCAACGGCGCCGACGACCTCGGCGTCTACCGCCCGACCACGGGGACGTGGCGGCTGCTGACGATCGGCACCTCGGGCACGAGCTCGCGCACCGTGACCTACGGCGGTCCCGGCGAGCTCCCGGTCGTGGGCGACTGGGACGGCGACGGCACCGACGACCTCGGCACCTGGAGGTCCACGACCGCCAAGTTCTCCCAGCGGCTGGAGACCTCGTCGGGCTCGCGCTCCACGCTCGTCGGGTTCGGGCTGCGCCGGGGCTGAGTCCCCGCGGGGCCCCGGCGCCCGGCCCGCCGCTCAGAGGCGGCGGGCCCGGCCCACCAGGTGCGGCTTGCCGCTGCGCGGGTCGGTGAGGGAGAAGTCCAGGCCGTCCTCGGCGGTGCGGGACCCGAAGGCGACCGACCCCGGCAGGAAGACCGGCTTCTTGAACTCGACCTCGACGCGCGAGGCGTCCCCGAGCCGGTTGGCGAAGGCGGCCACGCAGCGCGCCTTGGACCACATGCCGTGGGCGATCTGGCGCTTGAAGCCGAACGCCCGGGCGGTCAGCGGGTAGAGGTGGATCGGGTTGTGGTCGCCGGACACGGCGGCGTACCGCCGGCCCAGGTCGCCCGGCAGCCGCCAGGTCAGCCCGGTGCCGCGCACGACGTCGAAGGGCTCGCCCTCGACGCGCGCGCCCTCCTCGCCCCGGCCGACCCGGAGGTAGGTCGAGGTCGACTCCCAGACGCGCTCGCCGTCGGCCGAGACCTCGGTGACCAGGTCGAAGACCCGTCCCTTGGGGTGGGGCCGCAGGTCGCGGGCCGTGGCCGAGACGTCGAGCCGCTCGGTGGGTGCGAGCGGCCGGTGGGAGGTGATCGCGTTGCCCAGGTGGACGGTGCCGATCGCCGGGAACGGGAACGACCGGTCGGTCATGATCCCCATGTGCAGGCCGAAGGCCAGCATGTGCGGGTAGGTCACCGGCAGCACCTGGCTGGGCTCGAAGCCGCAGACCCGGGCGTACGCCGCGACGTGCGCCGGGTCCACCGCCACCCCCTCGCGGCGCAGCACCAGGTCGGGCAGCTCGGTGCCGTGCCGGGCGACGCCGGGGAGCAGGTTGACCCCGGGCAGGACGGGCAGCGCGGCCTTGAGCATCATCGGCAGCCCGCCGGGCTGCCCCTGCACCGTGCGGTCGGTCATGCGCCCAGCATCATCTGGCCGCAGACCCGCACGACGTTGCCGTTGACGGCGGTCGAGCCGGGGGAGAGGTACCACGCGATCGCCTCGGCGACGTCGACCGGCAGCCCGCCCTGCGACATGGCGTTCATGCGCTGGCCGACCTCCCGGGTCGCGAAGGGCACCGCGGCGGTCATCTGCGTGATGATGAAGCCGGGCGCCACCGCGTTGACGGTCACGCCGTTGTCGACCACGTCGGCCAGGGCGTCCACGAGGCCGATGACGCCGGCCTTGGACGCGGCGTAGTTGGTCTGGCCGACGTTGCCCGCGATGCCGGCGATCGAGGAGACGCCCACGATGCGGCCGTTCTGGGCGACCAGGCCCTGCTCGAGCAGCTCGCGCGAGATCCGCTCCGGGGCCATGAGGTTGACCCCGATGACCGAGGACCAGCGGTCCTCGGCCATGTTGGCCAGCTTCTTGTCGCGGGTGATGCCGGCGTTGTGGACGACGGCAGCCACCTGGCCGTAGGTGTTCTTCACGTGCTGCGCGATCCGCTGCGGTGCGTCCTTGGCGGTGATGTCGAGGACGAGGTGGTCGCCCTCGATCTCGCGCATCACGGCCTGCAGCTCGCTGGCGGCCTGGGGCACGTCGACGCCGAGGACCTTGGCCCCGTCGCGGTGCAGCACCCGGGCGATCTGCTCGCCGATCCCGCGCGAGGCGCCGGTGACCACGGCGACCGTGCCGGCGAGGGGACGGGCCGGGTCGGCGACCGTGCCGGCCTCGGTGGTGCCGGTGGCGCCCAGGCGGACGACCTGGCCCGAGACGTAGGCGCTCTTGGGGGAGAGGAAGAAGGCCAGGGTGGAGGCCAGCGTCTCCTCGGCGCCGGGGGCGACGTGGACGAGGTTGACCGTGCTGCCGTGCCCGATCTCCTTGCCCAGGGAGCGGGTGAAGCCCTCCAGGGCGCGCTGGGCGACCCGCTCGCCGGCGCTGTCGGTCTGCTCGGGCACGGTGCCGAGCACGACGACGCGTGCGCAGGAGGTGAGGCTGCGCATCAGCGGGGTGAAGAAGCGCTGCAGCTCGACGAGCTCCTCGGCCGAGGTCAGGCCGGTGGCGTCGAAGACCAGGCCGCGGTAGCGCTCGCCGGTCGTGGGGACGGCGACGTTGGCGATGCCGAGGTCGTCGAGGGCGACGACCAGGCTCTTGCCGAGGCGGCCCCGGCCCCCGGTCACGACGGTGCCGTCGACGAGCGGGGCGCCCTCGGTCCAGCGCACGAGCGGGGTCGGCGCGGGGAGCCCGAGGTTCTTGACGACCAGCTTGCCGATGGGGGTCGAGGTGAAGAACTGGTATCGGTCAGACATCACGGTCCTCTAGTCTGGGGCGGGGTTGCTACTCGTCAGTACGTCGTCAATGTAACGACGGGTGTAACTCGGCGTCCATTTTTCGTGACGTGGCACTCAGTGCGTTCATCCTGCCCCACCGCTGGGTCAGGATGGGTCGTGCCGGACCAACCAAGGAGCAGACACCTGATGCAGTCCCAGACGCGCCGCGTCGCCGTGCTCGGCGGCAACCGGATCCCGTTCGCCCGCTCGAACTCCGTCTACGCCAACGCCTCCAACCAGGAGATGCTGACGGCGGCCATCGACGGGCTCGTGACCCGCTACGGCCTGCAGGGCCAGCGGCTCGGCGAGGTCGTGGCCGGCGCCGTGCTCAAGCACAGCCGCGACTTCAACCTCACCCGGGAGTCGGTGCTCGGCTCGAAGCTGGCGCCCGAGACCCCGGCCGTCGACCTGCAGCAGGCGTGCGGCACCGGCCTCCAGGCGGCGGTCTACGTCGCCAACAAGATCGCGCTCGGCCAGATCGACGCCGGCATCGCCGGTGGTGCCGACACCACCTCCGACGCGCCCATCGCGATCTCGGAGAAGCTGCGCAAGAAGCTGATCAAGGTCAACCAGCAGAAGGACAACGTCAGCCGCCTCAAGGCGCTCGGCGCGATCCGGCCCACCGACCTCGGCATCGAGGTCCCCCAGAACGGCGAGCCCCGCACCCGGCTCTCCATGGGCGAGCACGCCGCGCTGACGGCGCTGGAGTGGCAGGTCACCCGCGAGGCCCAGGACGAGCTGGCGGTCACCTCCCACCACCGTCTCGCCGCGTCGTACGACGCCGGGTTCCAGGACGACCTCATCACGCCCTTCAACGGGCTCGAGCGCGACCAGAACCTGCGCGCCGACTCCTCGCTGGAGAAGCTCGCCACCCTCAAGCCGGTCTTCGGCAAGGGCGAGGCGGCCACCATGACGGCGGCCAACTCCACGCCCCTGACCGACGGCGCCTCGGCCGTGCTGCTCGGCACCGAGGAGTGGGCGGCCGAGCACGGCATCAAGGTGCTGGCCTGGTTCGTCGACGCCGAGACCGCGGCCGTCGACTTCGTCCACGGCGGCGAGGGCCTGCTCATGGCCCCGGCGTACGCCGTGCCGCGGATGCTCGCGCGCCACGACCTGTCCCTGCAGGACTTCGACTTCTACGAGATCCACGAGGCGTTCGCCTCGCAGGTGCTCTCGACCCTCAAGGCCTGGGAGGACCCGGTGTTCTGCAAGGAGCGCCTGGGCCTGGACACCGTGCTCGGCTCGGTGGACCGCGCCAAGCTCAACGTCAACGGGTCCTCGCTGGCGGCCGGTCACCCCTTCGCGGCGACCGGTGGCCGGATCGTGGCCAACCTGGCCAAGCTGCTCGACCAGAAGATGGCGGCCACCGGTGAGGGCGGCCGCGGCCTGATCTCGATCTGCGCCGCCGGCGGCCAGGGCGTCACCGCGATCCTGGAGCGCTGAGCCCCACCCCGATCCGGGACGGCGCTGGAGGTCCCCCCGCGTGCCAGCGCCGTCCCGCCCCCACCCGTCGCGACGCGGCGGGTGTGGTGCCGCCCGAGCGCCTCAGGCGCCGGCGGCCAGGGCGCGGGCGGTCGCGACGACGTTGCGCCGGACCTCGTCGGCCGAGACCGGCGCGATCTCGGGCACCCCGGGGGACGACTCGCCCACGAGCATCCCGACGCGGGCGAGCTGCAGGGCGCCGAGGCCGCTGGCGTACATGTGGTTGGCCAGCAGGCGTGGGTCCTCGACCCGGAAGTCACCGGCCTCGTTGCCGGCCACCAGCACGTCGCGGAGCCGGGCGAGGCAGGCGGCGATGCCCCGGCCGAGCCGGAACAGCGCGCTCTCGCTGATCTCCTCCAGCAGCTCGGGACCCGGACGGCGCATCAGCGTCTGCGCGCAGTCCACGAAGGCCGGGTGGGCGACGCCGAAGTCGACGAACGCCTCGACCACGGCCACCAGCTGCTCGGGCGGCGTGGTGCGGGCGGCCGCGGCTCCCGCGAGCTCGGTCTCGAGGTCCTCGAGGTAGCTGACCAGGGTGAGCGCGAACAGCTCCTCCTTGCCGCTGAAGTGGCGGTAGATGATCGCCCGGTTCACCCCCACGGCCCGGGCGATGTCCTCGATCTGGGCGTCGCGGACGCCGGTCTCGTCGAAGAGCTCCCGGGTGGCGGTGAGGATCTCGAGCTCGCGCGCCCGGCGCCGTGCGGCAGCCGGCTGGCGAGGGGTCGTCCGCGTCGTGCTCATCGTGCGATGGTAGTGCAACTGCGGTTTACACATGTGTACCGAAGTGCGGGCCCGGCCCCGACCGGCCGACCTCAGGCGGGCGCGACCTCGCGGCGGCGCACGTCGGCCGGCACCATCGCCAGCCGGAAGAGCACGAACCGCACCAGCCCGCAGCCCAGGTTGGCGGCGACCAGGACGGCCACCTCGGCGCGCCGCGACGGGTCGCCCGCGCTGGCCTGGTCGAGCAGCCACAGGGAGCCGGAGGTGACCGCGAGGCTGAACGCCAGCAGCGCGAGCCCGAGCACCTGGTGGCGCACGGTGCGCGCCGTGCCCCGGACCCCGAAGGTGACCCGGCGGTGGCCCCAGGTGCCCGCGATGGTCGAGAGCACCAGGGCGACGGCGTTGGCCAGCTGTGCGTCCCACCACACGCGCAGCAGCAGGTAGAGCAGGGCGTAGACGACGTTGAACGCCGCGCCCACCCCTGCGAAGACGACGAGCTGGACGAGGGGAGACGACGTCCGGCCACTCTTCACGGGCGAAATCGTACCGACACGGTCACCGCCGGTTCGCATCCGACGGCGGCATCGGAGACCATGGGGCCCCCCGACGAAGGACGCCAGTGGACTCGACGCACGTCAGCCGTGACGCTGCACCCCCGTCACCCGGACCCCAGGAGCGACCCGGCGGGCCCGGCCGCCAGCTGGCCGCCTGGCTGGTCCACCTCTACACCGCCTCCGGCACCGCCCTGGCGATGCTGACGCTGATCGCGGTCCTCGACCGCGACCTCGAGCGGGCGCTGTGGCTGGCCCTGGTGGCGATGCTGGTTGACGGCACCGACGGGATGCTGGCCCGGGCGCTGGAGGTCAAGCGGCACGTCCCGTGGTTCGACGGCGCCCTGCTCGACAACATCGTCGACTACCTGACCTACGCCTTCACGCCGATGGTGCTGCTGTGGAGCTTCGGCTACCTCGGCGAGGGCACCAGCGCGACCGTGCTCGCGGTGGTCCCGCTGCTGGCCTCGGCGTACCAGTTCTGCCGGGTGGACGCGAAGACCGACGACCACCTGTTCCTGGGGTTCCCCAGCTACTGGAACATCCTGGCGTTCTACGTCGTGGTGATGGACCTCGGCACCCCGGTGGTCACCGTGCTGCTGCTGGTGTGCACCGTGCTGGTCTTCGTGCCGGTGGGCTACGTCTACCCCTCGCGCACCGAGTCGCTGCAGGCGCTGACGCTGGTGCTCACCACCACCTGGCTCGCGGCGTACGCCGTGCTGCTGGCGCAGCTGCCCGACCCCTCACCGGTCTGGCTCGCGGTCTCGCTGGCCTACGTCGCCTACTACGTGGTGCTCAGCTTCTGGCTCACGGGGCGCCGCCGGGCACGAGTGCACGCAGCGCGCTGACCCCGTCGACCTCGTCGGCCGGCTTGTCGTCGCGGTAGCGCAGCACCCGGGCGAACCGCAGGGCCACGCCGCCGGGGTAGCGGGTGGAGCGCTGGACGCCGTCGAAGGCGATCTCGACGACCTGCTCGGGGCGCACGAAGACGGTGCCGGTGGTGCGGCGGGACTCCAGGGCGAGGAAGCGCTCGGTCTGCCAGGCCAGCAGCTCGTCGGTGAGGCCCTTGAACGTCTTGCCGAGCATCACGAAGCCCTCGTGGCCGGGGCGGTCGTCGCGGGCGCCGAGGTGGAGGTTGGACAACCAGCCCTGGCGCCGGCCGCTGCCCCACTCGACGCCGAGCACCACCAGGTCGAGGGTGTGGCGCGGCTTGACCTTGACCCACGCGGACCCGCGGCGGCCGGCGTCGTAGGGCGCGTCGAGGCGCTTGAGGACGACGCCCTCGTGGCCCTGGGCGACGACGTCGGTGAAGAAGTCCTGGGCGGCCTCGGGGGAGTCGGTGACCAGGCGGGCGACCCGGTGCTCCTCGGGCACGACGGCGTCGAGCCGGGCCAGGCGCTCGCGGGTGGGCACCTCGACGAGGGAGTCGGGACCGTCGAGGAGCAGGTCGAAGAAGAACGGCCGGACGCCGGCGTCGGCGGCCGCCGAGGGGCCGTGGGTGGCGGTGCCGGAGGCGGTCTCCTGGAACGGTCGCGGCCGCCCGGTCTCGTCGAGGGCCAGCGCCTCGCCGTCGAGCACCAGGTCGTCGGCGGGCAGCGACCGGGCGACCGCGACCACCTGGGGCAGCCGCTCGCCGATCTCCTCGAGGCTGCGGGTGAAGACCAGCACCTCGTCGCCGTGCTTGTGCACCTGGATCCGGATGCCGTCGAGCTTGGTGTCGACGGCCAGGGCGGCGTCGGGGGAGGCCTTGGCGACGCCCGCCGCCACGTCGGGGGCGGTGCCCGCGAGCATCGGGCGCACCGGCCGGCCCACCAGCATCGAGAAGCCGGCCAGCGCCTCGGCGCCGCCGCCCAGCGCGGCCACGGCGATGGGCCCGGTGGGTGCGCTGAACATCGCGGCCCGGCGCACCTCGGCCAGCGGCACGTCGGCGGCCGTGGCGATCGCGTCGAGCACCACGGAGTCGAGCGCGCCCTGGCGCACGTTGCCGGTGACCAGGTTGCGCAGGTGCTCCTGCTCCGGGGCGGTGAGGCGGGCGAACAGCGATGTGGCCGCCTCCCGGCGGGCGCCGGCGGATCCGGGACCGGCGAGCGCGGCGATCCGCTCGAGGCCGGCGTCGACCTCGAGGAGCTCGACGGTGGCCGTGGCAGCCGGCGGCGGCAGCGCGGCCACGCCGCGCCACCCCAGGCCGGTGCGGCGCTGGCGCAGGGTGCCGGAGAGGTAGGTGGCGACGAGGTCGAGCTCGTCGCCGGTCACCTCCCGGAGCAGGCCGGCGATCAGGTCGCGCTTGGCCAGCCGCGAGCGGGTGGAGGCGACCTGCGTGGACACCTCGACGAGGCGGGCGAGCAGCATGGGGCCATTGTGTCCGGGGGCACCGACAGCGCCCGGCATACGCTGCGGGCATGGCCCCCGGCACCGCTCCCGCGCTGACGCGGGTGTGGCGGCCCGGCTGGCCGTGCCCTGTCCCGGTGGTGCTCTCGACCCACCGGCGCGGCGGGGGCGACCCGACGTTCCGCCGCACCGCCGATGGCGCGATCTGGCGCGGCGTGCGCACCCCCGAGGGCCCGGCGAGCCTGCGCCTGCTCAGCCGCCCGGCCGACGCAGAGGTGGACGCCACCGCCTGGGGCGACGGCGCGGCGTGGGTGCTCGACTCGGTGCCGCGGATGCTGGGGGCCGAGGACGACCCCAGCGGGTTCGTGCCGCCCCCGCCGCTCGCACAGGCGTGGCGCCGCTTCGGCGACTGGCGCCTGGGGGCCACCGGCCTGGTGATGGAGGCGCTGCTGCCCGCGATCCTGGAGCAGAAGGTGACCGGCCAGGAGGCCTTCGCGGGGTTCCGCACCCTGGTGCACCGCTTCGGCGAGCGCGCCCCGGGCCCGCCCGCCCAGCCCGACCCCGAGGTGCGGCTGTGGTTGCAGCCGACGCCGGAGCAGCTGCGGCAGGTGCCCTCGTGGGAGTGGCTGGCGCTGCACGTCGACGGCGGCCGGTCGCGCCCGGTGCTGGCGGCGGCCCGGGTGGCGACGGCGCTGGAGCGCGCCGGACGCGAGACCCCGGTGGAGTTCGACCGGCGGCTGCGCACGCTGCCGGGGATCGGGGTCTGGACCAGCGCCGAGGTGCGCTCGCGCGCCCTGGGCGACGCCGACTCGGTCAGCTTCGGCGACTACCACGTGGCGAAGAACGTCGGGTGGGTGCTGACGGGGGAGCCGGTCGACGACGACGGGCTGGCCGAGCTGCTGGCGCCGTACGCCGGGCACCGCCACCGCGTGCAGCGCCTGGTCGAGCTCGCGGGCCTGCGGCGCCCGCGCCACGGTGCCCGGATGGCCCCGCGGACCCACCTGCCCTCGCGCTGAGGCCGGGTCGCGGCACGCGCTGCGGTGGGCTCAGCCGCGGTCGACCGCGGGCGCCGGGATCTCGCCGGACCCGCGCACGACCAGCTCGGTGGGCAGGTCCACGACGCGACCGGGTCCCTGGTCGCCGTCGAGCCGCGCGAGCAGCAGGTCCATCGCCTGCTCGCCGATGGCGCGGGTGTCCTGGCGGATGACGGTGACCGGGGGGTCGAGGAGCTCGGCGAGCGGCACGTCGTCGAAGCCGACCAGGCCGACCTCGTGGGAGCGCCCCTGCCGCCGCAGCGCGTCGACGACCCCGGTGCACAGCACGTTGCGGGCGGCGAAGAACGCCGTCGGGGGATCGGCGAGCGCGAGCAGCTCGGTGGCGTGGGCGGACGCCTCCTCCCGGGTGCGGGCGCCGAGGCGCTCCAGGGCGGGGTCGTGGGGCAGGCCCGCGTCGGCGAGCGCCCGGCGGTAGCCGTCGCGCCGCTCCAGGGCGGTGACGATGTCGCTGGCGTCGCCGAGGATCCCGATGCGGCGGTGGCCGTGGGCGAGGAGGTGGGCGACGGCCGTGCGGGCCCCACCGGCGTTGTCGACCACGACGCCGTCGATGCCGGGGTCGGCCGGCCGGCGGTCCACGGTCACCACGGGCACCCCGTCGGCGTGCTCGACGGTGAGGTGGCGCTGGTCGCGCCCGGTCGGCATCACGATCATGCCGTCGATGCGGCGCGAGAGCAGGCCGTCGATGAGCTCGCGCTCGCGGTCGACGTCCTCGTCGGTGCTGGAGGCGAGCAGCACGATGCCGCGGCCGCGGGCGCGGTCCTCGATCGCGCGCAGCACCTCGCTGCAGAAGGCGTTGCCCAGGTCGTCGACCAGCACGCCGATGGAGGCGGTCCGCTGGCCGCGCCGCAGGTTGCTCGCCGCGAGGTTGTGGCGGTAGCCCAGCTCCTGGACGGCGGTCCGGACCCGGGTCGCGAGGGCCTCGGAGACCCCCGGCTCGCCGTTGACCACGCGCGAGACCGTCTTGATCGAGACCTCGGCGCGTCGGGCCACGTCGTGCATCGTGGCGCGCTCCGGCGCACGACGGGCCGGCATCATGTCTGAATGTCCTGACATATGGAACCTCCCCTCGGCGACCGACACGACCTGGACTGGACCAGATCCCTGACATCGTTGTCAAGAGTGGGCTGTGACCCTTGACACACCCGAGGACGGAGAGCAGAGTACCGCAGCAGACAACGTTGTCACCACCGGTCAGGAGCCACCTGCGGGGACGTTGCAGTCGAAAGGTAGAACCAGATGCTCAACATCACGAGAGGCCGGCGCGCAGCGGTCGTCGCCGCCTTCGGTGTGGCCACCATGGCGCTCACGGCCTGCGGCAGCGGCGGAGGCAGCGGCAGCGGCGACTCCGGCGACACCGCGGTCACGCTCATCACCAAGGACTCGGTCAACCCGTTCTTCGTCGCCATGCAGGAGGGCGCCAAGACGGCCGCCAAGAAGGACGGCGTCAAGCTGTCCATCGCGGCCGGCAAGGAGGACGGCGACGAGCAGGGCCAGATCCAGGCCATCGAGAACGCCATCGCCAACGGCGACCAGGGCATCCTCATCACCCCCAACGGCCCGGGCGTCAACCCGGCGATCAAGAAGGCGCGCGACGCGGGCCTCTACGTCATCGCCCTCGACACCCCGCCCGACCCGGCCGACACGGTCGACATCACCTTCGCCACCGACAACTTCAAGGCCGGCGAGCTGATCGGCGAGTGGACCAAGACCCAGCTGAAGGGCGAGAAGGCGACCATCGCCATGCTCGACCTGTTCAACGACAAGATCGTCTCGGTCGACTACAACCGCGACCAGGGCTTCCTGACCGGCATGGGGATCGACACCAAGGACAAGAAGAAGAACGGTGACGAGGACGCCACCGGCAGCTACGACGGCGGCGACTACGAGATCGTCTGCAACGAGCCCACCCAGGGCTCCGAGGACGGTGGCCGCACGGCCATGGAGAACTGCCTGTCCAAGAACAAGGACATCAACGTCGTCTACACGATCAACGAGCCCGCGGCTGTCGGCGCCAACGGCGCGCTGAAGCAGGCCGGCGTCCAGGGCGCGCTCATCTCCTCGATCGACGGCGGCTGCGACGGCGTCGACCAGGTCAAGAACGGCGTCATCGGTGCCACCTCGCAGCAGTACCCCGTGAAGATGGCCGAGCTCGGTGTGGAGGCGATCAAGAAGATCGCCGACGGCGGCGAGGCCCCCAAGCCCAGCGAGGGCCTGGACTTCTTCGACACCGGTGTCGCGCTCGTCACCGACACCCCGGCCGACGGCGTCGACTCCATCGACACCACCGAGGCCGCCAAGATCTGCTGGGGCTGAGACCCCGCACGTCTGACCCGCACCAGCGCAGCAGTGGCCCGGAGCCCACGGTCTCCGGAGGCCCGGGCCACTGCTGCGTTCACCAACGGCCAAGGAGGAAGAGCCGTGTCCACAGCCACCGACACCACCACACCCAGCACGCCCCCACCGTCCAACACCGCCGCGGAGCAGTTCGCCAAGCGGCGCCAGTCCCCGATCCAGCGCGTCCAGCACACCCTGCACGCGCACCCGGCCATCAGCCCGTTCCTGGTGCTCGTCGTCTCGTGGCTGGTCTTCACGTACCTCAACCCCAACTTCGGCACGCTGCGCACCACCTCGCTGATCCTGCAGCAGGTCGCCGTCGTCGGGGCCCTGGCGATCGGCCAGACCCTCATCATCCTGACCGCGGGCATCGACCTCTCGGTCGGCGCGATCGCCATCCTCGCGATGCTGTTCAGCGCCAAGCTGAGCGCCGAGCAGGGCGTCCCCGGCATCGTCGCCATCGTGCTCGGCATCCTGGCCGGCACCGCCGCAGGCGCCATCAACGGCCTGCTCGTGACACGGCTCAAGCTGCCACCGTTCATCGTCACGCTCGGCACGCTGAGCGTGTTCACCGCGATGGCGCTGCTCTACTCCGGCGGCCAGAGCATCTCGGGCTCCTCGATGCCCGACCTGATGTCCTGGACCGGCACGGTCATCCCGATCGGCGACTTCCGGCTCACCACCGGCGTGCTGATGGTGCTCGCGATGTACGCCGTCGTGGCCTTCGCCCTCAAGCAGACCACCTGGGGCCGCCACGTGTACGCCGTGGGCAACGACCCCGAGGCCGCCCGCCTGGTCGGCATCTCGACCAACCGCGTGCTGCTCTCGGTCTACACGGTCGCCGGCCTCATCTACGGCATCACGGCGTGGGTCCTCATCGGCCGCGCCGGCGCTGCCGGTCCCAACGCCGCGGCGGACGCAAACCTGGAGTCCATCACCGCGGTCGTCATCGGCGGCACCAGCCTCTTCGGTGGTCGCGGCGCCGTGTTCGGCACCCTGCTGGGTGCGCTCATCGTCGGCTTCTTCCGCACCGGCCTCTCGCTGGCCGGCGTGGACGACCAGTGGCGGGTGCTGACCATCGGCCTGCTCGTCATCATCGCCGTCTCCATCGACCAGTGGATCAGGAAGGTGCGGGCATGACCGCCACGACGGCCGAGACCGGCCACACCACCAGCAACGACGGACGCACGCCGGTCCTCTCCGCGAGGGGCCTGGTCAAGACCTTCGGCCGCGTCGTCGGCCTGGACGGCGTCGACTTCGACCTCTACCCGGGCGAGGTCCTCGCGATCATCGGCGACAACGGCGCCGGCAAGTCGACCCTCATCAAGGCGGCGACCGGGGCCATCGTGCCGGACGCCGGCGAGGTCCGCCTCGACGGCGAGGTCGTCAACTTCAAGCGTCCCCAGGAGGCCCGCGAGGCCGGCATCGAGACGGTCTACCAGACCCTCGCGGTGGCGCCGGCCCTCGACATCGCGGCCAACATGTTCCTGGGCCGCGAGATGCGGCGCTCGGGCCCGCTCGGCTCGATCTTCCGCATGCTCGACCACAAGGGCATGCGCGACAGTGCCGGCCAGTCGATGTCGGACCTCGGCATCGGCACCCTGCAGAACATGTCGCAGCCCGTGGAGACGCTCTCCGGTGGCCAGCGCCAGGCGGTCGCCGTGGCCCGTGCCGCGGCCTTCGCCAAGAAGCTGATCGTGCTCGACGAGCCGACGGCGGCGCTGGGCGTCAAGGAGACCAACCAGGTGCTCAACATGATCAACCGGGTGCGCGAGAGCGGCCTGCCGGTCATCCTCATCAGCCACAACATGCCCAACGTGTTCGAGGTGGCCGACCGGATCCACATCCAGCGGCTCGGGCGCTGCGCCGGCGTCATCACCCCGAAGAGCCACACCCCCAACGAGGCGGTGGCGATCATGACCGGCGCCACGACCCTCGAGGAGACCCCGGGCAGGGCTCCCGCCTGACGGGTGCGGGGTGGCTCCCCGGATCCGTCACACCTCCCGGGCCGCCCTGCCCGGACACCGGCCCCCGTCCGGTCTCACCGCTGCTGAGACCGGGCGGGGGTCGTCCGCGTTCAGAGGTCGAGCACGAGCTGCGGGTCGCACGAGCGCGAGACGCAGATCATCAGGCAGTCGCCCCGCTCGCGCTCGGCGGCGTCGAGCACGGAGTCGCGGTGGTCGGGCCGTCCGGTCAGCACCCGCGTCTCGCACGACCCGCAGGTGCCCTCGGCGCACGACGACTGCGTGGGCACGCCGGCCGCCTCGACGACCTCGAGCACCGACCGCTCCGGCGGCACCTCCAGCACCAGCCCGCTGCGGCGCAGCACCACCTCGAAGGCGGTGTCGCGGACCGGGGCGGTCGGGGTGCGGGGCGCGAACCGCTCGACGTGCAGGGTGCTCGGGGGCCAGTGCCGCGAGTGCTGCTCCACCGCGTCGAGCAGCGCCTCGGGACCGCAGCAGTAGACCAGCGTGCCGGGCGCCGGCTCGTGCAGCAGGGCGGGCAGGTCGAGCAGGCCGTGCTCGTCCTGCGGGCGCACGGCCACGCGGTCGCCGTACGCCGCCAGCTCGTCGAGGAAGGCCATCGACGAGCGCGTGCGGCCGCCGTACACCAGCCGCCAGTCGGCGCCCGCGGCCTCCGCGGCGGCGACCATCGGCAGCAGCGGAGTGATGCCGATGCCCCCCGCGACGAAGAGGTACGACGCCGCCGGCTGCAGCGCGAAGTGCTGGCGCGGGCCGCGGACCGCGACGACGTCGCCGACCTCGAGCCGGTCGTGGACGTGGCGCGAGCTGCCGCGGCCGGCGTCGTCGCGCAGCACGCCGAGGCGGTACGACGACGGGTCGGCCGGGTCGCCGCACAGGGAGTACTGCCGCGTGGCCACGTCGTCGCCGAGGACCAGGTCGACGTGGGCGCCGGGACCCCAGCCGGGGAGGTCGTCGCCGACGGGCTCCAGCGTGAGCGCGACCACGGCGTCGGCGGCCGGCTCCTTGGCCACCACGCGGACCGCGGTCAGCCGCTCGGCGTGCGGTGCGGCCGGTGCGGTGACCGGCTCGGTGGTCGGCCGGGGGGTCGACAGGTCGGCGGCCCGAGGGCCGAGCCGCACGGGCAGCGAGGCCCAGCAGTACATGTTGGGCGAGCTCGGGTAGAACCCCGGAGCGCCGTCGAGGGCGTAGTCGCCGAGCACCGGCAGCGCCTCCTGGAGCGCGACCGTGGCCTCGAGGCGGGCCAGGTGGGCGCCGAGGCAGCCGTGGACGCCCTCGCCGAAGCCGAGGTGGCGCACGCGGCCGCGGGTGAGGTCGAACGCGTCGGGCCGCTCGAAGGCGCGCTCGTCGCGGTTGGCGGCACCGGTGACGGCGACGACCCGGGCGCCCCGGGGGATGGTGGTGCCGTGGAGCACCACCTCGCGCGAGGTGGTGCGGGCCGTCAGCTGCAGCGGCGTGGCCATCCGCAGGGTCTCCTCGACGGCGACCGGCACCAGCGAGGGGTCGGCGACCAGCAGCGCGCGCTGGTCGGGGTGCTCGGCGAGCAGCTTGAACATCGTCGCGGTGAGGCCGGCCGTCGACTCCACGCCGCCCAGGAAGAGCACCATCATCAGCCCGAGCACCTCGGAGGTGGGGGTGATGTGCTCGTCGGCGAAGGGCACGCCGTCGATGTCGGCCCGCACCAGGTGGGAGACCAGGTCCTGCTGCGGCTGGCGGCGGCGCTGCTCGAGGACCTCGACGAAGAACTCGTTGATCCGGGCGGTCGCACAGGTGGCCGCGGGCGTCAGGTGCGGCGTGCCCGCGACCCGGCCCTTCTGCTCGTGCATCCACCGCTCCAGCTGGGCGCGGCCCTGGTCCGCGGCGTCGGGGAACCCCATCAGGCTGAAGAACACGTCGAAGGGCAGCGGCCAGGCGAGGTCGCGGGCCAGGTCGGCGCGCCCGGTGGCGCGACCGTTCGCCTCGACGCCGGCCAGCAGCCGGCGCACGACCGCCCGGACGGCGTCCTCGTGGGCACCGACCCGCCGGGGCAGGAACCACGGCTGCACGATCCGGCGGATCTCGTCGTGGCGCGGGTTGTCCATGTTGGGCAGCGAGCCCGGGCCGGCCTGGTCCTGCTCGGTGTCGTCGATGTCCATGCCCTCGAAGGAGCGGTAGGTGTCGGGGTCGGTCAGCACCGCCCGGACGTCCTCGAAGCGGGTCAGGGCGTACCAGCCCCACTTCTCGCTGCGGTAGACCGGCGCCTGGTCGCGCATCAGCCGGTAGGTGTCGAAGGCGTGGTCGTAGAACCCCGGGGCGAAGGGGTCGTACTCCCAGGTCCGGGCGGGGGCGAGGGCCATGCGGGTCTCCTGACTAGAGCGCTCTAGCAGGGAGCGTAGGAGCCGCCCCGAGGCGGTGTCAACGACCGGGGCTACGGGTGCGGCGGGGGAGCGGCGGTGGTGCCGCCGACCCGCAGGACGGGCTCGAGCACCAGCTCGCGGCCTCCGTCCGGCCCGCCGGGGCCGGGCGCCGCCTCCGCGCGGGCCACGGCCCGCTCGATCGCGGCCCGGGCCAGGGCGACCGGGTCCTGCACCAGCGTGGTGAGCACCCGGGGCGACAGGCCGGAGACCTCCTGGCCGTCGAGGCCCACGACCGAGACCCGGCCCGGCACGTCGACGCCGTGCTGGGCGAGCACGCCCTGCGCGGCGACGGCCACGTCGTCGTTGTAGGCGACCACGGCCGTGGGCAGCGGACCCGCGATCAGCTCGCGGGCGGCCCGCATGCCGTCGAGCTGGGTCTCGCCGCCGCTCACGACGCGCGCGTGCCGCTCCAGGCCGTGGCGCGCCATCGCCGCGGCGTACGCCGACCGTCGCGAGGCCGCGACCAGGCCGGACCCGCCGTCGAGGTGGACGACGTCGCGGTGGCCGAGCCCCACGAGGTGGTCGACCGCCTGGTCGAGGGCCGAGGTGTCGGAGGTGCGGACGACGTCGACGCGGGGGTCGTCGACCTGCCAGCCCACGACCACGACCGGCACGGTGCCGGCCAGCAGCGGGGCGGGGGTCTGCGGGGCGAGCATCACGAGCGCGTCGAAGCGGAAGTCCTGCAGCGAGAGCACGGCCGCCTGCTCGTCGCGCCCGCGGGTCAGGGCGCTCAGCACGAGCTCGTGGCCGTGGTCGCGGGCGGCGGCGTACAGCCCCTCGAGGAGGTCGAAGTGGAAGCTGCCCGCGACGCCGAAGGTGACGCCGATCAGCCGGGAGCGCTGGCCCGCGAGCGCCCGGGCGCGCACGTCGGGTCGGTAGCCCAGCTCGTCGGCCGCGGCCAGCACCCGGGCGCGGGTCTGCTCGCCCGCCCCCTTGGCGCCCCGCATCACGATCGAGACCAGGGCGCGCGAGACCCCGGCGTGCCGGGCGACGTCCTCGAGGGTGACCCGGGAGCCCTCGGGGACGGGGGTCACCGGCCCACCGCGTAGCCCTGCATCCCGCGCGGGTTCGCCCCGGCCGCCAGCAGGCCGGTGGCGGGGTCGCGCGTGACCGCGCACATCCGGCCCAGCGACCACGGGCCCGCGGTGGTGACGACGTGGCCCCGGCGGCGCAGGCCCTCGACCACGTCGGCGCCGACGCGCGCCTCGACGGTCAGCGACCCCGGCTGCATCTCGCGGGGGTGGAAGGAGCCCGGGAAGGAGTCGGTGTGGAACATCGGGGCGTCGATCGCCTGCTGCAGGCTCTTCCCGCCGACGACGTGGCGCAGCAGGAACAGCGTCTGCCACTGGTCCTGCTGGTCGCCGCCGGGCGAGCCGCACGCCAGCACCGGCTCGCCGTCGCGCAGCACCAGGGTGGGGGTGAGGGTGGTGCGGGGCCGCGCGCCCGGCGCCAGCGAGGCGGGCAGGCCCTCGTCGAGCCAGAACATCTGGGCCCGGCTGCCCAGGCAGAAGCCCAGCCCGGGGATCGTGGGCGAGCTCTGCAGCCAGCCGCCGCTGGGGGTCGCGGAGACGAGGTTGCCCCAGCGGTCGACGACGTCGAGGTGGCAGGTGTCGCCGCGGGTGGTGCCGTCGCGCTCGACGGTGGGCTCGCCGGTGGTGACGTCGGCCGCACGCCCGGTGTCCTCGCCGGCCAGCAGCCGGTGCACGTGCGCGGCCAGCCGCGGCTCGTGGCCGCCGGGGGACCCGGGGCGCAGCCCGAGGTCGGCCGTCTCGCCGACCAGCGCGGCCCGCGCGGCGACGTACGCCGGGTCGAGGAGCTGCTCGGGCGTGACGGGGGAGGCCTCGCCGAACCACGCCTCGCGGTCGGCCATGGCCAGCTTCCAGGTCTCGGTCACGCAGTGGATGCCGAGCTCGGTGTCGGGGTCGAGCACGTCGGGGCCGTGCTCGGCGGCCAGCACGTCGAGCATCGCCAGCACCTGGAGCAGGGCGGGACCCTGGCCCCACAGCCCGATCTTGGCCACCTCGACGCCGTGCCAGGTCGCGGTGGTCGCGTCCTCCCAGCCCGCGGCGTACGCCGCCAGGTCGCTGCCGCGCACCAGCCCGGGGTGGCCGGAGTGGCGGGGCTGCTCGGCGGCGGCCTCGACCGCCTCGGCGACGAACCCGTGGGCCCACTCGCGGCGGGCGGCCTCGGCCTGGGTGGCCACCTCGGTGCCGGCGGCCGTGCCGGTCGCGACCAGCCGCTCCAGCACCGCGGCGTACGCCGGGTTGGCGAACAGCTCGCCGGCCGCGGGGACCCGGCCGCCGGGCAGCCACAGCTCGGCCGAGGTCGGCCAGTCCTGCTCGAAGAGCCCGCGCACCCGCTCGATCGTGGCCGCCACCCGGGGCAGCAGCGGGTGGCCGTCGCGGGCGTAGCCGATGGCCGGCTCCAGCACCGCCGCCAGCGGCAGCGTCCCGTGGTCGCGCAGCAGCAGCAGCCAGGCGTCGACGGCGCCCGGCACGCAGGCCGCCACCGGTCCGGACCCCGGCACGTGGTCGAGGCCCATCGCCGCGAACGCCTCGGGCGTGGCCGCCGCCGGGGCCGGGCCCTGGCCGCACAGCACCCGCGGGCGCGGGTCGGCGGCCGTGGCCACGACGGCCGGCAGGTCGCCACCGGGGCCGTTGAGGTGCGGCTCGACGACGTGGAGGACGAAGCCGCCCGCCACCGCGGCGTCGAAGGCGTTGCCGCCCAGCTCGAGCATCCGCATCGCGGCCTGGGAGGCCAGCCAGTGGGTGGAGGACACCATGCCGAAGGTGCCGGTGAGGGTCGGGCGGGTGGTGAAGTCGGGGTCCGAGGTGGCAGCAGTCACGCCCCCGACCCTAGGAGACGGCCCGGCGGCGGCGCCCGGCTCGGGTCCAGGGCGGGCGTGGGCCGGGCACGAGGTGGGCCTGGGGCTGGTCTTCGCCCACCCGGTGCGGGAGGCTCTGTGCCACCCGTCACACCGGCCCGGAAGGACCCCCATGCGCAGCACCATGCAAGACGTCCCGCTGACCATCGGCGCCATCACCCGCCACGGCACCACGGTGCACCGCGACTCCGAGGTGGTCACGGCGACGGCCGACGGCACCCGCTCGATGTCCTACGCCGAGCTCGGCGTGCGCGTGGCCCAGCTGGCCGGGGCGCTGCGCGGGCTCGGCATCGACGGCGACCAGCGCGTGGGCACCTTCATGTGGAACAACGCCGAGCACCTGCAGGCCTACCTCGCGGTGCCCTCGATGGGTGCGGTCCTGCACACCCTCAACATCCGGCTCCCCGCCGACCAGCTCGTCTACATCGCCAACCACGCCGAGGACCGGGTCGTGGTGGTCGACGGCTCGCTGGTGCCGCTGCTGGCGCCGCACCTGCGGGAGATGACGACCGTCGAGCACGTGCTGGTCGCCGGCCCCGAGGCGGCCGACGCCGACCTCGACGCGCTGCGGGCCTCCGGCAAGCAGGTCCACCTGTACGACGAGCTCCTGGCCGCCCAGCCGGAGACGTTCCCCTGGCCCGAGCTGGACGAGCGCGACGCCGCGGCGATGTGCTACACCAGCGGCACCACGGGCAACCCCAAGGGCGTCGTCTACAGCCACCGGTCGGCGTACCTGCACTCGATGGCGATCTGGACCGGCACGGTGGCCGGGCTCGACGCCCACGCGCGGGTGCTGCCGATCGTGCCGCAGTTCCACGCCAACGCCTGGGGTCTCGTGTACGCCGCCCTCATGAGCGGGGCGTCGCTGTGCATGCCCGACCGCTGGCTGCAGGCCGAGCCGCTGTGCCGGTTCATGGCGGCGTCGCGCCCGACGGTCTCGGGGGCGGTGCCGACGGTGTGGAACGACGTCCTCGGCCACCTCGACCGCCACCCGGAGGCCAAGCCGGAGTCGCTGCGGCTGATCCTGTGCGGCGGCTCGGCGGTGCCGCTCTCGCTGCAGAAGGGCCTGTGGGACAAGCACGGCATCGAGGTGCGCCAGGCGTGGGGGATGACCGAGACCTCCCCGGTCGCCTCGGCCGGGCGGCCCCCGCTCGGCGTCGAGGAGGGGACCGACGAGGCCTGGCACTACCGCGGCACCCAGGGCCGGCTGCTGTGCGGCGTCGAGGGCCGCATCGTCGACGACGCGGGCGAGGTGATGGCGACCGACGGCGCGGCGGTGGGGGAGCTGGAGGTGCGTGGACCCTGGGTGACGGGGGCCTACTACAAGTCGGACGACCCCGAGGCGGCCGCGAAGTTCCACGACGGCTGGCTGCGCACCGGCGACGTCGGCAAGCTCGACGAGCTCGGCTTCATCACGCTCACCGACCGCTCCAAGGACGTCATCAAGTCGGGCGGGGAGTGGATCTCCTCGGTCGACCTCGAGAACGCCCTGATGGCCCACGAGGCGGTCGTGGAGGCGGCGGTGGTCGCGATACCCGACGAGAAGTGGGACGAGCGCCCGCTGGCCTCGGTGGTGGTGCGCGAGGGCGCGAGCGTGACGCCGGCCGAGCTGCGCGACTTCCTGGCCAAGGACTTCGCCAAGTGGCAGCTGCCCGACGCCTGGGCCTTCATCGACGAGGTCCCGCGCACCAGCGTGGGCAAGTTCGACAAGAAGGTCATCCGCAAGTGGTACGCCGACGGCCAGGTCGACGTGGAGCAGGCCTGAGGCGCCTCAGCGCACGCCCCACGTGTAGGTCTGCTTCTGCAGCTCGAGGTAGAGGAAGGTGTGGATCGCCTTCACCCCGGCGATCGGCTTGATCGAGGCCGAGACCAGCTCGAGCAGGTGGGCGTCGCTGTTGCCGACCACCTCGACGAGCAGGTCGAAGCCGCCCGCGGTGAGCACGACGTAGGACACCTCGGGGATCTCCGAGACCTGCTCGGCGACCAGCTTGGCCGGCACGCCCTCGACGGTGAGGCCGAGCATGGCCTGGCGGGCGAACCCCAGCTGGAGGGGGTCGGTGACCGCGGTGATCTGCATGACGCCGGCGTCGACGAGGCGGCGCACCCGGTGCTCGACCTCGGCCCTGGTGAGCCCGAGCTCCTCACCGATCTCGGCGTACGGGCGACGGCCGTCCTGCTGCAGCAGCCCCACGATCGCCTTGCTGGCCGGGTCCATGCGCGCCGGCGCCGGGCGCGTCGCGGCCGGGCCGGGGGGAGGACCCCCGGCGCTCGGCAGCTCACCCTTGATCACGGGAGGAGTCTCCCACCCGCGTGGCAGGACCGCCCGGAGATTGGCTCAGTGGCCGCCGGTCAGGGGCGCCATGAGGCGTGCCAGCCGGCTGCTGCGCCCGGTGCGGGCCTCCTCGGCGTCGGCGAGGGTCATCGCCCGGAGGCCGGCGTTGATGCCGAGCCAGCGCAGCGGCTCGGGCTCCCAGCGCGGGCTGCGGTGCTGCACCCAGGGCAGGTGGACCAGGTCGCTGTCGGCCCCGGTGACGAGGTCGGCCAGCGTGCGTCCGGCCAGGTTGGTGGTCGAGACGCCGTCGCCGACGTAGCCCCCGGCCCACCCGAGCCCGGTCGAGCGGTCCAGGCCCACCGAGGCGGCCCAGTCGCGGGCGATCGCCAGCGGGCCGCCCCAGCGGTGGCTGAACCGGACCCCGGAGCTCTCGTCGCCCAGCTGGGGGAGCAGCTGGCGCAGGGTGCGCTCGAGGTCGGCGAACACGCGCGGCTCCGCGTCGTACGACGGGTGGACGCGGCTGCCGAAGTGGTACGGCGCGCCCCGGCCGCCGAAGGCCAGCCGCCCGTCGGCGGTGCGCTGGCCGTAGATGATCAGGTGGCGGCCGTCGGTGAAGGTCGGCCGGTCGGAGAGCCCGATGCGGTCCCAGGTGGCCTCGTCGAGGGGCTCGGTCGCGACCATGAGGGAGTAGACGGGCACGACATCGCGGGCGTGGCCCTCCAGGGAGGGCGTGAACCCCTCCGTCGCCCGGATGACGTGGGCGGCGCGCACGGTGCCGTGCTCGGTCTCGACGCGGCCGGGCGCGATCCGCAGCACCCGGGTCTGCTCCACGAGGTGGACGCCGGCGGCCTCGACGACGCGGGCGAGCCCGCGCACCAGTCGGGCGGGGTGGACCGCGGCGCAGTGCGGCGTGAAGGTGCCGCCCACGACGCCGTCGGCCGCGAGCACGGCGCTCGCCTCGGCGGCGTCCAGCAGCCGCTCGTCGTCCTCGCCGAGCCCGCGGGCGTGCGCGGTGGCGACGTCCGCGGCGAGGCGCTCGAGCTGCACCGAGGTGCGGGCCAGGGTGACCGTGCCGCCCTGGTGGAAGCCGGCCTCGATGCCCTCGCGGGCCACGACGCGGCCGACCTCGCGGACGGTCTCCTGCATGGCGCGGTGCTGGCGCAGCGCGCCGTCCTCGCCGCCCGCCTGGACCAGGCGGCTCCACGAGGTCGGGAAGAGCGCGCTGCACCAGCCGCCGTTGCGCCCCGAGGCGCCGAAGCCGGCGATCTCCTGCTCGAGCACCACCACGCGCAGGGTGGGGTCGGCGCGACGCAGGTAGTAGGCGGTCCACAGCCCGGTCAGGCCGGCCCCGACGATCGCGACGTCGTGGTCGGCGTCACCGGCGAGCGGGGCACGCGGGGTCAGGTCGTCGTCGCCGGCGGTGGCGTGCCACAGCGAGAGGGAGGCGTAGCCGCTCATGCTCAGCGCACGCCCCACGAGTAGGTCTGCTTCGCGAGCTTGAGGTACATGAAGGTCTCCGTCGAGCGCACGCCCTCGACCGCGCGCATCCGGCGGGCGACCAGGTCGAGCAGCTCCTCGTCGCTGGCGCTGACCACCTCGCACAGCACGTCGTAGCCGCCGGCGGTCATGACGACGTAGATGACCTCCTCCATCTGCGCCAGCGCGTCCGCGACCGGCTGCACCGCGCCGTCCACGTGGATCCCGACCATCGCCTGGCGGCCGAAGCCGAGCTGCAGCGGATCGGTCACGGCCACGATCTGCATCACGCCGGCCTCGGTGAGGCGCTGCACCCGCTGCCGCACGGCCGCCTCCGAGAGGCCCACGGCCTTGCCGATGGCGGCGTACGAGCGGCGGCCGTCCTGCTGCAGCTGCTCGATGATCGACTTCGAGACGTCGTCGAGGAGGCCGTTGCCGCGCGCCTGGGACCTGTCCGTCATGGGCGCCATGGTGTCCGCCCGGGACGGCGCCTGGCAAGCGCGGCACCCCTCATTTCGTGTCCGGGAGCCTCCGAATATGACGTTTCCGTGGCAATCATGTGTCGTGGCAACGGAATCCCTTGTCACAGCGGCCGGTGTCGTGTGATCGTGTGCCGCGAGATCGAGGAGGCCCCGTGACACCTGCCCCACCAGGACCGACCGGCCCGTCCCGGCGTACGTTCCTCAAGGCCGGAGGCTTCGGCGCCTTCGCCATCGGGTCCGCCGCCGTGCTGCCGCTCTTCGGCACCAACGGCGCCGTCCAGGACCCGATGACGTGCAAGGCCAAGGACGTCTCGGCCAGCGCCAAGAAGCTGGTCGTGTCCAACTGGCCGGCCTACATCGACCCGCCGGCGAAGAAGTACGTCACGACCCTGAAGGACTTCGAGCAGCTGACCGGCATCAGCGTCGACTACACCGACGACGTCAGCGACAACGCGGAGTTCTTCGCCAAGGTCCGCAACCAGCTGAGCGCCTGCCAGTCCGTCGACCGCGACCTCATGGTGCTCACCGACTGGATGGCCGCCCGGATGATCAACCTGGGCTGGTGCCAGCCGCTCGACAAGGACAAGGTCCCCAACCTCCACCAGAACCTGATCCCGGCCCTGCGGGACCGCGCCTGGGACCCCGACCGGACGTACTCCGCTCCCTGGCAGAGCGGCCTGACCGGCATCGCCTACAACGCCAAGCTGACCAAGGAGGTCGGCAGCTTCGAGGCGCTGCTGACCCGCCCCGACCTCAAGGGCAAGATCACGCTGCTCTCCGAGATGCGCGACACCATGGCCTTCGTGCTGAAGGTGACCGGCGCCGACCCGGAGAAGTTCGGCGACACCGAGTGGGAGCGCGGGATCGACTACCTCGGCACGGTGGTGCGCGGCGGCCAGGTCCGCGCCTTCACCGGCAACGAGTACATCCAGGACCTCACCGCCGGCAACATCGTGGCCTGCGAGGCGTGGTCCGGCGACGTCATCCAGGCGCAGTTCGAGAACCCCGACATCAAGTTCGTCGTGCCGGAGGAGGGCCTCAACCTCTGGAGCGACAACATGCTGGTGCCGAACAAGGCCCAGCACCTCGACAACGCCGAGCAGTGGATCAACTACTACTACGAGCCCGAGGTGGCCGCGAAGCTCGCGGCCTGGGTCAACTACATCTGCCCCGTCGAGGGTGCCCGCGAGGCCATGGAGAAGATCGACAGCTCGCTGGTCGACAACCGGCTGATCTTCCCCACCGAGGAAGACCTGAAGGACACGTTCGACTTCATGGCGCTCGACGAGAACCAGAACAAGAAGTACGAAGGAGAGTGGTCCGATGTCACAGGTGGCTGAAGCCCCGACGCACCCCGACACCGGTGGCCACGCCTCCGGCAGCGGGCTCCACCTGCGGTCGCTGACCAAGGAGTTCGCCAGCTTCACCGCGGTGCAGTCCCTGGACCTCGACATCCCCAGCGGGTCGTTCTTCGCGCTGCTCGGCCCCTCGGGCTGCGGCAAGACCACGACGCTGCGGATGGTGGCCGGCCTGGAGACCCCGACCTCGGGCAGCATCGTGCTGGGGGACAAGGAGATCACCTGGGACAAGCCCTACCGGCGCCCGGTCAACACCGTGTTCCAGAACTACGCGCTGTTCCCCCACCTCGACATCTTCGAGAACGTCGCCTTCGGCCTGCGCCGTCGCCGGCGCAAGGAGGTCGACCAGGCGGTCAACGACATGCTCGAGCTGGTGGAGCTGCAGACCCAGGCCCGCAAGCGGCCCGCCCAGCTCTCCGGTGGCCAGCAGCAGCGCGTCGCGCTGGCCCGGGCGCTCATCAACAGCCCCGAGGTGCTGCTGCTCGACGAGCCGCTGGGCGCGCTCGACCTCAAGCTGCGCCGCGCCATGCAGATCGAGATCAAGCGGATCCAGACCGAGGTCGGACTCACCTTCGTCCACGTCACCCACGACCAGGAGGAGGCCATGACCATGGCCGACACCATCGCGGTGATGAACGCCGGGCGCATCGAGCAGATGGGCGCCCCGGCCGAGCTCTACGAGAACCCCCGCACCACCTTCGTGGCCAACTTCCTCGGTCAGTCCAACCTCATCGAGGGCGAGATCAAGGGCCGCGACGGCGACTTCGTCAAGGTCGACATGCAGGGCACGATCGTCTCGATCCCGTCCGCCCGGGCGCACGTCACGGGCACGCCGGGGGAGAAGGGCTGGGTCGGCGTGCGCCCCGAGAAGGTGCTGATCGGCGAGGTCGGCGAGGTCATCGACGCGCCGGGCAACAGCATCCCGGGCGGCACGATCACCGACGTCAGCTTCGTCGGCGTCTCGACCCAGTACCTCGTGCGGATGCCGTGGGGCCAGGAGCTCCAGGTCTTCGAGCAGAACACCGGCCGCCGCCGGCTGTTCCGCACCGGCGAGCAGGTCGACGTGTCGTGGCGACCGGAGTACGCCTTCCTGCTCGACCACTCCCAGGACGCCTCGGCCGGCGTCGACCGCTCGGACCTGGTGCTGTGACGGCGACGGCGACGCGCGAGGCCCCGGCGAGCGCACCCGCGGACCCGCCCGCCACGCGCCACCGGGAGCGGCGCGACCTGACCGGCTACTGGCTGCTGCTGCCGGGCGCGCTGTGGCTGCTGGTCTTCTTCGTCGTCCCGTTCTACTCCCTGGTCGCGACCAGCCTCTACGACCCGAACGGGTCGGTGCTCGAGGGCTTCGACATGACGTGGGCGTTCGGCAACTACGCGACCGCGCTGCAGGAGTACTGGCGCCCGCTGGTGCGCTCGCTGCTGTACGGCGCCGTCGCCACGGCCATCTGCCTCGTGCTCGGCTACGTCCTGGCCTACGCCATCGCCTTCAAGGCGGGCCGCTGGAAGAACCTGATGCTGATCCTGGTGATCGCGCCGTTCTTCACCAGCTTCCTGGTGCGCACGCTGTCGTGGAAGCTGCTGCTGCGCGACGACGGCGTCGTGGTCAACACGCTGCAGTTCCTGCACGTGCTCGGCTCCGACGGCCGCCTGCTGGCCACCCCGGTGGCCGTGGTCGCGGGCCTGGTCTACAACTTCCTGCCGTTCATGGTGCTGCCGCTCTACGCCAGCATCGACAAGATCGACCACCGCCTGATCGAGGCCGCGGGCGACCTCTACTCGCGCCCCGTCGTGGGCTTCCTCAAGGTGACCTGGCCGCTGTCGCTGCCCGGGGTGGTGTCCGGCACGCTGCTCACCTTCATCCCGGCGGTCGGCGACTACATCAACGCCCAGCTGCTCGGCAGCCCCGGCCAGCGGATGATCGGCAACGTCATCCAGAACCTGTTCACCGACGCGGGCGACTACCCGGTCGCCGGGGCGCTCTCGGTGATCCTGATGCTGCTGATCCTCGCGATGGTGCTGCTCTACGTCCGTCGCGCGGGGACGGAGGAGCTGCTGTGAACGGCCCCCTGCAACGGCTCGGCCGGTGGGTCGGCTCTCACCTCGTGATGGCCGGCGGCCTGCTCGTGCTGCTCTACATGTTCGTGCCGATCTTCGTCGTGGTCCTGATGAGCTTCAACAAGCCCGACAGCCGGCTGATCTACCGCTTCGACGCCTTCACCCTGGACAACTGGGCCAACCCCTGCGCCGCCGACGGCCTGTGCGGGGCGCTGAGCCGCAGCATCCAGATCGGCCTGCTCGCCACCGTGGTCGCCACGGCGCTCGGCACCCTGATGGCCTTCGCGCTGGTGCGCCACCGCTTCCACGGCCGCAGCGCCGCCAACCTCGGCATCTTCCTGCCGATGGCCTCGCCCGAGATCGTGATGGGCTCCTCGCTGCTGGCGCTCTTCGTCGCCGGCGGCTTCGGCGGCAAGCTCGGCTTCTGGACGATCCTCATCGCCCACATCATGTTCTGCCTGTCCTTCGTGGTCGTCACCGTGCGGGCCCGGCTCGCGGGGCTCGACGACAACCTCGAGCAGGCGGCCATGGACCTCTACGCGACCGAGGCGCAGACCTTCCGGCGGGTGACGCTGCCGCTGGTGTTCCCCGGCATCCTGGGCGCGGCGCTGCTGTCGTTCTCGCTGTCCTTCGACGACTTCATCATCACCAACCTCAACGCCGGCAACACCACGACGTTCCCGATGTACGTCTGGGGCGTCGCCCAGCGCGGCGTGCCGATGCAGGTCAACGTGGTCGGCACCGTGATGTTCCTGATTTCGGTGGCGATCGTCGTCGGCGTCGAGGTCAACCGGCGCCGGCAGGAGAAGGCGCTGGCGCGATGAGCGCGTCCGGCTCGACCCCGCACCACCTCGCCGCCCTGCGCGGCGCGGTGGGCGCGCCGTACTGGCTCCAGGACGCGGCCCGCCCCGCCCCGCTGCCGCCCCTGGCCGGTCCCGACGCCGCCGACCTCGTGGTCGTGGGCGGCGGCTACCTCGGGCTGTGGACGGCGCTGCTCGCCGTCGAGCGGGAGCCGCAGCGCTCGGTGCTGGTGCTGGAGGCCGAGAACTGCGGCCACGCGGCCAGCGGTCGCAACGGCGGCTTTTGCGAGGCGAGCCTGACGCACGGCTTCGGCAACGGCACGGCCCGCTGGCCCGAGGAGATGTCGACGCTGCTCGAGCTGGGCCGCGAGAACCTCGACGGCATCGAGAAGACCATCAGCGAGCACGGCATCGACTGCGACTTCCGCCGCACCGGCTCGCTGGCGGTCGCCACGCAGCCCCACCAGGTGGAGTGGGCCGCCGGCGAGCACGCCGCGATGCAGTCAATGGGGATGGACGTCACCTGGCTCGAGGGCGACGCGCTCCGTGCCCGGATCGACTCCCCGACGGCGCTGGCCGCCTTCCACGACCCGGACTCCGCGATGCTCGAGCCCGCCCGCCTGGCGTGGGGCCTGCGCGAGGCCTGCCTGTCGCGCGGCGTACGCATCCACGAGGGGACCCGCGTCACCGGCCTGGCCACCTCCGGCGCCGGTGTCGCCCTGGCCACCGACGCCGGCCCCGTCGCCGCCCGCCAGGTGGTGCTGGCCACCAACGCCTGGCCCTCGCTGCTGCGCCGGCTGCGGTTGATGACCGTGCCGGTCTACGACTACGTGCTGATGACCGAGCCGCTCACCCCCGCCCAGCGCGACGCCATCGGGTGGGCCGGCCGGGAGGGCTACTCCGACGCGGGCAACCAGTTCATCTACGCCCGCACCACCCGCGACGGCCGCATCCTGTGGGGCGGCTACGACGCGATCTACCACTACGGCAGCGCCATGGGTCCGGCGTACGAGCAGCGGTGGGCGACGTACGAGACGCTCTCCGAGCGCTTCTTCACCGCCTTCCCCCAGCTCGCCGAGGTCGACGGCGGCGTCCGCTTCAGCCACACCTGGGGCGGCGTCATCGACACCTGCACCCGCTTCGCCGCCTTCTACGGCACCGCCCTGAAGGGCCGCGTCGGCTACGCCGCCGGCTTCACCGGCCTCGGCGTGGGCGCCACCCGCTTCGCCGGCGACGTCCTCCTCGACCTGCTCGGCGGCCTCGACACCCCCCGCACCCGCCTGGAGATGGTCCGGACCAAGCCCCTGCCGTTCCCGCCCGAGCCGCTCCGCTGGGCCGGCATCGAGGCCACCCGACGCTCGCTCGCCCGCGCCGACGCCAACGGCGGCAAGGAGAACCTCTGGCTCCGGGCGACCGGTGCGCTGGGGCTGGGGTTCGACAGCTGAGCAGGACCTGCGCGTAGCGCAGGACCCTGCCGGGCACAGCAGTGCCGCCAACCTCAGTCCGCTCTGACCCTCACTCCCGCCGGTGGAACCGGAGGGACCCGTCCGGCAACCGCTCGTGGCGGTAGGACGGGTCGTGGACGCGGCGGTGGTGGTGGCCGCAGAGCAGGCGGCCGTGGGCGAGGTCGGTGGTGCCGACCTGGCTCCAGGGTCGGTCGTGGTGGGCGTGGCACAGAGCCGGGGGAGCGTCGCAGCCGTGGGCGGTGCAGTGGCGGTCCCGGAGCTGGAGGGCGATCCGCTGCTGGGCCGAGAAGAACCGGCGCTGGCGCCCCGCGTCGAGGGGGACCGAGGCGCCACCGAGCACGACCGGGACGATGCCGGCCCGGGAGGCGAGACGGCGGGCCTCGGCGGCGCTGACCCGGCCTCCGGTGTCGAGCGTGGCGACGCCGGCGGCGTCGAGGTCGGCCAGCAACTGCTCCATCGTCATGGTGACCACGACGGTGGCGCCGCAGCCGCCGGCGGTGGGCAGGCTCTCGGCGGGGATCCGCTCGATCAGCTCGGTCAGGGCGACGCCGTGGCGGACGGGGAGCGGCTGGGCCTCGGCGTCGGGCGCGCTCGACGGGGGCGGGGTGAGCGCCAGGATCATCTTCGTCAGCATCTGCCCGTGGCGGGCCGGGATCCGGAAACGGCCGTGGCAGACGCCCAGGTCGTCCTCGCGCATCGTCAACGACGTGCGCCGCGCCGCCTCCTGCTCCTCGGCCTCCAGCAACCGGCCCTCGATCTCGTCGGCACGCTCGGGGCAGATCACCTCGAACAGCCGCCGCCCCAGCATCCGCAGCGCCTGGGCGTCGTGGTGGGCGGCCTGCTCGACGAGCCACCGCTCGGCGCGGCAGCGCTGCTCGGGCGAGACCGCGAGGTCGCCGCCGGCCGGCAGGTGGTCGAGCGCCGCGACGACGGCCCGCGCCTGGTCGGCGTTGGCGTCGCCCCGGGCAAGAGCGGTGGCGAGGACGTGGTGCCGCTCCAGGGCGCTGGCGAGGCGCAGGTCGGAGCGAGCGGCTGCGCGCCGCTGCCGGGTCTCGACGGCGACCCAATCGGCGGCCGAGCGGTCGGCGTGCGCGGTGGTGGCACCGGAGCGGTCAGCCTCGGCGAGCACCCGGAGGCGCAGCGCCTCGAGCTGGGCCTGGGCGGTCGCGAGCTCGGTCAGGACGTGGCGCTGCTCGGAGGTGTCGAGCGCCCAGACCGGCCGGCTCGCAGGGGAGGCGAGGTCGTCGAGCCGGGCGCGCAGCCGGACCACGAGATCGACGACCGGGTGGGCCGCCGAGGTGTCGTGGGGGGAGCTGCTCATGGGTCCATCGAAGCACCGAGCACCGACAGTCACGGCAAGGGTCAAATCGCTCTGACCTGGGCTTTGTCGTCCGAGACGACCAGCCGGCGGGTCGAGGCGGTGGGCGGACGAACAACTACCCCACCCGTCACACCTGACGTCCTTCTCGACCACTTGACGCCTGTTGCAACACGCGCCAAGTGACTGATTACCCGGACGTCCGGGTAATCAGCGGACCCCTCAGAGCCCGGTGAGCTTGGGGTAGGGGCTCGTGATCCGCACGGTGCGACCGTTGAAGTCGACCGAGACGGCCGCGGACTCGACACCGACGATGCGGCCGAGGCCGTACAGGTCGTGGCTCACCCGGTCACCGAGCTCGAAGACCTCGATCACCGGCTCGACGGGAGCGGCGAAGGGGCTGCTGGGCAGGTGGCGGCGACGTGCAGGTGAGCTCGACATCGGCTCCAGTATGCGCCCGTTCGGGCGAGAAGGCTGCATCGTGGTGGACACCCGGTCACCGAGCGGGCTGGACCGGTCACGCGATGTCAGTCGGGCAGCTCGAACTGGATCCGCTGGATCGAGGTGGAGATCGGGGCGAACAGCTCGCGCCGGATCCGGTTGTGCTCCTCGTCGAGGTCGTAGGTGCGGTACGCCGCGGCGTCCGGGAAGTCGACCGTCAGGCAGTACGACGCGTTGCCCTCGCGCAGCCCGAGGTCCTGGCCGGCGACGATGCCGACGAGCTCGCCGTCCATCCGGAACTGGCGCAAGGCGTCGAGCGCCTCCTCGACCTGCTCGGGGCTGACGCCCTCCCGGACCACCCCGACGACGACGTTGCGGATCATGGGGAGATTCTGCCTGGCCCTTCGAGACGGCCCTTCGAGACGGTCGCTGCGCGACCTCCTCAGGGACCGAGGCGACCGGGCCGGCCCCTTCGAGACGGTCGCTGCGCGACCTCCTCAGGGACCGAGGCGACCGCGACCTCCTCAGGGACCGGAGCGACTTCCTCAGGGACCGGTGCGACCTCCTCGTGGACCGGGCTCACAGGGACGGAGGCCTCAGCAGCAGCGCGCCTGGGTGCCGTGCTCGCGCTGGTGGTCGCGGTGGCGCTCGAACTCGCGCCGCGTCATCGGGGGGACGCCGTCGCGCTCGCAGCGGGCGAGGTGCTCGTCCCACTTGGACTCGCCGCTGAGCTGCTTGGCGTACCACCGCACCCCGGCGAGGGCCCGGCGCAGCGGGCCCCCGACCGGGGTGGCGGAGTGGGGTGACGACGTCACCGTCGGCTCCCGACGCCCTCGTGGCGCTCGGACTCCCACGCGGCGACGGCCTGCTTCTCCTCGGCGGTGGCGAAGAAGTCGGCCGGGGCGACGAGGTCGGAGTGGACCGCGGGCACCTCGGTGGTGGGCAGCGAGCCCGCGCGGACCGCCTTGACCCAGATCAGGACCGCGTTGGCCACGATCACGATGACGAGCACCGCGAAGCTGGCCTGCAGGACGCCGTTCACGGTCGAGTTGGTGATCACCGTGTCCATCTGCGAGGCGTTGGTGGCCGGGGCGAGCACCTCGCCGGCCTCGCGGGCGCTGCGGTACTTGTCGGCCTGGGCGAAGTAGCCGATGGCCGGGTTGTCGGAGAACACCTTCTGGTAGCTCGCGGTCATCGTGGTGACCAGGTCCCACGCCAGCGGGACGGCCGGCACCCAGACGTAGCGCAGCCAGCCCTGCTTGAGGAACAGCGTCACGCACAGCGTCAGCGCGATCGCGGCGAGCAGCTGGTTGGCGATGCCGAACAGCGGGAAGAGCTGGTTGATGCCACCCAGCGGATCGGTGACGCCGACGTAGAGCATGTAGCCCCAGCAGCCGACGACCGCGGCGGAGGCGAGCCACGAGGCGGGCTTCCAGGACGTGTCGCCGAAGCGGGGCCAGATGTTGCCGACCGTGTCCTGCAGCATGAAGCGGCCCACGCGGGTGCCGGCGTCGACGGCGGTGAGGATGAACAGCGCCTCGAACATGATCGCGAAGTGGTACCAGAACGCCGCGAGGTTGCCGCCGAAGGCGTCGTTGAAGATGACCGAGATGCCGAAGGCCAGGGTCGGGGCGCCGCCGGTGCGCGAGACCAGCTCCTCCTCGACGGAGGCGGCCGCGGCCTGCAGCTGGTCGGGGGTCAGGGTCAGCCCCAGCCCGTTGACGAACTGGACGGCGCCCTCGACGGTGCCGCCGGTCGCGCCGGCGGGGGCGTTGATGGCGAAGTAGAGGCCCTGGTCGATGACGCAGGCGGCGATGAGTGCCGAGATGGCCACGAAGGACTCCATCAGCATGCCGCCGTAGCCGATCATCCGGACGTGGCTCTCCTTGGCCACCATCTTCGGGGTGGTGCCCGAGGAGATCAGCGCGTGGAAGCCCGACAGCGCGCCGCACGCGATGGTGATGAACAGGAACGGGAACAGCTTGCCGGCGAAGACCGGTCCGTCGCCGTCGGTCGCGAAGGACGTGACGGCGTCGTTCTGCAGCACCGGCCGGGCCAGGACCATCGCCACGGCGAGCAGCCCGATGACGCCGACCTTCATGAACGTCGAGAGGTAGTCGCGCGGCGTGAGCAGCATCCACACCGGCAGTATCGAGGCGACGAAGCCGTAGACCACCAGCGTGATGGTCAGCGTCTCCTTCGACAGCGTCAGCGCGTCGCCGAGGCCCCAGGCCTCGACGTACCCGCCGCCGATGATGGCCAGGAGCAGCAGCACCACGCCGATGCCCGTCACCTCGAGCACGCGGCCCGGGCGCACGTAGCGCAGGTAGAAGCCCATGAGCAGCGCGATCGGGATCGTCAGGCCGATCGAGAACACGCCCCACGGCGACTCGGCCAGGGCGTTGACGACCACCAGCGAGAGCACGGCCAGGATGATGATCATGATCGCGAAGACGGCGATCAGGGCCGCGGTGCCGCCGACGACGCCGATCTCCTCGCGGACCATCTGGCCCAGGCTCTTGCCGTCGCGGCGCATCGAGAGGAACAGCACGACCATGTCCTGGACCGCGCCGGCGAAGATGACGCCGACGATGATCCAGACCGTGCCCGGCAGGTAGCCCATCTGCGCGGCCAGGACCGGGCCCACCAGGGGGCCGGCGCCGGCGATGGCGGCGAAGTGGTGGCCGAACAGCACGCGGCGGTCGGTGACCTCGTAGTCGCTGCCGTTCTCCAGCCGCTCGGCCGGCGTGGCCCGGGTGTCGTCGAGGCGCAGCACCCGACGGGCGATGAAGCGGGAGTAGAAGCGGTAGGCGATCAGGTACGACGACAGCGCCGCGAACAGGATCCACAGGGCCGAAACCGACTCGCCGCGGCTCAGCGCCAGGACGACCCAGCAGGTGGCCCCGACCAGGGCCACGAGCACCCAGGTGGCGATCGACCGCGCGGACATCTTCTCGCGCCCGCCGTCCCCGGGTGGGGGTGCGCTGGGCGGTCGGGTGGGGGTGTGCGTGGACATCGTGCCTCCGCTCCGAGGGGTCGTGAGGCCGGTCACGCTACTCGGCCCGGGTCAGGGGGTGCGGGTCACCTGCACCGTGCGCGACCTCACCACGTCGTCGCCGGTGGCGACGTACCAGCCGCCGTCCTCGGGCGTGGAGCGCGGCGCCAGGGTGACCTGGAGGGTGGCAGCGCCGTTGCGCAGGCCGGCGGCGTCCGGGTCGGCGTACGACGAGCGCAGCAGCGTCACGGTCTGCTCGACCGCGGCGCCGGTGCAGGTGGCCTGGAGCAGGCCGCCGGTGTCGCCGCGCAGCCCGCGGTTGTAGGACGGCCGGTCGGTCTGGGTCAGCTGCACCACGAGGTAGTGGGCCTGGGTGGGGCCGTCGGCGCACGCGTAGCGCAGCCGCACCCGGGCGACGTCCTGGCCGGTGAGGTACGCCACGCCCGCCGGCAGCGGGCCGAAGCGCGGCGCCACCGTGTCGTCCGCCTGGGCGACCGCCGGGGTCGCGAGCGGTGCTCCGAGGGCGATCAGCGAGGTCGTGGCGAGCAGGGCGGCGGTGCGACGGAGCATGAGGTCCCCCAGGAGTTGGGCCGTCTCCCGAGCGGAGCGGCACGTCGTGGTCCTCCCGAGCCTGCCCAGCCGATGAATCCGACAAACCTCACGAATCACTCATGCGCGGCGAGCGGATCAGCGAGCAGCGACCACGAAGACCGACCGGTCGACCGCCACGTCGGGCCCGGTCGGGACGTAGGGCCCCCCGCGGGAGGGGATCGAGCGCGGGCTGATCGTGGCCTGCAGGTCGGCCGGGCCCTGGCGCAGCCCCGGGGCCGCGGGGTCCTCGTAGGAGGTGCGGACCAGCCGGACCAGCTCGCTGACCGGGGCGCCCGTGCAGCGCGCCTCGCGCAGGCCGGTGCCGTCGTTGCGCAGGCCGGCGTTGTAGTTGGGGGTGGTCCGGGGCTGCTGGAGCAGCAGCGAGAGGTAGTGGACCTGCTCCGCGTTGTTGGTGCACTGGTAGCGGACCGCGACCCACGCCACGTCCGGGCGCCGCGAGTACAGCGCCACCCCCGGCACGGCCAGCAGCCGCGGCGCCACGACGGGCGCGGGCTCCGGCTCGGCCGCCACGGGGGCGGCGCTCGCGGGGAGCGGGACCGCGGTGAGCGCCGCGATCAGGGCGGTGGCGACGACGGCCGTGGTGCGGAACGCCTGCATGTGTCCTCCCGGGATGGTCTGCACGAGAAGACTAGGGCGCGAACGGCCCCGGAGCCCGCAGGTGGAGCAGTCCATCTGGGGCGCCGGGGCCGGCGTGGGTCTCGTATTGCGGGCAGGGCCCTCAGAGGCGGTTCCAGGCCTCCGTCAGCACCGAGCGCAGGGTCGACTCCATCTCGTCGAAGTGCGACTGGTCGCAGATCAGCGGGGGAGCCAGCTGCACGACCGGGTCGCCGCGGTCGTCGGCGCGGCAGTAGAGCCCGGCCTCGAAGAGGGCGCCCGACAGGAAGCCGCGCAGCAGCCGCTCGGACTCGGCGTCGTCGAAGGTCTCCTTGGTCGCCTTGTCCTTGACCAGCTCGATCCCGTAGAAGTAGCCGTCGCCGCGGACGTCGCCGACGATCGGCAGGTCCTTGAGCTTCTCCAGCGTGGCGCGGAAGTCGCCCTCGGTCGCCAGCACGTGCTCGTTGAGCTGCTCGCGCTCGAAGATGTCGAGGTTGGCCATCGCGACCGCGGTCGAGACCGGGTGGCCGCCGAAGGTGTAGCCGTGGGCGAAGGACGTGTCGCCCTTGCTGAAGGGCTCGAAGAGGCGGTCGGTCGCGATCATGGCGCCGAGCGGGGAGTAGCCCGAGGTCAGGCCCTTGGCGCAGGTGATGATGTCGGGCTGGTAGCCGTAGCGCTCGGCGGCGAACATGTGCCCGAGGCGGCCGAAGGCGCAGATGACCTCGTCGCTGACCAGCAGCACGTCGTACTCGTCGCAGATCTCGCGCACCCGCTGGAAGTAGCCGGGCGGGGGCGGGAAGCAGCCGCCGGAGTTCTGCACGGGCTCGAGGAAGACGGCCGCGACCGTGTCGGGGCCCTCGAACTCGATCGCCTCGGCGATCCGGTTGGCGCACCACTGGCCGAAGGCGTGCTCGTCGTCGGGGTCGCCGAGGTAGCTGGTCTCGCCGGCGCGGTAGAGGTTGGTGTTGGGCACCCGGAAGGTGGAGGGCACCAGCGGCTCGAAGGGGGCCTTCATGCCGGGCAGGCCGGTGATGGACAGGGCGCCCTGCGGCGTGCCGTGGTAGGCGATCGCGCGGCTGATGACCTTGTGCTTGGTCGGCTTGCCGGTCAGCTTGAAGTACTGCTTGGCCAGCTTCCACGCCGACTCGACGGCCTCGCCGCCGCCGGTGGTGAAGAAGACGCGGTTGAGGTCGCCCGGCGCGTACGACGCGACGCGTGCGGCCAGCTCGATGGCGCCGGGGGTGGCGTAGGACCACAGCGGGAAGAACGCCAGCTCGGCGGCCTGCTTGGCGGCGGCCTCGGCGAGCTCGGTGCGGCCGTGGCCGGTCTGCACGACGAACAGGCCGGAGAGGCCGTCGAGGTACTTGCGGCCGTGGGAGTCCCAGATGTGGGCGCCGTCACCGCGCACGATCGTCGGCACGTCGTGGCTGTCGTAGGTGGAGTGGCGCGTGAAGTGCATCCACAGGTGGTCCTTCGCGGCCTGCTGCCGGGTCTGCTCGGACATGGGGTCGGTCATGGCGTATCGGACCTTCGTTGTCGCGTCGTGCGCGGGTGTCGGACGGTCCCGCCAGTGTGCCTCCCGCCACCGGGGGCTGGCAAACGATTCGGACGTGTTTCACGGATGTTTCGATGGAATCCATGGTTGGCAACGGCTCAGACCTACCGAATCCGTTGTCGGATCACTACGCTCCCCCCATGCCTGAGACCCACTTCCGCAACGTCATCAACGGTGAGCTCGTCGACGCAGCGTCGGGGGAGGCCTACGACGTGGTCGACCCGACCACCGGCGAGGTCTACGCCACCGCGGCCAAGTCCGGCGCCGAGGACGTCGACCGGGCGTACGCCGCCGCCGACGCCGCCTTCGAGGGCTGGGGGTACGCCACCCCGCAGGACCGGTCCAACGCCCTGCTGAAGCTGGCCGGGGCCATCGAGGAGCGGATCGAGGAGATCAACGCCGTCGAGTGCCGCGACACCGGCAAGCCCCTCCAGGTGACGATGGAGGAGGAGATGCCCTACGCCTCGGACCACTTCAAGTTCTTCGCCGGCGCGGCCCGCCTGCTCGACGGCGTCTCGGCCGGGGAGTACATGGCCGACCACACCTCCTGGGTGCGCCGCGAGCCGATCGGGGTCGTGGGCCAGGTGACGCCGTGGAACTACCCGCTGCTGATGATGATCTGGAAGATCGCCCCGGCGCTCGCGGCCGGCAACACGGTGGTGCTCAAGCCCTCCGACACCACCCCCGCCTCCTCGACCCTTCTGGCCGAGATCGCCCAGGGCGTGCTGCCGCCCGGCGTGCTCAACGTCGTGTGCGGCGACCGCGACACCGGCCGCGCGCTGGTCGAGCACAAGACGCCCCAGATGGTGGCCATCACCGGCTCCGTGCGGGCCGGCATGCAGGTGGCCGAGTCCGCCGCGCGCGACCTCAAGCGGGTGCACCTCGAGCTGGGCGGCAAGGCGCCCTGCGTGGTCTTCGACGACGCCGACGTCGCCGCGGCGGCCGAGGGCATCGCCGGCGCCGGGCTGTTCAACGCCGGCCAGGACTGCACCGCGGCGACCCGGGTGCTCGTGCAGGCCGGCGTCCACGACGAGTTCGTGGCGGCCCTGGCCGAGGCCGCCCAGGGCATGCCGACCGGCATGCCCGACGCGGAGGGCACCTACTACGGCCCGCTCAACAACGAGAACCAGCTCGCCCACGTCAGCGGCATGGTCGACCGGCTGCCCGACCACGCGTCGGTCGTCACCGGCGGCACCCGCCACGGCGACCGTGGCTACTTCTACGACCCCACCGTGCTCTCGGGCCTGCGCCAGGACGACGAGCAGATCCAGACCGAGATCTTCGGCCCCGTCATGACCGTGCAGAAGTTCGGCGACGAGGCCGAGGCGCTGCGCTGGGCCAACGACGTGCCCTACGCCCTGGCGTCCTCGGTCTGGACCCGCGACCACGCCCGGGCGCTGCGGGTCTCGCGCCGCCTCGACTTCGGCGCGGTCTGGATCAACACCCACATCCCGTTCATCAGCGAGATGCCCCACGGTGGCTTCAAGCACAGCGGCTACGGCAAGGACCTGTCGAAGTACGGCTTCGACGACTACACGCGCATCAAGCACGTCATGAGCTACATCGGTGAGTGAGCGCGCCGCGATGAGGATCCTGCTGGTCGGGGCCGGGGGCGTGGGGTCGGCGTTCACCGCCATCGCCGCCCGCCGCTCCTTCTTCGAGCGCTGCGTGGTCGCGGACTACTCCCGCGAGCGGGCCGACGCCGCCGTGGCGGCGCTGGAGGGCGACACCCGCTTCGTGGCCGCCCAGGTCGACGCGTCCGACGCGTCGTCGGTGGAGGCGCTGGTGCGCGAGCACGAGGTCACCCACGTGATGAACGCCGTCGACCCACGCTTCGTGATGCCGGTCTTCGAGGGAGCCCACGCCGGGGGCGCGGACTACCTCGACATGGCGATGAGCCTGTCCCACCCGCACCCCGAGCGGCCCCACTCCGAGACCGGGATCAAGCTCGGCGACGAGCAGTTCGCGGTCGCCGACCAGTGGCAGCGCGAGGGTCGCCTGGCGCTGGTGGGGATCGGCGTGGAGCCGGGCCTGTCCGACGTCTTCGCGCGCTACGCCGCGGACCACCTGTTCTCCGAGATCGACGAGCTCGGCGTGCGCGACGGCGCCAACCTGGCGGTCGAGGGCCACGACTTCGCGCCGTCGTTCTCCATCTGGACCACGATCGAGGAGTGCCTCAACCCTCCCGTGATCTGGGAGCGCGACCGCGGCTGGTTCACCACCCCGCCGTTCAGCGAGCCCGAGGTGTTCGAGTTCCCCGAGGGCATCGGCCCGGTCGAGTGCGTCAACGTCGAGCACGAGGAGGTGCTGCTGATGCCGCGGTGGGTGGACTGCCGCCGCGCCACCTTCAAGTACGGCCTCGGCGACGAGTTCATCGAGGTGCTCAAGACGCTGCACAAGCTGGGCCTGGACTCGACCGAGAAGGTCCGCGCCTCCGGCGTCGAGGTCAGCCCGCGCGACGTGGTCGCCGCCTGCCTGCCCGACCCGGCGACGCTGGGCGCGAAGATGACCGGCAAGACCTGCGCGGGCCTGTTCGTCACCGGCACCGGCACGGACGGCCGGCCCCGGGCGACGTACCTCTACCACGTGGTCGACAACGAGTGGTCGATGCGCGAGTACGGCCACCAGTGCGTCGTCTGGCAGACCGCGGTCAACCCGGTGGTGGCGCTCGAGCTGCTGGCCACGGGGGAGTGGACCGGCACCGGCGTGCTCGGCCCCGAGGCCTTCGACGCGGTGCCGTTCCTCGACCTGCTCACGGCCTACGGCAGCCCCTGGGGCCAGCGCGAGGACGGGCTCGGCGACGTGTCGGTCGGCGACGAGCGGCACGAGGCGGTCTGAGCGTGGCCCGCTACGGCGCCCAGTTCGGGCCGGACCTCACCTTCCTCGGGGTCGACGCCGTCGACCTCGAGGACCGGACGGCGCTGGAGGCCGCCGACGTGGTGGTGGTCGGTGCCCCCTTCGACGGCGGGGCCAGCCACCGAGCCGGCACCCGCTTCGGGCCCGGCGCCATCCGCCAGGCCTGCTACCTGCCCCACGACGGCTCGCGGCCCAGCCTGGCCCTGCGCGTGGACGCGCTCCAGGACGTCCGGGTGGTCGACGCCGGTGACGTGATGATGCCGCCCGGCCACATCGAGCAGTCGCTCGGCAACCTCGAGGACGCGGTGTTCGCCGTCGCCTCGGCCGGCGCCGTCCCGCTGGTGCTCGGCGGGGACCACTCCATCGCCCTGGCCGACGCCACCGGCGTGGCCCGGCACCTCGGCTACGGCCGGGTCTCGATGATCCACTTCGACGCCCACGCCGACACCGGCGACATCGAGTTCGGCTCGCTCTACGGCCACGGCCAGCCGATGCGTCGCCTCATCGAGTCCGGTGCCCTGCGCGGCGACCGGTTCCTCCAGATGGGGCTGCGCGGCTACTGGCCCGGCCCGGAGACCCTCGGCTGGATGGCCGAGCAGCAGATGCGCTCCTACGAGATGACCGAGATCGGCAAGCGTGGTCTCGACGCCTGCCTCGACGAGGCCTTCGAGATCGCGCTCGACGACTGCGACGCCGTCTTCCTCTCGGTCGACATCGACGTCTGCGACCCCGGCCACGCCCCGGGCACGGGCACCCCCGAGCCGGGCGGTCTCTCGTCGCGGCAGCTGCTGGACGCCGTGCGCCGGATCTGCCTCGAGCTGCCGGTGGCCGGGATCGACGTCGTGGAGGTCAGTCCGCCCTACGACCACGCCGAGATCACGGCCTTCCTGGCCAACCGGGTCTGCCTCGAGGCGCTCTCGGGACTGGCGGCTCGGAAGGTCGGGATCAGCCACGACCCGGCCGGTCCGCTGCTCGACGGTCGCTGACGCCGCGGATGGGTACCGGCAGGGACACCACCACCCGTCGAAAGTAGAGTGCCGCAGTGCAGTTCTTCCGCTGCCGGGCCACGGCCCCGGCTTCCTTCCTACTGGCGGTGCTGGGGCTGCTCGTGCTCCTCGCCGGGCCGGCCCAGGCAGCCGACGGCGACGGGCCGCTCGTCCGGGTCGGGACCGAGGGCACCTACCCGCCCTTCACCTACGAGGACCCCGACACCGGCGACCTGACCGGCTACGACGTCGACGTCATGAAGGCGGTGGCCAAGGAGGCCGGCTGGCGGGTGCAGTTCGCGACCTCCCAGTTCGACGCCATCTTCGGCTCGCTCGACAGCGGCCGCATCGACGCGGTCGCCAACCAGATCACGATCAACCCCGAGCGCCAGGCGCGCTACCTGTTCTCCGAGCCCTACACCTACTCCCGCGGCGTCATCGTCACCGCCAAGGACGACGACAGCATCACCACGCTGGCCGACCTGAAGGGCCGCACGACCGCCCAGTCGGAGACGAGCAACTGGTCCCAGGTGGCCAAGGACGCGGGCGCGAAGGTCGAGAACGTCGACCAGTTCTCCCAGGCCGCCACCCTGCTCGCACAGGGGCGGGTGGACGCGATCGTCAACGACAACATCGCGGTCCTCGACTACCTCAAGACCAGCGGCTCCGACGCCATCAAGATCGCCGGCTACGCCGGTGACGACGTGAGCGAGCAGGCGCTGACCTTCCGCAAGGACGAGCCGCAGCTGCAGCGCCAGGCCGACCAGGCGCTGCAGGAGCTGCGCGCCGACGGGACGCTGTCACGGCTGTCGGAGAAGTACTTCGGCACCGACGTCTCCTCGGAGTCCTCCACCGAGGTCGACCTCCAGGGCGACCGCCAGCGCAGCACCTGGCAGGTGCTCCGCGGGGCGGCCGGGCCGATGCTGTGGGGGATGCTCAAGGGCACCATCCCGCTCACCGTGGTCAGCTTCGTCCTCGGTCTGGCGCTCGGCCTGGTCGTGGCGCTGGGGAGGCTCTCCCAGGTCCGGGTGCTCCGGGCCGCGTCGAGGTTCTTCATCTCCGTCATCCGCGGCACCCCGCTGCTGGTGCAGCTGTTCATCGTCTTCTACGGCCTGGGCCAGGTCGGGCTCAAGCTCGACCCGTTCGTCGCAGCGACGGTGGCCTTCAGCCTCAACGTCGCGGGGTACGCCGCCGAGATCATCCGGGCGGCGATCCTCTCGGTGCCCCGGGGCCAGTTCGAGGCGGCCAGCTCGATCGGCATGGACCGCGGCCTGGCGATGCGCCGCATCGTGCTGCCGCAGGCGTCGCGGATCGCGGTCCCGCCGCTGGGCAACACGCTGCTCTCGCTGGTCAAGGACACCTCGCTCGCCGCGGTGGTGCTCGTCGACGAGACCTTCCGGGCCGCGGTCTCGGCCGCAGCGACCAGCTTCGAGTACCTGCCGCTGTACTGCCTGGCGGCGCTGTACTACTGGATCGTCTGCTTCCTCATCTCCTCGGCGCAGAAGCCCCTGGAGCGTCGACTCGGGAGGTACGTCGCATGACCGGCTCGTCCACGGGCCGGTCCACCGGCCCCACCACCGGCCCGCTCGTCGAGGTGCGCGGCCTGCGCAAGGCCTTCGACGGGACGCCCGTGCTCGAAGGGGTCTCCTTCGAGGCCACCGAGGGCACCGTCACGGCGGTGCTCGGCCCGTCCGGCTCGGGCAAGTCCACGCTGCTGCGCTCGCTCAACGTGCTCGAGGTGCCCGACGCCGGCACCGTGCGCCTGGCCGACGACGAGATCGACTTCGGCACCTTCGCCGGCCTGGGCCGGGCCCAGCAGAAGCGCCAGCTGGCCGCCCTGCGGGGGCACAGCGGCATGGTGTTCCAGTCCCACCACCTGTTCCCGCACCGCACGGTCCTGCAGAACCTCGTCGAGGGCCCCGTGCAGGTGCAGCACCGACCTCTGGCCGAGGCGGAGGCGGACGCCCACCGGCTGCTGGACCAGGTCGGCCTGGCCGACCGCGCCGCGGCGTACCCCTCGCAGCTCTCGGGCGGCCAGCAGCAGCGCGTGGGCATCGCCCGCGCGCTGGCGCTCCACCCCGACGTGGTGCTGCTCGACGAGCCGACCTCGGCCCTCGACCCCGAGCTGGTGGGGGAGGTGCTCGGCGTGGTCCGCGACCTCGCGGCCCAGGGACGCACGATGGTGATCGTCACCCACGAGGTCCGCTTCGCGCGGGACGTGGCCGACCAGGTGCTGTTCCTCGACGGTGGCGTCATCGCCGAGCAGGGCGGCGCCGAGGTGCTCACCGACCCGCAGCACGAGCGCACGCGGCAGTTCCTGAGCCGGGTGCTGCAGGCGGGCTGAGCCGGCCCGCAGCCCCGGCGCGGGGTGGGTCAGGCGACGAGCGCGTGCGCCTTGCGACCGGTGAGGGCGTGGCCCTCGGCGCCGCACCAGCAGGTGAAGCTGACGAAGATGCCCGAGTCGGTGTTGTCGATGGAGGTCACCTGGCTGGGGGCGATCAGCTGACGCTGCTCGCAGGCGGTGCAGTAGTGGTCGAACATGGGGGCCTCCCCTTCAGGGACTCGGCGGTGCGGTCGATGCTGTCGAGGACAAGTCTGACGGCTTTCAACTGATAGAGGTAGCCTCGCTTTCCTTGTGCTGCCATAGGATCTTCCTATGATGACCCTGCACCAGCTGACGTGCTTCCTCAGCGTCTACGAGGAGGGCTCGCTGACCGCGGCGGCCGCGCGGCTCGGGTACGCCCAGCCGTCGGTCTCCGAGCAGGTCCGCAACCTGGAGAAGACCCTCGGCGCCGAGCTGTTCCGGCGCGCAGGCCGCGGGGTGGTGGCGACCACCGTCGCCGACGACCTGCGCCCGCACGCCGAGCGGGTGCTGGCCGCGGCGCAGGAGGCGCGGGCGGCGGTCGCGAGCGGCGTGCGCCTGGAGACCGGGACGATCCGCTTCGGGATGTTCGGCACCGCCCGGCTGTACGCCGGCGCCGGGCTGGTCGCCGACGTCCTCGCCCGACACCCCGGCGTGCGGGTGGAGCTGATCGGGCAGAACTCCAACGAGGTCAGCGAGGACCTGCGCAAGGGCCGCCTCGAGGCCGCCATGATCGCGGTGCCGCAGCTGCAGAGCGAGGGCCTCGACATCACCCCGGTGGCGCGCGACGAGCTCGTCTACGTCAGCGCCGACCCGCAGCGCCTGGAGTCCCCGGTGACCCCGCAGCGGCTGGCCACCGCCTCGCTGGTGATGCCGGAGACCACCTTCCGGGCTGAGGACTCGGTGCGGATGGCGCTGCGGCAGTGGCTCCACGAGACCGGCCGCAACCCGCAGACCCGGATCGAGGTCGAGGACGTCGAGACCGCCGTCGAGCTGGCCGGGATGGGCCTGGCCGACACCGTCATCAACCGGGGTGCCGCCGAGCAGCTCGTCCCACGGCTGGCGCCGGGTGCGGGCTGGGTCTCGCTGCGCCCCAAGCAGTACGACACCCTCGCGATCGTCCACCGCGCCGGCGCGACCCTCTCGCCGGCCGCGCGGCTGATGATCGAGCTCGCGACCGCCCGGATCCAGGCGATCGCCGAGCCGGTGCGGCCGCGCTGAGGCTCACACCAGGGTGAGCGCGACCTCCTCGATCACGTCGAGCGCCTCGTGGAGCAGGTGCTCGGGCATGACCAGGGAGGGCAGGAACCGCAGCACGTTGCCGTAGGTGCCGCAGGTCAGGGTGAGCACGCCGCGCTGGTGGCAGCCGGCGCTGAGCCGGCCCGCCAGGGCGGCGTCGGGCGTGGTGGTGCCGGGCTCGACGAGCTCGATGGCGAGCATGGCGCCGCGTCCCCGGACCTCGCCGATGGCGGGGAACTTCTCGGCCAGGGTGCCGAGCCGGTCGCGCATGGTCGCTTCGATGCGCCGCGCGGCGGCGTTGAGGTCGAGCTGCTCCATCGTGGCGATGGCGCCGAGGGCGGCGGCGCAGGCGACCGGGTTGCCGCCGTACGTCCCGCCGAGGCCACCGCCGTGGACGGAGTCCATGATCTCGGCGCGGCCCACGACCGCCGCGAGCGGCAGCCCGCCGGCCACGCCCTTGGCCACGGTCACCAGGTCGGGCACGACGTCGTCGTGCTCGCTGGCGAACCACGCGCCGGTGCGGCACATGCCCGACTGGATCTCGTCGGCCACGAAGACCACGCCGTTGGCGCGGCACCACGCGGCGACGGTGGACAGGAAGCCGGGGGCCGGGACCACGAAGCCGCCCTCGCCCAGGACGGGCTCGATCACCACGCAGGCCAGGTTGGCCGCACCGACCTGCTTCTCGACGACGTCGATCGCACGCGCCGCGGCCTGCTCGCCGGTGATCTCGACCGGCTCGCGGAAGGGGTAGGAGATCGGCGCCCGGTAGACCTCGCCGGCGAAGGGGCCGAAGCCGTCCTTGTAGGGCATGTTCTTGGCCGTCATGGCCATCGTGAGGTTGGTGCGGCCGTGGTAGGCGTGGTCGAAGACGACCACCGCGTCGCGGCCGGTGTACGACCGGGCCACCTTGACGGCGTTCTCGACCGCCTCGGCACCTGAGTTGAACAGCGCGGTCTTCTTGGCGTGGTCGCCGGGGGTCAGCTGCGCGAGCTTCTCGCAGACCTCCACGTAGCCCTCGTAGGGCGCGACCATGAAGCAGGTGTGGGTGAACGCCGCGACCTGCTCGGTGACGCGGGAGACGACCTCGGGGGCGCTGTTGCCGACGCTGGTGACCGCGATGCCGCTGGCCAGGTCGATGAACGAGTTGCCGTCGACGTCGACGACCACCCCGCCGCCGGCCGCCTCGACGTACACCGGGAGCGTGCTGCCGACGCCGGCCGCGACGGCCGCGAGCCGCCGCTCGTGCATCGCCCGCGAGCGCGGGCCGGGGATCTCGGTGACCAGGCGCCGCTCCTGCGGCAGGTCAGGTCCACCGGCGACACGGGCGGGGGCTGCGGATTCGGTCGTCATCGGGGTCTCCTGCAACGAGATCAGAAGTGCGAGGCTGGGTCGCGTCCAGTATCCGTCGTGACCCGACGGATGTCACGTCGGCTCGTCCGGTCGTCGTCGTCCACAGCCCGGGGACGCGGGCTGGCAGCCCGTGCCGCGGCGGGCGAGCCTGGTCGCGTGTCCGAGGCATCCGCGCTGCTGCTCCTGCTGGCCGACTACCTCGGGCGCCAGGACGGCGTGGTGAGCCGCAAGCAGGCGCTCGCCGCAGGGCTGCGCCAGCACGACCTCGACCGGCTGGCGCGGCGGCGCTTGCTCGTGCCGCTGCTCCGGGGAGTGCTGGTGGACCACACGGGCGAGCCGACCTGGAGGCAGCGGGCGTGGGGCGCGGTGCTGGCGACCTGGCCCGCGGCCGTCGCGGGGGAGTCCGCGATCGCGCTCGCCGAGGGCAGGCTGCCCGGCCCGCGGGAGACGGTGCACCTGGTCGTGGCCGGCGACCGGGCCCGCCCCGCGCCGCTGCCCGGCGTGCGGGTGCGGCACCGCTCACGGATGGAGGAGACGGTCCACTGGCACCTCGGGCCGCCGCGCCAGCGCCTGGAGGAGGCGGTGGTCGACCTCGCTGCGGCCGCGCACGACGAGGGCGCCGCGGTCGCCGTGCTGGCTGCGGCGGTCAACGCCCGCGGCACCACCGCGGCGCGCCTGGCCGCGGCCGTGGCCGCTCGCCCGCGCCTGGCGCGGCGGGATCGGCTGGTGTCGGTGCTCGACGACGTCGCCCGGGGCACCTGCTCGGTCCTCGAGCACGGCTTCCTGGTCCACGTCGAGCGCCCGCACGGCCTGCCGCGGGCCGAGCGGCAGCAGGCCGACCAGGGCCGCGCCGGTCGCGTCTACCGCGACGCCGTCTACGGCCAGGGCTGCCTCGTCGAGCTCGACGGGCGGCTCCACGAGCGGTTCCGGTCGCGCGACGCCGACATGGACCGCGACCTGGACGCCGCCGCGGCGGGCGGTGTCACCGTGCGGCTCGGCTACGGCCAGGTCTTCTCGCGGCCGTGCGCGACGGCGGCCGCGCTCGTGCGGGTGCTGCACCAGCGCGGAGCGGGCGCGTGAGCGCGCGGGTGCCGGCCGGGCTGTCCGGTCCAGGACGTGGCCGACGGCCTGGTCCGTGGATCCTCCTCACCCGGTGCGTGAGATCCACGGACAGGAGGGTGCCGAGTCCGGTCCGAGGTCAGAGCAGGGGGCGCAGGGGCTTGAGGACGAACTCGGTGAAGCGGGAGTAGACGTCACGCGCCTCCCACTCGTGGAGGGTCAGCGGGAGGCTGTTGGTCAGGTCGGTCTCGAAGATGCGCTCCATCTCGGCCGCGAGCGACTCGTCGATGATCTCGACGTTGATCTCGTAGTTGCCGCTCATGGACAGCCGGTCGACGTTGGCGGTGCCGATCGTGGTCCAGCTGCCGTCGATGGTGGCGGTCTTGGCGTGGACCATCGCGTCGCGGAAGCGGTGGATGCCGACCCCGGCGTCGAGCATCCGGCGGAAGTAGCCGCGCGAGATCCAGTCGGCCACGATGTGGTTGGACTTGGCCGGCAGCAGCAGCCGCACGTCGACGCCGCGGCGGGACGCCATCAGCAGCGCCTCGACGAAGCTCTCGTCGGGGATGAAGTAGGCGTGGGTCATCCAGACGTTGGTCTGGGCGCGGTTGATGGCCTCGAGGTACATCGAGCGGATCGGGAACATCCACAGCCGCGGCAGGTTGCGGTGCACCCGGATCCGGGGCTCCCAGGCCGAGGGCGCGGAGACCAGCATGGGCGACTCGCTGCGCCGGAAGCGCTTCTCGCGGTGCAGGTTCCAGAAGTCGGCGAACGCCCGGGTCAGGTCGGAGACGCCGGGGCCGGTGATCCGGCAGTGGGTGTCGCGCCACTCGGTGGCGTACGCCGAGCCGAGGTTGTAGCCGCCGACGAAGCCCACCTCGTCGTCGACGACGAGGATCTTGCGGTGGTCGCGGCCGTAGCGGCTCAGGTCGAAGAACCGCCAGCCGGCGGAGTACACCGGGTAGACCAGCACCTTCACCTGGGGCGGGAAGTGCTTGAACGGCGGCCGCACGACGAGGTTGGCGAGCTGGTCGTAGATCACCCGCACCTCGACGCCGCGGTCGGCCGCGTCGATGATCGCCTTCTTGAACCGCTGGCCGAGGGCGTCGCCCTTCCAGATGTAGGTCTCGAGGAGCACCAGGCGCTGGGCGCCCTCGATGGCGCGGAGCATGTCGTCGTACAGGTCCTGGCCGTAGGTGTAGGTCGTGACCGTGCCGCTCCCGACCGGGGTCTCGGCCGCCGTGCGGGTGGGGAACGGCTTCGGCTTCTTGCCCCGCCGCCGGTAGGAGTCGACCAGGCTCATGCCCAGCGCGATCAGCACGGGGATGCCGAAGGTGACCATCACGAACCTCCGGGCGAGCATGGCCACGGGGTGGGACATGTTCACGAGGGGGAGGTGTCGGCGCTGCACGGCCGCAGTCTCCCAGAGTCGCCGGCGTCCGTGGCTGTCGGTGGCCGGTCGTAGGCTCGTCCCATGCGTCCAGTGACCGATCTCGAGCGCCGCGTCGCGCCCTTCGACGTGCAGTCGGACTACCAGCCGGCGGGGGACCAGCCCACGGCGATCGCCGAGATCACCAAGCGGATCACCGACGGGGAGAAGGACGTCGTCCTCCTCGGCGCCACCGGCACCGGCAAGACGGCGACCGTCGCGTGGGTCGCCGAGCAGGTGCAGCGGCCGCTGCTGGTGATGCAGCCCAACAAGACGCTGGCCGCGCAGTTCGCCAACGAGCTGCGCCAGCTGTTCCCCGACAACGCGGTCGAGTACTTCGTCTCCTACTACGACTACTACCAGCCCGAGGCCTACGTCCCGCAGACGGACACCTACATCGAGAAGGACTCCTCGATCAACGAGGAGGTCGAGCGGCTGCGCCACTCGGCGACCAACTCGCTGCTGACCCGCCGCGACGTGATCGTGGTCTCGACCGTCTCGTGCATCTACGGCCTCGGCACCCCGCAGGAGTACGTCGACCGCATGCTGCGGCTCAAGGTCGGCAAGGAGATGGACCGCGACGACGTGCTGCGCCAGCTCGTCAACATCCAGTACACCCGCAACGACCTGGCCTTCACCCGCGGCACCTTCCGCGTCCGCGGCGACACCCTCGAGATCTTCCCGGTCTACGAGGAGCACGCCGTGCGCGTGGAGTTCTTCGGCGACGAGATCGAGCGGCTGATGACGCTCCACCCGGTGACCGGCGAGATCATCACCGACGACCAGGAGATCTACGTCTTCCCCGCGACCCACTACGTCGCCGGGCCGGCGCGGATGGAGCGCGCCATCGGCAGCATCGAGGCCGAGATGGAGGAGCAGGTCGCGCTGTTCGAGCGGCAGGGCAAGCTGCTCGAGGCCCAGCGGCTGCGGATGCGCACCTCCTACGACATCGAGATGATGCGCCAGGTCGGGTCGTGCTCGGGCATCGAGAACTACTCGATGCACATCGACGGCCGCGCCCGCGGGAGCGCGCCCAACTGCCTGCTCGACTACTTCCCCGAGGACTTCGTGCTCGTCGTGGACGAGTCCCACGTCGCCGTGCCGCAGATCGGCGGCATGTACGAGGGCGACATGTCCCGCAAGCGCAACCTGGTCGACCACGGGTTCCGCCTGCCCAGCGCGATGGACAACCGCCCGCTCAAGTGGGAGGAGTTCCTCGACCGCATCGGCCAGACGATCTACCTCTCGGCCACGCCGGGCGACTACGAGGTCGCCAAGGGCGGCGGGATCGACAACGTCGTCGAGCAGATCATCCGCCCGACCGGCCTGGTCGACCCCGAGGTCATCGTCAAGCCGACCAAGGGCCAGATCGACGACCTGATGTCGGAGATCAACACCCGGGTCGAGCGCAACGAGCGGGTCCTGGTCACCACGTTGACCAAGAAGATGTCCGAGGACCTCACCGACTACCTCCTCGAGGCCGGCGTGCGGTGCCGCTACCTCCACTCGGAGGTCGACACCCTGCGCCGCATCGAGCTGCTGCGCGAGCTGCGGATGGGGGAGTACGACGTCCTCATCGGCATCAACCTGCTCCGCGAGGGCCTCGACCTGCCCGAGGTGTCGCTGGTGGCGATCCTCGACGCCGACAAGGAGGGCTTCCTGCGCTCCGACAAGTCTTTGATCCAGACCATCGGCCGTGCGGCCCGCAACGTGTCGGGCCAGGTCCACATGTACGCCGACCGCATCACGCCCTCGATGGAGAAGGCGATCGACGAGACCAACCGTCGGCGCGCCAAGCAGGTCGCCTACAACACCGCCCACGGCGTCGACCCGCAGCCGCTGCGCAAGAAGATCGCCGACATCACCGAGATGCTGGCCCGCGACGACGAGGACACGGCCGAGCTGCTGGCCACCTGGCAGGGCACCGGCGCCCGCGGCGACAAGTCCCGCAAGGCACCCGTGCCGGGGCTGTCCAAGATGGGCAAGCTCCACGAGAAGCTGCCCGACACCGCCGGCATCCCGTCCTCCGACCTGGCCGAGCTGGTGCAGGCGCTGACCGAGCAGATGCACACCGCGGCGGCCGAGCTGCAGTTCGAGGTGGCCGCGAGGCTGCGCGACGAGATCTCGGACCTCAAGAAGGAGCTGCGCCAGATGCTGGAGGCCACCCGGTGAGCGAGCGCCGCACCCGGTGAGCGCGCCCCCCGCCCCCGGCTACCGCAGCGCGTGGACGGTCTGGGCCGTCGGCCTGTCCGTCTACGTGCTCGCCGTGTTCCACCGCTCCTCGCTCGGCGTCGCCGGCCTGGTCGCCACCGAGCGCTTCGGCATCTCGGCGGCCCAGCTGGCGACCTTCACCATGCTGCAGCTGCTCGTCTACGCCGGGATGCAGATCCCCGTGGGCCTGCTCGTCGACCGGTTCGGCTCCCGCAGCGTGATGCTGGCCGGGCTCGCGTTCATGACGGCCGGGCAGGCGGCGTTCGCGTTCGCGTCCAGCTATCCGGTGGCGCTGGTCGCGCGGGCCTTCGTCGGCATGGGCGACGCGATGACCTTCATCTGCGTGCTGCGCCTGGTCAGCACGTGGTTCCCAGTGCGCCGGATCCCCTTCGTCACCCAGGTCACCGGCACGCTCGGCCAGCTCGGCGCCGTGGCCGCGGCGGTGCCGATGACGTGGGCGCTGAGCACGCTGGGCTGGACGACCTCCTACCTGACGGCGGCCGGCATCGGCGTGGTGCTGGCGGTGCTGCTCGTCGTCGTCCTGCACGACGCCCCCGACGGGCGCCACCTCCGCGGCGCGCCGCTGTCGCTGGGTGCGGTCAGGGAGAGCCTCACCGCCTCCTGGCAGCAGCCCGGCACCCGGCTCGGCTTCTGGATGCACTTCAGCACCCAGTTCAGCGCCACCACGATGACGCTGCTGTGGGGCTTCCCGTTCTTCGTCCGCGGCGAGGGTCTCTCCGCCGGGGCGGCCGGCCTGCTGCTGACCCTGATGGTGGTCGTGATGATGGTCTCCGGGCCGGCCCTGGGCTGGCTGGTCGGAGCCCACCCGTGGCACCGCTCCACCGTGGTGCTGGCCATCGTGGCCGCCATCGTCACCGCCTGGACGGTGGTGCTCGCGTGGCCCGGCCCCGCGCCGTACGCCGTGCTGGTGGTGCTGGTCCTCGTCGCCGGCGTCGGGGGCCCCGCCTCGGTGATCGGGTTCGACGTCGGCCGCACCTCCAACCCCTCCCACCGGTTGGCCAGCGCCACCGGGATCATCAACCAGGGCGGCTTCTACGCCAGCCTGTTCATGGTCGTGGTGATCGGCCTGGTGCTCGACTGGCGCACGCCCGGGGCCAGCACCTCCTACACCCCCGAGGCGTTCCGCTGGGCGATGGCGACGCAGTACCCCCTGTGGGCGCTCGGCCTGGTCCAGATCTACCGCTACCGGGTCCGGACCCGGGCGCGGCTGCTGGCCGACCAGCTGGGCTAGCGGTTGCGCACGGTCATCGCGACCAGCCGCGAGATCACCATGGCGACGTACAGCACGCCGGCGACCTGCTCGAGGATGACGACCGAGCGCGCGTGGTCGCCGACCGGCAGGATGTCGGAGAGCCCGACGCTGGTCAGGTTGGTGAAGGAGAAGAACAGCAGGTCGAAGAACCGGCCGGCCCCCGAGGCCGCGACCGGGTCGATCGAGCCGGGCCACACGATCGCCACCACGACGTAGAGGTAGGCGAAGCCCCAGGCCACGACCGTGAAGGCCGCCCCGATGGCGTAGAGCTCGTCGGTCGTGACGTGGTCGTCGTGGAAGAGGTACTTGATGATGCTGTAGGCGACGTAGAAGTAGAACGGCGCGTGCAGCAGGGCGCTGGTCAGCGCCACCCCGTCGGAGGTGGGCAGCGCGGCCTCGACCACGGTCATCACCACGGCCGGCAGGCCGACGGCGACCGCCACGAACGACAGCGCCGGGGTGCTGCGGACCACGGTGACGGCCAGGGCCACCGCGACCATCGAGATCACCCCGAGGAAGGCCGAGCCGAGCCGGCTGGCGTCGAGGAACGGGTAGGCGACCACGGCCAGCAGCTGGGCGGTCAGCAGCAGCGCCGAGGGGTGACGGACCAGGCGTCTCCCCGGCCCGGGGTCGGCAGTGGTCTGGTTCACCCGCCGGAGTCTAGGGCCGCGCCACTACGATGCCCGACGGGTCGCAGGGGAGGCGGTTTCAGGTGGGCGGACGACGCCGGACAGGCTCGTGGGGCGTGGTCAACGCGCTGCTGGCCGCCCTGGTGCTGGCGCTCGCCGTCGCGGCCGTGCTGACCTGGACCCACCAGCCGGGGCGCGCCGAGCCCGCACCGGCCGCGCGGGCGCTGTCGACCGACTACCGCACCGTCTCCGACGCCGCCCGGGCCGAGGTACTGGCCTTCCTGCGGGTCGACCACCACGACATGGACCCCGTCGTCGACGACGTGCTGGCCGGCGCCACGGGCGAGTTCCGCGAGCAGTACGCCGCCGGCCGCGACGAGCTGGTGTCCTCGGCACGCCGCACCCTCACCACCGCCTACGGCACCGTGCGCGCCGTCGGGGTGAGGTCCCTGGCCGACGACCGGGCGGTGGTGCTGGTCGCGGCCGACGTCGCGGCGCGCAACCGGCAGACCGGGGGCCGCGACGAGACCCGCGAGCAGCGGCTGCGGCTGGTGCTCGAGCGGCGCGAGGGCACCTGGCTGACCTCCCGGCTGGAGTTCGTGCGGTGAGCGCGGTGGGGCAGCGGACGAGCCGGACCGGCGCCGGCACCGCCCTGGTGCTGCTGCTGGTCGTCGTGGTGCTCGGTGCCACGACGGCGCTGGGCTGGTGGTGGCGCGACCAGGGCGCCGGGGCCGCCCGACCCACGCTGCGGACGCCGGTCACCTCGGTCACCAGCATCGAGCCCGGCTCCCGGGCGGCGGCCGAGCTCAGCGCCCGGGTGCTGTCCTACGACTGGGGCACGTTCGACGCCGACGCGACGCGCGTCGAGGCCGACCTGGCCCCGGGGTTCCGCGAGGACTACGCCCGCACCATGCGCGACACCCGCAGCGAGGCGCTCGCCGAGAAGGTGGTGCTGCGGGCGGCGGTGCGCGACAGCGCCGTGGTCTCGGCCAGCGCTCGGCGGGTGGTGGCGCTGGTCTACCTCGACCAGGTGACCTCCGCCCAGGGCTCGATGACGCAGCGGCGCGACCAGACGCGGGTACTGGTCACGGTGACCCGCGATGGGGGACAGTGGCGCGTGTCCAGGATGGACGCGTTCTGAGCCCCGGGACGGCCCCGGGGACCGACCGAGCGACGAGGTGAGCCAGGTGGCGCCAGCGCACGACCGCGAGATCGAGACCGACCTGCTGATCGTGGGAGCCGGCCCGGCGGGCCTGTTCGGCGTCTACTACGCCGGCTTCCGGGGCCTCAGCGTCACGGTCGTCGACTCGCTGCCCGAGCTCGGCGGCCAGGTCTCGGCGATGTACCCCGAGAAGCTCATCCTCGACGTCGCCGGCTTCCCCGCCGTCAAGGGCCGCGAGCTGGTCGAGCAGCTGGTGGAGCAGGCGGCGAGCGCACGGCCGACGTACCTGCTGGGCCGCACCGCCTCGGTGCTCAAGACCGACGACGAGGGCGCGGTCATGGAGCTCGACGACGGCACCACCATCCACGCGAAGGTCGTCATCGTCACCGCGGGCATCGGCAAGTTCACGCCGCGCCCGCTGCCCGCCGGCGCGGGCTGGGAGGACCGGGGGCTGGTGTTCTTCGTCCCCTCCTTCGCGGAGTACGCCGGCCGCGACGTCGTCATCGTCGGCGGCGGCGACAGCGCCTTCGACTGGGCCCACCACCTCGAGCCGATCGCCGCCTCGGTGACCCTGGTCCACCGGCGCGACGCCTTCCGGGCCCACCAGGCCACCGTCGACGCCGTCGTGGCCGGCCGCACCGAGATCATCACCAGGGCCCAGGTCACCCGGCTGCTCGGCGAGCACCACGTCGAGGCGGTCGAGATCACCACCGCCGACGGCGAGGTGCTCACCCGCCCGGCGCAGTCGGTCGTGGCCTCGCTGGGCTTCGTGGCGGACCTGTCGGCCATGAAGGAGTGGGGCATCGAGTTCGAGGGTCGCCACCTCAAGGTCGACACCGCGATGCGGACCAACCTGCCGCGGGTGCTCGCCGCCGGCGACATCACGGAGTACCCCGGCAAGGTGCGGCTGATCGCCGTGGGCTTCGGCGAGGTGGCCACCGCGGTCAACAACGCGGCCGTGCTGGTCGACCCGGAGGCGCACGTCTTCCCGGGGCACTCGAGCGAGGGCTCGTAGGGCACGGCCGTCGGGGTCGCCGGGCGCCCGACCGGCGTACGGCTATCGACACGCGTTCAGTTAGGCTCGCCGCTCCCGCCCGTCCCGGCCAGGAGGCTCCTTGCGCATCGCGATGTTGTCCTACCGCAGCAAGCCCCACTGCGGCGGACAGGGCGTCTACGTCCGCCACCTGAGCCGCGAGCTGGTCGCCCTGGGCCACGAGGTCGAGGTGTTCTCGGGCCAGCCCTACCCCGAGCTCGACGAGGGCGTGGTGCTGACCGAGGTGCCGAGCCTCGACCTCTACCGCGAGCCCGACCCGTTCCGGACGCCGCACCCGCGCGAGCTGCGCGACCTGCTCGACGTCTCCGAGGTGCTGGAGATGTGGACGGCCGGGTTCCCCGAGCCCCGCACCTTCAGCCGCCGCGTCGCCCGGCTGCTGGCCCAGCGGGCCGGCGACTTCGACGTCGCCCACGACAACCAGGTGCTGGGCCACGGGATGCGCGACGTCGCCGCGCTGCTGCCGCTGGTCACGAGCATCCACCACCCCATCACCGTCGACCGACGCGTCGACCTGGCCGCCGCCCCGTCGTGGCGCAGGCGGCTGACGCTGCGCCGGTGGTACTCCTTCCTGCGCATGCAGGGCACGGTCGCGCGCGCCGCCGAGCGGGTCGTCACGGTCTCGGAGTCGAGCAGGCGCGACATCGTCCGCGACTTCGGCGTGGCCGACGAGCGGATCCAGGTGATCCCGCTGGGCGTCGACGACGTCTTCGTGCCGCCGACGGCGCCGCGCGTGCCGGGGCGGCTGGTCGCGATGGCCAGTGCCGACGCCCCGATGAAGGGCATCGCCACGCTGCTGGAGGCCTTCGCCAAGCTGCGCACCGAGCGCGACCTCGAGCTGGTGCTGGTCACCCGGCCGCTGGCCGGCGGGCGCACCGAGCAGCTGATCGACCAGCTCGGCATCCGCGACCACGTCCGGTTCGTGCACGGCATCAGCGACGCCGAGCTCGTCGAGGTGATGGGGTCGGCCGAGCTGGCCTGCGTGCCCTCGCTCTACGAGGGCTTCTCGCTGCCGACCGCCGAGCTGATGGCCTGCGAGACCCCGCTGGTCGTGAGCCGCGCGGGCGCCATCCCCGAGGTCGTCGGACCCGACGGCGAGTGCGCTGACCTGGTCACCCCCGGCGACGTCGGGGAGCTGGAGCACGCCATCGCCGCGCTGCTCGACGACCCCGAGCGCCGCGCCCGGATGGGGGCCGCGGGGCGCCGCCGGGTGCTCGAGCGGTTCAGCTGGCGGGCCGTCGCGGAGGCCACCGCGGCGGCGTACGAGGATGTGGTGCGCGCCCGCGGGGGCGCGCCCGAGGAGCAGGAGGACGCACGTTGCTGACCGTCGACTTCGACCGGCTGGGGCTGCGGCCCGGTGACCGCGTCATCGACATGGGCTGTGGCGCGGGGCGCCACGCCTACGAGATGTACCGCCGCGGCGCCGACGTCATCGCCTTCGACCAGGACGCCGACGAGCTCTCCGGCGTCTCGGACGTGTTCGCCGGGATGCGCGAGGCCGGCGAGGTGCCCGCGGGCGCCGAGGCCGACGTCAAGCAGGGCGACGCGCTGTCGCTGCCCTTCGCCGACGGCGAGTTCGACCGGGTGGTGGCCTCCGAGGTCCTCGAGCACATCCCCGACGACGTCTCCGCGATCTCCGAGCTGGTGCGGGTGCTCGCGCCGGGCGGCACCATGGCCGTCACCGTGCCGCGCTGGCTTCCCGAGCGGATCTGCTGGGCGCTGTCGGACGAGTACCACGCCAACGAGGGTGGCCACATCCGGATCTACACCCGCACCGAGCTGGTGGCCAGGCTCGAGGCCGCGGGGATGGTCCTGGAGGGCCACGCCCACGCCCACGCGCTGCACTCGCCCTACTGGTGGATCAAGTGTGCGGTCGGGGTCGACCGCGAGCGCCACCCTCTGGTCCGCGGCTACCACCAGCTGCTGGTCTGGGACATCATGCGCACCCGCGGGATCAGCCGGCTGACCCGTGGGGCCGAGCGGGCGCTGGACCCGCTGATCGGCAAGAGCGTGGTGCTCTACCTCCGCAAGCCGTCCGCGTGAGCGAGCCGGTCGAGGTGCCCGGCCTCCCCGGTCTCCTCACCCCCGAGCAGGTGGTCGCGACCGCGCGCTCCATCACCCGCACCCAGGAGCCCGACGGGGCGATCCCGTGGAGCCCGGGCGCCCACACCGACGTGTGGAACCACGTCGAGGCGGCCATGGGCGCGCTGGTGGGCGGCGAGGTCGCGACGGCCGAGGCGGCGTACGACTGGTGCGCGCGGTGGCAGCGCCCCGACGGCTCCTGGCCGATGCGGATCGTGCAGGGCGTCGTGGACGACGCGAGCGGCGAGACCAACATGTGCGCCTACCTGGCCGTCGGGCTCTGGCACCACTGGCGGCTGCGCCGCGACCTGGCGTACGTCGAGCGGCTGTGGCCGGTGGTGCGCCGCGGCCTGGACTACGTGGTCGGCCTGCAGCTGCCCTTCGGCGGCATCGCCTGGTCGCAGGAGTGGGACGGCGACCAGCCGGGGCGGGTCAACGAGCAGGCGCTGGTCGCGGGGTCCTCGAGCATCTACCAGGCGCTGCGGGCCGGGGTGGCGCTGGCCGCGCTGGTGGGGGAGCAGCAGCCCGACTGGGAGCTGGCCGGCGGCCGGCTCGGCCACGCGCTGCGCGAGCACGCCGACCTGTTCCTCGACAAGCGCAGCTTCGCGATGGACTGGTACTACCCCGTCCTCGGCGGCGCCGTGCGCGGCCAGGCCGGCCTCGACCTCGTCGCGGGCCGGTGGGACGACTTCGTGGTGCCGGGCCTGGGGATCCGCTGCGTCGACACCAACCCGTGGGTGACCGGCGCCGAGACCTGCGAGCTGGTGCTGTCGCTGGACTGCCTCGACGACCGCGACCGCGCCCTGCGGCTGCTGGCCGACATGCAGCACCTGCGCAACGAGGACGGCGGCTACTGGACCGGCTACGTCTACGAGGACGAGGTGGTCTGGCCGCGCGAGGAGACGACGTACACCGCCGCCGCCGTGGTGCTGGCCGTCGACGCGCTCTCGCGCACCACCCCCGGCTCGGGGATCATGCGCGGCGAGGACCTGGCCCCGCACTTCGAGGAGATCGCGCTCGAGTGCGGCTGCGCCGAGGGCGCCTCAGCCGACGTCCTCGCCCGCTGACCCGGACGACCGCAGCAGCACCCGCATCGACCCGACGGTCTCCACCGGGGTGAAGGCGCCGGACGCGACCGCGCGCTGCCAGACGTGGAAAGGCGCCTGGCCGCCGTCCTCGGGCCGCTCGAAGACGTCGTGGACGACCAGCGCCCCGCCGGGGGCGATCCAGCGGGCGAAGCCGGTGTAGTCGTCCTGGGCCGGCTCCTCGGCGTGGCCCCCGTCGATGAACAGCAGCGCCAGCGGGGTGCGCCAGTGGGCCGCGACGGTGGTGGAGCGCCCCACCAGGGCGACCACCTCGTCCTCGAGCCCGGCAGCGGCGACCGCCCGGCGGAAGAAGGGCAGGGTGTCCATGCGCCCGGTCGCGGGGTCGACCAGGCTGGTGTCGTGGTGCTCCCAGCCGGCCTGGTTCTCCTCCGAGCCGCGGTGGTGGTCGACGGTGAAGACGGTGCTGCCGGTCGTGCGGGCGGCGGCGCCGAGGTAGATGGCCGACTTGCCGCAGTAGGTGCCGACCTCCAGCGCCGGACCGTCGACGAGGTGGGTGCAGGCGGTGCGGTGCAGCAGCGCGCCCTCGTCCTCGGGCATGAAGCCCTTGGTGGCGCGGGCGTGCGCGAGCAGGTCGGGGTCCATGGCAGCAGTCTCGGTCACGCCGGCTCGGCCTCGGCGGCCGCCTGCTCGTGCAGCCACAGCGCCCGGTGGTGGAGCAGCCAGCGCTCGACGGCCCGCACGGTGTGGTGGGCGCGGATCGAGCTGAAGACCTCGAAGGCGTGGTGGGCTCCGGGCAGCTCGGCGTAGGTCACGCTGCGGCGCGAGGTCGCCCGCAGCGCCGCGACGAAGGCCCGGGCCTGGCGCACGTCGACGAGCGTGTCGGCGGTGCCGTGGAGCACGAAGAAGTCCGGCGCGTCGGGCGTGACCCGGGCCAGCGGGGAGGCGGCGACGAAGGCGTCGCGGTCGGTGACCGGGTCGCGCTGGATCACCTTGGGCGCGAGGAAGGTGTCGCGCATGGTGGTGGCGGGTCGATCGCCCGTGAGGCCGGCGAGGTCGAAGACGCCGTAGAAGGGCACGCAGGCCGCGACGCTGGTGTCGGCGTCCTCGAAGCCGGGCTGCCAGGCGCGCTCGCCCGGGGTCAGGGCCGCCAGGGAGGCGAGGTGGCCACCCGCCGACCCGCCGGTGAGGACGAGGTAGTCGGGGTCGCCGCCGTGGTCCGCGATGTGCTCCCGGATCCAGGCCAGGGCCCGCTTGACGTCGACCACCTGGGTGGGGAAGGCGTGCCGCGGGGCCAGCCGGTAGTTCATCGCGACGCAGACCCAGCCCTGGCGGGCCATCCGGTTCATCAGCAGGACGCCCTGGCCCTCCTTGCTGCCCATGGTCCAGGCGCCGCCGTGCACCTGGACCAGCACGGGCGCGCGGTGCAGCTCGACGCCGCGCGGTCGGTAGACGTCGAGCCGGGCCCGGCGTCCGCCCCGGGTGTACTCCAGGTCCCGGAGCACCTCGACCCCGTCGTCGGCGAGGTGGAAGGGGCGGGCCAGCTCGCGCAGGTGCAGCCGCAGGTCGGCCGCCGTCGGCGGCTGCTCGAGGACGTCGAGGTAGTCCTCGCCGAGCCCGCGCTGCAGGGTCGTCTCCACCCGGCTGGCCGAGCGCAGCGCGCCCAGCGTCATCCAGGTCAGGCCGGCGGCGGTGAGGCCGGCCAGGGCCAGGCCCCGGGGGTCGGGGTGGCCGTCGCGACGCCGGCGCACGGTCAGCTCGGCGGCGACGTCGGCCGCGGTCACGGCGAGCAGCTGGGGCGCCAGCTCGCTGGTGAGCCAGCCGCCGACGAAGGCGGGGACGCCGCCCCCGAGGCCGCGCAGGGGACGCAGGGCGTTGGCGACGAGCCCGGCGGCGAGGACCTGACGTGCGAGGAGACCCATGCTCCCCACGCTACCGAACTCAGTTCAGTAGCGCGGGGAGCACGGGGAGGTGCCGGCGCCGGGTCAGGTGCGCTGCCGGTCGATGAACGCGGCGTACCACTTGAGCGGCGGGTCGTACGGCGTGTCGGCGATCTCGTCGGCGTCGCGCGAGACGTCCTGCATGCGCAGCACGGTCAGGCCCAGGTAGCCCCACTGGTCGAAGGCGTCCTGGATGTTGGCCCAGCCCTGCTCGCTGTAGAGGCCGCCGTTGAGGGCGTTCTCGCCCTTGAGGTCGGTGTCGACGCGGGCGGCGTAGTCACCGATCCACCCGACCAGGGTCTTGGCCAGCGAGTAGGGGCGCAGGCCGCCGTTGAACGGCTCGCCCGGGTTGTTGTCGTCCATCTCGAGGGCGGTGAAGTGCATCTCGACGTCGCGGCGGGTGGGGATCCTGCCGGCGAGCTCGATGATCTTCGCGTAGCCGTGGCCGGTGGACCACGCCTGCTCGTCGACGCTGGTCTGGATCAGGCCGGTCGTGACCTCGGTGGCGCGGGGGTAGGGCGAGCCCTGGCCCATCTGCCAGTGGATGCCGGGCACCTTGTAGCCGAGGTCGGCGTAGCGGAAGCCGGACCCGAGGGCCTTCGAGACGGTGGTCAGCATCCGCTTGCCGTGGGAGACCAGCGAGCCGTTGTACCAGTCGACGTAGTCGCGGCCGTAGCGCGTGCTCGCGTAGGTGCCGTCCTCGAAGAAGGCGTCGGCGTCGCGCGGCGAGGCCACCTGGGCGCGGCTGCGGTAGCTGGTGCCCCAGGCGCGGTTGACCTTGCGCAGGGTGTCGTACTTGGCCAGGGTCCAGCGGCGGAAGCTCTGCTGGGCCAGGGGGGAGTAGGACTGCAGCGCGCCACGGGTGGGGTAGCCGCTGCCGGTGTCGTGGCTGTTGTACGACGGGTAGCGCAGCTCGCCCGAGGGCCCGAGCGAGACGTTGATCTCCGAGACGTCGCGGCCGTAGCGGCCCTCGAAGTGGCGGGTGAAGGCCTTGGTGAAGTCGCGGTACTCGCCGGCGACCACCCCGTCGGCCCAGCCGGCGACGGTCTCCTTCGACCAGTTGCCCTGCTCGCTGCGGTGCTGCAGGCCGTGCTGGCCCAGCTTGATGCCGCGGTAGGAGCGCCCGGCGTACTTCTTCCACAGCCAGGACGGCAGCAGGCTGGTGTAGTCGTCGCCGACGTTGCCGCCGCACTGGTGGAAGGACAGGATCGGCGCCAGGTCGAGCCCGGCCCGCGTGACCTCGGCGAAGACGCGGTCGTAGTAGCTCCAGTCGAACCGGTTGTCGCCGGCCTTCTCGACGTCGCCCCACCAGACGTCGACGCTGACGGCGTCGACGCCGTAGCCGTCGACGACCTCCAGGTCGTGGCGGAAGTCCGCCCAGTTGGTGACCTTGAGCGGCGCCATCACGTTGGCGGTGAAGTCGGGGTTGCCCTGGGCGAGGTTGCCGGGTGGGCGGGGGCCGTCGGCGGCGGTCGCCGGGGCGGCGAGCAGGGGTGAGGTGAGGGCGGCAGCGGTCAGCCCGACGAGGAGCCGGGGGACCGTCCGTGACAGGTGGGTCAGGCGCATCGCGCCACCCTGCCACGCGTCGCGGACACCCGGCTAGACTGACGCGCTGCCCCGGAGCGACCCTCGTGGCAGCCCGACGTCCCCCAGCAGAAGGTGCGACCACCGCATGGCAACGACGAACGACCTGAAGAACGGCATGGTGCTCAAGCTCGACGGCCAGCTCTGGCAGGTCATCTGGTTCCAGCACCACAAGCCCGGCAAGGGCGGGGCGGTCGTCCGGACCAAGATCAAGAACATCGAGTCGGGCAAGACCGTCGACAAGACGTTCAACGCCGACGTCAAGGTCGAGGTCGCCTCGGTCGACAAGCGGACGATGCAGTACCTCTACAACGACGGCACGTCCTACGTCTTCATGGACACCGGCACCTACGACCAGCTCGAGGTCGCCCCCGAGATCGTCGGCGGCGCCAAGGACTTCATGCTCGAGAACCAGGAGGCCATCGTGGCCACCAACGAGGGTCGGGTGCTCTACATCGAGCTGCCCGCCTCGGTCGAGCTCGAGGTGACCTACACCGAGCCGGGCCTGCAGGGCGACCGCTCGACGGGCGGCACCAAGCCCGCCACGGTCGAGACCGGCGCCCAGGTGAGCGTGCCGCTGTTCATCACCACCGGCGAGAAGATCAAGGTCGACACCCGCGACTCCTCCTACCTGGGTCGCGTCAGCAGCTGATGGCTGCGCGTTCCAAGGCGCGCAAACGCGCGCTCGACGTCATCTACGCCGCCGAGATGCGCGAGCGCTCCCCGCTCGAGCAGCTCGCCGAGGTGCGCGAGGACGGCCCCCTCAACCCCTACACGACCGAGCTGGTCGAGGGGGTCACCGCCCACCGCGAGCGGCTCGACCAGGTCCTGACCGACTACGTCCAGGGCTGGTCGCTCAAGCGGATGCCGGCGGTCGACCGCAACGTGCTGCGCCTCGGCGCCTACGAGATCCTCTTCGTCGACGACGTGCCCGACGCGGTCGCCGTCTCGGAGGCCCTCAAGCTCGTCCAGGACCTCTCCACCGACGACTCGCCCGGGTTCGTCAACGGCGTGCTCGGCAACATCGTGCGCGACCGCGACTCGCTGGTCGGCTGAGGTCCGTGCGCGGGTCGCGGGCCCTGCTCGTGCCCGTCGTCCTGCTCCTGGCGGCCTGCTCGTCCCCGACGGCGGCCCCGGACGGGCCGGGGTCCCCGTCGCCGGGGTCCCCGTCGGCCAGCCCCTCGGCGGCGGTGCCCGCCGACGCTCCCTGCCGGGTGGCCGGCTTCGTCGGCCGCACCCGGGTCGAGGTCACCGGCCAACAGGTCCTCCCCGTGTACGCCGCGGGGCTGGCGCTCGCCCCCGGCACCGGCGTGCGGGGGCCCACCGAGCTGCAGCGGGTCGTCGACGTCCGGCCCGGGGTGCGGGTCCAGGAGCCCGAGCGGGTCTCGGTCGACCCCGCCCTGCTGCGGCAGGTGGCCACCACCGTGCGCGACAGCTCGACCGCCCCGCTCCCCACGTCCTACTTCGTGCGCCGCCGCCAGCAGAACACCACCGGGCGCGACCGGACCTACGCGCAGTACGCCGCGGCGCGCTTCTACCGCGGCCGCTGGAGCGCCCGGGTGTGTGGCGGCCCGACCAACGACGGCACCGAGGTCACCCGGATCAGCGGCACCTTCCTGTCCGTGGGCCGGTTCCGCACCGGTGTGCTGGCCTGCTCGGTGGTGGAGCGCCGCGAGGCGCCCCTGGCCCGCCAGCTGCGGGAGACGTGCGACTCGTCGCGGTGAGCGAAGCCCTGGGGGTCTCGCCGGGGGCCCGACTCCGGCAGGATGGGCCGGTGACCTCTCCGCCGCCGGCCGACCCGACCGCCCGACCCACCACGATCCCGGGCCTGCCCGACGGCTGGACCGCGAGGCTGCCGGTGCTCGACGACCTGGCTGCGCTGTCCGAGCTGCGCGGCGCCGACAAGGAGCCGTGGACGGGCTCGTCCTCGGTCGACCGCGAGGCCGTGGAGTCCGAGATCGCCGGTCCGGCGTCGTGGACCCGCCGGCAGCGGGTGCTCGTCGACCCCGGGGGGAGCGCTCGGGGCTGGGTGGTGGTCCACGACCGCGCGGCGGGCCGCACGATGCTGCACGTCTACGTCGACCGGCGCGAGCTGGACCGCCCGACGCAGGACGCCGTCGCCGCGGCGGCGTACGCCTGGGTGGAGGAGCAGGCCCGCGAGATCGTCGTGCTGCGCGGCGAGCCCGGCACCCGCCTCGACGCCAGCCCCTTCGCCGAGGACGCCGTGCAGCGCGAGTGGCTGGCGGCGGCGGGCTACTCCCTGCGCCGCACCTGGTTGCAGATGACCCGCCCGGTCGACCCGGACGAGGTCGCCTCGCTGCCCGAGGCGCGCGAGGGCGTCCTGATCCGGGGCGTCGACCAGCACGAGAACGGCCTGCCCGTGGCCGGCGACCTGCAGATCGTCCACCAGATGCTCGAGAGCAGCTTCGAGGACCACTTCAACTCCTACAAGGAGAGCTTCCCGGAGTTCGTGCAGCGGCTGCGCGAGGACCCGGGCCACCGCTGGGACCACTGGTGGGTGGCCTTCGTCGACGTCGACGGGGTGCAGCAGCCGGCCGGTGCGCTGGTGAGCACGGTGCTGCCCGAGAACGCCGCCGGCCACGAGGGCAGCTACGTCGACTACATCGGCGTGCACCGCGACGCCCGCGGCCGCGGCGTGGCCAAGTCGCTGCTGCACACCGTCATCGCCGACGCGGCCCGCCGGGGTCGCGACCGCGTCGGCCTGGAGGTCGACGCCGACTCCCCGACGGGCGCCGACGGGCTCTACCACTCCATGGGGTGGGTCACCGACTACGTCACCGAGTCGTGGTTCCGAGAGCTGGAGTCGTGAGGGGCGGCCCGGCCGGGCCCGGCCGAGGTCCCGGCGGGCTCGACGGGGACGACGTGCGCGACCTCGGGGAGCAGGCCGAGCGCAGCGAGTGGCTCGACCACGCGGTGCGGCTCGGCCTCGTGGCCTACGGCGTGGTCCACGTGCTGCTCGGCTACCTGTGCGTGCAGCTCGCGCTCGGGGGCGCCAACGAGGACGCCAGCACCCAGGGCGCGATGCACACGCTGGCGCGCCAGCCGCTCGGACGCACGTTGGTGGGGGTGGTCGCCCTGGGGATGCTGCTGCTCGTCGTGTGGCGCGTCATCGAGGCCGGCTGGGGCCACCGCGGCGAGGGCGACCGCCGGACCCGCAAGCGGGTCACGTCGGCCGGCAAGGCCGTGGTGTACGCCGTCATCGGCTTCTCGGCCGTCAAGGTCGCCGTCGGTGCCGGGTCGGGCAGGAGCGGCGGCTGGACGGCCACCGTCATGGACTGGCCGGCCGGGCAGTGGCTGATCGCGCTGGCCGGGCTCGCCGTGCTGGCGTACGCCGCCAACCTCGCGCGCCGCGGCTGGACCGAGGAGTTCGCCGAGCACCTCGACGCCGAGGCGAGGACCGGCACGAGCGGCGCGGCGTTCCTGGTCGTGGGCAAGGTCGGCCACGTCGCCAAGGGCCTCTCGCTCGGCCTCGTCGGGCTGCTGACCGTGGTGGCCGGGGTCACGCACGACGCCCGGAAGGGCGGCGGGCTCGACCAGGCGCTGCAGCAGGTGCTGCAGGAGCCCTACGGGCGGATCCTGGTGGCGGTGGTCGGCGTCGGGCTCTGGTCCTACGCCGGGTTCTGCTTCCTGCGGGCGCGGTTCCTGAGCCGATGAGGCGCGACCGGTTCTCGGGACGGATCGCCGGCGTCGGCTCGCGCTCGGGCGTGCGCGTCGTGGTCGGGCACTGGGTCGACAGCCCCCTGGGCAGCTTCACCGACGTGATGGTCGCCGAGCCCGACGGCACCCGCGTGCTGCTCGCGCCCACGCAGGAGGTGGCCGACTTCGTGGCCACGACCTACCGCTTCGACCGGGTGGTCATCGGTCCGGTCGCCGGGGTGGTCTCCGGGTCGGGGCGCCGCTCGGCGTGGGAGGTGAGCTCGGCCGAGCTGCGGCTCAGCGTCCGCGTCGGCCGGCGCACCCTGCTGGGCTGGGCGCTGCGGCTGGTGCCGCGCGCCGTGGCCACGGCGCCCGCGTGGACCGCGGTCACCGACCCGGTCGCCCGGGTCCTGCTGCGCGGCGTCCGGACCCGCGGCAGCGCGGCCCACGGCCGCCGCGAGTTCTACGGCGCCACCGACCACCACCGGGTGCGCTCGGCCACCGGCACCTGGCAGGGCACCGACCTCGGACCCCTGGCCCCGGTCTCCCCGGAGCCCGGCTTCGGCTTCGGGTCCACCCCCGAGCGCCCGTCGGTGACCACGCTGACCTCGACGGTCGAGGTCCCCGGGGGCTGAGCCGCGCCGGGTGCGCCGGCCCCTGCAGACGTGCCTCCCACCCGTGCGCCAGACTCGGGCCATGACGACGTGCGACGTGGTGGTGATCGGTCTCGGCCCCGGTGGCGAGGCGACGGCGACGGAGCTGGCGAAGGCCGGCCTGGACGTGGTGGGGGTCGAGGAGCGGCTCGTGGGCGGCGAGTGTCCCTACTTCGGGTGCATCCCCTCGAAGATGATCATCCGCGCCGCCGACGCCCTGGCCGAGGCCCGCCGCGTCGGCGACCTCGCCGGGTCCGCGGAGGTGCGGCCCGACCTCGGTGTCGTGGCCCGCCGCATCCGCGAGGAGGCCACGGACGACTGGGACGACCAGGTCGCGGTCGACCGCCTCGTCGACGCCGGGGTCCGCTTCGTGCGCGGTCGGGGCCGGCTGACCGGTCCGCGCACCGTGCAGGTGGGCGAGGAGACCTTCGAGGCCCGCCGCGGCGTCGTGCTCAACCCGGGCACCTCGCCCAGCGCGCCTCCCATCGACGGGCTCGCGGACACGCCGTACTGGACCAACCGGGAGGTCCTCCGGGCCGAGGCGGCCCCCGCGTCGATGGCCGTGATCGGCGGCGGCCCCATCGGCGCGGAGCTGGCGCAGGCGTTCTCGCGCTTCGGCACCCGCGTCACCGTCCTCGAGATCGGTCCGCGGATCCTGGGTCCCGAGGAGCCCGAGGCCGGCGAGCTGCTGGGGAAGGTGTTCGCCGAGGAGGGCCTGCAGGTGCTGACCGAGGTCGAGATCCGCCGGGTGTCCTTCGTCGACGGCCACTTCTCCGTCGAGCTCGCCGACCAGACCCTCGAGGTCGAGAAGGTCCTGGTCGCGGCCGGGCGCCGCCCCAACCTCGCGGACCTCGGCCTGGAGACCGTCGGCCTGGACCCGTCGGCGCGCAGCATCGAGGTCGACGAGTCGATGCGGGCCGGGGACGGCCTGTGGGCGATCGGCGACGTCGTGGGCCACGGGGCGTGGACCCACATGTCGATGTACCAGTCCGCCGTCGCGGTGCGCGACCTGCTCGACCAGGACGGCGGCCGCGCCGACTACCGCGCGGTGCCGCACGTGACCTTCACCGACCCCGAGGTCGGCGGGGTCGGGATGACCGAGCAGCAGGCCCGCGACGCCGGCCTGAGCGTGCGCACCGGCTGGCAGGACATGTCGGCCAACTCGCGCGGCTGGATCAACCGGGCCCAGGGCTTCGTCAAGCTGGTCGAGGACGCCGACCGCGGCGTGCTGGTCGGCGCCACCGTCGTGGGCCCGACCGGCGGCGACGTGCTCGGGATGCTCACCACCGCGGTCCACGCGGAGGTGCCCACCGCCACGCTGCGCTCGATGATCTACGCCTACCCGACCATGCACCGCGCGGTCGAGGAGGCGCTCAAGGACCTCGCGGCCGACGACTGAGGCCCCCGGACGGTCCCGGTCGGGCCTCAGACCAGCCGCAGCCGGCGCTCGCGCAGCAGGTCGTACGCCGGTCGGCAGGCCTCGGCCACCGCGGCGTCGTGTGCGCCCAGCTCGACGGGGCGCGGCCGCCACGGCTCGAAGCCGGTCGAGCGGCGGACCGCGTCGTACCAGTGCGGCGCCCAGACGCCGTCGGAGTCGCGCGGCCCCGCCGGCCACGACAGCATCCGGTCGGTCCACCCGATGCCCAGCCAGTCGCACAGCCAGCGCAGGTGCACCTCGGGGTCGCGCAGGAAGTCGCCGGCGTCGAGGACCGGCACGTCGTCGGGCAGCACCTCCAGCAGCCGCACCTGCTGGAGCAGCCCGATGTCCTCGGGCTCGCACGACTCCCGGGAGCGGACGTAGGAGGCCACCACCTCGGCGGGGTCGCGCACCAGCAGCACGTTGCGCGCCGCCGGCACCCACTCCAGGGTCGTGCCGGGGAGCAGGTGGTGCGTCATGTGCTTGACGTAGTGCACGGCGGCGTCGGTCGGCGCGAGCAGGCCGGCCACGGCCTCGTGCCAGTCGGTGGGCTGGGAGGCGAGCACCTCCTCACGACCGGGGTGCTCGAGGCCGGTGGCGGCGAGGTAGGCGGCGTACAGCGGCTCGTCGACGACCTCGGTGTCGGGCCGGTTCTCCCAGGCCCGCATCATCGCGGTCGACAGGTTGCGCGGACCGCTCCACATCGCGACCCGGACGGTCACGACGCCGCCCCGGCCCGCGCGGCGACGTCGGCCGCGACGTGCTGCTGGTAGAGCTCCTGGAGGCGCTGCACCACGGGCCCGCGGCCGCCGGCGTGGGGGAGCCCGGCGCCGATGGTGCGGCCGTCGACGGTGCGGACCGGGACCACCCCGGCGAAGGTGCCGGTGACGAAGGCCTCCGAGGCGTCGTAGACGTCGGTGAGGCTGAAGGTGGTCTCGCGCGCCGGGATCTCGTGGGTGCGGCAGACCTCCAGGACGTGGGAGCGGGTGATGCCGCCGAGGCAGAAGCGACCGTCGGAGGTCCACACCTCGCCGGCCCGCGTGACGACGAAGAAGTGGGTGCTGTTGCAGGTGGCCACGAAGCCGTGGGGGTCGAGCATGAGCGCCTCGTCGGCCCCGGCGGTGTAGGCCTGGATGCAGGCCTGGACGTCGTTGAGCTTGCTGTGGGCGTTGAGCTTGGGGTCCAGGGTGTCGGGGGTCGCCCGGCGCACGTGGGTGGTGAAGAGCGTGATGCCGTCGGTGACGGTCGCCGGCATCGGCTCCTTGTGCTCGGCGACCACCACCACGGTCGCGGGGCCCACGGTCACGCGCGGGTCCTGGTAGGGCGTGGACTTCACGCCGCGCGTCACCATCAGCCGCACGTGCACGCCGTCGGTCATGTCGTTGGCGCGCAGCGTCGCGTGGACCGCCTCGGTCAGCTCGGCGCGTGTCGGCAGGTCGATGAGCAGCGCCCGGGCGCCCTCCTCGAGCCGGTCGAGGTGCTGGTCGAGGAAGACCGGGTGGCCGCCGCTGACGCGCAGGCCCTCCCAGACCCCGTCGCCGAGCACGAAGCCGGAGTCGAAGACCGACACCACCGCCTTCTCCCGCGGCAGCAGCTGCCCGTCGACCCAGACCAGGATCGAGGCGTTGCGGGGGTCGTCGCTGGAGTGCTGGGTGCCGGTCGTGCCGGGGGAGGACGTCATGGCGCTCAGCCTAGGAGGGTGCGCACCCACAGGTCGGCCAGCGTCTCGGCGTACTGCTCGGGCGTGCGGCGGCTGGTGTGGAGCAGGTAGAGCTCCGGCGAGCCGGTGGTCCACAGCAGCTGCGCGACGTCGTCGTCGGCGAGGTCGGTGCGCAGCTCGCCGGTCGCCCGCAGCTCGCCGGCCAGCACCCGCATCCCGGCCAGGCGGCGCTCGCCGAGGGCCGTCCAGACCTCGCCGCAGGCCGCCTCGGTCTGCGCCGCGACGCGCAGCGCCTCGGCCAGGGGAGCGGTGGCGGGGTAGCGCTCGGCGAGCGCCCCGGCGTACGTCGTCAGCTTGGCGCGGGCGCCCGCGGCCGCCCGCACGGCGGCCACGTAGTCGCGCTGCTCGGCCGGCAGCGCGTCGTCGCCGCCGCTCAGCGCCCGGTCGTGCACGGCCAGCAGCAGGGCCGGCTTGCGACCCACGCTCGCGTAGACGGTGTCGAGCGAGACCCCGGCGACCCGGGCGACCTCGGCGACGGCCGTGTCGGCGTACCCCCGGGAGGCGAAGAGGTCCTGCGCGGCCGCGAGCACGGCCCGGCGGGTGGCCGCCGCCTGCTCCTCGCGGACCGCGGAGCGGTAGCGACGGGGGTTGACCGGGTCGGGCACGGGACCTAGGTTAGCAATTGATCCGAAGTCGCTTCGGACCGATCTCGGGTGACCCGCCTGGAGGCACCATGTCGAGCTCGTCCGTGGTCGTGCACCGCTCCGGGGAGGGGCCCGGCACCTGGGCCATGGGGTCGCTGTTCGAGCACCTGGTCGGTGCCGGTCAGACCGACGGCCGGCTGGGGATGTCGCTGGTGACGCAGCCGCCCGGCACGGCCACGCCGGTGCACCGCCACACCCGCGAGGCCGAGGCGCTGCTGGTGCTCGAGGGGCGCGTGGACTACCTCGCCGGGGAGGAGCTGCACCACCTCGCCGACGGGGACTTCCTCTACCTCCCGCTCGGGCTGCCGCACGCGTTCCGCATCCGGGGCGAGGCCCCGGCCCGGCTGCTCTCGCTGACGGTGCCCGGCGGCCTGATGGGGCTCTACGACGAGGTCGGCGTGCCGGCCGACGCGCTGCGCCTGCCCGGCCCCGGCGAGGGGCGCAGCGCACCCGAGGAGATCGCCCGCTGGAACGAGGTGGGGCCGCGCTACGGGCTGGAGGTGCTCGGCCCGCCGCTGCCCGCGTGACGGCGCGGGGCCTCGGGCGCAGCCGCTCGCCGCTCCTGCCCGCTGGTAGGGTCCACCGCGATCGACATCCTTTAACGAGCCGTCCCGTGAGGCGGAGAAGGAGGTCCGGCCGCCGTGGTGCCACCACCCGCCGATCCACCCGCAGACCAGCCCACCGACCCCGCGGTCGACCCGTCCGGCGACCTGCAGGCCGCCCCCGGCGGAGCCCGCACCGTCCTCGACGCCCGTGACATCGCCCGGGCGCTGACCCGGATCTCCCACGAGCTGCTGGAGCGCAACAAGGGCTCCGAGGACCTGGTGCTGCTCGGGATCCCGACGCGCGGCACCCACCTGGCCACCCGGCTCGCGGAGCGGATCGCGCGCGTCGAGGGCATCGAGGTGCCGACCGGCACCCTCGACGTCACGATGTACCGCGACGACCTGCGCCGCCAGCCCACCCGCGGCCCCCAGCACACGCAGGTGCCGCCCGGTGGCATCGACGGCAAGACGGTCGTGCTCGTCGACGACGTCCTCTACTCCGGCCGCACCGTCCGCGCCGCGCTGGACGCCATGAACGACCTCGGCCGTCCCGCGACCGTGCGCCTGGCCGTCCTGGTCGACCGCGGCCACCGCGAGCTGCCGATCCGCGCCGACCACGTCGGCAAGAACCTGCCCAGCGCTCGCAGCGAGCGGGTGATGGTGCGGCTCGAGGAGTCCGACGGCTACGACGTCGTGCGGATCGCGCCGAGCCCGGGCCAGGTGCTGCAGCCGCAGGGGGGAGGCGCGTGAACAAGCACCTGCTGTCGGTCGACGACGTCAGCCCCGACGACGTGGCCGAGCTGTTCGCCACGGCCACCGAGATGCACGACGTGCAGCGGCGCTCGGTCAAGAAGCTGCCCGCGCTGCGCGGCCGCACGGTCGTCAACCTGTTCTTCGAGGACTCGACGCGCACCCGCTCGTCGTTCGAGATCGCCGGCAAGTGGCTCTCGGCCGACGTCATCAACGTCTCGGCCAAGGGGTCCAGCGTCAGCAAGGGCGAGAGCCTGCGCGACACCGTGCTCACCGTGGCCGCGATGGGCGTCGACGGGCTGGTGATCCGCCACATGGCCAGCGGCGCCGCCCGCCAGGTGTCGCAGTGGACCGACGCCGTGGTGGTCAACGCCGGCGACGGCACCCACGAGCACCCCACGCAGGCGCTGCTCGACGCCTACACGCTGACCCGGCGGCTGGGACCGCTCGAGGGCCGCCACGTCGCCATCGTCGGCGACCTGACCCACAGCCGGGTCTTCCGCAGCAACGTCGCGCTGCTCACCAAGCTGGGCGCGCGGGTCACCGTGGTCGCGCCGCCGACCCTGATGCCGGCGGGCGTGGGCCCGTGGTCGGAGGCGGTCGGCTTCGCCACGTCGTACGACCTCGACGCGGTGCTGCCCACGGCGGACGCCGTGATGATGCTGCGGGTGCAGCGGGAGCGGATGAGCGGCGGGTTCTTCCCGACCGCGCGGGAGTACACCGTCGGCTACGGCCTCACCCGCGACCGCCTCGGCCTGCTGCGCGAGGACACCCCGATCCTGCACCCGGGCCCGATGAACCGCGGCCTGGAGATCGCCGCCGACGCCGCCGACGCGGCCTCCTCGGCCGTGCTCGACCAGGTCTCCGCCGGCGTCGCGATCCGCATGTCCGTGCTCTACCACCTGCTCGCAGGGGAAGGGAGCGTCGCGTGAGCGAGCCGCTCGTCATCACCGGCGCCGCCGTCCTCGGCGGGCAGCCGCGGGACCTCTTCGTCGCCGACGGCGTCCTCGTGGACGAGGCCCCCGCCGGCGCCCGGGTCCTCGACGCCGACGGCCTGGTCGCCCTGCCCGGCCTGGTCGACCTGCACACCCACCTGCGCGAGCCCGGTCGCGAGGACGCCGAGACGGTGCTGACCGGCTCGCGCGCCGCGGCGGTCGGCGGTTTCACCGCCGTGCTCGCCATGGCCAACACCAGCCCGGTCACCGACACCGCCGAGGCCGCCGAGCGGGTGCTCGACCTGGGGCGTGCCGCCGGCCTGGTCGACGTGCAGCCGGTGGGCGCCGTCACCCACGGCCTGGGCGGCCAGGAGCTGGCCGAGCTGGGCCTGATGGCCCGCTCCCGCGCCCGCGTCCGGGTGTTCTCCGACGACGGGCGGTGCGTCCACGACCCGCGGGTGATGCGCCGCGCGCTGGAGTACGTCCGCGCCTTCGGCGGCGTGGTCTCCCAGCACAGCCAGGACCCCGACCTCGCCGGACCGACCGCCTGCTGCCACGAGGGCGAGCTGTCGGGGCGCCTCGGCCTGCCCGGGTGGCCCGGCATCGCCGAGGAGACGATCGTGGCCCGCGACGTCATGCTGGCCCGCCACACCCGCAGCCGCGTCCACGTCGCCCACGTCTCCACCGCCGGCTCGGTCGAGGTGCTGCGCTGGGCCAAGGCGCAGGGCATCGACGTCACCGCCGAGGTGACGCCGCACCACCTGCTGCTCACCACCGACCTGCTCGGCGACTACGACCCCGTCTACAAGGTCAACCCGCCGCTGCGCCCCGACGAGGACGTCGCGGCGCTGCGCGCCGCCCTCGCCGACGGCACCATCGACGCCGTCGCCACCGACCACGCCCCCCACGCCCGGCACGACAAGCAGCACGCCTTCGCCGACGCCGCCTTCGGGATGCTCGGGCTGGAGACGGCGCTGTCGGTCGTCAGCGAGGTGATGGTCTCCTCCGGCGCCCTCGACTGGGCCGGCGTCGCCCGGGTGATGTCGCAGGCGCCGGCGCGGATCGCGGGCCTGGAGTCCCACGGCGGAGCGCTCGAGGTCGGCCGCCCGGCCCACCTGACCCTGGTCGACCCGGCCGCGGTCGTCACCGTCGACCGCGACGCCTCGGTGTCGCTGTCGCGCAACAACCCCTGGCACGACCGCACCCTGACCGGCGCGGTCGTCCACACCGTCTTCGGCGGCCGCCCCACGGTGCTCGACGGCCGCCTGGTCTGAGCCGGGCGCCGGCTGCCGCGGGTGCCGGGGGAGAGCCCCGGCGCTGGTAGCATCGGCGCCGATCGGCATCCTTTAACGATCCGTCCCGTGAGGCGGAGAAGGAGGTACGGCGTGCCCCTGCATGCCCCCACCCGTCCCATCCCGGCGATCCTCGTCCTGGAGGACGGCCGGACCTTCCGCGGCGAGTCCTACGGGGCCGCCGGCGAGACCTTCGGCGAAGCCGTCTTCTCCACCGGCATGACCGGCTACCAGGAGACGCTGACCGACCCGTCGTACCACCGCCAGGTGGTCGTGATGACCGCGCCGCACGTCGGCAACACCGGCATCAACGACGACGACCCCGAGTCGCGCCGCATCTGGGTCAGCGGCTACGTCGTGCGCGACCCCGCCCGGGTCCCGTCGAGCTGGCGCTCGGTGCGCAGCCTCGACGACGAGCTGCGCGAGCAGGGCGTGGTCGGCATCAGCGGCGTCGACACCCGCGCGCTGACCCGCCACCTGCGCGAGCGCGGCGCGATGCGCGTCGGCATCTCGACCGAGACCACCGACGCCGAGTCGCTGCTCGCCCGCGTCCGGGGCGCGGCCGAGATGGAGGGCAGCGAGCTCGCGGGCGAGGTCACCACGTCCGAGGCGTACGTCGTCCCGGCGGTCGGCGCGCGGCGCTTCACCGTCGCGGCGGTCGACCTCGGCATCAAGGCCAACACCCCGCGGATGATGGCCGAGCGCGGCATCGAGGTGCACGTGCTCCCCGCCACCTCCACCCTCGACGACGTCCTGGCCGTGTCCCCCGACGGCCTGTTCTTCTCCAACGGGCCCGGCGACCCGGCGGCCACCACCTCCCAGGTCGCGCTGCTGCAGGGTGCCCTCGAGCGGGAGCTGCCCTACTTCGGGATCTGCTTCGGCAACCAGCTCTTCGGCCGGGCGCTCGGGTTCGGCACCTACAAGCTGACCTACGGCCACCGCGGCATCAACCAGCCGGTGATGGACCGCACGACCGGCAAGGTCGAGGTCACCGCGCACAACCACGGCTTCGCGGTCGACGCGCCGCTCGACGGGCCGACCGACACGGCGTACGGCACCGCGACGGTGAGCCACGTCTGCCTCAACGACGACGTCGTCGAGGGCCTCGAGCTGCGCGACGCCGCGGGGGCGCTGCGGAGCTTCTCGGTGCAGTACCACCCCGAGGCGGCCGCGGGTCCGCACGACGCCGCCTACCTCTTCGACCGCTTCTGCGAGCTCATGGACGCCCGCCGCAGCGCCACCACCGACGGGAAGGACGCCTGATGCCCAAGCGCACCGACATCCAGAGCGTGCTGGTCATCGGGTCCGGCCCGATCGTCATCGGCCAGGCCTGCGAGTTCGACTACTCCGGCACCCAGGCGTGCCGCGTGCTGCGGGCCGAGGGCCTGCGGGTCGTGCTGGTCAACTCCAACCCGGCCACGATCATGACCGATCCGGAGTTCGCCGACGCGACGTACGTCGAGCCCATCACCGCCGAGTTCGTCGAGAAGGTGATCGAGAAGGAGCGCCCCGACGCGCTGCTCGCCACCCTGGGCGGCCAGACCGCGCTCAACACCGCGATGGCGCTCGACGCCGCGGGCGTGCTCGACAAGTACGGCGTGGAGCTCATCGGCGCGAGCATCGAGGCGATCAACCGCGGCGAGAACCGCGAGTCCTTCAAGCGCATCGTCGAGGAGCTCGGGGGAGAGGTGGCCCGCTCGGTGGTCTGCCACACCCTCGAGGAGTGCTTCGAGGCCTCGCGGGACCTCGGCTGGCCGATGGTCGTGCGCCCCAGCTTCACCATGGGCGGCACCGGCTCCGGCATGGCCTACGACGAGGACGACCTGCGCCGCATCGCCGGCTCCGGCCTGGCCGCCAGCCCGACCACCGAGGTGCTCCTCGAGGAGTCGATCATCGGCTGGAAGGAGTACGAGCTCGAGGTGATGCGCGACACCGCCGACAACGTGGTGATCGTGTGCTCCATCGAGAACCTCGACCCGATGGGGGTCCACACCGGCGACTCCATCACCGTCGCGCCGGCGATGACGCTGACCGACCGCGAGTACCAGCACCTGCGCGACCTCTCGATCGGCATCATCCGCTCCGTCGGCGTCGACACCGGCGGCTGCAACATCCAGTTCGCGGTCAACCCCGCCGACGGCCGCGTCGTCGTCATCGAGATGAACCCCCGCGTCTCGCGCTCCAGCGCGCTGGCGTCGAAGGCCACCGGCTTCCCGATCGCCAAGATCGCGGCCAAGGTCGCCATCGGCTACACCCTCGACGAGATCCCCAACGACATCACCACCCGCGAGGACGGCCAGAGCACCCCGGCGGCCTTCGAGCCGACGCTGGACTACGTCGTGGTGAAGGTGCCGCGGTTCGCCTTCGAGAAGTTCCCCGCCGCCGACCCGGTGCTCACCACGCACATGAAGTCCGTGGGCGAGGCCATGGCCATCGGGCGCAACTTCACCGAGGCGCTGCAGAAGGCGCTGCGCTCCCTGGAGGACGCGAAGGCCGTCTTCGACTGGAGCCACACGACCGTCGACCTCGACAAGGACGCGCTGCTCACCACCATCGCCACGCCCCACGACGGCCGGCTGCGCGAGGTGATGGACGCGCTGCGTGCCGAGGCCACCCCCGAGGAGGTCGTCGCCGCCACCGGCATCGACCCGTGGTTCGTCGACCAGCTGGCGCTCGTCAACGAGGTCGCCCAGGAGGTCATCGACGCCCCCGAGCTGACCCCCGGGCTGCTGCGCCTGGCCAAGCGGCACGGGTTCTCCGACCGCCAGCTCGGCCGGATCCGCGACATGAAGGAGGACGTCGTGCGCGGCGTCCGGCACGCGCTCGGTGTCCGCCCGGTCTACAAGACGGTCGACACCTGCGCGGCGGAGTTCGCGGCCCGCACGCCGTACCACTACTCGTCGTACGACGAGGAGACCGAGGTCGCGCCGCGCGAGAAGCGTGCCGTCATCATCCTGGGCTCGGGCCCCAACCGGATCGGCCAGGGCATCGAGTTCGACTACTCGTGCGTCCACGCCAGCCTGGCGCTGCACGAGGCCGGCTACGAGACCGTGATGGTCAACTGCAACCCCGAGACCGTCTCCACCGACTACGACACCTCCGACCGGCTCTACTTCGAGCCGCTCACCCTGGAGGACGTGCTCGAGGTGGTCCACGCCGAGCGCGCCGCCGGCCCGGTCGCCGGCGTCATCTGCCAGCTCGGCGGCCAGACCCCGCTGGGCCTGGCGCAGGGCCTGGAGGACGCCGGCGTGCCGATCGTCGGCACGCCGCCGGCCGCCATCCACCTGGCCGAGGAGCGCGGTGCCTTCGGCCGCGTGCTGGCCGAGGCGGGGCTGCCGGCCCCCAAGCACGGCATGGCGACGACGTTCGGCGAGGCCCAGCAGATCGCGGCCACCATCGGGTTCCCGGTCCTGGTGCGCCCGTCGTACGTCCTGGGCGGGCGCGGCATGGAGATCGTCTACGACGACGAGGCGCTGCGCGGCTACATCCAGCGCGCCACCGAGATCAGCCCCGAGCACCCCGTGCTGGTCGACCGCTTCATCGACGACGCGGTCGAGATCGACGTGGACGCGCTCTACGACGGCACCGACCTCTACCTCGGCGGCGTCATGGAGCACATCGAGGAGGCCGGCATCCACTCCGGCGACTCCAGCTGTGCCCTGCCCCCGATCACGCTGGGCCAGGAGGAGATCGACCGGATCCGGGTCGCCACCGAGGCCATCGCCCGGGGCGTCGGGGTGCGGGGCCTGCTCAACATCCAGTTCGCGCTCGGCTCGGACGTGCTCTACGTCCTCGAGGCCAACCCCCGGGCCAGCCGGACCGTGCCCTTCGTCTCCAAGGCCACCGCCACGCCGCTGGCCAAGGCGGCCGCGCGGGTGATGCTCGGCGAGACCATCGCCGGGCTCCGGGCCGAGGGGCTGCTGCCGGCCGTCGGCGACGGCGGCGACCTGCCGGGCGACGCCCCGATCGCGGTCAAGGAGGCCGTGATGCCCTTCAACCGCTTCCGCACCCCGGACGGCCAGTCCGTCGACACCGTGCTCGGCCCGGAGATGCGCTCCACCGGCGAGGTGATGGGCTTCGACGCCCACTTCGGCACCGCCTTCGCCAAGGCGCAGACGGCCGCCTACGGCTCGCTGCCGCTGACGGGCCGGGTCTTCGTCTCGATGGCCAACCGCGACAAGCGCACCATGATCTTCCCGGTCAAGCGCCTGGCCGACCTCGGCTTCGACATCCTCGCGACGACCGGCACCGCCGAGGTGCTGCGCCGCCACGGGGTCTCGGCCAGCGTGGTGCGCAAGCACAGCGAGGGCGACGGCGCCGACGGCGAGCGGACGGTCGTGGGCCGCATCCTCGACGGCGAGATCGACCTCATCGTCAACACCCCCCACGGCACCTCGGTCGGGGGCGGGTCACCGCGCCTGGACGGCTACGAGATCCGCACCGCCGCCATCCTGGGCAACATCCCCTGCATCACCACCGTGCAGGGACTCGGCGCCGCGGTCCAGGGCATCGAGGCGATGCGGGCGGCCGACATCGGGGTCCGCTCGCTCCAGGACTGGGCCCGGTTCGCCGCCGAGCGCGCGGCCGAGCGGGACGCCTGAGGGTGGGCCTCTACCGCCAGCTGTTCGACCGGGTGCTGACGCGCACCGACGCCGAGCAGGCGCACCACGCGGCCTTCCGGGCCATCCGCGCCGGACGACCGGTGACCCACCTGCTGCCGGCGGCCCGCGGCGCGGGTGGCGGCGCGGCGGTCCGCGCGATGGGGCTGGACTTCCCCGGCGTGCTCGGCCTCGCGGCGGGGTTCGACAAGAACGGCGTCGGCATCGACGCGCTGGCCAACCTCGGCTTCGGCTCCGTCGAGATCGGCACCGTCACCGCGCACCCCCAGCCAGGCAACCCCCGGCCCCGGCTGGCGCGGCTGCCGGCCGACGGGGCGATCGTCAACCGGATGGGGTTCAACAACGAGGGGGCGCAGGCGGTCGCCCGGCGGCTGGCCGAGCGTCGCCTCGACCGCACCGGCCGTCGCTCCGGCGTGCCCCTGGGCATCAACATCGGCAAGACCAAGGTGGTGCCCGAGGACGAGGCGGTCGCCGACTACGAGCGCAGCGCAGCCCTGCTGACGCCGTACGCCGACTACCTGGTCGTCAACGTGTCCTCGCCCAACACCCCCGGCCTGCGCGACCTGCAGACCGTGGAGCGCCTCGAGCCGCTGCTGCGCGCCGTGCGCCGCCGGGCCGACGACGTCAGCTCGGGCCACGTCCCGCTGCTGGTGAAGATCGCCCCCGACCTGGCCGACGACGACGTCCTGGCCGTGGCCGACCTGGCCCTGGCGCTCGGGCTCGACGGCGTGGTCGCCACCAACACCACGATCGCCCGCGACGGCCTGGCCAGCCCGGCCTCGGCCGTCGAGGCGGCCGGCGGGGGCGGGCTCTCCGGCCCGCCGCTGCGGCGCCGCGCCACCGAGGTCGTCCGGCTGCTGCGCGGCCGCCTGGGGCCGGACCCGGTGGTGGTCGGGGTCGGCGGGATCACCACGGTGGCCGACGCCCGGGAGCGCCTCGAGGCGGGGGCCGACCTGCTGCAGGGCTACACCGGCCTCGTCTACGAGGGACCCTTCTGGGCCGCCCGCCTCAACCGGGCGCTGGCCCGCAGCGGAGCCACCCGGTGACCGCCCCCTTCGGTGCCCGGCTCCACGCCGCGATGGCGGCCCGGGGACCGCTGTGCGCCGGCATCGACCCCCACGCCGCGCTGCTGGCCGAGTGGGGCCTGCCCGACACGGTCTCCGGCCTGGAGCGGTTCGCGCTCACCGCCACCGAGGCGCTGGCCCCGCACGTGGCGGCGCTCAAGCCCCAGTCGGCGTTCTTCGAGCGCTTCGGCTCGGCCGGGGTCGCCGTCCTCGAGCGGGTGCTGGCCACGGCCCGCGAGGCCGGCACGCTCAGCGTGCTCGACGTCAAGCGCGGCGACATCGGCTCGACGGCGCAGGGGTACGCCGACGCGTACCTCGACCCGGCCTCCCCGCTGGCCGCCGACGCGATGACGGCCTCGCCGTACCTCGGCGTCGGCAGCCTGGGGCCGGTCGTCGAGACCGCCCGCCGCCACGGGGGCGGGGTGTTCGTGCTGGCGCTGACCTCCAACCCCGAGGCACCGCTGTTCCAGCAGGCCCGCACGGCCGAGGGCACCACGGTCGCGGGTGCGGTCCTGGACGCGCTGCGCGGGCTCAACGCGGGGGAGCAGCCGCTGGGCTCCTTCGGTGCCGTGGTGGGTGCCACCATCGGCGAGACGGGGGAGGACCTCGACGTGGGTGGCCCGCTGCTCGTGCCGGGCCTGGGCGCCCAGGGCGGCACGCCCGAGGACGTGCGCCGCATCTTCGGCCGCTCGGTCGAGCTGGTGCTGGCCTCCAGCTCGCGCGAGATCCTGCGCGCCGGCCCCGACGCGGGCGCGCTGCGCGACGCCGCCCTGCGGACCGCCGAGGGGCTGGCTGCGCTGCGGGGCACCCGGTGAGGGCCGCGACCCGGGCGCGCGCGGCCTCCGGGCTGGCGGTGCTGCTCCTGGCCGCCCTGACGGCCTGCGGCGAGCCGACCACCGAGGACTACTGCGCCCGTCTCGACCAGGACCGGCGCCAGCTCAGCGAGATGGTCGACTCGGGGTCCCCGACGGCGCTGCTGAGCAACCTCGAGCTGCTCGACGGCCTCGCCGAGCTCGCCCCCAGCGACCTGAAGGACGAGTGGCAGACCTTCCTGGGGGCCCTGGAGGAGCTCGACCGCGCCCTCGACGCGGCCGGCGTGACGGCCGGCGACTTCCGGGACGGGCGACCACCCGCCGGACTGGGCCGGGCCGACCGGGAGGCCATCGTCGCGGCCGCCGACCAGGTCCGATCGGAGGAGGTCGTGACGGCCGCGTCCGGCATCGAGCAGCAGGGACGCGACGTCTGCAAGGTCAACCTCGGGCTCTGAGACGAGCCGTCCACCGTACGCCCGGTGAACGGCCGGGGTGATCTGGGTCTCCGGCTCCCGCGAGGACCGGACGCCGCGTTGCAGCCGGTCCGAGGACGTGACTACTGTGCCTTCACATTCTTCTCATCCCACCCATCCGCTCGTCAGGCCGACACCGCCGCCCCGAGCAGGAAGACGAGGAACCCTCCGTGGCCCTGCCGCCCCTCACCCCCGAACAGCGCCAGGCGGCTCTCGAGAAGGCCGCCCGCTCCCGCAAGGAGCGCGCCGAGGTCAAGAACCGCCTCAAGCACTCCGGTGCCACCATCGCCGAGGTCGTCGCCGAAGGGCAGGCCAACGAGGTGATCGGCAAGATGCGCGTCAGCGAGCTGCTGCAGTCGATGCCCGGCATCGGCAAGGTGCGTGCCGCCCAGACGATGGAGCGGCTCAAGATCTCCGAGAGCCGCCGCGTGCGCGGCCTGGGCGCCAAGCAGGTCGCCGCCCTGGTCGACGAGTTCGCCGGCGAGTGACCGACCCCGGACCTGAACGCCCACCGGGCCCGGCCCACCGGGCCGCACCGGCACGGCTGACCGTCCTCGCCGGCCCCACCGCGGTGGGCAAGGGCAGCGTCACCGCCTGGGTGCGCGAGCACCACCCCGAGGTCTGGATCTCGGTCTCCGCGACCACCCGGCGCCGTCGCCCCGGCGAGCAGGACGGCGTCCACTACCACTTCGTCGACGACGCGGAGTTCGACCGGCTCGTGGCCGAGGACGAGCTGCTCGAGTGGGCCGTGGTCCACCGCGGCGCCCGCTACGGCACGCCGCGCGGCCCCGTCGAGGAGGCGCTGGCCGCCGGCCGGCAGGCGCTGCTGGAGATCGACCTGCAGGGCGCCCGGCAGGTGCGCCGGCGGATGCCGCAGGCGCAGTTCGTCTTCCTGGCCCCGCCGTCCTGGGACGAGCTGGTGCGCCGCCTGGTCGGTCGCGGCACCGAGGACGCGGCCGAGCGCGAGCGTCGGCTGGGCACCGCCCGCGAGGAGCTGGCGGCCGAGCCGGAGTTCGACGTGACGGTCGTCAACCGCCGGATTCCCGATGCGGGCGCCCGATTGGTAGAGTTGATCGGGTTGGGCAGCCGCTGATCCAGCTGGCCCGGCACCATCCCCGATCTGCGAATGAGGCACCACATGACTGCGTCCGGACCTGTCGCGGAGGGCATCACCAACCCCCCGATCGACGACCTGCTGACGAAGACCGACTCCAAGTACAAGCTGGTCCTCTACAGCGCCAAGCGGGCGCGCCAGATCAACGCCTACTACTCCCAGCTGGGCGAGGGCCTGCTCGAGTACGTCGGCCCGCTCGTGGACACCCACGTGCAGGAGAAGCCCCTCTCGATCGCGCTCCGCGAGATCAACGAGGACCTGCTGACCTGCGAGGACATCGACCCGGAGGAGGCCGCGGCCGAGGCGCTCGCCGTCGACCAGGCCGCCGCTGCCGGCTCCAGCGACGAGCCCGTCTCCTGATGAGCTGCTGCCGGTGACCACCACCGGTGGATCCCGTCCTCACGCCGGCCCCGAGGAGGTCGCCCCGCGACCGTCCCGCAGGGTCGTGCTCGGCGTGAGCGGCGGGATCGCTGCGTACAAGGCCTGCGAGCTGCTCCGGAGGTTCACCGAGTCGGGCCACGACGTCACCGTCGTCCCGACCGCGGCCGCGCTGGAGTTCGTCGGCGCCCCGACCTGGGCGGCGCTGTCCGGCAAGCCGGTCAGCACCGAGGTGTGGGACGGCGTCCACGAGGTGCCCCACGTGCGGATCGGCCAGTCGGCCGACCTCGTCGTGGTCGCCCCGGCGACCGCCGACCTGCTGGCCCGCGCGGCGCACGGCCTGGCCGACGACCTGCTCACCAGCACCCTGCTGACCGCCCGCTGCCCGGTGGTGCTCGCCCCGGCGATGCACACCGAGATGTGGGAGCACCCCGCCACCCGGGCCAACGTCGAGACGCTGCGGTCGCGCGGCGTGGTCGTCGTGGAGCCCGCCGAGGGCCGGCTCACCGGCGCCGACACCGGCAAGGGCCGCCTGCCCGAGCCCGGCGAGATCTTCGCCCTGGCCACCGACGTGCTGGCGCGCAGCACCGCCGGCGCCCCGCTGCAGGACCTGGCGGGGCTCGCGGTCGTGGTGTCGGCCGGTGGCACCCGCGAGTACCTCGACCCGGTGCGCTTCATCGGCAACCGGTCCTCGGGCCTGCAGGGCCTCGCCCTGGCCCGCGCGGCCAGCGCCCGTGGTGCCTCGGTGACCCTGGTCGCGGCCAACGTCTCGCTGCCGGACCCCGCCGGCGTCAAGGTCGTCCGGGTCGAGACCACCGCGCAGCTGCGCGACGCCGTCGTCGAGGCGTCCAGCGCCGCCGACGCCGTGGTGATGGCCGCCGCGCCCGCCGACTTCCGCCCGGCGGAGCACTCCGCCACCAAGATCAAGAAGTCCGAGGACGGCTCCTCCCCGACGCTGCACCTCGAGCAGAACCCCGACATCCTCGCCGGCCTGGCCGCCGACCGTCCCCACCCGGGCATCGTCGTGGTGGGCTTCGCGGCCGAGACGGGCGACGCCCAGGGCACGGTGCTGGAGCACGCCCGCGCCAAGCTGGCCCGCAAGGGCTGCGACCTGCTGGTCGTCAACGACGTCTCCGGCGGTGCCGTCTTCGGCGCGCAGGACAACGAGGCGGTCCTGCTGGGCCAGGACGGCAGCGCGGTGCCGGTGGCCCGCGGCTCGAAGTCGGCGCTCGCGCACGCCATCTGGGACCGCGTCGTCGCGCTGCGCGCGCTCGGTTAGGCTCGGTCGCTGACGAGCGTCTCGGGGTCCGGGGCGCATCCCCCCAGCTGCAGGAGCCGAAGTGACCGGACGTCTGTTCACCTCCGAGTCGGTGACCGAGGGTCACCCCGACAAGATCGCCGACGCGATCAGCGACACCGTCCTGGACTACCTGCTGGCCCACGACGAGGACCGCGCCAACCTGCGCGTGGCCGTCGAGACGCTGCTGACGACCGGCCTGGTCGTGGTGGCCGGCGAGGTCCGCACCAACGCCTACGCCCCCGTCGCCGAGCTGGTCCGGGCCAAGATCCTCGACATCGGCTACGACTCCTCGCTCAAGGGCTTCGACGGCAAGTCCTGCGGCGTGCAGGTGGCCATCGGCGGCCAGTCGGCCGACATCGCCGCCGGCGTCGACCACGGCCACGAGTCGCGGGTCGGGTCCTCCGACGACGAGATCGACCGCCAGGGCGCGGGCGACCAGGGCCTGATGTTCGGCTACGCGTCGGACGACACCCCCGAGCTGATGCCGCTGCCCATCACCATCGCGCACCGCCTCTCCGAGCGGCTCACGGCCGTCCGCAAGGACGGCACGCTGGACTACCTGCGTCCCGACGGCAAGACCCAGGTCACCATCGAGTACGACGACCAGGACCGCCCCGTGCGCGTCGACACCGTCGTGCTGTCCACCCAGCACTCCGCCGAGGTCAGCCTCGAGCAGCTCGAGGCCGACATCGAGCAGCACGTCATCGCCCCGGTGCTCGCCTCCTTCGACATCCCCTCGGACGACCACCGCCTGCTCGTCAACCCCACCGGCATCTTCGTGGTCGGCGGCCCGATGGGCGACGCCGGCCTGACCGGTCGCAAGATCATCGTCGACACCTACGGCGGCATGGCCCGCCACGGCGGCGGCGCGTTCTCCGGCAAGGACCCGTCCAAGGTCGACCGCTCCGCGGCGTACGCCATGCGCTGGGTGGCCAAGAACATCGTCGCCGCCGGGCTCGCCCGCCGCGCCGAGGTCCAGGTCGCCTACGCCATCGGCAAGGCCCAGCCGGTCGGCGTGTTCGTGCAGACCTTCGGCACCGGCGTCGTCTCCGACGAGGTCATCCAGAAGGCCGTCCTCGAGGTCTTCGACCTGCGGCCCGCCGCCATCATCCGCGACCTCGACCTGCTGCGGCCGATCTACGCCCAGACCGCCGCCTACGGCCACTTCGGTCGCGAGCTCGAGGACTTCACCTGGGAGCGGACCGACCGTGCCGACGCCCTGAAGAAGGTCGCCGGCACCTGAGCCCCGAGGTCCGACCCGACGCCGCGGGGGAGGGGCAGCCGGACGACCAGCTCGCCCTGCTCCCCGCTCCGGCGCGGGCGCGGGTCGAGGCCCGCCGGGCCACGCCGCCCGCCGAGCGGGTGCCGGACCCGGTGGCCGAGGTCGACCCGGTCGCCCGGGTGCTGGTCGACGTGCCGCTGGCGCACCTCGACCGGCCCTTCGACTACGCCGTCCCGGCGACCATGGCCGACGCCGCCCGGCCGGGGGTCCGGGTCAAGGTCCGCTTCGCCGGCAAGGACGTGCACGGGTTCGTGCTCGCCCGCACCTCGCGGACCGACCACACCGGGCGGCTGCAGCCGCTGCGACGGGTGGTCGGCGAGGAGCCCGTGCTGACCCCCGAGGTCGCCGAGCTGACGGCCGAGGTGGCCGCGCGCTACGCCGGCACCCGCTCCGACGTGCTGCGGCTCGCGGTGCCCTCGCGGCACGCGACGGTCGAGAAGGAGCCGCCCCGCGACCCGGCCCCCACGCCAGCGGCCCCGTCGGGCGCGACCTGGGCGGCGTACGACGGGGGCGAGCGGGCGGTCGACGACCTCGCCGCCGGCGGCTCGCCGCGGCTGGTCTGGTCGGTGCTGCCGGGCGACGACCCGAGCGCGCTGCTGGCCGACGCGGCCGTGGCCACCGCGGCCTCGGGCCGCGGCGCCCTGGTGTGCCTGCCCGACCACCGCGACGTGGCCCGCCTCGACGCCGCGCTGACCCAGCGCCTGGGCGCCGGCAGCCACGTCGTGCTGACCGCCGACGCGGGGCCGGCCAAGCGCTACCGCGCCTTCCTGGCGGTGCGACGGGGGGCGGTGCGCATCGTCATCGGCACCCGGGCGGCCGCCTTCGCACCGGTGCGCGACCTGGGCCTGGTCGCGATGTGGGACGACGGCGACGACCTGTTCGACGAGCCGCGGGCGCCGTACCCCCACACCCGCGAGGTGCTGCTCGTGCGCGCGCGCAGCTCGGGCAGCGCGCTGCTGCTGGCCGCGCACGCCCGCAGCGTCGAGGCGGAGTACCTGCTGCGCACCGACTGGGCCCGCGAGGTGGTGGCACCGCGCGACGTGGTCCGCGAGCGCGTCGCGGTGGGCGTCGCCGGGGCAGACCCGGTCGTGGCGGCGCGCGACGCCGGCGCCCACGGGCGGCTGCCGAGCGAGGTCATCACGCTGCTGCGCACGGCCGTCGCCGACGGGCCGGTGCTGGTGCAGGCACCCCGGGTCGGGTACGCCACCCGGCTGGCCTGCGAGCGCTGCCGGACCCCGGCCACCTGCCGGGTCTGCCACGGTCCCCTGCGCCAGCGGGGACCGGTGCGGCCGGTCGAGTGCGCCTGGTGCGCCACGCCCGAGCCCGGCTGGCAGTGCGGCGAGTGCGGCCACCGCGGGCTGCGCGCGCCCGTGCTGGGCGACGCCCGCACCGCCGAGGAGATCGGTCGGGCGCTGCCCGGCACCACCATCCGGCAGTCGTCGTCGGGGGAGCGGGTCCTCGCCGGTGTGCCGGCGACCCCGGCCGTCGTGGTCGCCACGCCGGGGGCCGAGCCGGTGGCCGAGGGCGGGTACGCCGCCGTCGTGCTGCTCGACACCTGGCTGCTGCTCGGCCGGGCCGACCTGCGGGCGACCGAGGAGGCGGTGCGGCGCTGGTCCAACGCCGCCGCCCTGGTGCGACCGGCCGTCGAGGGCGGTCGCGTGCTGGCCGTCGGCGACCCGGCGCACCCCGGCCTGCAGGCGCTGGTCCGCTGGGACCCGGGCGGCCTGGCGCGACGCGAGATCGAGGACCGGGTGGCCGCCCACCTGCCCCCGGCCTCGCGGGTCGCGACGCTGACCGGCGACCCCGCCGACCTCGAGCAGGGGCTGGCCGGCCTGGTGCTGCCCCCCGGGGCCGAGGTGCTCGGACCGGTGCCCCTCGACCCGCCCCGCGAGCCTGCGCGTGCCCCGGAGACCGACCAGGTGCGCTACGTGCTGCGGGTGCCCCGGGCCGCCGGGCCCGCGCTGTCGGCGGCGCTGCAGGACCTGCAGGTGCACCGCTCGACCCGCAAGCTCCCGCACCTGCGGGTCGAGGTCGAGCCCGCCGAGCTGGGCTGAGCGCAGCCGCCACCGTCGTGCGCCCAGGTGGGCTCGCGCCGCGTCACCCGGCGACGCATAGGATCGGACGCTGACGTCGCCACCGCCAACCCGCAGGAGGACTCGTGTCGGTCAGGCCCATCCGGCTCTTCGGAGACCCGGTGCTGCGCACCCCCGCGGCTCCGGTCGTCGACTTCGACAAGGAGCTGCGCACGCTCGTCGAGGACCTCACCGCCACCATGCTCGACGCTCCCGGCGCAGGGCTGGCCGCCCCGCAGATCGGCGTGGGCCTGCGGGTCTTCACCTGGCACGTCGACGGCGAGGTCGGCCACCTGGTCAACCCGACGCTGACGCTGTCGGAGGACCTGCAGGAGGGCGACGAGGGCTGCCTGTCGATCCCCGGCTTCAAGATCGACTGCCGCCGCGCGGCCACGGTCGTGGCCCACGGCTTCGACCAGCACGGCGAGCCGCTGCTGGTGGAGGGCACCGAGATGCTCGCCCGCGCGATCCAGCACGAGACCGACCACCTCGACGGCATCCTGTTCGTCGACCGCCTCGACCGGGAGGCCCGCCGCGAGGCGATGCGCTTCATCCGCGAGGCGGAGTGGTTCGGCCAGCCGGCACCGCAGGTCAAGGTCTCGCCCCACGCCACCCGCGGTCTCGGCATCTAGCCCGTGCGCGTCGTCTTCGCCGGCACCCCCGAGGTCGCCCTGCCCGCGCTGGAGGCGGTGGCCGCGAGCCGCCACGACCTCGTAGGCGTGGTCACCCGCCCCGACGCCCCGGCCGGCCGCGGCCGGCGCCTGGTGGCCTCGCCGGTCGCGCAGCGCGCCGAGGAGCTGGGGCTCCCGGTGCTGCGCCCCGAGCACCCCCGCGACCCCGACTTCCAGGCGGCGCTGCGGGCGCTGGCGCCCGACTGCTGCCCCGTGGTGGCCTACGGCGCGCTGCTGCCGACCTCGGCGCTCGAGATCCCGGTCCACGGCTGGATCAACCTGCACTTCTCCGTGCTGCCCGCGTGGCGCGGCGCCGCCCCGGTCCAGCACGCCGTGTGGGCCGGCGACGAGGTCACCGGCGCGACCACCTTCCGGATCGTGCGCGAGCTCGACGCCGGACCGACGTACGGCCTGATGACGCAGACGGTGCGTCCCGACGACACCGCCGGGGACCTGCTCGCCCGGCTCGCCGAGGGCGGCTCGCAGCTGCTGGTGCAGACCCTCGACGGGATCGAGGACGGCAGCCTGGAGGCCCGCGAGCAGCCCACCGACGGCGTCAGCCTCGCGCCCAAGATCACCACCGCGGACGCCGAGGTCGACTGGAGCGAGCCCGCGGTCGCCGTCGACCGCCGTGTCCGGGCCTGCACGCCGTTCCCGGGCGCCTGGTCGACGCTCGCGGGCGAGCGGATCAAGCTCGGCCCGGTCCGTCCGGTGGGGCGCGCCCGGCTCGAGCCCGGCGTGCTGGAGACCACCAAGAACGACGTCTTCGTCGGCACCGGCACCGGCCCCGTCCGGCTCGGCCGGGTCAAGGCCTTCGGCAAGAAGGAGATGGCGGCCGCCGACTGGGCCCGGGGCGTGCGCCTGGAGCCCGGGACCCGCCTGGGGGGTCCGGTCGCGTGACGCGCCCTGCCCGCCCCGAGGACGTCGACGAGATCTGCGGCGCCCTGCCGGGCACCTGGTTCGGGACCTCGTGGGGCGCGGTGCCGACCTGGCTGGTGCAGACCCGCGCGACCCGCACCGAGGGCGACCGGGGCCGCGGCTTCGTGCTCTACCGCGAGCCCCACGCCACCGCCACCGACCCGGCGACCGGCGAGCCGTACGACGACCTGCTGGTCGTGCGCACGCCCGACGAGGCGGCGAAGGCGGCGCTGGTGGAGGCCGAGGGACCCTTCTTCACCATCGACCACTTCCGCCGCAGCAACGCGGTGCTGGTCCGCCTCTCGCGGCTGGGCGAGCTGGACCGTGACGAGCTGGTCGAGGTGCTGACCGAGGCCTGGCGTGCGATGGCCCCGCCGCGGCTGGTCCGCGAGCACGACGCATGAGCCGGGGGAGCGGGAGGCAGGCCGGCCCGCGGGCCGGCTCCCCGGCCGCGCCCCGCGTGGACGCGGCGCGGCTGGCGGCGTACGACGTGCTGGTGGCGGTGCGCGAGCAGGACGCCTACGCCAACCTGGTGATGCCGCGGCTGCTGCGCGAGCGCGACCTCGGGGGTCGCGACGCCGCCTTCGTGACCGAGCTGGTGGGCGGGACGCTGCGGGGCCGGGGGACCTACGACGCCGTCATCGACCACCTCACCGGGCGGGCGCCCGACCCGGGGGTGCGCGACGCCCTGCGGCTCGGCGCCCACCAGCTGCTGGCGATGCGGGTGCCCGACCACGCGGCCGTCGGCTCCAGCGTCGAGCTGGTGCGCACCCGGGTGGGCCACAAGCCGGCCGGCTTCGTCAACGCCGTGCTGCGCCGGCTGGCCGCCCGCGACCTCGACGGCTGGATGCGCGAGCTGGACGCCTCGCAGGCGGTCCGGACCTCCCACCCCGACTGGGTGGTGGTCGAGCTGGCCCGCGCGCTGGGCCGGCCCGAGGAGCTGGAGGCGCTGCTCGCCGCCGACAACGAGCGTCCGACGGTGACGCTGGTCGCGCGCCCCGGCCTGAGCACCGTGGAGGAGCTGGGCGGCACGCCGCTGCCGGTCTCGCCGCTGGCCGTCGAGCTCGCCAGCGGCGACCCGGGCGCCGTGCCCGCGGTGCGCGAGGGCCGCGCCGGCGTCCAGGACGCCGGCTCGCAGCTCGTGGCGCTGGCGCTGTCCCGGGCCGCGCTGGTGGGCCGCGACGAGCGCTGGCTGGACCTGTGCGCGGGTCCCGGCGGCAAGGCCGCCCTGCTCGCCGCCCTGGCCACCGGCTCCGGCGCCCGGCTGCTCGCCCACGAGCGGCAGCCCCACCGGGCCGTGCTGGTGCGGCAGGCGCTGCGGGCCACCGAGGGCGACGTCGTGGTCGGCGACGGCACCCGACCGGCCTGGCGGCCCGACAGCTTCGACCGGGTGCTGGTCGACGCGCCCTGCTCGGGCCTGGGTGCGCTGCGCCGCCGCCCGGAGAGCCGGTGGCGGCGCCGGGCCGAGGACCTCGACGCGCTGGTGCCGCTGCAGCGGGCCCTGCTCGCCTCCGCCCTGGAGTCGGTCCGGCCCGGCGGCGTGGTGGTCTACGCGACCTGCTCGCCCGTGGTCGAGGAGACGGCGGGCGTGGTCCGCGACGTGCTGGCCGGGCGGGGCGACGTCCGGCTGGAGCGGGCGGAGCCGCTGCTGCCGGAGGTCACCGACGCCGCCTCGGCCCACCTGCCGGGCGCGGTGCAGCTGTGGCCGCACCGCCACGGCACGGACGCGATGTTCGTCGCCGTGCTGCGCCGCGACGCCTGAGCCCGGCTAGCAGACCGAGTCGGTCGGCCTGGGGTTCGCCAGGCCGAACAGGGGACGCAGCGCGAGCCCGGCCACGGTGCCGATCAGCGCCATCACGCCCCACAGCCAGCCGTGCAGGCTGAACGACGCGATGCCGCCGAAGTAGGCGCCGATGTTGCAGCCGAAGGCGATGCGGGCGCCGTACCCCATCATGATCCCGCCGACGACGGCGCCGAGCGCGAGCCGGCCCGGGACCCGGCGGTGCACCACGAACGCGCCGGCCAGGGCGGAGGCGACCAGGGCGCCGAGGATGATGCCGAGGTCCATCACGGAGGTCTTCTCGGCCAGGAACCCGGCCTGGTACTTCGCGGCGTTGACGGGGTCCTGCCAGAAGGTCCACGACGTGACGTCGACCCCGAGGGCGTCGAGCAGCTTGCTGCCCCAGAGGCTGAAGGCGAAGGTCACGCCCCACGCGCCGCCGGAGACCCACAGCGTCAGCGCGTTGAGGCCGGCGAGCAGCAGCGCGCCGACCCACAGCGGCCAGGAGCCGCGGGCGGCGCGGGCCAGGCCCCGCGCGACGGGGGCGCGGTCGACCGGGGGCACCTGCCCGCGGCGGCCCAGGACCAGCGTCAGCGCGACGACCACCAGCACCACGGCCATGGTGATCACCCAGGCACCCAGGTAGCCGAACGGCTGCACCGTGGCCAGCGACACCGGGGCGAGGCTCGGCAGGTCGTCGGTCCAGAACGGGAAGTGCAGCGCGCCGAGCGTGGAGCCGGCCACGAAGCCGCCGAGGGTGACGAGGATGGCGGTCTGGCCGCTGCCGACGGCGAACAGCGTGCCGGACGCGCACGACCCGCCCAGCTGCATGCCCACCCCGAAGAGGAAGGCGCCCACGACGACGCCGAAGCCGATCGGGGCGAGCGAGGGCGAGGCCGGGACGCCGTTCCAGGCGGTGCCCACGGCCAGGATCGGGGCGAAGAGGGTCGCGGCCACCGCGATCATGAGCATGTGGGCGCGCAGCCCGGCGCCCTGGCGCACGGCGACCAGCTGCCGCCAGGCCGAGGTGAAGCCGAAGCGGCTGTGGAACAGCACGAACCCCAGGGCGGTGCCGATGGCGAACAGCACGGCCGGGACCTGGCCGGAGCGCTGCCAGACCAGCAGGCCGAGGGCGAGCGCGGCCACGACGCCGCCCAGCGCGATGCCGAGCTGCGGGGGGCGGGCCGCCTCGGCCTCGGTGGCGGGCCGGACGCGGGGGGTGCGGACGGGGGTGGTGCTCATGGGACGGGCCTTCCGAGAGGGAGATCGGAACAGTGCATCGGATCGATCGACGACGTCACCCGGCGTCCACCACGCGAGCCGGGCGACGAGCCGCCCCCACTAGGCTCTCCCCACCATGGGCATCCAGATCACCCCGAGCGTCCTCAACGCCGACCTCGCGCGCCTCGCCGACGAGGTCGCCCGGATCCCGTCGGCCGACTGGGTCCACGTGGACGTGATGGACAACCACTTCGTGCCCAACCTGACGCTGGGCCTGCCGGTGGTCGAGTCGCTGGCGCGTCGCAGCGCCCTGCCGATCGACGCGCACCTGATGATCGAGGACCCCGACCGCTGGGCCCCGGCGTACGCCGAGGCGGGGGCGGGCTCGGTCACCTTCCACCTCGAGGCCGCCGCCGCGCCGGTCCGGCTGGCCCGGGAGCTGCGCGCCAAGGGCGCCCGCGCCTCGATGGCGCTCAAGCCGGCCACCCCGGTCGAGGCGGCCGCCACGATGCTGGGCGAGCTCGACATGCTGCTGCTGATGACCGTCGAGCCGGGCTTCGGCGGGCAGAAGTTCCTCGAGCTCTGCCTGCCCAAGATCCGGCGGGCCCGCGAGCTGGTCTCGGCCGCCGGTCTGGAGGTCTGGCTCCAGGTCGACGGGGGCGTCTCGGTCGAGACCGTCGAGCGCTGCGCCGAGGCCGGGGCCGACGTGTTCGTGGCCGGGTCGGCCGTCTACTCCGCCGAGGACCCCGACGCCGTGGTCGAGCAGCTGCGGGGGCTCGCGCAGGGCGCGTCCGGCGCCGGGGCGTGACCTGGGGCACGTCCGCTCGTTGCAGGAGTACGCCGCGCGGGTCTCCGACCGACCGGAGAGAGACGCCCGGAGCGGCCCTCCGAGAGGGATGACCACGTGCGACGCCTCGACCGGTCCCTGGCCACCACCACCCTGGCGGGAGCCGCGGCCGCGGTGCTCGCGCTGGGCCTGACCGCCCCCACCGCCTTCGCGGCGGACGGCTCCTCCAGCAGCGCGGCCGACGCCGGAGCGCTGGCCGACGTCTCGCCGTACCTGGCCCGGACGCTGACCGGCCTCACCGGCCAGAGCACCGTCCTGGTCCACGGCACGGACCTGGCCGCCGCCGCCGATGCGGTGCGCGCCGCGGGCCTGACGAAGGTCACCTCGTTCTCCAAGATCGGCGTGGTCGCCGCCCGCGGCACCAAGGCCCAGATCGAGGGCGTCCGGGCCCAGGACGGCGTGACGTACGTCGAGGCCGGGGAGCAGCCGATCCAGTTCCTCGACGCCACCTCCAACACGGCCACCCGTGGCCTGGAGGCGCAGCAGACCCTCACCGGCGCCGACGGCAGCCCGCTGACCGGCAAGGGCGTCTCGGTCGGGGTCATCGACTCCGGCGTCGACCCCACCCACCCGGCGTTCCGCGAGGCCGACGGCTCCAGCGCCGTGGTGGCCAACCTCAAGACGCTGTGCGAGCCCACCGAGACGCTGTGCACCGTGCAGCGCGTCCCGGGCGTCGTCGACACCGACACCCTCTCGGCCGGCGGCCACGGCACCCACGTGAACGGCATCGTGGCCGGACGTCCCACCACCCTCGCCGACGGCCAGGAGGTCCAGGGCGCGGCCAAGGACGCCAAGCTGGTCTCGGTCTCGACCGGCGCCGCGCTGGTCATCCTGGGTGCCGACGCGGCCCTCAACTGGGTGCTGGAGAACCACGAGGCGCCCTGCGGCGCCGGCGTACCGGCGTCGACCTGCCCGCCGATCAAGGTCACCAACAACTCCTACGGCCCCACCGGGGGCGGCGGCTTCGACCCGCAGTCCGCCACGGTCAAGCTGCAGCGCGCGCTCGCCGACGAGGGCGTGCTGACCGTGTGGGCCAACGGAAACGACGGCGGCGACGGCTCCGAGAACCTCTCCAACCCGCCCGGCCAGGACCCGACGCCCGGCGTGCTGTCGGTCGCGTCCTACTTCGACCTCGACAACGGCACCCGTGACGGCAAGGTCTCCGACTACTCCTCGCGCGGCCTGGCCGGCGACCAGTCGACCTACCCGGACTTCTCCGCCCCGGGCGAGAACATCACCTCGGCGTGCCGCCCCTACCTGCCGATCTGCTCCACCGGCCTGGACCCGGTCAACGGTCCCGGCCCGCTCGACATCGGCACCTTCAACACCATCAGCGGCACCTCGATGGCCGCGCCGCACGTCGCCGGCATCGTCGCACAGCTGTTCCAGGCCAACCCGCAGGCCACGCCCGCGCAGATCGAGGACGCGCTGAAGACCACGGCCCACAAGTACGCCGACGGCGCGCCGTACGAGGCCGGTGCGCTGGGCACCACCAGCGTCGACAAGGGCTACGGCCTGGTCGACGTCGTGGCGGCCGCCGAGGCGGTGCGCTGAGGCCCTAGCGGGGCAGCCGCGCGGCGACCTCCTCCAGCACCCGCTCCGACCCGGCGTACGGCGCGCCGGGTCGGGGCCAGTGCGTGATCACGTCGGTGAACCCCAGGTCGGCGGCGCGGCCGACCATCTCCTCGAAGACCCCGACCGACTCCAGCGAGAACACGGGGGAGGAGTCGAGGTTGAGGTAGCGGTCGAAGCCGGCGGGGTCGCGCCCGGCGTCGACCAGGGCGGTCTCGAGGGTCGCCCGCGCGGTGGCCAGCCCGGCGAACCAGTCGTCGAGGGTCTCGGCCGCACCGCCGGTGGTGATCCAGCCGTCGCCCGCGCGGGCCGCGTAGCGCAGCGAGCGGGGGCCGTTGGCCGCCACCAGCAGCGGCACCCCGCGCAGCGGTGGCAGGGTGCGGGCGTCGCGCGCCGAGAACCAGCGGCCGTCGGCGTCGACGTGGTCCTCGCCGCGCAGCCGCAGCAGCAGGTCGCAGAACTCCTGGAAGCGGTCGACGCGCTCGCGCACGCTCAGCTCCTCGCCGCCGAGGATCCGCGAGTCGAGGTCGCCGCCGGTGCCGACGCCGAGCAGGAAGCGGCCCTGCGAGACGTCGTCGAGCGACTGGACGTCGCGGTGCAGCGCCACCGGGTGGCGATAGTTGGGCGAGGCGACGAAGGTGCCGAGGCGGACCGTCGTGGTGACCATGGCCGCCGCCGTCAGGGTGGGGGTGGTCCCGAACCACGGCGAGTCCGGCAGCCCGCCCCACACGAGGTGGTCGTAGGTCCAGGCGTGGTCGAAGCCCATCTCCTCGGCGGCGCGCCAGCGGGGCTCGGCCTCGGCCCAGGTGAGGTCGGTGAGGATCGTCAGTCCGTAGCGCATGTCCGCACTGTAGGTGCCCCCGCCGACGCCCCGGGGCCTGTGGCAGACTCGGCCCCACGAGCTTTGCTCGCGTGCTCTGGGGGCGGTGGAAATCCGCACCGGCGGTGAAAGTCCGCGACCCGGCCGCTGCCAGCGGTCGGTTGACCAGGTGGAACTCCTGGACCGACGGTCACAGTCCGGATGAGAAGCGCACGCGGTGCCGGCGCCCCCAGGGGCGACCGGTCGCCGGAGCCCCTCCAGGTCGTGAGCGCCACCGACCGGAGCGAGGACCCATGGACAGCAGTGCCGCCGAGCAGCGCGCGATGCGTCGCGCCCTCGAGCTGGCGCGCACCCCGGGCGTCCCGCTCGGGCCCAACCCCCGGGTCGGGTGCGTGCTGCTCGACGACGACGGCCGCACCGTCGCCGAGGGCTACCACCGCGGCGCCGGCACCCCTCATGCCGAGGCGGCCGCGCTCGCCGAGGCAGGGGAGCTGGCCCGCGGCACCACGGCCGTGGTCACCCTCGAGCCGTGCCACCACACCGGTCGCACGGGCCCGTGCACCGAGGCGCTCGTCGGGGCCGGCGTGCGCCGCGTGGTGTTCGCCCAGCCCGACCCCAACCCGGTCGCCGCGGGTGGCGAGCGAGCGCTGCGCGAGGCCGGCCTCGAGGTGTCCTCCGGCCTCCTGGAGCGCGAGTCCCGGGCGCTCAACCGGGCCTGGACCTTTGCCCTGGAGCACGGCCGGCCCTTCGTGACCTGGAAGCTCGCCACCACCCTCGACGGCCGCAGCGCCGCCGCCGACGGCACCAGCCGCTGGATCTCCTCGCGGCCGGCGCGGCGCGACACCCACCGGCTGCGCGCCGAGTGCGACGTGGTCCTCGCCGGCACCGGCACGGTCGCCGTCGACGACCCGGCGCTGACGGTGCGCGACGTCGAGGACCAGCCCCTGCCGCACCAGCCGCTGCGCGCGGTGATGGGGCTGCGCGACCTCGCCCCCGACCGGCGGGTCCTCGACGACCAGGCCGAGACGGTGCTGCTCGCGACCCACGACCCGGCCGAGGCGCTGGCCCGGCTCCACGACCTCGGCCGCCGCCACGTGTTCCTCGAGGGCGGGCCGACGCTGGCCGCCGCCTTCGTCCGGGCGGGGCTGGTCGACGAGGTGGTGGCGTACGTCGCGCCGCTGCTGCTGGGCGCCGGGACCCCCGCCGTGGGCGACCTGGGCATCACCACGATCGCCTCGGCGTTGCACCTGCGCGTCACCGACGTCGCGGTCCTCGCGGACCCCGCCGACGAGACCAACGTGCGCCTGACCCTGGCGCCGACCCACGACCCGCACGAGGAGAGGGACTAGATGTTCACCGGCATCGTCGAGGAGCTCGGCTCCGTCGTCGCCCTGGAGGACCAGGGGGACGCCGTGCGCCTGACCGTCCGCGGCCCCGTCGTCACCGCCGACGCCCGCCTGGGCGACTCCATCTCGGTCAACGGCTGCTGCCTGACGGTGGCCACCACCGGACCCGACGGCGAGCCCACCTTCACAGCCGACGTGATGCGCGAGACCCTCGACAAGACCTCGCTGGGGGCGCTCGCGCCCGGCGCGGCGGTCAACCTGGAGCGCGCCGTCACCCCCACCACGCGGCTGGGCGGCCACATCGTCCAGGGCCACGTCGACGGCACCGGCACGATCGTGTCCCGCACGCCCAGCGAGCACTGGGAGGTCGTCGAGGTCTCGCTGCCGGCGGGCCTGGAGCGCTACCTGGTGGCCAAGGGCTCGATCACCGTGGACGGCATCTCGCTCACGGTCGTCGACGTCGGTGCGGAGTCCTTCACCGTGAGCCTGATCCCCGAGACCCTGGCGCGCACCACCCTGGGTGCGCGTCGACCCGGCGAGACCGTCAACCTCGAGGTGGACGTGATCGCGAAGTACGTCGAGAAGATGGTGGCGAAGTGAGCGAGAAGATCCGGCTCGACAGCGTCGAGGACGCGGTCGCGGACATCGCGGCCGGCAAGGCCGTGGTCGTGGTCGACGACGAGGACCGCGAGAACGAGGGCGACCTGATCTTCGCGGCGTCCAGGGCGACCCCCGAGCTGATGGCCTTCACCATCCGGCACTCCAGCGGCGTGATCTGCGTGCCGATGCCCGCCGACATGCTCGACCGGCTCGAGATCCCGCTGATGACGCCGCACAACAAGGACAAGCTGCGCACGGCGTACACCATCAGCGTGGACGCGCGCGACGGCGTCTCGACCGGCATCTCGGCCGCCGACCGCGCCCACACCGCGCGGGTGCTGGCCGACTCCGCGACCGAGTCGTGGGAGCTGACGCGCCCCGGCCACGTGTTCCCGCTGCGCTACCGCGAGGGGGGCGTGCTCAACCGGCGCGGCCACACCGAGGCGGCGGTCGACCTGGCCACCATGGCCGGCCTGACCCCGGCCGGCGTGCTGGTCGAGGTCGTCAACGACGACGGCACCATGAAGCGCGGCCCCGAGCTGCGGGCCTTCGCCGACGAGCACGGCCTCAAGATGATCTCGATCGACCAGATGGTCCACCACCGCCGTCGCACCGAGATGCACACCCAGCGGGTGGCCGAGACCGTGCTGCCGACCCGCCACGGCGCGTTCACCGCGGTCGGCTACCGGATCACCGTCGACGACAGCGAGCACGTCGCGCTGGTCTACGGCGACCCGGCCGAGCTGCGCACGGGCGAGCCGGTGCTGACCCGGGTGCACAGCGAGTGCCTGACCGGCGACGTGTTCGGCTCCGAGCGCTGCGACTGCGGCCCCCAGCTCGACGAGGCGATGGACCTGATCGTCGAGGAGGGGCGCGGGGTCGTGGTCTACCTGCGCGGCCACGAGGGGCGCGGCATCGGCCTGCTGGCCAAGCTGCAGGCCTACCAGCTCCAGGACGGCGGGCGCGACACCGTCGACGCCAACCTCGACCTCGGCCTGCCGGCCGACGCGCGCCACTACGGCGCGGCCACGCAGATCCTGCGCGACCTCGGCGTCACGCAGGTACGGCTGCTGACCAACAACCCCGACAAGACCTCCGGGCTGGAGTCGTACGGCGTGCACGTCGCCGAGCGGGTGGCCCTCACGCCCCACCCCAACGACCACAACCTGGCCTACCTGCTCACCAAGCGCGACCGGATGGGCCACCAGCTCGACGGCCTCGACCTCGACCGCCACCAGTCCCTCCAGCACGACGAAGGAGCCACCCGATGAGCGGCCACGGCAGCCCGACCGACGAGCCCGTCGACTCCCGCGACCTGCGCGTCGCGGTCGTCGCCAGCAGCTGGCACGACCAGGTGATGGGCGGCCTGGTCGCCGGCGCCGAGCGCGCGCTCGCGGCGTACGCCGTGGAGGACTGGACGCTGGTCCCGGTGCCCGGCTCGTTCGAGCTGCCGGTGGTCGCGATGGCGGCCGCCCGCGGCGGGTTCGACGTCGTCGTGGCGCTCGGGGTCGTGATCCGTGGCGGCACGCCCCACTTCGAGTACGTCTGCGGTGCCGCGACCGACGGCCTGTCCCGGGTGGCGCTCGACACCGGCGTCCCGGTCGGCTTCGGCCTGCTCACCTGCGACACCGAGCAGCAGGCGCTGGACCGCGCGGGCCTGGAGGGCAGCGCGGAGGACAAGGGCTACGAGGCCACGGCGGCCGCGCTGCACACCGCCCACACCCTGCGGGGCCTGGCGCCCCGGACCACCTCGTAGTCTGGTGGGCGGCACCCGACCGACCGATAGGCGACGATGAAGACGTTCGACGAGCTCTGGACCGAGCTCAGTGACAAGGCGGCGACCCGACCCGAGGGCTCCGGCACCGTGGCCGCCCTCGACGCAGGTGTGCACACCATCGGCAAGAAGCTGGTCGAGGAGGCCGCCGAGTCCTGGATGGCCGCCGAGCACGAGGGCCCCGAGCGCACGGCCGAGGAGATCAGCCAGCTGCTCTACCACGCGCAGGTGCTGATGCTGGCGAGCGGCCTGAGCCTCGACGACGTCTACGCCCACCTGTGAGCGCGCCCGTGACGACGACCACGACCGAGCTGCCCCCGCTGCGGATCGCGATCCCCAACAAGGGCTCGCTGTCGCAGTCGGCCACCGAGATGCTGCGCGAGGCCGGCTACCGCCAGCGCAGCGACAGCAAGCAGCTGACCGTGATGGACACCGACAACCACGTCGAGTTCTTCTACCTGCGCCCGCGCGACATCGCCCTCTACGTCGGCGAGGGCACCCTGGACGTCGGCATCACCGGGCGCGACCTGCTGCTCGACTCCGGCGCCAAGGCCGACGAGGTGCGCCAGCTCGGCTTCGGCCGCTCGCGGTTCCGCTTCGCCGCCCGCCCCGGCACCCTGTCCTCGCTCGACGACCTCGCCGGCAAGCGGATCGCGACCTCCTACGTCGGCGTCGTGCGCCGCCACCTCGAGGAGCGCGGGCTCGAGGCCTCGGTCATCCGCCTCGACGGAGCGGTCGAGACCAGCATCCAGCTCGGCGTGGCCGACGTCATCGCCGACGTCGTCGAGACCGGCAGCACCCTGCGCCAGGCGGGCCTGGAGATCGTCGGGGACACCATCCTGGAGTCCGAGGCGGTGCTCGTCACCCAGGCGGGGGCGTCCGAGCCCGCGGGCTTCGAGGTCTTCAAGCGGCGCCTCGACGGCGTCCTGGTGGCTCGCAGCTACGTGATGATGGACTACGACATCGACCGCGAGCACCTCTCCGACGCGGTCGCCCTGACACCCGGTCTCGAGGGCCCGACGATCTCGCCGCTGCACCGCGAGGACTGGGTCGCGGTCCGGGCCATGGTGCCGCGCGACGGCTCCCAGCGACTGATGGACCAGCTCTGGGCGATCGGCGCCAGGGCGATCCTGCTGACCGACATCCATGCCTGCCGCCTCTGAGGCCGCCGGCACCTCGCCGGAGCTGCCGCGCACCTGGCGCCCCCTGGGCGCCCGGATCGCGGTCTACGTCTTCGGCGGCATGCTCGTGGCGATGCTCGTCGCGGTCTGGTTCGCCCTCGGCGCCGAGGTCCGGGCCAGCTTCACGATCTTCCAGCGGCTGACCCTCGTGGTGCTGGGCGTGATGCTGTTCGCCTGCTACCACGCGCTGGTGCGCTCGCGCGTGGTCGCCACCGAGGCCGGCCTGGTGGTCGTCAACGGCTACCGCACCCACCGCTACGAGTGGTCCCAGGTGATCGCCGTGCAGCTCGGCCGCGGCGCCCCGTGGGGCACCCTCGACCTGTCCGACGGCGAGACGGTCTCGATGATCGCGATCCAGGGCAGCGACGGCGACCGGGCCCGGCGCGCGGTGCGCGAGCTCCGGGTGCTGGTCGCGGCCCACACGCCCGCTGCCTAGGGTCGGGGGATGACCTCCCGACCCCCCGGCTCCCCGCTCGGCCTGCGGCTGCGCCCGATGACCCCGGCCGACGGGGTGGTCGTCACCGACCTGTTCACCGCGCTCGAGGCGGCCGACCGGACCGAGGAGCGCTACGTCCTGGCCGACGTCCTCGAGGAGCTCGACAACCCGATGACCGGGCCCGAGGACTGGGTGCTGGCCGAGGTCGACGGCGAGGTCGTGGCCACCTCGCGGCTGCTGCCGCGGGCCCCCGAGGCCGACTCGCTGGCCGTCGGCATCGACGGCGGCGTCCACCCCGACCACCGCCGGCGGGGGATCGGCCAGGTGCTGCTGGGCCACATGGTCGAGCGCGCGCGGGCGCACGTCGCCGAGCGCGGCAGCGACCTGCGCCCCGTCGTGACGGCCGCGGCGCCGTCCGACCAGCCCGGCGTCCCCGAGCTGTACGCCGCCCACGGGCTGCACCCGCACCGCTGGACCTTCGTGATGGCGGCCGACCTCGCCACCCCTCCCCAGGACGTCGCCCTGCCCGAGGGGTACGCCCTGTCGACCTGGGAGGACGTGGACCACGAGGAGCTCCGCGCCGCCCACAACGTCGCCTTCGTCGGCCACCCCGGCTGGTCGCCGTGGAGCCAGGAGATGTGGCGCCAGTGGATCAGCGAGAGCCGCAGCTTCCGACCGGCGCTGAGCCTGCTCCTCCGCGCCCCGGACGGCGGCATCGCGGCGTACGTCCAGGCCAACGAGTACGACGCCGTCGCCGAGCAGACCGACCGCCGCGAGACCTACCTCGTCAAGGTCGGCACCCTGCCCGACCACCGCCGCCGCGGGCTGGCCGACGTGCTGCTGCGCCGGGCGCTGCGCCTGCACGCCGCCGCCGGGTGCGAGCGCAGCGGCCTCGACGTCGACTCGGAGAACCCCTCGGGCGCCCTCGCGGTCTACGAGCGGGTGGGGTTCAGCGTCACCCGCCGCTGGACCGACTACCTCCTCCAGGACCCCGCCCACCCGTGACCCCTGCCCCTGGGAAGGCCGATCGGATCGGTCCCTGAGGAAGGACGGAGTCCTGTCTCGAAGGGCCGCCCGGCCGCTCCGGTCCCAGCCGCGGATCTCCCGCACCGGGTGAGGAGGATCCGCGGACGGGGTGGTCCGGCCCTTCGAGACGGTCGCCAGGGCGACCTCCTCGGGGACCGAGGCCGATGGGACGGTCGCCGGAGCGACCTCCTCGGGGACCGAGGCCGACGCGACGGTCGCCGGGGCGACCTCCTCGTGGACCGGGGTCGACGCGTCGGCCGTCCCTCAGGGCTGCACGGTGCCGTCCCGGCCGTCGACGCGCAGCTGGGCGCGCTCCCGGGTCTGCTCCCGGTCGAAGAGGTCCTGCTCGTCGCGCGCCCACCGCTCCCAGTGGGGGGCGAAGGCCTCGCCGTCGCGCTCGAGGCCGCGTCGCATCCGCAGGTCGTGGGGGGCCTCCACCCACACCAGCAGGGTGGTGAGGTCGGCGCACCGGGCCGCGCCCGAGCCCACCCCCTCGACCACGAGCAGCGGGGCCGGGTCGACCACCACCGTCTCGGCCCAGGCGTCGGCCAGCCAGTCCCAGCGGCGGTAGCGGCCGGGTCGGCCGGAGGCCAGCGGCCGGAGCAGCTCCTCGAGCCGCTCCGCGAGGCCGGCCAGCCCCGACCAGCCCTGGAGCAGGTCGTCGGTGTGGACCTCGACGGCTCCCGGGACGGCAGCGGCGACCCGCCCGGCGAGCGTCGTCTTGCCCGACCCCGCCGGCCCGTCGACGCAGAGCAGCCGACCGGTCCCCAGCGTGGGGGCGGCGGCGGCCAGCGCATCGAGCACCGCCGGCAGCGCCTCGCGCCCGGGCGGGGCGCTCACCACACCAGCCCCAGCCCGCGGTACGTCGGCACCGTGTCGACCACCGCGTTGCCGCGCACCAGGTGGACCACGTCGGCGTGCTCCATCAGCTCGCCGGCCTTGGCGTGGCGCCACCACACCAGGTCGCCGATGGCGAGGCCGTCGGCCGCCGGGCCGGTCAGCGGCGTCTGCACCTCGCCCGCGCCCTCGAGGGCGGTCAGCCGCAGCCCCTCGGGGGCCCAGGGGAGCGGGCTGCGGTCGCGGCCGGTGGCCCCGCTGGCGACGAAGCCGCCACCGGCCACCGTGACCACCCCGGGACCGGGTCGCCGCACCACCGGCACCCCGAGGTACGCCGCGGGCCGGGCCACGAAGCTGCGGTAGTGGTCGAACAGCCCCGGCACCAGCAGCCCCGACCCGGCCGCCACCTCGGTGACCACCGGGTCGGCCGCCGCCTCGGCCACGTCGCCCGAGCCGCCGGCGTTCCAGAGCCGGGGCCCGCCGTCCCCGGGCAGCGCGGCGACCGCCTCGGCGACCGCCGCCCGCCGGGTCCGCAGCTGGGCCAGGGAGGCCGTCTTGAGACGTCGCACGACGGCCGAGCGCAGGCGCTGCCCGGGCACCTGGTCGGGCACGCCGGCGACCTGGCCCTCGTAGGTCATCACCCCGCGCAGCCGCAGCCCCCGGGCGAGGGCGTCGCGCCCGAGGGCCGCCACCTCGTCGGGCTCGCGCAGCGGTGAGCGGCGCGGTCCGACGTGCCACCGCGCGCCCAGTGCCGGGCCACCGCGCTCGGGGCGCCAGCCGGCGTCGACGTCCAGGACGACCTGGAGCGTGGTGCTGTCGCCGGCCCCGGCCGTGGCGTCGAGCAGATCGAGGTGGGCCGGGTCGTCGACCACCAGCGCGACCGCCGACCGGGCCCGGGGGTCGGCCGCCCACCGGGCCAGCGCGCCGCGGTCCACCGTCGGGTAGGCGACCAGCACGTCGTCGGCCACCCCCTGCGCGACGAGCCACAGCGCCTCGCGCAGCGTGTAGGCCATCACGCCGTGGAAGCCCGGTCGCGCCAGGGCACGGGCGAGCAGCGCCGGCACCCGCAGGCTCTTGGAGGCGACCCGCACCGGGGTGCCCCCGGCCCGCCGCAGCAGGTCGTCGGCGTTGGCGTCGAAGGCGTCGAGGTCGACCACGACGACGGGCGTGCGCAGGTCGGGCAGGCCCCTGACGGCGCGTCCGAGCCGGTCGGCGAGGGCGCGTCGCGACTCCGGCGCGGGCACGCTCAGATGCCGTGCCGCTTGAGGATGGCCTCGATGTCGTCCATGTCCTCGAGGTCCGACTCGTGGCGCGTGCCGGAGGCCTTGCCGGTCGGCTTCGCGGCGCCCCTCGCGGTCGACCCGCCGGCTCGTCCGGCGGGCTGCGGCGCGGCGGTCGCGGCCGGGCGCGCCGCGCCTGCTGCGGGGGCGCCGGCGGTGCCGACCGCCTCGGGGGCGTGGGCCTCGACCCGGCGGCCGCGGCGCACGGCCCGGGTGGCAGCGCGGCCGCGGACCCCGACGCCGCGCTCGCGCATCGCGCCGGAGACGAACCACAGGACGACCGCGACGCCGAGCACCACGATCCCGGCCCAGACGCTGGGCGAGAACACCAGCCGCGAGGCCCACCGGGCGACGTCGTCGACGACCTCGACGGCCAGGCGCAGGGTGCCGGTCAGCCACGCGGCGACGGGGACCAGGGTCCAGGCGAGGCCGCGCAGCCCCGCGGCCGCACCACGCCGGCGCCAGGCCAGCCACGACAGCGCGGCGCCCAGGATCGTCAGGACCAGCGCGAGCGCGGCCCAGGTGGTCGAGTCGAGGGTCCCGGCTGCGTCCATGGGCCCAGCCTACGAGCCGCTCGGGGCGGGTTGAGAGGATCGCGGGCGTGCGAGAGATCCCCGATCCCGGTTTCGCGGGCGACGACGGCGCCACCGACCCCGAGGTGACCGCGGCCCTGGCGGCGTACGACGCGGCGCCGCACGAGCGCGACCGCGCCCTCGGCGTGGTCGCCGCCCTCCAGGACTCGCGCGTCCTGGTGCCGGTCGTCGCCGTCCTCGGCGAGGTCGAGGTCGACGAGCAGGGCCTGGCCCACGACAAGAGCAGCGACATGGCCGCGGTGCTGATGCGCGGCCGCGACGGCCGCACCGCGCTGCTGGCCTTCACCGGCACCGGGCCGCTGCAGGGCTGGGACCCCCAGGCCCGACCGGTGCCGGTCACGCTGGCCGACGCGGCGCGCTCCGCCGTCCAGGACGGCGCCCAGGCGCTGCTGGTCGACGTCGCCGGCCCGGTGCTGTACGTCGTGGAGGCCGACGACCTCGCCCGGCTCGCCACGGGGGAGCGGCTGCTCCGGCTGGCCGACGGCGGGTGGGGCTGGGCCGGCACCGCCTGATGTGCAATCTCCGGGCCTGCCTAGTAGAGTGACGCCCGACCGATCGCACCTGCCTGCACGGAGGAGCGGTCCGACAAGTGGAGGCCTCCTCCCACCCGCACCGACCGAGCACCATCCAGCACCACCAGGTCGTCGGGTCCGGTCACGATGAGCAGTCGTCGCACGTCGACGACCGTCCGATCGTCTCCTGGGGCTTCCGCGTGTCACGCGGGAGCCTCGCGGCGTCTCCGGGCAGAAATGCCCGTCGCGCGACGTTCTCCCCAGGTCACCCACCAGACCGACCCAGGAGGACCCATCAGCACCGAGCTCCGCATCAACGACCGGATCCGCGTACCCGAGGTCCGGCTCGTTGGACCCAACGGCGAGACCGTGGGCATCGTCTCCACCGGCGACGCCCTGCGTCTGGCCCAGGAGGCCGATCTCGACCTCGTCGAGATCGCGCCCATGGGCCGACCCCCGGTCTGCAAGCTCATGGACTACGGCAAGTTCAAGTACGAGAACGCGCAGAAGGCCCGCGAGGCCCGCCGTAACCAGACCAACACGGTCATCAAGGAGATGAAGCTCCGGCCGAAGATCGACTCGCACGACTACGAGACCAAGAAGGGTCACGTCGTGCGGTTCCTCCGCCAGGGCGACAAGGTCAAGATCACGATCATGTTCCGCGGTCGTGAGCAGCACCGCCCCGAGCTCGGGTTCCGGCTGCTGCAGAAGCTGGCCGAGGACGTCACGGAGCTGGGCTTCGTCGAGTCCTCGCCCAAGCAGGACGGCCGCAACATGACCATGGTGATCGGCCCCCACAAGAAGAAGTCCGAGGCCAAGGCCGAGGTGAAGGCCGAGAAGGTCGAGCGCGCCGCTGCTCGCGAGGCCGAGCGCGCCGAGGAGCACGCCGAGCGGCGTGCCGCCAGCACCGCGCCCGCTGCCAAGAAGGAGCGCGGCCGCTCCGAGAACCTCGACCCCGAGATCGAGGCCTGACCACCGCACCACCGAAGCGGGACCGCGTGCCCCTGCACGCCCCGCCGTCAGCAGAGAAGGAAGAGACATGCCGAAGAACAAGACGCACTCCGGTGCCTCCAAGCGCTTCCGCGTCACCGGTTCGGGCAAGCTCCGCCGGGAGAAGGCCGGGACGCGCCACAACCTCGAGAAGAAGGCCTCCAAGGTGACCCGTCGCCTCGCCGGCACGACCGAGGTCTCCAAGGCCGACACCAAGAAGGCCAAGAAGCTGCTGGGTCTCTGACCCTCGCCCCACGCGCCGTCCCCTCGGCGCACCACGATCCATCGAAGGAGCAACACACATGGCACGCGTCAAGCGGGCAGTCAACGCCCAGAAGAAGCGTCGGGTCACTCTCGAGCGCGCCTCCGGCTACCGGGGCCAGCGCTCGCGCCTCTACCGCAAGGCGAAGGAGCAGGTCACCCACTCCCTGGTCTACAGCTACAACGACCGCCGCAAGAAGAAGGGCGACTTCCGCAAGCTGTGGATCCAGCGGATCAACGCCGCGGCGCGCGCCAATGGCATGACCTACAACCGCTTCATCCAGGGCCTCAAGGCTGCTGACGTCGAGGTCGACCGCAAGATCCTGGCTGACCTGGCCGTCAACGACGCCCCCGCCTTCGTGGCGCTCGTCGAGGTCGCCAAGGCCGCCCTGCCCGAGGACGTCAACGCCCCCGTCTCGGCCTGACGACCTCCCGCACCACCGCACCTCCCGACGTGGCGAGCTTCCGGCCCGAGCGACCGCTCTCCAAGAGCAGCGGTCGCGTCAAGGCGGCCCGGAAGCTCGCCCGTCGTGCGTCCCGGCTCGAGCACGGCCTGTTCCTCGCCGAGGGCGTCAAGGCCCTCACCGAGGCCCTGGCCGTCACCGAGCCCGGCGCCACCGGCGTCGTCGAGGTCTTCGCGACCGAGGCGGCCGGTGACCAGCACGCCGCGCTGAGGAGCGCGGTGGAGCAGGCCGGCTGCGACTGGTGGGACGCCGACGACGACGCCGTCGCCTCCCTGTCAGGCTCGGTCAGCCCCCAGGGCGTGGTCGCCGTGTGCCGCTCGCTCCACGTCGGGCTCGACCTGGCCCTCGCGGGCGAGGGCACCGTGGCGATCTGTGCCGACGTCCGCGACCCCGGCAACGCCGGCACCGTGATCCGCACCGCCGACGCCTCGGGTGCGGTCGGCGTCGTGCTCGCCGGCCACAGCGTCGACCCCTACAACGACAAGACCGTCCGCGCCACGGTCGGGAGCCTGTGGCACCTGCCGATCGCGCTCGAGCCCGACCCGGCCGAGGCCGTGCGCCGGGCCCGCGCCTCGGGCCGCCCCGTGCTGGCCGCCGACGGCGCCGGCGAGACCGACCTCTTCGACGCCGAGGACGCCGGCCTGCTGGACCAGCCGGTGGCGTGGCTGTTCGGCAACGAGGCGTGGGGCCTGCCCGAGGAGCTGGCCGCCCTGGCCGACCACCGGGTCTCGATCCCCGTGCTCGGGCGCGCCGAGAGCCTCAACCTGTCGACCGCCGCCGCGGTCTGCCTCTACGCCTCGGCCCGCCGCTCCTAGGCCGGCCGGCCCGCGGCCCCCCGCCCGGTGCGGCGCCCGGACCTGCACGAGACCTTCACACCGCGCGCACCCCTCCCGGCGCCACGCGCTCCTACGCTCGGCGCATGCAGACACCCCGGGCCACGGTGCTCGTCGTCGAGGACGAGCCGCTCATCAACGAGGCCGTCGGGGACCGGCTGCGCGCCGAGGGCCACGCGGTCGTCTCGGCGTACGACGGGCCGGGCGCGGTCGCGGCCCACGCCGAGCACCGCCCCGACCTCGTGGTGCTCGACGTGATGCTGCCCGGCTTCGACGGGCTGGAGGTCTGCCGCCGGATCCAGGCGGCCCGCCCGGTGCCGGTGCTGATGCTGACCGCCCGCGACGACGAGGCCGACGTCCTCACCGGCTTGGGGGTCGGGGCCGACGACTACCTGACCAAGCCGTTCGGGATGCGCGAGCTCGTCGCCCGCGTCGCCGCCCTGCTGCGCCGCGTGGAGCGGGCAGCGGAGCTGGTGGCCGGGCGCGCGGGGGACGGCACGACCGCGGGGCCCCTTGAGGTCGGTGGGCTGCGGCTCGACCTGGCCGCGCACCGGGTGTGGGCGGGGGAGCGGGAGGTCCACCTCACGCCCACCGAGTTCGACCTCGCGGTCGCGCTCGCGGAGCGCCCGGGCGAGGTGCTGCGCCGCGACCGGCTGCTGGCGCAGGTGTGGGGCTGGGACGGCGGCGAGGGCGCCACCCGCACCGTCGACAGCCACGTGCGCTCGCTGCGGGCGAAGATCGGGGCCGAGCGGGTGCGGACCGTGCACGGCGTCGGCTACGCCCTGGAGCCCCGGTGAGGGCGCCGCTGGCTCCGCTGACCTCGATCAAGCTCAAGCTGGGACTGCTGGTCGGCTCGAGCGTGCTGGTGGCCGCGTCGCTGGCCACCCTCGGCGCCGGGAGCGTGCCGGCGTGGCTCTCGATCCCGGTCACCGTGCTGCTCGCGCTCGCGCTGACCCAGCTGCTGGCCAGCGGGATGACCTCTCCGCTGCGGCAGATGACCGAGGCGACCGCCCGGATGGCGGCCGGCGACTACGGCGTCCGGGTCCGCTCCACCAGCCTCGACGAGGTCGGACGGCTGGCGCGGGCCTTCGACACCATGGCCGGTGACCTCGAGGGGGTCGACCGGCAGAGGCGCGAGCTGGTGGCCAGCGTCTCCCACGAGCTGCGCACGCCGCTGACCGCGCTGGTGGCGGTGCTGGAGAACCTCGACGACGGCGTCACCGCCCCGGACCCCGCGACCATCCGCACCGCGCTGGGCCAGGCCCAGCGGCTCGGCGACCTGGTCTCGGACCTGCTCGACCTGTCCCGCGTCGACGCCGGCGTGGCCCCGCTCGAGCGGGTCGACCTGCCGCTCGCCGCCGTCGTGGAGGCCGCGGTCGCCGAGGCCGGGACGGCCGCCCGGGCCGCCTCGCGGTCGGTCGTCGTCGACGTGCGCGTCGCGCCCGGCCTCACGGCCTACGCCGACCCGCGGCGCCTGCACCAGCTGCTCGCCAACCTGCTCGACAACGCCACCCGCCACTCCCCGCGCGACGGGACCGTGGTCGTCGAGGCGACCGGTGGCGAGGCCGGCGGAATCGTCCTCGAGGTCTCCGACCAGGGACCCGGGATCCCCGCCGCCGACCGCCAGCGCGTCTTCGAGCGCTTCGGCACCGCTGCTGCGTCCACCGGGGCACCCGGCGGGACCGGCGGCACCGGCGGCACCGGTCTGGGCCTGGCCATCGCGCGCTGGGTGACCGACCTCCACGGCGGCCGGATCGAGGTGGCCGATGCCGCCGACAGGCCCGACGGACCGGGCGGGCCGGGTGGGCCGGGTGGGCCGGGCGGGGGAGCGCTGCTCCGCGTGGAGCTGCCGGGCGCCGTCCATCCCCGTCCCGCCACCCCGTCCGCCGACCCCTCCTCCGCCCCGTCCCACGCCCGCCCCGTCGCCGACAGGAGTCCCGCCATGACGACCCCCACCCCGCCCGTCACCCTCCCGGTCGGACTGCCCACCCGGGTGCCGTCCTCGCTCACGGACGACCTGTTCGGCAGCCTGTGGCGCGACCGCGCCCTCCCGGGCCGTCCCGGGGTGGTGCTGGCGACGGCCGGCGTCGGCCTGCTGGCCGCGGCCCTGGTGCCCTTCGCCCCGGTCGGCATCGGCGCCACGCTGGTGCTGCTGGCCGCGGGGCTGCTCGTGCTGCGGCTCGCCCCGCCGCGTCGCGACGGGTTCCGGTGGGCCTGCGCGCTGCTGTGCACGGGCTTCGCGCTCGTGGTGACGCTGCGCGCCGCCGTGTGGGTGGGCACCCTGGGGCTGCTGGCCGCGGCCGTGCTCGTCACCGCCGCGCTGGTCGACGCCCGCACCGCTCGCGGCGCGGCGCTCGGGGCCCTGGCCTGGCCGCTGGCCGGCCTGCGCGGGCTGCCGTGGCTGGGCCGCTCGGTCCGGGCCCTCGCCGGCGCCGGCCAGGGCCTCGCCCTGGCCCGGACGGCGGCCGTCTCGGTGGTCGCCGTGCTGGTCTTCGGGCTGCTGCTGGCCAGCGCCGACGCGGTGTTCGGCCGCTGGTTCGGCGCCCTGGTGCCCGAGGTGGGCCGGGGGCTGACGCTGCGGATCTTCACCGGGGTGGCGGTGGCCGGGATCGTGCTCGCCGCGGCGTACCTCGCGCTCAACCCGCCCACCGTCGAGCCGCACGGACCCCGCGCCCACCGGCCGGTCGCGCGCCGCTACGAGTGGCTCGCCCCGGTGTTGCTGGTCGACGCCGTGCTGACGGCGTTCCTGGTCGCGCAGGCGGCGGCCTTCTTCGGCGGCCACGACTTCGTGCAGCGCACCACCGGCCTGACGTACGCCGACTACGTCCACCAGGGGTTCGCCCAGCTGACGCTGGTCACCGCCCTGACGCTGCTCGTGGTGGCCGTCGTCGCCCGCAAGGCCCCCGTCGCGACCGCCTCCGACCGCGCCTGGCTGCGGGCCTCCACGGGGGCGCTGTGCCTGCTGACCCTGGTGGTGGTCGCCTCCGCGCTGGAGCGGATGGCGCTCTACACCGACGCCTACGGGCTGACCCGGCTGCGCCTGGTGGTGCTCGTGTTCGAGGTGTGGCTGGGCCTCGTGGTGCTCGGGGTGCTCGCCGCCGGGGTCCGGCTGCGTGGGGCCTGGCTGCCCCGCACCGCGCTGCTGGGCGGGTCGGCGCTGCTCCTGGCCCTGGCGCTGGCCAACCCCGACGCCGTCGTCGCCCGCACCAACCTCGAGCGCTGGGAGGCCACCGGCAAGGTCGACTGGGGCTACCTCGAGGGCCTCTCGCCCGACGCCACCCCGGCGCTCGTCGACGCCGGTCCGCAGGCGGTGGCCTGCGCGCTGCCGGGACCGCTCGACCGCCAGCAGGACGTGGCCGTGGGCGACGACCTCGACGACCCCGACGCCTGGTCCGGCTGGAACCTCGGCCGGGAGCGGGCCGCCCAGGCGCTGCTGCGGGCGCCCAGCGAGCAGGACGTGGAGCGCTGCGCCTCGCGTCGGTGACCGCCGAGGCGCACTAGGGTCGGCCGGGTGGACCCCCAGGCGCTGCTCGACTCCCTGCCCGACGGCGTGGTCGTGGCCGACGCCGCCGGCACCGTCACGGCCGTCAACGCCACCGCCCGCCGGCTGCTCGGCGCCACCGCCGAGACCGGCCGGCCGCTGCGCGAGGTGATGGCGCTGCAGGACACCGAGAGCCAGGACTGGTGGTCCGGCAACCGGCCCTACGACGGCATCGGCAGCCGCGTCGGCCTCACCGAGCAGTCCTGGCTGACCCCCGACGGCACCGAGGTGCTGGTCACCGGCCGGATCACCCGCGAGCGCCGCCACGGCCCGGTGTCCCTGGTCTCGCTGGTGATCCGCTCGGGCCGCGGCCGGGCCCGGCTGGACCGCGACCGCTCCGACCTGGTGGCCACGGTGGCCCACGAGCTGCGCTCGCCCCTGACCGGCGTCAAGGGGTTCGTCTCCACGCTGCTGACCAAGTGGGACCGGCTCAACGACGACCAGAAGCGGCTGATGCTGACGACGGTCCACGCCGACTCCGAGCGGCTCTCCCGGCTGATCGCGGAGCTGCTCGACGTGGCCCGCATCGACACCGGACGGCTCCCGCTCTACCCCCGCGAGACCGACCCGCGCCCAATCGTCGACCGGTGCCTCGCCTCGGCCCGCGAGGCCACCTCGCGACCCGTCGTGGCGGCGTACGCCGAGGGGCTGCCGCCGGTCTTCGCCGACCCCGACAAGCTCGCCCAGGTGGTGACCAACCTGGTCGACAACGCCGTGCGCCACGGCGAGGGCACGGTCACGGTCACGCTCGAGCCGCTGGAGCGGCCCTACCGCGGCGTGCGGCTGCTCGTCGACGACGAGGGCGAGGGCATCGACGAGGCGATCCGGGCCCGGGTGTTCACCAAGTTCTGGAAGCACGGCGTGCGCGGCGGCACCGGCCTGGGGATGTACCTCGTCGGCGGCCTGGTCCGCGTGCACGGCGGCGAGGTGCGGATCGGGGAGTCCCCCGCGGGGGGCGCGCGGCTCGACGTGCACTGGCCCTCGGAGGACCGCCGCTGAATCCGGTTGGTGCCCGCCCGGCGCGGGTTCCTAGACTGACCTGCGCAGCCGCCGCACCACGCCGGCACCTCTCCGCGTCCCGCACCACGGGCGCGCCCCACGAAAGGCACTCATGTCGGGCCCCAACACCGAGTACGACCCGGTCCAGGTGACCCCGCTCGACGAGGAGCACGTCACCGCCATGCGGGAGCAGGCGCTGGCCGCGATCGCCGGGGCCGGTGACCTCGAGGAGCTCAGGGCCGTGCGAACCGAGCACGCGGGCGACCGCAGCCCGCTGGCGCTGGCCAACCGGGAGATCGGCGCGCTGCCGCCCCAGGCCCGCAAGGACGCCGGTCGTCGCGTCGGCCAGGCCCGCAAGGACCTCACCACCGCCCTGGCCGCCCGCCAGGCCGAGCTCGAGGTCGAGGCCGAGGCGCGGATGATCGACGAGGAGGCCGTCGACGTCACGCTGCCCTGGGACCGCCGGCCCGCCGGTGCCCGGCACCCGATCACGATGCTGTCCGAGCGCATCGCCGACGTCTTCGTCGCCATGGGCTGGGAGGTGGCCGAGGGACCGCTGGTCGAGGCCGAGTGGCTGAACTTCGACGCCCTCAACCTCGGCGCCGACCACCCCGCCCGCACCATGCAGGACACCTTCTGGACCGAGCCGGCCGAGCACCACCTCGTGCTGCGCACCCAGACCAGCCCGGTGCAGGCGCGCACCATGCTGACCCGCACGCCCCCGATCTACGTCGTCTCGCCCGGCCGGGTCTTCCGCACCGACGAGTACGACGCCACGCACAGCCCGATGTTCCACCAGGTCGAGGGCCTGGTCGTCGACGAGGGCATCACGATGGCCCACCTCAAAGGCACGCTGGACCACTTCGCCGCGTCGATGTTCGGCGACGGGATCACGACCCGCTTCCGGCCGTCGTACTTCCCCTTCACCGAGCCGTCCGCGGAGGTCGACCTGCGCTGCTTCGTGTGCCGCGGCCTGGCCCCGGCCGTCGCCGACTGCCGCACCTGCAAGGGCGAGGGCTGGATCGAGTGGGGCGGCTGCGGCGTGGTCAACCCGCGCGTCCTGGTCGCCTGCGGCGTCGACGCGGAGCGCTTCACCGGCTTCGCGTTCGGCATGGGGATCGACCGCACCCTGATGTTCCGACACGGCGTCTCCGACATGCGCGACATGTTCGAGGGCGACGTCCGCTTCTCCACCGCGTTCGGAAGTGACCTGTAGATGAAGGCCCCCCTGTCCTGGATCCGCGAGCTCGCCGACCTGCCGGCCGACGTGACCGCCGAGGACCTCGCCGCCCGCCTCACCGCGCTCGGGCTCAAGCTCGAGGCGCTGGAGCGGCCCGGCCACGACATCACCGGCCCGCTGGTGGTCGGCCGCGTGCTCTCGGTGGAGCCGGAGCCGCAGAAGAACGGCAAGACCATCAACTGGTGCTCGGTCGACGTGGGCGACGCCAACGGCACGGGCGAGCCGCAGGGCATCGTGTGCGGCGCCCACAACTTCGGCGTGGGCGACCTCGTCGTGGTGGTGCTGCCCGGCGGCGTCCTGCCCGGCGGGTTCGAGATCTCCGCGCGCAAGACCTACGGCCACCTCTCGGCCGGGATGATCTGCTCGACCCGCGAGCTCGGCCTCGGGGACGACCACGACGGCATCCTGGTGCTGGCCCCCGACGCCGGCGAGCCCGGCGAGGACGTCTTCGAGCTGCTCGGCCTGCGCGAGGAGGTCATCGAGCTCGAGATCAACCCCGACCGCGCCTACGCCCTGTCGCTGCGTGGGGTCGCCCGCGAGGCCGCGCTGGCCCACGGCGTCGCCTTCCACGACCCGGCCCGGCGCGAGGTCCCTCCCGCCGACGACGCCGGTCACCCCGTGGTCGTCGACGACCCGGTCGGCTGCCCCGTCTTCGTGGCCCGCACCGTGTCCGGCTTCGACCCCACCGCGCCGACCCCCGACTGGATGGTGCGCCGGCTCGCGCTGCTCGGCCAGCGCTCGATCTCGCTGGCCGTCGACGTCACCAACTACGTGATGTTCGAGCTCGGCCGCCCGATCCACGGCTACGACGCCGACAAGCTGACCGGCGCCATCGGCGTACGACGGGCGCGGGCGGGGGAGCGGCTGACGACCCTCGACGGCACCGTCCGCACGCTCTCGCCCGAGGACCTGGTCGTCACCGACGACTCCGGGCTGATCGGGCTCGGGGGCGTCATGGGCGGCGAGAGCACCGAGATGTCGGCGACGACCACCCGGGTGCTGGTCGAGTCGGCCCACTGGGACGCGCCGTCGATGTTCCGCACCGGCCGCCGCCACAAGCTGACCTCCGAGGCGGGCAAGCGCAACGAGCGCGGCGTCGACCCGGAGATCTGCGAGGCCGCCGCCGACCGCGTGGTCACGCTGCTGGCCGAGCTCGGCGGCGGCACCGTCGACCCGGGCGTCACCGTCGTCGGCACGCCCCCGGAGCGCCGCAGCGTCAGCATCCCGCTCGACCTGCCCGCCCGCGTCACCGGCATGGACATCGCCTCCGACACCACGATCGCCAACCTGCGGGCCGTGGGCTGCGAGGTCGACGCCGGCCCGGACGCCCTGACCGCGGTGCTGCCCAGCTGGCGCCCCGACCTGTCCGACCCCTTCGACCTGGTCGAGGAGGTCGCGCGGGTCGTCGGCTACGAGGACGTCCCGAGCGTGCTGCCGACCGCGCCGTCGGGCCGTGGCCTGACCCCCGCCCAGTCGCTGCGTCGCCGGGTCGGTCGCACCCTCGCGGGCGACGGGTACGTCGAGGTCCTCACCTTCCCCTTCGTCGGCGAGGCCGACCTCGACCGCCTGGGCCTCCAGGCCGACGACCCCCGTCGTACGGCGCTGCGGCTGGCCAACCCGCTCAGCCACGAGCAGCCGCTCATGACCACCACGCTGCTGCCGGGCCTGCTCGGCACACTGGCCCGCAACGTCGGGCGCGGGAACGGCGACGTCGCGCTCTTCGAGGTCGCGCCGGTGACGCTGCCCCGCGAGGGCGCCGGTGCCCCGATCCTCGGGGTCGACCGCCGCCCGACCGAGCAGGAGTGGGCCGAGCTGACCGGCGCCGTGCCCGACCAGCCGCTGCACCTCGCGCTGGCGCTGGCCGGCGACCGGGAGCGGGCCGGCTGGTGGGGCGAGGGCCGCCCGGCGAGCTGGGCCGACGCGATCCAGACCGCCCGGGTGGTCGCGACCGCGCTGGGCCTCGAGCTGGAGGCCCGGTCCGCGTCGCTCGCGCCCTGGCACCCCGGCCGCTGCGCCGAGCTCCTGGTCGACGGCGTCGTCGTCGGCCACGCCGGCGAGCTGCACCCGCGGGTCTGCCGCGACCTCGGCGTCCCGCCCCGCACGGCCGTGGCCGAGCTCGACCTCGACGCCCTGCTGTCGCGCGCCGTCCCGCCGCGGGCGCCGGAGTTCTCGACGTACCCGGTCGCCAAGGAGGACGTCGCCCTCGTCGCCCCCGTCGCGCTGCCGGTGGCCGAGCTGGCCGCCACGCTCCGCGAGGGCGCCGGCCCGCTGTGCGAGTCGGTGCGCCTGTTCGACGTCTACACCGGCGCCCAGGTGCCCGAGGGCAGCCGCTCGCTGGCCTTCGCCCTCCGCCTCCGGGCCCCCGACCGCACCCTCACCGAGCAGGACACCTCCGCCGCCCGCGAGGCGGCCGTCGAGCTCGCCGTCCAGCGGCACGGGGTGGAGCGCCGGGCCTGAGGGGGCCGCTGATTACCCGGACGTCCGGGTAATTGGTGACTGGACGTCTGTTGCAACAGACGTCCAGTGGTCAGGAAGGACGTCGGGTGGTGCTCCCGTGACAGGAGGTACGCCGCGGCAGCCGCCGATCTCGAACCGCGCTGATCACCCGGACGTCCGGGTAATCAGTGACTGGACGTCTGTCGCAACACCCGCCCAGCGACCGGGAACAACGTCCAGTGGTGCGCACGTGACGGCAGGTACGCCGCTAGCCCCCGTGCAGCACCCGCCCGCCGGCCAGCACCAGCGACCGGTCGGGGGTGCGCACGAGCGCGTCCATGGCGTTCTCGGCGTCGAGGAGCACCACGTCGGCGCGGGAGCCCTCGACCAGGCCGTGGGCCTGGCCGCCGACGAAGCGGCCGCCGGCGCCGGTGGCCAGCGACACGACCCGTCGCAGGTCGTCGTCGCGGGCCAGGCCGCAGGCGCGGGCGTACTGCCGGGCGGTGCCCAGGGTGTCGCCCGTGCCGTAGGGGCTCCACAGGTCGCGGATGCCGTCGGTGCCGAGTCCGAGCGCGACGCCGGCCTCCTCGAGCTCGGCGAGCGGCAGCTGCGGGAGCCCGAGCGGGGCGACCGTGGTCATGGTGACGCCGAGCTCGCTCATGGCCTGCAGCAGGTCGCGGCGGCGCGCGGGCTCGAGCTGGGCGACCGCGAAGCCGTGGGCCACGGTCACCCGGCCCTGCAGGCCGTGGCGCTCGACGCGCTCGAGCAGCAGCTCGACCTGGAAGGCGCCCAGCTCGGCGGGGTCGTGCAGGTGCAGGTCGATGCCGCAGCCGTGCCGCTCGGCGATCTCGCACAGGCCGTCGAGCTGGCCCACGGGGTCGCGGTCGATGCTGGCGGGGTCGAGTCCGCCGACGTGCTCGGCGCCCTCGGCGGCGGCCCGGTCGAGCAGCGCCATCACGCCGGGTCGACGCAGCACGCCGTCCTGCGGGAAGGCCACCACCTCCACCCGCAGCGCCCCGTCGTACGCCGCCGCCGCCTCGCGCACCACCTCGATGCCGCGCAGGCCCAGGCCGAGGTCGACGTCGACGTGGGTCCGGATCGCGGTCGTGCCGTGCGCGACCAGCTGCTCCAGGACGGCGGCGGTGATCGCGGGCCCCGGGATGCCGAGCTCGTCGCGCCGTGCCCGCTCGTGGCGGATCCGGCCCTCGACGCCGGGCTCGCCCTCGTAGGACTGCCAGGGCAGGCCCCACCACGACTTGTCGACGTGGGCGTGCGCGTTGACGAGCCGGGCAGGGCGAGCCGGCCGCGGCCCTCGACGCGGTCACGGCCCGCGCCGGTGCCGACCGGCACCACGGCGTCGAGCCGGTCGCCCGAGATCTCGAGGTCGACGCGCTCGCCCCCGTCGAGCAGGACGTCGCCGACCACCAGGTCGGGACCGGTCACCGAGTGGCCTCCTCGACGACCTCCAGCACGTGGCGGTACGACGCGCCCGTGGCCCGGGTCATCCCGATCTCGCAGGTCCGGTTGCCCGAGACGTACGCCGCCCCGGCCGGCAGCGCCATCGCCTGCACCTCGGCCGTCTCGGGGGCGGTGGCCGACGCGGTCAGCTCGGGGTGCAGCAGCCCCCGGTCGCCCGCGAAGGCGCAGCAGCCCCAGGCATCGGGCACCCGCACGTCGTCGGAGACGAAGCGGCCCAGGGCGACCAGGTCGTCGGTGGCGCCCAGCGCGGTGCTGGAGCAGGTCGGGTGCACCACCACGGCCGGCACCGACGTCGACCGTGTCAGGCGCGGCAGCAGGTGGCGCACGGCGTACGTCGTGGCGTCGAGCACCTCGACGCCGTCGAGCACGCCGAGCAGGCCCTCGGTGCAGGAGCTGGCGTCGACCACGACGGGCAGCCGGCCGCCGTCGGTGGCGCGGTCGAGCGAGGCCCGCACCAGGGCGGCCATCCGCTCGTGGCCGGCCACCTGGCCCTTGGACTTCCACGGCGTGCCGCAGCACAGCGAGGGCAGGTCGTCGGGCGTGCGCAGCCGGACGCCCGCGCGCTCGCACAGGGTGCGGAAGGCGTCGTCGGCGCCGCCGCCGAACATGGTGCCGACGCAGGCGCTGAAGAGCACCACCTCGGCCGCGGGGTCGCTGAGCACCTCGCGACGGGCACCGCCCGGACCCAGGGCGGGGTCGTAGAGCGGCACCTGCTCCTCGCCGGCGACGCGCCGGCCCGCCCGGGACAGCCCGACCGGGACCGGGTCGGGCAGCCGTGCCGCGGTGGTGAGAGCGGCGGACGCGGCGCGCGTGGCGCCGTCCCAGTGGCCGGCGGCCGCCCGCCAGACGCGCTCGCTGGTGGGGGAGGTGGCCTCGGACCGGAGCCGCTTGACCAGGTCGCCGGTGTTGATGAGCACGGGGCAGGCGCCTGCGCACATGCCGTCGGCGGCGCAGGTCTCGACGCCGTCGTGGGCGTAGTCCTCGTCGAGCGAGGCGACCAGGTCGTGGTCGCCGCGGGCCAGGGCGGCCTCGCGTTCGCGGCGCAGCACGATCCGCTGCCGGGGCGTGAGGGTCAGCGACCGCGACGGGCACACCGGCTCGCAGAAGCCGCACTCGACGCAGCGGTCGACCTCCTCCTCGACCGGGGCGGCGGTCTTGAGGTCGCGCAGCCACAGCCCCGGGTCGTCGGTCAGCACCGAGCCCGGGTTGAGCACGCCCTCGGGGTCGAACAGCCGCTTCAGCCCGCGCATCACGCCGGTCAGCTCGGCGCCGTACTGCCGCTCCACGAACGGCGCCATGATCCGGCCCGTGCCGTGCTCGGCCTTGAGGGTGCCGCCGAGGTCGAGGACGAGGTCGATCATGTCGGTGGTGAAGTCCTCGTAGCGGCGCAGCATCGCGGCGTCGTCGAAGCGCTCGTCGAGCAGGAAGTGCAGGTTGCCGTCGCGGGCGTGGCCGAAGATGACGGGCGACTCGTAGGCGTGCTGGTCGAACAGCCTGGTCAGGCCCCGGCACATGTCGCCGAGCTGGTCCACGGGCACCGCGACGTCCTCGAGCAGCGCGTTGGAGCCCTGGGGACGGGCGGCTGCGACAGCGCTGTAGAGGCCCTTGCGGGTGCGCCACAGCGAGGCGCGCTCGGCGGCGTCGGTGGTCAGCTCGGCCGACGACGTGAGCGGCAGCCCGCCGAGGCCGGGCTCGGCCTGCGCGCGGGCGTCGGCCAGGGCGTCGGCGTCCGGCGCCTGGAGCTCGACGAGCAGCGCGGCATGGCGGCGTACGTCGAGGCGCCGGATCTGCTCGGGGCAGCCGGGGTCGGACTGGGCCACGCGCAGCGAGGCGGCGTCGAGCAGCTCGGCCGTGGCGACGCCCGTGGCCAGCACGTCGGGCACCGCCGAGGAGGCGGTCGAGAGGTCGTCGAAGACCAGCAGCCCGGTCGCCACCGACGGCATCACCTCGACGGTGCGGAAGACGGCCGAGGCCACGAAGCCGAGGGTGCCCTCGCTGCCGACCATCAGGTGCACCAGCAGGTCGACGGGGTCGTCGTGGTCGAGGAAGCTGTTGAGGCCGTAGCCCATCGTGTTCTTGAGCGCGAACAGCCGCTCCAGGGTCGCCACCGAGCCGGTGTCGCCGCGCACCCGGTCGCGCAGCGCCAGCAGCCCGGCGTGCAGGCCCGGCTCGCGCTCGGCGAGCAGCGCGCCGGCACCGGGGTCGGCGGAGTCGACGACGGTGCCGCTGGGCAGCACCACCACCATCGACTCGACGGTGTTGTAGGTGTTGAGGGCGGTGCCGCACTGCATGCCCGAGGAGTTGTTGGCGATGACGCCGCCCAGGGTGCAGGCGATCTCGCTGGCGGGGTCGGGGCCGAGCTTGCGCCCGTGGCGGGCCAGGCGGGTGTTGACCGCGCGCACCGTCGCGCCCGGCTGCACCCGCACCCGGGCGCCCTGGTCGAGCACCTCGATGCCGGTGAACCCGGTGCGGGTGTCGACCAGGACCGAGTCGCTCAGCGCCTGGCCCGAGAGGGAGGTGCCGCCGCCGCGGAAGGTGAGCGGGACCCCGAGCCGGGTGCAGGCCCGCATCACCTCGGCGACGCCGTCGACGTCCCCGGGGGTGGCGACCGCCTGCGGGTGGAGCAGGTAGTGGGAGGCGTCGTGGGCGCGGGCGAGCAGGTCGAGCGGGCGCCCGGAGACCCGGTGGTCTCCGAGCGCCCGTCCGAGGTCGCGGGCCAGGGTGCTCAGGACGCTCCCGTGCCCAGCTGCGAGGCGATGTGCTCGGCCTGCCGGATCGCCAGCGCGACGATGGTGAGCGTCGGGTTGGCCGCAGCGCCGGTGGTCATCACCGAGCCGTCGCTGACGTAGAGGCCCGGCACGTCGTGGGCCTGCCCGAACGCGTCGACCACGCCGTCCTCCGGCCGCTCGCTCATCCGACAGGTGCCCAGGTTGTGGGTCGCCGGGTAGGGCGGGGTGTGGTGGGTGCCGTTGGCACCGACGGCCTCGTAGAGCATGTCCGCGCGACCGTAGCCGTGCTCGCGCATCGCGACGTCGTTGGGGTGGTCCTCGAAGTGGACGTCGGGAGCGGGCAGACCCCACTGGTCCTGGTGGCCCGAGCTGAGGGTGACCCGGTTGGTCTCCTGCGGCATGTCCTCGCCCACCACCCACATGCCGGCGGTGCGGGAGTAGGCGTCGAGGATCTCGGTGAACTCCGGCCCCCAGGAGCCCGGCTCGGCGAAGGCCGCGAGGAACGCGGGCCCCAGCGAGAGGGTCTCCATGTAGTAGCCGCCCGCGAACCCGCGCGAGGTGTCCAGGCGGGCCTCGTCGGCGATGATGCCGGCCATGGTCTCGCCGCGGTACATCCGCACCGGCTGGTCGAAGCGGGCGTAGACCGAGCCCGTGGTGTGGCGCATGTAGTTGCGGCCCACCTGGCCCGAGGAGTTCGCCAGCCCGTCGGGGTGCAGCGAGCTCGCGCTCATCAGCAGCAGCCGCGGCGACTCGATCGAGTTGCCGGCCACGCACACGACCTTGGCGGCCTGGCGGTGCAGGTTGCCGTCGGCGTCGAGGTAGAGCACCGCGTCGGCGCGGCCGCTGGCGTCGTGGGTGACCTGGACGGCCTGGCTGGAGGGCCGCACCTCGCACTTGCCGGTGGCGACGGCGCGGGGGATCTCGCGCACGGCGGTGCTCCACTTGGCGGTGGACTTGTCGCCCTGGAAGTTGAACCCGTCCTGGATCGAGGCCGGCCGGCCGTCGTACGGCTCGGCGTTGGTGCCGTAGGGGCCGGTCGCGTAGAACTTGTAGCCCACCTTCTCGGCACCGTTGGCCAGCACCTTGTAGTTGTTGTTGGCGGGCAGGGCCGGTCGGCCGTGGCGGTGGGTGGAGCCGATCGCCTTCTCGGCGCGGTCGTAGTACGGCGCCAGGTCGGCCAGCGTGATCGGCCAGTCGAGCAGGTTGGCGCCCTCGATGCGGCCGTAGTGGCTGCGCGTCTTGAACTCGTACTCGCGGAAGCGCGGGGTCGCGCCGGACCAGTGGGTGGTGGTGCCGCCCACGGCCTTGACGATCCAGGCGGGCAGGTTCGGGAAGTCGGTCGCGACCCGGTAGGGACCGGACGCGGTGCGGTTGTCGAGCCAGGCCATCTGGTTGAACGCGGCCCACTCGTCGTTCTCGTAGTCCTCGGGCAGCAGCCACGGGCCGGCCTCGAGCACCACGCAGGGGATGCCCTTCTGGGTGAGCTCGTAGGCCACGGTGCCACCGCCGGCGCCGGAGCCGACGATGACGACGACCTCCTCGTCGTGGTCGATCGGGTTGCCGAGGTGCGGGGTCTGGCCGGCCATCAGTTCGTCCCTCCGGTGGTGCTCAGCTGGTCGTCGGGGGCCACCTCGACGAGGCGCTCGGGCCCGTCGTACTCCTCGATGCGGGGGGTGGGCAGCCAGTCCAGGTCGTCGAAGCCGCGGTGCAGGTAGCCGCCCTGGGAGAACGACTCGCCCTCGTAGCCGAGCAGGTCCCAGACCTCGTGGTCGTTGTAGAGCGTCACCACGGTGACGCCGCGCACGAAGGCGAAGAACTCCGCGTCCTCGATGCCGCGCAGCAGCGCCAGCGCCTGCTCGTCGTCGAGGTCGACGAAGCGGGTGCCGCGCGAGCGCTGGGCCGCGACGTCGAGGCTCTCCAGCCCGTTGACCAGGGCCAGGTGGTGCCACAGCGACTCGTCGACCTGGTCGATGATGGTGTCGGCGGTCCGCTCGTAGGGACCGTCCGGGAAGCTCGGGTGGGGGTACGCCGCGCGCAGCAGGCGGACGAGGTTGGCGCGGGCCTCCGGGGTGAAGGCGGCGCGGGTCGATGCGGCCATGGGTGCTCCCTGATCCGGCCCGGTCACCTGCCGGGCCCCTGTGATGGACGCCACGTTAGGAAGCCCTCACCCGCGCGCCAACCCCGCTTATCGCGTGGTGAGAAGTCAGTGGGCCTGGGTCCGACCGGCCCGGTAGAACCGGCTCACCCGCGACGCGGCGGCGCGCAGCGCGGTCTCCACCTGCTCGGGCGCCTGGGCCATCCGGGCGTCGGTGCCCGACACGGCCACCGAGCCCAGCAGGGCGCCGTTGCCGCTGCGGACCGCAGCGGCCACGCAGGTGGCGCCGGCCTGGAACTCGCCGTGCTCCCAGGCCAGGTCGCGGTCGGCCACCACGGCCAGCTGGGCGCTCAGCTCCTCGTGGCGGGTGATGGTGCCGGGGCCGAAGCGCGGCATCGGCTCGGGGTCGAGGTGCAGGGCGCGCTGCTCCGGCTCCATGCTGGCGAGCAGGATCTTGCCCAGCGCGGTGGCGTGGGCGGCCTCGTGGAACCCGAAGTCGATCGGCCGCAGCCGCGGGCAGGTGGGGGAGTCGGCGGTGAAGACCACGGTGATCTGCGAGCCCCGGTGGACCGCGAAGTACGCCGCCAGGTCGAGCTGCTCGTGCAGCGCGCTCACCTCGGCGCGCACCTGCCGCGGCACCCCGATCTGCTGGTGCAGCGAGACGCCGAGCTGGTGCAGCTTGTAGCCGAGCTCGAAGCGCTTCTCCTCGCGGATGTGCACCAGGTAGTCGCTGTCGAGCAGCTCGCGCGCCAGCCGGTAGACCGTCGGCAGCGGGAGACCGGTCGCGTCGGCGATCTCCTTGGCGGACGCGCCCCCGCGGGCGGCCACCACCTCGAGGATGTCCAGGGTGCGGTGCACCGAGCCCGGCCGCGAGCCGTGCTCCTGCGTCGCCGTGACCATGGCCACAGGGTAGGGGGGCCGGGGTAGCCCCGCGACACCTCCCACGCTTCTCAACCCACGACAACGGCGGTGGTCCCCCCACGCGGCCTCTGGCAGCATCGCCCGCGACCGTGACCCCGCACCCCGAGGAGCGCCCCGCATGATCTTCATCTGCGTCAAGTGGAAGGTGAAGCCCGAGCACGCCGACGACTGGGTGGAGCTGAGCAAGGACTTCACCGAGGCCACCCGCGCCGAGCCCGGCAACCTGTTCTTCCAGTGGTCGCGCAGCGTCGACGACCCCCACGAGTACGTCCTCATCGAGGCCTTCCAGGACGACGCCGCCGAGGCCCACGTGACCAGCGACCACTTCAAGCAGGCGCAGGCCGACCTCCCGCAGTACGTCCAGGAGACCCCGAAGGTGCGCAACGTCCTCATGGAGGGCGACCACTGGGACGAGCTCGGCGAGTTCCGGATCGGCTGACCGCTCGACCGCACCCGACCCGGGACGCCCCGGCCCGGCCACTCGCCCGCGTTGGCGGACTATGCAGACTTCTGTATAGTCATGCACATGGCGAAGGTGAGAGCGGCTGTGGCCGGGGCGAGCGGGTACGCCGGGGGAGAGGTCCTCCGGCTGCTGCTCGGGCACCCCGACGTCGAGATCGGTGCCCTGACGGGCGGGTCCAACGCGGGGCAGACCCTCGGGTCGCTGCAGCCCCACCTGGTCCCGCTGGCGGACCGGGTGCTGGAGGAGACCACCCCCGAGACCCTGGCCGGCCACGACGTCGTCTTCCTCGCCCTGCCGCACGGCCAGTCCGGCGCGGTGGCCGCGGCCCTGGGCGAGGACACCGTCGTCGTCGACTGCGGCGCCGACTTCCGGCTCACCGACCCCGCCCTGTGGGAGCGGTTCTACGGCTCCCCGCACGCCGGCTCCTGGCCCTACGGCCTGCCCGAGCTGCCGGGCCAGCGCGAGCTGCTCACGGGCGCCCGGCGCGTGGCCGTCCCCGGGTGCTACCCGACCGTCTCGACGCTCGCGCTCGCGCCCGCGGTCGCCGCCGGCGTCGTGGCCGCCGACGACCTCGTGGTCGTCGCCGCCAGCGGCACCAGCGGAGCCGGCAAGGCGGCCAAGCCGCACCTGCTCGGCAGCGAGACGATGGGCTCCGCCTCGGCGTACGGCGTGGGCGGGACGCACCGCCACACCCCCGAGATCCTGCAGAACCTCGGCGGGCTCACCGACGCCGAGGTCCGGCTCTCCTTCACCCCCGTGCTGGTGCCGATGCCGCGCGGCATCCTGGCCACCGCCAGCGGCTCGGTCGCCGAGGGGGTGGGCGAGGCCGACGTGCGCGCCGTCTACGAGCAGGCGTACGCCGACGAGCCGTTCGTCCACCTGCTGCCCGAGGGCCAGTGGCCCACCACCAAGGCCGTCCTGGGCTCCAACAGCGTCCACCTCCAGGTCGCGCTCGACGAGGCCGCCGGCCGGGTGGTCGTCGTCGCCTCGGTCGACAACCTCGCCAAGGGCACCGGGGGAGCGGCCGTGCAGTGCATGAACCTCGCGCTCGGGCTCCCCGAGGCCACCGGCCTCACCACCGTCGGGCTGGCGCCGTGAGCGGCGCGACGCCGGTCGAGCCGACCGGGACCACGGGACCCGCCGCGACCTTCACCCTGGAGCAGTTCCCCGAGAAGCTCGCCGTCGTGCGGCTCGGGCCGGGCGCTGAGGTGCCGTCGTGGGTCGAGTCCTCGTCCCTGTTCTCGGTGACCGCGACCGCCCGCGAGACCAGCCTGGTCTGCGCCACGCGCAGCGTGCCGCGCAAGACGCAGCAGCAGGGCCCCTTCACGGCGTTCGCCGTCCAGGGCCCGCTCGACTTCGCGCTCACCGGCGTGCTGGTGGCGCTGCTGACGCCGCTGGCCGAGGAGGGGATCAGCGTCTTCACGATCTCCACCTACGACACCGACTGGGTGCTGGTGCCGGTCGGCGACGCCGACCGGGCCGCCGAGGCGTGGCGACGACGGGGCCACCAAGTCGCCCCCGCCGTCCCCGTCAAGCCCTCCAGGAGCTCCTCATGAGCGTCACCCACCCCGCCGGGTTCACCGCCGCCGGCGTCGCGGCCGGCATCAAGTCCCCCCGCGAGGACGGTCCCCCGAAGGACCTGGCGCTCGTGGTCAACCAGGGTCCGACGTACGACTCGGCCTCGGTGTTCACCGCCAACCGCTGCAAGGCCAACCCGGTGCTGTGGAGCCAGGAGGTCGTCAAGGACGGCACCGTCCGGGCCGTCGTCCTCAACTCGGGTGGCGCCAACTGCTACACCGGGCCCGCGGGCTTCCAGACCACCCACGCCGTGGCCGAGCGCGTCGCCGAGCGCGTGGGCGTCGGTGCCGTCGACGTCGTGGTGTGCTCGACCGGCCTGATCGGGCTGACCAACGACCGCGAGGTGCTGCTGGCCGGTGTCGACACCGTCGCCGCGGCCCTGTCCGACGACGGTGGCGCGGACGCCGCCACCGCGATCATGACCACCGACTCGGTGAGCAAGCAGGTCGTCGTCGACGGCGGCGGCTGGTCGGTCGGCGGCATGGCCAAGGGCGCCGGCATGCTGGCGCCGCAGCTGGCCACGATGCTGGTCGTGCTCACCACCGACGCGGTCGTGCCGGCCGCCGACCTCGACGCCGCCCTGCGCGTCGCGACGGCCGCGAGCTTCGACCGCCTCGACTCCGACGGCTGCATGTCGACCAACGACACCGTGACCGTGATGGCCAGCGGCGCCAGCGGCGTGACGCCCTCGCTGCCCGACTTCACCGAGACCCTGACCCGGGCCTGCACCGACCTGGCGATGCAGCTGCTGGCCGATGCCGAGGGCGCCGACCACGAGATCGCCATCACCGTGCTCCACGCCGCCTCGGAGGCCGACGCCGTCGAGGCCGCGCGCAGCGTGGCCCGCAGCAACCTGTTCAAGGCCGCGGTGTTCGGCCAGGACCCCAACTGGGGCCGCGTGCTGGCCAGCATCGGCACCACGCAGGCGGCCTTCGACCCCGCGGACCTCGACGTCGCCATGAACGGCGTCTGGGTGTGCCGCCGGTCCACGCCGGCGGAGGACCCCGCCGGCGTCGACCTCTCCGGCCGGGAGGTGAGCGTGACGATCGACCTCAAGTCGGGCGACGCGCGGGCCACCGTCTGGACCAACGACCTGACCCATGCCTACGTCCACGAGAACAGCGCGTACTCCTCATGACCAAGCCCCCCTCCTCCGTCCCCGCCCAGGTCCTCGCCGGCGCCCTCCCGTGGCTGATGAGGTACCACGGCCAGGTCGTCGTGGTGAAGTACGGCGGCAACGCCATGACCGACGACACCCTCAAGGTGGCGTTCGCCGAGGACATCGCGTTCCTGCGCTACGCCGGCTTCAAGCCGGTCGTGGTCCACGGCGGCGGCCCCCAGATCTCCCGGATGCTCGACAAGCTCGGCATCGAGTCGGAGTTCCGCGGCGGCCTGCGCGTCACCACCCCCGAGGCCATGGACGTGGTCCGGATGGTGCTGGTCGGACAGGTCCAGCGCGAGCTGGTCGGCCTCATCAACCACCACGGCCACATCGCGGTCGGTCTCTCCGGCGAGGACGCCGGCCTGTTCACCGCCGAGGCGACCAACACGGTCGTCGACGGCGAGGAGGTCGACCTCGGTCTCGTCGGCGAGGTCTCCCGGGTGCGCCCCGAGGCGGTGCTCGACCTCATCGAGGCCGGCCGGGTGCCGGTCATCTCCAGCGTCGCCCCCGACGAGGACGGCGTGGTCCACAACGTCAACGCCGACACCGCCGCCTCCGCCCTGGCCGTCGCGCTCCGCGCCCAGAAGCTGCTGGTGCTGACCGACGTCGAGGGCCTCTACCGCGACTGGCCCGACAGCGACGAGGTGATCCAGGAGATCGGCCCCGAGGCCCTCGCCGAGCTGATGCCGAGCCTCGACTCGGGCATGGTGCCCAAGATGCGGGCCTGCCACGACGCCGTGACCCACGGCGTCCCGCGCGCCACGGTCGTCGACGGCCGCCACGCCCACGCCGTGCTCCTCGAGCTGTTCACCGACGAGGGGGTCGGCACCCAGGTGCTGCCCGGCGTCGAGACCAAGCTGCGCAAGGCCTACTCCTACGAGGACAGCGACGGAGGGGACACCCCGTGAGCGACCTGCACGAGCGGTACGCCGCCAGCCTGATGAACTCCTTCGGCCCGCCCAAGCTGGCGCTGGTCCGGGGCGAGGGCGCCCACGTCTGGGACAACGAGGGCCGCGAGTACGTCGACCTCCTCGGCGGCATCGCCGTCAACACCCTCGGCCACGCCCACCCCGCCCTGGTGGCGGCGCTGACCGAGCAGGTCGGCACGCTGGGCCACGTCTCCAACTTCTTCACCACCCCGCGCCAGGTCGAGCTGGCCGAGCGGCTGCTGGCGCTGATGACGCCCGCTGACGTCGAGGCCCGGGTGTTCTTCTCCAACTCCGGCACCGAGGCCAACGAGGCGGCGCTCAAGCTGACCCGGCTCACCGGCCGCACCCACCTGGTGGCCATGGAGGACGCGTTCCACGGGCGGACCATGGGCAGCCTGGCGCTGACCTCCAAGCAGGCCTACCGGACCCCCTTCGAGCCGCTGCCCGGCCACGTCACCTGGGTGCCCTTCGCCGACGTCGAGGCGCTGGCGGCCGCCGTCACCGACGAGACGGCCGCCGTCGTGATCGAGCCCCTGCAGGGAGAGGCCGGCGTCAACGAGGCCCCCGCCGCGTTCCTCACCGCGGCCCGCGAGATCACCGAGCGCCACGGCGCGCTGCTGTGGCTCGACGAGGTCCAGAGCGGGATGGGCCGCACCGGCACCTGGCTGGCCAGCCAGCCCTCCGGCGTGGTGCCCGACGTCGTCACCCTGGCCAAGGGCCTCGGCGGCGGGGTCCCGATCGGCGCGACCATCGGGCTGGGCCGCGCGGCGCACCTGTTCGAGCCCGGCCACCACGGCACCACCTTCGGCGGCAACCCGCTCTCCTGCGCCTCGGCGCTGGCCGTCATCGACACCATCGAGCGCGACGGGCTGCTGGCCCGCGCCACCGAGGTCGGCGCCCGGCTGCGCTCCTCGCTGGCCCGGGACCCGCGGGTCACCGAGGTCCGCGGGCTCGGCGTCCTGGTGGGCCTCAGCCTGGCCGAGTCGGCTGCCCCCGCGGTCGTGGCCGCTGCCCAGGAGCAGGGCTGGATCATCAACGCGACCGGTCCCGACCGGATCCGCCTGGCGCCGCCGCTGGTGGTCACCGACGCCGACGTGACGGCCTTCCTCGACGCCTGGCCCGGGCTGCTCGACGCCGCCGGCCTCACCGCTCCCGGGAGCCCGTCGTGACGCGGCACTTCCTGCGCGACGACGACCTCACCCCCGCCCAGCAGGCCGAGGTGCTCGACCTGGCCGTCCGCCTCAAGGCCGCGCCGTACGACGAGCGCCCGCTGGCCGGACCGCGCACCGTCGCCGTGCTCTTCGACAAGCCCACGCTGCGCACCCAGGCGTCGTTCGCCTCCGGCATCGCCGAGCTCGGTGGCTTCCCGATGATCATCGACGGGTCGCTGGCCCAGGTCGGCGTGCGCGAGTCGGTGCCCGACGTGGCCCGGGTGCTCGGACGGCAGGCCGCGATGGTGGTCTGGCGCACCCACGACCAGTCGCGGCTGGAGCAGATGGCCGAGCACTGCGGCGTCCCGGTCGTCAACGCGCTCACCGACCAGTTCCACCCCTGCCAGGTGCTGGCCGACCTGCTGACGCTGCGCGAGCACCACGGGCCGCTGGCCGGCCAGGTGCTGGCCTTCGTCGGCGACGCGGCCTGCAACATGGGCCACTCCTACCTGCTGGCCGGCGCCACCGCCGGCATGCACGTGCGGGTCAGCGGCCCCACGGGGTTCCACCCCGACCCCGAGGTGCTGGCCCAGGCCGAGACCGTCGCGCACGCCACCGGCGGCTCGGTGGCGTTCGTGGCCGACCCGGTGGAGGCCGTCACCGGAGCCGGCGCGGTCGCCACCGACACCTGGGTCTCCATGGGCCGGGAGGACGAGGCGGCGGCACGCGTGGAGGCCTTCGCCCCCTGGCAGCTCGACGCCACCCTGCTCGGCCACGCCGACGCCGACGCCCTGGTGCTGCACTGCCTGCCGGCCTACCGCGGCAAGGAGATCACCGCCGAGGTCATCGACGGCCCGCAGAGCGTGGTCTGGGACGAGGCCGAGAACCGGCGCCACGCCCAGAAGGCCGTGATGACCTGGCTGCTCGACCGGAGCCGGTCCGGGGACTGCGCGTGAGCGACAGCGCCCACATCCCGGTCACCAAGGGGGCCCGGCAGCAGCGCATCGTGGAGATCCTCGGCACCGGCCAGGTGCGCTCGCAGGGCGACCTCGCCGACCGGCTGCACGCCGACGGCATCGCGGTCACCCAGGCCACGCTCTCGCGCGACCTGGTCGAGCTCGACGCCGTCAAGGTCCGCGGCTCCTCCGGCGCCCTGGTGTACGCCGTCCCCGGCGAGGGCGGCGACCGCACCCCGGTCGTGGCCCGCGAGAGCGCCGCCTCCGAGGCCCGGCTCTCCCGCCTGTGCGGCGAGCTGCTGGTCTCCGCGGAGTCCTCGGCCAACCTGGTCGTCCTCCGCACGCCCCCCGGGGCCGCCAACTTCCTGGCCTCGGCCATGGACAAGGCCGAGCTCGGCGACGTGCTCGGCACCATCGCGGGCGACGACACCGTCCTGGTGATCTCCCGCGACCCGGCCGGGGGAGCGCTGCTCGAACGCCGCTTCCTCGACCTGGCCAACGGTGCGCACCGCACCACCCTCGACGACACCACTCACCTCACGAAGGGACATCCATGAGCAAGGTCCTCACCTCGCTGCCGATCGGTCAGCGGGTCGGCATCGCCTTCTCGGGCGGGCTCGACACCTCGGTGGCGGTGGCCTGGATGCGCGACAAGGGCGCCGTCCCGTGCACCTACACCGCCGACATCGGGCAGTACGACGAGCCCGACATCTCCGGCGTGCCCGACCGGGCGGTGGAGTACGGCGCCGAGATCGCCCGCGCCGTCGACTGCCGCGCCCAGCTGGTCGAGGAGGGCCTGGCCGCGATCGCCTGCGGGGCCTTCCACGTCCGCTCCGGCGGCCGCACCTACTTCAACACCACCCCGCTCGGCCGTGCCGTCACCGGCACCATGCTGGTGCGCGCGATGCACGAGGACGGCGTCGACATCTGGGGCGACGGGTCGACCTTCAAGGGCAACGACATCGAGCGGTTCTACCGCTACGGCCTGATGGCCAACCCGGAGCTGCGGATCTACAAGCCGTGGCTGGACGCCGACTTCGTGCAGGAGCTCGGGGGCCGCGCCGAGATGAGCCAGTGGCTCACCGAGCACGACCTGCCCTACCGCGACAGCAAGGAGAAGGCCTACTCCACCGACGCCAACATCTGGGGCGCCACCCACGAGGCCAAGACGCTGGAGCACCTCGACGTCTCGCTCGAGACCGTGGAGCCGATCATGGGCGTGAAGTTCTGGGACCCCGAGGTCGCCATCGAGACCGAGGACGTCACCGTCCGCTTCGAGCAGGGCCGCCCGGTCGCGATCAACGGCACCCGCTTCGACGACGCCGTGGCGCTGGTGATGGAGGCGAACGCCGTCGGTGGGCGCCACGGCCTGGGGATGAGCGACCAGATCGAGAACCGCATCATCGAGGCCAAGTCGCGCGGCATCTACGAGGCGCCCGGCATGGCGCTGCTGTGGGCGGCGTACGAGCGGCTGCTCAACGCGATCCACAACGAGGACACCGTCGCGCAGTACCACAACGAGGGCCGCAAGCTGGGCCGGCTGCTCTACGAGGGCCGCTGGCTCGACCCGCAGGCGCTGATGATCCGCGAGTCGATCCAGCGCTGGATCGCCTCGCTGGTGACCGGGGAGGTCACGCTGCGGCTGCGTCGCGGCGAGGACTACACGGTGCTCGCCACCTCGGGGGAGAACTTCTCCTACCACCCCGACAAGCTCTCGATGGAGCGCACCGAGAACGCCGCCTTCGGCCCCGTCGACCGGATCGGCCAGCTGACCATGCGCAACCTCGACATCGCCGACTCGCGCGACAAGCTCGAGCAGTACGCCGCCCAGCCGCTCGACCAGGGCCAGGTGCTGGTCGAGAACGGCACCCTCTACGGCGCCATCGAGCCCGGCGGCTACGACCGCATCACCCGCAACCCCGCGGCCGAGGTCGACGACTCCGACCGCGCCCTCGACGACGTGGCCATGGAGGTCGGCACCGACTGAGGGGCCCCGGGCCTCGCAGACGCGCGGACACAAGTTCCGGTCGCTGTCCGATCTGCACGGACTTGACCGGACCAACCGGACACCACCGAAAACTTGAGTCCGCGCGTCTGCGTGCCTCCCCCCGGGGACGGCGCACGGCCGCCACCCCCCGCGGGTGGCGGCCGTGCGCGTCTGCGGCTGTGGGTCAGTCGACGTCGTCGTCGACCCAGTCGAGGGTCTTGGCGACGGCCTTCTTCCAGTTGCGGTAGAGGCGCTCCCGCTCGTCCTCGTCCATCTGGGGCGACCAGCGCTTGTCCTCGCCCCAGTTCTCGGTGATGTCGTCGGTGTTCTCCCAGTAGCCCACCGCCAGGCCCGCGGCGTACGCCGCCCCGAGCGCGGTCGTCTCGGCCACCTTGGGCCGCACCACGTCGACGCCGAGGATGTCGGCCTGGAACTGCATCAGGGTCTCGTTGACGACCATGCCGCCGTCGACGCGCAGCTCGGTGAGCGGCACCCCGGAGTCGGCGTTCATGGCGTCGAGGACCTCGCGGGTCTGGAACGCCGTCGACTCCAGCACCGCCCGGGCGATGTGGTGGCGGTTGACGAAGCGCGTCAGCCCGACCAGCGCACCGCGGGCGTCGGAGCGCCAGTGCGGGGCGAACAGGCCCGAGAACGCCGGCACGAAGTAGGCGCCGCCGTTGTCGTCGACCTTCTTGGCCGACTCCTCGATCTCGGCCGCCGAGGAGATCATGCCGAGGTTGTCGCGCACCCACTGCACGAGCGAGCCGGTCACCGCGATCGAGCCCTCGAGGGCGTAGACCGTGGGCTCGTCGCCGAGCTTGTAGCACGTGGTGGTGAGCAGGCCGTTCTCGCTGGGCACCTGCTCCGTGCCGGTGTTGAGCAGCATGAAGTTGCCGGTGCCGTAGGTGTTCTTGGCCGTGCCCTTCTCCAGGCAGGCCTGGCCGAAGGTGGCCGCCTGCTGGTCGCCGAGGATGCCGGCGATCGGGGTGCCGTTGAGCACGCCGGGCTTGCACTCGCCGTACACCTCGGAGCAGGAGCGGATCTCCGGGAGCATGGAAACCGGGATCCCCATGTCGGAGGCGATCGACTCGTCCCAGGTCAGGTCGGCGAGGTTCATCAGCATGGTGCGGCTGGCGTTGGTGACGTCGGTGACGTGCACGCCGTCGTTCTCGGCGCCGCCGGTGAGGTTCCACAGCAGCCAGGTGTCGGTGTTGCCGAAGAGCAGCTCGCCGGCCTCGGCCTTCTCCCGCGCACCGTCGACGTTGTCGAGGATCCACTTCACCTTCGGCCCGGAGAAGTACGTCGCCAGCGGCAGCCCGCACACCGCCTTGTAGCGGTCGGGGCCCTCGTCCCCGGCGAGCTCGTCGACGATCTTCTGCGTCCGGGTGTCCTGCCACACGATGGCGTTGTAGACCGGCTTGCCGGTGGCCTTCTCCCACACCACCGCGGTCTCGCGCTGGTTGGTGATGCCGACGGCCTCGATGTTCTTGCTGTTGAGGTTGGCCTTGCCGAGCGCCCCGCCGATGACCTCGCGGGTGTTGTTCCAGATCTCGATGGGGTCGTGCTCGACCCAGCCGGCGCGCGGGAAGATCTGCTCGTGCTCGATCTGGTCGACCGAGACGACCGATCCGCTGTGGTCGAACACCATCGCGCGGGTGCTGGTGGTGCCCTGGTCGATGGACAGGATGTAGGTCTTCGTGGCCATGGTCGGTGTGCCTCCAGAGGGTGGTGCCGAGTGGGTGGCGGGCAGGTGCGGGGAGTGCGGCTCGGGTGTCGCGGCGGGGCTCAGACGAACCCGACGGCGTTGGCGGCCAGGCCGCCCAGGACGCCGCCGATGATCGGCGCCACGACGGGGACCCAGGCGTAGTGCCAGCCGCTCGAGCCCTTGCGGGGGATCGGCAGCAGCGCGTGCATGATGCGCGGCCCGAGGTCGCGGGCCGGGTTGATGGCGTAGCCGGTGGGGCCGCCGAGGCTGGCCCCGATGGCCACGACGAGCAGGGCGACGGCGAGCGGACCGACCTGGGTCGGGGTCTTGCCGAACGCGAGGATGACGAAGATCAGCACGAAGGTGCCGATCACCTCGGTGACGACGTTCCAGACCGGTGCGTGGATGGTCGGCATGGTGCTGAAGACGCCGAGCTTGGAGCCCTCGTCGGCCTCCGGGTCGTCGAAGTGCTTCTTGTACGCCGCCCACGCCAGGCCCGCGCCCAGCATCGCGCCGAGGACCTGGGCCACGATGTAGACCACGACCTCGACGAACGACAGGTCGACGCTGCCCGACGCCACCAGGCCCAGCGTCACCGCGGGGTTGAGGTGGGCGCCGGACTTGTAGGCGACGTAGACGCCGGAGTAGACGCCCAGGCCCCAGCCGAAGTTGATCAGCAGCGTGCCGCCCCCGAAGCCGCCCGTCTTGGGCAGCACCACGTTGGCGACCACGCCACATCCCAGCAGGATGAGGATGGCCGTGCCCATGAGCTCGGGCACGAAGATGTCGGTGAACACGATGCCTCCTGTCGGCGCCCCGATGATCGCTGTGACCCCCGTCACTGACGCAGCCCCACCGTAGGGACCTCGGTCCCCGGACGCCAGTGCCGCCCCTGGCGGGCACCCGCCCCTCCCCGCGACGCCCAGGGACGGCATAGGTTCGGAGCAGCGACACGACAGCCGACCGACACCCCAGGAGACCGGCCATGGTGGCACCTGCCCGACTCGACCTCGACCAGCGTGGCGACACGTGGTCGTCCCTGCCCGACCACGACGTGGACGTGCTGGTGGTGGGCGGCGGCGTGACCGGCGCCGGTGTCGCGCTCGACGCCGTGACCCGCGGCCTGTCGGTGCTGCTGGTGGAGCAGCGCGACTACGCCTCCGGCACCTCCTCGCGCAGCTCCAAGCTGTTCCACGGCGGCCTGCGCTACCTCGAGCAGCTCAACTTCTCGCTGGTCCGCGAGGCGCTGCGCGAGCGGGAGCTGATGCTGACGCGGATCTGCCCCCACCTGGTGCGCCCGGTCTCGTTCCTCTACCCGCTCAAGCACCGGTTCTGGGAGCGGCCCTACGTCACGGCCGGCCTGACCCTCTACGACTCCATGGGCGGCGCCCGCTCGGTGCCGCGCCACAAGCAGCTGTCGCGCACCAAGGCGCTGCGGATGGTGCCCGGCCTGCGCAAGGACGCGCTGGCCGGTGCGCTCCTCTACTACGACGCCAAGTCCGACGACGCCCGCCACACGATGACGGTGGCCCGCACGGCCGCCTCCTACGGCGCCCGGCTGCTGACCTCGGCCAAGGTCGAGCGGCTGCTGCGCGAGGGCGAGCGGGTCGTCGGGGCCGAGGTGACCGACGTCGAGTCCGGCGAGACCGCCACCGTCCGCTGCCGGGTGGTCATCAACTGCACGGGCGTGTGGACCGACGACGTGCAGGAGCTCGCCGGGGGTCGCGGCCAGTTCCACGTGCGGGCCTCCAAGGGCGTGCACATCGTGGTGCCGCGCGACCGGATCAACTCCGAGACCGGGCTGATCCTGCGCACCGAGAAGTCCGTGCTGTTCGTGATCCCGTGGGGCATGCACTGGATCGTCGGCACCACCGACACCGACTGGGACCTGGACAAGGCCCACCCCGCGGCGAGCCGTGCCGACATCGACTACATCCTCGAGCACGTCAACACGGTGCTCGCGCACCCGCTGACCCACGACGACATCGAGGGCGTCTACGCCGGCCTGCGGCCGCTACTCAAGGGCGAGAGCGAGAGCACCTCCCAGCTCTCCCGCGAGCACGCCGTCGCGCGGCCCCAGCCCGGCCTGATCTCGATCGCCGGCGGGAAGTACACCACCTACCGCGTGATGGCGGCCGACGCCGTCGATGCCGCGCGCCCCGACCTGGCGAGCAACGTGCCCGAGAGCGTCACCGAGCACATCCCGCTCGTGGGTGCCGAGGGCTACCACGCCCTGAGCAACCAGGTCGAGACGATCGCCCTGCGGCAGGACCTCCCGGCCTGGCGGGTGGAGCACCTGCTCGGCCGCTACGGCTCGCTGGTCGAGGAGCTGTTCGCGATGTGGGCCGAGGACCCGTCGCTCAAGGACCCCGTCCCCGGCGCGGAGGAGTACCTCCGGGTCGAGCTGCTGTACGCCGCCACGCACGAGGGCGCGCTCCACCTCGACGACCTGCTGGCCCGCCGCACCCGCATCTCGATCGAGACCAAGGACCGCGGCGTGACCTGCGCCCGGCCCGTGGCCGAGCTGGTCGCCGACGCCCTGCAGTGGGACTCCGGCCGCGTGGACGACGAGGTGAAGGCGTGGGAGGCGCGGGTCGCGGCCGAGCGCGAGTCGCAGACCGAGGCCGCCGACCAGGAGGCCAACGCCGAGCGCCTCGCGGCCCCCGACTTCCGCAACCGCAGCGTGGGTCGCGCCCTGGCCTGAGGTGCTCGGGCCGTCCCGCCAGGGGGCCTCGCGGCCCCCTGCCGGCCCGGTCCTGGCGCCCCTCCGCGGTGTGTCAGGGTAGGCCGGTGAGCGACGCACCGGGCCGGACGACCAACAGCGGCAGCCTGTGGGGCGGTCGCTTCGCGACGGGGCCCAGCCCCGAGCTGGTGGCCCTCTCGCGCAGCACGCACTTCGACTGGCGGCTCGCGCACCACGACCTGGCCGGGTCGCGGGCGCACGCCCGGGTGCTGCACGCCGCCGGCCTGCTCGACGACTCCGAGCTCGACGGCCTGCTCGGCGGGCTGGACGAGCTCGACCGGCGGGTGGCCTCGGGGGAGCTGCTGCCGCAGCCCGGCGACGAGGACGTCCACGGCGCCCTCGAGGGCGCCCTGCTCGAGGTCGTGGGGCCCGAGCTCGGCGGCAAGCTGCGCGCCGGGCGCAGCCGCAACGACCAGATCGCGACCCTGTTCAAGGTCTTCCTGCGCGACCACGCCCGCCTCGTGGCCGGCCACGTGCTCGACCTCGCCGAGGCCATCGCCGACCAGGCCGAGCGCCACCTCGGCGCCGTGATGCCGGGGCGCACCCACCTCCAGCACGCCCAGCCGGTGCTGCTGAGCCACCACCTGCTCGCCCACGCCTGGCCGCTGGCCCGCGACGTGGCCCGGCTGCGCGACTGGGACGCGCGGGTGGCCCCGGAGTCGCCCTACGGCTCGGGCGCGCTGGCCGGCTCCAGCCTGGGCCTGGACCCCGAGGCGGTCGCCCACGAGCTCGGCTTCACGGGCTCGGTCGCCAACTCCATCGACGGCACCGCCGCCCGCGACTTCGTGGCCGAGCTGGCGTTCGTGCTGGCGATGGTCGGCGTCGACGTCAGCCGGCAGGCCGAGGAGATCATCGTGTGGGCCACCCGGGAGTTCGCCTTCGTCACGCTGGACGACGGCTACTCGACCGGGTCGAGCATCATGCCGCAGAAGAAGAACCCCGACATCGCCGAGCTGGCCCGCGGCAAGTCCGGGCGGCTGATCGGCAATCTCGCCGGGCTGCTCGCGACGCTCAAGGCGCTGCCGCTGGCCTACAACCGCGACCTGCAGGAGGACAAGGAGCCGGTCTTCGACTCCGTCGACACCCTCGAGGTGCTGCTTCCCGCCTTCACCGGCCAGGTCGCGACCTTGCGCTTCGACACCGAGCGGATGGCCGAGCTCGCCCCGCAGGGCTTCAGCCTGGCCACCGACGTGGCGGAGTGGCTGGTCCGCGAGGGCGTCCCGTTCCGCGAGGCCCACGAGCTGTCCGGCGCCTGCGTGCGCCGCTGCGAGCAGCTGGGCATCGGCCTCGAGGACCTCACCGACGAGCAGTACGCCGCGATCGACCCGCGCCTGACCCCCGGGGTGCGGGCCGTGCTCACCGTCGAGGGCTCGGTCTCCTCGCGCGACGGACGGGGCGGCACCGCGCCGGTCCGGGTCGCGGAGCAGCTGGCCGAGCTGCGGGCCGTCCTGGCCGAGCACCGGGGATGGCTCGGCTGACCCCCGCGGAGCTGCTGGCGGGCCCCGTCCTGGAGGTCGCCCCGCGCCTGCTCGGAGCCCGGTTCCACCACGCGGGCGTCACGCTGCGGCTCACCGAGGTCGAGGCGTACGCCGGCCCGGACGACCCCGGCTCCCACGCGCACCGTGGCCCCACGCCCCGCACCCGGGTGATGTTCGGCCCGGCCGGGCGGCTCTACGTCTACTTCACCTACGGCATGCACCACTGCGCCAACCTGGTGTGCGGCCCCGAGGGCGAGGCGAGCGCGGTGCTGCTGCGCGCCGGCGAGGTGGTCGCCGGCCGCGACCTGGCCCGAGAGCGACGACCCGGCTCCAGCGACCGCGACCTGGCCCGGGGACCCGCCCGGTTGTGCCGGGCGCTGGCGCTCGACCTCGCCCAGGACGGCGCCGACGCGGCCGGCTGGCTGGAGCCGGCCGACCCGCCCGTCCCGCCGGAGGCCGTCGCCACCGGCCCGCGGGTGGGGCTGCGCCGTGCCGCCGACCGGCCGTGGCGCTTCTGGCTGGCGGGGGAGCCCAGCGTCTCGGCGTACCGCCCGGCCGCGGTGCGCCGCCCGGGCTGAGGCATCAGGCGGGTGACCTCGGGTACACCCGGCGTGACCGGTCGTCCCCCAGAGAGGCACACCATGTCCGCACGCGAGCACCTGCACGACGTCGTCGCCACGCTCCAGCCCGTGCTCCAGGGAGTGCCACCGGGCGACCTCGACGGACCCACGCCCTGCGACGGCTGGACGCTGCGCGACCTGGTCGGCCACGTCCTCGGCACGACCGACGCGATGCGCCGCGTCGGCGCCCACGAGCCGCTCGACCGCGACGACCCGTGGGGCTCGCGCGGCCACGAGGTGGGGGCCACGTGGCGCGACGACCTGGGCGACCGCCTGATCGCGCTGGCCGACGCGTGGAGCCAGCCCGAGGCCTGGGAGGGCGAGGCCCTCGACGGGTCGATGACCCGCGAGGAGGTCGGACGCCTGGCGTACGTCGAGGTGATGGTCCACGGGTGGGACCTCGCCCGCGCCACCGGCCAGGAGGTCGCCTACTCCGATGGGGCCGTGGCCGAGGCCGAGGCGGTCGTCGAGCAGGTCGGGGAGACGGGACGCTCGATGGGCGCCTTCGGCGAGGAGGTCCGGGTCGACGACGACGCCCCCGCGTTCGCCCGCGTGCTGGGCGCGACCGGTCGCGACCCCGGCTGGTCCGCGCGCTGAGGTCGCCGGACACCGCCGCCCGCCCCGTGGGAGGCTGGTGCCCGTCCGAGCGCGCCCGGATCCGCCCCGGCGCCCGTCCCAGCCCGAGGAGCCCCACCCCGTGAGCACCGACCCGTCCCTGCTCGACGACCTCGAGTGGCGGGGCCTGATCGCCCACGCCACCGACCGCGACGCGCTCCGCGAGGCGCTCACCGGGGGCAGCGTGCGGTTCTACGTGGGCTTCGACCCGACCGCGCCCAGCCTCCACATGGGCAACCTCGTGCAGCTGCTGACCGCGCGTCGGCTGCAGCTCGCCGGCCACACGCCGTACGCCCTGGTCGGTGGGGCCACCGGCATGATCGGCGATCCCCGCGACTCCGGCGAGCGCACGCTCAACAGCCTCGACACCGTCAAGGAGTGGGTGGGACGGGTGCGCTCGCAGATCGAGCCCTTCCTCGACTTCGAGGGCGACAACGGCGCGACGATGGTCGACAACTACGACTGGACCGCGAGCCTGTCGACGATCGACTTCCTGCGCGACATCGGCAAGCACTTCCCGGTCAACCGGATGCTGGCCCGCGACGTGGTGCGCAGCCGTCTCGAGGCCGGGATCAGCTACACCGAGTTCAGCTACGTGCTGCTGCAGTCGATGGACTTCCTCAACCTGTACCGCGACCACGGCGTGACGCTGCAGTTCGGCGGCAGCGACCAGTGGGGCAACCTCACCGGAGGCGTGGAGCTGGTCCGGCGGGCCGAGGGCGGCCACGTGCACGCGTTCGCCACGCCCCTGGTGACCAAGGCCGACGGCACCAAGTACGGCAAGACCGAGGGCGGTGCCCTGTGGCTCGACCCGACGATGCTCTCGCCGTACGCCTTCCACCAGTTCTGGCTCAACGCCGAGGACGACAAGGTCGGCGAGCTGCTGCGGATCTTCACCTTCCTCGGGCGCGAGGAGATCGAGGAGCTCGACGCCGCCACGGCCGACAAGCCGTTCCTGCGGACCGCCCAGAAGCGGCTGGCCGACGAGGTCACCACCCTGGTCCACGGCGCCCACGAGACCGAGCAGGCCAAGGCGGCGGCCGCCGCCCTGTTCGGCGGCGGCGACCTGCGCGGGCTCGACGGCGCGACGCTGTCCTCCGCGCTGCGCGAGGCCGGGGCGGCGACCGCCCCCCGCGGGACCCCCACCGTGGACCTGCTGGTGGCCTCGGGGCTGGTGAGGAGCAAGGGCGAGGCGCGCCGCACGATCGGCGAGGGCGGCGCCTACCTCAACAACGAGCGGGTCACCGACGTCGAGCACGTGCCCGACGAGGACGACCTGCTCGCCGGCACCTGGCTGGTGCTGCGCCGCGGCAAGAAGAACCTCGCCGGGGTGGAGGTCCAGGGATGACGGGCACGCACGCACGGTGGCTGGACGAGGCGCAGGAACGCGCGCGCGACGTGCTCGCGCCGGCGGTGCTGCGCTACATCGCCGAGGGGGCGCGCGAGGAGGTCACCCTGGGCGAGGCCGAGGCGGCCTGGCGCGCGGTGCGGCTGCTGCCCCGCGTGCTGCGCGACGTGCGCACCATCGACACCACCGCCGACCTGCTCGGCACGTCGTCACCGCTGCCGCTGGGGATCGCACCGATGAGCCTGCAGCGAGCCGCCCACCCCGACGGTGAGGTCGCGATGGCCCGGGCGGCCGCGGAGGTCGGCGTCCCGCTCGTGCTCTCGAGCAACGCCGGCAGCACCTTCGCCGACGTGGCTGCCACGGGCGTCACCTGGTGGATGCAGCTCTACGCCTCGCCCGACCGCGACCTGACGGCGGGCCTGCTCGAGGACGCCGTCACCCAGGGGGCGTCGGCCATCGTGCTCACGGTCGACACCCCGGTGGTAGGCACCCGCTACCCCGCCCCCGAGGGCGGCTCGGTCTGGGACGTCGCCGACCGGTCGTGGGTGGGCGTCAACGCCCGCACCCCACCGGTGGGGGTGAGTCCCAAGGACCGCGACAAGGCGATGGACCTGGTGCCCGAGGACCTGGGCCGGTTCTCCGAGATGACCGGGTTGCCGGTGGTGGCCAAGGGCGTGCTGCGCGGGGACGACGCCGCGCGGGCCGTCGATGCCGGGGCCGCCGCGGTCTGGGTGTCCAACCACGGCGGCCGCCAGCTCGACCAGGTCGCGTCGACGGCGTCGTGCCTGCCCCACGTGGTCGGCGCGGTCGCGGGGCGGGCACCGGTGTTCGTCGACGGGGGAGTGCGCAGCGGCCTGCACGCCATGGTCGCGCTCGCGCTGGGCGCCACGGGGGTCTTCGTGGGACGTCCGATGTTCTACGCGCTCGCCTCCGACGGGGTCGACGGCGTGCGCCGTGCGCTGCTCGAGCTGGGCACCGAGCTCGAGGAGTCGATGCGCCTCGCCGGCGCCGCCTCGGCGGCGGACCTGGCGGGCGTCGTGAGCGGTCCGGAGCGGCCTGACCTGCGTTAGAAGTCGCTGTGACCGGGGCCACGACGAGTCGATTTGACGGTGCTCCGGGGGGCGCCTAATGTTCTATCTCGTTGGGCCGGTGAGCGGGACGCAGGACTGAGAAGTCAGGCGGCCGGAACGGACCAGCCACCCACGCAGTGCCTCCGACGAGGCCCGGTGAGGATCCGCCTCGGTGCGGCCTCAGACGGAGCCCCACCGCGAGATCCACGCGCTGGGGCCGAGCGCAGGATCGGGTTTGACTCGATCAGTGGTGCCCGGTAAGTTTGACCCTTGTCCCACGGAGGGCCGGAAGGTTCCGATGTGGTGTGCGCTTGATCCTTGAGAACTCAACAGTGTGCCAAAAGTCGACGAATTAATTTATACCTGTCGGCCGATTGCCTGCCTTTTGGGGTGGGTGTTGGTTGATGGTTCCTTTGGTAAGAACGACGATGATTCTGGCAATTTTTTGTCAGTGGATCGTTCCTCTTGCTGGGGTTTGAATTTCTGCATTTTCAATGGAGAGTTTGATCCTGGCTCAGGACGAACGCTGGCGGCGTGCTTAACACATGCAAGTCGAGCGGTAAGGCCCTTCGGGGTACACGAGCGGCGAACGGGTGAGTAACACGTGAGCAATCTGCCCTGCACTTTGGGATAACCACCGGAAACGGTGGCTAATACCGGATATGACTGCGCCTCGCATGGGGTGTGGTGGAAAGTTCTGGCGGTGCAGGATGAGCTCGCGGCCTATCAGCTTGTTGGTGAGGTAATGGCTCACCAAGGCTTCGACGGGTAGCCGGCCTGAGAGGGTGACCGGCCACACTGGGACTGAGACACGGCCCAGACTCCTACGGGAGGCAGCAGTGGGGAATATTGGACAATGGGCGAAAGCCTGATCCAGCAACGCCGCGTGAGGGATGACGGCCTTCGGGTTGTAAACCTCTTTCAGCGCAGACGAAGCGAAAGTGACGGTATGCGCAGAAGAAGCACCGGCCAACTACGTGCCAGCAGCCGCGGTAATACGTAGGGTGCGAGCGTTGTCCGGAATTATTGGGCGTAAAGGGCTCGTAGGCGGTTTGTTGCGTCGGGAGTGAAAACTCAGGGCTTAACCCTGAGCCTGCTTCCGATACGGGCAGACTAGAGGTATGCAGGGGAGAACGGAATTCCTGGTGTAGCGGTGAAATGCGCAGATATCAGGAGGAACACCGGTGGCGAAGGCGGTTCTCTGGGCATTACCTGACGCTGAGGAGCGAAAGTGTGGGGAGCGAACAGGATTAGATACCCTGGTAGTCCACACCGTAAACGTTGGGCGCTAGGTGTGGGACTCATTCCACGAGTTCCGTGCCGCAGCTAACGCATTAAGCGCCCCGCCTGGGGAGTACGGCCGCAAGGCTAAAACTCAAAGGAATTGACGGGGGCCCGCACAAGCGGCGGAGCATGCGGATTAATTCGATGCAACGCGAAGAACCTTACCTAGGTTTGACATATACGAGAAGCCTCTGGAGACAGAGGTCTCTTTGGACACTTGTATACAGGTGGTGCATGGCTGTCGTCAGCTCGTGTCGTGAGATGTTGGGTTAAGTCCCGCAACGAGCGCAACCCTCGTCTTATGTTGCCAGCACGTCATGGTGGGGACTCATAAGAGACTGCCGGGGTCAACTCGGAGGAAGGTGGGGATGACGTCAAGTCATCATGCCCCTTATGCCTAGGGCTTCACGCATGCTACAATGGCCGGTACAAAGGGCTGCGATACCGCAAGGTGGAGCGAATCCCAAAAAGCCGGTCTCAGTTCGGATTGGGGTCTGCAACTCGACCCCATGAAGTCGGAGTCGCTAGTAATCGCAGATCAGCAACGCTGCGGTGAATACGTTCCCGGGCCTTGTACACACCGCCCGTCACGTCACGAAAGTTGGCAACACCCGAAGCCAGTGGCCCAACCGTTTACGGAGGGAGCTGTCGAAGGTGGGGCGAGCGATTGGGACGAAGTCGTAACAAGGTAGCCGTACCGGAAGGTGCGGCTGGATCACCTCCTTTCTAAGGAGCATGTAGGCACCTGCTTCGGTGGGTGTCCATCGGCGCTGTTTCGGGGACGTGTGTTCCTCGGCGGTGCCAGCTCATTAGTGGAACGTCGATTATTTGGTTGCTCTCTCGTCTGGTTGGCGGCTAGTACTGCGTCGGTGGCTTCGTGCTGCTGGTGTGTGGAACGTGGTTACTGGGTGGGGGAGTTGTCAGGCACACTGTTGGGTCCTGAGGGATCAGGCCTTGTGAGGTCATGATTCTTCTGCGGCCTTCCATCTCTTCGAACTGCTCGTGCGGTCGTCGGGGTCTCCTTCGGGGGATGCCGGTGGCGTGTGGGTCAGCGGGGGTGTAGGTGGGGGTTCCGCCCGTATGTTGAGAACTACACAGTGGACGCGAGCATCTTTGTAGCAAGACAAGCTACTAAGGGCACATGGTGGATGCCTTGGCACCAAGAGCCGATGAAGGACGTAGAAGCCTGCGATAAGCCCCGGGAAGTTGGCAATCGAGCTGTGATCCGGGGATTTCCGAATGGGGAAACCCAGCTGGAGTCATGTCCAGTTACGCCCATCTGAACACATAGGGTGGTGCGAGGGAACGCCGGGAAGTGAAACATCTCAGTACCGGCAGGAAGAGAAAACAAAAGTGATTCCGAGAGTAGTGGCGAGCGAAATCGGAAGAGGCCAAACTCACGTCGTGTGATAGCCGGCAGGCGTTGCGGCGTGAGGGTTGTGGGGCCGCCTTGTTGGTTCTGCCGAACCAGCACAGAGTAAGAAACCATCGATGAAGTGCAACTGGATTGGAAAGTCCGGCCGTAGAGGGTGATAGCCCCGTATACGTAAACCGATGGCTCTGTGGCGTTACCCCAAGTAACACGGAACCCCTGAAATTCCGTGTGAATCTGGCGGGACCACCCGTTAAGCCTAAATACTCCTTGGTGACCGATAGCGGACAAGTACCGTGAGGGAAAGGTGAAAAGTACCCCTGGCGGGGAGTGAAATAGTACCTGAAACCATGTGCCTACAATCCGTTGGAGCTGAAGTCCCCCTCGTGGGGACCAGGTGACAGCGTGCCTTTTGAAGAATGAGCCTGCGAGTTTGCGTTGTGTCGCGAGGTTAACCCGTGTGGGGAAGCCGTAGCGAAAGCGAGTCCGAATAGGGCGTCTGAGTGGCACGATCAAGACCCGAAGCGAAGTGATCTATCCATGGGCAGGTTGAAGCGCGGGTAAGACCGCGTGGAGGACCGAACCCACTTAGGTTGAAAACTGAGGGGATGACCTGTGGATAGGGGTGAAAGGCCAATCAAACTTCGTGATAGCTGGTTCTCCCCGAAATGCATTTAGGTGCAGCGTCGCGTGTTTCTTTCCGGAGGTAGAGCACTGGATGGACTAGGGGGCCCAACAGCTTACCGAATTCAACCAAACTCCGAATGCCGGGAAGTGAGAGCGCGGCAGTGAGACTGCGGGGGATAAGCTCCGTAGTCGAGAGGGAAACAGCCCAGACCATCAGCTAAGGCCCCTAAGCGGTGACTAAGTGGAAAAGGATGTGGAGTCGCAGAGACAACCAGGAGGTTGGCTTAGAAGCAGCCACCCTTGAAAGAGTGCGTAATAGCTCACTGGTCAAGTGATTCCGCGCCGACAATGTAGCGGGGCTCAAGTCATCCGCCGAAGCTATGGCATTCATGCGTTATCCCGGCCCACGTGAGTGGGTCCAGGTGTGTGGATGGGTAGGGGAGCGTCGTGTGGCGAGTGAAGCGGCGGTGTGAACCAGTCGTGGACGCCACACGAGTGAGAATGCAGGCATGAGTAGCGAATGAAGAGTGAGAAACTCTTCCGCCGAATGATCAAGGGTTCCAGGGTCAAGCTAATCTGCCCTGGGTAAGTCGGGACCTAAGGCGAGGCCGACAGGCGTAGTCGATGGACAACGGGTTGATATTCCCGTACCGGCAAAGTAGCGCCCATGACGAGGCTAGTGATGCTAAGTGCCCGAAACCACCGGGATCCTTCGGGACGATGGTGGCAGAGCGCACGACCCGATCTAGTAGTAGTCAAGCGATGGGGTGACGCAGGAAGGTAGGCCAACCACCGCGATGGTTGTCGGTGGCTAAGGGTGTAGGACGAGAGGACAGGCAAATCCGTCTCTCATGTGTCTGAGACCTGATGGGGAGTCCGTATGGACGAAGTGGCTGATCCTATGCTGTCGAGAAAAACCTCTAGCGAGCTATGCGCCGCCCGTACCCCAAACCGACTCAGGTGATCAGGTAGAGAATACTAAGGCGATCGAGTGAACCATGGTTAAGGAACTCGGCAAAATGCCCCCGTAACTTCGGGAGAAGGGGGGCCGGATCCGTTATCACACTTGCTGTGAGACGCGGTGATGGCCGCAGAGACCAGGCCCAAGCGACTGTTTACTAAAAACACAGGTCCGTGCGAAGTTGTAAGACGATGTATACGGACTGACTCCTGCCCGGTGCTGGAAGGTTAAGGGGACCTGTTAGATCGCAAGATCGAAGCGGAGAACTTAAGCCCCAGTAAACGGCGGTGGTAACTATAACCATCCTAAGGTAGCGAAATTCCTTGTCGGGTAAGTTCCGACCTGCACGAATGGAGTAACGACTTGGGCGCTGTCTCAACCGTGGACTCGGCGAAATTGCACTACGAGTAAAGATGCTCGTTACGCGCGGCAGGACGGAAAGACCCCGGGACCTTTACTATAGTTTGGTATTGGTGTTTGGTTCGACTTGTGTAGGATAGGTGGGAGACTGTGAAGCATTCACGCCAGTGAGTGTGGAGTCATCGTTGAAATACCACTCTGGTCGTATTAGATATCTAACCTAGGTCCATTATCTGGATCAGGGACAGTGCCTGATGGGTAGTTTAACTGGGGCGGTTGCCTCCTAAAATGTAACGGAGGCGCTCAAAGGTTCCCTCAGCCTGGTTGGCAATCAGGTTTCGAGTGTAAGTGCACAAGGGAGCTTGACTGTGAGAGTGACAACTCGAGCAGGGACGAAAGTCGGAACTAGTGATCCGGCGCTGGCATGTGGAAGCGGCGTCGCTCAACGGATAAAAGGTACCCCGGGGATAACAGGCTGATCTTCCCCAAGAGTCCATATCGACGGGATGGTTTGGCACCTCGATGTCGGCTCGTCGCATCCTGGGGCTGGAGTAGGTCCCAAGGGTTGGGCTGTTCGCCCATTAAAGCGGCACGCGAGCTGGGTTTAGAACGTCGTGAGACAGTTCGGTCCCTATCCGCCGCGCGCGCAGGAAACTTGAGAAAGGCTGTCCCTAGTACGAGAGGACCGGGATGGACGAACCTCTGGTGTGCCAGTTGTTCTGCCAAGGGCACGGCTGGTTAGCTACGTTCGGAAGTGATAACCGCTGAAAGCATCTAAGCGGGAAGCACGTTTCAAGATGAGGTTTCCCACCGGGTCAACCGGGTAAGGCCCCCAGTAGACGACTGGGTTGATAGGCCGGAGGTGTACAGCAGTAATGCCTAGCCGACCGGTACTAATAGGCCGAGGGCTTGTCCCTCAAAGATGTTGCGCGTCCACTGTGTGGTTCCCGAGTTACGGTCGGGAACACCGTATGAGTCCCATGTGACTGTTCTGCCCTGTTGTGGGGTGGGGTGGTGGTGTGGGGTTGGTGTCCACTGGATAACTCCATAGTGTTTCGGCGGCCATAGCGATAGGGAAATACCCGGTTCCATTCCGAACCCGGAAGTCAAGCCTTTCAGCGCCGATGGTACTGCGACCGGGAGGTCGTGGGAGAGTAGGACGTCGCCGGACAATTTTTAGTTCTGAGGGCCGCCCCATCCGTGGGGCGGCCCTTAGTCTTTTGTCCAGCCTCGAGATCAGGAGATCCCGCCGTGCCCGAAGACCGAACCCCTCGCCCGTCACGCAGCGGTGGCAGCACCCCCGGCCGAGGCGGCCAGGGCGGCGGCCGCGGTGGCTCGGACAAGCCCGGAGGGCCTCGACGTGCCGGTGGCGGCCCCGGGGACCGCAAGGGCGGGCGCACCGACGACCGCCGAGGCGGCTCCTCGGACCGCGGCAAGCGCGACTTCAGCCGGTCGCGACGCGACGGTGACCGTCGCGACGACGTCGCCCGCACCGAGGGCCAGGTCAAGTACGACGGGCCGCCGATCCCCGAGGAGATCACCGGCAAGGAGCTCGACCGCAACATCGCGGCGCAGCTCAAGTCGCTGCCCGAGAAGCTGGCCCAGCGCGTCGCCCGCCACCTGGTGGCCGCCGGCGAGCTGATCGACAGCGACCCGAAGATCGCCTACCAGCACACCCTGGCCGCTCGTGCCCGCGCCGGCCGGCTGGCCGTGGTCCGCGAGGCCGTCGGCGAGGCGGCGTACGCCGCGGGGGAGTACTCCGAGGCCCTGGCCGAGCTGAAGTCCGCCAAGCGGATGAACGGCGCCCAGGACTACGTCGCGATCATCGCCGACTGCGAGCGCGCCCTGGGGCGCCCCGACCGTGCGCTGGCCGTGGTCAAGAACGCCCCCAAGGACAAGCTGGCCCCGGCGCTGCTGGCCGAGCTGACCATCGTCGAGGCCGGCGCCCGCCGCGACCGCGGCGAGATGGACGCCGCGCTCCGCACCCTGGAGACCTCGCCGCTGCTGTCGAAGTCGCGCGAGCCGTGGGTGGCCCGGCTGCGCTACGCCTACGCCGACGCCCTGGCCGAGGCCGGGCGCGGCAACGACGCCCTCACCTGGTTCCACCGCACCGACGCCGTCGACCCCGAGCGTGCCACCGACGCCACCGAGCGGGCGCGCACCCTCGAGAAGCAGCTCGAGGACCAGGCGTGAGCCTGCTGGGATCCAGCGGGACCCCGCTCCAGGAGGCGTACGACGTCGCGGTGCTCGACCTCGACGGCGTGGTCTACCGGGGCCGCGACGCCGTGCCCGGTGCCCCGGAGGCGCTCAACGCCGCGCAGGCGCAGGGCATGCACCTGGCCTTCGTCACCAACAACGCCTCGCGTCCCCCGTCGACGGTCGGTGACCACCTGCGCTCGCTGGGCGTGGAGGCCAGCGACGACGACGTGGTGAACAGCGCGCAGGCAGCGGCCCGGCTGGCCTCCCAGCAGCTCGACCAGGGCGCGAAGGTGTTCCTCGTCGGCGGGCAGGGCCTCGACGAGGCGCTGCGCGAGCGCGGTCTGGTGCCGGTGTCCTCCGTGGACGAGGAGCCGGTGGCCGTCGTGCAGGGCTACGGCCCGGACCTGGCCTGGAAGCAGATCATGGCCGGCGCGACGCTGGTGGCCGACGGCCTCCCGTGGATCGCCAGCAACACCGACATGACCATCCCGACCGCGTCAGGGGCGGCGCCCGGCAACGGGGCGCTGGTGAAGCTGATCGCCGACTTCGCCGCTCGCGAGCCCCAGGTGGCGGGCAAGCCGCAGCCGCCGCTGTTCGAGGAGACGCTGGCGCGGGTGGGTGGCGAGCACCCGCTGGTCGTGGGCGACCGCCTCGACACCGACATCGAGGGCGCGGTCACCATGGGCTGGGACAGCCTGCTGGTGCTGACCGGCGTCACCGGGCTCGAGGAGCTCGTCGCGGCGGGTCCCGAGTGCCGACCGACGTACGTCGCGCCCGACCTGGCCGCGCTCGCCGCGCCACAGCCCGCTCCCGAGGTGCCCGAGGACGGCACCGCCACGCTGGGCGGCTGGTCGGCGCGCGTGGAGGAGGGGACGCTCCGGGTCAGCGGGGACGGCGAGCCGGCCGACTGGTGGCGGGTCGTCGCGGAGGTGTCCTGGCGCCACCTGGACGAGCACGGCGGGCCTGTCGCCACCGACGGCGTCGACCTGCCCGGGTAGCCTCGCGCGCATGAGCGACCCGACGCAGGCTCCTGTCTCACCGGTCCCGACGCCCGCGGCCTTCGCGGCGCGACCCGTCGCTCCCCGCGGTGGGGACGCCGAGGCCGAGGTCGAGCGGGTGCTGGCGACCCTGCAGCAGCTGGACGAGGCGCCGGTGTCCGAGCACGTCGTGGTCTTCGAGCAGGCGCACGAGTCGCTGCGCCGGGTGCTCTCCGGCGAGAGCGCCGCGCGCGGCTGAGCCGTGCCACCGCGACGGCTGCGCCTGGACGCCGAGCTGGTCCGTCGGGGGCTGGCCCGGTCGCGCGAGCACGCCTCGGTGCTGATCGCCGCCGGGCGGGTCAGCGTCAACAAGGCGGTCGCGACCAAGCCCGCCACCGGTGTCACCACCGACGCCGACCTCGTCGTGCGCGAGGACCCCGACCGGCCGGAGTACGCCAGCCGGGGCGGTCACAAGCTCGCGGGTGCCCTGGAGGCCTTCGCCCCGCTGGGCCTGCAGGTCGCGGGCCGTCGCGCGCTCGACGCCGGTGCCTCCACCGGCGGCTTCACCGACGTCCTGCTCCGGGCCGGGGTCCGTGAGGTGGTGGCCGTCGACGTGGGCTACGGCCAGCTGGTGTGGGCTCTGCAGAACGACCCACGGGTGGTGGTGCGTGACCGGACCAACGTGCGCGAGCTCGACCTCGGGCTGACCGAGGGACCCGTCGACCTGGTGGTCGGCGACCTGTCGTTCATCTCGCTCACGCTGGTGCTGGACGCCCTGATCGGCGTCACGGACCCCGACGGCGACCTGGCCCTCATGGTCAAGCCGCAGTTCGAGGTCGGGAAGTCGCGGCTCGGCAAGGGAGGCGTGGTGCGCGACCCCGCCCTGCGGGCCGAGACGGTGCTGACCGTGGCGCACGAGGCCGCCCGGCGGGGCTGGGGCCTGCGGGCCGTCGCCACCAGCCCGCTCCCGGGCCCCTCGGGCAACGTCGAGTTCTTCGTCTGGCTGCGCCGCGGCGAGCCGGCCCTGGACGACGAGCAGGTGGTCGACGCGGTCGTGGGCGACCCGGGTGCGTCGGTGCCGGGTGAGAGGGTGGACGAGTGACCCTCCCCGAGCCCGACCACCACCGCGGTCCCGCCCTCGGTGGCCCGCGCCGGATCCTGCTGCTCTCCCACACCGGCCGCGAGGAGGCCCGTGCCGTCACCCGGGCGGTGGTGAGCTCGCTGCTGGGCCACGGCCTGGTGGTGCGGATGCTCGAGGACGAGGCCAAGGAGGCCGAGCTCCCCGCGGACGTGGCGGTCGAGACCGTGACCCTCGACGAGGTCCGGGCCGAGGAGTGCGAGCTGGCCCTGGTCATCGGCGGCGACGGCACCATCCTGCGCGCCTGCGAGCTGACCCACGGGACCGCGACGCCCTTGCTGGGCGTCAACCTCGGACACGTGGGCTTCCTCGCCGAGGCGGAGAGCGAGGAGGTGGAGTCCATGATCGAGCGGGTCGTGGAGCGCCGCTACACCAGCGACGAGCGGATGACGCTCGACGTCTCGGTCTACCGCGACAAGGAGCTCATCGCCTCCACCTGGGCCCTCAACGAGGCCAGCGTCGAGAAGGCCGCCCGATCGCGGATGCTCGAGGTCGTGGTGGAGGTCGACGGCCGGCCGCTCAGCCGGTTCGGCTGCGACGGGATCGTGTGCGCGACGCCGACCGGCTCCACGGCGTACAACTTCAGCGCGGGGGGTCCCGTGGTGTGGCCCGAGGTCGAGGCCCTGCTCATGGTGCCGATCAGTGCGCACGCGCTGTTCTCGCGTCCGGTGGTGGTCGCGCCCTCCTCGGTCCTGGCCGTCGAGGTGCTGGCCCAGACGGCGGGTGCGGGCGTGCTGTGGTGCGACGGCCGCCGCACGGTCGACCTGCCCCCGGGTGCCCGCATCGAGGTGCGCCGCGGCGCCTCGCCGGTGCGCCTGGCCCGGCTCCACGAGGCGCCCTTCACCGATCGTCTCGTGGCCAAGTTCGGCCTGCCCGTCGAGGGCTGGCGAGGCGCCGCCGAGCGCAGGCGCCGCCAGCACGACGCCGACGTCGCCGACGTCGCTGCGGCGCACGACGCGGCCGACGCAACCGCCGGGTCCGCCTCGGGCGCCGCCGGTGCTGCTGTCCGGGCGAGCGACGGCGACCGGCCGTGATCGAGGAGATCCGGATCAGCTCGCTCGGCGTCATCGACGAGTCGGTGCTCGAGCTCGGCCCCGGCCTGAGCGTCATCACCGGTGAGACCGGCGCCGGCAAGACCATGCTGGTGACGGCCCTCGGGCTGCTGCTGGGCGGCCGCGCCGACAGCGGCTCGGTCCGCACCGGCTCGCGCGCCGCCCGGGTCGAGGGAGTCGTGCGGGCGGGACCCGAGGTGGCCGCCGTGACCGACGAGCACGGCGGCGAGGTCGAGGACGGCACGGTGCTGCTGGCCCGCCAGGTCTCCGCCGAGGGCCGTTCGCGCGCCTTCCTGGGCGGGGTCTCGGTGCCGGCCTCGGCGCTGGGGCGCGTGGGGTCGCTGCTGGTCGCCGTGCACGGCCAGTCCGACCAGCACCGGCTGCTGCGGCCCGAGGCGCAGCGCGACGCGCTCGACGACTACGCCGGCGCGCCGCTGGACGCGCTGCTCGCGCCCTACCGCGAGCACCACGCCCGGCTGCTGGCCGTGGAGGCCGAGCTGCGCGAGGTGCTCGGCTCGGCCCGGGAGCGTGCTCGCGAGGCCGACGTGCTGCGCCTGGGACTCGACGAGATCGAGGCCGTGGGTCCGGCGCCGGGGGAGGAGGTCACCCTGGCCGCCGACGAGACCCGGCTCGGCTTCGCCGACACCCTGCAGGCCGCCGCGGAGACCGCGCGCGAGGCGCTCTCCTCCGACCAGGACGCCCCCGACGCGCTCGGCACCGTCAGCGCGGCCCGACGGGCGCTGGAGAGCGTGCGCGAGCTCGACCCGGACGCCGCCGCGCTGGCCGACCGGGTCGCCGAGGTCAGCTACCTGCTCGCCGACGTCGCTGCCGACGTCGCGGGCTACTCCAGCGCGGTCGAGACCGACCCGGCCCGGCTGGCCGCGGTCTCGGAGCGCCGGGCCGCGCTGTCCTCGCTGACCCGCAAGTACGGCGAGACCGCCGAGGAGGTCCTCGCCTGGGCGGCCGAGGCCTCGCAGCGGCTGCTGCTCCTCGACGGCTCCGACGACCGGGTCGAGGAGCTGCGTGCCGAGCGGGCCGACCTGCGGACCCGGTTGGCCGAGGAGGCAGCGGGTCTGAGCGCGCTGCGGCGCGACGCCGCGACCCGCCTGGCCGCCTCCGTCACCGCCGAGCTGGACGCCCTGTCGATGCCGCACGCGCGCTTCGAGGTCGCCCTCGACCGGACCCCCGACGAGCGCGGCCTCGTCCTCGACGGCACCGGGTGGCGCTTCGGCCCCGCCGGCGTCGACGACGTCGAGCTGCTGCTCGCCGCCAACACCGGGTCGGAGCCCCGGCCGCTCACCCGTGGCGCCTCGGGCGGCGAGCTCTCCCGCGTGATGCTCGCCATCGAGGTCTCGCTCGCCGACACCCGCCCGGTGCCGACCTTCGTCTTCGACGAGGTGGACGCGGGCGTGGGCGGCAAGGCGGCCGTGGAGATCGGCCGCCGGCTGGCCGCGCTGGCCCGGCGCTCCCAGGTGCTGGTGGTGACCCACCTGCCGCAGGTCGCGGCGTTCGCAGACCGCCACGTCGTGGTCCGCAAGAGCAGCGACGGCAGCGTCACGACCTCCGGCCTCGAGGTGCTCGACGACTCCAGCCGGGTGCGCGAGCTGTCGCGGATGCTCGCCGGCCTGGAGTCCTCGGACACCGCGATGGCCCACGCGCAGGAGCTGCTCGACGTCGCGCAGGCCTCCCGGGGCTGAGCGGGTCCGAGCGGGTCCGGACGGGCCCGGTGCGCCCGAGCGGGTCTCGGTGCGAGCCGATGGCCACGAACCCGTCCCGGCCTTGATAGGGTCGAACCCCGTGGACAGTCGCACACTTCGAGCCCACGGGGAGCCCTCTTGGTAGCCAGGCAGCAGACCAAGCACGTCTTCGTCACCGGCGGCGTCGCGTCGTCCCTCGGCAAGGGCCTGACCGCCTCCAGCCTGGGACGTCTGCTCCGGTCGCGGGGGATGTCGGTCACGATGCAGAAGCTCGACCCGTACCTCAACGTGGACCCGGGCACGATGAACCCGTTCCAGCACGGTGAGGTCTTCGTCACCAACGACGGCGCGGAGACCGACCTCGACATCGGTCACTACGAGCGCTTCCTCGACACCGACCTCAACCAGATCGCCAACGTGACGACCGGTCAGGTCTACAGCTCGGTCATCGCCAAGGAGCGCCGCGGCGACTACCTCGGCGACACCGTGCAGGTGATCCCGCACATCACCAACGAGATCAAGGACCGCGTCCTGGCCATGGGCGGCGACGACATCGACGTCGTCATCACCGAGGTCGGCGGCACCGTGGGCGACATCGAGTCGCTGCCCTTCCTCGAGGCCGCGCGCCAGGTGCGCCACGAGATCGGCCGCGACAACGTCTTCTTCCTGCACGTCTCGCTGGTCCCGTGGATCGGGCCCTCGGGCGAGCTCAAGACCAAGCCGACCCAGCACTCCGTGGCCGCGCTGCGCTCCATCGGCATCCAGCCCGACGCGATCGTGTGCCGGGCCGACCGGGAGATCCCCGCGTCGGTCAAGCGCAAGATCTCGCTGATGTGCGACGTCGACGAGGAGGCCGTGGTGACCGCGGCCGACGCACCCTCGATCTACGACATCCCCAAGGTGCTGCACCGCGAGGGCCTCGACGCCTACCTGGTCCGCCGCCTCAACCTGCCCTTCCGCGACGTCGACTGGACGCTGTGGGACGACCTGCTGCGCCGGGTCCACCACCCCAACGAGGAGGTGACCATCGGTCTGGTCGGCAAGTACGTCGACCTGCCCGACGCCTACCTCTCGGTCGTCGAGGCGCTGCGCGCCGGTGGCTTCGCCCACGAGGCCAAGGTCACCATCGAGTGGATCCCCTCCGACGAGTGCGCCACCCCGGAGGGGGCCGCCCGGGCGCTCGCCGAGCTCGACGCCATCTGCGTGCCCGGCGGCTTCGGCATCCGCGGCATCGAGGGCAAGCTCGGCGCCCTGACGTACGCCCGGACCCACAAGGTGCCCACGCTCGGGCTCTGCCTGGGCCTGCAGTGCATGGTCATCGAGTACGCCCGCAGCGTCGCCGGCCTCACCGGGGCCGCGTCGAGCGAGTTCGACCCGCAGGTCAGCGAGCCGGTCATCGCCACGATGGCCGAGCAGCACGCCTTCGTCGACGGCGCCGGCGACCTCGGCGGCACCATGCGGCTGGGCCTCTACCCGGCCGACCTGCGCGAGGGCAGCGTGGTGCGGGCGGCGTACGGCGAGGCGCGCGTCGAAGAGCGCCACCGCCACCGCTACGAGGTCAACAACTCCTACCGCGACCAGCTCGAGGACGCCGGCCTGGTCTTCTCCGGCACCTCCCCGGACGCCACGCTGGTGGAGTTCGTCGAGCTGCCCGCCGAGGTGCACCCGTTCTACGTCTCGACGCAGGCCCACCCCGAGCTCAAGTCGCGTCCGACGCGGCCGCACCCGCTGTTCGCCGGCCTCGTCGGCGCGGCCATCCAGCGCCAGCGCGAGCTGCTCATCCCGATCGACGAGAGCGCGCTGCGTCGCCGCTGGGTGCCCGACGCGACCGACTCGCCGGCGCAGCCGGTCGAGGCCTAGGTGGCGCGCGTCGAGGGCATCGACGACGAGTTCCTGTCGTGGCCGGTGGTGGAGTCCCGTGACCTCCACCGCGACGCCTGGGTGGTGGCCCTGCGCGAGGACAGCGTGCAGCGGCCCGGTCACCCCGAGGAGGTGCTGCGCCGCCTGGTGATCGAGCACCCGGGGGCCGCGCTCGTGCTGGCCGTCGACGACCAGGAGCGGGCCTGCTGCATCCGGCAGTACCGCCACGCCGCCGGCGGCGTCTTCACCGAGCTCCCGGCCGGCATCTGCGACGTCGAGGGCGAGGACCCCCAGGTCACCGCCGAGCGCGAGCTGCGCGAGGAGGTCGAGCTGCAGGCCGAGCGCTGGCGCCACCTGCTCACCCTCAACCCCTCGGCCGGCATCACCACCGAGCTGCACCACATCTACCTCGCCACCGGCCTGTCGTACGCCGACCGCGGCGACTTCGAGCTGCACGGCGAGGAGGCGGAGCTGGAGACCGTCTGGGTCCCCGTCGACGAGCTCATCGACGCCGTCCTCGAGGGCCGGATCGCCGAGTCGCCGATGGCGGCCGCCGTCCTGGCGTACGACGCGCTGCGGCGCCGCGGGCGGCTCTGAGGCCGGCGACCCCCGAGGGACGACCACCCGGCGGGCGGGGCAGGGCCGTCGTGATGGGGTGGGGCCATGAGCACCCGTGCCCGTGTGGCCGACCTGCTGCGCGACCACCCCGTCCTCGACGGCCACAACGACCTGCTGTGGGCCGCCCGCGAGCTGGTCGGCTACGACTTCGACCGCCTCGAGCTGACCGACTCCGCGGCGTGCCGCGGGATCGGCACCCACACGGACCTGCCGCGGCTGCGCCAGGGCGGCGTCGGCGCCCAGTTCTGGTCGGTGTTCGTGCCGGCGACCCTGGCCGGTGACGCCGCCGTGGTGGCGACGCTCGAGCAGGTCGACGCCGCGCACACCATGATCGGGCGGTACGCCGACGCGCTGGCCCTCGCGACCACGGTCGAGGACGTCGAGCGGGCCTGGCGGTCGGGCCGGGTGGCGAGCCTGATGGGCGCCGAGGGCGGCCACCAGATCGGCGGGTCGCTCGGGACGCTGCGGATGCTGCACCGGCTGGGTGTGCGCTACCTGACGCTGACCCACAACGACAACGTGCCGTGGGCCGACTCGGCGACCGACGAGCCGGTGCTGGGCGGGCTGTCGGACCTCGGTCGCGAGGTGGTCGCCGAGATGAACCGGATCGGGGTGCTGGTCGACCTCAGCCACACCTCGGCCGACACCATGCGCGACGCCCTCGACACCACCACGCAGCCGGTCGTGTTCAGCCACTCCTCGGCCCGGGCGGTGACCGACCACCCGCGCAACGTGCCCGACGACGTGCTGGGCCGGCTGTCCGGCAACGGCGGGCTGTGCATGGTCACCTTCGTGCCGCACTTCGTGAACCAGGGCGTCCGCGACTGGGACGCGGAGATGCAGGAGGCGCTGGCGCCGCACGGCTACGCGGCGTACTCCCCGGAGGAGGAGGCGCTCGAGTCCCGCTGGGCCGAGGAGCACCCGCCGCCGCGGGCGAGCGTCGCCGACGTCGTGGCCCACCTCGAGCACGTCCGCGAGGTCGCCGGGATCGAGCACGTGGGCCTGGGGGGCGACTACGACGGCGTCGGGATGCTGCCCGACGGGCTGGAGGACGTCACGGGCTACCCGGTGCTGCTGGAGGCGCTGGCCGAGCGCGGCTGGAGCGACTCCGACCTCGCCGCGCTCACCAGCCGCAACGTGCTGCGCGTGATGCACGACGCGGGGCTGACCGACGCGGGGGAGGGCCGGGCCTAGACTCGGCCCCACCAGCGAGGAGGCGACGTGCGCGGCGACGGGACGAGCAGGGGTTCGACGCGTGGCTGAGGTCGTTCCCGGGGCCCTCGCGGGATCGGTCGCCACGGGGCCCAACGCCGTCGTGCGGGCCGTGCGCACCTACCTCGACCACCTGGTCGTCGAGCGCGGCCTGGCCCCCAACTCGGTCAGCTCCTACCGCCGCGACCTGCGACGCTACCTCGACCACCTCGACCGGCTCGGCATCAGCTCGCTCGACGCCGTCAGCGAGCAGACCATCAGCGGGTTCCTCATGGCGCTGCGCGAGGGCGACCGCGACCACCAGCCGCTGAGCGCGAGCTCGGCGGGGCGCACGGTGGTGGCGGTCCGCGGCTTCCACAAGTTCGCCCTCGCCGACGGACTGGCCACGAGCGACCCGTCGGCCGGCGTACGACCCCCGCCGCCGGCGAAGCGGCTGCCGAAGGCGATCTCGCTGGGCGACGTCGAGCGCATCCTGGACGCGGCCGGATCGGCCGGGACCGCGCTGGCGCTGCGCGACCGGGCGCTGCTGGAGGTGCTCTACGGCACCGGCGCCCGGATCTCCGAGGCCGTCGGCCTCGACGTCGACGACCTCGAGCTGGAGTCGGACGACCCCGCGGCGCACACGGTGCTGCTGCGCGGCAAGGGCTCGAAGGAGCGGGTGGTGCCGGTCGGCAGCTACGCCCGCGAGGCGGTGCGCGCCTACCTGGTCCGCGGCCGACCGGACCTGCTGGCCGCGACGGCGAGCGGGGGCCGGGGCGCGCCCGCCGAGAAGGCCGGCGCGATGTTCCTCAACGCCCGCGGCGGCCGGCTCTCGCGGCAGAGCGCCTGGGCCGTGATCGTGCGCGCCGCCGAGCGCGCCGGCGTGAGCGCCGAGGTCTCGCCCCACACCCTGCGGCACTCGTTCGCGACCCACCTGCTCGAGGGCGGCGCCGACGTCCGCGTCGTCCAGGAGCTCCTCGGCCACGCCTCGGTGACCACCACCCAGGTCTACACGCTCGTCACCGTCGACAGCCTGCGCGAGGTGTACGCCGCCTCGCACCCCCGGGCGCAGGGATAGCCCGGCGGTCCGGCCTGGTGGGTCGGACGTGGTGGGTCGTTGGTGGGTCGGTGGGTGCTCCGGTGGCCCCGATCGCCGCGTGGGCTCCCCGTGGCCGACCACACCGACGGACGGCTCGCGGGCTCGGGCACGTCGAACCGCGATCGGCTCGGCGTCATGCGAGCTGGCTGCTGGGGCGACCGCCTCGTACGACGCCCCGCGGGAGGTCGTGCGGACGGGGCGCCGGGGCGACCACCTCGCATGACGCCCCGGGGCCCCACCGGCCGACCCACCCTGCGACCCACCCGCCGACCCACCCCCCGGAGAGCCCCGGCCGTCCACAGGCGCGTCCACAGGTCTGACATCAGTTGTGGGTCCACGGCGCGGCGCTCCCCACAACCGGAAGGCCACAAGTCGACAATGTTGTGGACGACGTCGGTCTGGCTTGTGGCCCCTCGGAGGGGTGCATACAGTCGCCCGGCGGCTTGGCGGAAGTCGACATCGACGTGAGCCGGCCCCGTGGGGTGGGCTCACCTGGAAGGGGATCCACATGAGCGGCACGGACGGTTTCGGACAGCGTCACGGGAGCCCGACCTCGGGGAGCTCGGCGTCCGAGATGCCCCCGCTCGTGAGTCCGCCCCAGCCGCCGCGGGCCGAGCCCCGGGACGGCGAGCGGCTGGCCGAGACGCTGCCGTTCCGCGCCCGGCCCACCCAGCCGGTCGAGCAGCCCGGCGACCAGCCCGAGACGCTCGTCGACGTGGCTCCCGAGGTCGCGCCGGACGACGTGCCCGAGGTCGTCCTCGGCCCCACCGGTCGCCCGATGCCCGAGATCCCCGAGCCGGGGCCGCGCAGCACCACGGCCCGGGCCCGCGTGATCTCGATGTGCAACCAGAAGGGTGGCGTCGGCAAGACCACCACCACGATCAACCTCGGCGCCTCGCTGGCGGAGTTCGGACGCAAGGTGCTGCTGGTCGACTTCGACCCGCAGGGCTCGCTCTCGGTCGGCCTGGGTCTCAACCCCCACCAGATGGACCTGACGATCTACAACCTGCTGATGCAGCGCGACGTCGCGCTCGAGGAGGTCGTGGTCCCGAGCGGCGTGCCCGGGATGGACCTGCTGCCCTCCAACATCGACCTCTCGGCCGCCGAGGTCCAGCTGGTCCACGAGGTCGCCCGCGAGCAGACCCTGAGCCGCGTGCTCGCCCCGGCGCTGGAGCAGTACGACGTCATCCTCATCGACTGCCAGCCCTCGCTGGGCCTGCTGACCGTCAACGCGCTCACGGCCTCCGACGGCGTCATCGTGCCGCTGGAGTGCGAGTACTTCGCCCTGCGCGGCGTCGCCCTCCTCAAGACCACCATCGACAAGGTGCGCGAGCGGCTCAACCCGCGGCTGCACGTCGACGGCGTCCTCGGCACGATGTACGACGGCCGCACCCTGCACGGCCGCGAGGTCATGGAGCGCCTGGTCGAGGCCTGGGGCGACACCGTCTTCCACACCGTGATCCGCCGCACGGTGAAGTTCTCCGACTCGACCGTCGCCGGCGAGCCGATCACCAGCTACGCCTCCAGCTCGCCCGGTGCCGCGGCGTACCGCCAGCTCGCCAAGGAGGTGCTCGACCGATGCCCCGACGCGTGAGCCTGCCGGCCGCCGACGACCTGTTCCGTCCCAGCGGCGCGCCCGAGCAGGGCGACGCGCGCGAGCGGGGCACGGCAGCCCGCCAGCTCGCCACGGTCGCGCCCGTCGAGGAGGCGCCCGCGGCCGAGCCCGTCAAGCGGCCGAGCGGACGGGTGCGCCACGACGAGAAGATGACGGTCTACGTCACCGCCGACGAGCTGCTCGACCTCGAGCACGCCCGGCTCTCGCTGCGGCGCAGCCAGGGCATCGCCGTCGACCGGGGCCGACTGGTCCGGGTGGCGATCGCGATGGCGCTGGCCGACCTCGAGGCCAACGGCGAGGACAGCGTCCTGGTGCAGCGCCTCACCGGTGACTGAGGACGCGGGGACCCAGGTCGAGGCCACCGGCTTCGCCGTCCACCTCGCCAACTTCGAGGGTCCCTTCGACCTGCTGCTGAGCCTGATCAGCCGGCACAAGCTCGACGTCACCGAGGTCGCGCTCTCGCAGGTCACCGACGAGTTCATCGCCCACATCAAGGCCCACCAGGCGGCCGGTCCCGAGGGCGAGGGCTGGGACCTGGAGCAGACGACGTCGTTCCTGCTGGTGGCCTCGACGCTGCTCGACCTCAAGGCGGCCCGGCTGCTGCCGCAGGGCGACGTCGAGGACGAGGAGGACCTGGCGCTGCTCGAGGCCCGCGACCTGCTCTTCGCGCGGCTGCTGCAGTACCGCGCCTTCAAGCAGGTGGCCTCGCTGCTCGAGACCCGGATGCTGGGCGAGGAGCGCCGCCACCCGCGCGCCGTCGGCCTCGACGAGCGGTTCGCCACGCTGCTGCCCGAGGTGCTGATCGGGCTGGGGCTGGAGGAGCTCGCCCGGCTGGCGGCCCGTGCGATGGCGCCCAAGCCGGAGCCCGAGGGCGTCGGCCTGGCCCACATCCACGCCCCCGCCGTCAGCGTGCGCGAGCAGGCTGCCGTGGTGGTGGGGCGGTTGCGGGGGAGCGGCACGACGACCTTCCGCTCCCTGGCCGCCGACGCGCCCGACACGATGACCCGGGTGGCGCGCTTCCTGGCGCTGCTGGAGCTGTTCCGGGAGGGCGTGGTGGCCTTCGACCAGGTCACGCCGCTGGGGGAGCTGAGCATCCGCTGGACGGGCGACGACGACACCGAGGTCGAGATCGACGACGAGTTCGACGGGCCCCCGGCCGGGGCCGACGTACCCCCTGCAGCCGAGGAGCCGCATGAGCCAGCCCACTGACCAGCCCGCTGACCAGCCCGCTGGGGACGCCGCGGACCCGACGGGCGCCGACGCGACGGGCGACGACCCGACGCTCGACGTGCCCCTGGCCCCGCTGCGTCCTGCCCTGGAAGCGCTGCTGATGGTGTCCGACCAGCCCCTCGACGACACCACGCTCGCTGCGGCGGTGGGCCACCCCGTGCCCGACGTGGAGGCGGCGCTCGCCGCCCTGGCCCGGGAGTACGACGAGACCGGCCGCGGCTTCGAGCTGCGCCACGTGGCCGGCGGCTGGCGCTACTACACCCGCGAGGAGCTCGCCGGCGTGGTCGAGCGCTTCGTGCTCGACGGCCAGCAGGCCCGGCTGACGCAGGCGGCGCTCGAGACGCTCGCGGTCGTGGCCTACCAGCAGCCGGTCAGCCGCAGCCGGGTCTCGGCGATCCGCGGCGTCAACGTCGACGGCGTGATGCGCACCCTGCTTGCCCGCGGCCTGGTCGAGGAGGCCGGCCACGACGCGGAGACCGGCGCGCACCTCTACCGGACGACCCGCTACTTCCTCGAGCGCATCGGCATCGGCTCGCTCGACGAGCTGCCCGAGCTGGCGCCGTTCCTGCCCGGGATCGAGGACCTGGAGGACGAGCAGGAGGTCGCGGCGGTGCCTCGGGTCGAGGCCGGGTCCGGGCCCGATGACAGCATGGCCCCATGAGGGAGATCGAGACCGACGAGGAGGGACTGGTCCGGCTGCAGAAGCTGCTGGCCCAGTCGGGCGTGGCCAGCCGTCGCAAGTGCGAGGAGATCATGCTCGCCGGGCTGGTCGAGGTCGACGGCGAGGTCGTCACGCGGCTCGGCACCAAGGTCGACCCGCGGCGCGCGGTCATCCGGGTCGACGGCAAGCGGCTGCCCCCGGTCAGCGACCACGTCTACCTGGCCCTCAACAAGCCCCGGGGCGTCGTCTCGACCATGTCCGACCCCGAGGGCCGGCGCCACCTCGGCGACGTCGTGGCCGACCGGCCCGAGCGGCTCTTCCACGTGGGTCGGCTCGACACCGACACCGACGGGCTGATCCTGCTCACCAACGACGGAGAGTTCGCCCAGCGGCTGGCCCACCCGTCGTACGAGATGGACAAGACCTACGTCGCCGAGGTCGACGGCGTGGTCGAGAAGGCCGTCCTCAAGCGGCTGCTCGCCGGGGTCGAGCTCGAGGACGGCCCGGTGACGGTCTCGCGGGTCAAGGTCGTCTCCAGCACCCGCGAGCGCTCGATCGTCGAGCTGGTGATCCACGAGGGCCGCAACCGGATCGTGCGGCGGCTGCTCGATCACGTCGGTCACCCGGTCAGGCGCCTGACCCGGACCGCGATCGGGCCCGTGGTGGTGCGCGGCATCCGGAGCGGGGAGCTGCGCGACCTCACCTCCGACGAGCTCGGCGCCCTGCTCGAGGCCGGCCAGCTCTAGTCGCCCGTGACGGCGGCCCGACCCGTCACGGCGCCCGGCGGTAGGCTCGGCGCGCCCGCCGCCCGCGAACGCCAGGAGGACCCGTGCACGTCCGTGCCGTCCGGGGAGCCACCCAGCTCGACGCCGACAGCCGCGACCACATGCTCGACCGGGTCGCGGAGATGGTGCGCAGCGTCATGGAGGCCAACGAGCTCGAGGTCCACGACTTCATCAGCATCATCTTCACCGCGACCTCCGACCTCCACAGCGAGTTCCCGGCGTACGCCGCCCGCCAGCTCGGGTTCGACGACGTCCCGCTGATCTGCGCCCGCGAGCTCGAGATCGAGGGCTCGATGCCCCGCGTCGTGCGCCTGATGGCCCACGTGGAGACCCAGCTCTCCCGCGAGGAGATCACCCACGTCTACCTCCACGGGGCGGCCGCGCTGCGGCGCGACCTCCACCGGGTGCGCGCCCTGCCCGATGAGTAGCACCCGGTGAGCGACCACCTCCTCGGACCGGTCCACGTCGTCGGAGCCGGCCTGCTCGGCACCTCCGTGGGCCTCGCCGCGCGTCGGGCCGGGCTCGAGGTGTGGCTCTCCGACCGCAGCCCCGAGCACGTGCGCACCGCGGTGGGCCTGGGCGCGGGCGACCCCGCGCCCGCGTCCGGGGTGGCCCAGCTGACCGTGGTCGCGGTGCCGCCCGACCACGTGGCCGAGGTCGTGGCCGACGCGCTGCGGCGCGGTGGCGTGGTCACCGACGTCGCGAGCGTCAAGAGCGGCGTGCTCGACGACGTGCGGCGGCTGGCGCCCGGGGGTGTGCAGCGCTACGTCGGCAGCCACCCGATGGCCGGCAGCGAGCGCTCGGGGCCGCTGGCCGGCAGCGAGGCGCTCTTCGACGGGCGTCCCTGGGCCGTGACGCCGCACCCCGACGCCGACCCGGCCGCCGTCGCGCTGGTCGAGGAGCTGACCCGGCGCTGCGGCGCGGAGTCGCTGCGGATGAGCGCGCTGGACCACGACCGCGCCGTCGCCCGCACCTCCCACCTGCCCCACCTGCTGGCCGTGCTGACCGCCGGCCAGCTGGCCGGCGTCGAGCCGGCCGAGCTGTCGCTCTCGGGCCAGGGCGTGCGCGACGTGACCCGGATCGCCGGCGGCGACCCGGCCCTGTGGCGCCAGATCCTGCGCGCCAACCGGCCGGCGGTGACCGACCTGCTCCGGCAGGTCAGCGACGACCTGGTGCGCCTGGTCGGCGTCCTCGACGCCGCCGACGACGACGCGCTGGGCCAGATCCTGGAGCGTGGCGTCGCCGGCACCCGGGCGATCCCGGGCAAGCACGGCGGGCCGTCGCTGCCCACGCGCCCGGTGTACGTCGCGGTGCCCGACCACCCGGGCGAGCTGGCCCGGCTGTTCGCCGACGTGGGGGAGATCGGGGTCAACATCGAGGACCTGCGCATCGACCACGACCCCGGCCGGCCCGTGGGCCTGGTGGAGCTGCTGGTCGCCGACGAGGCGGCCGAGCCGCTGCGCACCGCGCTCGAGGCCCGGGACTGGACGACCCACCGGTAGCATGAGCGGCTGCGACCGGGTCGGCGAGGCCCCCGGCACCGCCCCCACCCCGCAGCCAGCACCAGGAGGTACCACGACCGTGGCCAGCACGATCGTCGTCGCGATGGACGGGACCTCCGGGTCCGGCAAGTCGAGCACGTCCCGCCGGGTCGCCTCGCGGCTGGGCCTGCGCTACCTCGACACGGGTGCGCAGTTCCGCGCCGTCACGGCCGCGATGATCGACGCCGGCGTGGACTTCGCGGCCGCCGACGTGGCCGAGCAGGTCGCGGCGCTGGCTGCGCGTCCCGTCGTGGAGTCCGGGACCGACCCCGACGCCCCGACCATCACCGTCGACGGCCACGACGTGGCCGAGCGGATCCGCACCCAGGAGGTGACCGACCACGTCAGCGCGGTCGCCTCGGTGCCGCAGGTGCGCCAGCGGCTGCTCGACCTGCAGCGCGAGATCATCGGCGCGGGCGGCATCGTGGTCGAGGGCCGCGACATCGGCTCCGTGGTCGCGCCCGACGCCCAGGTCAAGCTCTACCTCACGGCCGACCCGGCCGCGCGGGCCGCACGGCGCACGGCCGAGAACGGCGCGGGCGACCTCGACGCGACGCAGGCCGACCTGCTGCGCCGCGACGCCATCGACTCCGGGCGGGCCACCGCCCCCGCGGTCGCGGCTGACGGCGCGGTCCACCTCGACACCACGCCCTACACCCTGGAGCAGGTCGTCGACCTCGTCGCCGGCCTCGTCGAGCAGGCCGGCGCGACCTCGCCCGAGGGGTCCGGGAGACCGGCGTGACCGCCCTGCTCGTGCGGGGCCGCCCGGCAGCCCAGCGGCTGCTGCGCGCGTGGTGGCGCATGGAGGTCCACGGCGCCCGCCACGTCCCCGCCCGCGGCCCGGCCGTGCTGGCGGCCAACCACGTGGGCTGGCTCGACGGCCCGTTCCTGGCCATCGCCTCGCCGCGCCCGGTGCAGGCGCTGACCAAGCGCGAGATGTTCGCGGGTCCGGCGGCGCCGGTGCTGCGGGCCGCGGGGCAGATCCCGCTCGACCGCGACGTCGTCGACCGCCGGGCGATCCGCACCGCGGTCGCCGTCCTGGAACAAGACCGGGTGGTCGGGGTGTTCCCCGAGGGCGGACGGGGTGGTGGCGAGATGACCACCTCGCGCTCGGGGGCGGCGTACCTCGCCCTGGTGACGGGGGCACCGGTCGTCCCGGTGGCCTTCCTCGGCACCCGGGAGCCCGGCGGTGACGCCGGCTCGCTGCCGCCGCGGGGCAGCAGGATCGCGATGACCTTCGGGGAGCCCGTGCTCCTCGGCCGCAGTGGCTGGCCCCGCACCCAGGCCCAGGTGGCCGAGGCCGCCGCGCGGGTCACCACCGCCATCGTCCGCACCACCCGCGAGGCCGAGCGCCTCACCGGACTGCGACTCCCGGGCCCGCTGGGCCCGACCCTCACGACACACGAAGAGATGACGCCATGAGCACCGAAGACCGCCCGACGCCCGCCGACCGCTCCTCCGGGGCCTCGTCCGACGCGGCCCTGCCCGGGTCCGACCTCGAGGTGCTGGCGCCCGTCCTGGCCGTGGTCGGGCGCCCCAACGTGGGCAAGTCCACGCTGGTCAACCGCATCATCGGCCGCCGCGAGGCGGTCGTGGAGGACAAGCCCGGCGTGACCCGCGACCGGGTGTCGTACGACGCCGTCTGGAACGGCCGCGCCTTCACCGTCGTCGACACCGGCGGCTGGGACCCCGACGCCAAGGGCCTGGCCCAGTCGATCTCGGCCCAGGCCGAGATCGCGGTGCAGATCGCGGACGCCGTGCTGTTCGTCGTCGACGCCGGGGTCGGCATCACCGACGGCGACGCCCAGGTGGTGCGGATCCTGCGCAAGTCCGGCAAGCCCGTCGTCCTGGCGGCCAACAAGGTCGACGACCAGCGCGCCGAGGCGGAGGCCTACGGCCTGTGGAACCTCGGCCTCGGCGAGCCCATGCCCGTCTCGGCGCTGCACGGCCGCGGCTCCGGCGACCTGCTCGACGCGTGCCTCGCCGCGCTGCCCGAGACCCCCGCCCAGCAGTTCGGCGAGATCGGCGGCCCCCGACGCATCGCCATCGTCGGGCGCCCCAACGTCGGCAAGTCCTCGCTGCTCAACAAGCTCGCCCGTGAGAACCGCGTCGTGGTCGACGACGCCTCGGGCACCACCGTCGACCCGGTCGACGAGCTGATCGACCTCGGCGGCCGGACCTGGCGCTTCATCGACACCGCCGGCATCCGCAAGCGGGTCAAGACGGCGTCGGGCCACGAGTACTACGCCTCGCTGCGCACCGAGACCGCCATCGAGCGCGCCGAGGTCGCCGTGCTGGTGATCGACGGCTCGCAGTCGGTCTCCGAGCAGGACATGCGCATCATCCAGACCATCCGCGACTCCGGCCGCGCCCTGGTGATCGCCTTCAACAAGTGGGACCTCGTCGACGACGAGCGCCGCTACTACCTCGACCGCGAGATCGAGCGCGACCTGGTGCAGGTGCAGTGGGCGCCGCGGATCAACCTGACCGCCCGCACCGGGTGGCACGTCGACCGGCTGGTGCCGGCCCTCGACCGGGCCCTGGAGGGCTGGGAGACCCGGGTGACCACGGGTCAGCTCAACAGCTTCCTCGGGCGCCTCGTCGCCGAGCACCCCCACCCGGTGCGCAGCGGCAAGCAGCCCAAGGTCCTCTTCGGCACCCAGGCCTCCGCGGCCCCGCCCACGTTCGTGCTCTTCACCAGCGGCAAGCTCGACGCGGGCTACGAGCGCTTCATCGAGCGCCGGCTGCGCGAGGAGTTCGGCTTCGTCGGGACGCCGATCAGCCTCGAGGTGCGGCCGCGGGAGAAGCGCAAGCGCTAGGGCCCTAGGCGACCGGGCCCTCGGCGAGGGTCACGGTGGCGGTCCTCGTGGCCCCGGCCGCGGTCCGCCAGGTGACCTCCACCGAGTCGCCCGGGTCGTGCGCGGAGACCAGCGACCGCAGCTGGTCGCCGCTGCTCACGGTCGTGCCGTCGACGGCGGTGATGGTGTCGCCCTCGGCGATCCCGGCGCGGGCGGCCGGGGTGCCGGCGTACGCGCCCTGGACGGTGGTGCCGGTCTCGCCGAGCCCGATGCCGAGGAAGGCCGGGCGGCCGTAGGCGTACGACGCGTCCTGGACGCCCTGCTCGAGGTCCTGGGCGATCCGCAGCACGGTCGAGATCGGGACGGCGTACCCGACCACGTCGTCGGTGCCGGTCGAGGCGGCCGTGGTCATGCCGACGACCTCGCCGTCCGCGTCGTACGTCGCGCCGCCGCTGTAGCCCGAGACCACGTCGGAGCTGATCTGGATCAGGCCCGTGAGGCTCTCGCCCTGGGTGCTGCCCTCGCTCTGCGTGGTGATCTGCTGGTCGGTGGCGAGCACCTGGCCGGTGGCGGCCGAGAGGTGGTCGACCGTGCCCTCGCCGTCGCCCACCGCGGTCACGGCGTCGCCGACACCGACCGCCGAGGTGTCGGTCTGCACGGTGGTCAGGCCGGACGCGTCCTCGAGCTGCAGCACGGCGACGTCGGCGGTCGCGTCGGTGCCGACCACGTCGGCGGTGTACGTCGTGCCGGTCGACATCACCGTCACCTTGATCGAGGTGGCCCCCGCGACGACGTGGTGGTTGGTGATGACCTCGCCGTCGGAGGTGAGGACCATGCCGGTGCCGGCGGCCTTGGCGCCGTCGTACTTCAGGGTGGTCGCGATCCGCACCAGCCCGACCACCTGGTCGCTGCTGGCCGTCCCGCTGGTGTCGCCGCTGGTGTCGACACCGCTGCCGGTGCCGCCCGGGGCCTGGCCCTGGCTGCCGAAGGGGTCGTCGCCGGCGTACGGCAGCTGGCCCTGGGGGACCCCGGAGCCGAACCCCTGGCCGTCAGGCGCCTGGCCCTCCTCGGTCTGGTCCGGTGCGGTCTGCGGCTGGCCGCCGGTGAGGGTCTGCGAGGGGGCGCCGGCGGTCGGGGTGGTCGCGTCGGGCCGGCCGATCGCGTAGCCGACGCCGCCGGCACCGAGGGTGAGCGCGAGGGCCAGCGCGGGCAGCGCCACGCGGCGCACGCGGCGGGAGCGGGGAGCCGGGCTGAGGGTGTCCGGGCCCCAGCTGTAGGTCCAGCTCGGGTCGCGGTCGTACGCCGCGGGCGCGCCGGTCGGCTCGGCGCTCGACGGGACGCGGCCGTCGTCGGCGCCCGGGATCGGCAGGGGGCGGGTCTGGTCGTCCATGGGGGCCTCCGAGACGTCGGGTGGTGGGAGGACCCAGACAACCGGGCGTTCCGGAGAGGAACCTGTGAGCCGACCGACCGCCGCCTGTGCGTCCGGGCGCACCCGTGGCGGGACCCGGGTTGTGGGCTCGGCAGGCCCCTGGGGTAAGGTCGCTCTCGCCTTCGTGGAGGTCCTCGGACCAGCTTTCCGCGGGGGCATCGGGCTGTGGCGCAGCTTGGTAGCGCACTTGACTGGGGGTCAAGGGGTCGCAGGTTCAAATCCTGTCAGCCCGACCGATGCACCGCCCCTGACCTGCACAGATGCAGGTCAGGGGCGTTCTGCAATTGACCCTCACTCCCCAGATGACGCACATGTTCGCCACCTATTCGCTGCGTCCCACCCGGGGCATCTGGCGCAAACGCCGTCACGACCGGTCGTGACTCAGCGCCTCGATCCAGGGTCTCGGATGCTGCCGGCGAGCTCTTGGAGCACGTCGGAACGTCCGCGGCGAGGGCGGGCTTGGCAATGCAGAACTCGCGTGAGGACCCGGTGACGGTCGTCGCGGACGACCCGGACGAGCTGTGGCAGGACCTGCTCGAAACCCTGCGGCCGGAGGGTGCGGTGCGTGAGGTCGGACCGGGCAGGCTCGAGGTGGCGTCGGACGAGACGACGGTGACCGTGCTCGTGACCCCGGACCAGTGGGTCGAGGTCGTCGCTGCCTACGTCGACGATGACCTGGGAATGTACGTGGCCGAGCTGTTCGGGTCCCGCGATGACGACGAGGGGTTCGTGGTGTTCTGGGACGGGCGGCTGACCGGTTCGACGCGCGAGGAGCTGCCGCCCGTGCGGGGCCGAGCGTCAGAGCGCACCGTGGCGAGGCTGCGTGCCGAGCACGGCGATGGTCAGCTGCACTGGCGGGCGTGACACCCGACAACGCCTAGACGGTGCCCCCTCGACCGTTCGGCGACGCTGTTCGCGCCCACCTGCTCACCGTTGGGCGGTGCGCCTCGGGGGGCAGCTGTCCCGCGGTGCTGGTCTGCCGATCTACGCTCGACTGCGTGCAGCGTGGTGATGAGCTGGTGTCGTGGGGTCAGCGGGGCCGGTGGTGGTTCATCAAGGTCTTCGCGCCACTGGTGGTCCTCAGCTACGTGCCGAGGCTCCTCGAGGTCGTCGGGCTCGACGCCAGGCCGGTCCTGATCGATGCGGGCCTGATGCCGTTGGTCGCGGCGGTGGTCCTGGTCGCGATGGCGGGCCTCGTCGTCAGCGGCGCGACCTGGTTGGCCGGTGAGGTGCGCCGGGGTTGGCACGAGACCCCCGAGCGTTAGCGACCGAGGGGGCGGCTGCGGGTACCGGCGGGGCGGGTCGCGCGCTGCTGGGTGCGTCAGACGGAACCGGGGCACAGCTCTCCTCAGCAGAGCCGCGGCGACCGTGTGACCGTTGACCGGGACGGAGGCGACCGGGACGCCAGGCGGCCACCATGCTGGGGCGGCGACGTCGTTGGGGCGTGCAAGCGGGTGCTGACGAGCCGGGCCGCGCTCACCCGCACCCGCCGGCTGCCCGGCGGGGTGACCTGGCCCCGGTCCTCGTCGCCCACGTCCATCCGGCGTCCTCTGGCCTTCTGTCGAGCGCTGCTGTCGCAGCCAGCGCCACAATGAGCCCCGTGACGGACGCCGCCGACAAGTCCCTGTGGTTTGGGGAGCTGAGGGTGACGCGGCACGAGGTGGTAAGCAGCGGATCGTCGCTGTGGGTCTCGTTCCGGGTCTGCGGCCCGAACCCGGGGTCGTGGGAGGCATCCGATCACGTCGTGTTCGCACGCGACGGCGACACCCGCAAGCTGCGCATCCTCGAGAGCTCCGCAGGCACGGACGCGCCGGACTCGGCGTTCGAGATCGTCCGCGTCGAGTGGCCGGGTGGACCCGAGCTGCAGATCCGCTACGGCCACGACGGCCAGCACCTCGACGGCGAGGCGGTTCGGGTACCCGCCGCCGTGACCGACCAGGTCCGCGACCCGTCAGCAAGGCGCGGCCCCGGTCTGCTCAGCGACGTGTGGGCGCGCGACCTCGAGACCTGAGGACCGAACTCCGGCAAAGCCGCGCAACCAGCGCGTCACCGCCCCTACGCTGCGCTGCATGATCGGCATCGCTGGTGGCGTCATCGGCATCGTCGGCGGACTCGCCATCGTCATCTTCAACCGCCAGTTCGTCCGACTCGTCTACCCACGAGCCGAACGGCGGCCGACATGGAGACCCATCTTGAAGAGCAGGCTGTACGAGCCGGACGAGAGCGGCCGTGTCCCGATGCTCTACGTCATCGGCGCCGGGTGGGTCCTCGTCGGATGTCTGGTGCTGTCCAGCGAGCTGACCGGCTGACCCACACCACCCCCACAGACCGTCCCCAGGGCCGGTGGCGCGCTCACCGGGCCCACGTCGCGGAGCGCGAGGCGCCGCGGCGCAAGCGCGAGCTCGTTGTAGACGTCGCGGTACCGCGGAGCAGACCACGAGCCTGCTCGCCCATCCACCCGGGTGTCTCGCTAGTCTGCGCCGACCGACGGACGCGGGCTTGGTGACGCATCGCCACGCAGATACGCATCCGATACCACCGTGGAGACGCCTCCGTCGCGGTCGTGATGACGGGGCGCGCCGGCAGCCGCGGGGCCTGGTGAGGCGGGAGGCGCACCGGGGTTGGGTTGGGGCGCCCTGGCAGGAGCTCCTGCGGCGATGGCTGCGGGAGCCGGGAGCGTCGCGGGCCTCACGACCGACCGCCCGGACCGCCCGGACCGCCCGGACCGACCGGACCGCCCGGACCGACCGGACCCGGACCGCGGGCCTCGTGACGTCCGTCCGCGCGTGGGCCGAGGGCCTCGTGCGGCGGCCTGTCGTGCGGTCGTTCCCACGGTGCGTCCTGGCCGTAGGCGACACGTCTGACCAGGCCCGGCAGCGCCTCCTCGAGAGCAGACGCGGCTGCGTCGGTGCAGCCGATGCTGAACTCGATCTCCTCGTCGACCTCGCACGCGAGGCACCACGCGTGGTCGGCCGGCCACACCAGATCGGGTTCCGCGTCGATACCGGTGTCCGGTACACCCCCGGCGAGGGACCACACGACCTGCTGGGCGTACCTCATCGCCGAGACGGGGCCGGTGAACAGGTACATCCACGCGTTCGGCAGCGGCACCACCGGCGCGTCCGGGTCGGGGCCGGACGCGAACCCGTAGCCGTGCCACACACCGACGTACGCGACCTCGGGGGTGGTCGTGTGGCCGGCGAGCACCCGCAGCGCGATCTCCATCGCATCTACGTCCGCGTCGAGGCCCAGGCCCAGCGCGACCGGTCCGACCGGATCCACGGGCAGACGCAGGTACGCGTCGAACCCGGGCGGGCCGTAGCGCAGCACGACAGGCGCGTCTCCGGTCAGCGCAGCATCGAGCACCCATGCGGCTGGCAAGAGGTCGCTGGCAGGGCGCAGGTCGGACACGGCACCAGTGTGACGCGGCTGTTCGCGGGCCACGTGTAGCTGCCCCTGGACCACTACTGGGTCCAGGAAACTCGCCGTGGATCAGGTGTCAGTGCTCGCGGGGCCACCGGATGGCGTCACCCGGCCCGGCCTGCAGGGCACCGTCGAGGCGACAGCCACCAGGCGCAGCCGGTAGCGCACATCGGCCGCACCCGGCCCCTTCGCCGGGGACTCACACTCGGGGGGTGTTTCACACCACGACCGAGGGCGATCTAGGTGCTCTGCCTCTTCGAGGCAGCCCCCACTCCGTGGACGACGAGGGAGAGCAGGAGCAGAGCCACGACCGTCAACACGGTGGACACCACCCACGCGCCATCGACGCCGGCCGTCACAGCGGCGAAGGTCGTGCCGGCGAAGGCGGTGCTTGTCGAGATGCGGTAAGGCAGAGACATGCGTCCCAACGCCCCCTTCCCGGTCACGTCAGGTCGCCCTCACCACTGGTGTGAGTGCGGGCCTGCATCGAGTCGCGTCGGCCCACGCGAGCTGGGCTGACCTCGCCACGACGAGCTGCCATCGTTTGCGCGTGACGCCACTCGCGCACACCCGCGGTGACGCACCAGACCACGATGCCGCACCCTCGGGAGCCCTCAGATGTACGAGGCAACCAGGAGATGGCGGATGTTTCGTCGCCCTCAGTCGGGGGAACTGCGGTTGTCCAGGGAGCCCAAGTCCCCGCTCGGACGCAACGCCTGGGCCCGGCACTGCGGCCCTTCATCATTCTTCGGACACGCGCTTCTGGCCTCCGGTCGACACGTCCCGCTCGGCGCTCGCAGGGCACGACCCCGGTCAGGACACGGGTGGCGCGGGGGACTCGACGCCGGACCGTTGCAGGGCGAGAGCCTGCCGGCGCCAGCGGGCTGCGCGCTCTGCCAGGCGCTCGGTGTCCTCCCGGCGTGGCTCAGCCGCGTGGGGACGTGGCGCGGGGGAGGGCGGGAGCACCTCGACGCCGATGGCGCGTCCCGCGAGGAGAGCCGCGCCGAGCCCCGAGGCACCGGGCGTGTCGACCGCGTCGAGCGGACGACCGAGCGCGTCCGCGAGCAGCTGCCGCCACGCGGGTGCGACGGTGCCGCCGCCGGCCAGCCGCACTGGTTCGGCGCTCGCGGGCAGCGACAGGCTGCGGGCCGCCTCGTGGACGGCGATGGCCACGCCCTCGAGCGCGGCGCGCGCCAGACGCGCGCGGTCGTGCCTGGGGCTGAGACCGGTCCAGGCCCCGAGCAGGGGCTGCGACGTCGGCGCGGTCCGCTCTCCGTGCAGGTGGGGGAGGAACAGGGGGTCGTCGTCGTGGGCCGGCAGCGCGGCGGTGGCGTAGAGCTCGGGCCACGACATGCCCAGGACCTGGCACACCCAGGCCAGCGTCGAGCCGCCGTTGATGCTGGCGGCCATGGCGTACCAGCCGTGCTCGTCGACGGTGCGGTAGGTGTGGGTGAGAGGCCGCCGGGGGAGCGGGGTGGGCAGCTCGGCGAGGGGGGTCACGAGCTGGACGCCCGTGCCGATGGTCAGCTGGACGCTGCCCGGCTCCGAGAGCCGCGTGCCGAGCAGCGCGACGGCCGTGTCGGCGCCGCCCGCCGCGACCGGGATGCCGGGAGGGAGCCCGAGGTGCTCCGCGGCAGTCGTCGTCAGGGCGCCCGCGAAGGCGCCACCCGAGCGCAGGACCGGGGGGAGCAGGCCGAGGTCGAGGCTGAGCGCGGAGACCACGTCGGGGTCCCAGCGCTCACCCACGACGTCCCAGAGCAGGGTGCCCGACGCGTCGCTCGGCTCGGTGGCGACGATCCCGGTCAGCCGGAGCCGCAGCCAGTCCTTGGGCTGCAGCGCCCACCGCGCCCGGGACATGAGGTCGGGCTCGTGGCGGGCCACCCAGGACAGCTGGGGGCCCGCCATGCCGGGGACGACCGGGTTGGCCAGCCGAGCGCGCACGGTCGCCGGGAGGGTGTCGTACGCCGCGGTCTCGGGCGCGGCGCGGGAGTCGGACCAGAGCACGGCGGGTCGCACCGGCTCGTGGTCATCGGCCGTGAGCACGACGCCGTGCATCTGACCCGAGAGCCCTAGGGCCAGCGGTCGCCCGGGTCGGTGGGCCGCGACCTCGCGGACGGCCTGCCCCACGGCCTCCCACCAGTGCTGCGGCGCGGTCTCGGACCAGCCGGTCCGGGGGTGGTCCACGTCGTAGGCCCGCTGGGCCTGGACGAGCGGACGTCCCTCGGTGTCGGTGAGCACGACCTTGACCGAGGCGGTGCCCAGGTCGATGCCCAGCAGCGTCCCCGGCTGGTCCGGCGGGGTCACTGCCCCAGACCCGAGGCGACGACCTGGTCGAAGACCTCGACCGCGCGAGCGGTCTGGTCGTCGACGAACATCTGCTCGGCCAGAGGTGCTCCCATGGTGAAGCAGTCCACACCTGCCCGGGCGAGGCTCACCATGGCGCTCACGGACCGGATGCTCGCGAGCAGGATCCGGGTGGTGGCCTCGGAGGAGGCCAGCACCTCCTGCATCGCCACGACCGTGCCGAGACCGTCGAAGCCGTTCTCGTCGAGCTTGCCCAGGTAGGGAGCCACGTAGTCCGCGCCGGCTGCTGCTGCCAGCATCACCTGCACGGGTGAGTAGACGGCCGTCAGCAGCGTGGGGATCCCCTCGGCGGCGAGCGCGGCCAGGGCCGCGGTGCCGGCACGGGTCGCCGGCACCTTCACCACCACGTCCTGCCCGAGGTCGCGGAGTCGGTGGCCGCAGTCGACGAGCTCGTCGGTGGTGCTGCCCCACGCCTGGAAGAAGATCTCGGCGGCGCCGGCAGCGCGGGCCCACTTCGAGACGTCCTCGATGTCGCCGACCCCGAGGCCGGCGCGGTCGAGGATGGTGGGGTTGGTGGTCAGACCGGCGAACAGGCCGGTCGACAGGAGGGACTCGGCCGCGGTGCGGTCGGCTGTGTCGAGGTAGAGACGCATCGTCAGTCCTTGGTCTGGTCGTCGGGTGGAGGCGGTCTCAGCTGCACTTGTCGACGTAGAAGTACCGGGAGATCTCGAGGTCGTCGGCGTTGTCGGTGGTGGCGATGACGTTCTTCAGGGCGACCTGCTTCTCGATCTCGCCCTCGTCGCCCGACAGCGCGGCAGCGGCGTACCGGACGCCGAGCTTGCCCTCGGTCGCGAAGTCCTGCACGACCAGGATGGCGATGTTGCCGGCCTTGAGCTCCTCGACGGTGGCGGGCTCGGCGTCGTACCCGGCGACGGTGATCTCGCCCTTCTTGCCGCCGTTGTCGACCGCGTTGGCCGCGCCGGTGGCGGAGTTGCCGTTGACGCCGAAGACGCCGACCAGGTCGGGGTGCTTGAGCATCAGGGCCTGGGTCTGGCTCTCCGCGGTGGCCACGACCGACTTGGAGAACTGCGGCTCGAGGATCGTCAGGCCGGGGTGCTCGGACTTCATGCGGTCCACGAAGCCCTTCACGCGGGCCTCGTCGGTCGAGGCGCCCGGGGCGCCGCTGATGATGGCGACGGTGCCGCTGTCACCGACGGCCTCGCCCAGGGCGTCGGCGGCCGCGGCGCCGCCCTGCTCGTTGCTCGAGGAGATCTGGGAGGTGAGCCCCTTCGGGTCGTCGAGGGTGGTGTCCATCGCGATCACGGGGATGTCGGCGGAGGTGTACTGCTGCACGACCGGGGCGAGGGCAGCCCCGTCGGTCGGGGTGAGCAGCAGGGCGGCCGGGCTCTTGGCCAGCAGGGACTGCACGATCGGGATCTGCAGCGACGGGTCCCAGGTGGTGGCGCCGGCGTACTCCAGGTCGAGGCCGAGCTTGTCGGCCTCGGCCTTGGCGCCGCAGTACATGGTGCGGTAGGCGGGGTGGGTGGTCAGCCCGGGCACCAGGTAGATGGTGCCGTCCTTGCCCGTGCTGCCGGCCTGGGCGTCGGCGCTGCTGCCGCAGGCGGCCAGGGTGCCCACCAGGCAGGTGGAGAGGGCGAGGACGCCGGTCGTGCGGGCCAGGCGGGTGGTGAGCGAGCGGTCGGGTCGTGACATGGGACGGGTCCTGTTCTGTGGTGGGGCGGGGGTGGGGTGTGGTGGGACACCTGCGTGCGGGCAGGCGACGGCCGGGGTGGGGTCGGTCGAGAGGCGTGCAGGAGCGCGCGGGAGGCGGCCCGTCGGGGCGCTAGCGAGCGGCGACGCGGGAGCGGGTCTGGTCGGCGTAGACGGCGAGCAGGATGATCACGCCGATCACGACGGTCTGCCAGAACGACTCGACGCCGGCCAGGATGAGCCCGATCTGGAGGACACCGGTGATGGCGGCGCCGATCGCGGCGCCGAGCACGGTCCCGCGACCGCCGGTCAGGCTGGCCCCGCCGATGACGGCGGCGGCGATCGAGGCCAGCTCGGTGTTCTGGCCCGCCAGCGGCGAGGCGCCCACGAAGCGGGACATCAGCAGGATCCCGGCGATGCTGGCCAAGAGTCCCGAGAGGACGTAGATCCGCAGCAGGTGCCGCTGGGCCCCGATGCCGGCGCGCCGAGCGGCACCCGGGTTGCTCCCGATGGCGTAGGTGCGCAGCCCGAAGCGGGTGCGGGCCAGGGCCAGGCCGGCCACCACGGTGATGACGGCCGTGACCAGGACGGGGACGGTCAGCCAGCCCCCGAGGTGTGCCACGTTGCCGATGGTGCCGAGCTGGGGCGGCAGCCCGACCACCTCGGCGCCGTTGCTGAGCAGGTTGGTGGCGCCGGTCCCGACCCCGAGCATGCCGAGGGTCGCGATGAAGGGGGCGATCCCGAGGCGGGTGATGAGCAGCCCGTTGACGAGTCCGAAGAGGCCTCCGAGGGCCAGGGCGACGGCGAAGCCGACCACGATGGTCTGCGTCGGCGAGGACCCGGCGGCGTACAGGTCGCGCATCACCACGGCCGCGCCCATCGAGGAGCAGGCCAGCACGGCCCCGACCGAGAGGTCGATGCCGCCGGTGACGATGACGAAGGCCTGGCCGACGGCCAGCAGCATGATCACCGTCGTGGACTGGGACGTGGCCAGCCACGACGCCTGGGACAGGAAGCTCGGGGCGACGACGCCGATGGCGAGGACGAGCAGCGCCAGGATCAGCAGCCGCGCGACGTCACCGTCCCAGCGACCGAGCAGGCGTACGGCGCGGTGCAAGGGGCTCGCCGGGCGAGCGGCGTACCGCGGGTCGAGGTCGGGAGTGGGTCCCGCGTCGGTGGTGGCGCTCATGTGCGTGTGGTCCTCCGGGGGCCGGCTCGGGTGCGGTGGGGTGTGCTCGTGCGGGTGCTGGTCCGGACGAGGGGTGGTGTGGTCGAGGGTGCTCACGAGGCCAGCTCCCGCTGCGCCGCGCCGGTGATCCAGCGGATGATCTCCTCGACGGGGGTCGCCTTGGGGTCGAGGTCGGCGGCGATCCGGCCCTGGTACATGACCAGGACCCGGTCGCACAGCTCGCGCACCTGGGGCAGGTTGTGGCTGATGATGAGAACCGGGAGGCCGGTGGCTGCGACGTTGGTGACCAGCTCGCCGACGCGCTGCTGCTGCTCCACGCCGAGCGCGGCCGTGGGCTCGTCCATGAGCACCAGCCTGGATCCCCACGAGACGGCCCGGGCCACCGCGATGGCCTGCCGCTGGCCGCCGGAGAGCGCCTCGGCGCGCGACCGCGTCGACGCCATCCGGATGCGGGTCAGCTTCAGCTGGGTGTCGGCCTCGGCGATCATGGCCGCCCGGTCGAGGAAGCCGAGCCGACCCAGGAGGCCCGCCCGGAGCTTCTCGCGCCCGAGGAACAGGTTGGCCCAGATCGGTAGGTCGAGCGCCAGCGCCAGGTCCTGGTAGACGGTCTCGATGCCCAGCTCGCGGGCCTCCTGCGGGCTGCCCATCTCGATGGGCTCGCCGTGGAAGGTCAGCTGGCCCTCGGTCGGGCGGGCGACCCCGGACAGGATGCTGACGAGGGTCGACTTGCCGGCGCCGTTGTCGCCGACCAGTCCGACGACCTCTCCGGGGTGGATGTCGAGGTCGACCCCGCGGAGCGCGGCGACGTGGCCGTAGTGCTTGGTGATGCCGCGGGCCGACAGCACGGGGGCGGACGCCGTGGTCGTGCTGGGAGCCGGCGAGGAGGGGGAGGTGTGGGTCATGTGGAGGTCCGATGTGTTCAGGCGCTCATATGAGCGGTAACGTCTCATCCGTGCAGCAAAATATGACGACAGTCACAGCGACCTGTCAAGGGACACGCCGTTCCGACCTCCGCCGACGGGGCGGGTGGGCCCGCGGGGTCGGGGCTCGTACGCTTGCGCCGCACCGGAGGGGGACGAGATGCCACGAGGGATGGTCCGCAGCGCGCTGGACAGCATGAACATGGTCGTGGCGGCGCGACGTCACTACCTGGAGAAGGCCACCAAGAGCGAGATCGCCGACGAGCTGGGGGTCTCGCGCTTCAAGGTCGCCAGGATGCTCGACGAGGCCGTCGAGCGCGGGATCGTCACCTTCGAGATCCACTCCCCGACCGATGTCGACCTCGACCTCTCGCTGGCCATCGCCAGCGCCTACGGCCTCCGACAGGCGCTGGTGCTGACGCTGCCCGACGGACCTGAGGACTTCCGCCGCGCGCAGCTGGGGCGGGCCAGCGCCGCCGCGCTGGGCAGCCTCATCGAGGAGGGCGACGTCGTCGGGGTGGCCTGGGGTCGCACCCTCCACGCGATGGTGACCTCGCTGCCGCCCCTGGCGCGCTGCACGGTGGTGCAGGTCGTCGGGAGCATCCCGACCTCGGACCTGAGCGTCAGCTCGCTCGACCTGGCGCGGACGATGGCCGAGCGTGCCGACGGCGAGGTCAGGGCGCTGCAGGTCCCGATGGTCGTCGACAGCGCGCAGACCGCCAGCCGCCTCCGGGATGATCCGTTCGTCGCCGCCACGGTCGACTGCTTCGACCACCTCGACCGGGCGATCGTCAGCGTCGGGGCCTGGCGCGAGGACCAGTCCGCACTGGCCGCCGCGCTCCCGGTCGACCTGCGCCAGAGCATCGTCGCGGCGGGCGCCTGCGCGGACATCTGCTCCACCGTGCTCGACGCCGACGGACGGCCCGTCGCGTCGGACCTGGTCGACCGCTCGATCTCCATCACCACCGACCAGCTGCGCCGGGTCCCCGACGTGACGGCCATCGTCGGGGGTGGTCAGGAGCGCGCGCCGGCGATCCACGCGGCCCTGCGCAGCGGCCTGGTCCACCGGCTCATCACCGACGTCCACACCGCCCGGGTGCTGGCCGACCTCCCTCGGTGACGGCCTGCCGGGTGGGCGTCACGACAACTGCCGTGCGTCGCCGGTCGGTGCAGCCAGCGGAGCGTCGCGGGATCCAGCAGGGCGAATGCCTCGGCGAGCACTTTCCGAACGGGACGGCGCCGTCCTGGTCGGCCCGCTCTGCGCAGCTGACACCCGGACCGGGTCATGGCGCCGTGTGGCCGCGATCAAGTGGGACCACGACCGACCCGTCGCAGCACTGGGGCGTGGGCCACGGCACACGCCGGCGGTGCACGCGCACACCCGTCCCGTCCACGCCGTGATCAGGGCGCTGCTCGAGCGTCACCCCGGGCTCGAGATCGGGTCGTGCTGCGGAGGCGGTGGTCGCCTCGACCTCGGCATCGTGGAGCACGCCAGCCGCTTCTGGCCCTCCGGCGTCGTCGACCCGCACGAGCGCCACCGGGTCGTCCGATGGGCCGGGCTCACGCTGGCTCGAGCTGATCGGGACTTACGTGGGGTCGCGTGGTGCGAGGTGACGCACCGAACCCGGCCCTGCAGCTCGACGGTGTGGTGTCAGAGGACGGTCGAGAAGGACTGTTCCGGGCACTCGAGCCGGCGGAGCTCGACGGCCGGGTCCTCGGTGAGCTGGGTCTGACGGCGCCGCTTCTGAGGCCAGACGAGCTGATCCTGGTTTGACTGGTGGCTAGTTCGTCATACGTGCACCTCTGAGCACGGGTCGCGTCAGGTGGCTCCGGGTGCCCACGGTCGTGCTGCCGGCGGGGTCGGTCCGGCTCAGGCGGGGCCGAGGAAGCGGACGGCGACGGGGGCGAACTGCTCGTGGAACTGGAAGATGCCGCCGTGCCCCGAGTTGGGGTAGATCACCAGCTCCGAGCCCTCGATCCGACGGTGCAGGTCCTCGGACAGCGGCGAGGGCACCATGCGGTCGTGGTCACCGTTGGCGATCAGCGTCGGCGCGGTGATGACCGACAGGTCGGAGGGGGCGGACCGGCCGTAGGCCTTGATCGCCTTGAGCTGGGTCGAGAACGCCTTGGTGGAGATCTTCGCGTCGCGGTCCGTGGTGCGCTCGGCGAGCCGGCCGATGAACTCCCTGGCAGCCTTCTTGCCGACGGCGTCGCGGTGGAAGAAGAGGAACTCCTTGGGGTCCGAGCGGGTCAGCGTCGCCCGGAGGATGTCGTAGTACGTCGTGCCGGCGACCTTGTCGATGTCCTTGCCGCCGCGGGGCCCGGTGCCGGTCAGCACGAGGCGTCGTACGAGCGTGGGGTGGGCGACCACGAGGTCCTGGGCGATCATGCCGCCCATCGAGAACGAGAACACGTCGATGACGTCGTGGCCCAGCGCCGTGACGAAGGTGTACGCGTCCTTGGCTGCTGCCTCGATGGTGTCGGGGACCGACCCCGACGAACCGCCCACGCCGAGCTGGTCGAACGCGATGACGTGGCGCCCGGCGGCGACCGCGTCCACGATCCGGGGGTCCCAGTTGTCGAGGGTCGCGGCCAGGTGGACGAAGAACACGACGGGGACGCCGCCGCGGGGGCCGAGCTCGCGGTAGGCGAAGGTCTCGCCCCCGGCGGTGATGGTCCGGGTCGGGGCGAGGGCGTAGGAGGTGACGACGGGGTCGTCACGGCGGGACGGGGCGCTCATGGGGTGGTCCTCCGATGGGTGCTGGATGCGAGCTGGGGGTAGAGGGTGGTGACCGGACCGGCGAGGCCCGCCTTGACGTGGCGGGAGACCTCGTCGGCGAGCACCTCGTGGTCGCCGGCCTCGACCGCGTCGTACGCCTGCCGGACGACGTCGGCCGGGTCGTTCTTGGCGACCTCGAGCCCGGCCGTCATGGGGGTGTCGGTGTAGCCGAGGTGGAGGGCGGTCACCGTGGTGCCGTCGGCGGCCAGGGCGAGCCGCTGGGTGTTGGTGGCCGACCACAGGGCGGCCTTGGAGGCGCTGTAGCCGTCGCCGGTGCCGAGCCACGACAGCACCGAGAGCACGTTGAGCAGGCTGCCGCCGCCGTTGCGGGCCAGCACCGGCGCGAAGGCCTCGGCGACCGCGAGCGGGCCGAAGAAGTTGACCTCGAACATCTCCCGGAGCGCGGCGGACCCACCCAGGACGCCGGCGCCGTTGGACGCCCCGGCGTTGTTGACGACGACGGTGACGTCCGGCGCCGCGGCGGCAGCGGACGCCACCGCCTCAGGGCTGGTGACGTCGAGCGGGAGCGGGACCACGCGCTCGTCGTCCCACGTTCGTGGCGTCCTCGCGGTGGCGTAGACCCTGGTCGCACCGCGCTCGAGCGCCTGTCGGACGAACTCGGTGCCGAGCCCGCCGTTGGCGCCGGTGACCAGCACGACCGCGCCGTCCAGTCGGGTGGTCATCGGGTCACCACGACCTTGCCGCGGGCCCGGCCGTGCTCGACGTGGGCGACCGCCTCGAGGGTCTGGTCGAAGTCGAAGGTCCGGTCCAGCACGGGGCGCAGCGTCCCGTCCTCGTACAGGGCGGCGAGCTGGGCGAGCCGGGCGCCGTCGGCCCGCATGAAGAAGAAGGAGTAGCGGACCCCGAGCCTGCGGGCCCGACGGCGGACCCTGCGGCTGAGCAGTGCCATCACCGGTCGCAGCAGGGGGTGGCCGAGCTGGGTGGCGAAGGCGGGGTCGGGCGGGCCGACGACGCTGATCGCCAGGCCACCGGGCCGCAGCAGCGTGAGAGACGTGTGCAGGCTGTCCGCGCCGAGCGAGTCCAGCACCACGTCGTACCGGGTCGGCAGGTCGGCGACGTTCGTCGTGGTGTGGTCGACCGCCTCGTCGGCGCCGAGGGCCCGCACGGCTTCGAGGTCCCGGGTGTGGGCCGTGGTCGTGACGTGGGCACCCAGGTGCTTCGCGACCTGGATCACCGTCGACCCGAGGCCTCCTGCACCGGCGTGGACGAGGACCTCCTGGCCGGGCCGGACGTCGGCGACCTCGACGAGGGCCTGCCAGGCGGCGAGCGCGACCAGGGGCACGGCTGCCGCCTCCGCGAAGGACAGCGATGTCGGCTTGAGGGCGACGTCGGCGGCGTCCACGGCGAGCTGCTCGGCGAACGCGCCGATCCGCAGGTCGCGCGGGCGGGCGTAGACCTCGTCACCCACGCGGAACCCGCGTACGTCGCTCCCGACCGCCCTCACGACACCGGCGAGGTCGTGTCCCAGCACGAAGGGCGTCCGGTAGGGCAGCAGCCGCTTGAACTCGCCGTCGCGGACCATCCGGTCCAGGGGGTTGATGCTCGCCGCACGCACGTCGACCAGCACGTCGCCGGGCCCGGGTCGCGGCGTGGGCACCTCGGCGGGACGCAGCCCGTCCGGGCCGTGGTGGTCGACGACGAAGGCCCTCACAGCGGCACCGTGTCCGAGGCCGGGGTGAGGGGGTGACCCACGATGCGGGCGGCGTTGGCCCGGCCCGCGGCGAGGACCTCGTCGGAGAGGTCGGGATCGGTTACGGCGCGAGCGAGCTGCAGCGACGAGACGAGGAGCGTGTAGAGCCCGATGGCACGCTGCCGCGCCTCGTCGTCGTCGTCGAGGTGGTGGGCGATCGCGTCGACCAGGCGTGCGGCGCCCTGCGTGTAGGCGTGACGGGTGGCCTCGGGCTGCCGCACGATCTCGTCCAGCAGCGCGGCCGACGGGCAGCCTTCGGCAGGGTCGTCGCGGTGCGCGGGGGAGAGGTAGGCCTCGACGTACGCTGCCATCGAACCCGGCCCGACGGGCAGGTCCGCCACGAGGTCGGCTTGCGCCTCCAGCTGCTCGGACACGATGGTCGCGATCAGGTGGTCCTTGGAGTCGAAGTGGCCGTAGAAGGCGCCGTTCGTCAACCCGGCGTCGCCCACCAGGGCCGCGATCCCGGCGCCGTCGAAGCCGTCGCTCTTGAAGCGCCGGCCCGAGGTCTCGATGATCCGGCGTCGCGTCGCGGCCTTGTGCTCGGGGCCGTACCTGGCCATGTCGTGCCTCCTTCGCCCGGTGGTTGTCAGAACCGTAACAGTATGATCATACTCTTACGACCGTACGTCAATCCGGAGGAGCCCCGATGACCCTGCTCAGCGATCCCCTCGACCTGCCCTGCGGGGTGCGGCTGCCCAACCGCATCGCCAAGGCAGCGCTCAGCGAGGCCCTCGGGGACGCCCGGAACTCACCCGACGACCGGATCGTCGCCCTCTACCGCCGCTGGGCGCAGGGCGGCTACGGGCTGCTGGTGACGGGCAACATCATGGTCGACCGCCGGCACCTCGGGGAGCGCGGCAACATCGTGGTCGAGGACGACCGCGACCTCGCCGCGCTCACCGCCTGGACCAAGGCCGCGCACGACGGCGGGGCCGCGATCCTCGCGCAGCTCAACCACCCGGGCCGACAGTCCAACCTGTTCGCCCTGGGCCACGAGCCGGTCGCGCCGAGCCCGGTGCCGCTCGCCCTGCCGGGTGCCGCGACCCCGCGCGAGCTCACCCCGGCCGAGGTCGACGACGTCGTCGAGCGGTTCGCCCGTGCCGCCCAGGTGTGCGAGGAGGCCGGCTTCGACGGCGTGCAGCTGCACGCGGCCCACGGCTACCTCGTCACCCAGTTCCTCTCGCCGCTGACCAACCTGCGCACCGACGAGTGGGGCGGCACCCCGGAGCGCCGGATGCGGTTCCTCCTCGAGGTCGTCCGAAGGGTCCGGGGCCGGGTCAGCCCTGGGTTCGCGGTCGCCGTCAAGCTCAACTCGGCCGACTTCCAGCGCGGCGGGTTCAGCGAGGAGGACTCGCGCGCCGTCGTGGCCGCACTCGCCGCGGAGGCCGTCGACCTGATCGAGGTCAGCGGGGGCAGCTACGAGACCCCGGCCATGTCGGGGTCGACCGCCCCGTCCACCCGGGCGCGCGAGGCCTACTTCCTCGACTACGCGCGCTCGGTGCGTCGCGAGGCCGGCGACGTGCCGATCGCGGTCACCGGCGGGTTCCGGACGCCCGCCGCGATGGAGGACGCCGTGAGCTCCGGCGACTGCGACGTCGTCGGGCTCGCCCGCCCGACGGTGCTGGCCACCGACGCCGCCGCCAGGGTGCTCGACGGTCGGACCGACGCGCTCGCGACGCGCGAGATCCGCGTGGGCCTGCGACGGGTGCTGGGCCGCGTCGCGGACCTGAAGGCGCTGGACGCGGCGGTGAACCTCGGCTGGAGCACCGAGCAGCTGCACCGCCTGGCCCGCGGGCTGGAGCCGGACCTCGACCGGGGGGCGCTGGCGATCGTCGTGGGGATGGTCCGGCGCAACGGCCGGGTGGCGCTGCGTCGCAAGCGCGGCCTGCTGTGAGCCGCCCCCGGTACGACCTGACCGGCAAGGTCGTCCTCGTCACCGGCGGGAACGGCGGTATCGGCGCGGCCACCGGCAGGGAGGTCCTGGGCCGAGGCGGTCGCCTCGTGGTGGCCGACCTCGACCCGGAGACGCCGCGACGTGCCGCCGCGCTCGGTGACGCCGCGCTGGGCTGCGTCGCGGACGTGCGCGACCGATCGTCCCTCGACGAGGTCGTCGCCCGCGCGGTGGAGCGGTTCGGTCGGCTCGACGTCGTCGTGGCCAACGCCGGTCTGCTGGCCCGGGCGGCCACGCTGCGCAACACCCCGGTGGCTGACGTGGAGGCCACCCTGTCCGTCAACGTCACCGGGGTCGTGAACACCATCGGAGCGGGGATGGAGGAGCTGGTCCGCCACCGGGGACAGGTCGTGCTGATCAGCTCGGTCTTCGCCTATCTCAACGGCATGGGCACCATCCCGTACGCCATGAGCAAGGCCGCCGTCGAGCAGCTCGGCCGGGGCCTGCGCGTGGAGCTGGCGGACCACGGCGTCTCGGTGCTCACGGCCTACTTCTCGCTCGTCGACACCGACATGATCAGGCGCGGTGTCGACGCGGACGACGTCGTGCTGGAGCTGCTGTCGACCCTGCCTGCGGTGATGCTCGAGCGCGTCACGGCGGCCTCCGCCGCCGCCGCGGTGGCGGACGGGCTCGAGCGCCGTGCCGTGCGGGTCGTGCACCCGCGCCGGTGGCAGCCCGTCTCGGCCCTGCGCGGCCTGCTCGGGCCCGTGCTCGACGACCGCTTCGCCACTGACCGGCGCATCCTCGACGTCCTCGCCCGGCTCGACGCCCGACCCACCACGACCGACCGCACCGGCCACCCCAGCAACGCCGACGAGATGAGCTGACATGACCTGGACAGACACCCCGACCAAGACCGTCGCAGTCGACGGGATCCCGTACGCCTACCGCGAGCTCGGCGAGCGCGGTGGCGTGCCGGTCGTCTTCCTGCACCACTTCACCGCCGTCCTCGACGACTGGGACCCGCGCGTCCTCGACGGGGTCGCCGAGCGGCACCACGTCGTCGCCTTCGACAACCGCGGCGTCGGCGGCAGCGGCTCCACCGTTCCCGGCGACCTCGAGCAGATGGGCACCGACGCCATCGCCGTGATCCGGGCGCTGGGGCACGACCACGTCGACCTGGTCGGGTTCTCGCTCGGCGGGGCCGTGGCCCAGATGGTGGCGCTGCAGGCCCCCGACCTCGTACGCCGCCTGGTGCTGGCCGGCACCGGGCCCCGCGGCGCCGGCGGGGTCTGGAAGATGCCGTTCATCGTCGGCGGCGCCTACGCCAAGGCCTTCCTCGCCCGCAAGGACGCCCGGCACTTCCTGTTCTTCCCGCGCACCACGGCGGGCAAGCTGGCCGCCACGGCGTACTTCGAGAGGCTGTCCGAGCGCACCCGCGACCGCGACCGCCCCATCTCGGCGCAGGCGCGCCTCGCCCAGCTGAGGGCCATCACCGCGGGCGGGCTGCACGCGCCCGACGACCTGTCGGCCATCAAGGTCCCCGTGCTCGTCGCCAACGGCGACCACGACCTCATGGTCGCCACCGCGCACTCGGCCGACATGGCCCGACGGCTCCCGGACGCGAAGCTGGTGGTCTACCCCGACTCGGGTCACGGCGGCGTCTTCCAGCACCACCAGGCGTTCGTCTCGGAGGTGCTCGACTTCCTGGCCGACTGACCGCTCCGTCGACACCCACGGCTCGGGCATCCCTGGTCGAGGTGACCCTGGACCGAGGCCCTGGGCCGAGGCCCTGGCACCACCCGGCCCTCGGCCGTGATCGCGCGTCGCTCGTCCGAACTGCCCGGCGTGCCGTCCTCAGGTGGTCGGTCGCCGGCCGCCGCCGGCGTCTCCCGGGGGCGGCGCCTCCCTATCGCACCGCGACGGGGTTCACCGGGGAGCCGACGGCGCCGGTGATGCGCAGCGGGGCGGCGGTGAGGAAGACCTCCCACCGGCCGTCAGCGGCGCAGGCGTCGGCGAGCGCGTCCAGGTCCCACATCTCGCCGAGGAACAGGCCGATGTGGGGGATGGCGACCTGGTGCAGCGGCTGGAAGGCGACGTCGAACTCGTTGGGCCGGACCTCGAAGCCCCAGGTGTCGGTGGCCACGGCCGCGATCTCCGAGCCGTGCAGCCAGTCGGCGGTGGTGAAGGACAGGCCGGGGGAGTCGCCCCCGGCGTACTCGCCCCACCCCTCGCGCCGGGCCCGGGCCAGGCGACCGGTGCGGACCATCACGAGGTCGCCACGGCGCACGACGGAGGAGGGGCCCTGCGCCTCGATGGTGTGGCGCAGGTGCTCCTCGGTGATGGCGAACCCGTCGGGCAGCTCGCCGTCGTCGCCGATCGCGCGTCCCACGTCGAGCAGCACGCCGCGACCGCAGACGACGTCGGCGACGGTCTCGATGCCGGTCACGCCGTCGCCCAGCGAGGTGACGACCTGGTCCGCGGGACGGCCGTTCCAGGCCACTCCGTGGTCGAAGATGTGGCCCAGGCCGTCCCACTGCGTCGAGCACTGGAGCGGCATCGAGATGACGTCGTCGGCGCCGCCGATGCCGTGGGGGAAGCCCTGCACGCCGGCGACCGCGTCGGTGCCGGTGTCGAGCATGGTGTGCACCGGGTTGGTGCGCCGCCGCCAGCCCTTCTGCGGTCCGTCCATGTCGAAGGACTGCGACAGCGAGAACGACTCCCCGGTGCGCACCAGCGCCGCGGCCGCTCGCCGCTGCTCGGGACCGAGGAAGTTCATGGTGCCGCGGACGTCGTCGGGCCCCCACCGTCCCCAGTTGGAGACGCGGGCCGCCGCGGCCGCGACGGCACCGGCGGGGTCGGTGCGGTCGAGGTCGGCGGGGGCGGTCGGTGAGCTGCTCATCCGAGGTCGGCGAAGGTGTCGGTGACCCAGTCGGCGATGAAGGTGCCGACGTGCCCGAGGTGGTCCAGGCCGATGTGCTCGGTCGCGCCCTCGTCGGGGGTGAAGACCCGCAGCTCGCGCTTGGGGCTGTTGACGGCCTGCTCGTAGGAGCGGTGGGCGTAGGCCAGCGGGATCTGCCGGTCGTGCTCGCCGTGCGCGATCAGGAACGGCACCGTGATCTGCTCGACGACGCCGTCGAGCTGCACCGCCTCGGCCTTGGTGATGAAGGTGTCGAGGTCGGTCTCGCCCCACACCCACAGCACGTGGTCCCAGTAGTGCGGCACCGGGTTCTCGCCCTCGCGGTCCAGACGGCGCTTCTGCACCGCACCCCAGTCGTGGTTGGCGCCCCAGGCGACGACCAGGGCGAGCCGCTTCTCGTACGCCGCGGCGCGCGGCGCGTAGTAGCCGCCGAGCGACCAGCCGACGAGGCCGATCCGGTCGTGGCGCACGTCGGAGCGCTGCTCCAGGTAGTCGACGCACGCGCTCGCCCACTCCTCGCTCTCGACCTGCGAGGTCAGCCCGCGCAGCCGCAGCGCCTCGCCGCTGCCGGGGCAGTCGACCATCAGCGTGGAGATGCCGCGCGCGGCCAGCTCGTCGGCGAAGCCGGAGGTGTACATGTGCTCCTTGGTGGAGTCCAGGCCGTTGAACATCACCATCACCGGGGCCGGCTCGCCGTCGACCGAGGCGTCCTTGAAGTAGGCGGGCAGCGCGGTGTCGCGGTAGGGGACCTCGACGCGGGCGGTTCGGGGGTCGAGCAGCTCGAAGACCTTCTCGGTCAGGTCGAGGCAGTGCTGGTAGACCGCGTTGCGGCCGGGGTCCTTGCTGCTCTGCATCCGCTCGGCCTGGGCGACGTACCCCGCGGCGCGGTGGTACTTCTGCCCCGCCGTACGCCGGTGGCCGGCCTTCTCGGCCTCCTGCGCCTGCTGCTCGAGCTGGTCGGCGACCGCCGCCCAGGCCTGCATGAACTCGGCCGTGCCGACGTCGGACCCCTGGGCCGCGAGCTCGCGGATCGGCCGGCAGGCGCGGTCGACCTCGTCGATGGTGCCGCCGCTGTTGAGGGCGGCGACGACGCCCAGGTTCCAGACGTAGTTGCCGGGGAAGTACTCGAACATCGTGTTCTCCAGGTGGTGGGTCGGGTCAGGGGAGGAAGGGGCGGAGCGCGTCGGAGACGGCCTTGGCGCCGCCGTGGGAGCTGGTGCCGCCGTCGACCGGGATCTCCGCGCCGGTGACGTAGGAGGCGGCCTCGCCGAGCAGGAAGCACACGACGGCGGCGACCTCCTCGGGACGAGCGGTGCGCCCGAGCGACGCGGCTCGGACGGAGGCCTCGCGGAAGGCCGGGGAGGCGGAGTCGGTCATCGGGGTCTCCACGAACCCCGGGTGGACCGCGTTGACCCGGATGCCGCGCGGTCCCAGCTCCAGCGCCGCGGCGTGGGTCAGGCCGCGCAGCGCCCACTTCGAGGCGGTGTACGCGACGGGGTAGTGGCCCTGGAGCGCGGCCAGCGAGCCGACGTGGACGACCGAGGCGCCCGGCCCCATGAGCGGCGTCAGCGCCTGCAGCCCCAGGAGCGGCCCGAGGACGTTGACGGCCTGCACCTGCGTGAACGCCTCGGCGGTGACCTCGCCGAGGCGGGCGCGCCAGGTCGCGCCGGCACAGGAGACCAGACCGTCGAGCGGACCGTCCGGCCCGTCGGCCAGTTCCTCCGCCAGGGCGGACCAGGCCGCCTCGTCGCGCACGTCCAGCGCGCGGACGTCGGCCGAGGCACGCACGTCGAGCCCGATCGCGGTGCCGCCCTGCTCGCGGACGGCCTCGACGACGGCGGCCCCGATGCCGGACGCAGCACCCGTGACCACGACCCGACGTCCCGCCAGCGCCGTCACGACGGCACCGAGGCCGTGCGGGCGGCGTCCCGCTCGGCCGGCGTGCGGCGGCTCACGGCCGGGGCGGCGGGGGAGGCCGGCGCCGAGGTGACCCGGTTGGAGAGTCGGCCCAGGCCCTCCACCTCGAGGGTGACCACGTCGCCGTCGCGCAGCGGGGGCGGGTCCTGGCGTCCGTGGCGGCCCCACAGCTCGGCCAGGCAGCCGCCGTGACCGGTCGTGCCCGAGCCCATCACGTCTCCCGCGACCACCCGGCTGTCCCGGGAGGCGTGGGCGATCATCGCCTCGAACGTCCAGCCCATGTGGGCCAGCCGGTCCTCGCCGATCACGTCGCCGTTGACCAGCACCCGGCACGCGAGGTCGAGGAAGCCACCAGGGTCGCGGCGGTCCTCGAGCTCGTCGGCGGTGACCAGCCAGGGGCCGAGCGAGGTGGCGAAGTCCTTGCCCTTGGCGGGCCCGAGGCCGACCTGCATCTCGCGGGCCTGGAGGTCGCGGGCGGACCAGTCGTTCATCAGGGTGTAGCCGAAGACGTGGTCCCGCGCGGCGGCCTCGTCGAGGGAGCGGCCCTCGCCCTGCACCACCACGGCCACCTCGAGCTCGAGGTCGCGGGCCACGCTGCGGGCCGGGAAGGCGACCTCCTCGTCGGCGGCCACCAGGGCGTGCGGGTTGGTGAAGTAGAAGGTCGGGGCGTCGTACCACGCGTCGGGCACGCCGCTGCTGCGGTCGATGCTGCGGCGCACGCCCTCGACGTGCTCCTCGAAGGTGACGAAGTCACGGATGCTCGCGGGGCGCAGCGGCACCTGGAGGCGTACGCCGGCCAGCGCGGTGCCCTCCCCGGTGACGGCGCGCGCGCCCATCTCGAGCGCGGCGCTCAGACCGCGCTCGACGAGCTGCTCGACGGTGGTGTCACCGGGCAGCGCGAAGACGCGGTCCTCGACCACGACACCGGCCCGGCGGGTGCCGGCGGGGTCGAGGTAGGTGGCCAGGCGCACGGCGACCTCAGACCGGCGGCGCGACGAAGACGCCGCGGTCGGGGTCGTTGAACGACTTCTTGGCCACGAACTCGCTCATCGGGTTCGCGGTGCCCCACTGGTCGGTGACCTCGGGGTCGGAGAAGTCGTAGAGGTGGGGGTGCCAGGTGTCCTCGTCGAGCTCCTCGAGCTCGGTCGTGTACTCGATGGTGTTGCCGTGCGGGTCGAGGAAGTAGCTGAAGGTGTTGTTGCCCGCCATGTGACGCCCGGGACCCCAGACCTTCTCCACACCGGCGCGCAGCAGCCGGCCGGTGCCGCGCATGTACTCGTCGATGCCGCGCATCTCGAACGAGGCGTGGTGCAGCGAGACGTGCGGGCAGCGGGCGATGGCCAGGCTGTGGTGGTAGCGGTTGGTCCGCATGAACCACATCACGTCGCCCACGTGCGGCGAGGTCAGCGTGTCCGAGAGCGCGAAGGACAGGTGCCGGTCGTAGAAGGCGACCGTGGCCTCGGGGTGGGGCGAGTTGATGACGACGTGGGAGAGCTTGACCGGGATCGACTCGCCCTCCTCGACCTTGCGGTGCTGCCGCACGGCCACGTCGGAGGAGACCTCGATGGTGCGGCCGTCGTTGTCGAAGAAGCGGAAGCCGTAGCCGCCGCCGGGGGTCTGGAGCTTGTCGGGCTCGCTGACCAGCTGCACGCCCTCGGTGCCCAGCCGCTGGGCCAGGGCGTCGACGTCGGCGGCGTCGGCGGCGCCGAAGGAGATCAGGTCGAGGCGCTTGGCGTCGTCCTTGCGCAGCCGGACCGAGTACTGCTCGGGCGAGCCCTCGGCGGCCAGGAAGGCGATGCCGTCGTCGGTGGTCTCGGCGCTCAGGCCCCAGGTCTCGGTGTAGAAGCGCAGCTGGGCGTCGTAGTCGGGGACCGCGAGGTCCACGTGGCGCAGGTGGGTGATGAGCCGGTCGTTCACGGGGTCGTTCACGGGGTCTCCAGGGTGGGTGGGAAGCGGGGGGAGGAGGACGGATCAGGCGGGGTCGCGGAGCATCGCGGCGGTGCGGCCCATCAGGCCGGGCACGTCGCCGCGCTCGCCGTCGAGCAGCCACTGGCCCAGCTGGAGCGAGGCCTCCACGACCGTGCGCGCTCGGTCGACCCGGCGGGCGTGGAACTGCTCCCAGACGCGGTCGTCGAGCACGTCGGCGGCGAGCAGCACCTCGGCCAGCACCGAGGCGTCCTCCAGCGCCTGGGCGGCACCCTGGGCCAGGGTGGGCGGGCAGGTGTGGGCGGCGTCGCCGACGAGCACCACGCGCCCGCGGTTCCAGGGGGCGTCGAGCACGTGGCTCTCGAACCACGTGTAGTTGACCCGGGTGGGGTCGTCCATCCGCTCGCGGATCTCGTCCCACGGCCCGTGGTACGCCGCCGCGAGGCCGCGCATCACCTCCAGCTGCTCGTCGGGGCCGAGGGTGCTGCGGTCCTGGGCCCGCTCCACGACGTAGGCGTAGAGAGAGTCCTCGCCAGTGGGGCAGTAGCCGGCGATGTAGCAGGGACCGCCGTAGTAGAGGTCGGTCCGGGTGACGCTCGCGGGTCGGGTGGTGAACACGCGCCAGATGCCCATGCCCGTGCTGCTCGTCTCGAGCGGGATGCCGAGCTGCCGCCGGGTCCAGGACCGGATGCCGTCCGCGCCCACGACGAGGTCGTAGCGAGCGGTGGACTCGTCGGCGAAGAGCACGTCGACGCCGTCCGCGTCCTGCGTCAGGGAGGTGTACGTCGTGGCGAAGCGGACCTTCACGCCCACCGCGACGGCCCGGTCGAGCAGGATCCGCGCCATCGTCGGGCGGGGCATGCCCAGGGTGGCCGGGAGGTCGTCGCCGCCGGTGCGGATGTCGTCGAGCTCGGCGACCAGGGAGCCGTGCGGGTCCGGTGCCCGCAGGCCGAGGCCGTCGAAGGCGTACCCGTGCTCGCGCACGGCGTCCCAGACGCCGAGCTCCCGCAGCACGCGCAGGGCGTTGCCCTGGAGGGTGATGCCCGAGCCGTGGGTGGCGATGTCGGGGGCGATGTCGACGAGGTCGACGGAGACCCCCTGCTCGGCGAGCAGCACGGCGGTGGCGGCTCCGGCGGCTCCGCCCCCGACGACGAGGACTGATCGGACGGCGGGCATGGCGTGCTCCCGGGGTGGTCGGTGGCTGTGACGGGCACCACTGTGCGGCGTACGACAGCCATCGCGGAACCGCCAACTTCCGATGGCATCCATCCACGCGATCTATGCTCGCCCGCGTGACCTCCACCGGCGGCCCGAGCACGCGCAACCTCGACCTCAACCTGCTGCTGGCGCTCGACGCGCTGCTGCAGGAGCGCAACGTCACGCGCGCGGGCGCCCGGCTCGGTCTCAGCCAACCGGCCGTGTCCGCGGCGCTGGCCCGGTTGCGCCGACACTTCGGCGACGAGCTGCTGCACCGCACCGGCAACCGCTACGAGCTGACCCCGCTCGCCGAGCAGCTCCTCAGCCGGATCACCCCGGCCCTGGCGGCGGTCACCCGGGTCTTCGACGCGACGCCGGACTTCGACCCGGCGTGCTCGCGGCGGGAGTTCACCCTGGTCGTCTCCGACTACGCCGCGACCGTCCTGGGGGACCACCTGGCCACGATCGTGGCGACCCGGGCGCCCGGGGTGCGGCTGCGGTTCCAGCAGCAGACGCCCTACCACGTCGGTCACGCCCTCGAGGTGCTCCGCACCGTCGACGGCCTGGTGCTGCCGCACGGGTTCCTCTCCGACATCCCGGTGGTGGACCTCTACGAGGACACCTGGGTGTGCGTCGTGGCCCAGGACAACCCGCGGGTCGGCGAGGAGCTCACGATGGATGACGTCGCGACGCTGCCCTGGGTGGTCACCTACCACCAGCCGACGGCGTTCACGCCGGCCGCGCAGCAGCTGCGCAGCATCGGCGTGGAGCCGGACGTCCGGATCGTGGTGGAGAGCTTCCTGGCGGTCCCCTTCCTCGTCGCCGGGACCGAGCGCGTCGCGCTGCTCCAGCGGGGCCTGGCCGAGCGGCTCGCCGGCGCGGCGGGGGTGCGCGTGCTGGCGTGCCCGTGGGACGTCGTGCCCCTCAAGGAGGCGTTCTGGTGGCACCCGTCGCTGCGCGCCGACCCGGCCCACCGGTGGCTGCGCGAGGTCCTCGCCGAAGCGGGCCGGGCCGCCTCGCCCATCCACGAGGCTGATGGTGGCCCGCAACAGGATCTATTTCCCCGCTGACCTGACGTGCGCTCAGGCTGTGCCCCGTGACGCCCGTCACGTGAGCACCAGCCACCAGGAGCACGCCATGGCCGACACCACCGCGCCGACCACCTCGTCCGCCAGCCCCGCCCGCGACCGGCGGACCGACCGGGTCCCCGGCCGCACCCAGGGCGTGCTGCTGATGTTCGTCAGCTGCCTGCCCATCCTGGGCGCCGTGCTGCTGGCCCCGGTGCTGCCGAGCATGCAGGACGCCTTCGCGGGCACCCCCGGCGTCGAGGCCCTGGTGCCGGTCACGCTGACGATCCCGGCCCTGATGATCGGCCTGCTGGCCCCGTTCGCCGGCGGCATCGTGGACCGCTTCGGTCGCACCCGGCTGCTCGTCGTCGCCCTCGTCGTGTACGCCGCCTTCGGCACCGCGCCGCTCTGGCTCGACGGCCTCCCCGCGATCGTGCTGAGCCGCGCCGGGGTCGGTGTCACCGAGGCCGCGATCATGACCTGCTGCACGACCCTGATCGCCGACTACTTCTCGGGGGCCGAGCGCGACCGCTGGCTCGGCCTCCAGACGGTCTTCGCCAGCGTCTCGGCCACCGTCTTCTTCGCCGTCGGCGGCGGGCTCGGCGCCGTCAGCTGGCGGGCGCCGTTCTGGCTCTACGCCTCGAGCCTGGTCTTCGCCGTGCTCGCCGCCCGCCTGCTGTGGACGCCGACCGGCGGCGCCGCCGACCCCGCCGACACCGGCCGCCCCGGTGGCGCGCTCCCGCCCGTGCCGTGGCGCTCGGTGATGCCGGCTGTAGCGGTCACGCTGTTCGGCGGCGTCGTGTTCTACACGCCCATCGTCGAGCTGCCCTTCGCCCTCGACAGGGTCGGCGTGACCGCGGTGTCCACCATCGGGGCCATGGCCGCCCTGGCCTCGGCCGCCACCGCGGTCGGTGCCTTCACGTTCGGTCGCGTGGCGGGTCGCGGCACGTCGGCGCTGCTGCCCGTCGCCTTCGGCCTCGCCGGCCTCGGGCTCGTCCTCATGGGCGCCACCGACGCCGTCGCCCCGACCGTCGCCGGCGCGGTCCTGGCCTCGGCTGGCACCGGCCTGATGCTGCCCACGCTGCTCGTGTGGGCCATCACCCCGCTCGGCTTCCAGCAGCGCGGCCGCGGCACCGGGCTCTGGACCGCCGCGCTGTTCATCGGCGAGTTCCTGTGCCCGCTCCTCGTGCTGGCGCTGACCGCGGTGGTCGGCGGCCTCGGAGGTGCCCTCGTGGCCCTCGGCGTCGCCGCGCTCGCGATGGCCGCCGGCACCCGGGTCGGACTGACCCGGGTGCGCTAGCCGGCTCGACCGGAACGGGGCGCGACCGCCGGCGACAGCGCGTGGCGCCTGCGCGGTGCTCGCGATCCTCCTGGCCGGGCTGAGCGCTCGAGGTGCGGGACTCGCTGGTCGCCGCCACCCGAGCCGTGGGCGCCGCCGTCAGTACGTCCGTCGCAACCAACCTGCGCGGACAGCCTCGTCGAGGCTCACGGCTCGTGCCCAGAGCCAACCCTGCGCCCCGCCGCAGCCCAGGTCCCGCAGGATGGCGGCCTGCGCGGCGTCGGACATCTGCTCCCTCGGCCGGGATCTGGAGTCGACGAGCTGCTCGTCCCCGCGCAGCGCCACGTGGGCGAGCTGTGGGAGTCGAACCGCCTCAACATCGCCGACGAGCACCTCGTCACAGGGAGCTGCGAGGCCTCGCTGCACGCCCTGGCCATGGCGAGCTCCAGGAGGGTCGTCTCCGGTGACCTGTGGTTCCCGTGGAGCGCCGCGGGGACAGCGTCAGGTGGTGCGTGCCCAGGCGGCGTGCAACGGGTCGCCGCCCCGCCGGCGTTCCGTGCGCAGCTCGGTCCTCACGTCGGTGAAGCCGGCTCGCTCGAGGTAGTCACGGACGATCGCGACGCGACCGTCCTCGTCGGTGGCCAGCCACCCGCGGATGGCCTTGGTCGGGAAGCAGCGGTTGCTGAAGGTGAGCACCACCAGGCCGCCGGGACGCAGCACCCGTGCGGCGTCGCGCAGCACCTCGACCGGGTGGACGAGGTAGTCGACCGAGACGCAGCACACCACGGCGTCGAACGACGCGTCCTCGAAGGGCAGGCGCGGGTCCACGTTGAGGTCCTGGACGACGACCTCGTCGGCCAGGGGGTTGGCGTGCAGCTCGCGTGCGTTCATGCCGAGGACGGTGAGTCCGTCGACCGGCGCGCGGGACAGGTGCGACACCCAGGACGACATCAGGTCGAGGGTCCGGCCGTCGGGGACGCCGAGCTCGTCGTACAGGTCGGAGACCGCCCGGACGGCGTCGTCGTCGATGTGGGTGACGAACCGCGGCGGCGCGTAGAAGGCGGCGTCGTCGCTGGGGTCCTGCCGGTCGAAGAAGCCGGGTGGCCAGGCGTGGTCGGACATGCCCCCAGTCTGTCTCGGTCCCCGGCACCAGAGCCCCCGCCGACGGTCGGTGCTCGAGGCCCTGGCCGTCCGCTCGCGGACCGAGACCACCGGCCCGGCGAGGCCTCGTGGGTCCGCGCGTGCGACCGCGCCACCGGCACGTCCGCACGGCGTGCGGCCCGATCGTCGAGGCTCGCGGGTGGCCCGTGGCGGCTGCCGTCGGCACCGCGTGTCACGACCGGACCCGATCCTCGACAAAACGGACCAAAGTCCTCCGGCGGGGATACGCTCCCCCCGGGACGCGAGTCGTACGACGGTCGAGCAGCTCGGCCCGGTTCGCGTGGTGTCGATCGACTCGGGTGGGTGCTCCTGCATGAGCGTGCTCAGGTCTCGCCTCGTCGTCGTCCTCGCGCTGATGGCTCTCGCGGCCGTCGTGGTCGCCGTGGCGTCGCCCTCCGGCAGCCTCGTCGCGACCCTGTGGCCCGTGGGGCTCGCGTCGGTGCTCCTGACGGTCGACCACCGCGCGAGCCAGCCGGTGCGGTGGACGGCCATCGGCGTCGTCGCGCTGGTGTCCTTCGCCGTGGGCGGTCTCCCGGTTGCCGTCTCGGTGGTCCTCTCCGCGGGCGTGGTCACGGAGGCTGGGCTGACCAGGCTGCTGCTGGTCCGCCGGCTCGGCCCCCGCCTCGACTTGGCCGAGGACCGCGACGTGGCGTCGTACCTCCTCGGCACCGCGGCGGGAGCGGCCGCGGGTGGGCTCGTCCTCGGGCTGGCGGCGGCGCTGACGGGGGCGGACGACTGGGCGTACGTCGCGCTGGCGGCCTTCCTGCTCCACTGGCTCTCGCACCTGCTCCTGCTGGGCGTCGTCGCCAGGGCGGTGCCGTCCTCCTGCGCCCAGGGCACGACCGGGCGGTGCGTCCGCTGGGCGGTGCTGCTGGGCCTCCTGGTCGGGTCCGCCATCGCGGGCGACCAGGCTGCGCCCCCGCTGCTGGCCTTCCCCGTGCTGGTCTTCCCGGTGCTGGCCTGGGGTGCCCTGCGCGCGCCCCTCCGCGAGACCGCGCTGCAGCTGGTCGTGGTCGGCGCCGCGCTCGTCGTTCCCACCGCTGCGGGTCGCGGCCTGTTCTCGCTCCTGCCCGGGCCGCCGGGTCCGGCCGAGCTGGTCCCCGTCGCCCTGGCCGTCCTGGCAGCGACGCTGACCTGCCTGCCCCTGTCCGTCACCGTCGGACGGGCCCGCACCGGTGCGCGGGAGGCCGCGACGACGGCCGCGCGCCTGGAGAACATCACCGCGACCGCTCCGGGCGTCGCCCTCATGGAGCTCGACGCCACCGGACGCATCGCGCTGGTGAACCCGGCGGCGGCGAACCTCCTCGGACCCGAGTCCGAGGTGGTCGGGCGTCGGCTCGACGAGCTCGGCTCGCCCCAACCCGTCGTCACGCACAGGGTGCGCAACCACCGGAGGGCGTCGGGTCGCGACCTGGCGGCCACCCCCCAGGACTGGCGTCCCCACCGCGCTCCCGGCGACGAGGTCCTGCTGGCGCTGTCGCTGGTGGCCGTCGAGTCCGAGGACGGCGAGGTCGTCGGTCACGTCGCGTCCGCGCAGGACGTGACCGCACGTCTCCACGCCGAGCAGGCCCTGGGCGCGGCGCGGGAGGCGGAGCGACGGGTGGTGGCGCAGCTGGAGGAGGCCACCGCGACGAAGGACGCCTTCGTCTCCACGGTCAGCCACGAGCTCCGCACGCCGCTGACGAGCATCATCGGCTGGCTCGAGATCCTCACCGACGACGACAGCGTCACCAGGCCGGCCAACGAGCGCTCGGCCCTGTGGAAGATCCAGTCCAACAGCCAGCGCCTCCTGCACCTGATCGACAGCCTGCTGCTGCTGTCGAGGCTGGAGACGACGGGGGCCGGCGACGACGACGCGGACGCGGCGACGGACGGCCCCGAGGCGGCCACGGTGGACCTGACCGAGGTCGTGCGGTCGGCCACCGCGGCCTTCCTGCCCGGGGGGTCGAAGGCGCAGCACTGGCACCAGGTGGTGGTCCACCTGCCGTCCGAGCCCCTCCCGGTCCGCGGTCACGCCGACCAGCTGGGACGGCTCGTCACCGAGCTGTGCGACAACGCCGTCACCTACACGCCGGGCGCCGGGGTCGTCACCGTGACGTTGCGCGCCGACCCCGCGGCCGGCCTGGTGATCTCGGTCGCCGACACGGGCGTCGGCCTGTCCCCGTCGGAGGCGGCCCGCGTCTTCGGGCGGTTCGTCCGCGGCTCGTACGCCGAGGAGCACGCCATCGAGGGAGCCGGCATGGGCCTCAGCCTGAGCCGCGACATCGCCCGGAAGCACGGCGGTGGCCTCACGGTGACGTCGGCGCCGGGGAAGGGCTGCACCTTCACGGCGTGCCTGCCGCCGGTCGTCCCGCCGCCGGAGGCCACGCCCGCCGAGGAGGAGACCGGCTGAGGTCGTGCAGGTGCTGCTGGTCGCCCCGTGGCGCTTTGTGATCCCGGTCGAGGTCGCGCGCATGCGCGCTCGCACTCGCACGAGCAGGCGGAGCGGCGAGCAGAAGCCAGGGACGCTCAGCCCCGCCAGTCGGGGCGGTGCTCGCCCCGGTCGTCCAGCTGTGCGCGCAGGACGCGACGCCGGTCCACGAGCTCGGCGACGTGGGCGTCGAGCTTCTCGCGCTCGCGCCGTGGTGTCCGCCGGAGCTGGAGGGTAGGACGCGAGCGACTGCGGTGGGGGCGGCACCACCAGGACTCCGGCGCGCCCGGCCAGGGCGCCTCAGCGACGGCAGTGGTGGTCCCGACGTCGCTGGTTCACCACGGCCGCTGGCCCGGGGCGTCGTCGGGCTCTCGGCCCTCCGGCAGCGGGTCGGGCCGGTCAGCGTGTCGTTCCGCCGTCCGCCGTCGGCCCCAGGGCCTCGCCGGGTGGTCGGGTGTGCGGACGCTCCCACGGTGCGTCCTGGCCGTACGCCACTCGCCGGGCCAGTCCCGGGGGCGCTTCCTCGAGTGCCTGCGCCGGGTGTCCTGGACGGGGATCGGCCTCGCGTGCCTGGGGTTCGCCGTCGCCCTCGTGGAGGTCGCCCTCACGCACTGACGCAGACCGGTCGTGTGGCCGGCCCGTCGTGCGGCGCGCGTCCCGCGTGGTTCCCGGGGCATCGGGCACAGGAGGACCCCCACCAACGCGACGTTCCCCATGCGAGCACTGACCTTCCACGGCAAGCGCGACCTGCGGGTCGAGGACGTCCCCGACCCGCGCATCGAGCAGCCCAACGACGCCATCGTCAAGGTGACGTCGTCGGCGATCTGCGGGTCCGACCTGCACCTGATGGAGGTGCTCGGCCCGTTCATCGGCCGGGGCGCCGTCCTGGGCCACGAGCCGATGGGCATCGTCGAGGAGGTGGGCCCCGAGGTCACCCACATCCGGCCGGGCGACCGGGTGGTGGTGCCGTTCAACATCTCGTGCGGCCACTGCTGGATGTGCACCCGCGGGCTGATGGCGCAGTGCGAGACCACGCAGAACCGCGCCACCGGCAAGGGCGCCAGCCTGTTCGGCTACACGGACCTGTACGGCGCGGTGCCCGGCGGCCAGGCCGAGCACCTCCGCGTCCCGCAGGCCCAGTTCGGCCCGATCCCGGTGCCCTCGGACGAGCCCGACGAGCGCTTCCTGTTCCTCTCCGACATCATCCCGACCGCCTGGCAGGCCGTCGTCTGGGCCGACGTCCAGCCCGGCAGCACCGTCGCGGTCTTCGGGCTCGGGCCCGTGGGCCAGTTCGCCACCCGCATCGCCAAGCACCTGGGCGCCTCCCGCGTCATCGGCATCGACCGCGTGCCCGAGCGGCTGGCCATGGCCCAGCGCCACGGCATCGAGACCCTCGACGACTCGGGCGTCGACGACGTCCCGGCCGCCCTCCTCGAGCTGGTCGACGGTCGCGGCCCCGACTGCGTGGTCGAGGCCGTCGGCATGGAGGCCCACGGGTCGCCCTTCGGCAAGCTCGCCCACGGCATCGTCGGGATGCTGCCCGACGCCGTGGCCGCCCCGCTGGCCGACAGGATGGCCCTCGACCGCCTCGGTGCCCTGCACAGCTCGATCAAGTGCGTGCGCCGGGGCGGGACGGTCTCGGTCAGCGGCGTCTACGGCGGGGAGATCGACCCGATGCCGATGATGGAGATGTTCGACCGCGGGATCACGATGCGCTTCGGGCAGTGCCACGTGAAGCGCTGGATCGACGACATCATGCCGGTCGTGCTCGACGACGCCGACCCGCTCGGCACCCTGGACCTCACCACCCACCACCTGCCGCTCGAGCAGGCGCCGCACGGCTACGACCTGTTCCAGGAGAAGCAGGACGGCTGCATCAAGGTGGTGCTGAAGCCGTGACCGTCGCCGGGCCGGCCCGCCGCGTCCTGGTCACCGGGGCGTCCTCGGGCATCGGTCGGGCGACCGCGCACCGGCTGGCGACCGAGGGCGCGCGACTGGTCCTGGTCTCCCGGTCGGTCGAGGTGCTCGAGGAGGTCGCTCGCGAGTGCACCGCCCGCGGGGCGGCCGAGGTGCTGGTGGTGCCCGCCGACGTCGGCGACCACGCGGCCGTCGACGCGGCGCTGGCGACCGCCGTCGCCGCGTACGACGGGATCGACGGGGTGGTGCACGCCGCCGGCGTCGCGGCGTACGGCCGGTTCCAGGACGTGCCCCCGGAGGTCTTCGAGGGCGTCGTGCGGACCAACCTGGTCGGCACCGCCAACGTCGCGCGGGCCTCGCTGCGCGTGTTCGAGGAGCGCGGGGGCGGTTCGCTGGTGCTGCTCGGCTCGGTGCTGGGCAAGATCGCCACGCCCTGGATGTCGCCGTACGCCGTCAGCAAGTGGGGCGTGGCCGGGCTGGCCCGCTCGCTGCAGATCGAGGCCCGGCGCCTGCCCGGCACACGCGTCACGCTGGTGTCCCCGGGCGGCGTCGACACCCCGATCTACGACCTCGCCGCGACCGTCACCGGCCATGCCGGCAACCCACCGCCGCCGGTGACCACCCCGGAGCGGGTCGCCGCCGCCTGCGTGCGGGGGCTCGACCAGCAGCGCCGCGACGTCGACGTCGGACGGGGCAACAAGCTGATGGTCACCGGGTTCCGCCGGCTGCCGGGCGTCTTCGACCGGCTCGTGACCCCGCTGATGGACCGCTTCGGCCAGGACGGACGCACCAAGCCGGCCACCACCGGCAACGTGCTCGCCCCCGCCCGGGGCGAGGCAGTCCGGGGCCGCTGGCCCCACGTGTGGGGGCAGCTGCGCTAGCAGTGCCGCCTCAGTCGCCGAGCGGCCGGGGCGTCCAGGTCGAGGAGTAGGACAGCCCGCTGCGGCGGAAGAGCTGGGTCACCGGGCAGCGCCGCTCGAGCTCGGCGACGAAGTGGTCGAAGGTCTCGCCCTCGGCGTCGGTCTCCACGGTCGCCTGCACGCTGACCGAGCGGAAGTTGGCGTCGCCCTGCGCGCCGCCCACGAAGACGGACGGGTCGAGGTCGCCCTGCGCGGTGAACGTGAAGGCGCCGACCCGGAGCCCGAGGTCCTTGGCCACCAGCTGCGCACTGATCTGGTTGCACGACGTCAGCGCCCCCAGCGTGTAGGCCAGCGGGCTGGGGGAGGAGTCCTCGCCACCGAAGGCCGGGTAGGTGTCGGAGGTGAACCGGTGGGCGTGCTCGCCCTGCACGGTGATGTCCTGGGCGACACCCGAGCCGTGGCTCTCGACGACGAAGGGGACGAGGGGCATGACGTGCTCCGATCAAAAAAAGAGTAAGTAGACTTAGATACTACTTAATTCTTCAAGCACGATCGCGCCCGTCCGCTCGCCGGGCCCGCCCTCAGAGCCGCAGGCCGCCCTTGCGCAGCAGCGGCATGACCTCCTCGCCGAACTCCTTCAGCTCCTTCGCGTAGTCGAGGAAGCCGAAGATCGCGCCGCCCATCCCCGCCTCGTGGAGCTCGTGGAACTGCTCGGCCACCTGCTCGGGCGTGCCGATGAGGTTGGGTCCGCCCCAGCCGGCGATGAAGCGCTCCTGGAACTGCTTGATCTGGGTGCCGAAGGACGCGCTCTCGATGCCGAGGACGTACATGATGATCTGGGCCCCGGGCCAGTCGCCGGCGTCGATGATCGCCTGGTGCGCGGCCTTGGCCTCCTTCTCGGTCTCGCGGCAGATGACAAGGCAGGACAGGGCGCTGCTGCCCGAGGTCCGTGACCTGGTCCTCACCCACGGGCGCGCCCTCGCCGACCTGGGTCGCGCGGTGCGTGCGAGCCAGGCGCTGCGGTCGCTGAGGCCGCTGGTCTGACCCGTTGCCGCGCTCGCCCGGCCGGGCGAGGTCGTGGGGCCGGACGGGTCGTCCCCCGGTCGTTCCCCGGTCGTGCGCTAGGCGGACACCCCGGTGCGCCCGTCGGATATCGAGGGGTGGTGCCGCTGCACGAGGCTCGGCCTCGACTGCCCTCGACGACGGGGGCCCAGGAGAGGAGCACGACATGGGCGCACCACCGGTGCCGGAGGCCATCACGCAGGCGGTGCAGGACGCCGACGCGGCCCTGGGGCGGCTCGACGCCGCCCTGGCCCAGCTCGCGGACGGTGACCTCCACCGGGCCCACCGCGACGGCGGCTGGACCGTGGCCCAGGTGGTCTCGCACATCAACCTGTGCTCGATCCTGTGGCTCGGCGACGTCAAGCGCCTCGAGGCCGACCCGGACCTCGAGTTCGTCTTCCGCGAGGAGGTCGGCCACGACATGACCGGCTACCCGCCGCCGACCATCGACCTGGCCCGCCAGCAGCTGGCCAGCACCCGCCGGACGCTGACGACCGCGGGTGCCGCGGTGCCGACCGAGGTCCTGTCCCGCAGCGTCACGATCCCCGACCTGGGCACCATGACCGTGGAGGACTGGACGCCGCTGATCATCGGGCACGCCTCCGGCCACGTCGACCAGGCCTTCGACATCATGCGCGACCGCGACTTCGCCCCCGAGGGGGTCTGAGGTGCGCGCCGCCGTCCTGACGGGCCTGGAGCAGGTCGTCCTGGAGGACCGGCCCGAGCCCGAGGCGGGTCCCGGGTGGGTCGTGGTGCAGGTGGAGTCGGCGTCGCTGTGCGGCACCGACGTCCACCAGTACGACGGCCGCATCGACACGCCGTTCCCGCGGGTCCCGGGCCACGACTTCTCCGGCCGCGTGGACAGCGTCGGCGAGGGCGTCGACGAGTCGTGGGTGGGGCGGGCCGTGGCCGTCAAGCCGTCGCTGCCGTGCGGCCAGTGCCCCGAGTGCCTCACCGACAAGCCGTTCGACTGCAAGAAGAAGAAGCTGATCGGGCTGTGGTCCGACGGCTGCATGACCGAGCGGATCGCCGTGCCGGTCGTCAACCTGATCCCGCGGCCCGACGGTGTCGAGGCGTGGCAGGCCTCGCTGCTCGAGCCGCTGGCCGTCGGGCTCAACACCGTCGACCGGCTGCGGATCGTGCTCGGCGAGAGCGTGGTCGTCCTCGGTCAGGGACCGATCGGCCTCGCGCTGACCCGCCTGTGCGCCCTCTCGGGGGCGGGCAGGCTGATCGTGACCGACGCCCGGGAGGCGCCCTTCGAGGTCTCCCGGGCGTACGGCGCGAGCGACTGCATCGACGTCACGAAGACCGACGCCACGCAGGCGATCCTCGACCTCACCGACGGCGCGGGTGCCGACATCGTCATCGAGACCAGCGGGTTCCCGTCGTCCTCGGCGATGGTGCTCGACGCGGTGCGCAAGGAGGGCAAGGTCGCGCACATCGGCTGGGCCAACGACCTGCCGCCGCTGCCGGTCATCCCGATCATGGCCAAGACGCTGACCGTGTTCGGCGTCGGCGGCAACGGTGGCCGCGGCCAGTACGAGCGCAGCCTCGAGCTGGTCCGCAGCGGCCGGATCGACCTCGACCCGGTCGTCACCCACCGCTTCTCGCTCGACGACGTCGCCGAGGCGTTCGCCGTGGCGTCGTCGAAGAGCGACGGCGCGATCAAGGTCGTCGTCAACCCCTGAGCGGCACCGACGGGCCCCGGGGACCTCCCCGGGGCCCGTCGACGCGTCAGCCCGCGGCGCGCTTGTAGGGGTCCGGCGGGAACCAGCCGCGGTCCACGACGCGCTGGGCCCAGCCGCCGAGGATCCCCACGACCCGGTCGAGGTCGTCGCCGATCGCCGCGACCGCGGCGGCGACCGAGCGGTCGGTGGTGGCCTCGAGCTCCTCGCGGAACTCCCGGCCCGCGTCGGTCAGCCCACCGTCGCGCACCCAGCCGCGCTCCTCGAGGGCGCCGGTGGCGGCCTCCATCGCCTCGGGGCTCCACGCCCGTGAGCCGGTGTAGGCGAGCGCGTCCCACCCGACCCACAGCTCGGTCAGCTGGTTGGCCTGCACACCGTCGACCCCGGCCGCCACGAGGGTCGCGAGGTGGCCGTCGCCGCGGTGCTCGCGCAGGACCGTGCACGCGTGCCACAGCTGGCCGAGCAGGTCCTCGGGCCAGTCCAGGCCGCTCAGCCCGGCGTGCAGGGCCCGACCCGTCGGGTCGGCGGCGTCGGTGGCACGGCGCAGCACGGCCACGACCTCGGCCAGCTCGGCCGGCTCCCCGAGGCACTCGCGCAGGGCCGCCACGGCGCCCCGCTCCTTGGCGGCCCGCACGTCGGCGACCGAGGCCGTCTCGCGGGCCGAGGCGAACAGGCCGGCGACCAGCCCGGGCTCGAAGACCCCGAACGCCGCTGCGGCGACCGCCGGCTCGACGTCGCCCAGCACGCTGGCCCGGCTGTAGACGTAGCCCTGGAGGAAGTCCAGTCCCAGGGCGGCGTACGCGTCGTACGACGGCTCGCTCCAGAAGCAGATCGTGGCCAGCGGCTCGACCGCGTCGCGGAGCCGGCGGGCGGGGGTGCTCCAGTCGAGGTCGTGCACCTCTCCTGGGCGGTCGGTGAAGAACGCGGCCTGTGCCTCGGTGTAGTCCATGGCGGGATGCTGCCCCCGGGAGGGGCGGCGCACCAGGCCCGGCGCCACCTTCTGCTGGGAGCGGACACGGTGGTGCGCCCCCCGGATATCGAGGTCCGGACCGGTGTTGGCAGGCTGCAGCGAGGCATCGAGGAGGCCCCCGTTGACTGATCCGTCGTCCGCCCCCGTGGTCGACCTCGTGGAGGTGGGCCCGCGCGACGGGCTCCAGAACGAGGCCCGGACCCTGTCCGTCGAGACGCGCACCGCCCTGGTCGAGCGCCTGGTCGAGGGCGGGGTGCGACGCCTGGAGGCGGTCAGCTTCGTGCGCGGCGACCGGGTCCCGCAGATGGCGGACGCCGAGGCGGTGCTGGCAGGTCTGACGCCGCGCGACGACGTCGCCCTGATCGGCCTGGTGCTCAACCGCCGCGGCGCCGAGCGGGCCGCGGAGACCATCTGCGACGAGCTCAACATCGTGCTGCCCGTGACCGACGACTTCGCCACCCGCAACCAGGGCGTGACCGTCGAGCAGGGGCTCGAGCACGCCGCCGCCGCGGTGGAGGTCGCCCGCCAGGCCGGCAAGCGCGCGAGCGTGACGCTGGCCGTGGCCTTCGGGTGCCCCTTCCAGGGCCAGGTGCCGGTCGCCCAGGTGGCCCGCGTCGTCGAGCGCGTGGCCGACCTCGGGATCGACGAGCTGGCCTTCGCCGACACCATCGGCGTCGGGGTGCCGAGCCAGGTGCACGCCCTGGCGGAGCTGGTCCGCGGCGACGCCCGGGTGCCGGGACTGCGCTTCCACTTCCACAACACCCGCAACACCGGCTACGCCAACGCCTGGGCGGCCACCACGCTGGACCTCTCCGGCCACGGCGGACGGGTCTCGCTGGACGCCTCGGTCGGCGGCTTCGGCGGCTGCCCGTTCGCGCCGGCGGCCACGGGCAACATCGCCACCGAGGACCTGCTCCACCTGCTGCGCCGCTCGGGGGTCCCCGTCGAGGGCGCCGACGTCGACGCGCTGGGGTCCCTGGTCGACACGGCGAGCTGGCTCTCGGGCGAGCTCGACAGCCCGGTCCAGGCCCTGCTCGGCCGGGCCGGGGACCTGCTGGGCGGAGCGGCGTCGTGACCCTGGACCCCCAGCAGCCCCTGGCCGGCCTGCGCGTCGTCGAGCTCGGCAACTACATCGCCGCCCCGACCGCGGGCCGGCTTCTGGCCGACTTCGGCGCCGAGGTCGTCAAGGTGGAGCGGCCCGGCACCGGCGACGAGCTGCGCACCTGGCGGCTGTACGGCGGCGACACGTCGCTGCTCTACCGCACCATCAACCGCGGCAAGCGGTCGGTCGAGCTCGACCTGCGCACCGACGAGGGCCGCGAGACGGTGCTGGAGCTGCTCGCCCGCTCCGACGCGCTCATCGAGAACTTCCGCCCCGGCACCCTGGACCGCTGGGGGCTGGGCGCCGACGTGCTGGCCGAGGTCAACCCCGAGCTGGTCGTCGCCCGGGTCTCGGCCTTCGGCCAGACCGGACCGCTGTCGGGCCGGCCGGGCTTCGCCGCGGTCGCCGAGGCGTTCGGCGGCATGCGCGACCTGGTCGGCGACCCCGACCGGCCGCCCGCCCGGGTGGGCGTCTCGATCGGCGACTCGATCGCCGGGCTGTACGCCGCGTTCGGCGTGGTGATGTCGCTGCTGGACCGCGAGCGCCGCCGCGCCACGTCGGCCGAGGTCGTCTCGCCGGCCGAGCGCCACGTCGACGTGGCCCTGCACGAGGCGGTGTTCTCGATGATGGAGTCGCTGGTGCCCGACTGGTCGGCGTACGACGTGACGCGGCAGCGCACCGGCGGCCGGATGGAGGGCATCGCCCCGTCCAACGCCTACGTGTGCCGCGACGGGGCGTCCATCGTGGTCGCGGGCAACGGCGACTCGATCTTCGTGCGGCTGATGCGCACGATCGGCCGCGACGACCTCGCCGAGGACCCGACGGTCGCGGGGAACGCCGGACGCTGGGCCCGCCGCGACGAGCTCGACGAGGCCATCGAGGCATGGACCCGCCAGCACGACCGCGACGACGCGCTGCGGGTGCTGGACGACGCCGGCGTGCCCGCCGGGCCGATCTACCGCGCCGAGGACATCGTCGGCGACGAGCAGTACCGCAGCCGTGGGATGGTGCAGGAGCAGGCCGTCGACGTCGACGGCGAGCAGCGGGCCGTCGCCTTCCCGGGCGTGGTGCCGGTGCTGGGGGAGACCTCGCTGCCGATCCGCCACCTCGGCCCCGATCTGGGGGCCGACACCCGGTGGCTGCTGGAGGAGGTCCTCGGACGGACCCCACGGACCGAGGAGGAGACCGGATGACCGCCCTGCACGAGGACGACCACCGCACCGGGGAGCGGGGTGCCGCCGACGTGGCGGTGCTGCGCGAGGTCTCCCAGCGCGTGCTGTGGCTCTCGGCGGCCATCGTGGACGCCGCCAACCGGGGCCGCCCGAACGCCACCGGGGTCAAGGTCGGCGGCCACCAGGCCTCCTCCGCCTCGATGGTCGACATCTGCACCGCGCTGTGGTTCCACGAGCTGACCTCGCTGGACCGGGTGTCGGTCAAGCCCCACGCCTCGCCCGTGCTGCACGCGATCAACTTCCTGCTGGGCGACCTCGACCCGGCGTACCTGCCGACGCTGCGTGCCCGGGGCGGCCTGCAGTCCTACCCCTCGCGCTCCAAGGACCCCGACACCGTCGACTTCTCGACCGGGTCGGTCGGCATCGGCGCGACGGCGACGCTGTGGGCGGCGATGGCGCACCGCTACGTGCGCTCGCAGTTCCCCGACGCCCCGCCCGCCGGCCGGTTCGTGAGCCTGCTGGGCGACGCCGAGCTCGACGAGGGCGCCATCTGGGAGGCCGTGGCCGACCCGCAGGTGGCCAGCCTGGGCGAGCTGCTGTGGGTGGTCGACATGAACCGGCAGTCGCTGGACCGCGTGGTGCCCGACATCGCCGTGCAGCGCCTCGCGGCCATGTTCGAGGCCGCCGGCTGGCAGGTCGTCACGCTCAAGTGGGGCCGCCTGGTCTCCGCGCTGTTCGACCGTCCGGGCGGGTCCGAGCTGCGCCACCGCCTGGAGGCGATGCCCAACGAGGAGTACCAGCGGATGCTGCGCGTGGACCCCGCCGAGGTCCGCGACCGGGTGCTGGGCTCCGACTCCTCCGCCGAGCTGCGGGGCCTGCTCGACTCCCTCACGACCGAGCAGCTGGTCGAGGCCGTCCGCGACCTGGGCGGCCACGACCTCGGGCTGCTCGTCGACACGTTCGGCGCCGTCGACGACCACCGGCCGACCGTGGTCTTCGCCTACACCGTCAAGGGCCGCGGGCTCCCGACCGAGGGCCACCCCAGCAACCACTCCGCCCTGCTCGACGAGGCGCAGATGGCCTCGCTGGCCCGCGCCTGCGGCACCGACCTCGACGACCCGTGGGCGCCGCTCGACCCCGGCTCGGACGCCGCCGCGCTGGCCCGCCGCCGCGGGGAGCAGCTGAGCCGGGTGACTGTGAGCCCCACGGGCCCGCTGCGGGTCCCGACGTCGCTGGGCCACCCGCACCGCAAGACCGTCTCGACCCAGGCCGTCCTGGGCCGGCTGCTCTCGGACCTGGTCCGCGACGCGCCCGACGTGGCCGCCCGGGTCGTCACCTGCAGCCCCGACGTCGCCTCGTCGACCAACCTCGGCGGCTGGATCAACAAGACCGGCGTCTGGTCGGTCACGGAGCGCCGCGACTGGTTCGCCGACGACGCCGAGCGGGTGCTGCGGTGGTCGGAGTCGCAGACCGGCCAGCACGTCGAGCTCGGCATCGCCGAGGTCAACACCGTCGGCCTGCTGGGCGAGCTCGGCGCGACCTGGTCGCGGTGGGGCGAGCGGCTGATCCCGATCGCGACCTTCTACGACCCGTTCGTCGGGCGGGCCCTGGAGCCCTGGTCCTTCGGGATGTACGCCGGCGGGCAGTCCATCCTGGTCGGCACCCCCTCGGGCGTGACGCTGGCCCCCGAGGGCGGGGCCCACCAGTCGGTCTCCACCCCGTCCATCGGGCTGGAGCAGCCCGGTTGCGTGGCCTGGGAGCCGGCCTTCGCCCAGGACCTCGAGTGGTGCTTCCTGCACGCGATGTCCCAGGTCGGCGTGGCCGGCGGCACCTCGGCGTACTTCCGGCTCTCGACGCGCCCGGTGGACCCGGCCCTGGCGCGGGTGCCGCACGACGAGGTGCTCGCCGAGCGACGCCGCCAGCACGCCGTGGCGGGCGGCTACCGGATCACCGACCACGACCCCGCGACCGAGCAGGTCACCCTGGTCGGCGTCGGCGCGATCCTGCCCGAGGTCCTCGAGGCCGCGCGCGTGCTGCAGGCGCAGGGCGTCGTCGCCGGTGTGGTGTGCCTGACCAGCCCCGACCTGGTCTTCCGGTCCTTCCAGCAGCGGGGCAGCCGCTCAGCGGGAGGCAGCGACGTCCTCGACCTGCTGCTGCCGGCTGCCCACCCGGCGCCGCTCGTCACCGTGCTGGACGGCCACCCGCACACGCTCGCCTTCCTGGCCGGAGCCCGCGGTGACCGGATCCGGTGCCTGGGCGTGAGCGACTTCGGCCAGTCCTCGGACCTGCCCGACGCCCACCGCATCCACGGCATCGACGCCGGCTCGGTCGCCGGGGCCGCGCTGGACCTGCTGGGCCGCTGACCGGCCCCGGGGACCACGACGGGGCCGACCGGTCCGTGGTCGGGTGGGTCGTCCCGTCTTGGGGGCGTGGCTAGTGTGACCGCTGTCACCGAACCGCGTCGCGGGAGGACGAAGTGCGCAGAGAGTTCCTGGCGGGCGACGCCGTCATCGCCACGCAGAGCCTCGAGGAGGCCCGTGACGCGGTGACCCGGGTCTACCTGCCGCACGAGCTCGTCGGGCCGCAGGACGCGATGGACATGCGGCTGAACGCGACGAGCGACCGCTACCTCACGCTCGGCTACCTCACCTACCAGGCCGAGACCGAGCTGCGGATGCCGCCGGCCGAGCAGTGGTACCACGTCAACCTGCAGCTGACCGGCGCCACCTGGGCCTCGCGCAGCGACGGCCGCACGGAGGTGACCCCGGCCGGGGCGCGCGGGCTGGTGCTCAACCCCCACCAGGCGAACACCGTGCGGTGGTCGCCGGACGCCGAGCAGCTGATCCTCAAGGTCTCGCGGAGCAGCCTGGAGACGCACCTGGCCGAGCTGATCGGCCGGCCGGTGACCGAGGTGGTCGACTTCGACTTCGGCCTCGACCTCGCCAGCAGCTCGGGACAGGCGCTGCTGCGCTCGGTCCGCTTCCTGGCCACCGAGCTCGAGCGCGCCGACGGCGTGCGCGACCGGCCGCTGGCGCGGGCCCAGCTCGAGGCCTACGTCCTGACCAACCTGCTCACGGCCGGGCGACACCAGTACTCCGACGCCATCGCCGGGCGCGAGGACACCACGCGCCTGGGACGGGTGGCACTGGTGCTGCGCCACGTCGACGAGCACGCCCACGAGGAGCTCACGCCGGAGGTGCTCGCTCGAGTGGCGTGCGTCAGCGTCCGGTCGCTGCACGCGGCGTTCCAGGAGGAGCTGGGGGAGTCGCCGATGGCGTACGTGCGCCGGGTGCGCCTGGCCAAGGTGCGGGCCGACCTGCTGCGCGCCGACCCGCGCAGCACCCGGGTCACCGACGTCGCGCTGAGCTGGGGGTTCTTCCACCAGTCGCGCTTCGCCCAGCAGTACCGCGAGCAGTTCGGCGAGCTGCCGAGCGCGACCCTGCACGCCTAGGGACCGGAGCGGGCCCGCCGAGCGGCAGCCCGCCCGGTGCCGCCCGGTGCCGCCCGGTGCCGCCAGCGGACGTCGGAGCGCGGTGAGCGGATAGCCCCGGGCGGAGGTCGCTCGTAGCGTCGGGACCCCAGTCGTCCCCCCACCCAGGAGCTCCCGTGACCGAGACCGTCTCCGACACCGCCACGCAGAACGGCGCGCTGGAGTCCTTCGGACTCTTCATCGACGGCCGACAGGTCGCGGCCGCGTCGGGCCGCACGTTCGAGTCCACCAACCCCTTCACGGGACGGACCTGGGCGACCGTGGCCGACGGCGGGCCCGAGGACGTCGACCGCGCGGTGGCCTCGAGCCGGGCGGCGTTCGAGGGGGAGTGGGGCCAGATGTCGGGGTTCGGCCGCGCCGCGGTCCTGCGTGACATCGCCACGGCCATCACCGACAACGCCGAGCGGCTCGCCCTGCTGGAGGTGCGCGACTCCGGCAAGCTGATGCGCGAGATGCGCGGCCAGCTCCAGGGCCTGGGGGTCTGGTACTCCTACTTCTCCGGCCTGGCCGACAAGATCGAGGGCCGCACGGTGCCGGCCATCTCCCAGAGCACCTACTTCGGCTACACGCTGCGCGAGCCCGTCGGCGTGGTCGGCGCGATCACGCCGTGGAACTCGCCGCTGCTGCTGCTCACCTTCAAGCTCGCGCCGCTCCTGGCCGCCGGCTGCACCTGCGTGGTCAAGCCGTCGGAGCACGCGCCCGCCTCGACGGTCGCCTTCGCCGAGGTGCTCCACGAGGCCGGGCTGCCGGCCGGGGTGCTCAACGTCGTCACGGGCTGGGACCGCTCCACCGGCGAGGCGCTGGCCTCCCACACGGGCGTGGACAAGGTGGCGTTCACCGGCAGCACGGCCACCGGGGCCAAGGTCGCCCAGGCGGCCGTCGCCAACATCAACAAGGTCACCCTGGAGCTCGGCGGCAAGTCCCCGCAGGTCGTCTTCGCCGACGCCGACCTCGACGCCGCCGCCAACGGGCTGGTCGCCGGCGTCTTCGCGGCGACCGGACAGACCTGCATGGCCGGCTCCCGGTTGATCGTGCACGAGAGCGTCAAGGACGAGCTGGTCGCCAAGGTCGCGGCCCGGGCCGATGCCATCACCCAGGGGGACCCGACCGAGGCGGAGACCGAGATGGGTCCGGTCGCCAACCAGCCGCAGTACGAGAAGGTGCTCGGCTACCTCCAGGGCGCCCGCGACGAGGGCTGGACGATCGCCGCCGGCGGTGGCCCCAACGAGGAGCTCGGTGGGCTGTTCGTGCGGCCCACGGTCGTCGTGGCCGAGCCCGACGCCACGATCGCGCGCGAGGAGGTCTTCGGGCCGGTCCTCACGGCGTACACCTTCACCGACGAGGAGGAGGCCGTCCGCCTGGCCAACGACACGCCGTACGGGCTGGCGGGCGCGGTGTGGACCAAGGACGTCCACCGCGCCCACCGGGTGGCCGCGGCGATCAAGGCCGGCACGGTGTGGGTCAACGCCTACCGCGTGGTCGCGCCCAACATGCCCTTCGGCGGCTACGGCCTCTCGGGCATCGGTCGGGAGAACGGCTCGCAGGCGGTCGACGAGTACCTCGAGCACAAGTCGGTCTTCGTCGAGCTCACCGGCGGCACCCGGGACCCGTTCAAGCTCGGTTGAGCGGCGACGGGCCTACGCGGCGCGGGGGCGCAGCACCGCGACGTGGCGACCGGCGGCCTCGGAGATGCGCAGCAGGTCGAAGCCGGTCGCTGCGGCCAGGTCGGGCATCGCGCGGGTGCCGACCGTGGCCCAGCTGAAGGGGGCGGTCTCGCGCTGGCCGAGCCGCAGGCGCACGCCGCGGTGGACGCGCACGCCGTCGTCCGCGGTCACCTCGACCACGACGGTTCCGTCGGGGGAGAGCAGCTGGCGCGCCCGCCGCAGCAGCCGCGTGGGCGAGCCGCCGATGCCGATGTTGCCGTCCGCGAGGAGCAGGTGCTGCCACCGGCCCCGGCGCGGGAGGTCGTCGAAGACGTCGTGGACGGCCGCCGCGGCGCCGCGGGCGCGGGTCTGGCGCACGGCGACGGGGGAGATGTCGATGCCCAGCACGTGGTGGGCGCGGGCCGCGACGGCAGCGCTCAGGCGGCCGGGGCCGCACCCGATGTCGAGGGTGGGGCCGGCGCAGGAGTCGACGAGCAGCTCGACGTCGGAGAGCGACGCGGTCTCCGCCCACCGGGCGGCCTGGACCGGGGTGGTGCGGCCGTCGTCGAGGACGAGGCGGCAGTCGGCCCCGGAGTACGCCGCGTCCATGGCCTGGGCCGCGGACAGCGTCCGAGCGCGGGCGGGAGCGGTGGTCGACGTGTGCTGCACGGCAGTGGTTCGGTCCCGCCGGCCCGGCGGATTGGTCGGGCCGTCGCGCGGGAGTGGTCGGGTCAGGCGTGGTGCTGCATCTGGGGCCAGACGGTCGCCCAGCCCCCCAGCGGGTTGCGGCAGACCGTGATCGGCTGGTCCTGCTCCTGGTTGCCGATGCCCAGGCCGTTGTCGAGCTGGGCCACGATCCGGCAACTGGCGAACCAGCCGCGCAGCCGGGACGGGGAGGTGCCGACGACGACGGCGACGGTGGCCGACTCCGGCGGTCGGCCCAGGTAGTAGAGCTCGTTGTGGGCGCTGTAGACCTGCGTGATGCCGTGGTCGGGGCCGTAGCGCGCGAGGGCGCCGGCCTCGCCGTAGTTGTCCGCGACCACGACGCTGCGCCGGCGCTGGGCCGGGGGGAGGGCGTCGCGGACCTCGGCCACCCGGGCCACGTGGGCGGGCCACCCGATCTGGTCCTGGCCGACCTGGTTGAAGGTGGTGATCGGGGTGGCCGACAACCACGCGAGGGGCACCACGGGCAGCGCGACCAGCACCGAGACGGTCGCGTTGGCCACCACCGCGGGCACCACCCACCGCTGTCGGGCGACCACGACGCAGCCGGCGGCGAGCACCACGCTGAGCAGCCCGAGGGGGTAGTAGGGCTGGCTGCCGCCGAGCAGGGTCAGCGCCACCACCACGGGCAGCGCGGCGGCCAGGAACCGGAGCTCCGGGTGGATCGAGCCGCGCCACAGGGCGACCAGGCCGGCGCCCCACACCGGGACCAGCGGCAGGCCCAGCATCACCAGCAGCAGCGGCAGCGTGACCAGGCGGACCTCGGTGCCGTTGGCGTCGGCCAGGGCCTGGCCCATCGTCAGCTGGGGCCAGTCGTGGGTCGCCTGGTAGACGAGGTTGGGCGCGCCGACCACCAGGGCGACCAGACCCGCGCCCCACGGCCACGGCGAGCGCAGCAGGCGGCGGGGCCCGACCAGGGCGATGCCGGCGACCACGCCCACGACGAGCACGGCCACCAGCAGCTTGTTGTAGGTGCTCAGGCCGACGACCAGGCCCGCCAGCAGCCACCAGCGGGGCTCCTCGCGCACCACGGCGCGGACCACCAGCAGCACGATCAGCGGCCACAGGACCAGGTCGACGGTCGCGGTGAGCAGCACCCGGGAGAACTCCAGGGGCAGCAGCGCGGTGCCGTACGCCCAGGCGCAGAGCGTCTGCGCCGACCGGTCGCCGCCGAGCTCGCGGGCGAGCAGGGCCATCACCACGACCGAGCCGGCCATCAGCAGCGTCGCGGGCAGGTGCATCGCCCACACCTGGTCGACCAGGCCGGCCATGGTCCGGGCGATGAACGGCGTCAGGGGCGGCTGGTCGACGTACCCCCAGCGCGCGGGGAGCATCCGGAAGTAGAGCTCGTCGCGGTGGTAGCCGTAGGCGCCGCTCGACAGCGTCAGCGCCAGCGCCACCACGACGGTCGGGAGCAGGATGCTCCGCCAGGCGACGGGTCGCACCTCGCGGCGCCCGCCGACGTCGCGACCCAGCTCCGTGGTCGTCACGTCTCCCCCTCGCCGCTCACGGGTGCGGTGCGCCGTCCGGGCACGGCGTCGCCCCACGAGGATGCCCTGCCGCCCCAGCGGGCGGCCACCTGGGTCCACGCGTCGTCGCGGCGGTGGTGTGTGCGGGCACCCCAGCGGGTAGCCTGGGGTCTCCTCCAGGCTGGTGACCACGGCGCTCGGTCGACTCTGCCCGGAGAGGCACGTCATGGGCATCCGTCCCGCAGGGTGGTACCGCGTCACGGACCACCACCTGCAGCACCGCTACTGGGACGGCGCGGCCTGGGGACCGCTGACGCCCCCGCACGTCACGCCGCGGGCGACCGCTGCCACGTCCGGCTACCTGGCGGGCCGCGCGGTGGGGTTCGTGGTCGCCGGTCGCGGCGTCGACGACGACGAGCTGAACGGGCCGCGCAGGGCTGCTGCGGCAGCGGGAGCGCGCACGCTCCTGATCGCGCCGCAGGTCGGGACGGTCATCACCCTGCGCGGCGAGGTGCCGGTCGCGACCCACGACGTGGACGCGACGCTGGGCGAGCTCGACGACCGGGAGGTCGACGCGCGTCGACGTACAGCGTAAGGCTGGGCCTCGCGCCGGGCGCCGCCCCCCGTCCGACACGCCGAAGGGCGCCGGCCTCCCGGTCGGCGCCCTCCGTCATCGGTCCACGGACCCCTCAGCGGGGCCAGCTGGTCTGGGTGACCTCACCCCCGCGGACCTCGACCCGCAGCTGCACGTCGTCGGTGTCCTTGACGACGAGCACGTAGGACCCCTCGACCACCTCGCCGAACACCAGCGAGGCGACCAGGCCGTCGGCCACCGGACGGCGCACCACCGCCACGTGGGGGTGGTGCGTGTGGGTCCCGTGGTCGTGCGCGTGGTGGTGCCCGCCGCCGGGCGCCCCGGCCGGTCGGATCTCGACCTCGACGCCCTCCATCTCGTCGGGCACCTCGACGACCACGGCACCGACGTCACCGCCGATGTCGAGCAGCACCGCCCCCTGGCCGGCGTACGGGTTCTCGACCGTGGCCGCGCTCACGACGCCGCCGCCGTCCCCGGCACCGTCTGGTAGCCACCACCGGGCAGCCCCAGGTAGGGGAAGTGGTCGAGCAGCGGCGAGTTGGTGTTGCTCGTGCCGTCGGTGAGCGCCGCCGCCGCGTCGTCCGGGGTGTACGACGGGTCGACCAGCGGGATGGTGGCCCCGGCGATCGCCTTGAGCTCGATCGCCACCACGTCGTCGCTGATGCGTCGACCGTTGGGGAAGCCGGCCGCGTCACCTGCGACGAGGCCGCCGTCCTTCGGGTCCTGCGACGGCGGGATCGCCAGGTTGAGGCGCAGCATGTCCGCCTGCACCGGACCCGTGTAGTTGGCGAAGCCGGGGACCACGCCCTTGGGGATGCCGGTCAGCAGGATGGCGTTGAGGTCGGCGCGCGTCTTCTTGTACGCCGCCAGCCTCGGGAAGACCGAGGGGTACAGCGCCGGGAGCAGGCCCTGCAGCTCGGGCTTGTTGACGTACTTGGCGTAGGCACGGTCGTCCTCGGGCGGCCGGACGTTCCACTCGTCCTTCTCCGCCATCGGCACCAGCACCTCGTTGAACAGCGGGTTGCCCAGGCGGGAGACCTGGACCCAGGGGCCGCGGTTGACGAAGCGGCCCTGCTTGCGGTCGAAGACCCGCCCGCGGCGCCGGCTGGCCGTGGCCCAGACGCCGATCACCGAGTCGGTGCGCAGCGGGTCGGTGGGCCGGTTGTTCTTGCGGCTCAGGTCCGAGATCGGCACCTGGATCGCGATCGTGTGCACGTTGTAGGACTGCACCGAGTTGACGCCGTTCATGTTCGGCATCGAGATGACGTGCGCCTCGTTGAAGGGCCGCAGCGCCCCCAGGTCGAAGATGCTGCCCAGGTCGACGTGGAAGGCGTCGGCCCGCTGCCCGGCGAAGACGGTCCGCGACCCGAGCCGGTGCACCGCCTGGCCGGCCAGCTTGGCGTAGTCGGGCGTCGAGCGCGGCCCGACGTTGACCGGCGGGGTCGACAGGTTGCTGCCGATGACCCGGCTGCTGCGGCCCTCGGTGCGGGTCACCTTGTAGAACTGCGGGCGGTTCCAGGTGGCGTCGTCGATGTCGTTGATCGGACCGGTGTTGTAGAGGAACGTCTTCTTGTTGCGCACCACGGTGCGGAAGTCGAAGCGGTAGCGGATGTCGGTCCTGGCCCGGCCGCCGTTGGAGATGTGGATGTCGTAGACGACGTCCTCGCCGAACTCGTAGAAGTTCGGGCCCCCGTCCGGCTGCTGCAGCGGGATGAAGTTGGCGATCAGGGTGACCGTGTCCGGCTTGTCGGGACTGCGGAACGCGTAGACGTCCGTGCCGTCGGCGACGGGGTCCTTCGAGATCTCCGGGGCTTCGCGGTGGCTCGACATCACTGACCCCCGGCCGCGTTGAGGAGGCGGTTGACCAGGTCGAGGTCGTGGACCACGACCTCGTCGTCGCCCACCATCAGGACCACCTCGTCCGAGGTGGGGTCCTCCACGTAGGCCACCACGCTCTCGGTGGCGCTGCCGTCGTGACGCCTGGTCGTCCGGGCCGCCGCGGGACCGGCGGTCAGGCCGATCACCCCCGCTGCCGTCCCGGCTCCGGCCACCGCCAGGAACTTCCTTCTGCCTGTCTCGCTCATGAGCTCCACCTCCGACATGGGCACCCCGGTGTGAGGCACGCCACAGAGGGGTTCGGAGCGGGGGTGGGACCGGATGGGCTCGGAGCCAGATCAGATCGGTTCCAGACGAGCGGCGGCCGGGACGGCTGCCACGGTGCGTGCTCGCGGGCCGCCGGCCACGGCCTCGCCCTGCTGGATCGAGTGACCGCGCCGGCGAGCTGGTCGCGGGTCGAGAGCTCCGTGGGTCTCCTCTCGTCGCGGTGGGGGAGCAGTAGCGTCTGGGACATGTCGCGACCTGTGTCCGGGCGCACGCGCCCCGTCCTGACGGCGGTCCAGGCGGCCCGGGAGGCCGAGCGCTTCGCGCTGCTGGCCGATCCCGTCCGGGTCCGGTTGCTGCACGCGCTGGCGTCCTCGGCGAGCGGGACACCGGTCGAGGACCTGGCGGCCGCGGTGGGGCTCGACGGCTCCGAGTGCGCGCGTCAGGTCGGGCTGCTGCGCGGGGCCGGGCTGGTCCTGGTCGAGGGCTCCGACGCCACCGGCACGGCCCGGGTCGACCCGACGGGCCGGACCCAGTTGCCCGTCGCCCTCGACCTGGTCCTCGGGACGGCGGCCGTGCCGGCGTACCGGCTCGAGGACCTGCCTGCCGACGTCGCCACCCGCACCGTCCGTGCCGCCGACATGCCCCACGTGCTGGCCGTCTACGAGGAGGGGATCGCCACGCGCCAGGCGACCTTCGAGACCGTCGTGCCGAGCGCGGAGGAGCTCCAGGCGAGGTGGCGGCCCGGCCTGGCGTGGGTCGCCGAGGTCGACGGCGCCGTGGTCGGCTGGACGGCGGTGACGCCGGTCTCCGGTCGTGCCTGCTACGCCGGTGTCGGGGAGACCTCGGTCTACGTGGCCGCATCGGCCCGGGGCCGCGGCGTGGGCCGTGCGCTGCTCCACACCCAGGTGACCGAAGCCGAGCGCGCCGGCGCCTGGACGCTGCAGACCGCGATCTTCCCGGAGAACCACGCCAGCCTGGCCCTGCACCGGTCCGCCGGCTACCGCTCGCTGGCCGTGCGGGAGCGGATCGCCCGCCTCGACGGCACCTGGCGCGACACCGTGCTGCTCGAGCGCCGGGTCAGCGCGTCGAGGGGCGCGTGGTGACCCGCACGACCCCCGGGACGCTCGCCACGCTGGCCTCGGCGAGGGCGACGTCGTCGGGGGTCGTGGGACCCACGACGGTGACGACGCCGTCGGCGACCTCCGCCCGCCACTCGGGGTGGAGCAGGTCTCGCAGCAGTGACACGACCTCGTCGCGGACCTCCTCGTCGCCCCGGTCGCGGAAGCGCACCAGGTCGCTGCGGCTGACGACGCCCACGAGCGCGCCGTGGTCGTCGACGACCGGGAGGCTCTTGAAGCCTCCCGTCGCCATGGTGCGCACGACGTCCGCGACATCGGTGGCGGCGTGCGCCGTGACCGCCGGTGACGTCATCACCTCGCCGACGGTGGTCCCGGTGGGCCCCGAGCGCTCCGGGGGAGGACGCAGGTGGGCCCGGCGGTCGGGCGGGAAGGCGTCGCGCAGCAGGTCCGCCTCGCTCACCACGCCCACCACGGTTCCCCCGTCGACGACGGGGAGGGCCGAGATCCGGTGCCGCGAGAGCGCGGCCGTGGCGTCCCTGGCCGAGGTCGTCGGGGTGACGGACACCGGGTCGGGCGTCATGGCGTCTCGTACGAGCACGTGGTCCTCCGGTGCGGGCAGGGGGCGGGTGACCACCGTCCCCCGCGGCGGCGTCCGGGACAAGCCGGGAGTCCTCGACCGGCGCGGCGAGGGTGCCGTAGCGGTTCCCGGGTCGTGAGGCCCAGCGGGCGCTCGGGCGCCCGGTGGCACCCACGACCCGAGGGGCTCAGCGGCGGACGCCCTTGCGCCAGGCGCTGAAGGAGGTCAGTCGCTGCTGGGCCGGGCGGGCGAGCCACGGCCAGGGGTGGAGCTCGGCCAGCGTGACGGCGGCGGAGCGGCGGGCGAACCCCGGCACCGGGGCGTACGTCGCGGCCACGGGGGTCTCGCCCAGCTCGTCGGGCACCCGCCCGAGACGCACGTCGACCTCGCGCCGCTCGGCCAGGTCGGCGAGGCACTCGGCCAGGAAGACCAGCCGCTTGCCGGACAGCCGCAGCGCGCGGAGCAGCGGCTCGTCGTACACGAAGACGACGGGCAGGTCGGGGTGCGCGGCCAGGGCGGGGTCGCCGTCTCCCAGCGACTCGGCGGTCAGCCAGACCGCGGCCGGCTCGCCCTCGCGCACCACCACGTCCGGCCCGGCGCCGGGCCCGGTCGTCGAGGCGGTCGGCGTGCCCGCGACGGCCGGACCCCGCTCCGCGTCGGGCCAGTCCTGGATCGGGCAGGCCTCGCGCAGCGGGCACGAGCGGCACAGCTGGGGGGCCCGCTTCTCGACCTGCCAGCGGCTGAAGCCGTAGGGCTTGCCGGTGCCCGTGCCGACCGTCCACTGCCAGCCGAGCCGGTTGGCGGCGCGCGAGCCGTCGAGCAGGTGGCGGAAGAAGTCGTCCTCGCCCTCGCGCCAGTCGCGGCCGTGCCGGACCGTCCAGTGGGAGGCCCACCACATCCGGGTCTGGTTGACCAGCCATCCCTCGCCCTCGAGCTCGTCGCGCAGCCAGGAGGTGCACGCCATCTGCTCGTCCCACTCCGCCGGGGCCGCGGGGTGCGGCGGGTCGAAGCGCAGCGGCTCGGCTGTCGCCGCGCCGGTGCGGGCGTAGAGGTGGCGGGCGAACTCCTGCCACATCAGCTCGTCGCGGAACCGCCGCTTGTCGTTGGCCGGGGCGTCGGCCACCGCGTCCCAGACCTCGGGGAGGCCGAGCAGCCCGTGGCGGACGTACGGCGAGAGCCGGCTCGCGCCCCGTCGCCCCTCCGGCAGCACCGTCGAGCGGGACCGGGCGTAGCCCGCGACGTCGAGGGTGGCGAGCGCGGTGTCGGCGGCCGCCTGCCCGCCGCGGTGGCCACCGGGGCGGATCCCGTCGGGGCCCTCCAGGGCGAGCTCGCCCAGGTGGGTCGCCACCCAGGCGACGACCGCCTCCGTGTCGTCGACGGGGGGCAGCGGGGGCAGGGAGGGCACGGGCCCACCCTGCCAGGCGGCACCCGAGCCGTTGCCTCAGTCGAGCGGGCTCGGCGGCGGCCGGAAGCCGGCGCGCCCGCTCGTGGCGGCCGAGCGCAGCGCGGCGCGACCGACGGCCTGGGCCGAGCGCGAGAGCGGCGACGGGGGAGCACCCGAGATCGACGGGGGCATCACCACGACGGGGCAGGGGGCGGCGTAGACGATGCGGTGGGCGAGCAGCGGTGACATCGACGGCGTCCGGGGCGCGTCGATGACCAGCAGGTCGGCGCCGCGGGCCTCGTCGATGAGGCCGCGGCGCTTGTTGCCGCGGACCACGCGCAGCTCCACCCCGTGGTCCTCGCCCAGCACCTCGGCCACGTCGCGCTGCAGCTGCACCACCTGCTCGGCGTGCAGGTCGGCGGGGTCGGGCGGGACCCGGGAGGACGTGCCCGACGGGCCGGCCGGCACGTTGGGCACGCGGTAGACCCGCACGGCCACGAGCCGTCCGCCGTGGGACTCGGCCTGGGCGCGGGCCCACTGCAGGGCGGTGGGGGACTTGGAGGTCCCGCTCACCCCCACGACGACGGTGTACGGCGGGGTCTGGTCTGGCTCGGTCATGGCGGTCCTCGGCCTCTCGTGGGTGCTCGCGGTCAGACCGGGAGCAGGGTCTTCTGGTTGCCTTCCTCGTCGAACTCGGTCAGCGGCGGCGCGATCTCCTCCAGCGACTTGCCCTCCGCGTCCACGCCCCAGACCGCCGCCACGAGGGCGCCGAGCAGCATCACGCCGGTGGCCAGGAGGTAGCCCCAGAACATCGGGTCGCGGTCGGTGCCGTCGCCGATGAGGGCGCCGTACAGCACCGGGCCGAGCGCGCCCACGACCTGGGCGACGGAGAAGAAGTAGGAGATCGCCTGGCCGCGGACCTCCTGGGGGAAGACCTCGGAGACGGTGAGGTAGCCCGCCGAGGCGCCGGCGGAGGCGAAGAAGAACGCCACGCACCAGAAGGCGGTGTGGGTGCCCGCGGTGAGGGCGTCGGCCTTGAACAGGAAGGCCGAGATGGCAAGCACCACGCCGCTGGTGGCGTAGCAGCCGCCGATCATCTTGCGGCGCCCCACGGTGTCGAACAGCGGGCCGAGCAGCAGCGGGCCGAGCAGGTTGCCGATGGCGAAGGGGAAGAAGAACAGCGCGGCCTGCGAGGAGCTGAGGCCGTAGAAGTTCTTCAGCACCAGGGCGTAGGTGAAGAAGATGGCGTTGTAGAGGAAGCTCTGGGTGATCATCAGCGCCAGTCCGAGGACGGTCCTGGTGGGGTAGAGCTTGAAGAAGACGTACGCCAGCTGCTTGCCCGTCAGGCCCGTGCCGGCCTTGATCCAGCGGGCCTCGGACTCGTCGTGGTGCGGCAGCTCCTGGCCCTGGTCGCGGATCGACTGCTCGATGCCCTCGACGACCGTCTCGGCCTCGTCGGCGCGGCCGTGGGTCAGCATCCAGCGAGGGCTCTCGGGGATGTGGCGGCGCAGGAAGATGATGCCGAGACCGAGCACGGGGCCGATGAAGAACGCGATCCGCCAGCCGATGTCCTCGGCGAAGCGGTCGGTGTCGAGCAGGATCGAGCTGGCCACCGCGCCCAGCGCCGCGCCGAACCAGTAGGTGCCGTTGATGGCGAGGTCCACGCGGCCGCGGTGCTTGCCGGGGATGAGCTCGTCGATCGCGGAGTTGACGGCGGAGTACTCGCCGCCGATGCCCATGCCGGAGATGAACCGGCAGACCAGGAACAGCTCCATGGTCGGCGCCAGGCCGGCCAGCGCCGCCCCCACGAGGTAGACCATGAGGGTCAGGGTGAACATCTTCTTGCGGCCCAGGGTGTCGGTGAGCCGCCCGAACAGCAGCGCTCCGGCGACCTCGCCGAGCAGGTAGATCGTGCCGGCGAGCCCGACCTGGGCGGCGCTCATGCTCAGCGACTTCTCGAAGCCGCCGGCCGCGACGATCTGGACCTCGAGACCGTCGAGGATCCACGCCGTGCCGAGACCGAAGATCACCATCCAGTGGAAGCGCGACCACGGCATGTCGTGCATCCGCGCCGGGATCAGGCTCTTGATCGGTCGTTCGTGCGCGGTCGTGGAGCTGGACATGCGGCCTCCCCAGTGAGCAGTGTCACTGCTCGTTACCCAGCCGACAGTAGTCACTAACAACTGTCGCCACCAGCAACCACCTAGGGCGCCGGGATCAGGGGGTCGGCGTGCGGGCCAGGCTGCGGTGGGCGGCGAGCAGGGAGGGGCCGTACCAGGTGAGCAGGCGGCCGCTGACGAGCTCCGTGGGGGTGCGGGTGAAGGCCTCGGGACCGTCCTCGGGCGCGAACGGGTAGGGCTCGTCCGGCAGCAGCACCACGTCGGCGCCGGCGGAGTCGAGGTCGACGAGCTCGGCGTGCGGGTAGCGCTCGGGGTGGTCGGCCAGGACGTTCTCCAGCCCGAGCCGGCGGACCAGGTCCCCGGTGAAGGTGCGGCTGCCCACCGCCATCCACGGGTCGCGCCAGATGGGCACGACCACGCGACGGGTGACGGTGGGCAGCGGGCCGCACCACAGCCGCTCCGCCTCGGCGAGCCAGTCGGGTCGCGGCCAGCCGAGGACGTCGTCGAACAGGTGGTGGTACGCCGCGACCGCGGCGGGCACGGTCTCGATCTCGGTGACCTCGACCCGGATCCCGGCGTCGCGCAGGCGGCGCACGTCGAGCTCGCGGTTCTCCTCGCGGTTGGCGACCACGACGTCGGGCCGCAGCGCCCGGACGGCTGCCAGGTCGGGGTTCTTGGTGCCGCGGACCCGGGTGACGTCGAGGTCGGCGGGGTGGGTGCACCAGTCGGTGGCGCCGACCAGCGCCTCGGGCCGCACGCTCGCCAGGGCCTCGGTGATCGAGGGCACCAGCGACACCACCCGGTGGGCCGTGCGCGCGCTGCCGTCGGTGCCGGTGACGCTGCGGGTGCTCACACGTTGCGGCGGTACTGCCCGCCCACCTCGAAGAACGCCTCGGTCACCTGCTGCAGCGAGCAGACCCGGGCGGCGTCCATGAGGACCGCGAAGACGTTCTCGCCCGAGATCGCGGCGTCCTTGAGCCGGGCCAGCGCCTCGGTGGCCTCCTCGGCGTGGGCGGCCTGGAACTCCTGCACGCGGTGCAGCTGCGACTCCTTCTCCGCCTCGGTGGCCCGCGCCAGCTCGACCTCGGGCTGCGACACGTCGGACTCGGGCTTGACGAAGGTGTTGACCCCGACGATCGGCAGCGAGCCGTCGTGCTTGCGGTGCTCGTAGAGCATGGACTCGTCCTGGATGCGGCCGCGCTGGTAGCCGGTCTCCATCGCGCCGAGGACGCCGCCGCGCTCGTTGATGCTGTCGAACTCCGCCAGCACGGCCCGCTCCACCAGGTCGGTGAGCTCGTCGATGACGAACGACCCCTGGAGCGGGTTCTCGTTCATCGCCAGGCCCCACTCGCGGTTGATGATCAGCTGGATCGCCAGGGCCCGCCGCACCGACTCCTCCGACGGCGTCGTGACGGCCTCGTCGTAGGCGTTGGTGTGCAGGCTGTTGGCGTTGTCGTAGATCGCGATCAGCGCCTGCAGCGTGGTGCGGATGTCGTTGAAGTCCATCTCCTGCGCGTGCAGCGACCGCCCGGAGGTCTGCACGTGGTACTTCAGCTTCTGCGAGCGCGCGTTGGCGCCGTACTTCTCCTTCATGGTGACCGCCCAGATCCGGCGGGCGACGCGGCCCAGCACGGAGTACTCCGGGTCCATGCCGTTGGAGAAGAAGAACGACAGGTTGGGCGCGAAGTCGTCGATGTCCATGCCGCGCGCCAGGTAGGCCTCGACGTAGGTGAAGCCGTTGGCCAGGGTGAAGGCGAGCTGGCTGATGGGGTTCGCCCCGGCCTCGGCGATGTGGTAGCCGGAGATCGACACCGAGTAGAAGTTGCGCACCTCGTGCTCGATGAACCACTCCTGGATGTCGGCCATCATCCTCAACGAGAACTCCGTGGAGAACAGGCAGGTGTTCTGGCCCTGGTCCTCCTTGAGGATGTCGGCCTGGACCGTGCCCCGCACGTGGGCCAGGCCGTGCGCCGCCAGCTGGGCGCGCTCGTCCTCGTCGGGCTCGCGGCCCTCGGTCTCGCGGAACTTCTCGACCTGCTGGTCCGCGACCGTGTTGAGGAAGAAGGCGAGCACCGTGGGGGCGGGCCCGTTGATGGTCATGGAGACGCTGGTCGTGGGGGAGACCAGGTCGAAGCCGCCGTAGAGCACCTTCATGTCGTCGAGGGTGGCCACCGAGACGCCCGACGTGCCGACCTTGCCGTAGACGTCGGGACGCGGGTCGGGGTCGCGGCCGTAGAGGGTGACCGAGTCGAACGCCGTCGAGAGCCGGGTCGCCTCGTTGTCGTGGCTGAGGATCTTGAAGCGCCGGTTGGTGCGGGCCGGGTCGCCCTCGCCGGCGAACATCCGGGCGGGGTCCTCGCCGTCGCGCTTGAAGGGGAAGACGCCCGCCGTGTACGGGAAGGACCCGGGCAGGTTCTCCTCACGCCAGAAGCGGACCAGCTGCCCGTGGTCGGTCCAGCGGGGCAGCGCGACGCGGGGGATCTTGTTGCCCGAGAGCGACTCGCGGGTCAGCGCGGTGTGCAGCTCCCGGTCGCGGACCCTCACCACCTGCTCGTCGCCGGAGTAGGACTCCACGACCGCGGGCCACGCCTCGACCTGCTGCGCGACCTCGGCCGGCAGCGCTCGGCGGGCCTGCTCGAGCAGGTGCGCGACGCCGTCGGTCGGCTGGTCCGCCCGCGCGAGCTCGCCCTCCACCACCTCGAGCCGCTGCACCCGGCTCGCCGCCTCGGCCAGCTCCTGGGTCCGCGCGTGGTAGGCGCGGACGGTCTCGGTGATCTCGGCCAGGTAGCGCACCCGCTCGGTCGGCACGACCTGGCGGATGCCGGAGGAGTGGCGCACGTCGACGTGGGGCAGCGCGCCCTCGGAGACGGGCAGCCCCTGCTCGGCCAGCGCGTCGCGCAGGTGCTGGTAGAGCGCGGTCACGCCGTCGTCGTTGAAGGTGGCGGCGCTGGTGCCGAAGACCGGCATGTCGGCGGGCTGCTGGCCGAAGGCCTCGCGGTTGCGCACCAGCTGGCGCCCGACGTCGCGCATCGCGTCCTTGGCGCCGCGGCGCTCGAACTTGTTGATGGCCACGGTGTCGGCGAAGTCGAGCATGTCGATCTTCTCCAGCTGCGAGGCGGCGCCGAACTCCGGCGTCATCACGTAGAGCGAGTGGTCGACGTACGGCACGATCGCGGCGTCGCCCTGGCCGATGCCGGGCGTCTCCACCACGACGAGGTCGAAGCCGGCGGCCTTCATCACGTCGATGACGTCGGCGAGGTGCTCGGGCACCTCGTGCGAGCCGCGGGTGGCGAGGCTGCGGAAGAAGATCCGGTCGCCATCGAGGGAGTTGGCGCGGATCCGGTCGCCGAGCAGGGCGCCGCCGCCCTTGCGCCGGGTGGGGTCGACGGCGATGACGCCGATGCGCAGCTTGTCCTGCTGGTCGACCCGGAACCGGCGCACGACCTCGTCGGTGAGGCTGGACTTGCCCGAGCCACCGGTCCCGGTGATGCCGAGCACGGGGGTGCCCGAGGCGCGTCGGGAGCCGGCCGCCTCGCGGATCCGGGCCAGCGCCTCCTGCGACAGCTGGCCCGCCTCGGCGCCGGTGAGGGCGCGGGCGATGGCGCTGCGGTCGCCGGCCAGGACCGAGTCGAGGTCGGCCTGGCGCTCCTCCCAGGGATCGAAGTCGCAGTCGGCGACGACCGAGTTGATCATCCCGACCAGGCCCATCTTCTGGCCGTCCTCGGGGGAGAAGATCGTGACGCCCGACTCGCGCAGCCGCGTGATCTCGGCGGGCACGATGACGCCGCCGCCCCCACCCACCACCTTCACGTGACCGGCCCCCGCGGCGCGCAGGGACTCCACGAGGTACTCGAAGTACTCCACGTGGCCGCCCTGGTAGGAGGAGACGGCGACGCCCTGGACGTCCTCCTCCAGCGCCGCGTCGACGACCTCCTGGACGGAGCGGTTGTGACCGAGGTGGATGACCTCGCAGCCCTGGCTCTGGAAGATCCGCCGCATGATGTTGATGGACGCGTCGTGGCCGTCGAAGAGGGCCGACGCGGTGACGAGGCGGACGTGGTGCTGGGGCTGGTGCAGTGAGGGCACGCGAGTCTCCGGAGGCAGGTAGTTGGACGTCCTACTACCTGGACTGTAGGGCATCGTCCCGCGTGCCGGAAGGGTCGGCGACGTGGTCGCCGGCCGCCGCTCGGAGCTCGCCCAGGAGGTCGGTGAGGGCCGTGACGTCGGCCCCCGGGATGCCGGGCCGGGCGAACACCCGGGCGTTGAGGCCCTCGGTCGCCGCCTCCACGACCTCGCGGCCCGAGGCGGTCAGGGAGGCCAGCACCACCCGGCGGTCCTGCTCGCGGCGCAGCCGCTCGACGTGGCCCTGGCGGACCAGCCGGTCGACGGCGCTGGTCACGCTCGTGGGGTGGACCTGGAGCAGGGACCCGAGGCGGGTCATCGGCATCGCGCCGGACTGGGAGAACGACAGCAGCCGCAGCACCTCGTAGCGCGCGAAGCTGAGGTCGAGGGGTCGCAGCACGGCCTCGACCCGCTCCATCAGCAGCTGGTGGACCCGCACCACCGAGGTGACCATGGCCATGCCGTCCGCGGCGTCGTCCCAGCCGTGGCGCAGCCACTGGTGGTGGGCCTCGCGGATGGGGTCCCGGTCGTCGGTCATGGGAGCAGGCTATGCCCCGGTGCTAGGACGTCCTGGCATCCAGGACCGACGGGGGCAGCGCCAGGTCGGGGACCAGCTCGACCAGCAGCGCGCGCACCCGGGCGTCGAGGTCGGCGACCACCGCGCGGACGCCGGCCTCGTCCTGCCCGCCCGGGTCGGCGACCGGCCAGTCGACGTACCGCACGCCGGGGACGTAGGGGCACTCCTCGCCGCAGCCGAGCGTGATCGCCGTCGTGCTGGCGGCGATCGTCTCCCGCGTCAGCAGCGTCGGCTGCTCCGCCGAGGTGTCGAGGCCGAGCGCCTCGAGGACCGCGACCACCTCGGGGTGGACGTGCTCGCCGGGCTGGGTGCCGGCCGAGCGCGCGACGACGCGGCCCCCGGCGTAGTGCTCGGCGAGGACCCGGCTGATGACCGAGCGGCCGCCGTTGCGGACGCAGGCGAAGACGACCTGCGGGGGCGTCGTGGGAGTGGTGCCCGGGGGGACGGGGGTGGTCATCGGGTCGCTCCTGGGACGGCGTCGGGGGTGGTGGGGTGGAGGACGTCGGCGGAGGTGCCGGGCACGTCCGGGGAGTCGCGGTCTCGGTAGAACCGGCGCGCCCAGAGGCTGACGTGGACCAGCGCGACCAGGGCCGGGACCTCGACCAGCGGGCCGACGACCCCGGCGAGGGCCTGTCCGGAGGTGACGCCGAAGACGCCGATGGCCACCGCGATGGCCAGCTCGAAGTTGTTGCCGGCGGCGGTGAAGGACACGGCGGTGGCGCGCTGGTAGTCGAGGTCCAGGGCCCGGCTCACCAGCATCGAGCCGCCCCACATGAGGGCGAAGTAGACGAGCAGGGGCAGGGCGATCCGGGCGACGTCGAGCGGCCGGCTGGTGATGGTGGCGCCCTGCAGCGCGAAGAGCACGACGATGGTGAACAGCAGGCCCCACAGCGCGGCGGGGCCGATGCGCGGCAGGAAGCGCGACTCGTACCAGTCGCGCCCGCGGGTCCGCTCGCCCACCGCGCGCGAGAGGTAGCCGGCCAGCAGCGGCACGCCGAGGAAGACCAGCACCGAGCCCGCGATGCTCCACACCGAGACGTCGAGGGCGGTCTGCTCGAGCCCCAGCCAGCCGGGCAGGACCTCGAGGTAGAACCAGCCGAGCAGGGCGAAGGCGAGGACCTGGAAGACCGCGTTGGCGGCGACCAGCACCGTCGCGGCCTCGCGGTCGCCGCAGGCGAGGTCGTTCCAGACCAGCACCATCGCGATGCAGCGGGCCAGGCCGACGACGACCAGGCCGGTCCGGTACTCCGGGAGGTCCGGCAGCAGCAGCCACGCGAGGGCGAACATCAGCGCCGGTCCGAGCACCCAGTTGAGGACCACCGAGATGACGAGCAGGCGGGTGTCGCCGGCGACGCGGCCGAGCTCGTCGTACCGCACCCGGGCCAGGACGGGATACATCATCACGAGCAGGCCGAGCGCGATCGGCAGCGAGACCGACCCCACCTCGACGGCGGCGAGGGCGTCGTCGAGGCCCGGCACGAGCCGTCCCAGCACCAGGCCGGCGACCATCGCCACCCCGATCCACACGGTCAGGAACCGGTCGAGCGTGGACAGGCGCGGTGCCGCGCCCGCGGCCGTGCCGCTCACGCGCCGGCCCCGGTGGTGGTGGAGCCGGTGGCGTCCGCGGCGGCCGGGGTGAAGAGCTGGCCCAGTGCCTCCATCGCCGCCGGGCGGGCGAGGTAGAACACCCAGGTGCCGCGCTTCTCGCGGTCCAGCAGGCCGGCCTCGTGGAGCACCTTGAGGTGGTGGCTGATGGTCGGCTGGGAGAGGTCGAAGCAGGGGAGCAGGTCGCACACGCACGCCTCGGCTCCCTCGTGCGAGAGCACGAGCGAGAGCAGCCGGAGCCGGGTGGGATCGGCCAGCGCCTTGAGCATGGGCACGACCTGGGCCGCTGCCTGCGCGCCCAGCGGCTCGCGGGCCAGCGGGGCGCAGCAGTCCAGGTCGTCGAGGACCGGCGAGGAGTTCGACACCCGTCTATGTTGACAGACGTCGATGTGGTCGCGGCGGCGGGTCGGGCCGAGGCGCGGTCAGCCGCGGCCGAGCGCGTAGAACTCGTCGTTGGGCCGCATGCTCGTCACGTTGGCCATCCGGTTGGACAGGCCGAAGAAGGACGCGATGGCGGCGATGTCCCAGGCGTCCTCCTCGGTGAACCCGTGGGCGGCGAGCGCCGCGAAGTCCGCGTCGTCGACGGCGTGGGACGCGGTCGCGACGCGGACGGCGAAGTCCAGCATCGCCCGCTGGCGCGGGGTGATGTCGGCCTTGAGGTGGTTGACGGCGACCTGGTCGGCCACGAGCGGGTCCTTGGCCCGGATGCGGAGGATCGCGCCGTGGGCGACCACGCAGTACTGGCAGCGGTTGAGCGCGGAGGTCGCGACCACGACCATCTCCCGGTCGGCCTGGCTCAGCGGCCCGGGACGGTCCATGAGCGCGTCGTGGTAGGCGAAGAAGGCCCGGAACTCCTCGGGACGCCGCGCCAGCACCAGGAAGACGTTGGGCACGAAGCCGGACTTCTCCTGCACGGCCAGGATCCGGTCGCGCACGTCGGCCGGCACGTCGGCCAGGTCGGGGACGGCGTACCGGCTGACGGGACGGGGCGCGGGACGGGGGCCGGCGGGGGTGCTCTCGCTCATGCCCGCCACCTTGTCACCGCGGCGCGCGCGACGTCGCCCTCGTCGACGGGCTCAGGCGCGGGAGTCGAGGACCCGGACCATGTCCTCCTCGGTGTCGTTGCCGATCTTCTCGAAGACCACCTTGACCAGGGGCGAGGCCAGCTTGGCGGCGCCCTTCATCTCGATCACGGCCTCGTAGGTGACCTCGCTGCCGGTGCCGTGGGGCACGACGGTGATGGTGTCGGTCGAGGTGGCGGTGTCGTTGGTGCCGACCAGCACGAGGCGGTCGTCGCTCAGCGTCGTGAGCTCGTAGGTCAGCTCGGTGGAGACGCCGGCGATCTTGGAGACGTTGTGCCACGTGCTGCCGACCTGGATCGGCCCGGTGTCGTTGCGGGTGCAGGACTCGGTGCCCGGGTCCCACTCCTCGGCGTGCGAGAAGTCCTTGAGGTAGTCGATGACCCTCTGCGGGGAGGGCTTCACGGTGAAGGTGCGGCTCACAGTCGTCATGCGGCCAAGTCTCGGCCCCCCTCCCAAGGGGTGAGGGGACTGCCTATAGGCTGTAGGTAAGTTCCTACGAGAGGCAGGACGTCGTGAGGGTCGGACTGACCGCCGAGCGGCTGGTGGCGGCGGCCGCGGAGCTCGCGGACGCCGAGGGGCTCGAGGCGGTGACGCTGTCCGCGCTCGCCCGGCGGTTCGGCGTACGGCCGGCGAGCCTGTACTCCCACGTCGCCAGCACCGACGACCTGCGCACGCGCCTCGCGCTGCTGGCGCTGGAGGAGCAGGCCGACCGGGCGTCGACGGCGCTCGCCGGCCGTTCCCGCCGCGACGCGCTCGTCGCCCTGGCCGACACCTACCGCGACTACGCCCGCGAGCACCCCGGTCGCCACGCCGCCGCCCAGCTGCGCCTCGACGCCGGGACCGCCCGCGCGAGTGCGGGCCCGCGGCACGCGGCGATGGCGCGCGCCGTGCTGATCGGGTACGCCGTCCCGGAGCCGGACCGCACCCACGCCGTGCGCCTGGTCGGCGCGCTCGTCCGGGGCTTCGTCGACCTCGAGCTGGGCGGGAGCTTCGCGCACAGCGAGCCCGACGCCGAGGCCTCCTGGCGCCGCTCGATCGACGCCCTCGACACCCTGCTCAGCCACTGGGAGACCGCATGACCCCCCTCACCGAGCGCGAGATCCGCTCGTCGTTCGCCAACTGCTCCAAGGGCGAGGCCACCCGCGCCCAGCTGCCCGACCTGGACGAGACGCCCTGGGCCGACCTCGACTTCCTCGGCTGGCCCGACCCGTCCGGTTCGCAGCGCGCCTACCTCGTCCTCGAGCGAGACGGGCGGCCGCTGGGCCTGCAGCTGCGCCAGTCGTCGGGCGCCGGCGCGGCCCGCAGCTCGCTGTGCCAGGTCTGCATCACCTCGCACTCCGGCCCGGGCGTCGCGCTCGCGGTCGCCCGCAAGACCGGCGCTGCCGGCAGGAAGGGCGACTCGACGGGCCTGTGGATGTGCCGCGACCTGCGCTGCTCGCTCTACGTCCGCGGCACCAGGGTCTCCGGGGCCGCGTCCCTGCGCGAGACGCTCCCGGTCGGGGCCGCGGTGGAGCGGCTGCGGCGCAACCTCGACCAGTTCGTCGACCGGGTGCTGGCGGGCTGAGCCGGGCCGCGGCCGTGTCCGGGTCGCCGGCCCCGACGCGCCTCGACCGGCCCCGACGCGCCTCGACCGGCTTCGACCGGCCTTGACCGGCCACCCGGCAACCAGGAGGCTGCAGCCACCCGCCCACCGCCCGCGCACGGAGGACCCATGGCCGCGACCGACCTCACCGAGCTGGCGAGCCCCGCGGGCGCGCCGTGGACCAACTGGGTCGGCAACCAGACCTCCACCCCGGGGTACGCCGCCGCGCCGCGGAGCGAGGAGGAGGTCGTCGCCCTGGTGCGGCAGGCGGCCGAGCGCGGGATCGGCGTGCGGGTCGCGGGGGCGGGCCACTCCTTCACGCCGGTCGTGCAGACCGACGGGCTCCACCTCGACCTGTCCGCGATGCGCGGCGTGGTGGCCACCGACCCCGGTCGGCGGCGGGCGACGGCGCTGGCCGGGACCCGGATCCACGACTTCTACGAGCCGCTGTGGGAGGCGGGCCTCGCGCTGCGCAACCAGGGCGACATCGACACCCAGCACGTCGCGGGGGCCGTCGCGACCTCGACGCACGGCTCGGGCACGCGCTTCACCAGCCTGTCGGGTGCGGTGCGGCGGATGCGCATCGTGACCGCCTCCGGCGAGGTGCTCGACGTCGGCGAGGACCGGCCCGACCTGCTGCACGCCGCGCAGACGTCGGTCGGGATGCTCGGCGTGGTCACCCAGCTCGAGCTGGCCGTGACCGAGGCCTACCGGCTGCAGCAGCAGGTCGGGCTGTGGTCGTGGGACGACGTGATGGAGCAGTGGGACGACCTGGTCGCCACCCACCGCCACTTCGGGATGTTCTGGCTGCCGAGCGAGGAGTCGGGAGCGCTCTACAACCTCGACGGGCACGGCGAGCCGATGGCCGACCGCTGCTACGTGAAGATCTACGACGAGGTCGGCCCCGACGTCCCGGACAGCGACGTCGAGGGTCGCCGGGTGGACCGGTGCTACCGCATCTTCCCGATGGTCTACGACGCCAACTTCCACGAGCTGGAGTACTTCGTGCCGCTCGAGCGCGGCCCCGAGGCCCTGCAGGCGATGCGCCGGCTGATGCTGGCGCGGCTCCCCGAGTCGGTCTACCCGCTCGAGGTCCGCACCGTGGGCGCGGACGAGGCCTGGCTGTCCCCCCAGCACCGGCAGGCCACGACCGTCATCTCCGTCTCGGGCGCCCCGGGCACCGACTACTGGGACTACCTGCGCTCGGTCGACGCGCTGCTCGCCGACTTCGGTGCGCGGCCGCACTGGGGCAAGCTGCACTTCCTCACCCGCGACCGGCTGCACGCGCTCTACCCCCGGGCCGACGACTTCACGGCGCTGCGCCGCGAGCTCGACCCGGCCGGGATGTTCCTCAACGACCACCTGCGGCCGCTGTTCGGGTGAGGGGCTGGTGGCTCGGTCGGCCGCTCAGCCCCGGCGCAGGTCCTGGGCCAGCATCACGATGATGCCGCTGGGACCGCGCAGGTAGGTGAGCCGGTAGAGGTCCTCGTACGTCGCGACGCCGCGCAGCGGGTGGCAGCCGTGCCGCGCGGCCACCTCCAGGGCCGCGTCGAGGTCGTCGACGGAGAACGCGACGCGGTGCATGCCGATCTCGTGGGGCTGGGTGGGCTCGGTGTCGATCGCCTCGGGGTGGAGGTGTTCGAACAGCTCGAGCCGGCCGTGGCCGTCGGGGGTCTGCAGCATCGCGATGCGGGCGTGGTTGCCGTCGAGGCCGACCGCGGTGTCGGCCCACTCGCCGCTGACCGTGTCGCGTCCCAGGACGGTGAGGCCGAGGTCGGTGAAGAAGGCGATGGTGGCCTCGAGGTCCCGGACCGCGATGCCGACGTTCTCGAGGGTGATGGGCATCGGGCCACGGTAGCCAGGTCCGGCCTCCAGGGGCACCCTCCGCGCGCGACGGCCGTGACGACGCTGCCGTCGGTCCCGTCTGGGAGGATCGGGGCATGTGCGCACCGACCCCTTCCCTGGCGAGCGACCCCCGATGAGCGGCCGCATCACCCGCGGCTTCCTGGGCAAGCGCCGGGGCCAGCAGGGCGACCGGCTCCCGCCCGGGCAGTACGACGTGGGCAACGGCTGGCCGACCCTGACGGCCGAGGCCACGCCGCGGGTCTCGACCGACCAGTTCGAGCTGAGCATCGACGGGCTGGTCGAGCGCCCGAGCACGTGGTCGTGGGACGAGCTGCAGGCGCTCCCGCCGTCGACGTACGCCGGCGACATCCACTGCGTCACCACGTGGTCGAAGTTCGACATGACCTGGCGCGGGGTCAGCCTCGACGTGCTGCTCGAGCAGGCGGCGCCGCGCCCGGAGGCGGCGTACGTCCTGGTCCACTCGAGCAGCGGCTACACCACCAACCTGCCGCTCGCCGACCTGCGCGACGGCAAGGCCTGGGTGGCGTGGGAGGCCGACGGCAAGCCGCTGACGCGCGAGCACGGCGGACCGGCCCGGCTGCTGGTGCCGCACCTGTACTTCTGGAAGTCGGCCAAGTGGGTCTCGCGCCTGGAGCTGCTCGACCACGACCAGCAGGGGTTCTGGGAGCGCAACGGCTACCACGACCGCGGGGACCCGTGGGCCGAGCAGCGCTACCAGGGCGACTGAGGCACCCCGCGTGAGCGCGATCGACGAGGTCACCGCCCGCCCGACCGCCTGGACCGAGGCGCGCGTGGCCGACGTGGCCCACCCGACGCCCGGCACCGTCCGGCTCCGCCTGGAGCCGGCCGAGCGCCAGCGCCACCGGCCGGGCCAGCACTACCTGGTGCGGCTGCGGGCGCCCGACGGCTACACCGCCCAGCGCTCCTACTCGCTGGCCTCCGACCCCGACGACCCGCTGCTCGAGCTGCTCGTGGAGAAGCTGCCCGACGGGGAGGTCTCGGAGTTCCTCGCCGAGGTGCTCGAGGTCGACGACGTCCTGGAGGTGCGCGGCCCGCTCGGCCGCTGGTTCGCCTGGGACACCACGACGCCCGCGCTCTGCCTGGTCGGCGGCACCGGTGTCGTCCCGGCCGTCAGCATGCAGCGCGCCGCCCGCCGCCTCGACCGGACCGACCGGCTGCGCGTCGTCGCGGTCGGTCGCGCGCCGGGCCACCTGCCGTACGCCGACGAGCTCGCCGACGCCGGCGCCACGATCGCCTGGACGAGGGCCGACGTGCCCGGCCGCCGCGCCGGCGCCCCCACCGCCGAGGAGCTCGCGCCCCTGCTCGACGGCGTCGAGGTCGCCTTCGTCTGCGGCTCGGCCCGGTTCGCGTCGTACGCCGAGACGGCGCTGCAGGAGGCCGGTGTCGCCCCCGGCGCGATCCGGGTGGAGCGGTTCGGACCCACGGGGTAGGTCGCCGGGGCCGGACGCCGGCCCGGGGACGTCGTGCGAGGTGGCTGCCCTGGCGACCCGTTCGCACGACGTCCGCCCCGCCCGGCCCGGGACGTCATACGAGGTGGCCGCTCTGGCGACCCGCCCGCATGACGTCCGCCGATCCGCGCGACCACCTCGCACGACGCCGGCCTCGGACGACGGGGACCACCCGCCACCCCGGACACCTCGACCCCCGTGGCGAGCCCCACCTAGGCTGACCCGATGGCGACGGTGAGGGAGTTCCAGGTCACGTTCGACTGCGCGGAGCCGGAGCGGGTGGCGCGGTTCTGGTGCGAGGCGCTGGGGTACGTCGTGCCGCCGCCGCCCGAGGGGTTCGCCTCGTGGGACGAGTTCGCCGCGACGCTGCCGCCGGAGCAGCAGGACGGGGCGTTCGCGTGCGTCGACCCGACGGGGAAGGGGCCGCGGCTGTTCTTCCAGCGGGTGCCCGAGGGCAAGACGGCCAAGAACCGGCTGCACCTCGACGTCCGGGTCGGGACCGGGATGGTCGGCCAGGAGCGGCTCGACGCCCTGGAGGCGGAGTGCGCCCGGCTGCTCGAGGCCGGAGCGACGCGGGTGCGGCTGATGGAGGCCGACGGGGTGAACGAGTCGTGCCTGGTGATGCAGGACGTCGAGGGCAACGAGTTCTGCCTCGACTGAGCCGTCGGCACCGCGCCTGGGGCGGGTCAGCCGACCGGCACCCCGGCCAGCCCGAGCACCAGCCCCGCCAGCGCACAGGCGCCCAGGGTGCGGAGCACCGACCAGCGCAGGCCGAGGAGCAGCAGCGCCGCCAGGGCGGTGAGCCCGAGGGCGACCGGGCGCAGCGTGTCGGGCACCGGCAGCTCGAGCGCGACCGGCCCCCACCCGGAGCGACGGGTGTCGGCGAACAGGGTGTGCAGCGCGAAGAACAGCGCCAGGTGGGCGATCACGCCGACCACCGCCGCGGTGATGCCGGTCAGCGCGGCCGAGAGCGAGGCGTTGCCGCGCAGCCGCTCGACGTGCGGCGCGCCCAGGAAGACGAGCACGAAGCACGGCACGAACGTCACCCACGTCGTCAGCAGCGCTCCCAGCAGGGCCGCGACCCACGGGTCGAGCGGCCCGGGATCGCGGTAGGCGCCGACGAAGGCCACGAACTGGACCACCATGACCAGCGGCCCCGGCGTCGACTCCGCCAGCGCCAGGCCGCGCACCATCTCGCCGGGTGCCAGCCAGCCGTGGACCTCGACGGCCTGCTGCGCGACGTACGCCAGCACGGCGTACGCCCCGCCGAAGGTGACCAGCGCGGCCCCGGAGAAGAACAGCGCCTGGTCGGTGAAGACGCTGTGGAACCCCGTCAGCGAGGTGACGAGCCCGACCGGCACGACCCAGGCGACGGCTCCGACCAGCAGCACCCGGGCGGCGTGCGCTCCACGCGGCGCCTCGCGGTGGAGCGCGTCGTCGGGGACCAGGGGAGCGGGGCCGTCCTGGGGCGTGGCGTCTGCGGCCCGACGCATCGTCACGGGCGCCCAGCGGCCCAGCGCCCACCCGACCGCTCCCGCCGCGGCGACCACCGCGGGGAAGGGCACCGCCAGCAGCGTCAGGGCCAGGAACGCGACCACGGCGAGCCCGACGAGCGCAGGGTGGCCGAGCGCCCTGCCCCCCACGCGGACCACCGCCTGGGCGACCACGGCCAGGACGGCGGGGGCGAGGCCGGCGAAGAGGGCGGTGACCGCGGTGGTCTCGCCGTACCCCACGTAGAGGGCCGAGAGGCCGAGCAGCGCCACCACCCCGGGCAGCACGAAGAGCACCCCGGCGACCAGGCCGCCCCGGACGCCGTTGAGCAGCCAGCCGACGTAGATCGCCAGCTGCTGCGCCTCGGGACCGGGCAGCAGCGTGCAGAACGACAGCGCGTGCAGGAAGCGGCGCTGGCCGATCCACCGGCGCTCCTCGACCAGCTCGCGCTGCATCACCGCGATCTGGCCGGCCGGCCCGCCGAAGGTCTGCAGCGAGATCGCGAACCAGGCCCGGGTCGCCTCGCCGAACGGCACCACGTCGCGGGTCCCCACGGGCCGGTCGTCGCTGTTCACGACGGACCGGTCCCGCTCGGGCCGCCCAGCTCGCCGACCTCGCCGTGGGACCGCACGGAGGCACCCAGCTCGCCGGCCGCGGGCGTCTCCAGGACGCGCCTGACGCTGCGACCCACCTGCTCGACCGGCCCGCGGGGCAGGTAGGCGTGGGCACCGGCGTCCAGCAGCCGGCCCACCGGCCCGCGGACGTCGAGGCCGAGCTCGTCGTCGAGGAGCTCGGCGACGAGGACCCGGGCCCGGGGGAAGGTGGCCCGCAGCACGCCCACCAGCTGCGGGCTGACCGCGTGGATCAGCACGACGTCGGTCGTGGGCGGGGCCTCGGACACGTCGACCACGACGTACGCCGGCCCCAGCGACTCGCTCAGCCGGGCCCGCGCCGCGGCGGACAGCTTGGTGCCGGTCGCGACCACGGTGACGTCCTCGCGCTCGGCGGGTCCGGACGGGTCGGCCGGCGCGGGATCGACCACGACGCCCTCCAGCACGGCGGGGGAGAAGGCGAGCGAGCCGACCGGCGCGCCGCCGTCGACGAGCACCACGCCGCGGTGCGCGACCAGCGTCTCCAGCGCGACCCGCACCTCGCCCGGCAGGTCGGCCAGGTCCCAGGTCGGGTGGTCGCCGGAGTCACCTCGCATGCGCCGATCCTGGCTCAGACGACCGGTCCGGGGCCGGCTGACGCGCCCGGGGCCGCCCCGCGGGAGCCGCGCGACCCCCGCGCGAGCACCACCAGGGGCCCGACGGCGAGCACGACGGCGAGGGCGGCGTACCCCAGGTCGAGGGTGGCCACCGTGGCGACCGCGCCGACCAGCAGCGGCCCTCCGGCGTCGCCGAGCTCGCGTCCCAGCTCGGCGGTGCCCATGGTCTGGCCCAGGCGCGCCTCCGGCGTCGAGGCGGCCAGCGCGGCGAACCCCAGGGGCGTGATGAGGCCGGTGCCGGTGCCGACCAGCACGGCCGCGACGAGCACGCCGACGACGTCGAGCGGACCTGGCAGCAGCGGTGCGGCCAGACCGAGCGCGGCCAGCAGCAGACCGGCGAGCAGTCCGGTGCGGGTGGCCAGCCGGCCGGCGTCGAGCGCACGTCCGGCGCGGGGCTGCACGAGGGCCGCGGTGGCGGCGAGCACCGACACGGCGGCGCCGGTCGCGACCGGTCCGAGCCCGGCCGCCGCACCCGTCACGGGCAGGAAGCCCACGCCGACCGAGAGCGCCGCGGTGGCGCCGGCCAGGGCGGCCGTGGGGGCCAGGAAGGCCCGGTCGGTCAGGCGCCGCGCGAGGTCGACCACGGTCTGGCGGGTGCGGGGCAGGGGCGGCACGTCGGGCACCACGAGCAGCGCCCAGCCGGCGACCGCCAGCCCCAGGACGGCCGTGACCGCGAACAGCAGCCACAGCCCGCCGAGCAGGACCAGCACGCCGCCCAGCAGCGGGCCCAGGGTGTAGCCGAGCGACTTGTAGAAGCCGTAGGAGCCGAACGCCCGGCCGTGCCGGGCCGCGGGGTTGAGCCGTGCCACGAGCGACGAGGCGGCGGGGGAGAAGGCCGAGGCCGCCGCCCCCTGGCCCAGGCGGGCCGCCCAGAGCCACGCGGGGGCGTCGGCGACGACGTAGACGGCCGAGGCCGCGGCGAAGCCGACCAGCCCGGCCAGGAGCACCGGACGGGCCCCGACCCGGTCGGCCACCGCGCCGAACACGGGCTTGAGGAGGACCTCCGCGCCGTCGTACAGCGCGAGCAGCAGGCCGAGGGTGAGCAGCGAGCCCCCCGCGCCGCCGAGTCCCGTCCCCAGGCTGGCCGCCACGGCGTGGGCGCCGAAGGCGGTGGTGAACCCCGCGGCGTACAGCGGCCACATCCGTCTGTCCCGCACCTGGTCCGCCACGAGGTGGGAATCTAGCCGGGCGCGGGTGCCGGTCGTGGGTGCACCACCTAGGCTGCCGGACGACAAGCAGCGGGGCGCGTGGACACAGCGGTGGTCACGCCCGAGGGGCCGGAGGTGGTGGTGCGCCGGATCCTCGACGACCTCCAGGTGTTCGTCGAGATGACCGAGGCCATCAACTCCGACCTCGACCTGGACCGGGTGCTGCAGTCGGTCACCGACACCGGCACCCGCCTGTCCGGGGCCCGGTTCGGGGCGTTCTTCTACGAGGCCGTCGCCGACGACGACCTCGACTCCGGCCTGCGGGTCGTCTCGGGCGACGGGGCCGGGGCGCTCACGCAGCTCTCGGTGCCGCGGATCACCGAGCTGTTCACCCCGACCTTCGCCGGCCGCGAGACGGTGCGGCTGGTCGACCCCGGCAGCCCGCACGACGACGCCGCACCGCGGCTCGGGTTCCTCGCCACCCCGGTCGTGGCCCGCTCGGGCGAGGTGCTGGGCGCGCTCATCTTCGGCCACCCCGACCACGACCGCTTCGACGATCGCAGCGAGGACGTCGTGCGGCTGGTCGCGACGCAGGCGGCGGTGGCGATCGAGAACGCCCGCCACTACGCCCGTGAGCTGGCCGCCCGGCGGGTCGCCGAGCAGGCGGCGGAGCGGCTCCTGCTGCTGCAGCAGATCACCTCGCGGCTGGCCCGGGCCACGGATCGCGAAGAGGTGCTGCGCGCCGTCACCGAGACCCTCGTGGGCCCGCTCGGGGCGCTGCGGGTGGGCGTCTACCTCGCCGACGGCGACGTCTACCGCGCCGTGGCGGCCGCGTCCAGCGGTCGCGGCGACGACGGGCCGTCGCCCCAGGCGCCCCAGACCGCGTGGCTTCCGCGCCACGGCGACAACCCGGTGGCGGTCAGCGCCGAGGAGCGGCGCCCACTGGTCCACGGCTCGCTCGCCGACCTGGCGGCGCGCTTCCCCGACCTCGGGGCGAGCCTGTCGGGCATCGAGGCCACCGTGGTGCTGCCACTGGCCGTGGGGCCGCGCACGCTCGGAGCGCTCGCGCTGGCGTGGCGCGAGCCCCGCCACGTCGACGCCGTCGAGGTCGACTGGCTCTCCAGCGCGGCCGAGCAGCTCGCGCTGGCGCTGCGGCAGGTCGAGCTCCGGGAGTCCGAGGGCCGGGCGCAGGAGGCGCTGCGCGACAGCGCGGCGCACGCCATCTCGGTGTCGCAGACCCTGCAGCGCTCGCTGCTGCCGCTCACGCTGCCGGCCGTCGACGCGCTGGCGGTCGCCGTGCGCTACGTCCCCGGCTCGGTCGACGCCGAGGTCGGCGGCGACTGGTACGACGTGATCGCGACGCCCGACGGTGGGGTCGTGCTGGTCATCGGCGACGTGCAGGGCCACAGCGTGTCGGCCGCCGCGGTGATGGGCCAGCTCCGGGTGGCGCTCTACGCCTACCTCGTCGAGGGCCACGCGCCCCATGCCGCCCTCTCGCGCGTCAACCGGGTGATGGAGACCCTGCAGACCGAGGCCATCGCCACCTGCTGCCTGGTCGGCATCGACCCCGCGACCGGCCAGGCGTCGGTGGTGCGGGCCGGTCACACGCTGCCGCTGCTGTGGCGCTCCGACGGCACCGTCGAGGAGCTCGACGCCGAGGGCGGCATCCCGCTCGGCGTGCTGCCCGACGCCGAGTGGCCCACCACCGAGCTGCGGCTGGGCGCGGGGGACCGGGTGCTGCTCTACACCGACGGTCTGGTCGAGGTGCCCGGCGTCGACCTCGACCTGGGCGTGGACGCGCTCGTCGACGCGGTCGGCGCCACCCACGACGGCCACCCCGCCGCGCCCCGGCCGCGCCAGGAGCGGCTCGAGGCCGACGTCGACGAGGTCCTGGCCGCGGTCGGGGTGCGCAGCCGCGACGACGTCGCCCTGCTCGCCTGCGAGTACGCCGGCCCGGCCTCGCTCTTCCGTCGCGCCGACCTCGAGGTCGCGTCGGTGACCGAGGTCGCCTCGGCCCGCGCCTTCGCCGACGCCACGCTGCGCTCCTGGGGCCTGCGCCGGGTCGCCGACCCCGTGCGCCTGCTGGTGACCGAGATGGTCACCAACGCGCTGGTCCACACCGAGGGGTCCGCCTCGCTGGAGCTGCGTCGCCTCGAGCACGTGGTGCGGGTGATGGTCACCGACGCCTCCTCCCGGGTGCCGCGCCCGCGCCCCGTCGACGAGGACGCCCCCGGAGGCCGCGGCATGCTGCTCATCGGCGCCCTGGCCACCGAGTGGGGCGTGGAGCCCTCCGGCGGGGGCAAGACCGTCTGGGCCGACGTCCGGGCCTGAGCCCGACCGGTGGACCCGGCTCCGAGGGCGCCCGTCGCCGGCGCTCGTCGCACCCCTCGTCGCACCCCTCGTCGGGGTCGCGCCGTGAACACGACGTGAACGAGGTCCTTGACATCGGGTGTGAGCGCTAACACACTCAGGCCTGTTAGCGCTCACATCACCATCTGGTCCGTGGACCGGGCGAGCGCAGACGGGCCGGCGTCGTCGGTGGGGCCTGATCAGCCCCTCCCCGGGTGCGCCACCCACAACCCCCGGCCGACGGCCCCGTCGTGCCCTCACCCTGATCAGGAGAACCCATGCGCACACCCCTGGCCACCAAGGCCGTCGCGACCTTCGCCGCCGCCACCCTCAGCCTCTCGCTCGCCGCCTGCGGCAGCGGCGGTGGCAGCGGTTCGGGCGACGGCGACAAGGGCACGGTCGGCGTCGCGATGCCCACCAAGTCCTCGGAGCGCTGGATCGCCGACGGCAACAACATCAAGAAGCAGCTCGAGGACGCCGGCTACGAGGTCGACCTCCAGTACGCCGAGGACGACATCCCGACCCAGGTCTCCCAGGTCGAGAACATGGTCACCAAGGGCAGCTCGATGCTCATCGTCGCCGCCATCGACGGCACCGCGCTCGGCGACGTGCTGCAGACGGCGTCGGACTCCGACATCCCCGTGATCTCCTACGACCGGCTGATCCGCGACACCGACGCCGTCGACTACTACACGACCTTCGACAACGAGCAGGTCGGCGTCATGCAGGCCGAGTCGCTGCTCGCCGGGCTCGAGGCGGCCGGCAAGCCGCCGTACAACGTGGAGCTCTTCGCCGGCTCGCCCGACGACAACAACGCGACCTTCTTCTGGAAGGGCGCCATGACCAAGCTCCAGCCGGCCATCGACGCGGGCGACCTCGTCGTCGCCTCGGGCCAGACCGACTTCGAGCAGGCCGCCACGCTGCGCTGGGACCCCGCCACCGCGCAGAAGCGCATGGAGGACATCCTCACGCGCACCTACACCCAGAAGGACGTCCAGGGCGTGCTCTCGCCGTACGACGGCCTCTCGCTGGGCATCATCGCGGCCCTCAAGGCCAACGGCTACGGCTCCGGCGACAAGCCGCTGCCCGTCGTCACCGGCCAGGACGCCGAGCTGGCGTCGGTGAAGTCGATCGAGGCCGGTGAGCAGTACTCCACGATCTTCAAGGACACCCGCGAGCTCGCCAAGGTCACCGTCGCGATGGTCAAGGCCATCTCGGCCGGTGACAAGCCCGAGATCAACGACGACAAGACCTACGACAACGGCAAGAAGGTCGTGCCGTCGTACCTCCTCGAGCCGCAGCCCGTCACCAAGGACGACGTGCAGGAGGTCCTCGTCGACTCGGGCTACTACACCGCCGACGAGCTGAAGTGACCCGGAGCTGACCCCGCGGGCGGTGGTCGGTCGCGATTCCCGTGACCGGCCACCGGCCCGCACCCCACCCGCCGTCCACCACCTCACCGGAAGGACCAGTGATGGAACCACCCGTCCTGGAGATGCGCGCCATCACCAAGCAGTTCCCGGGGGTCAAGGCGCTCGACCGGGTCGACCTGCGCGTGCGCCGCGGCACCGTCCACGCCATCTGCGGCGAGAACGGCGCCGGCAAGTCGACCCTGATGAAGGTGCTCAGCGGCGTCTACCCGCACGGCAGCTACGACGGCCAGGTCCTCCTCGACGGTCAGGAGGTCGCCTTCAAGGGCATCAAGGACTCCGAGGCCGCGGGCGTCGTCATCATCCACCAGGAGCTCGCGCTCATCCCCGAGCTCTCCATCGCCGAGAACATGTTCCTCGGCAACGAGACCAGCCGCCGCGGCGTGATCTCCTGGGACCGCGCCCACAGCGAGTCCGCCGAGCTCCTCGCCCGGGTCGGCCTGGCCGAGAACCCGCTGACCCAGGTCAAGCACCTCGGTGTCGGCAAGCAGCAGCTCGTGGAGATCGCCAAGGCGCTGTCGAAGAAGGTGCGCCTGCTCATCCTCGACGAGCCCACCGCCGCCCTCAACGACGACGACGCCGCGCACCTGCTCGACCTGCTGCGCGACCTGCAGCTCAAGGGCGTCACCTGCATCATGATCAGCCACAAGCTCGGCGAGATCGCGGCCGTCTCCGACGAGATCACCATCATCCGCGACGGCCGCTCCATCGAGACCCTCGGCGTCGCCGAGGACAGCGTCGACGAGGACCGGATCATCCGCGGCATGGTCGGGCGCGACCTCGACCACCGCTTCCCCGCGCGCACCCCCGACCTCGGCGAGGTGCGCCTCGAGCTCAGCGACTGGACCGTCACCCACCCGTTGGACCGCAGCCGCGAGGTGATCCGGGGTGCCGACCTGACCGTGCGGCGCGGCGAGATCGTCGGCATCGCCGGCCTGATGGGGTCGGGGCGCACCGAGCTGGCGCGCAGCGTCTTCGGCCGCTCCTACGGCAGCGGCACCGAGGGCACGCTGCGTCTCGACGGGCGCGAGCTGCAGCTGCGCTCGGTGCCGGAGGCGATCGCGGCCGGCATCGCCTACGTCAGCGAGGACCGCAAGGGCCTGGGCCTCAACCTGCTCGACGACATCAAGCGCTCGGTCGTGTCGGCCTCCCTCGGCAGCCTGCGCCGCGGCCTGACGGTCGACGAGGGCAAGGAGGTCGAGGTCGCCGAGCACTACCGCAGGGCTCTCAACATCAAGGCCTCGTCGGTCGACCAGGGCGTCGCCACGCTCTCGGGCGGCAACCAGCAGAAGGTCGTGCTGGGCAAGTGGATGCACACCGACCCCCAGGTGCTGATCCTCGACGAGCCCACCCGGGGCATCGACGTGGGCGCGAAGTACGAGATCTACACCGTGATCCACGAGCTCGCCGCCCAGGGCCGGGCCGTGCTGGTCATCTCCTCGGAGCTGCCCGAGCTGTTCGGGCTGTGCGACCGGATCTACACACTCGCCGAGGGCCGCATCACCGCCGAGGTGAGCCGCGGGTCCGACGGCGACTACGACGCCGAGCAGATCATGCGCCACATGACCGGCACCCCCGCTGTCTCCGCCCCCGGCAGCCCCACCACGACCCAGGAAGTAGCCCCATGAGCTCGCTCACCCGCATCCTGCGCGGCAACATGCGCCAGTACGGCATGGTCATCGCGCTCGTCTCGATCGTCGCGCTGTTCTGGTTCACCACCGACGGGGTGCTGCTGCGCCCGCTCAACGTCACCAACCTGATCACGCAGAACTCCTACATCCTCATCCTCGCGATTGGCATGGTGCTGGTCATCGTGGCCCGCCACATCGACCTCTCGGTCGGCTCGGTGGCCGCGTTCACCGGGGCGCTGGCGGCGATCATGATGACCCGCTGGGACGTGCCGTGGTTCCTCGCGGTGGTGCTCTGCCTCGGGGTCGGCGCGCTGATCGGCGCCTGGCACGGCTTCTGGGTGGCCTACGTCGGCATCCCGGCCTTCATCGTCACCCTGTCCAGCATGCTGCTCTTCCGCGGCCTCACCCTGGTCGTGTTGAACGGCGCGACCGTGGGCGGCCTGCCGCAGGGCTTCGAGCGGATGGGCAACGGCTTCCTGCCCGAGGTCGGCCCCGACACCGGCCTGCACAACCTGACCCTGGTGCTGGGCGTGCTGCTCACGGCGTGGCTGGCCGTGCTCGAGGTCCGCAAGCGGCGCTCGGCCGTCCACTACAAGCTGGAGGTGCTGCCGCAGCCGCTGTTCCTCGCGAAGCTGGTGGCGATCGCCGTCGTGGTCGTCGGGCTGTGCTTCGTGCTCGCGCAGTACCGCGGCCTGCCCGTCGTCGGCCTCATCCTGGTCGTGCTGATCGGCGTCTACGGCTTCGTCATGCAGCGGACCATCGTGGGCCGGCACGTGTACGCCGTCGGCGGCAACGTCGAGGCCGCGACCATGTCGGGCGTGCGCACCAGGCGCATCGACTTCCTCGTGATGACCAACATGGGCATGCTCGCCGCCCTGGCCGGCATGGTGTTCGCGGCCCGCCTCACCGCCGCCAACCCCAAGGCCGGCGTCAACTTCGAGCTCGACGCCATCGCCGCCGCCTTCATCGGCGGCGCGGCGGTCACCGGCGGGGTCGGCACCGTCGCCGGCGCGATCATCGGCGGCTTCGTGATGGGCGTGCTCAACAACGGCATGTCGCTCATGGGCGTCTCGATCGACTGGCAGCAGGCGGTCAAGGGCCTGGTGCTGCTCGCCGCGGTCGCCTTCGACGTGTGGAACAAGAAGCGCACCTCCGTCGGCGGCGGAGCCGGCGCCGAGGACACGTCGGTGGCGCCCCCGCCCCCGGACGAGGTCACCGAGGAGCTGGCCAAGCAGCGCACGGGCGAACCGGCCGCGCGGACGTCGTGATCGCGCGGGCTCGACAGGCCACCGGCCGGCGTCGCGCGAGCGGCAGGCGTGTCCCACCGGACCGCGTCGCGGGTGGTCGGCGACCACCCCCCCCCGGCGAGCGAGGCTCGGCCACGCGGGCTCAGGTCCAGTAGAGGACGCGGCACGCCGGCAGCCGCTGCTCCAGCTCGCGGCGGAACCACTGCCGCAGGTCGTCCATGACGGGCTTGGGGTAGACGTGCTTGGTGGCGCCGAACTTGCCCCGCTTGACCGCGCGCTCCGCCTCGTCCATCTCGAGGGTGGTGCGGGGGTACCACCCGAGCAGCACCTCCTTGCTGGTGGCGGTGAAGCGGTGGGTGATCAGCTCGGCGGTCAGGTCGAGGTCGGGGACGTCGGCCGTCGCGGTCTCCACCAGGTCGAGCAGGTGGTCGTAGTGCTCGCGCCAGCCGTCGATCGGCATGATCGGGGCGATCGTGAGCCCGACCGGGTAGCCGGCGAGAGCGAGCCGGCGCAGCGCCGCGAGCCGCTGCTCCAGGGTGCTGGTCCCGCCCTCCCAGCGCTGGGTCACCGGCAGGCAGTTGACGCTGAAGCGCACCCGGGTGCGGCCGGCGTGCGGGAGGGCGACGAAGCGGTCGACGTCGGCGAACTTGGTGGTCCACCGCAGCTGCACCGGCGCGTCCCAGGCACCGAAGTGCTCGACGGCGCGCTGCCAGCTCCCGGTGAGGTGGTCCAGCGCGAGCGGGTCGCTGTAGCAGGAGGCCTCGAAGGTGGTGCCCTCCTGGCTGCGGCGCGTCGAGCGGCTCGTGACCTGACCGGTCCCGAGGTAGGCGGTGAGGTTGTCCAGGATCGCGTCGAGGTCGGCGTACACCCGGGTCACGGGCGGGCCGGACAGCGAGCCGGCGAGGTAGCAGTACTGGCAGTGCGCCGGGCAGCCCTCGGCGAGGTCGACGCGCCAGTCGGCGCTGGGGGAGATCGGCTGCAGCCGACGTCGGCTGGGCGGGCTGACCACGACGGCCAGCGTGGACTTCGCGCGGGCGTAGGTCTCCCGCTCGGTCTCGCCCCGCAGCCCCACCAGCCGGTTGGCGCGCAGCCGCTCCACCTCGATCCCGAGGGCCTCGACGCGGGCCACGATCCGCTGCCCGTGGGGCTCGTCCAGCGCGGCCGGGGTGACCAGCACCCGCTTCGGCGTCCAGCGCCGGGCGGCGTGCGGGTGCAGCTCGAGCGCGGAGCCCCCGTCGGCGGCCCGCGGGTCGCGTGCGCTGGTGACCTGTGTCTCGTCGGGCATCGCACCTCTTCCTGGGTCCCTGCCCATACCCGTCGGTCGCGTTGACACACCGGACCCCGCGCTGCACTGTGAATCAGATGTGTTCCGAGTGCACCGACCTGGGGGTCCCGACGTGACCGACACCGTGAGCAGGGAGACCACCGGACCGGCGCCCGGTCCCGACGACGGCAGCGCGACCCACCGGTCGCTGCCCCTGGACAAGGTCGTGTTCGGCGTGGCCGCGGCCGCCGTCCTCGGCTTCGTGCTGTGGGGCGCGCTGGCGCCCGACGCGATGGGCAGCGCGACGACGAGCACGCTGACCTGGCTGGAGAAGAGCTTCGGGTGGCTCTTCGTGCTGACGACCGCCGCGTTCGTGGTGTTCTCCGGCTACCTGGCCATCAGCCGCTACGGCAACCTCACGCTCGGCCCCGACGACGCCGAGCCGGAGTTCAGCACGTTCTCCTGGGTCTCGATGATGTTCGCGACCGGCATGGGCATCGGCCTCATCTTCTGGGGCGTGGCCGAGCCGCTGACCCACCTCAACACCCCGCCGATGGGGATGGCCGAGCCCGGCACGCCCGAGGCCGCCCGGCTGGCGATGGAGTACACCTTCTTCCACTGGGGCCTGCACCCCTGGGCGATCTACGCCGTGATCGGTCTGGCCATCGCCTACTTCGCCTACCGCAAGGGCTACGGCAACCTGATCTCCGGCACCTTCCGGCCGCTCATCGGCGACGCCGCCGGCCGGGCGCCCGGCAAGGCGATCGACGTGGTGGCCATCTTCGCGACGCTGTTCGGCTCGGCCACCTCGCTGGGGCTCGGCGCCCTGCAGATCACCGGTGGCCTGGACAACGTCTTCGACGGCTCGGGGGAGAGCATCGCCCTGGCCCTGCTCGTCATCTGGGTGCTCACGGCGTGCTTCGTGGTCTCCGCGGTCACCGGCATCGAGAAGGGCGTGCAGTTCCTCTCCAACGCCAACGCCATCGCCGCCCTCGTGCTGGTGGCCTTCCTCTTCGTCGTGGGCCCGACCGTCTTCATCCTGTCCACGTTCACCGAGGGCATGGGCGCCTACCTGACCCAGCTGCCCACGATGAGCGGCCGCACCGGCGCCTTCGACGCGGACCAGGCGACCTGGCTCAACGGCTGGACGATCTTCTACTGGGCCTGGTGGGTGTCCTGGACCCCCTTCGTCGGGATGTTCATCGCCCGCATCTCCAAGGGCCGCACCATCCGCCAGTTCGTCGTCTACGTGATCCTGATGCCCAGCCTGGTCTCGTTCGTGTGGTTCTCGATCATGGGCGGCGCCGCCTTCGACCTGCAGCTCAACCAGGGCAAGGACCTCGGTCAGACGCTGGCCGACGAGGGCACCGAGTCGATCCTGTTCACGGTGCTGCGCGACTACCCGCTCGCCTCGATCACGGTGGTGCTGGCGATCTTCCTCATCGCCATCTTCTTCATCACCGGCGCCGACTCGGCCTCGATCGTGATGGGGATGCTGAGCCAGCACGGCGAGGAGGAGCCCAAGCGCTGGCTCGTCGTCTTCTGGGGCGTGGCCCAGGGCGCGGTCGCCTCGGTGCTGCTGTGGTCGGGGGGCGACGACCTGCGGGCGGGCCTCACCGCGCTGCAGAACCTCGTCATCATCGTCGGCGGCGCCTTCATGATCGTCATCATCGCGATGTGCGTCTCCCTGATGAAGGCGCTGCGCGCCGAGCCCTACGAGTCGACGCTGCCGACCCGCATCCGTCGGGCCGTGCAGCACGTGCAGGAGCGCGACGAGCAGGAGCAGCACTCGATCGCCCTGGCTGCCCTGGGCGCCGACCACGAGGAGATCGTGCCGGAGAGCCGCGACCCGCACTCCGGACACCCGGGGCAGCCCGGCTGACCTGGGGAGACGTGTGCGGTTCGCCGCACGCGCGCGGCGTCGCCGGGGCATGATCGTGGTCATGACCTCCGGCACGCCCAGGCCGCTCGACGCGGTGGCGGACCAGGTCCGCCGCGCGGTCGACCGGCTGCTCGCGGCCGCGGACACCCAGGCCCCCGACGAGCTGCCCCGCGCCGTCGCCGACGCGGCGGGGGAGCTCGGGGCCGCCGACGCCGTGGTCCACCTCGCCGACCTGCAGCAGCGCCAGCTCGTGCCGCTGCCGCCCGCGGGGAGCCAGGAGCCCGGAGCCGCCCCGCTCGGCGTCGACTCGACCCTGGCCGGACGTGCCTTCCAGACGCTGCAGCCGGTGAGCGGCGCCGGCCCGGGGGAGCGGGTGCAGCTGTGGCTGCCGCTGCTCGACGGCAGCGAGCGCCTCGGTGTCCTGGGCCTGACCGTGCAGCCCGGCACCGCGCTGGCCGACGAGCCCGCGGGGCTGCGGGCGTTCGCCTCCGCCCTGGCCCACCTGCTCGTCACCCGCAACCTGTACGGCGACGCGCTGCTGCGCCCGCGCCGGTCGCGGCCGCTGACCCTGGCGGCCGAGATCCAGTGGTCGCTGCTGCCGCCGCTGACCTTCTCCGACCGGTCGGTCACGGTGGCCGGCGGGATGGAGCCGGCGTACGAGGTGGCGGGCGACTCGTTCGACTACGCCGTCGAGCGCGGCGCGGCGCGGTTCGGGGTCTTCGACGCCATGGGCCACGGCATCGTGAGCGCGCAGCTGATCAACCTGGTGGTCGCGGCGTACCGCAACGCCCGGCGCACGGGCCGGACGCTGCGCGAGACCGCCGACGGCATCGAGGAGGCGGTCGACCTCGCCTTCCGGGTCGAGTCCTTCGCCACCGGCCTGCTGTGCCACCTCGACACCGACACCGGCCGGCTGAGCTGGATCAGCGCCGGGCACCACGCCCCGCTGCTGCTGCGCGCCGGGCGCCTGGTGCGCGAGCTGGCGGTCGAGCCGCTGCTGCCGCTCGGTCTCAACCGCGGCCTGGACCACACCGCCGAGGCGCCGGTCGGCACCGAGCAGCTGGAGCCGGGCGACCTGCTGCTCCTCTACACCGACGGCGTCACCGAGGCGCGCTCGCCCGCCGGCGAGTTCTTCGGCCGCGACCGGCTCGTCGACCTCGTCAGCCGCCACCTCGCGGCCGGGCTGCCCGCCGCCGAGACGGTGCGGCGGGTGGTGCACGCCCTCATCGACCACCAGGCCGGCGACGTCGTCGACGACGCCACGCTGCTGCTCGTGCAGTGGCACGGGCCGCCCGGGGCGACCTGAGGCAGCCGCTGCCCACCGGCCGGGCCGCCCGGACCCGGAGCCGTGGCCAGTCCGGAGGTCGGCTCACGTCCGCGACCGCAGCAACCGGCGGAACGACCGGGTCGAGCCGCGTCCCGTGGTCAGGCGCCCCGCGTTGGCGTCGGCCACCAGCGAGGCCACCGTCTCCGTCGCGTCGGCCCGGTTGCTGCCGATGCCGCCGCGCGGGCCGCGCTTGACCCACCCCACGACGTACGACGCCCCGACGGCGCCGCCGGTGGCGGGGTCGACCACGCGCCCCTGGTCGTGGGGGACGGTGCTGGTCTCGCGGTCGAAGGGCAGCCCGGGCAGCGGCTCGCTGCGGTAGCCGACCGACCGCAGCACCAGCCCGGCGTGCAGCACGACCGGCTCCGGCGCCCCGGGGTCCTCGGGCCGCGCCGGTGCCAGGTGGACCGAGCCGACGCGGTCGTCGCCGTCGACGCGCTCCAGCACCGAGTCGAAGCGCAGCACCAGCCGGCGCCTCCCGCCCACGGGGGACGCGGCGTCCAGGGGCACCTGCGGCAGGTCGCGCAGGGCGGCCGCCTTGCTGCCCGCCGCGGCCGCGGCGATCGCCTCCGTCGCGGCGGCGCCTCCGTCGACGACGACGTCGAGGTCCGCGCGCTGCAGCAGCGGGCGCAGCTCCGCCAGCGCGTACGCCGCGTCGCCCGGCCCGCGACGGCCCACGAGGACCACCTCGCGCACGCTGCTGCGCCGCAGCGCCGCGAGCGCGTGGCGGGCCAGCGGCGTGCGCACCAGCTCCTCGGGGTCGGTGAGCAGCAGCCGCGCCACGTCGAGGGCGACGTTGCCGTTGCCGACGACCACCACGCGGGCGGGCGCACCGAGCTCGAGGTCGACGAGGTCGGTCGGGACCTCGGGGTGGCCGTTGTACCAGCCGACCAGGTCGCGGGCGGCCAGGCTGCCGGGCAGGTCCTCGCCGGGGACCCCGAGCGTGCGGTCCGCGGAGGCGCCCACGGCGTACACGACCGCGTCGTGGTGGGCCAGGAGCTCCTCGTGGGTGACGTCGCGCCCGACCTCGACGCCCAGGCACATCTCCAGGCGCGGGTTGCGGAAGACGGTGGCGAAGCGGTCGGCGATCGCCCGCGTGCTGGTGTGGTCGGGCGCCACCCCGAAGCGGATCAGGCCGCCGGCGACCGGCAGCCGGTCGAGCATCGTGACGTGGGCGCTGGTGGTGAGCAGCCCGGCCGCGGTGTAGCTCGCCGAGGGGCCCGTGCCGACCACCGCGACCCGCAGGTCGGCCGCGTGGGGGCTGAGCGCGACGGGGAAGGTGGGGTCGCTCCAGCCGCGGTCGTCACCCTCCGGGACGGGGGCGTCGGCGAAGTGGTCGCGGTTGAGTTCGACGTACGCCGCGTCGGGGCCGCGCAGCAGCTCCTCGGCCGGGAAGATCGCGTCGACCGGGCACGCGTCGGCGCAGGCGCCGCAGTCGATGCAGGCCCGCGGGTCGACGTAGAGCATCTCGGTGGTCCCGAAGCCGGGCTCGTCGGGCGTGGGGTGGATGCAGTTGACCGGGCACACCGAGACGCACGAGGCGTCGCTGCAGCACGACTGCGTGATGGCGTAGGGCACGCGCGCCTCAGACCATGCTGACGCGCTGGTAGAGCCGCAGCGCCGGCCGGGTCAGCAGGCCCAGCTCGTCGAGGAACTCCATCAGGTGCGCGCAGCTCGAGCGCATCAGGGTGTGGTGGTGCTCGTTGGCCCGGGCCTCGGCGAGCGCGCGCTCGGGGTCGAGGCCCGCGGCGGCGTACACCCCGTCGTTGACCATGTTGGACACGATCAGGTGCGCGGCGATCGCGATCACCAGGGCGGAGGTCCGGCGACGGGCCGGGCTCGCCCCCTCGATCCGCTCGCGCATCTCCTGGCGGGCGAACTTCATGTGCCGCGACTCCTCGACCACGTGGATCTTGCTGGTCGTGCGGACGATCGGCAGCACCTGCTCGCCGCGCATCCAGTCGCGCTGCATGACGTCGAGGACCTCCTCGGCGACCAGGATGCCGCCGTACGCCACCTCGGCACTGGCCAGCGCCTTGAAGCCACGGCCCAGGGCGATGCTCGACCGGGTCGGGAAGTAGGCCGGGATGCCCATCTTGGAGCAGGCGCGGGCGAACATGATCGAGTGGCGGCACTCGTCGGCGATCTCGGTCAGGGCGAACTGGAAGTCCGAGGTCGCGTAGTCGGTGCAGTACTGGTCGCGCAGCACCATCTGCTGGAGGATCATCTCGAACCAGATGCCGGTGCTCATGATCGAGGCCACCTCGTGGCGCGTCAGGGTGACCCGCTGCTGGTGGGTCATCTCGTCCCACAACCGGGTGCCGTAGAGCGTGCTCCACTCGGGGTTGAGGCCGAAGTGCGTCGGGTCGAGGTCGGCGTCCCAGTCGACCTCGACGGCCGGGTCGTAGGACAGCGCCGCGGAGGAGTCGAGCAGGCGCTGCGAGGCGTCGCGCTGGTCGGCGCCGGAGGCGGGCGCGGTGCGGGGGTGGCTCTCGACGAGGGTCATGCGTGCTCCCTGAGGTAGGTGGTACACGACGTCACTTCCAGATAGACGGTACAACGTGTACCCGGTCGACGACAGACCTCCGGGACGTGACCCGGGTAACCTCGGCGCGTGTCGTCCTCGCCCGCCCCGTCCACCGACGGGCGCGCGACCCGGTGGACCGGGCAGCAGCAGCGCCGACGGGCCGAGTTCGTGGCCGCGGCGCTGGTGGCGATCGGCAAGCACGGTGCCGAGGTGTCCACCGAGCAGATCGCGGCCGAGGCCGGCGTGGCCCGCACCCGCCTCTACCGCCACTTCGCCGGCGCCCACGAGCTCAACGAGGCGATCGCGCTGCGCGCCGAGGCGATGCTGCTGGAGGCGCTCGCCCCGGTGTGGGACGTCTCGGCCAGCCCGCGCGACATCATCCGCACGGCCGTCTCGACGCACCTCGGCTGGCTCACGGAGAACCACCAGCTCTACCTCTACCTGGTGCGCCACTCGGTGGCCACGGCCAGCGGCGAGAACGTCGTCAACGACGTGAAGCGGCTGATCTCCAACCTGCTGATCCGGCTGCTCGACGAGTACGTCGAGGCGGTCGGCCTCGACGCCCGGGTCACCGAGCCGCTGTCCTTCGGGCTGGTCGGGTTCGTCGACGCGGCCGCCGGCCGCTGGGTCGCGGCGCCGGGCGGGCTGGCGCTGGAGGAGATGGTCGACCTGCTGGCCGGCTGGATCTGGTCGGTCCTCGACGGCGTGCTGCGCGGCATCGGGCTCGAGATCGACCCCACCGTGCCGCTCGACCTCGGTGCTGCGGCGGCCGAGCCGTCCTGAGCCAGGTGCCGGGGGAGCGCGGGGTCAGGCGGGTCCGGTGGGGTCGGCCGGGGTGCGGAAGCCGCGGAAGGTGACCTCGCGACGCACCTCGAACCCCAGGCGCTCGTAGACGCGCAGCGCGCCCGCGTTGTCGCGGCGGGCGTGCAGGAACGGGCGCTCGCCCCGCTCGAGCACCCGGGCCGCCACCTCCTCGACCAGCCGCGCCGCGAGACCGCGGCCCCGGTGCTCGGGGGTGGTGCAGACCGCGCTCACCTCGGTCCACCCGGGCGGGTGGAGCCGCTCGCCCGCCATCGCGACCAGCCGACCGGACGGGTCCCGGATGCCGAGGTAGGTGCCCATCAGGCGGGTCCGCTCCCAGAACGGGCCCGGCCGGGTGGCCCGCGCCAGGGCCAGCATCGCGGGCACGTCGGCCGCGCCCAGCTCGACGACGGCGCCGTCGTCGCGGCGCGCGAGTCCCGCGGTCGGCCCGACCAGCTGCACGCCGTCCATCGCGAAGACGTCCGTCCAGGTGGGCGGGGGAGTCGCGGTCGCGCTGAACAGGTCGGCCACCGCGCCCGGGCCCACCAGCGCGGCCAGGTCGGCCCACGCGGCGGCGGTCGGGTCGTGGGGCACGGCCAGGAACGTCGAGACGTCGGGGTGGTAGCCCAGGGCGCTGCCCCGTCGCCGGGCGAGGTGGGCGTGGGGCCCGCGCAGCGCGTGACCCACGGGGTCGTCGAGGACAGCCACCGGCCCAGTCTCCACGGCGCGAGGTCGCACCCACTGGGCGGCCCACCTTCCGTGAACGGTCGTTCGCCGGACAGGGATGCCCGTTTCGTCCTATCTTCAACCACATGACGCGACCCCGCGGAGGGGCAGGGCCGCGGCGGCAGCAGGAGGCAGCATGTGCGCACGGTCCCGACGACACCACCCCGTGACGTGCGCGCGGCGGTGACCTCCTGGCTCCCGCGCGGCGGGACCCTCCCGGAGCGGAGCTGGCAGGCCCGCCACCGCGGGCTGACCACCATCGCCTGGCTGCACGTGCCGGTGCTGCTGGGGCTGGCGCTGGTGCGACCCCGTGGCGGCACCCCCGAGCTCGCCGTCGGCCTGGTGCTGGTGGCGCTGCTGGCCCTGGGGGGGTCGACCCCCCGGTCGTCGCGGACGCTGCGCGCCTCCGCGGTGACGCTGAGCCTGCTGGTCAGCACGGCCCTGCTCATCCACCTGTTCCACGGCATGATCGAGCTGCACTTCCACTTCTTCGTGGTGATCGCGCTGGTGGCGATGTACCACGCGTGGGCGCCGTACCTGCTCGGCATCGGGTTCGTCCTGGCCCAGCACGCGGTGATGGGCCTGGTGATGCCGATGGCGGTCTACAACCACGAGGCCGCGATGGCGCACCCCGTCGCCTTCGCCGGCGTGCACGGGCTGTTCGTGCTCGCCGAGTCGCTGGCGTGCCTGACGTACTGGAAGGCGACCGAGCAGGCGCTCGACCAGGAGCGCGAGCAGCGGCTGCGCGCCGAGGAGGTCAGCGGGGCGCTGGCCGTGGCCAACCGCGAGATCTCCGACCTGCTGGCGATGATCTCCCACGACCTGCGGGCGCCGCTGACGGTCATCAACGGCTGCGCCGAGGTCGCCCTCGACTCCTGGCCCGAGCTCGACGACTCGTCGCGGCGCACGTTCATGGGCAAGGTCCAGACGGCCGGGCTCTCGCTCGAGGAGATGCTCGAGGAGACCCTGACCCTCTCGGCCATCGACGCCGACGGCCTGCTGCCCGAGCCGACCTCGGCGCGGCTCGACCGCCTGGTGCACGACGTGCTCGGCGCGCTGGGCCACCCCCTGGAGGACCTCGAGCTGCAGCTCGACCCGGTCGTCGCGTTCGCCGACCGCCAGCAGGTGCGCCACGTGCTGACCAACCTGGTCACCAACGCCGCCAAGTACGGCGCCCCGCCGTACGCCATCTCCACGCGCGCGCTCGAGCGCCACGTCGAGCTGGTCGTCGAGGACGCCGGTCCGGGAGTCCCGGTGGACTTCGCGCCACGGCTGTTCGACCGCTACGCCAGGTCCGACGAGGCCCGGCGCGGGGACCAGCGCGGCACCGGGCTGGGCCTCTACCTGGTGCAGGAGCTCTCGCGGGCCAACGACGGCACCACCCGCTACGAGCAGCGGGCCGGGGGTGGGTCCCGCTTCGTGGTGTCCCTCCCGATGGGCGGGCCCTGCCTGACCGGGGTCGTGGACCGGCACCACGACGAGGACGGCAGCACGCCGTCGACCACCACCGGTCCGTCGGTGCGGTGGCGCCGGACGCCGCTGCGCGAGGTCCCGGCGGCGGGCTCCGGGTCGACCGTCCAGCTGCGCGCGCTCCCGGGTCTCGGGTGAGGCCGGGACTTACGTCGTAAGGAAAGTGGGCCACGGACCCGTTTGCAGGTCCGGGGTGGGGTACCGCAGGACCGCACCGCCCCCGACCTCGTGCAGGTCGGGGGCGGTGTCCGTCTGCCCAGGGACTTAGTTTCAGTTTCAACCGGTGGGGAACTCCCAGGTCACGCGGCGGGTGACGTGCCGGCCGCGCTCTCGCCATCCCCACGAGGAGTCCCATGAGCACCCACGAGCACACCCCGCTGGACCGCAAGGACGTCGTCGCCCGCGAGAAGGAGGCGTACGGCGGCGTCAAGGTCTTCTGCGCCTTCTTCGGCTGGATCACCGCCACCGGCATGACGGTGCTGCTCACCGCGCTGGTCGCCGCCGCCGGCGCCGGGGTCGGCCTGGTCTCGAGCACCTCCGACGTCGCCGGTGCGGCGCAGGACCAGGGCATCTCGGCCGAGGAGATCGGCTGGGCCGGCGTCGTGCTCGTCCTCGTGATCGTCTTCGTCTCCTACTACAGCGGCGGCTACGTCGCCGGCCGCATGGCCCGCTTCAACGGGGCCCGCCAGGGCGTCGCCGTCTTCGGCTGGGCCGTCGTCGCCGCGATCGTCGTCGCGATCCTGGGTGCCATCGGTGGCGCCAAGTTCGACGTGCTCGACCAGCTCAACAGCTTCCCGCGCCTGCCCGGCAGCTTCTCGGACCTGAGCCTGGCGGCGGTCGTCGCCCTGGTGGGCGTCGTCGCGGCGAGCCTGGTCGGCGCCGTCCTGGGCGGCACCGCCGGCATGCACTTCCACCGCAAGGTCGACCGCACCGGCCTGGGCCGCTGACCCACCCCGCACGACTTCGCAGCACCCCGCACCACTCGAGGGCGACCCGCACCGGGTCGCCCTCGAGCGCGTCCGGGGGCGTCTGCCGGGCGCTCCGGGAACGCTGCGTCGTCGGCGTGGTCTGGGTCACACCGGCGTGACGATCCCGGGGCGGCCCCCGTCTGACTGGTGGCTCGCCGTCACCCGGACGGCGTCCCTGCGAGAGGTGGTCCGTCCCGTGGCCCGCACCAAGCGCACCCTGTTCTCCGTCCTCGGCTGGCTCGTGTGGAAGCTCCTGGCCCTGGTCGGGCTGCCGGCCGCGAAGCGACGTCTCGAGGACCGCCGCGGCGGGAGCACCCCGTCGCGCCGTCGCCGGCGCTGACGCCCCCGACCACCCCGGGCGCTCGACCGAGGCGCCGTCCCCACCCGAGAGCGAGACACCCATGTCCGAGCACGAGTCGACCCCGTCCACCCCGACGTACTCCCTGTCCCGACGCCTGGGCGCCGAGGCCTTCGGCACCTTCTGGCTGGTGCTGGGCGGGTGCGGAGCCGCCGTGCTGGCCGGTGACGCCATCGGCAACGCCGGCATCGCGCTGGCCTTCGGCCTGAGCGTCCTCGGGGCGGCGTACGCCGTGGGCCACGTCTCGGGCGGCCACTTCAACCCGGCCGTGTCCGTCGGCATGGCCGTGGCCGGCCGCCTGCCCTGGCGCGAGGTGCCGGCGTACGTCGGGGCGCAGGTCGTGGCCGCCGTCGCCAGCGCGGGCGCACTGCTCGTCGTGGCCCGGGGCCGGGACGGCTTCGACCTGGCCGACGGCTTCGCCACCAACGGCTACGGCGACGCGTCGCCGGCGGCGTACGCCTGGTGGGCCGCCGCGATCGTCGAGGTGCTGCTGACCGCGATCTTCGTGTGGACGATCCTGGGTGCCACCGACACGGTCGCCCCGCGCGGCTTCGCGCCGCTGGCCATCGGACTCACGCTGACGCTGGTGCACCTGGTCTCGATCCCCGTCGACAACACCTCGGTCAACCCCGCGCGCTCCATCGGCCCCGCGCTGTTCGCCGGCGGCACCGCGATCGAGCAGCTGTGGCTGTTCGTGCTCGCCCCCGTGGTCGGCGCGCTGGTGGCCGGGGCGACGTACGGCCGGCTGTTCGGCCAGGTCCCCGCGTCGAGCCTGCAGGACGCCGAGCAGGCCTGAGCCAGCGCACCGTCCGGCTCTCAGCCGGTCGGCTCCGGGTCCTCGAGGCCGCGGCGCAGGTCGCGGTAGATCCGGGTCAGCAGCCGGGAGACCTGCATCTGCGTCACCCCGAGCCGCTCTGCGACCTCGCGCTGGGTCAGCCCGTGGAAGAACCGCAGCTCGAGGATCAGACGGTCGCGCTCGCGCAGGCCGCGCACGACCGGGCCGAGCATCACCCGGGCGTGGACCGCGTCCTGCTCGACCTGCTCCGATCCGAGGAGGTCGCCCAGCGTCGCCGATCCCTCACCCACGGGCACGTCCAGCGAGGTCGGCGAGAAGCAGCCGCGCGCCCCCAGTGCCTCGCGCACCGCCCGTGGCTTCGCGTCGAGCGCGGTGGCGAGCTCCTCGACCGAGGGCTCGCGGCCCGACGACGTCTCCAGGTCGCTGCGGGTGCGCAGCGCGGCCAGCTGCAGCTCCTGCGTGCTGCGCGGCGGCCGGACCATCCAGCCGGAGTCGCGGAAGTAGCGGCGCAGCTCGCCCCTCATCGTGGGCACGGCGAAGGACAGGAAGGCGTGGCCGGTGGTCGCGTCGTAGCGCCGCGAGGCGTGGACCAGCGCGAGGAAGGCGACCTGCTCGAGGTCGTCGGTCGCGACGCCACGGTGGTGGTAGCGCGAGGCGACGGACGCGGCGACCGGCATGTTGAGCTCGACGAGGCGCTCACGGATCGCTGTGTCGCGCTCGGGGTCGTCGGTGGACGACAGCTCGAGCGCGAGCGCATCGGTCAGCTCGCGGCGACGGGGGTCCTCGGGGGCGCGGCGGGGGCCACCGGGCATGGTCTGGGCAGGGACGTGGGGCATGACGCACCTCGCGACGCAGACCCGGGCGGGCGGCGTCGTACGACGAGAGCGGTATGCACCCTTGACTCGAGTGCCGGTGGGCCGGACGGGCGGACGAGGGAGAAACGTCCCGGGCGACACGAGATCCCGTCCGCCGAAGGTAGCCGTCTTACGCAGTAAGCGCAACGTGGCCGGCGACCCGCGGGAGCCCCTCAGGAGGCGGTCAGCGGTCGATCATCCGCGCCATCGCCTCGGGGTAGCGCTCGCCCTGCACCTGCACGCTGGTGGAGGCCCGGTCGAGCTCGGCCAGGTCCTCGGCCGTGAGCTCGAGGTCGGCGGCGCCGAGGTTCTCGTCGAGCCGCTCCAGGCGGCGGGTGCCGGGGATCGGCACGATCCAGGGCTGCTGGGCCAGCAGCCACGCCAGCGCGACCTGCCCGACCGTGGCGCCCTTGCGCTCGGCGACGGCCTTCACCAGCTCGACGAGCGCCAGGTTGGCCTGGAGGGCCTCCTGCTCGAAGCGGGGGAGCGTGGCGCGGATGTCGCCCTCGCCGAAGGTCGAGTCGGCGGTGACCTGCCCGGTGAGGAAGCCCCGGCCGAGCGGGCTGAAGGGCACGAAGCCGATGCCGAGCTCGGCCAGCGTGGGCAGGACCTGGTCCTCCGGCTCGCGCCAGAACAGGGAGTACTCGCTCTGGAGGGCGGTCACCGGGTGCACGGCGTGGGCGCGGCGGATCGTGCCGGCCCCCGCCTCCGACATCCCGAAGTGCTGGACCTTGCCGGCCTCGACGAGCTCCTTGACGGTGCCCGCGACGTCCTCGATCGGGACGGACGGGTCGACGCGGTGCTGGTAGAGCAGGTCGATCGACTCGGTCCGGAGCCGCCGCAGCGACCCGTCGACCGCCGCCCGGATGTGCTCGGGCCGGCTGCTGACCCCCGTCTGCTTGTCGTCCTCGTCGAAGGCGAACCCGAACTTGGTCGCGATCACCACCTGGTCGCGGACCGGCTCCAGCGCGACGCCCACCAGCTCCTCGTTGTGGAACGGGCCGTAGACCTCGGCGGTGTCGAAGAAGGTGACGCCCCGGTCCACGGCCGCCCGCAGGAAGTCCACCATCTCCTCGCGCGGCGGCCGCGCCCCGAACGACTGGCTCATGCCCATGCAGCCGAGGCCGAGGGGGGAGACCTGGAGGCCGGACGTTCCGAGGGTGCGTGGCTGCATGGCGGTGCTCCTGGCGTGAGGACGGTCCCGGAGGACGGACGACCCCACGGTAGCCACGGTCGCCAGGGTTGGCTCCTCCTGTGGGTCCGCTGTGCCCCTGGTGTGACGTGCGGCGCATGCCCCCGGTGGGCCTGGGTACAGCGCACCCATCGACCGGCCCCGTCACCGCTCACGCAGCTGGTGCACGGGGTCGGTCTTTTGGTTGCCCGGGGGTCTCCGGACCCCCACCCCATCCCCCGGCCATACTGGCCCGCGTGAGGACGCGATGACCCCGGACGACGATCGCCCCGAGGTGGTGCGCCGGGTCGTGCTGGTTGGCATGTCGGTGCGCGAGGTCGACGCCCGCGACCGGCTGCGGGAGGCCGCCGAGCGCCTGCCCGCGTCGTACGCCGGGTCGGTGGCGTTCCTGCAGCTCGGGGACCCCTCGCTCGCCCGGTGCCTGACCGGCCTCGCCGACGAGCTCGCCGACGCGCGCGCCGGCGAGGGCGCCGACGAGGTGGTCCTCCTCGGCGTCAGCCTCGGGACCTTCGCGCCGGGGGCGTCGTGGCTGCGCCGGATCGCCGCCCACTGGTGGCGCGAGCGGACGGGCCACCGGCCCGTGGTGCGGGTCGGGACCTCGCTGCTGGGCGCCGAGGACCTGGTGGCGCGCGACCACGAGGGCGACGACCGCCTCGCCGAGGCCGTCGAGTCGGCCCGGGTGGTCGACGGCCGCGAGCCGGGGATGACCTCCGAGGCGTGGGAGCAGGTCACCCGGCACCGCCACCAGGTGCTGGTCTGCCGGGGGCCGCGGTGCACGGCCCTGGCCTCCGACAGCAGCGCCGAGGCGCTGGTGCTGGCGCTGATGGGCCACGACCTCGGCGACGACGACGTGCTCGTCACCCACACCGGGTGCCAGCTGCCGTGCAACCAGGCGCCGGTGGTCAGCGTGCAGCCGGACGACGTCTGGTACGGCCACGTCGACCCGGACGCCGCCCGCGAGATCGTCGCCCGCCACCTCGTCGGGGGCGTGCCGGTCGAGACGCATCGGCTGGACCGGGCCCGGCGTGACCTAGGCTGAGGCCACTTGTCCCGTGGGACCAGGAACCCGGCGTGATTCCGGGGCGGTTCCGCCACTGTGAGGCCCGACGTCGCGACCCCGGTCGCGCCGCGGGCCGAGCCAGACACTGACCACGGGGCGTCCAACAGTTCGGGGCGAGAACCCCGAGGAGGAGCCCCGGTGACCATGCGCATCGCCCTGCTGTCCACGTCCGACACCGACCTGCTCTCGGCCCGGGCCTCCGGCGCCGACTACGTGCTGGCCAACCCGTCCCGTCCGGGCCACCAGTCGATGGCCGAGACGCTGGCGGGCGTCGACCTCGTCGTCGGCCGCATCCTGGGCTCGCCCCAGGACCTGTGCTCGGGCTTCGCCCGGATCCGCGACACCGGGATGCCGGTGCTGGTCCTCGGCGGCGAGCAGCAGCCGAGCGCGGAGCTGATGGAGCTCTCGACCGTGCCGATGGGGGTGGCCGCGGAGGCCCACCGCTACCTCGCCGAGGGCGGACCGGCCAACCTCGCCCAGCTCCACGGGTTCCTCTCCGACACCGTGCTGCTCACCGGCGAGGGCTTCGAGCCGCCCGTCGAGGTCGCGCAGTGGGGGATGGTCGAGCGGCCCTTCGAGACGGGACGCCGTCCCTCCTCGGGGACCGAGGGTGCGAGCCTGCCGCGGGTCGGGATCCTCTACTACCGGGCCCACGAGGTCTCCGGCAACACCGGCTTCGTGCACGCCCTGGCCGACGCGATCGACGCGACCGGCCGGGCGGTCGGCGTCCCCGTGTTCTCCTCCTCGCTGCGCTCCGCGCCCGACGAGCTGTACGCCGCCCTCGGCACGCTCGACGCGCTGGTCGTGACGGTGCTCGCCGCCGGGGGCAGCAAGCCGGCCACCGCGAGCGCCGGCGGCGACGACGAGGCGTGGGACGTCGAGCGGATGGCCTCGCTCGACATCCCGATCCTGCAGGGCCTGTGCCTGACCAGCAGCCGCGCCGAGTGGGAGGCCTCCGACGACGGCGTCACGCCGCTCGACTCGGCCACCCAGATCGCGATCCCGGAGTTCGACGGGCGGATCATCACCGCGCCGTTCTCGTTCAAGGAGATCGACGCCGACGGCCTCCCGCGCTACGTCGCCGACCCCGAGCGGGCGGCCCGGGTGGCCGGGATCGCCGTCGCGCACGCCCGGCTGCGCCACGTGCCGGCCGCGGAGCGGAAGGTGGCGCTGATGCTCTCGGCGTACCCCACCAAGCACAGCCGGGTCGGCAACGCCGTCGGCCTCGACACCCCGGTCTCCACGATCCGGCTGCTGCGCCGGATGCGTGACGCGGGCTACGACCTCGGGGGGCCGGGTGCGATCCCCGGGCTCGACCTCGAGGACGACACCGAGGCCGGCGACGCCCTCATCCACGCCCTGATCGCGGCCGGCGGCCAGGACGAGGAGTGGCTGACCAGCGCGCAGCTCACCGACGCCCACGTCCGCATCACCCCCGAGCAGTACGCCGACTGGACCGCCGGTCTCGACGCCGGGCTGGTGGCGGGGATGGTCGAGGCGTGGGGCCCCGCTCCCGGGCGCCTGTTCGTCAACGACGCCGGCGAGATCGTGCTGGCCACGATCACCGCCGGCAACGTGGTGCTGCTCATCCAGCCGCCCCGCGGCTTCGGCGAGAACCCGGTCGCGATCTACCACGACCCCGACCTGGCGCCGTCCCACCACTACCTCGCGGCGTACCGCTGGCTCTCGGCGCGTCCCGAGGCCGGCGGCTTCGGAGCCGACGCCGTGGTCCACCTCGGCAAGCACGGCTCGATGGAGTGGCTGCCGGGCAAGAACGCCGCCCTGTCGGCCGGCTGCGCCACCGACGCGGCGATCGCCGACCTGCCCCTGATCTACCCCTTCCTGGTCAACGACCCGGGGGAGGGCGCACAGGCCAAGCGTCGGGCCCACGCCACCATCGTGGACCACCTGATCCCGCCGATGGCCCGCGCCGAGTCCTACGGCGACATCGCCCGCCTCGAGCAGCTGCTCGACGAGCACGCCAACATCGCGGCGATGGACCCGGCCAAGCTGCCGGCCGTCCGCGGCGAGATCTGGCAGCTGATGCACGCCGCCGAGATGCACCGCGACCTCGGCCTGGAGGAGCGCCCCGACGACGAGGCGTTCGACGACTTCATCCTCCACGTCGACGGCTGGCTGTGCGAGATCAAGGACGCCCAGATCCGCGACGGCCTGCACGTGCTCGGCCAGGCCCCGGCGCCCGAGGCGCGGGTCAACCTGGTGCTGGCGATCCTGCGTGCCTCGCAGGTCTTCGGCGGCGAGTCCCACGCCGTGCCCGGCCTGCGCTCCGCCCTCGGGCTCAAGGAGGGGGCGGAGGCCACCACCGCCGTCGACGAGGTCGAGCGGCAGGCGCGCGACCTCGTGGTGCGGATGGAGGCGGCCGGCTGGGCGCCCGAGGCGGCGCTGACGCTGCACGACGACCCCGTGGTCCAGGAGGTGCTCGGCTTCGCCGCCACCCAGGTGGTGCCGCGGCTGGCGCGCACCACCGACGAGCTCGACGCGGTGCTGCACGCGCTCGACGGCGGCTTCATCGCGGCCGGCCCGTCCGGCTCGCCGCTGCGCGGGCTGGTCAACGTGCTCCCGACCGGCCGCAACTTCTACACCGTCGACCCGCGGGCCGTGCCCTCGCGGCTCGCGTGGGGCACCGGGCAGGCGATGGCGGAGTCGCTGGTGCAGCGCTACCTCGACGACACCGGCGCCTACCCCGAGTCGGTCGGCCTGTCGGTGTGGGGCACCAGCGCGATGCGGACCTCCGGCGACGACGTCGCCGAGGTGCTCGCGCTGCTCGGCGTGCGCCCGGAGTGGGACGAGGCCTCCCGGCGCGTCAGCGACCTGCACGTCGTGCCGCTCGAGGAGCTCGGCCGGCCCCGCATCGACGTCACCGTCCGGATCTCCGGCTTCTTCCGCGACGCCTTCCCCCACGTGGTCGCCATGCTGGACGACGCGGTGCAGCTCGTCGCCGCCCTGGAGGAGCCCGACGACCAGAACTTCGTGGCCGCCCACGCCCGCGCCGACCTGGCCGACCACGGCGACGAGCGCCGCTCCACGACCCGGATCTTCGGCTCCAAGCCCGGCTCCTACGGCGCCGGCATCCTCCAGGTCGTCGAGAACGGCAGCTGGCGCGACGACCAGGACCTGGCCGAGGTCTACACGGCCTGGGGCGGCTTCGCCTACGGCCGCGGGCTCGACGGGGCGCCGGCGGCCGACGACATGCGCACCAACTACCGCCGCATCAAGGTCGCTGCGAAGAACATCGACACCCGCGAGCACGACATCGCCGACTCCGACGACTACTTCCAGTACCACGGCGGCATGGTGGCCACGGTGCGCGCGCTGACCGGTGCCTCCCCGCAGGCCTACGTCGGCGACTCGACCACCCCCGACGCCGTGCGCACCCGCACCCTGCAGGAGGAGACCAACCGCGTCTTCCGCTCCCGCGTGGTCAACCCGCGCTGGATCTCGGCGATGCAGCGCCACGGCTACAAGGGCGCCTTCGAGCTGGCCGCGACCGTCGACTACCTCTTCGGGTTCGACGCCACCACCGGGGTGGTCCACGACTGGATGTACGCCGCCCTCGCCCAGGAGTACGTCCTCGACGAGACCAACCAGGCCTTCATGAAGCAGTCCAACCCCTGGGCGCTGCGCGGGATCGTGGAGAAGCTGCACGAGGCCGTGGACCGCGGCCTGTGGGAGTCGCCCGACCCGGAGCTGCTGGCCCGGATGCAGCAGGTCTACCTCGACCTCGAGGGCGACCTGGAGGACCGGGAGTCGTGAGTGCCACGGGGCGCCCGGGCGCCCTCCCACCCCCACGACCCCGGGGCACCGGGGTGCGGACGGTCCGGCTGATCGGCGTGGGCCCGGGCGACCCCGACCTGGTGACCCTCGAGGCGGTCCGGGCGATGCGGGAGGTCGACTTCTTCGTCGTCTCCGACAAGTCGCCGCGCGGCGGCATGCCCGACCCGCTCGTCAACGCCCGCGAGCGGCTGCTCGACCGCCACCTCGACGCCCCGCCCGTCGTCGTGCGCGTCGAGGACCCCGAGCGGGAGCGGCGCCCCGACCGCACCGCGACCGACGAGGAGTACGCCGCCGTGGTCGCCTCCTGGCACGACGCCCGGGCGACCGCCTTCGAGGAGGCGCTGCTGGCCCACGAGGGCGACGCGGGGTTCCTGGTCTGGGGCGACCCGGCGTTCTACGACTCGACCATCCGGGTGCTCGACCAGGTCCGCGGGCGCGGCCGCCTCGACCTGCGGGTCGAGGTGCTCCCCGGCATCTCGAGCCTGCAGCTGCTGGCGGCCCGTCACGGCATCGTGCTGCACGAGGTCGGCCAGGCGATGCACGTGACCACCGGCCGCCGGCTGCGCGAGGCCGTCGAGCAGGGCCAGGACAACGTCGTGGTGATGCTCAACCGCCACGTCGACCTCGCGGGCCTGGAGGACTGGCGGATCTGGTGGGGCGCCAACCTCGGCACCCCCAGCGAGGAGCTGGTCGCCGGGCGGGTCCGGGACGTGGTCGCCGACGTCGAGGCGGCCCGGGTGCGCGCGAAGGCGGCGGCCGGGTGGGTGATGGACGTGTTCCTGCTGAGGCGGGCGTCGTGACCCGGCCCGACCGCGACGTGCTGCTGTGCCGCGACTGCTGCTGCGGCACCGACAAGCACCCCCGCACCGACCACGACGGCCAGCGCGAGGCGCTGCTGGCGGTCGACGGCGTCGACGGGGTGCGGGTGCGGGTCGTCGACTGCCTCGACCAGTGCGAGCGCAGCAACGTCGTGCTGGTGCGCGACTTCACCGGCGGCCGACGCCCCAGCGACACCTGGCTCGGCGGGGTGCTCGCCGCGTCGACCACCGAGCACGTGGTCGCCTGGGTGCAGCAGGGCGGTCCGCTGCCCCGGGTGCTGGAGCCGCACCGCTTCGCCACCGACACCCGGGGGCGCCGGGCGTGAGCGCGCTCCTGGTCGCCGGGACGACCTCGGACGCCGGCAAGAGCATCGTCACGACCGGGCTGTGCCGGGCGTTCGCGCGGCGGGGGATCGCCGTGGCGCCGTACAAGGCCCAGAACATGTCCAACAACTCCATGGTCACCCGCGACGGCGCCGAGATCGGGCGGGCGCAGTGGGTGCAGGCGCTGGCGGCGCGGGCCGAGCCCGAGGCGGCGATGAACCCCGTGCTGCTCAAGCCCTCGGGCGACCAGCGCAGCCACGTGGTGGTGATGGGCCGGCCGGCCGGCTCGGTGTCCTCGCGCGACTTCGTCGACGGCCGGCGCCACCTGGCGCGGGCGGCCCACGACGCCTTCGACGAGCTGTCCTCGCGCTTCGACGTGGTGGTGGCCGAGGGCGCGGGCAGCCCAGCGGAGATCAACCTGCGGGCGAGCGACTACGTCAACATGGGCCTGGCCCGGCACGCCGCGGTCCCGACGGTCGTGGTCGGCGACATCGACCGCGGTGGGGTCTTCGCCGCGATGCTCGGCACGGTCGCGCTGCTGGAGCCGGCCGACCAGAGGCTGGTGGCGGGGTTCGTCATCAACAAGTTCCGCGGCGACCGGAGCCTGCTGGAGCCCGGGCTCGCGCAGCTGGAGGAGCTGACCGGGCGGCGGGTCTACGGCGTGCTGCCCTGGGACCCCGACCTGTGGCTGGACTCCGAGGACGCGCTGGACCTCGAGGGCCGTCGCGGCCACGGGCGCGCCGCGCTCAAGGTGGCGGTGGTGCGGCTGCCGCGGATCAGCAACTTCACCGATGTCGACGCGCTCGGCCTCGAGCCCGACCTCGACGTCGTCTTCGCCAGCGACCCGCGCCACCTCTCCGACGCCGACCTGGTGGTCCTGCCCGGCACCCGCGCCACCCTCGCCGACCTGGCCTGGCTCCGCGACCGGGGGCTCGACCGGGCCGTGCTCGCGCACGCCGCGGCCGGTCGGCCGGTGCTCGGCGTCTGCGGCGGCTTCCAGATGCTCGGGCGCGCCGTCGCCGACCCCGACGGCGTCGAGGGCCCGGCCGGGGCCGAGCTCGAGGGCCTGGGGCTGCTCGACGTGCGCACCGACTTCGCGGCCGCCAAGGTGCTCCGGCTGCCCACCGGCGCGGCCCTGGGGGCCACCACGGCGGGCTACGAGATCCACCACGGCCGGATCACCCGGGGCGACGCCGAGGAGTTCCTGGGCGGGGCGCGCTCGGGGTCGGTCTTCGGCACCATGTGGCACGGCAGCCTCGAGGGCGACGGCTTCCGGCAGGCCTTCCTCGGCGAGGTCGCCCGGCTGCTCGGCGGGTCCAGGGCGCCGTCGGGGGCGAGCTTCCCCGCCGCCCGGGAACGACGCCTCGACCTGCTCGGCGACCTGGTCGAGGAGCACCTCGACGTCGACGCCCTGCTCGGGCTGGCCACCTCCGGGGCCCCGGCCTCGCTGCGGCTCCTGGAGCCGGGGGCCTCGCGGTGAGCCCCACGTCCGACGGCGGGGTGCTCCTGCTCGGCGGGACGGGCGAGGCGCGGGCGCTGGCCGCCGCGCTGGTCGCGGACGACGTGCCCGTGGTGTCGTCGCTCGCGGGTCGGGTGGCACGGCCCCGGCTGCCGGTCGGCGAGGTGCGGGTCGGTGGCTTCGGCGGGGCCGCGGGCCTGGCCGCGCACCTGCGGCTGACCGGGCCCGAGGTGGTGGTCGACGCGACGCACCCCTTCGCGGCGACGATCTCGGCGCACGCGGCGGCCGCCTGCGCGGAGGTCGGGGTGCCGTGGCTGCGGCTGCAGCGCCCGGGCTGGGCCACCCACCCGGCGGCCGGGTCCTGGACCTGGGTGGGGTCGCACGACGAGGCGGCCCGGGAGGCCGCCCGGCTCGGCACGCGACCCTTCCTGACCGTGGGACGGCAGTCGCTGGCGTCGTTCACCGGCCCGCTGGCCCCGGCCGCCGCGCTGGTCCGGGTCGTCGACGAGCCCGACTACGCCCTGCCCGCCACGTGGCGGCTGCTCCGCGACCGGGGGCCGTACGACGTGGCCGGCGAGACGGCCCTGATGGAGTCGCACGCGGTCGACGTCCTGGTCACCAAGGACTCGGGCGGCGCGCTGACCCGACCCAAGCTGGACGCGGCGGCGCGGCTCGGCGTGCCCGTCGTCGTCGTGCGCCGTCCGGAGGCGCCCGCCGGTGCCCTCACCGTCGCCACGGTCCAGGAGGCGCACGCGTGGGTGCGCGAGGAGCGGGGGGTGCGGGCGTGAGGGTGCTGGTGACCGGGGGCGTGCGGTCGGGCAAGTCGCGCCACGCCGAGCAGCTGCTGGCGGGGGAGGGCGACGTCACCTACGTCGCGCCCGGACCCACGACGCAGGAGGATCCCGACCCCGACTGGGCCGCGCGGATCGCCGCCCACCGCGCCCGGCGCCCGTCCACCTGGACGACCCTCGAGTCGCGTGACCTGGCCGTGGCCCTGGCCACCCCCGGCGCGGTCCTCGTCGACTGCCTCGGCACCTGGCTGACCGCGGTCCTCGACGAGGCGGCCGCGTGGGAGCTGCCGTCGGGCCAGGTGCAGGCGCTGGTCGCCGAGCGGCTGGAGCCCGCCGTCGCCGCGCTGGGCTCGGCGCGGGGCCCGGTCGTGCTGGTGACCAACGAGGTGGGCCTGGGGGTCGTGCCCGCCCACCGCTCGGGGCGGCTGTTCCGCGACCTGCTCGGCACCGTCAACCAGGCCGTCGGGGCGGCCTGCGACGAGGTGCACCTCGTGGTCGCGGGCCGGGTGCTGGTGCTGCCGTAGTCGCGGCGCGAGCAGGCCGCCCCGACCCGCGGCGGGCGGGTCGGGGCGGCCTGGTCGGTGGTGCCTGGTCGGAGGTGATGGGGCCTAGCCGACGACCTTCACGGTGGTGACGGTCGTGGTGCCGCCGACCCGGGTGCCGAAGTTCCACAGGGTGTGGTGCTTCGTGGGTCGGTTGAAGCTGACGCCCAGCGCCCAGCGGCCCTTCGCGATCTCGGTGAAGGCGTAGTTGCCCCCGGCCGGTCGACGCGGCGCGGGCGCGGCGTTGACCCAGCGCGGCTGCGAGGTGGCGGCGACCAGCACGGTGTAGGTGCGGCCACGGCGCACGACGTACCGGCCGCCCTCCATGGCCGCCCCGCTGACCGCGACCTTGGTGGTGCGGGCGACCAGGCGGGTGCTGCTCGTGTTGCCGGCCCGGTCGGTCGCGGTGGCGACGTAGGTGACCTTGCGGCCGCGCGTCGTGCGGGCCACGGTGCAGGACTCGACGCCGGAGAGCCGGTCGGTCGACCGGCAGGCGGCGTCGGGTCCGGCGGCGAAGTACGTCGCCCCGGCCCGGACACCCGTGAGCTCGACCGTCGGGCGGGTGGTGTCGATGTCGATCCCGCCCACGACGACCGTGGTGGCACCACCGTCGGTGGCGAGGACCGTGCGGGTCACCGACTGGCCGGCGCCCTCGGCCGCCAGCGTCACGGGTGCGGGGCACGGCTCGGTCAGGGCGCCGCTGGTGGGCTGGCACCGGAAGTCCACCGTGACGGGCGCGGAGTACCAGCCGTGGCGCGGGGCGCGGGTGCTGGTCGTGGACGTCGTGACCGTCGGGTCCTGGCGCGAGCTCGAGTCGGAGGAGCCCGCGAAGGAGCCGTCACCGTCGTACACCGCGGCCACCTGGCGGGTGGCACCCGCGGGGACCTGGTGCGCCAGGGTCGCCTCGCCGTCCTCGAGGGAGTCCTGGCCGACCTCGGTGCCGGCGACGAGGAACCGCACGGTGCCGGTCGGCTCACCGCTGCCCGGGGCGACCGGCGCCACCTGGGCGGTGAGGTCGGACCCGGTGACGGTCAGCGTGGTGGTGGTGGCCGCCTCGTCGACCGTGAGCGTCTGCGGCGCCGCCGTGGCGGGGGCGTAGCGGTTCTCGTCGGTGGGGCTGAAGACCGCACCGACCGGGTGGGCGCCGACCGCGAGGTCGGTCAGGTCGGGGCTGGTGGCGGTGCCGTCGGGGGCGACGGCCACGGCGCTGCCGACCGGGTCGCCGTCGACGGTGAACTGCACCGCCCCGTCGCGGGTCGCGCCCACCTCGGCGGTGGCGGTGGTGGAGTCGCCGAAGACGACCGAGGCGTCGTCGAGGGAGACGACCGCCGTCGTGGCCTCCCGGGAGATGGTGAAGGACTGGGTCGCCCGGCCGGCCGGGGCGTAGGCGTCGTCGCCGGCCTGGTCGGCGGCGACGGTGCAGTCGCCCGGGTGGAGGAGGTCGACCTCGCCCGCCGCGGACACCGAGCACGCGGTGCTCGCGGTGCTGAACGTCACCGGCTCGCCGCTGGCTCCGCCGGTGGCGGTGACCGTGTGGTCGCCGCCCACCGTGGCCTCGGTCGGGGCGAGCGAGGTGAAGGTGATGGCCTGGCTCGCGCGCGGGGCGATCACCGAGAGCGTGCCGTTGTTGTTGACCACGTAGGCACGGTGGGTGCTCTGGTCGACCTCGACGGCGACCGGGTCGGTGCCGACCGGGACCGTGGCGACGCGCGCGTCGGTGGCCTGGTCGATGACGGCGACGTCGTCGGTGGCCGCGCTGGTGACGTAGAGCAGGCGCTCGTCGGCGTCGATGGCGAGGTCCGTGCCCGCCACGAGGGTGCGCCTGGTGACGGCGGTGTCCGCGCTGATGTCGACCTCGCTGATGACGCCGCTGTGGGCCACGTAGGCGCGCTTGGTGAGCGGGTCGACGGTGACCTGGGTCGGTCCGCCGAAGCCGCCGAGGGTGTGCAGGATCGAGGAGCCCGAGACGGTGGAGAGCGTGCCGCCGAAGAGGGTGGTGGGGTAGGCGCGGTGGGTGGTCGGGTCGACGTCCACGGCCCAGGGCCGGCTCCCGAGGTAGCCGGTGCTCACCCGCGTCATGGGGGACACGGTCGGGTCGAGGACGGTGAGGACCTCCCCGCCGAAGTAGAGGGCGACGTAGACCTTGTGGGTGGTCGGGTCGACGGCGATGCCGCGCGGGCGGTCCAGCCCCTCGATGGTGGACACGACCGTGTTGGTGGCGGTGTCGATGACCGACACGCTCCGACCGTCGTGGTTGGTGACGTAGGCCCGGTCCAGCCCCTCGTCGACGGCGACCCGGTTGGGCCCGCTGCCGACCGGGATGGTCGCCTTGACGGTGTTCGTGGCGGTGTCGATGACCGAGACGCTGTTCCTGCTGCCGTGGACGACGAAGACCGAGCCGTGCTCGGAGTCGATCGCCAGGCTGTCGTTCATGGCCCCGAGGGGGAGCGTGGCGATGACGTCGTACGTCGTGGCGGCCTGGGCCGGCGAGGCGAGGCCGAGCGCCACGCCTCCGGAGGCGAGCGCGCAGGTGAGCGTCCCGACCACGGCCTTCCGCACGCGGTGGGCGCCCGTGGGCGCGGAGACGGGCGGGCGCGCCGGAGCGCCCGAGGTGAGAAAGGTCAAGAGGTCCCCCGTGATCGAGGTCGGGCCAGGACGGACCGACGGGCAGGAGGCTGTCAGCAGCGGAACCGTCCCGTCTCGGGAACGACAGATCCGCTCGTTGCCGCGAGCCCGCGCACCGGTCGGGGGGCTACGGTCGCGCCGTGACTTCCACACCCGCGGTGCTGCTCGTGCACGGCATGTGGTCCAGCGCGGCCACCTGGTGGCGGGTCGGGCCGGCCCTGGAGTCCCGCGGCTGGCAGGTGGAGGCGGCGACGCTGCCCGGCCACGGCGGCCGGCCGGTGGGCGAGGGCCGCACCCTGGGATCCCTGGCCGACGACGTGCGGGAGCACCACCCCGGCGGACGGCGGCTGCTCGTGGGCCACTCCCTGGGTGCGGTGGTGGCGCTGGAGGCGGCGGTCGCCGACCCGTCGTGGGCCGCGGGGGTGGTGCTGGTGGACCCGCCCGGCCGGAGCGCCGGCCGACGCACGCGCAGCCTGGGCCGGGGCCGCGCCCAGGACGCCGCTGACGCCCGGGCCGACCCGACCGCGGCCGTCGCGGCGCTCCTGCACGGCCACCCGACGTGGAGCCGGCGCGACGCCCGCGGGGTGGTGCAGGGCCTGCTCCAGGGCGATCCCGCGCTGGCCGTGCTGCCGCCGCTCGCGTGGGACCTGGCCGCGCTGGTGGCGGCGTGCCCGGTGCCGGTGGCGGTGATCGCCTGCCCGATGGGCGGCAGCGCCCTGGCCGGCCCCGACCGCGAGGACGTGCGGCGCCTCGTCGGCGGTCGTCTCACCGAGCTGGGGCTCGGTCACCACGTGCACCTCGACGAGCCCGCGGGGCTGGTCGCGGTGGTCGACGCCTTCGGGCGCGAGGTGGGCTGACTTCAGCGCCCGGGGGGCAGGGGCACGAAGAACGACACCCGGTCCTGGTAGTCGCGGTAGGACTCGCGCTCCTGCATCTTCTCCTCGGTGCGCCGGGCCCCCGTCGCGTGGACGAGGAAGTAGCTCATCGCCACGGGCGCGGGCAGCGTCCAGGCGGCGGGCGCGGACGCTGCGGCGGCCAGCCAGGCGCCGTCCCACACCACGGAGTCGCCGAAGTAGTTGGGGTGCCGCGACCAGCCCCACAGGCCGGTGTCGAGCACGTCGGGCCGCTCCTCGCGGTCGCGGGCGGTGTAGCGGGCCTTCTGCCGGTCGGCGGTGGCCTCGACGACGGCGCCGGCGACCATCACCGCGACGCCCACGGGGAACAACCAGCGTCGCCGGGTGCGCGGCAGCGCGCTCGCCGCCGCGAGCTGCAGCGGCGCGGAGACCACCAGCTGCGCCAGCCCCTGGGTGAGGAAGACCTTCGCCGCGACCGCGGGCACCGCGTCGCCCTCGAGGAACTCCGTGTAGCGCTCGTCCTCCTCGTCGCTGCCGGCCAGGCGCTGCAGCATCAGCCGCTCCAGGCGCGTGGCCCAGGCGGTCGTCACCGCGGCCAGGGCCCAGCGTCGTGCGGGGTCGCCGGTGCCGACGACGGCACCGGTCACCGCGATGGCGGCCAGCCCAGGGCCCCACGCGGCGTCGGCGTAGTCGCGCCGACCCCGCCGGATCCCGGCCACGGCGGTCGCCGTCTGAAGCGCGGTCACGACGGCCGCCGAGGTGGCCACGACGCGGCGCAGGTTGGACAGGTCGACGCTCACGGGTGCCTCCGGGGCTCACGGGTGGTGGGCCTCCATCGAAGCCGACCCCGCCAACCGTGGGCCGCGCTGGTTGGATGGCGCCCGTGACGCCGTACGCCGACCCGCCCGAGCCCGACGGCGTGCCCTGGGCCCTGCAGGTCGTGGTCCGGGTCGAGAAGGACCCCTCGCCCGCACACCTCGCCGTGCTGCGGTCGGTCGCCTCGGCGGTGGCGCTCGCGCTCGCCGACCTCACCTCCGAGGCCGCCGAGCCGGAGGAGCGCGCGCGCACCGAGCGGTGGCGGGCGGGGCCGATCCGCAAGGTGGTGCGGCGTGCCCGCGGCGCCGGGTGGACGCGCCAGCTCGCGGTGCCGGGGGTCCGGTCGCACCACGGCGAGGTCGACGTCGCCGTGCACGTGCCCGGACCGGTCGACGACGTGCACCCCGAGGTGGGCCGGCTGCAGGTCGGCGGGCTCTCGCTCGAGCAGCCCGACGAGGGGCCGCGCGACCCGGCCGGGCGCGCGGTGCTCGTGGTCAACCCGCACGTCGAGATGACGACCGGCAAGGCCGCGGCGCAGGTCGGGCACGCAGCCCAGCTGGTGCTCCAGGACCTGCCCGCCGAGGCCGCGGGGGCCTGGCTCGCGACGGGCGCCCCGGTGGAGGTGGTGCTCGACCCCGTGGGGGCGTGGGGCGAGGACTGGGACCGGCTGGTCGCGCGGGCGCCCGTCGTGGTGGCCGACGGCGGCTTCACCGAGGTCGCGCCCGGGACGGTCACCGTGGTGGCGTTCCCGCCTGGGGACGCGCCCGGCTAGGGCCGGTGCCGCACCACGTCGACCGGACGGTGTCGGTGGGTCGGCCTAGCGTGGCCCCGTGGACGTCGTGGACTGGCTGCTGGACGGGGACCCGTCGATCCGCTGGCAGGTGCTGCAGGACCTGCTCGACGCCCCGGCCGACGAGGTCGCGTCCGAGCGGGCGCGGGTCGCCACCGAGGGCTGGGGGGCCCGGCTCCTGGCCCTGCGCGACGACGACGGGCAGTGGGCCGGTGGGGCGTGCTTCCCGCGGGAGGTGTCGCTGGCGTGGCAGGCGGGCCGCGAGCCGGACTTCTCCGCCGGCCAGCCGTGGACCTCGACGCTGCCCACCCTCGACCTGCTGCGGCGTCTGGGACTGGACCCGGCGTCCGAGGCGGCTCGCGAGACGGTGGCGCTGGTCACCGAGCACTGCCGCTGGGAGCACGACGGGCAGGCGTTCTTCGACGGCGAGGTCGAGGCCTGCATCAACGGCCGCACCCTGGCGATCGGGGCCTGGTTCGGCGCCGACGTCGGGGCCCTCGCCTCGCGGCTGCTGGAGGACCAGCTCGACGACGGCGGCTGGAACTGCTGGACCGAGCACGGCTCGACGGTCTCGTCCTTCGACAGCACCACCTGCGTCCTCGAGGGCCTGGCCGCCTTCGAGCGCGCCGGCGGGACGGTCCCGGTGGGGCAGGCGGTGCGGCGGGGCGAGGACTACCTGCTGGAGCGGCGACTGTTCCGCAGGCGCAGCACCGGTGAGGTCGTCGACGCGGGCTGGCTGCGGGCCGCCTGGCCACCGCAGTGGCACCACGACGTGCTCCGGGGGCTGGAGCACTTCGCGCTCGCGGGCGGACCGGTCGACGAGCGCCTCGGCGAGGCGGTCGCCGTGCTCCGGGAGCAGCAGCAGCCCGACGGCACCTGGCTGCTCGACCGCGTGCACCCCGGCGAGTCGTGGTTCGAGATGGAGCAGGTCGGTCGGCCGAGCCGGTGGACCACGCTGCGCGCGCTGCGGGTGCTGCGCTGGGTCGACGGCTGAGCGTCGGGGCGACCCCGTGACCCGGCCCGGTCGGGGCGCTCAGGGCGCCGGGCGCCACCCCAGCGCCGGGCCGAGCCTGGTCGCGAGGTCGGTGAGGATCTGCACGTAGTCGTCGTGCTCGAAGGAGAACGGCAGCGCGAAGGCCACCTCGTCGACCTCGCGGAAGCCCGCGTGGGCGTGGAGCTGCTCGGCGAGCTGGTCGGAGGTGCCGACCAGGTCGGGGGCGAACAGCAGCCGGGCGGGGCCCTGCGGCGAGGTGGTCCGGGGGAGTCGCGCGGCGGCGTACGCGGCGTACTTCTCGCGCTGCTCGCGGGTGGCGCTGTCGGTGGGCACCGCGACCAGGCCCTGCGAGACCCGGGCGGCCGCGCCGGCGGGGTGGTGCTCGCGGAACAGCCGCACCTGCGCCTGCTGGACGCTGGCGAAGTCGTGGTCCTCGCCCGGCTCCTCGGCCTTGACGACGCTGCTGGTGAGCAGGTTCAGGCCGTGCTCGCCGGCCCACCGGGCGGAGCGGAGGCTGGCGCCGCCGTACCAGGTCCGGTCGGCGAGGCCGGGCGAGTGCGGCTGCACCCGGTCGGAGAACTCCTCGATGCCGACCGTCCCGGAGAACCCGCTGACCGGCTCGCCGCGCAGCATCCCCAGGAGCCGCTCCACCCGCCCGTAGCCGAAGTCCTCGACCTCGGCGGTGTCGGGGTAGAGCGCCTGCTTGACGTCGTCCCACCGCATCGGCGGCCCGACGCTCAGGCCCGGGTTGAGCCGGCCCCCGGAGAGGACGTCGACGGTGGCGAGGTCCTCGGCCAGCCGCAGCGGGTTCTCCCAGGCCAGGGGCGTGACGGCCGTGCCGAGCTCGATGCGGCGCGTGCGCTGGCTCGCCGCCGCCAGCACGGCGACGGGCGAGGAGATGCCGTGCTGCAGGTGCCGGTGGCGCAGCCAGGCGCTGTCGAAGCCGAGCTGCTCGCCCAGCTCGATCACCTGCAGCGTCGACTCGTGGCCGGGACCGGGGTCGGCCGCGTCGAAGAGACCGATGGTGAGGAAGCCCAGCCTGCGCAGCGGGGTGGACGGGTCCGGCACGGTGGCTCCTCGGGCGGTCGCAGCGACGGGCGCGCCGAGCCTAGCCGCGGGTGCCGACCGCCCGCCTAGGACGTGCGCCGGGCCAGCAGCGTGGAGTCCTCGATGTCGAAGCGCTGGCCGTCGCGCTCGACGCTGCGGGGCCGCTGCTCCACCACGACCGCCTCGAAGCCCTCGGGCAGGCCGGGGAGCAGGTCGGCGGCCTCCCACATCGCGCGCCGGTGGCTGTCGGTGAGCTGGGTGTGGTGCGCCGACGGCGCGTGGCCCACGACGAGCAGGTGACCGCCCGGCGCGACCGCCCCGGCCAGACGGCGGGTCACCTCGACCATGCCGCCGTCCGGCGGGTGCAGGAAGTGCGTGGTGACGAGGTCGAAGAGCCGCCCGTCGGCGGCGAACCGGCGGGCGTCGACCTGCCACCAGTCGGTGCGGTCGGCGACGCCGGCCTGCTCGGCGTGCCGCGCTGCCCGCGCCAGGCCCTGGGCCGCGAAGTCCGCCCCGGTCACGCGCCAGCCCTGGCGGGCCAGCCAGACCACGTCACCACCCTCGCCGCAGCCGACGTCCAGCGCCGACCCCGGCGTCAGCCGACCGGCCTCGGCCACCAGCTGCGGGTTGGGCTCGCCGCTCCACATCGTGGCCTCGCCGGTGTAGCGCGCCTCCCAGCCCGCCGGCTCGAAGAAGTCCTCGGCCGTGGGGTCGCCGTCGTGGGAGTCGTGGTCGTGCTGGTGCGCGTGGTCGTGGTCGCTCATGGCACCACCCTGCGCCGCCGGGCACTGCGTCGACAACTTCCGTTGCCGTTCCGGCAAGCGGGCCGTGGGGCCACGGGCACCCGCCCAGCCTCACGACCCGGTGGTGGTGAGCACGACCAGCTGCTGCGTGGCGCGGGTCATCGCGACGTACCGGTCGACGGCGCCCTCGATGCCGCCGCCCGGGACGCCCCAGGCGTCAGGGTCGAGCAGGACCACCAGGTCGAACTCCAGGCCCTTGGCCAGCTCGGGGGTCAGCGAGCGGACCCGCGCCGGGAGCGGCTGCGGGGGAGGGGTGGCGGCGATGACGCAGGCCGTGCCCTCGGCGTGGGACGCCACCCAGTCGGCGAGCGTGTCGCCGAGGTCGGCGAGGGCGCCGTGCACGACGGGCAGCCCGCTGCTGCGCACCGAGGTGGGCACGTTGGCGTCCGGAAGGACCGCGCGGATCACGGGCTCGGCCTCGACCATCACCTCCTCCGGCGTGCGGTAGTTGATGCTGAGCGAGGCCAGGGCGACCCGGTCGAGGCCGACACGGCCGAGCCGCTCGGACCAGGTGCCGGTGAAGCCGTGGCGGGCCTGCGCCCGGTCGCCGACCACGGTGAAGCTGCGCGCGGGGCAGCGACGCAGCAGCATCTGCCACTCCGCGTCGGTCAGCTCCTGCGCCTCGTCGACCACGACGTGCGCGAACGGCCCGGCCAGCAGGTCGGGGTCGCCCTGGGGCACGGCGCCCTCGTCGACCAGTGCCTCGCGGATGCCGTCCTGGGCGAGCTGCGCCATCAGGCCGTCGTCGTCGTCCTGCTGGAGGATCTCGTCGACGACCCGGTCCATCCGACGCCGCTCCGCCGCGACGGCCGCCTCCTGGGCACGACGGCGCCGGGAGACCTCCGGGTCGCCGAGCCGCAGCCGGGCGGCGTCGAGCAGCGGCAGGTCGGCGTCGGTCCAGTCCTGCGGGTCGGCGCGCTGGAGCAGGCGGACCTCGTCGGGGCCGAGCCAGGGGGCGCAGCGGCGCAGGTACGCCGGGACGTCCCACAGGTCGCCCACCACGTCGTCGGGGCGCAGGATCGGCCAGGCGCCGCGGAAGGTGTCGACCAGCTCGGCGTGGGTGGCCAGGGCCCGGCGCAGCTGCGCGGTCGACCCGACCTCGTCGTCGTCGTCCTCGTCGGCGGTGGCCGCCCGGTGCTGGTCGAGCAGGATCGTCACCAGGTGCTCCCAGACCTGGTCGCGGGCCTCGTTGTGCGGCACTCCGGGGTCGGGGGAGGCGAACGCCTCGGCCCAGTCGTCGGCGCTGAGCCACAGGTCGGCCCAGGGCGTCTCGACCTCCATCCCCCGGGTCGGCGGCTCCTCGTGGAACCGGACCGCCGGCTCGACGGCCCGGACCATCTCCGCGGTGGCCTTGAGGCGGGCCACCTCCGGGTCGGTCTCGGCGCGCGCCACGACGCCCTGCGGCACCAGGTCGCGCAGGGTGCAGGTCGCGACCCCCTCCTCGCCGAGACTGGGCAGCACGTCGGCGACGTAGGCCAGGTAGGGCTGGTGGGGTCCGACGAACAGCACGCCGCCGCGACGGTGGCCCAGCCGCGGGTCGGAGTAGAGCAGGTACGCCGCCCGGTGCAGCGCCACCACCGTCTTGCCGGTCCCGGGCCCGCCGTCGACGACCAGGGTGCCGCTCGAGCCGGCCCGCACGATCGCGTCCTGGTCGGCCTGGATGGTGCCGAGCACGTCGCGCATCCGGGCCGACCGGTTGGTGCCGAGGCTGGCGACGAAGGCCGACTGGTCGTCGAGCGCGGCGTGGCCCACCAGCCCGTCGGGGGTGAAGACCTCGTCCCAGTAGTCGCCGATGCGGCCGCGGTCCCAGCGGTAGCGCCGCCGGCTCGCGAGGCCCATCGGGTCGCGGTGGGTGGCCCCGAAGAACGGTTCCGCGGCGGGCGAGCGCCAGTCGACCAGCAGCCGGGTCCCCTCGCGGTCGGTGAGCCCCAGCCGTCCGACGTACGTCGTGGCCCCGTCGGCCGCGACCATCCGCCCCAGGCACAGGTCGACGCCGAAGCGGCGCATCGTGCGCAGCCGCGACCCGAGCCGGTGCACCTCCTCGTCGCGGTCCAGCGCCTCCTGGCCGGTGCCGCCGGGCGCGCGCAGCGTGTCCTCCAGCCGCGCGGTCAGGTCGGCGACGGAGTCCTCGATGCTGGTGGCGATCGCGGCGAAGTGGGCCTCGTCCGCGCCGACCAGCGCCGGGTCGGCCTTGGCGGCGAGGTGCGCCGGCAGCGCGAAGAACGACGCGGCGCTAGCAGGGGCGGGGTCGGGCGGGTGCATCAGTGGTGCTCCGAACGGGGTGGGTGACGTGGCCGGGAGAGTCTGGGCCCCGTCCCGGGTCTTGCCGCAAGCCCCCTGGTCAGGGATACGTTGGTGGTGCGGGGACGGACGGTCCCGCGGCCTCAGCCGGTGCGGTCCAGGACCGCGGTCAGCGGTGCCGGCACCTCCTCGAGGTCGAGCGCCTCGGTGAACAGCCGGGCGTAGCGTGCCTTGCGGCCGGACTGCGAGGTGAGGAAGCGGCGCACCAGCAGGTGGTCGGACCAGCCGCGCTGCGCGGGCATCTGGGCGAGCAGCCGGAACGACGCCGTCTCGCCGGCGCGCTCGACGACCTCGAGCGCGCGGCCCACGCCGAGGGCACGGACCAGCTCGTCCTCGAGGTCGGCGGTGCAGCAGCAGAACCCCGCGGCGGCGAGGTCACCGGTCGTGGGGCCGACGTCGATGCCGGCGCGGGCCAGGCCGTGGCGCAGCTGGCGCTCCTCGGGGGCGTCGTACAGGCCCGACAGCGGCAGGTCGAGCCCGCGCGGTCCGAACCGCTCGGCAAAGGTGCGCACGTTGGTGATGCCACCCATCGCGAGCACCTCGAGGCCCTCGCCGACCAGGTCGCGCCCGCGGCGGCCCGCGAGCGTCAGGAGCGCGATCCGGTCGCTCTCCCCCTCGACGAGGACGACGGCTCGGGGGCTGCTCACCCCACCATGAGGACCGACGGGAGCCGCCGCGTCAACCGGGTTCGGTGCGCTCCGTAGGTTGGACGGACCACCCTCCCCGGCACCAGGAGCCTCATGTCCGAGCCCACCGCTGCACCCGCGTCGTCGGTCACCGCCCCTTCCGACCGGCCCTCCCGGGGGCGCGTGCTGGTGACGGGGGCGAGCGTCGCGGGACCGGCGGCGGCGTACTGGCTGGAGCGGGTGGGGTACGACGTGACCGTGCTGGAGCGCAGCGCCGAGCCGCGCCTGGGGGGCCAGAACGTCGACGTGCGCGGCCTGGCCCGCGAGGTGCTGGAGCGCATGGGGCTGCGCGAGGCGGTGCTCGCCGCCAACACGGGCGAGGTCGGCACCCGGTTCGTGGACGAGCGGGGTCGGACGGTCTCGGAGTTCCCCGCAGAGGCGGGCGAGCCCGACGGACCCACCGCCGAGCTGGAGGTGCTGCGGGGCGAGCTGGCGCGGATCCTCACCGGGGCGTGCGGCGACGGCGTCACCTGGTGGTCCGGCGACCACGTGGTGGAGGTCGAGCAGAGCGCCGAGGAGGTGACGGTGACGCTGGCCGGGGGAGACGTGCACCGCTTCGACCTGGTCGTGGTCGCCGAGGGCCCGCGCTCGCACACCCGCGGGCTGGTGCTCGGCCCGGAGCAGCGGCCGGAGCTGAAGCGGCTCGGGATGCACATGGCCTGGGCGACGATCCCGCGGACGGCCGACGACGACCGCTGGTGGCGCTGGATGAGCGTGCCCGGGTCGCGCTCGGTCACCCTGCGGCCGGACAACCTGGGCACGACGCGGGCGACGCTGGGCTTCATGGACGACCCGGGCGACTTCGAGGACCTGCCTCCTGCCGGTCAGGTCGCCGAGCTGCGGCGGCGCTTCGGCGACCTCGGCTGGGAGGTGCCGCGGGTGCTGGACGCGATCGGCCAGGGCGAGGAGCTGTACGTCGAGGACCTCACCCAGGTCGTGTGCCCCACGTGGAGCGCGGGTCGCGTCGTGCTGCTGGGCGACGCCGCGTGGTGCGTCACCCCGATCGCCGGGGCCGGCACGTCGCTGGCCCTGCTGGGCGCCTACGTGCTCGCCGTCGAGCTGGCCGCGCTGGCGCCGGGCGAGGCGCCCGCGGCGGCGTACGAGCGGTGGGAGGGGTGGATGCGCCCGGTCGTCGAGGAGGCCCAGGACCTCCCGCCCGGCACGCCGCGCCTGGCCAACCCGCAGTCGCGGGTCGGCACGACGCTGTTCCGGGCCGGGACGAGGCTGGCCGCGCTCCGGCCTGTGCGGGCGCTGGCGAGCCGGTTGACCTCGGGGCCCGACCCCGACCGCGAGCTGCCGCCGCTCCCGGCGGGCTGAGCGGCTGTCCGGGCCCGGCGTCGCTAGGGTCGTGCCCGTGCCCGAGGAGCTGCCCCACGACGCCGGCCCGGACGGAGCCGCGCCGGCCGAGGCCGGCACGGCCGACGAGCAGCTGAGCCTCGGCTCGGAGCGGGCGGCGCTGGAGAGCTTCCTCGACGCCCAGCGCGAGGGCCTGGTCCGCAAGGTGGCGGGCGTCATCGACGCCGACGCGCGGCGGGCGCCGACCGCGAGCGCGCTGACCCTGCTCGGCCTGCTCAAGCACGCGACGGTCTGGGAGCGCCGCTGGTTCCAGGTCGTGCTGCTCGGTCGCCCGTCGGGCGAGCCGTGGCCGGACGTCCGCGGAGGCCACGAGGCGACCTTCGCGGTCGACGAGCAGGACACGGTGGCGCACTGGGTGGCGGCCTACCGGGAGGCGTGCGAGGCCTCCCGCGTGGCGGCGGCCGGCGTCGGCCTGGACGAGCGCTGCGTGCGCACCGACCTGCTCGACGCCAACCTGCGCTACGTGCTGTTCCACCTCGTCGAGGAGACGGCCCGCCACGCCGGCCACGCCGACATCATCCGCGAGACGATCGACGGCTCCGTCGGGTTCTGAGCGCGCCCGGCCGAGGGTCTCGCCGGTCAGAGCTCGAGGTCGGCGCTCCGGACGACCGCGGCGTAGTTGCCGTCGAGCGCGCCCAGGAACGCCGCGTGCACGTCGGCGCCCGCGACCGCCCGGCCGTCGTGCTCGAGGTCCGCGGCCGCGCACGCGTCCCCCACGACGGTGACCGTGTGGCCGGCGTCGGCGGCAGCGCGCACCGTCGCGTCGATGCACAGGTTGGTCTGCATCCCGACGACGACCAGGGCGTCGGTGCCGAGGGCCTGCAACCGGTCGGCCAGCCCGGTCTCGAGGAAGGCGTTGGGGTGCGCCTTGCGGAGCACCGTCTCGCCCTCCGCCGGGGCCACCAGCTCGTGGATCTCGACGCCCGGGGTGCCGGGCACGAAGAACGGCGCGTCCGGGCCCTCGATGACGTGCTGCACGTGGACCACCGGCAGCCCCGCCCCGCGGAAGCGCGCCAGCACCTCCGACGCGCGCTGCGCCGCCTCGTCGGGGGCGACCAGCGGGAAGGCGCCGCCCGGGAAGTAGTCGTTCTGGACGTCGACGATCAGCAGCGTGGTCGGCACGGGGCCTCCTGGGTCTGGGGTCGGCACTTTCGGGGGGGCCTGGCGAGGCTAGCCGTCGACCGGCTGCCTCGACCCGGTCCGAGGTGGTCCAGCCCGCGTGGACCGAGCCCTTGCCGAGCCGACGGGGCGGGTCGAGGGTCATCCGCATGAGACGCGCAGCAGCAGTCGGGATCGGGCTCGCCCTGGCGGTGGCCGGCACGGGGGCACCAGCCCAGGCGTCCAGGCCCACCAAGCCCGATCGGGCCGTCAGGTCGTCGGTGGAGATCACGACCCGGTTCGCCACGGCGAGCGGCGGCTACGTCGAGCCGAGCACCGGCCAGTGGGTCGTGTACCGGCCCTACTACACGGTCCAGGTCGACGTCGTGTGCCCGGCAGGTGCGACGGGTGCCCTGACCTACAGCCCCGTGTTCGCGATGAACCTCGGGGGGTTCAACTTCACCTGCACGGGCGCGAAGCAGCAGCTGGCGTTCGGTGCCGGCGCCATGAACGGGGTCAACGAGGTGGGTCTGCACCGCCAGCGGCCCACCGTGAACCTGTGGGTCTACTCCAGTCCGCCGAGCGACGGAGGCTCGTTCCCGGCCGCTCCCGTCTCGACCGACAGCGAGAACATCTGGGTGCAGACGGTGCGTTCCAGCTAGGTGCCCGGCGCCCCTCTCAGCTGCGGGGCGGCTCGGTCAGGGCGTCCAGGTCGCGCACGGCGTAGCGGTGGTGCTCCCACTCCTCCTCGAGGATGGTCTGCAGGCACGACAGCACCGTCTCGTCGTGCTGCGGGGCCCAGGGGTTGGGGCGGGTCTCGCGCAGCTGCTCGGGCGTGACGGTGGCGAGGTGCTCGGTCACCAGGGCGACGCGATCGGCGCGCACGGCCAGCACGTCGTCGTACGCCGGGACGCCGGGTGCGAAGACGGTCGGGTCGTGGCCGTCGGAGTGGTACTCCCCGTTGGGCTGCCCCAGCGGGTGGAACGGCTGCTCGACCCGCAGCACGGCGCCGCGCAGCCAGGTGTCGGTCGCCATGACGAGGTGTCGCAGCGTCTGGGCGAAGGACCACTCGTCGGCGACCGAGCGGTCGATAGCGCCCGGCGGCAGCGCCGCCGCCCGCGCCAGCGTGGCCGACCAGGTCCGCTGCAGGGCGTCCCAGGCCTCGCGCAGGCCCTCGGGACCGGTGGCGCGGCGCAGCTCGCGGCCGGGGAAGCGACGGTCGAGCTCGGCGTCGACGTACGCCGTCACGTCGACGCCGTTGACCAGCAGCGACCCGCCCTCGAGCAGCCACGGCGAGTCGATCTCGGCGCCGTCGACGTCGCAGCCGCGCACCACCGCGCCCGACAGGTCGCAGCCCACGAAGCGGGCGCCACGCAGCCGGGCCCCGACGAAGTGCCGGGGGACGTCGGTGTCGCCCGTGTCCGTGGTCATGCGTCCGCCCTTCCGGGGATCAGGCCGGCGTGGAGCCGCCGGCCACCTCGTAGTTCCAGACCTCGCTGTGCGTCGAGACCGGCTTCGGGGCGTCGCCGCCGGCGCGCTCCGCCGCCGAGCGGTGGCCCTCGGAGAAGCCGGGGGAGCTCAGCCAGCCCTGGAAGGACTCCTCGTCGCGCCAGCGGGTGATGACCAGCCACTGGTCGCGGTCGTCGGTCGGCTTGAGCAGCTCGAACCCCTCGAACCCGTCGGCCCCGTCGACCGCGCCGGCGCGGGCGGCGAAGCGGTGGGCGAGCTCGTCGCCGGAGCCGGCGGGCACGGTGATGGCGTTGATCTTGATCGTCGTCATGGCTCCAGGTTGCCAGGGGAGGCCGTCCGCGACGAGTCGTGGGGGTGAGAGGGCGCCGGGGCGCCCTCGGGGCCCCACGACACCGAGGGCGGCGCGGCGTACGGTGCCCGGGTGAGCGACGCGCTGGACCCCGGGCCGTTCTTCCACGGCACCCGGGCCGACCTCCGGGTGGGTGACCTGCTGACCGCGGGCTTCAGGTCCAACTACCGGCCCGAGGTGGTCATGAACCACGTCTACTTCACCGCCCTGCGCGACGGCGCCGGTCTGGCGGCCGAGCTGGCGGTCGGTGACGCCGCGCCGCGGGTGTACGCCGTGGAGCCGACCGGCGCGTTCGAGGACGACCCCAACGTCACCGACAAGAAGTTCCCGGGCAACCCCACGCGCTCCTTCCGCAGCCGTGAGCCGCTGCGCGTCGTCGGCGAGGTCCACGACTGGACCCGCCTCACGCCCGAGGCGCTGCAGGCGTGGCGCGACCGGCTCTCGGCGATCCTGCACGTGGAGCGCGGGGAGATCGTCAACTGAGGCCACGACGGCCGCCTCAGCCGTACGTCGGGAACTGCGGCCACCCCTCGGGGCTGTCCTCCCAGTCCTGCTGGCGGCCGTAGGCGGTCCGGTCCATGACGTGCGCGACGGGCAGGATCGCCTCGGTGCCACGGGCGGTCGTCATGTAGGTGAGGTACGGCGTGCCGTCGCGCAGCAGGTAGTAGGAGTAGCCCGGCAGCTGCCCCTCGCGGCCCTCGTCGTCGGTCCGCGTCCAGCCCCAGTCGTGGTGGTAGCCGGTGCCGTGGGAGGAGACCCACAGGTGGTCCCAGCCCTGCTTGCGGCGCCAGTCCTCCAGCTTCTCGATCGGCGCCTGGGAGACCATCGCGAACGCGATCGCCTCGTCGTCGAGGCGGCTCATCCGCGCCGGGAGGTTGTCGACGGCCCAGGTGCAGCTGGGGCAGCCCTCCTCCCAGTCCGGGCCGAACATGACGTTCTGCACCAGCAGCAGGTAGCGGCCCCGGAAGAGCTCGGTCAGCCGGACCTCGCCGTCCGGACCGGTGAACGCGTAGTCCTCCACCGCCACCATGGGCAGCCGCCTGCGGGCCGCGGAGACGCGGTCGCCGTGGCGGGTGACCTCCTTCTCGCGCTCCACCTGCTCGGCGAGGGCGGCGTCGAAGGCGTCCCGGCCCACGACGGGCGGGGCGGCCTGGGGCTGGTCGTGCTTGGTGCTCATGCGGACCTCCTGGGTCGAGGGGTCCGTCACCGGCGGTGACGGGCTCGCGGGTGGTGTCGCAGGTGCCGACCGGCGCGGCGGACCGGCCTCATCGGTCGTGGCGGGCACCCGCCGGTCGCCGCCGCGCGAGGGCCCACGCCGCCGCGAGCACCGCCGCGGCCAGGTCGACCCGGCGGGCGAGGGCGAGGGCGGGGGAGACGTCGGCGGCCGCGAGGGCCCTCCCGGAGCCCATCACGGGCCGGTGCTCGACGCGGTCGCCGTAGGTGTTGGTGCCCCCGAGCCGCAGCCCGAGCGCGCCGGCGAAGGACGCCTCGACGGGCCCCGCGTTGGGGCTGGGGTGCCCACCGGCGTCGCGGCGCCAGGCCCGCAGCGCACCTCGGGGATCGGGTCCGCAGGCGGCGGCGAGCAGGGCCGAGAGCCGTGACCCCGGCAGGTTGAGCAGGTCGTCGAGGCGGGCGGAGGCCCAGCCGAAGGCGACGTGCCGCTCGCTGCGGTGGCCCACCATGGCGTCCAGCGTGTTCGCCGCGCGGTAGCCCACCAGCCCCGGCACGCCCGCGACCGCCCCCAGCACCAGCGGGGCGACGACGGCGTCGGAGGTGTTCTCCGCGACCGACTCGACCACGGCCCGCGCCACCTCGTCGGAGGTCAGCGCGGTGGTGTCGCGCCCCACCAGGTGGGTCAGCCGCTGCCGCGCCTCGGGCAGCCGGTCGGCGTCGAGCAGCGCCGCCACCGCCCGGCCCTCGCGGTCGAGCGAGGTGCCGCCCAGCACCGACCAGGTCGCGACGGCCGTGACGACCACGTGGGCCACGGGTCGTCCGCGGGTGGACCGCTCGGCCAGTGCCCCGAGACCGGTGGTGCCGCCCACCAGCACCAGGGCGTACGCCGCGCCCCGCCGCCGCGACGGCGCCCAGGTCCGCTGCTCGAGCGCGCCGGCGACCCGGCCGAACCCGGCCACCGGGTGGAACCGCTGCGGGTCGCCCAGCAGCCGGTCGGCGAGGAACCCGAGGCCGAGGCCGAGCGCGCGCGTCGGCACCGCGCCGCGCACCCCACGAGCCCGTCGGGTGCTCATCCGGCGAGGACGACGGTCGCGGCCCCGGCGACGCCCACCAGCAGCGCGGCCAGGCACAGCTCGACGGCCGCGCCGAGGACGTCGCCGGTGACCCCGCCCAGCCGGTGGGTGGCCCGTCGCACCACCAGCAGCACCACGCCCGCCGCCAGCAGCACCCCGGCGGCGGCGCGCAGGACCAGCGGTCCGGGCCCGACCCACCCGGCGACGAGGGCGGCGACGACCAGGGCGGCCAGCCACGTGCCGACGGCGGCGGGGCGACCCACCGAGCCGGCGAAGGTGGTGCCCAGCCCGTCGGGACGGGCGGCCGGGACGCCCCGGGCGCAGGCCAGCGCCAGCGCGCAGCGGGACAGGCAGACCAGCACCCCGGCGAGGACGGGTCCTCGCGACGGCAGCACCAGGGAGGCGAAGGCCGCGGCCTGCACGCCCAGCACGAGCAGCACGGCCACGCCGCCCGCCGGACCGGAGGTGCCGCTGTGCATGACCGCCAGCGAGCGCTCGCGGTCGTAGGACGCGGTCAGCCCGTCGGCGGTGTCGGAGAGGCCGTCGACGTGGAGGGCGCGGGTGCCGAGCACCAGCACGGCCACGGCGAGCAGCCCCGCCACCAGCGGCGGCGCGGAGAGGCGGTCGCCGAGCTCCAGCACCACCGCGACGCCGACGCCCAGCGGCAGCACGGCCAGCGGCGCGAGGAGCACGGCCGCGCCCGCCGTGCGCCGGTCGACCGTGACGGGCGGACGCACGCGCACCACCGTGAGGGTGCCGACGGCCAGCCGCCAGGCGTCGCTCAGCACGTCACAGGGAGGCGGCGAGCTCGCGGCGCCGGGTGCGCTCGGTGGTGCGCTGCTCGAGCGGTCGCAGGAAGCCGGTCAGCAGGATGCCGATGGCGGCCCACATGGTGGCCAGGGTGAGCAGCGAGGCGCGTCGGAAGTACCACAGCGTGTCGGCCGGGAAGTCGCCCACCTCGTTGACCGTCGGCATCAGCAGCCCCACGACGGTGACCAGCACCAGGTAGGCGCCGGCGGCCACCAGCACTGCGGTCCACGCACCGAGCCGCGGCAGCAGCCGAGCCCCCAGCACGACCGCGCCGACCACCGCCAGCACCGAGACGAGCAGGAACACGAAGTAGTAGTCGCTGCGCTGCCCGATGGTGTCGGCGCTGCCGACGGCGGGCGGGGTGGCGGGGTACTTCCAGAACGGCACCAGCGCGACCCCGACGAAGCCGGCCAGGGCGACCACCGCGGTCGAGCCGGTGGCGCCGAGCCGGCCGAGGCGGCCCATCGCGGTCGCCGCGGCCAGCGCGACGAGGCCGCCGAGAGCCGTGCCGACGGCCAGCGAGCCGGTCAGCAGGCCCCAGGTGCGCTGGGTGCCCCGCGAGACGACGGCGTCGGCCTCGTCGTGGGAGTGGCCCGCGGCGGCCTCGGCCCCGGGGTCGGCCGCCGAGGCGGAGCCGGTGTCAGCCGACTCGTCGTGGGAGTGCTCGCCCGAGGACTCGAGGGCGATCGCGGCCTCCACCTGGGGCTCGCCGACCTGGTAGGCGACGAGGAAGGTGGCGAAGCCGGCGAGCAGGCCCGCGAGCAGCCCGCGGACGAGGAAGGCGCGTGCAGTCATGAGGGGTCCGTTCGGCAGCGGGCGCAGCAGGGCGCGTCGGCGTACGCCGGGACGCCCGGTGCGACCGGGGGATCAGGTGGGGCGGACCCTCAGTGGCAGGGGAAGCCGAGCAGGTGGCGACCGTCGTGCACGAACTCGTGCACCAGGGTGCCGGAGGACAGCGAGAACGCGCCCTGCTCGGCACTGACGAAGAAGAGCACCAGCGTGGCGACCAGGCCGAAGAACAGCGCCCACGGGGCGATCTGGCCGAGCGGGATCGAGGGGACCTCGACCGCGGTGGTGGTGGGAGCGGCGACAACCTGGGACATGTGTCCTCCTGGGGGATGAGTGCGTCCCCGACGATGCGGATGGATGAGCGGACACTCGGGTCTGACTCCACCGCCCCCAGGTTCGGGAGCGGTGTCACAGTAGCGCGACTGTGCCGGATTCCCACCGGCTTCCTCGTGCCCGCGCAGCCACCCTAGGGCATCAGGAGCGCGCGGTGTCCAGCCCGTCCAGCGTGGCGAGCAGGTGTCGCACCTGGGGCTCGGGCCGCACGGCGATCCGGACCCAGCTCGGGTCGAGCCCGGGGAACGTGTCGGCCCGCCGCACGGCGATGCCGGCGTCGCGCAGCGCGGCGTGGACGCCCTCGCCGACCTGGGCCAGGACGTACGACGCGGCGGACGCGACGTGGTGGATCCGGCGCTCGGCCAGGCCGGCCTCCAGGACGCCGCGCCACGCCCCCAGGGCCTCCGCGCGGCGGGCCGCCTCCTCGCGCGCGGCGTCGCTCGTGCAGGCCACCGTGGCAGCCGCCGCGGTGGTCGACACCGACCACGGCACCTGCTCGCGGCGCAGCCCGGCGACGACCTCGGGCTCGGCCAGCAGGTAGCCCGCCCGCACCCCCGGGACCGCCCAGTGTTTGGTCAGGCTGCGCACCACCACGACGCCGGGCAGCCCCGTGCCGGCCAGCGACCCGGTCTCGCCGGGCACCACGTCCATGAACGCCTCGTCGACGACCACCAGCCGCCCGGGCCGGCGCAGCCGGCGCACCGCCTCGGCGGGGTGCAGCACGCCGGTCGGGTTGGTGGGGTTGCCGACCACGACCAGGTCGGCGGCCTCGGGCACCGCGGCGGGGTCCAGCACGAAGCCGTCCTCGGGGCGGCATTGCACCTCGGTCACCGCGTGGCCGGCCTGCTCCAGCGCGGCGTGGGGCTCGGTGAACTGCGGGTGGACCACCACGGGCAGCCGCCACGGCCGGAGCCGGGCCAGCAGCGTGAAGGCCTCGGCGGCACCGGCCGTGGCCAGCACCTCGTCGGGCTCGCGGCCGTGGTGGGCGGCGACCGCGGCCTCGGCGGCGGTCGGCGAGGGGTAGCGCCCGACGTCGTCCAGGCTGTCGCGCAGCGCGGCGTCCAGCCACGGCGGCCGCGGACCGGGGAAGACGTTGACGGCCAGGTCGAGCAGCCCCTCGGCCGCCTCGACGTCGCCGTGGTGGCGCAGGGGGTCGGGCAGGGGGCCGGCGCCCGTCGAGACAGGACTTCGTCCTTCCTCGGCGGCCGGCTGCTCGGTCCCCGAGGAGGTCGCCCCGCGACCGTCTCGAAGATCGGTCCCTGAGGAGGTCGCCCCGCGACCGTCTCGAAGGGTGGTCCCCGCGTCGGCGTACGCGTGGACGGCGTCGGCGAAGCGCTGGGCGAGGTGGGGGTGGCCGGCCCAGTGCGTGTGGAGGTACGACGCGTGCACGCTGGTCGTGGCGAACCCGGTGGCCTCGCCGTCGATCGTCCACGCGGCGTCGCCGCCGGGGGCCGGGTCGGGTCCGGCGCCGGCCGCTGGCGTGGTCGTCGTGCGGTGGAACTCGTGGCCCGTGACCTCCTCGCCGGTGCGGCCGAGCAGCGAGTCGCCGGCGGCGGTCGCGACGGGGTAGCGCAGCGTCAGCCGCGGCGACATCGCGGCCGTCACCGGCAGCGCCCCGACCATGGGGGACTCGTCGACCGAGGTGCACAGGTAGAGCAGGCCGGCGCACTCGGCGACCGTGGGCACGCCCCCGGCGACGGCGGTGCGCAGCTCGTCGCGCAGCGGGGCGTTGGCGGTCAGGGCCGCGGCGTGGACCTCGGGGAAGCCGCCGCCGAGGTAGAGCCCGCTGGTGCCCTCCGGCAGCGCCGTGTCGGCGAGCGGGTCGAAGGCGACCACGTCGCAGCCCGCGGCGCGCAGCAGCTCCTCGGTCTCCGTGTAGCGGAAGGTGAAGGCACGCCCGCCCGCCATGGCGATCACGGGCCGGTCCGCCCGTCCGGGGGCCCGGTCGGGGGTCCTGTCGGAGGTCCGGGCGGGCGCCCGGACCTCGCTGGCGGGGTCCCAGGGCTCCTCGTCGAGGTCGGAGGCGCTGGACGCCAGCTCGAGCAGCGCCCGGAGGTCGACCGACTCCGTCACGTGCTCGGCGAGCCGGTCGAGGGCGTGGGCGGCCTCGTCGCGCTCGGCGGCGGGCACCAGCCCGAGGTGGCGCGAGGGGGCGGAGAAGGCGTCGTCGCGGCCGATGGTGCCCAGCACCGGGATGCGGATCGAGCTGCGGACCTCGGCGACCTGGCGCGGCGAGCCGGCCTTGTTGAGGATCACGCCGGCGACGGTGATGCGGGGGTCGAAGGTGCAGAGGCCGTGGACCACCGCACCGATCGTGCGCGAGGAGCGGGAGATGTCGACGACCAGCACCACCGGCGTGCGGGTGAGGCGGGCGACGTGGGCGGTGGAGGAGAAGCCCGCGCCGCCCATGCGGCCGTCGAAGAGACCCATCACGCCCTCCACGACGGCGACGTCGGCCCCGGCGGCGCCGTGCAGCAGCAGCGGGGTGACGCGGTCCTCGCCCACCAGGTGGGGGTCGAGGTTGCGGCCGGGGCGGCCGCTGGCCAGGGCGTGGTAGCCCGGGTCGATGTAGTCCGGGCCGACCTTGTGGCCGCTGACCTGGTGGCCGGCGCGGGACAGCGCGGCCATCAGGCCGGTCGCGACCGTCGTCTTGCCCTGCCCGGTGGACGGGGCGGCGACCACGAAGCGGGGCAGCCGGGTGCTCACGGGGTCACCACTCGATGCCCTTCTGGCCCTTCTGCCCGCGGTCCATCTGGTGCTTGACCTTGGTCATCTCGGTGACGAGGTCGGCGACCTCGATCAGCCGGGGGTTGGCGCGGCGGCCCGTGACGACGACGTACTGCCGGCCCGGGCGGTTCGCGAGCGTCTCCACCACGTCCTCGACGTCGACCCAGCCCCACTCCATGGGGTAGGTGAACTCGTCGAGCACCAGCAGGTCGTGGGTCTCCTCGGCGAGGCGGCGCTTGACCTCGGCCCAGCCCTCGGCGGCCTCGACGGCGTGGTCGGTCTCCGAGCCCTCCTTGCGCGACCAGGACCAGCCGGCGCCCATCTTGTGCCACTCGACCGGGCCGCCCTCGCCGGTCTCGCGGTGCAGCTCGCCGAGCCGCTCCAGGACGGTCTGCTCGCCGATGCGCCACTTGGCCGACTTGACGAACTGGAAGACGCCGACGTCCCAGCCCTGGTTCCAGGCGCGGATGGCCAGGCCGAAGGCGGCCGTCGACTTCCCCTTGCCGTCGCCGGTGTGGACCATCAGCAGCGGCTGCTGGCGACGCTCGCGGGTGCTCAGGCCGTCGTCGGGGACGGTGATCGGCTTGCCCTGGGGCATCAGGCGGCTCCTTCGGTGGTGGGGGCGCCGGTGGGGCCACCCGTGGGGCGCACGTGGTCCTGCACCAGGGCGGTGAGGCGGTCGGCGCTGACCTCGCTCACGGGGACGTGCTCGGCGCGCAGGTGCTCGGCGAGCACGCCGGCCAGCCCGAGCCGCATCGCACCGCTCTCGCAGTCGACGACCAGGGCGGCGGTGCCGGCCTCGGCGAGGTGGGCCGCGACCTGGCGGGACCGGGCGACGGCGTCCGGGCCCGAGGTGGCCCGGCCGTCGGTGACCACGACCAGGAGGGGGCGTCGGCGCGGGTCGCGGACCCGCTCGAGGCGCAGCACCTCGGCGGCCCGGAGCAGTCCCTCGGCGAGCGGCGTGCGGCCACCGGCGGGGAGGTCCTGGAGGCGGGTCGCGGCGATGTCGACCGACCGGGTCGGGGGCAGCGCCAGCTCGGCGCCGTGGCCGCGGAAGGTGACCAGGCCGACCTTGTCGCGGCGGCGGTAGGCGTCGAGCAGCAGCGAGAGGATCGCGGTCTTGACCTGCTCCATGCGGCGGCGCGCGGCCATCGAGCCGGAGGCGTCGACGCAGAACAGCACCAGGTTGGACTCCTGGCCCTCGCGGGTGGCCACCCGCAGGTCGTCGGCGCGGAAGCGCAGGCTCCCGCTGCGCCGCCCGCGGGCGACCTGGTGCGGCGCCGCCGCCCGGACCGTCTCGGCGAGGTGCAGGCTGCCGGCGGTGTCGGAGCCACCGAGGCTGCGTCGCGAGCCCGTGCGGCGCCCCGACTCGGTGACGGCCCGGCTCCGCTTGCCGGCCTCGCCGGCGCCCGTGCCGCGGACGGTGAAGAGCCGGGTCCGGTAGGGGTCGCCGCTCGCGGCCACGGTGCCGGGGGGCTGCTCGCCGCCGTCGCCGGGGGAGCCGGGCTGGTCGCCGGGCCGGTCGCCCGGCTGGGGGGCGGCGTCGTGGGGTGGGGCGGCCGCGTCGTCCGACGCGTCGCGGTCCTCCGCACCGTCGGCCCCACCGTCGTCCTGGCCGTCGAGGGACCCGCCGTCCTGGCCGTCGTGCGGTCCGGTCGTCGGGGCGGCCGGACCGTCCGACGTGCCCGGGTCGGCCCCGTCGCCGTCCGGGCCGCGGTCGGGCTCGCCGTCCCGGCCGTCGGTGCCCTCCGGCGGGTCGGGGTCGGGCTCCTCGTCGCCGAGGACCCGGTCGAGCAGGTCCTCGTCGAGGCCCGGGGCGTCGAACGGGTTGCGCCGGCGGCGGTGGGGCAGTGCCAGCCGGGCGGCGGCCCGGATGTCGTCGAGGACCACCCGCGAGCGGCCCCGCCAGGCGGCGTGGGCGACGGCGGTGCGGGCCGTGACGAGGTCGGCGCGCATCCCGTCGACCTCGAAGGCGGCGCACACCTCGGCGATCTTGAGCAGGGCGGCGTCGCTCAGCACGACGTGGGCGACCCGCTCCTGGGCGGCCCGGATGCGGGCGGTCAGGTCGCGCTCGGCGTCGGCGTACGACGCGGCGAAGGTCTCGGGGTCGGCGTCGAAGGCCATCCGGCGGCGCACGACGTCGACGCGCTGGGCGGGGTCGCGGGGCGCGGCGACCTCGACGGTGAGCCCGAACCGGTCGAGCAGCTGCGGCCGCAGCTCGCCCTCCTCGGGGTTCATGGTGCCCACGAGCACGAACCGGGCGGCGTGCTCGACCGAGACGCCGTCGCGCTCGACCGTGGAGCGGCCCATCGCGGCCGCGTCGAGCAGCAGGTCGACGAGGTGGTCGTGGAGCAGGTTGACCTCGTCGACGTAGAGGATGCCGCGGTGGGCGCGGGCCAGCAGGCCGGGCTCGTACTCCGCCTTGCCCTCCGACAGCGCCCGCTCGAGGTGCAGCGAGCCCAGCACGCGGTCCTCGGTCGCGCCCACGGGCAGCTCGACGAGCCGCACGGCGCGGGTCTCGGTCGGCGCGTCGGCGGTGAAGGGGCCGTCGGGCGACAGCGGCGAGCGGTCGCGCGGGTCGGTGGAGAACCGGTCGCCCGCGACCACGTCGATCGGGGGCAGCACCGCGGCGAGCGCCCGCACGATCGTCGACTTGGCCGTGCCCTTCTCGCCGCGCACCAGGACGCCGCCGACCTCCGGGGAGATCGTGGTCAGCACGAGGGCCAGCGCCATGTCGTCGGACCCGACGACGGCGCTGAAGGGGAACTGCAGTGGCATGGGAGGCTCCCGCTCGTCAGCCAGCGAACAAGTGGCGCGAGGCCGGTCTTCGGACTTGCCCGGATCGCTGCCGACCTCGTGGTCGGCGGCGTCCGGGTCACCGCAGCGGGCCTGTGCCGGAGTCTCACCGGCTTCCCAGATTCTCCCGTCGGGACGCGGTTGGGGCTGGGGTGGTGCTGCGTCCGTCGGGGCACCTCGTGCCTGTCGGGCGTCACGATAGCGTCTGCCCTCGTGACCTCCGGAGGCCGACCGCGCCCACCCGTCGACGGGCCCGCCACGGTGACCGTCGTGGGGCTCGGGGCCGACGGCTGGGACGGCGTCCCGCAGCGCCTGCGGACGCTGGTCCTGCAGGCGCCGGTGGTGCTCGGGGGGCGCCGTCACCTCGGGCTGCTGCCCGACGTGGCCGGCCAGCTCCGCGAGGCCTGGCCCTCGCCGCTGCGCGACGGGCTGCCCGCCCTGCTGGAGCGCCACCGGGGCGCCGCGGTGGTCGCCCTGGCCTCGGGCGACCCGCTGCTGTCCGGCGTCGGCAGCACCCTGGTCGACCTGCTCGGCGCCGACGCCGTGCGGGTCGAGCCGACGGTCTCCTCGGTCGCGCTCGCCGGTGCCCGGATGGGCTGGGCCGCCGAGTCAGTCGAGGTGGTCAGCCTGGTCGGGCGCGACCCGCACCTGCTGCTGCGCGCGCTGGCGCCCGGACGGCGGCTGCTGGTGCTGACCTCCGACGAGCGGACGCCGGGGGTGGTGGCGGAGCTGCTGGTCGCGCAGGGGTACGCCGCGAGCCGGCTCACCGTCCTCGGCGACCTCGGGGCCGACGACGAGTCCCGGTCCGAGGGCGTGGCCGGCGGCTGGGACGTCGTGGCCCCGCGGCTGCACGTCCTCGCCGTCGAGGTGGCCGGCCCGGGCGGCGCGACGGCTGCGTCGTGGGTCGCCGGCCTGGCGGACGCGGCGTACGACCACGACGGGCAGCTGACCAAGCGCGACGTCCGCGCCAGCGCCCTCGCCCGGCTCGCCCCCGCCCCCGGGCAGCTGCTGTGGGACGTCGGGGCCGGCGCCGGGTCGGTCGGCATCGAGTGGATGCGCGCCCACCCGACCTGCCGCACCGTGGCCGTCGAGCACCACCCCGAGCGGGCCGCGCGGGTCGCGCGCAACGCCGCCGCGCTCGGCGTGCCCGGCCTCGTGGTCGTCGAGGGCCGGGCGCCCGACGCGCTGGTGGACCTCGAGCGGCCCGACGCGGTCTTCGTCGGCGGCGGTGCCACCCGGCCGGGCGTGCTCGAGGCCTGCCTGGCGGCGCTGCGTCCCGGCGGGCGGCTGGTGGTCCACGGGGTCACCCTGGAGACCGAGGGGGTGCTGGCCGCGGCGCACGCCGCCCACGGCGGCGAGCTGACCCGGCTCTCGGTCGAGCACGCCGAGCCCATCGGTTCCTTCACCGGCTGGACCCCGGCCCGCGCCGTCGTGCAGTGGGCCCACACCCGCCCCGCCACCACTCCCCAGGAGCACCCGTGACCGTCCACTTCGTCGGGGCCGGCCCCGGTGCCGCCGACCTGCTCACGCTGCGTGCCGCGAGCCTGCTCGCCCGCGCCGACGTGGTGCTCTACCCCGGCACCTACCTCGACGCCGAGGTGCTGGGCCACGCCCGCCCGGACGCCCGGCTGGTCGACACCCAGGACCTCGACCTCGACCAGATCCTGGCCGAGCTGGTCGCCGCCGACGGCGCCGGCCGCGACGTCGTCCGGCTGGTCTCCGGCGACCCGTCGCTCTACAGCGCCGTGGCCGAGCAGACCCGGCGTCTCGACGCCGCCGGCGTGGGCTGGGACGTCACGCCCGGCGTCCCGGCGTACGCCGCCGCGGCCGCGCTGGTGGGCCGCGAGCTCACCGTCCCGCTGGTGGCGCAGTCGGTGGTGCTGACCCGCGCCCAGGCCCGCTCGACGGCGATGCCCGAGACCGAGTCGCTGGCCCGCTTCGCCGCCACCCGCGCCACCCTCGCCCTGCACCTGGCCGTCACGCGGACCCGCGAGCTGATGGCCGAGCTGGAGCCGGATTACGGCGCCGACTGCCCCGTCGTGGTGGTCCACCGCGCCAGCCAGCCCGACGAGCTGGTGCTCCGCGGCACCGTCGCCGACGTCGCCGACGCGGTCGAGCGCGCCGGCCTGCGCCAGGCGGCCGTCATCCTGGTCGGCCGCGCCCTCGACCCCCACGACGGCGGGGAGTCGTACCTCTACGACCCCGCCCGCGACCGCGCCGCCAAGCGCCGCCCCGCCCAGCCGTAGCTGCGCCACCGGACCGGCACCGATCCGCCCGGGGACGAATCGGGCGCACCTGACGGGCAACACTGCCCGCGGAGTCGGACATGTCGCCCGCCCGCGGGCTGTTTCCCCGGTCGACCGGGGAAACTGCCCCCCTCAGGACGGCGTCGACCGAGCCGTCCACACCGCCCCGGACGCCGAGCGCCGGGTGCCGGTGGAGCCGACGAGCAGGAGGCACTTCATGTCGATCGACGAGGCGTCGAGGTCGGCGAGGGTGGTGACGGTGAGGGACTCCTCGGCGCGGCCGACGTCGCGGCCCACGACCACCCAGGTGTCGGCGGGGCGGACCTCGAGGAGCACCTTCTGGGCGTCGACGATCTGCTCGGTGCGCGAGCGCGAGGCGGGGTTGTAGATCGCCAGCACCAGGTCGGCCTCGGCGACCGCGCGCAGCCGGCGCTCGATGAGCGACCAGGGCTTGAGGCGGTCCGAGAGGCTCATCACCGCGAAGTCGCCGCCGATGGGGGCGCCGGCCCGGGCCGCGACGGCCTGCACCGCGGAGACGCCGGGGAGCACCCGCACCGGCACCGAGGCGTACGCCGGGTCCTCGGCCGCCTCGAAGACGGCCGAGGCCATCCCGAAGACCCCGGCGTCGCCGCCGGACACCACGGCCACGCGGTCGCCGGCCCTGGCCAGGTCGAGCGCCAGGCGCGAGCGGTCGAGCTCGACGGTGTTGCCCGAGGCGTGCCGGGTGAGGCCGGCGCGCTGCGGCACCCGGTGGACGTACGGCGCGTAGCCGACCACGTGGTCGACCTCGGCCAGCACCTCGGCCACCTCGGGGGTGAGCCAGCGGTCCGGACCGGGGCCCAGGCCGACCACCACCACCTCGCCCGGCGCTGGGTCGCGGACCTCCGCGGGGGCGCCGACCACCGCGGCCCGGGCCTCCGGCAGCGCGGGCTCCCGCCGCCCGACCGGGTCGGTCGCCCGGGTGTCGCCGGCCACCACGACCAGCGAGAAGTAGGGCACCGAGTCGGGGTCGACGTCGGCCACCGGCAGCCAGCGCTCGGCGGGCATCGACGCGCGCTCGACGTACACCGCGTGCTCCAGGCGGCCGGCCTGCTCCAGCGCGGAGCGGACGGCCGGGAAGGTGCGGCCGAGCTTCATGATGATGGCGCCGTCGGTGTCGGCCAGGCGCCGGGCGAGCTCGGCCTCGGGCAGCGTGCCGGGCAGGATCGTCAGCACGTCGGTCTGGCGCACCAGCGGCGCCGCGACCGCCGCGGTCGCCGCGGCGAAGGCCGGCACCCCCGGCACGACCTCGGTCGGGAAGCGATCGGCGAGCCGGTCGTGCATGTACATGTAGGACCCGTAGAAGAGCGGGTCGCCCTCGGCCAGCAGCACCACCGTGCGCCCGGCCTCGAGGTGGACCGCCAGCCGCTCGGCGGACTCCTCGTAGAACTCGGCGATGGCGCCGGCGTACCCGCCCGGGTGCTCGGTGCGTCCGGTCGTCACCGGGTAGCGGAGCTCCTCCTCGACGGCGCTCGCCGGGATCAGGTCGGCCGCGATGCGGCGTGCGTTGGACTGCTTGCCGACCCCGGCGTGGTAGGCCACCACGTCGGCCGAGCCGATCAGCCTGGCCGCCTTGAGGGTCACCAGCTCGGGGTCGCCCGGGCCGAGACCGACGCCGTAGAAGCGGCCGGTCGCGCCGGTGCTCACTCGCGCTCCTGGGCCAGCGCGTTGACGGCCGAGGCGGTCATCGCCGAGCCGCCGCGGCGACCGCGGACCGTCAGGAAGGGGACGTCGATGCCGTGGTCGGCGGCCAGGGAGGCGAGCGCGTCCTTGGACTCGGCGGCGCCGATGAACCCCACCGGGCAGCCGACGATCGCGGCGGGCCGGGGCGCGCCGTCGATGAGCATCTCGAGCAGGTGGAACAGCGCGGTCGGGGCGTTGCCGATGGCGACCACCGCGCCCTCCAGGAGGGGCTCCCACAGCGAGACGGCCGCGGCGGAGCGGGTGGTGCCCCACTCCTCGGCCAGGGGCGGCACCAGCGGGCTGCGCAGCAGGCAGACGACCTCGTTGTCCCTCGGCAGCCGGGCCCGGGTGACGCCCGAGGCGACCATGTGGGCGTCGGCGAGCACCGGCGCGCCCGCCTGCAGCGCCTCGCGCGCCGCGGTCACGACGTCGGGGTGGAAGACCAGGTCGTCGACCAGGTCGGTCTGGCCGGTGCCGTGCACCATCCGCACCGCCACCGTCGCGGCGTCGGGTGCCCAGCCCTCGAGCCGGGTCTCGCGCCGGATGGTGGCGAACGACTCGGTGTAGATGTCGCCGCCGCGGTCGACGTACTCGTAGTGGCTGCTCGGCCGCCTCAGCACCGTCACCGGACCGCCTCCTGCCGCGTCACCAGGACGCCGCGCCAGGGCGTCACGACCAGGTCGCTGCCCGGCGCCGCGGCGGCGACCAGCGCGTCGACCAGGGCGGGGGAGAGCACCCCGTCGGGGGCCGCCACGTGGTCGAGGCCCGGCGCACCCGGCACCGGACCGTACGCCGCCGCGCGCGACCCCGCGGGCCCGTCCGCGGGCAGCCGCGCGTCCCGGGGGCCGGCCGGGACGAGCGGGGCGTCGAGCTCCTCGACGTGCCACGCGGCCGTCGGTCCGTCGCCGCGCAGCCGCACGAAGCGGCGCGCGAGCGCGACCAGGTGGGAGGCCGCCTCGTCGAGGGCGACCACCGGCCCCCAGGCGTCGCCGACGCGGAGCTGGGCGCGCCGCTCGTCGAGGGCGACCAGCCCCAGGTCGGCGTCGCGGTCGAGCAGGTCGCCGCGCCCGTCGTCGAGGACGAGGAGGAAGCGCCCGGGCAGGACGGCCAGCGACGGCTCGGCCTGCAGGCCGGCATCGAGCTCGCGGGCGAGGCCGCGCAGGTCGGCGCGACCGCCGACCAGGCCGGTCAGCGGCGACACCATCACGTTGCGCCCCATCTCGTGGCTCCGCGACGGCAGCAGGCCGGTGGCCTCGACGGCGGCCACGACCGGCTCGGGCAGCGAGCCGTCGCCGGTGCTGGGCAGCGCCCGCAGCTGCAGGTTGGCCCGGCCGGTGAGGTGCAGGTCGCCGTCTCCGTGCTCGCGCGCCACGGCCGACAGCCCGGCCAGGGCGTCGGGTGCCACGTGGCCCCCGACCAGGCGCACCCGCACCAGGGCGCCGTCCTGAGCGGGCCAGGGACGCAGCACCCCCGGGCACCGGTCGCGCCGGTGGCGGCCGCGCGTGGTCCGGTCCGTGTCGACGGGGGTGGTGGTCAGCACCGGGTGTCCTCGAGGTCAGGGGCCCGTCCGCGTGGCCCGCGAGTGACCTCACGGCTGTTGCCGCGAGGGCCAGCAGGTCTTCGGACTCGGGATCGATCGGTGCGGGGCGCCTTCCCGGACCAGCTCGATCCAGTGGCTGGTCTGCGACCGTGCCCCGCCCGTCACCCACACCGCTGCGCGTCAGTCCCGGCCTCTCACCGGGTTCCCTGGTCTCCCGCGGCGGACCGCGGGAGGTTGACTGGCTCCGGGCACGCTACCAACCCGGAGCGCCGCTGGACACCGTCGCCCGCGCCGCGGGCGCGTGGCGCTCGCCCTACACTCGCCGACCATGACCTGGAACCGTCCGGTGCCGCTCATCGGCGACCGGACCTCGGCCGCCGAGCGGGCCGAGGACGTCGGGGCGTGGGCCTTCCCGGCCTCGGCGCGCCAGGCGCTCCACGACGTGGTGGCGTCGCGACGCGACATCCGCCGCTTCCGGCCCGACCCGGTGCCGGCCGAGGTGCTCGACCGGGTGCTGGCCGCGGCCCACGCCGCCCCCTCGGTGGGCCACAGCCAGCCGTGGCGGTTCGTGGTGGTCGCCGAGCCCGCCACCCGTGAGCGCGCGGCCCGGATGGCCGACGAGCAGCGGCTGCGGCAGGCCCGCCAGCTCGAGCCCGACGCGGCCCGGCGGCTGCTCGACCTGCAGCTCGAGGGCATCCGCGAGGCCCCGCTGGGCGTCGTGGTCGCCTGCGACCGGCGGGCGCCGGCGGCGGGCGTGCTGGGCCGGGCCACCTTCCCCGACGCCGACCTGTGGTCGTGCGCCTGCGCCATCGAGAACCTCTGGCTGGCCGCGCGCGCCGAGGGGCTCGGCGTCGGCTGGGTGACGCTGTTCGACCCCGCCGACCTCGAGGGCCTGCTGGGCCTGCCCGAGGGCGTGGTGACGCTGGGGTGGCTGTGCCTGGGCTGGCCCGACGAGCGGCCCCCGGCCCCCGGGCTCGAGCGGGCCGGCTGGTCGCGGCGCCAGCCGGTGGCCGACGTCGTGATGCGCGAGCGGTGGGCCGAGGACGGCGCGACCGCCCCGGCGCCCCCGCCCTCGCACCTGCGGGCGCCGGGCCGTGCCGAGGTCGTCGGCGTGCGCGACGTCGCCGACGCCCTGCTCACGCCACCCGGGTCGCTCGGCCTGCTGGACCGGGCCGTCGACCGGCTCGAGGCGGTCGGGCGGCTGCGGAGCGGCAGCACCGCCCGCGGCGGGGTGCTGCTGCTCGCCGCCGGTCGCCACCGCGTGACCGAGCTGGGGGTGAGCGCGTTCGAGGACTCCGTGACCGACGAGGTGCTGGCGGCCAGCCGGGCCGGGGAGTCCTCCGGCGCGGCCGCCGCGCGGGCGTCCGGGCTCGGCTTCCGGGCCGAGGACGCCGGGAGCGCCACCGGCGACCTGCTGCACGCCGACGCGCTGGCGCCCGACGCCGTCGGTGCGCTGCTCGAGCGCGGCCGCGCCGTCGGCCGCGAGCTGGCGGCCGAGCACCTGCTCGTCGCGCTGGGCGAGGTCGGCATCGGCAACACCACGGTCGCGGCGGCCCTCGCCGCCGGGGCGCTCGACCTGCCCGCCGACGACGTCGTGGGGCTGGGGGCGGGCGCCGACGCCGACATGCTGCGCCGCAAGGCCGAGGTCGTCACCCGGGCGGTCGCCAGGGTGCGCCGCGACGCCGGCCCCGGCCCGCTGCCCCCCGAGCGCCTGCTCGCGGCCCTCGGCGGCCCCGAGCTGTGCCTGCTGGCCGGCGCCGTGCTCGGCGCGGCCGACGGGGGAGCCGTGGTCGTGCTCGACGGGCTGGCCACCAGCGTGGCGGCCCTGCTGGCCGTGCGGCTCGAGCCGGGCGCCGCGGCGTACCTCGTGGCCGGGCAGCGCAGCCGCGAGCGCGCCCACGCCCGGGTCCTGGAGCACCTCGGTCTCGAGCCCCTGCTCGACCTGCGGCTGCGCGCCGGCGAGGGCGTCGGCGCCGCGCTCGCGTCGAGGCTGCTGCTCGGCGGGCTGGAGCTGCGCCGCAGCACCGGGCGCACCGGCCGCGCCTGAGGCCCGGCGCTCCGATCCTGTCGCTCTGCGCCGATTTCCGGGCGCTGACCGTCGAGCCCGCACCCCATCCGCGGGGCCAGGCTGGGGGTCCCACCCTCGGACGAGGAGAGCGCCGATGACCGCGACCATGCCCACCAGCGACCACGCCACCGAGAGCGCCACCGAGAGGGCCACCGACACCGGGGCCGAGCGGCTCACCGTGCTGGCCGCCTGCCCGCACGACTGCCCCGACACCTGCGCGATGGTCGTGACCGTCGAGAACGGCGTCGCGACCGACGTGAGCGGCAACCGGGACCACCCCTACACGCGCGGCGGACTGTGCGTGAAGGTCGACAACTACGTCGACCGCGTCTACAGCCCGCAGCGCGTCACCCACCCGATGCGGCGCACCGGGCCCAAGGGCAGCGGCCAGTTCGAGCGGATCACCTGGGACGAGGCGATCACCGAGATCGCCGACCGCTTCCGCGACATCATCGACCAGCACGGCCCCGAGGCGATCATGCCGTGCAGCTACCTCGGCACCCAGGGCATCCTCAACGGCCTCAACGTCGGCGACCCGTTCTTCAACAAGCTCGGCGCCACGATCGCCGAGCGGACCTACTGCGACTCCGGCGCCTGCACGGCGTACGTCATGACGATGGGCGACACCGCCGGCGTCGACCCCGAGTCGTTCGTGCACTCCAAGTTCATCCTGATCTGGGCCGCCAACCTGATGAGCACCAACCTCCACCTGTGGCCCTACGTCGCCGAGGCGCAGCGGCGCGGCGCCAAGGTCGTCGTGGTCGACCCGGTGCGCACCCGCACGGCCAACGCCGCCGACCAGCACATCGCCATCCGACCCGGCACCGACGGCGCCCTGGCGATGGCGATGATGCACGTGATCATCACCGAGGGCCTCACCGACGAGGCGTACGTCGCGGAGCACACCGTGGGGTTCGAGGACCTCGCCGAGCGGGTCCAGCAGCACACCCCCGAGTGGGCCTCGGAGGAGACCGGCGTGCCGGTCGAGGTGATCCGGACCCTGGCCCGGGAGTACGCCACCAGCCAGCCCTCGGTGATCCGCATCGGCGTCGCCGTGGAGCGGCACGCGGGCGGCGGCCAGACCGTGCGTGCGCTCGCCTGCCTGCCGGCCCTGGTCGGGGCGTGGCGGCGTCCCGGTGGCGGGATCCTGCAGCTGCCCCTGTGGGCGTTCCCGGTCAACTGGCCCGCCTTCATGCACCCCGAGCTGCAGACCCCCGGCACCCGGGTGATCAACCTCTACCGGCTCGGCGAGGCCCTGACGGGGGCGATGGAGCTCGAGACGCCGCTCAAGGCGCTGTTCGTCTACAACTCCAACCCCGTGGTGGTCTGTCCGGACCAGGAGCGGATGGTCGCGGGCCTGCAGCGCGAGGACCTGTTCACCGTGGTCAGCGAGCAGTTCATGACCGACACCGCCGACCTCGCCGACCTCGTGCTGCCGGCGACCACGCAGCTCGAGCAGACCGACATCATGTTCTCGTGGGGCCACCTCTACGTGACCTACAACCACCCGGCCATCGAGCCGGTGGGCGAGGCGGTGTCCAACACCGAGCTGTTCCGCCGGCTCGCGGCCGCGATGGGCTTCGACGAGCCGTGCTTCACCCGCACCGACGACGAGATGGTCGCGGAGGCCTTCGACTGGAGCGCCCCGGCGATGGAGGGCATCGACGTCGAGTCGCTCAAGGCGCAGGGCTGGCAGCGGCTCAACCTGCCGCCGGCCGACGAGTACGCCCCGCACGCCGAGGGCGGCTTCCCCACGCCCTCGGGCAAGGTCGAGCTCGCCTCCTCCATCGCGGCGGGTGGCAACTTCGTGGTGCCGCTGTTCCGCCAGGGCTCCAACGACCACCAGCCGGGCACGCCGGTGGACCCGCTGCCGCACTACGTCGCGCCCCGCGAGTCGCCCGGCAGCGCGCCCGACCTGGCCTCGCGCTTCCCGCTGAGCCTGCGCAGCCCCAAGGCGCACGCCTTCCTCAACTCCAGCTACGGCAACCTCGAACGCCAGCGCAAGGTCCAGAAGGAGCCGGTGCTGCTGGTCAACCCCGAGGACGCGGAGGAGCGCGGCATCGAGACCGGGACGACCGTGCGGGTCTTCAACGACCGCGGCGAGTTCACCGTGCTGGCCAAGGTCGACCCCTCGACGATGCCGGGCGTGACCGTGAGCTCCATGGGTCACTGGCGCAAGAACACGCTGGCACTCGCCACACCGGCCTCGCTCAACCCGACGGCCTTCGCCGACCTCGGCAACGCGCCGACCTTCTCCGACACCCTGGTCGAGGTGGAGGTGGTGCGCGACCCCGACTAGGTCGTCCTGCGCCACCCGGCGCCGTCGCGGTACTGCGTCGGGCTGACGCCGTAGGCCTCGCGGAACGCCCGGCCGAAGCTGCCGGCGTCGACGAAGCCCCACCGCCGGCCGATCTCGGCCACGGCTCTCCCCGCCCCCGCGGGGGAGACCAGCTCGCGCCGACACCGCTCCAGGCGCCGGGTCCGGATGGTGCGGGCCACGGTCTGCTGGCGGTCGGCGAAGAGGCGGTGCAGCTGCCGGGTCGACACGGAGTGGGCCCGGGCGACCTCGTCGGGGCCGAGCCCCGGGTCGTGCAGGTGGTCGTCGATGTAGCGCTCCACCGAGGCCAGCAGCGCGGCGTCGCGCCGGTGGGACTCCATCGGCACGACGCCGCACGCGAGCACGGCGAGCAGGTCGCCCACCTCGTCGGCCAGCGACGCCGCGCGCGGCGGCTCGAGCGCGGGGCGCTCGGCCACCAGCGAGGCCAGCATTCGCGAGATCACCGCGCTCAGGCCGGCGTCGCCGCGCATGGTGCGTGCGGTCGCCAGCCGCGAGTGGGCCCGGCTCAGCGCCAGGCTCTCGCGGGGCCAGGTGAACACGTCCATGGTCCAGAGCGGGTCGCGCTCCCCGCTGCGGAGCACCCAGTCGAAGGGCCGGGTGGTCTCGTAGATCACGAAGTCGCCGACCCCGAGGAGGGCCTCGCGGCCGTCCTGGTGGGTCAGCGCGGCTCCCTCGCGGATCAGCCCGACCTGGAGGTAGTCGCGGTCGTCGCTGCGCACCAGGGCGGGGCTTCGCTCGATGGCCTGGGAGACCGAGCGCACCCGCGAGACCTGCAGGTGGCCCAGCGACCAGCTGTCGACGTCGCCGTGGACGTCGTTGCGCGCGGCGTCGCCGACCTCGAGGGCGACGAAGCGCTCGCGCAGCAGCGAGGACCAGGCGGAGCGGTCCTCCGCCTGCTCGTGTGCCAGGTCGCTGCGCATGCCGGCCTCCCTGCGAGTCGAGGGTAGGTGCCCCCGCCGCATCCGACCAGTGACGACCGTCACGGCCCGGTCCGCCGCTCCGGGCCTGCCGCTCGGGATCGGCCCGGCGGGTCGGCCGGGCCGGCGCGGCAGGTCAGCCCGGCAGGTCAGCCCGGCAGGCCAGCCCGGCAGGCCAGCCCGGCAGGTCAGCCCGGCAGGTCAGCCCGGCAGGTCAGCCCGGCAGGGGCACCCCGAGCAGGCCGGCGGGCTCCCGGGCCCGCTCGACCGCGACGTCCAGGACGTCGGGGCGGGCGGCGTACCAGCCGAGGTGGGTGCGGCGGACCTCCTCGGTGGTGACGGCGGCGCCGTCGACGGTCCAGTCCGACCGGGCGGGCGCGGACAGCTGCAGGGCCGCCACGACGGCCGGCTCGAGCGGCGCGACCACCGAGGTCAGCAGCGGGCGGTCCACCCCGGGGCCCAGGGCGGCCAGGCCCAGCGCCGCGCGGACCCGCGCCGCCAGCGGTTCGAGCAGCCGGTTGCCGGGGTGGTTGACGGTGCGCATCTCCTCCCCGCTGGGCCGGGCCAGCAGGTCGCTGACGACCACCGTGCCGGCGCGCCCCTCCCGGCGGGCGAGCTCCGCACGCGAGGTCCGGGCGACCTCGCGCAGCCCGTCGGCCGACGGCGGCACCGGCTCGGGGCGGGGACGGCCGGACCGGGCCCACGCGGCCTCGGCGAGGACCCGCAGGTCGTGGTAGGCCACGACCGGCGGCTCGGGGTCGGGCAGCCCCGGCGGGTGGACGACCAGCTGCCAGGGGTGCAGGCCGGCCCACCTCACCAGGGGGACGCGGGCGACCCGCGCCGAGGGGGGGAGCAGGGCCACGAGCTGGTCGCTGCCGAGGGGGAGTCCCCGGTAGTCGTCGGCCACGGGCGGCACCACGAGCAGCTCGCTGGCCCGCACCCAGGCGTGCAGCACCGCGACCTCCTCGGGCCGCAGGTCGTGCAGGGCCGGCACCCGGACCGTGCGCACGTCCTCGCCCCGGAGCAGCAGCCGCAACGACTCGGCCTGGCAGTTGCCGACCGCCAGGAGCAGCGGCCGGTCCCCGGCACCGGTCGTGGGCCCGGCGAGGAAGTGGCGGTAGTGGTGCCCCTCGGCGGCCGGGCGCGGGCTCACGCCTGCGCGGGCGAGGGGTCGGCCGCCGGGCCGGGGGGCAGGGCCGTGGCGGCGGCCGGGGCCTCGGCGAGGCCACGGTGGTGCTGGGCGACGACGTCGGTGGCCAGCTGGGCGAGCTTGACGTTCATCTCCTGCGAGAGGCGCGCGAGCACGTCGAAGGCCTCGTCGTCGGTGAGTCCCTGCGAGGACATCAGCAGGCCGACGGCCTTGCCGATGATGCGGTTGCTGTCGAGCCCGCGGCGCAGGGTGTCGCGCTCCTGGCCGTTGCGCACGGCCTGCAGCGCCACGCTCACGAAGGCCGCGATCACGGCTGCCTGGGCCATCGAGTCCTCGGTGAGGGCACGCGGGTCGCGGCTGAAGATGTTGAGCGCTCCCACCGCCTCGTCGTCCACCCGGACCCGGAAGCCGGCCACGCCCCGCACGGGCGTCTCCTCGACCAGCCGCTCGGCCAGCGCTGGCCACCTGCTGGCGGAGGCGGCGCGCAGGTCGGGGCAGAAGTGGTGCTCCGGCTCGTCGTCGCGCAGCACGTCGAGGCAGGGGCCCTCGCCGATCGCGAGCTCGAGGCGGTCGCTGTGGGCGGCGGTCTCGTCCGAGGAGCCGGCGGTGTACGCCGCCCCCTCGCCCGACGCGCCACCGCGTCGGCGCAGCATGAGCGAGGCGTGGTCGCAGCCGTCGACGATCCGGACCGTCTGGCGGCACACGTCGTCGTAGACCTCCTGCGGCGAGTCGGCGCGGAAGACCACGCGCGACAGGTCCTCGAAGGACTGCAGCAGGGCGGGGGGATAGCTGGGCGTCACACGTCTTCCTCGGAGCAGTGCCGGACTGTGGGGCCCGACCATGGTCCCACGTGGGCCATGGGGGTGACGCGGGTCTCCGGCCCGACGGGACTCCTGCGGTGGGACGGGCGTCTCAACCGTGGGGCATCGGGCACGAGGTCAGTGTGCACCGACCGCACGCACAGGTGTACGGCACACATCAGGTCGCAGGCGTGAAGCAGTCCGCGTCTGCGACCTGTTGCCCCGCTCAGCCGTGCCAGGCGTCGGCCAGCAGCTCGTAGGAGCGCACCCGGGCGGCGTGGTCGTGGGTGATCGTGGTGATCGCCAGCTCGTCGGCGCCCGTCGCCTCCTGCAGCTGCTCCAGGCGCGCCACCACCGTGTCGGGCGAGCCGACCACCTGGGTCGCGACCCGGTCGCGCACCAGCGCCCGCTCCTCGTCGGTCCAGGCGTGGCGGCGGGCCTCCTCGGGCGTGGGGAACGCGATCGCCCCCTGCCCGCTGCGGATGCTGTGCACCCACAGCCCGAACCCGGTCGCCAGCTCGGCGGCGGCGGCGTCGTCCTCGGCCACCACGACGTCCGCCGAGACGCTCACGTGGGGCCGGTCGAGCCCGGGCGAGGGCCGGAACGCGCTGCGGTACGCCGCCACCGCGTCCAGCACCGCGCTCGGCGCCACGTGGTAGTTGGCGCCGAAGCGCAGCCCCCGGGCGCCGGCCACCTCGGCGCTGCGACCAGGGCTGCTGCCCAGGACCCAGGGCTGGACCGCCGACCCCGCCCCGGGCACGGGCCGGGCCTCGACGCCGTCGTCCGAGACGAGGCCGTCGCCCAGCAGGGCGAGCAGGTCGTGGACCCAGTCGCCGTAGTCGGGCGTCCGGGCCTCCGGCTGCTGCAGCAGGGCCGCCTGGAGCGCGAAGCGCGGCGAGGAGAGCAACGCCGCCGACGAGAACGGCGCCGGCAGCAGCAGCCCGTTGGGCGCCCGGCGGTCGCCGTGCTCGTCCGGTGGGCCTGCCGCGGACCCGGCGTCGGTCGGGGTGCCGTCCGGCCGCGGGGAGCTCGGCTGTCCGGTCGAGCGGGTCCCCTGGCCGGGTGGCAGGTGCCGCCCTCCGGAGCGGCCGAGGCCGAGGTCGATGCGACCGGGGTACGCCGCGTCCAGCAGGCCGAACTCCTCCACGACCGACAGCGCCGTGCGGTGCCCCGTCAGCACCGCGGCCGAGCCCAGCCGGATCCGCGTCGTGACCGTCCCGAGCAGGGCCAGCACCACCGCCGGCGCGGTGCCGGCGACGCCGGGGTTGAGGTGGTGCTCGGCGACCCAGTAGCGGGCGTACCCGAGCGCCTCGGCGCGGCGGGCCAGATCGGTGCTGCGGCGCAGCGCCTCCGGGGCGTCGGACCCCGAGACCACCGGCACCAGGTCGAGCACGGTGAGCGGGACGCGGGTGGGGCCGCTGGTGGCGGGGCCGCTGGTGGCGGGGCCGGTCACGGGGCCTCCTCGGGGACGGGCGCGTCGATGCCGAGGTGGTCGCGCAGCGTCGTGCCGGTGTACTCGGTGCGGAAGACGCCGCGTCCCTGCAGCAGCGGGACCACGGTGTCGGCGAACTCGTCCAGGCCGCCCGGGGTCAGGTGGGGCACCAGCACGAAGCCGTCGCTGACGTCGTCCTGCACGTAGCGGTCGATGGTGGCGGCGACGGTCGCGGCGGAGCCGACGAAGGTCTGGCGCCCGGTCACCTCGACCACCAGCTCGCGGATGGACAGGCCGCGCTCGGCGGCCAGGGTGCGCCACTGGGACGCGGTGGCGGCCGGGTCGGCGTACATCCTGGTCTGGGCGCGACCGAGCGAGACGGTGTTCTCCCCCGGGACGGGGTCGACCTCGGGCAGCGGGCCGTCGGGGTCGTACGCCGAGAGGTCGCGGTTCCAGACCTGCTCGAGGTGGGCGATCGCGGTCGCCCCGCTCACCTGCTGCAGCCGCACGTGCCGGGCCCGCACCCGGGCGTCGGCGTCGGTGTCGCCGAGCACGAAGGTGGCGGCGGGCAGCACCACCAGCTGGTGCGGCTGGCGGCCGTGGGCGGCGAGGCGGCGCTTGACGTCGGCGTGGAAGGCCCGGCCCGCGTCGTACGTCGCGTGGCGGGTGAAGATGGCGTCGGCCGTGGCCGCCGCGAACTCCCGGCCCTCCTCGGAGTCGCCGGCCTGGAGGATCACCGGCCGGCCCTGCGGGCTGCGCGGCGTGGTGAAGGTGCCGCTGATGTCGAAGTGCTGGTCGCGGTGGGCGAACGCGCCGGCGCGGCCCTCGCCCAGGAAGCGGCCCGAGGCCCGGTCGGCGACCACGACGCCGTCGTCCCAGGAGTCGAACAGCTCCCAGGCGGTGCGCAGGAACTGCTCGGCGCGGGTGTAGCGGTCCTCCCGCGGCAGGAAGCCGCCGCGCCGGAAGTTCTCTCCGGTGAAGGCGTCCCAGGAGGTGACGACGTTCCAGGCCGCGCGGCCCTCCGAGAGGTGGTCGAGGGTGGCGAACTGGCGCGCCACCTCGTAGGGCTCGTTGAAGGTCGAGCTGATGGTGCCGGCCAGACCCAGCCGCTCGGTCACGCCGGCGAGCGCGGCCAGCACCGTGAAGGTGTCGGGCCGTCCGACGACGTCGAGGTCGTGGATCCGGCCGCCCTGCTCGCGCAGCCGCAGGCCCTCGGCGAGGAAGAAGAAGTCCAGCTTGGCGCGCTCGGCCGTGCGCGCGAGGTGGACGAACGACGCGAAGTCGATGTGGCTGCCGGCCGCGGGGTCGCTCCACACGGTGGTGTTGTTGACCCCGGGGAAGTGCGCGGCCAGGTGGACCTGCTTGAGGGGCCGGCTCACGCGGGGGCTCCGGCGGCGTACCGGTTGGTCGGGCGGGGCAGGCCGAGGCGGCCGCGCAGCGTCGGGGCGTCGTACGCCGTCCGGAACGCGCCGCGGCGCTGCAGCTCGGGCACCAGCCCGCGGGTGACGGCGACCAGGTCGTGGGGCAGCGCCGCCGGGCGCAGCCGGAACCCGGTGAGGCCGGCCTGCTGCCGCTCGAGCAGCAGGTCGGCGAGGTCGGCGGGCGTGCCGACGAAGGTCTCGGCGTCGGAGTCCTCCGGCCCGCCGACGAGGTCGTCGAGGTGGGCGGCGCGGTCGCGGGCCCGGGCAGCGTCGTGGTCGAGGTGCACCACGAGCTCGCCGAACAGGTGCAGCGGCGCCTGCTCCCGGCCGGCTGCGTGCTGCTCCTCGCGCAGGTCGGAGACGACGGCGCGGGTGGCGTCGGTGCCGTGCGGGGCCAGCAGCACGACGTCGGCGTGCCGGGCGGCGAAGCGGTGCGCCCCCGCCGTGTGCGACAGGGCGACGACCACGGGCTGGCCCTGGGGCGGTCGGGGCGTGATGGACGGACCGCGCACGCTGAACCAGCGGCCCTCGAAGTCGACGTGGTGGAGCTTGTCGCGGTCGACGAAGCGCCCCGTGGCGGCGTCGCGGATCTCCGCGTCGTCCTCCCAGCTGTCCCACAGCTGCCGCACCACCTCCACGACCTCGCCCGCCTCCTCGACCAGGTCCTCGACGGCGGCCACGGGTCGCCGTCCGACGTGGTCGGCCTCGGCCCGGGTCGCCGAGACCCGCGGGCGCCAGCCGGCGCGACCGGTGCTGACGTGGTCGAGGGTGGCGATCGCCTTGGAGAGGTGGAAGGGCTCGGTGTGGGTGACGGTGGCGGTCGGGACCAGCCCGAGGTGGTGCGTGAGCGGGGCGACGCGGGCGGCGAGCAGGACGGCGTCGAGCCGGCCCTGCACCCGGCCTCCCGCGGGCCCGCCAGGGCGGGTGTCGCTCTGGGGCGCCAGGGCGTCCTCGAAGGTGACCAGGTCGAGGAGCCCGCGCTCGGCCTCCTGCGCGAGGTCGGTCCAGTAGCCGGCGCTCAGCAGCTCGGTCGGCCGGGCCTCCGGGAGCCGCCAGGCGGCGGAGTGCCAGCCGGCGCCGTCGAGGGCGACCGCGAGGTGCAGCGGGGTCACGTGGTCTCCCGTCCTGGAGGGGCCTGGCCCGGGCGGCCGGCTCCTGATCCACTGTATTCCTACTGGGATAGGCGACTGGGCCGGTCCGAGCCGTGGGCCGGTACGGTCCGACGTACACCCCCAGGAGGACGCATGCCGGCTGACCGCCACCTGCCCAGCGAGGAGGCCGCCGACCTCGTGCGGCTGGTCCGCCAGGTCGCCCAGGACGACCTGCGCGACCGGTCGGTCGAGGCCGAGGCGACCGAGACCTTCCCCCGCGACGTGTTCGCGAGCCTGGGGGAGATGGGCCTGCTGGGCCTGCCCTACCCCGAGGAGGTGGGCGGCGGCGGGCTCTCCTACGAGGTCTACCTGCAGGTGCTCGAGGAGATCTCGAGCGTCTGGGCCAGCGTCGGGGTGGGCGTCAGCGTCCACGGCCTGGCCTGCTTCGGCCTCGCGACCCGCGGCACCCCCGAGCAGCTGGCCTGGCTGCCCGAGATGCTCGGCGGCACCCAGCTCGGCGCCTACTGCCTGTCCGAGGCCCACGCCGGCTCCGACCCCGCGGCGATGCGCACGCGCGCCAGGCGCGAGGGCGACGACTACGTCATCGACGGCGCCAAGGCCTGGACCACCCACGGCGGCCACGCCGACTTCTACAAGGTGATGGCCCGCACCTCCGACGACCGCAACGGCATCTCCTGCTTCCTCGTGCCGGCCGACGCCGAGGGCCTGTCGGCCGACCCGCCCGAGCACAAGATGGGCCTCACCGGCTCGGCGACCGCCACGATGCGCTTCGACGGCGTCCGGGTCCCGGTCGAGCGCCGCCTCGGCGAGGAGGGCGACGGCCTGCGGATCGCCCTGGCGGGCCTCGACTCCGGACGCCTCGGCATCGCCGCCGTCGCCGTGGGCCTGGCCCAGGGCGCGCTGGACCGCGCGGTGGCCTACGCCCGCGAGCGCGAGACCTTCGGGTCGGCGATCATCGACCACCAGGGCCTGGCCTTCGTGCTGGCCGACATGGAGGCCGCCGTGCAGAGCGCCCGCCAGACCACCCTGCACGCCGCCCGCCTGCGCGACCTCGGCCGACCCTTCGGCCGCGAGGCCTCGATCGCCAAGCTGGTCGCCACCGACAACGCCATGAAGGTCACCACCGACGCCGTCCAGGTCCTCGGCGGCGCCGGCTACACCAAGGACTTCCCCGTCGAGCGCTACATGCGCGAGGCCAAGGTGATGCAGATCTTCGAGGGCACCAACCAGATCCAGCGGATGGTCGTCAGCCGCTCCCTGAAGAAGGACGACTCGGGCGCCATCACCCACGCCTGACCCCTCCGCCGAGCGGGCGATTGCACCACGCCGGGGTACGTCGAGCGGGCGATCGTCGTACGCCGCGGGACGCCGAGCGGGCGATCGTCGTACGCCGTGGGACACCGAGCGGGCGGATGTCGTACGCCGCAGCACGGTCAGGTCGCGTCCAGGCGGGATCGCCCAGGCTGCCACCCATGACGACGACCACCCCAGCGCCCAGCCGCCGCCAGATGCTCAACAAGGTCCCGGAAGTCACGGTCTTCTTCTGGGTCATCAAGATCCTGTGCACGACCGTCGGCGAGAGCTTCGCCGACTACGTCAACGAGACCCTGGGCTTCGGCCTGACCAACACGACCGTGCTGTTCACGGTCGCGCTGGTGGCGGTGCTCGTGGCGCAGTTCCGCAGCCGCCGCTACGTCCCAGGCATCTACTGGCTGGCGGTCGTGCTGATCAGCGTCGTCGGCACCCTGCTGACCGACAACCTCACCGACGCGCACGGCGTGCCCCTGTGGATCAGCTCGACGGGCTTCGCCGTGCTGCTCGCGGTGGTCTTCGGCGCGTGGTACGCCCGCGAGCGCACCCTGTCGATCCACTCGATCACCACGACGCCCCGCGAGGGCTGGTACTGGCTGGTCGTCCTGGTGACCTTCGCCCTCGGCACGGCCGTCGGCGACTGGACCCTCGAGCTGACCGGCTGGTCGCCGGGTGCCTCGATCCTGCTGCCCGCCGGCCTGATCGCCCTGGTGCTCGTCGCGTGGCGCGCGGGCCTGGGCCCTGTGCTGTCCTTCTGGCTGGCCTACGTCCTCACCCGGCCGCTCGGCGCCAACATCGGCGACTTCCTCGCCAGCCCGCACGCCGACGGCGGCCTCGGGCTCGGCACGCTGGTGACCAGCGTGGTCTTCCTCGCGACCATCCTGGCCACGGTGGTGTTCCTCAGCATCACGAAGGTCGACCGGACCTCACCCGTGCGCGAGGTGTGAGGGCGCCGCCGAGCGGGCGGCGATCGCCCGCTCGGCGGCGTGGGGCGTGCTGGGACCGCCCGCTCGGCGGGCCGGGGCGTGCTGGGATCGCCCGCTCGGCGGGCTACTCGACGCCGGGGACGATCCGCAGGTCGCGGACGGCGCCGCCGTCGAGGGCGGCCAGGGCCTCCTGGTAGGCCGGGCTGTCGTGGGCCTCGCGGGCGACCTCGACCGAGGGGAACTCCACCAGCACCGAGCGGGTCTCGCGGCCGGCCTCGTAGACCTGGGCGGGCATGCCGCGGGCGATGAAGCGACCGCCGGCGGCCGTGATGGCCGGACCGGCCAGCTCGGCGTACGCCGCCAGCTTGGCCTCGTCGGTGATCTCCTGGTAGATGCTGATCCAGTAGGCAGTCATGCCGCCATCCTGCCGCAGCCGCGTCGGGAGCCGCACGGGGGACGGGAGCGCCGGTGACCGCAGCCAGACCCGGGTGGCTCCACCTCGGGCCGCGGCGCCCCGACGACCGCCGGGCCGCCGCCCAGGCGACCGTCGCGGTGGCCGGGTCGCTGCTCGTGGTGCTGGCCCTGGGCCGCACCGACTGGACGTCGTACGCCGCGTTCGGGGCGTTCGCGGCCCTCTACGGCCGCAACCAGCCGACTGGTCGGCGCCTGCGGCGCCAGCTCCTTGGCGCGGCGCTGCTCACGACGTGCGTGACGGCCGGCGCGGCCGCCGGGACGCTCGCCGACCGGGAGTGGTGGCTGGTGCTCGGCTGCGGGGTGGTCGCGGCCCTCGGCAGCGCGATCGTGGTGCTCGAGGAGTGGCGTCCGCCCGGCCCGCTGTTCCTGGTCTTCGCCTTCGGGGCGGTCGCCAGCGTGGCGCGCGAGCCCGACCAGGTGCCGGTGGCGCTGGCGGTGGCCGCGGCCAGCGCGGCGTACGCCGTGGTGGTGGGCCTGCTCAGCGGGCTGGTCGTGCCGCAGGGACCGCAGCCACCTCGGCCCGCCGCCCCGCCGGGCACCCGGGCGCAGGCCGGGGCACCCACCCCGTCCGCGGTCCCGCGCGGCACGACGCTCTACCCGGCCCTGGCCGCCGTCTCGGTGGTGCTCTCGGGAGCGGTCTCGACGGGGCTCGGCATCGGCCACCCCTACTGGTCGATGGTGGCCGCCGTCGCCGTCGTCACCGGCCGCGACCGCCGCCACCGCTGGGAGCGGGCCGCCCACCGCATCGCCGGGACGCTGCTGGGGCTGGTGGTGGCGGCGGCCCTGCTGCTGGTGGTGACCGACGACGTCGCCGTCGTGGTGGTGGTCGGGGTGCTCCAGCTGCTGACCGAGCTCGTGGTGACGCGCCACTACGCCCTGGCGCTGCTGGCCATCACCCCGCTGGCGCTGCTGATGGGCCAGCTGGCCGCGCCGCGCCCCGTCGGCCCGCTGCTGCTCGACCGCGGCGTGGAGACCGTCGTCGGCTCCCTGCTCGGCCTCGCGGTGGCGCTGCTCGGCGCGGCGCTGGTGGCGCGGGCCGGCCCGCTCAGCCGGCGTACAGCGCCGGACGCTCCCCGGGGTCGATGACCTCGCGGCTGCCCGTCGACAGCGACGCCACGCCGGCCTCGGCGGCGACGTTGGCCAGGTAGCCGTCCCAGGCGCTCGGCCCGTCGACCCCGCCGCGGGCGGCGGCCTCGGCCCAGGCCGAGAGCTCGACCCGGTAGGCCTCGAGGAAGTGCGCCACGAAGTCCTGGCCGAGCGCGGTGCCCTCGCGACCGGCAGCCCGCAGGCTGACCGGGGCGACCGGCGACAGCGCGGCCGTGCCGCGGGTGCCGACGACCTCGCAGCGCACGTCGTAGCCGTACGCCGCGTTGGCGAAGATGTCGACGGTCACCATGACGCCGCTGCGGGTCCACAGCGTCGCCAGCTGCGGGTCGCGGAACCCCTCGGCCACCGGGGACTCGACGCGGATGCCGACCAGCGGGTCGTCGAGCAGCCACGGGACGATGTCGAGCTCGTGGACCATCGACCCGGTCACCAGCGTCGCGTCGTCGGTGCTGGTCGAGTTGGTCGCGTTGCGGTGCACGGCGTGCACCAGGCGCACCTCGCCCAGCGTCCCGTCGGCGACGTGGCGCCGCAGCGCCAGGAAGCCGGGGTCGAAGCGGCGCATGAAGCCGACCTGCACCAGCTGCCGTCCACCCGCGACCTCCGCCTCGACCACCCGCAGGGCGTCCTTGGCCGTCACGGCCAGCGGCTTCTCGCACAGGACCGGCTTGCCGGCGTCGATGCAGGCCACGGCCAGGTCGGCGTGGGTGAAGTCGGGGGAGGCGACCACGACGGCGTCGACCTCGCCCGAGGCCACCAGGGCCTCGGCCGAGTCGGTCGCCACCGCACCCACGGCCCCCGCGACCTCGCCGGCCCGGGCGACGTCGCGGTCGTAGACGGCCGTCACCCGGGCTGCGGGCACGCTCTCGGACAGGGTCCGCACGTGGGAGGCGCCCATCGCGCCGGCGCCGATGACCCCGACGCGCAGGACCCCCGACACCGGCCCGCTCGCTGGTCCGCTCACTGGCCCGCTCACTGGGCGGTCGGGAAGTTGAGCTGCGCCAGCGACTCCTCGGCCACGTGGGGCCAGCGGGTGGTGACGACCTTGGCCTGGGTGTAGAAGCGCACGCCCTCGGGACCGTGGATGTGGTGGTCGCCGAACAGCGAGTCCTTCCAGCCGCCGAAGGAGTGGAACGCCATCGGGACGGGCACCGGCACGTTGATGCCGATCATGCCGACGGTGACCTTGCGCTGGAAGGTGCGGGCGACCTCCCCGGAGGAGGTGAACACCGCGGTTCCGTTGCCGTAGGGGTTGGCGTTGATCAGCTCGATCGCCGCCTCCAGGGTCGGCACGCGCAGCACGGTCAGGACCGGACCGAAGATCTCGTCGGTGTAGACCGACATGTCGGTGGTGACCTGGTCGAGCAGCGTGGGGCCGACGAAGAAGCCCTCCTCGTGGCCCTCGACGGTGACCTCACGGCCGTCCACGACGACCTTGGCGCCGGCGTCCTCGCCCTGGCCGACGTAGTCGACGATCCGGTCGCGCGAGGCGCGGGTGACCACGGGGCCCATGTCGACGCCCTCACCGGTGCCGGGGCCCACGGTGAGGTCGACGCTGCGCTCGCGGATCTTGTCGACCAGGGTGTCGGCGGCGGGGCCGACGGCCACGACGGCCGAGATCGCCATGCAGCGCTGCCCGGCGGAGCCGTAGCCCGCGGCCACGATGTGGTCGGCGGCGAAGTCGAGGTCGGCGTCGGGCATCACGACGGCGTGGTTCTTGGCGCCACCGAGGGCCTGCACGCGCTTGCCGGTGCGGCTGGCGCCCTCGTGGACGTAGCGCGCGATCGGCGTGGAGCCCACGAAGGACACCGCGGCGACGTCGGGGTGCTCGAGGATCCGGTCGACCGCGACCTTGTCGCCGTGCACGACGTTGAACACGCCGTCGGGCAGGCCGGCCTGCTGGTAGAGCCGCGCCACCAGGTCGGAGGCGCCGGGCACGCGCTCGGACGGCTTGAGCACGAAGGTGTTGCCGCACGCGATCGCGACCGGGTGCATCCACAGCGGGACCATGATCGGGAAGTTGAACGGCGTGATGCCGGCGACGACGCCGAGCGGCTGGCGGAACGAGTGGGAGTCGATGCCGCCGGAGACCTGGTCGTTGTACTCGCCCTTGAGCAGCTGCGCGATGCCGCACGCGAACTCCACGACCTCGCGGCCGCGGACCACCTCGCCCCTGGCGTCGTCGAGGGTCTTGCCGTGCTCGGCCGAGATCAGCTGCGCCAGCTCGTCCTCGTGCTGCACCAGCAGCTCGCGGAAGGCGAACATCACCCGCGAGCGGGCGACCACGGAGCTCTCGCTCCAGGTGGTGAAGGCCTCGGCGGCGGCGGCCACGGCCAGGTCGACGTCGCCGGCGGTCGCCAGGCGCACCTGCCTCGCGGCCGAGCCGAGCGCCGGGTCGTAGACGTCGCCCGTGCGGTCGCTCTCGCCGGGGGTCGCCGCCCCGTTGATCCAGTGGTCGTAGGTGTGGCTCATCGCTGCTCGTCCTTCGTGGTGGTGCCCCGGGGGGAGGCGGGTGAGAGGTGGGTGCGCTGCTCGCGCTTGTGTCCGTCGTACGCCGCGCGGGCCGTCCGGGTCGATTCCAGCACGGACACCTCCGCGACCGGCACGTCCCACCAGGCGGGGCTCGACGGAGCCGGGACCAGCGGATCGGTCTCGACGTGGATCACGGTCGTGCGCGTCGACTCCTTGGCCTTGCGGACCGCCGACTCGAGGTCCTCCAGTCCGTGGGCGACCAGCACGTCGGCGCCGAGGCTGGCGGCGTTGGCGGCCAGGTCGACCGGGAGCCGCGAGCCGTCGAGACCGGTGGCGGTGCGGGCGCGGTAGCGGGTGCCGAAGCGCTGAGAGCCGAGCGACTCCGAGAGCGCGCCGATCGAGGCGAAGCCGTGGTTCTGCACGAGCACCACGATCACCTTGAGGCCCTCGGCGACCGCGGTGACGATCTCGCTGCTCATCATCAGCCACGAGCCGTCGCCGACCATGACCACGACGTCGCGGTCCTCGGCGCCGTGGAGGTCGGCCTCGTCGAGGGCGGCCAGCTTGACCCCGAGGCCGCCGGCGACCTCGTAGCCCATGCAGGAGAAGCCGTACTCGACGTGGTAGCCCTTGCGGTCACGGGTGCGCCACAGCTTGTGCAGGTCGCCCGGCATCGACCCGGCGGCGCACACGACCACGTCGCGCGGGTCGCTCACCCGGTTGACGACGCCCAGCACCTGCGACTGCACCATCAGGCCCTCGGCGGGCGTGCCGGCCGTGTCGGTGTAGGCCTGCTCCACGGTGGCGTCCCAGGCGCGCGCCAGCGTCGTGGCCCGCTCGGTGTGGGCGGTCGGAGCGGTCCAGCCGGCCAGCGCGTCGCGCAGCGCCGCGAGCCCCTCGCGGGCGTCGGCCACCAGCGAGACGGCGCCGTGCTTGTGGGCGTCGAAGGCGCTGACGTTGAGGTTGACGAAGCGCACGTCCGGGTGGGCGAAGACGGTCCGCGAGGCGGTGGTGAAGTCGCTCCAGCGCGTGCCGACGCCGATCACCAGGTCGGCCTCGGCGGCGAGACCATCCGCAGCCGTGGTGCCGGTGGCTCCGACGGCACCGACGGACTGCGGATGGTCGTAGGGGAGCGAGCCCTTGCCCGCCTGGGTCTCGGCCACGGGGATGCCCGTGGCCTCGGCCAGCTCGCGCAGCACCACGTCGGCGCCGCTGTAGATGACGCCGCCGCCGGCGACCAGCAGCGGCCGCTCGGCCTGCCGGACCAGCTCGACCGCGCGGTCGAGCACCGAGCGCTCGGGCAGCGGCCGGGCGACGTGCCACACCCGCGTCTCGAACAGCTCGACCGGCCAGTCGTGGGCCTGGGCCTGCACGTCCTGCGGCAGCGCGATGGTCACCGCGCCGGTCTGGGCCGGGTCGGTCAGCACCCGGGTCGCGTTGAGCAGGGCGGAGGGCAGCTGCTCGGGGCGGTCGACCCGGTCGAAGTACGCCGAGACGGGTCGGAAGGCGTCGTTGACGGACACGTCGCCGGCGTACGACGTCTCGAGCTCCTGCAGGACCGGCTGCGCCACCCGGGTGGCGAAGGTGTCGCCGGGCAGCAGCAGCACGGGGAGCCGGTTGATCGTGGCCAGCGCGGCGCCGGTGACCATGTTGGTCGCACCGGGGCCGACCGAGGCGGTGACGGCCATGGTGGCGAGCCGGTCGCGGTGACGGGCGTAGGCGACGGCCGCGTGCACCATGGCCTGCTCGTTGCGGCCCTGGAAGTAGCGCAGCGCCGCGGGGTCGTCGGACTGCTCGCGCTCGAGCAGCGCCTGGCCGACGCCGGCGACGTTGCCGTGGCCGAAGATGCCCCAGCAGCCGGCGTAGAAGGGCTGCACGTCGCCGTCGCGCTCGACGTGCTGCACCTCGAGGAAGCGCACCAGCGCCTGGGCGACGGTCAACCGGACGGTGGGGGTCGTGCTCATCGGTCTCCTCCTGGGGTGGCGCCCGGGAACGGGAGCCGCGGGTCGACGTCCTGGTCGGGCCAGGTGCCGCGGACCCAGGCGTGGGCGGGGTCGTCGCAGATCTGCCACGAGCGCTCGGGCCCGGGACCGGCCATCACGTTGAGGTAGTACAGGTCGTAGCCGGGGGTGGCCACCGAGGGGCCGTGCCAGCCGTGGGGGATGAGGACGACGTCGCCGGTGCGGACCTCGGCGGTGACGTCGATCTCGGCGTGCTCGTGGCCGTAGACGCGCTGCAGCCCGAAGCCGGGCCCGGACGGGCCGTCGGCCACCTCGAAGTAGTAGATCTCCTCCAGGCGGGTCTCGCCGTCGCGCTCCTCGTCGTGCTTGTGCGGCGGCCACGACGACCAGTTGCCGCCCGGGGTGAGGACCTCGCAGGCGATGATCCGGTCGGCCTCGAGCACGCCCGGGACCCCGAAGTTGTTGACCTGGCGGCTGGCCCGTCCGGCGCCGCGCAGCTCGACGGGCACGTCGCTCCGGGGCAGGTACGCCGCCGGCAGCCGCGTCTCGCACACGGCGGAGCACAGCGCGAGCCGGGCGCCCGCGCGGCTGGAGAGCACCACCTCCGCGTCACGGGGCGCGTAGACCGCGTCGCTCGGGCCGTCGAAGACGTCGCGACGCCCCTCCAGCTCGTACGCCGCCCCGTCGACCACCACGCCGGCCGCGCCGCCGAGCGAGAGCACCACGACCTCGCTGCCGCCGGTCGCCACGGTCTCGGACTGCCCGGGGGCGAGCTCGAGGACCCGCAGCCCGCTGTGGGTCCAGCCTGCGGAGGCGGGCGTCACCTCCAGGGCGAAGGGCCCGGCGGCCGCCTCGCCACGTCGGACCACGGGACCGAGGACCTCGCTCACATCAGCTCCACGCAGGCGTCGACGGCCCGCTCGACGTCGCCGTCGGGCGGGAAGAGCAGCGAGCGGCCCACGACCATGCCGCGCACGACCGGGCTGGCGAGGGCGGCCCGCCAGGAGGCCCGCTGGGCCTCGGCGTCGTCGGCGACCTCGCCGCCGAGCAGCAGCACCGGCAGCGCCGAGGCGGCCAGCACCGGCTCCATGTCGGCGACCACGGGCAGCTTGAGCCAGGTGTGGGCCGAGGTGGTGCCCAGGCCGGCGGCGACGCCGACCGAGCGGACCACGGCCTCGGCCGAGAGGTCGTTGCGGACCCGGCCGGACTCGTCGCGGCCCGAGATGAAGGGCTCGACCATGGCCATCACGCGCTCGCCGGCCAGCTCGGACACCGCGCCGGCGCAGGCCTCGAGGGTGCGCACGGTGGTGGGGTCCTCGGGGTCGATGCGCAGCAGCATCTTGCCGCCCTGGAGACCGGCGGCGGCGATGGTGGCGGCGTCGTAGCCGGTGAACCGGTCGTCCATCTCGAAGCAGGTGCCGGCGAGGCCGCCGCGGTTCATCGACCCGATGACCACCTTGTCCTCGAGAGCGCCGAGCAGCAGCAGGTCCTCGACGACGTCGGGGGTGCCGAGGAAGCCGTCGACCCCCGGTCGGGCCAGCGCCCGGACCAGCCGGTCGAGCAGCTGCGCCCGGTCGCCCATGGCCAGCGGGTCGGGGCCGGCGCGCAGGGCGCCGCGGGCGGGGTGGTCGGCGGCGATGAGCATCAGCCGGCCGGTGCGGCCGACGAGGCCCTCGGGGGCCCGGCGGGCGGCGTACAGCTCGGCGACGCGCTCGGGGTGCGCGACGCGGGTGGCCACGAGGCGGGCGACGTCGTCGGGTCCGACGCGCGGCCCGCTCGTGGCGGGCGCCGGGGACAGGGTGGTCATCGGGTGCTCTTCTCGTGCTCGCGCAGGTAGGTGCCCAGCTCGTCGACCGACGGCATCGCGTCGGCACAGGCCAGCTGGCCCGCGACGAAGGACCCGGCGGCGTTGGCCCAGGTGAGCATGGTCCGCAGGTCGCTGCCCTCGAGCAGGCCGTGGACCAGCGCGCCGCCGAAGGCGTCGCCGGCGCCGAGGCCGTTGACCACCTCGACCGGCACGGGCGGCACCACGACGTGGTCCTCGGTGCCGTCGGGTCGGCGACGGCTGCCCAGCACGCCGAGGGGTCCCTGCTTCACGACGGCCAGGCTGACGCCGGCGTCGTGCAGCGCCTTCGCCGCGGCGGCGGGCTCGGACTCGCCGACGGCCACCCGGCACTCCTCGAGGTTGCCGACGGCCACGCTCACGTGGGGCAGCGCGGCCTCGACCTGGGCGGTGGCCTCGGCCTCGGACCCCCAGAACATCGGCCGGTAGTCGAGGTCGAGGACCGTGGTCCGGTCGGACCCGCGGGCCTCGAGCGCGGCCAGGTGGGCCTCGCGGCTGGGCGACTCCGACAGGCCGGTGACGGTCACCCAGAAGACCTCGGCCGCCCGGATGGCGTCGTAGTCGAGGTCGTCGGGCGAGATCTCCAGGTCGGGGGCCTTCGGGCGCCGGTAGAAGTAGAGCGGGAAGTCGTCGGGCGGGAAGATCTCGCAGAACACGACGGGCGTCTGCAGCCCCGGCACGGCCGAGACCCACCGGTCGTCGACGCCGAAGCCGGCGAGCGCCTGGTGCACGAAGCGGCCGAAGGGGTCCTCGCCGACCCGCGTGATGGTCGCGGCCCGGTGGCCCAGGCGGGAGGCGGCGACCGAGACGTTGGTCGAGCTGCCGCCCAGGAACTTGCCGAAGGTCGTCACGTCCTCGAGCCGCACGCCCACCTGGGTCGGGTAGACGTCGACGCTGACCCGCCCCATCGTGATGACGTCGAAGGGCGCGCTCACGCGTCCGCCCCCGCGCCGGTGCGACGGGCCTCGAGGCGGTCGAGCACGAACGCCAGGCAGCGGCGCACGTCGGCGACGGGGCCCTCGCCCCCGGGCTCGCCGTCGAGCAGCATCAGGTCCTGCTCGAGGACGTACCAGCCGTCGTACCCCGCGTCCTCGAGGGCGTCGATCATCGCGGTCACGTCGACCGAGCCCTCGCCCAGCCGGGTCCACATCCCGCCGGCGACGGCGTCGGAGAAGGAGACCTCGCCGGCCACCACGCGGGCTGCCCGGGCGGCGTCGACGTCCTTGAGGTGGACGTGGCGCACGCGGTCGGTGTGGGCGAGCGTGATCGCGACCGGGTCGGCGCCGGCGGCGACGAGGTGGCCGGTGTCGACGCACAGGCCGATGCTGGAGCCGTCGAGCACGCGCTGCACGTCGTCGGCGCCCTCGACCATGGTGCCCATGTGGGGGTGGACGACGGCCAGCACGCCGCGCTCGGAGGCCCGCTCGGCGATCCGGTCGAGGTTGTCGAGCAGGGTCTTCCACTGCACGTCGTCGAGCTCGGGACGGACGTCGTACCCGTCGGTGCCGGTGGTGGCGGCCAGCACCACGACGCCGGCGTCCGCGGCCAGGCAGCCGTCGACGAAGGCGTCGACCTCGGGCATCGGGTCGTGGGAGGCGTCGTGGAGCAGCACCGGCAGGAAGCCGCCGACGGCACGCAGCCCGCGCTCGCGCAGGAAGGCGGCCTTGGCCGCGGGCGCGTCGGGCAGGAACCCGTCGGGGCCGAACTCGGTGGCGGTCAGGCCGAGGTCGCGCATCTCGCCGAGGACCCGGTCGGCGGGCAGCTGGTGGCCCCAGCCGGGGACCTCGCACACGCCCCACGAGATCGGGGCGCCGGCGATCCGGTCGAGGGGGGACGTGGTCTGCTCGGACATGCTGCGGCCTCTCGGATCGGTCGAGTTTGTCGTGACAAACTCGGGGACCCGGGAAGTCTCCACCGCGCGCGGGCAGGGTGTCAACTATTTGTCCTGACATACTGACAAGCGAGGCGCTCCGCCGGTAGGCTCCGGTCATGACCTCCGGCCCGCCCATCACCCTGGACCGCGGGAGCCCGGTGCCGCTCTACTTCCAGGTCGCCGAGCAGCTCGAGCGTGCCATCGCCTCGGGCGAGATCGCACCCGGGGACAAGATCGACAACGAGGTGTCCCTGGCGCGCGACCTCGGGCTCTCCCGCCCGACCATGCGCCAGGCCATCCAGCTGCTGGTCGACAAGGGCCTGCTGGTGCGCAAGCGCGGGGTCGGCACCCAGGTGGTGCAGGGACGCGTGCGCCGCTCGCTGGAGCTGACCTCGCTCCACGACGACCTCACCGGGGCCGGCCAGCAGCCCCGCACCGACCTCCTCGAGCTGACGCAGGCCCCCGCCGACGAGGAGGTCGCCTCCGAGCTGCAGGTCGACCCCGGGGCGCCGGTGTGGAGCCTGGAGCGGCTGCGGTGGATCGGCGAGGAGCCGCTCGCCCTGATGCGCAACTACCTGCCGCTCGACGTGGTCGACCTCGGGGCCCACGACCTGGCCGACGACGGCCTCTACGCGCTGCTGCGGCGCTCGGGGATCCTGATGCGGGTGGCCAAGCAGCGGATCGGTGCCCGCCGGGCGGGCGCCCGCGAGGCCACGCTGCTCCACGAGAAGCGCAGCTCGCCGCTGCTGACGATGCAGCGCACGGCGTACGACGACGCCGGCCGCGCCGTCGAGTTCGGCCGCCACGTCTACCGCCCCGACCTCTACGCCTTCGAGCTCACCCTGGTCGACCGCTAGGGTCCGCGGCCGGCGGGCGGTCACACCTCTCCCGGTGGAGACGAGTTCGGGCTACCGTGTCGGCACGCCGATCGCTCGGGAGGGGGCCCCGATGTCGCTGGGCCTGGCTCACGTCCGTGGGCTGCGCGTCCTGATCGCGGTCGTGGCCGCGATCGGAGCGGTGTACGCCGTGTCCACCGTGCCCGGGGTGCGGTCGCGCCCGGGGTTCCGGGTGGAGGTCGACGGCTTCCTGCAGGGGGCCGGCTACGCCCTGATGAGCGCCGCGCTGGTGTGGCGGGCCGCGACCGTGCGCGAGGGCCGCTGGCTGTGGGGCCTGGTCGCGGCCGCGGTGACCGCACGGACGCTGGGGTTCGTCGTCTTCTGGACCTTCGTGCGCACCGCGGTCCCGCAGCCCTACCCCTCGGCGGCCGACGCCCTGTTTGTCGGCTCCGCGCTGCTGTTCCTGGCCGCGCTCGTGGTGCGCGGGGCCCGGCGCCGACGGGCCCTGCCGCGGCTGCTGCTGCTCGACGGGGCCGTCGCGGCGCTCGGGGTGGGCGGGGTCACGGTCGCGGTGGTGGACATGGCGGTCCGGCCGCTCGGGGCGCCGGGGACGCCGCCCCACGCGGTCGCGGTCAACCTGGCCTACCCGGTGCTCGACGTGGCGATGCTGGCCGTGGTCGCGGCCATGGTCGCCGCCGGTCTCCGCGCCCGGCCCGCCGACCTGCTGCTCCTGGCCGGCGTGGTGCTCTCGGCCGTCGTCGACGTGACCTACCTCGTGATGCTGGCCGCGGGCGTGTGGCGACCCGGCAACCCGGTGGGCGCACTGCTCTACCTGGCGACCGCGCTGGTCGTGCTGGCGGCGTGGACCGTGCCCGAACCGGCAGCGGGGCCGGCGGAGCCGGAGCGCTCCGCCGTCACGCGGTCGATCACCGCCCCGGGCCTGGCCTGGACCGCGGTCCTCGCCACGGTGTGCCTGGTCGGCCTGGTGGTGCTCACCCCCTTCGACCACCCCTCCGCGCCGGGGGTCGCGCTGCTCGGCCTCGGCATCGTGGTGGCCATGGTCCGCACCCTGCAGACGCTGCGCGACGGCCAGCGCGAGAGCGACGACCAGGTCAGCTTCAGCGCCGAGGAGCGGGAGCGGTTCGTGGCCCTGGTCGAGGCCTCGGACGACTTCATCGCCATCGCGGACCTGGACGGCCGCCTGCTCTACCTCAACCCCGCCGGGCGCACCATGACCGGCCTGGGGTCCGACGACGACGTGCGCCGGCTCGACCACCGGTCCTTCCGCCCCGACCACGTGCTCGCGGGCGGGGGCCCGGCCGCGATGGAGCAGCTGCGCGCCGTCGGTCACCAGGAGTGGTCGACCTGGCTGCGCCACCAGGACGGGGGCGACGACGTCCCGGTGCTCAGCCACAGCTTCGTGATGCGCAGCCCGGTGACGGGGGAGCCCCTCGCCCTCGGCAGCATCCAGCGCGACGTCACCGACCTCACCCAGGCCCGCGAGGACCTGCGGCGGCTCGCCGAGACGCGACAGGTGCTGCTGACCCGCCTGGTGGAGGCGCAGGAGGACGAGCGCAGCCGGATCGCCGCCGACGTCCACGACGACTCGGTGCAGGCGCTGGCGGCGGTGCAGCTGCGGCTGTCCCTGCTCGAGCGGCAGCTGGGCGACTCCCTCGACGATGCCCAGCGCCGTGACCTGGGGCGGATGCACGAGTCGCTCGCCGGGGCCACCGCCCGGCTGCGTCACCTGCTCTTCGACCTCGAGTCGCCGGCCCGGCGCACCGACCTGGTGACCGCGCTGCGGGAGGCCGCGGCGTACGTCCTGGACGGGACGGGCATCGCCTGGAGCGTCGTCGGCGACCCCGACAGCGGGCTGTCCGACGGCGCGCGGGTCACGGCGTACCGCGTCGCCAAGGAGGCCCTGGTCAACACCCGCCGCCACTCCGGGGCGGCGTCGGTGGCCGTCGAGGTCGCCCGCGAGGACCACGGGGTGCGGGTGAGCGTGCTCGACGACGGCCGGGGCCTGCGGGCCGCCGACCTGGAGCGGCGACCGGGCCACCTGGGGCTGGCCAGCATGCACGACCGGGCCGTCGTGGCGGGGGGTCGTCTCGACGTCGGTCCCGGTCCCCACGGCGGCACCCTGCTGGAGGTGTGGCTCCCGACCGTCCCCGCCGAGGCGCGTGTGGCAGATTGAGCCTCGTGTCCCTGCGCATCGGTTACAAGGCCTCGGCCGAGCAGTTCGCCCCCCGCCAGCTGGTCGAGCTGGCCGTCCGGGCCGAGGAGGTGGGGCTCGACAGCGTCATGGTGAGCGACCACTTCCAGCCGTGGCGCCACGTCGACGGCCACGCGCCGTACGCCATGTCGCTGCTGGCGGCCATGGGGGAGCGCACGGAGCGGATCGTGATGGGCACCTCGGTGCTCACCCCGACGTTCCGCTACAACCCGGCGGTGCTGGCGCAGGCGTTCGGCACCCTCGGCTCGCTCTACCCCGACCGCGTGATCCTCGGAGTCGGCACCGGCGAGGCGCTCAACGAGGTGTCGGTCGCGCGCTTCGAGTGGCCGGAGTTCAAGGAGCGGTTCGGGCGGCTGCGCGAGTCGGTGCGGCTGATGCGGGCGCTGTGGGCCGGCGAGCGGGTCACCTTCGAGGGCGACTACTACGCCACCGACGAGGCGACCGTCTACGACCGTCCCGAGGGCGGGGTCCCGATCTACGTCGCCGCCGGCGGCCCGGTGGTGGCGAAGTACGCCGGCCGCGCCGGCGACGGCTTCATCTGCACCAGCGGCAAGGGCATGGACCTCTACACCGACAAGCTGCTGCCCGCCGTGGCCGCGGGCGCGGAGGCGGGGGACCGGGACCCGGCCGCGATCGAGCGCACCATCGAGATCAAGCTCTCCTACGCCCGGACCCGCGAGGACGCGCTGGAGAACTGCCGGTTCTGGGCCCCGCTGTCGCTGACCGCCGAGCAGAAGCACGGCCTCGACGACCCGGTCGAGATGGCCCGCGCCGCCGACGAGCTGCCGATCGAGCAGGTCGCCCAGCGCTGGATCGTCGAGACCGACCCCGACGGCGTCGTCGACGCCGTGCAGCCCTACCTCGACGCCGGCTTCGACCACCTCGTCTTCCACGCCCCCGGCCACGACCAGGACACCTTCCTGAGCGACTTCGGCCGCGACGTGCTCCCGCGGCTCCGCGCCCTGGCCTGAGCACGCCCCGAGGGGGCGTTCGCAGCACGCCGAGGACCGCCGAGCGGGCGTTTCCAGCACGCCCAGGAGCGCCGAGCGGTCGATCGCAGCACGCGCGGGGACGCCGAGCGGGCGATCGCAGCACGCGCGGGGACGCCGAGCGGGCGTTCGGAGCACCTCAGGCGACGCCCAGCGGGCAGTTGCGGCACGACCGGACGGGGTACGAGGCGTGCGACCGCAGCCCCACCGAGAGGAACCCCCATGTCCCCCAGCTCCACCCCGTCCGTGACCCTGCTCGGCACCGGCACGATGGGCGCCGGCATGGCCCGCAACCTGGCCGCGGCGGGGCTGCCGCTGACCGTGTGGAACCGCAGCGCCGAGAAGGCGCAGCCGCTGGCCGACGTCGCGACGGTGGCGGGGTCGGTCGCCGAGGCGGTCGAGGGCGCCGACGTCGTCCTCACCATGCTGTACGACGCCGACAGCGTCGCCGAGACCATGGAGCAGGCGCGCGGCCACCTCGGTGCCGACACGGTGTGGGTCCAGCAGAGCACCGTCGGCGTGGCCGGCTCGGACCGCCTCGTCGCGCTGGCCGAGGACCTCGGCGTGACGCTCGTCGACGCCCCCGTGCTCGGCACCAAGAAGCCGGCCGAGGACGGTGCGCTCGTCGTGCTGGCCTCCGGTCCGGAGTCCGCGCGCGCCGTGGTCGGGCCCGTCTTCGAGGCCATCGGCGGTCGCACCATCTGGGTCGGCGACCAGCCCGGTGGCGGCAGCCGGCTCAAGCTCGCCGCCAACGCCTGGGTGGTCACCGTGCTGGAGGGCGTCGCCGACTCGCTGACGCTCACCCGCGAGCTCGGCCTGGACCCCGCGCTGTTCCTCGAGGCGGTCTCGGGCGGCGCGATGGACGCGCCGTACGTCCAGCTCAAGGGCAAGGCGATGCTCGCCGGCAGCTACGAGCCGTCGTTCGCGCTGTCGGGCGCGCTCAAGGACGTCGAGCTGATCCTGGCCGCCGCCGGCTCGGCCGGGGTCGATCTCGGCGCCATGCCCGGCATCCGCGACCACCTCGCCCGCGCCGTCGACGCGGGCCACGGCGACGAGGACATGGCGGCGACGTACGCCGCGCACTGACCGCCCGCTCGACGCTCCGCGGCGTGCTGCGATCGCCCGCTCGGCGGCGCCTGGCGTGCTGCGATCGCCCGCTCGACGCTCCCTGGCGGGCTGCGATCGCCCGCTCGGCGGCTAGAGCAGGTCGAGGCCGGTGCGGTGGCGCAGCTCGTCGGCGGTGGCGCCGTACGCCTCCCGCAGCCGTACGCCGGCCGGCGTGATCTCGAAGACGCCGTGGTCGGTGTAGACCCGGCTGACGCAGGCCACGCCGGTCAGCGGGTAGGTGCACTCGCGGACCAGCTTGGACGAGCCGTCCTTGCCGAAGAGCGTCATCATCACGAAGACGTCCTTGGCGCCGATGGCGAGGTCCATCGCGCCGCCGACGGCGGGGATCGCGTCGGGCGCGCCGGTGTGCCAGTTGGCGAGGTCGCCGTTGACCGCGACCTGGAAGGCGCCGAGCACGCAGACGTCGAGGTGGCCGCCGCGCATCATGGCGAACGAGTCGGCGTGGTGGAAGTACGACGCCCCGGGGGTCTCCACGACCGGGATCTTGCCGGCGTTGATGAGGTCGGGGTCGACCTCGTCGCCGACCGCGGCGCGTCCCATCCCGAGCATGCCGTTCTCGGTGTGGAGGACCACGCCGCGCTCGAGGTCGAGGTGGTCGGCCACCAGCGTGGGCTGGCCGATCCCCAGGTTGACGAAGGCACCGGTCGGGATGTCGTCGGCGATCATGGCCGCGATCTGGTCCTTGGACAGCCGCTCGGAGGTGCTCGCGCGCTCACCCATGGGTCACCACCACCCGGTCGACGTAGATGCCGGGGGTCACGACGACCTCCGGGTCGAGCTCGCCGGTCTCCACGACGCGGGAGACCTGCACGACGGTGGTGGTGGCCGCGGTGGCCATCACGGGACCGAAGTTGCGGGCCGTCTTGCGGTAGACCAGGTTGCCCACCCGGTCGGCGACGTGGGCCTTGACCAGCGCGTAGTCGCCGCGGATCGGCATCTCCAGGACGTAGCGCCGACCGTCGATGGTGCGCTCCTCCTTGCCCTCGGCCAGGGGCGTGCCGACGCCGGTGGGGGAGAAGAAGGCGCCGATGCCGGCTCCTGCCGCCCGCATCCGCTCGGCCAGGTTGCCCTGCGGCACCACCTCGAGCTCGATCCTGCCGGAGCGGTAGAGGTCGTCGAAGACCCACGAGTCGCTCTGCCGCGGGAACGAGCACACCATCTTGCGCACGGCCCCGGTCGCCAGCAGCGCCGCGAGCCCGGTGTCGCCGTTGCCGGCGTTGTTGTTGACCACGGTCAGGTCGCGGGCGCCGCGCCGGCGCAGCGCGTCGATCAGCTCGACGGGCTGGCCGGCCGCGCCGAAGCCGCCGATCAGCACGGTCGCGCCGTCGGGGACGTCGGCCACGGCCTCGTCGGCAGCGGTCGCGGCCCCCTCGGCGCCCGGACGCTCGAGCACGGTCGTCACGAGGTCGTCTCCCCGGCGTTCTCCAGCACCACGGCCAGGCCCTGGCCGACGCCGATGCAGATGGCCGCGACGCCCCAGCGGACGCCGCCCTCGCGCATCACCTTGGCCAGGGTGCCGAGCACCCGGCCGCCCGAGGCGCCCAGCGGGTGGCCGACGGCGATCGCGCCGCCGCGGGTGTTGACCAGGTCGGGGTCGACCTTCCAGGCGTCGAGGCAGGCCAGCGACTGGACCGCGAAGGCCTCGTTGAGCTCGACCGCGCCGACGTCGGACCAGCCGATGCCGGCCCGGGCCAGCGCCCGGTTCGCGGCCTCGACCGGGGCGTAGCCGAAGCGCTGCGGCTCCAGCGCGTGGGCGGCGCGGCCGGCGATCCGGGCCAGCGGCTCCCGGCCCAGGGACGCGGCCGCGGCCTCGGACCCGAGCAGCACGGCGGAGGCGCCGTCGGACAGCGGCGAGGCGTTGCCGGCGGTGATGGTGCCGTCCTTGCGGAACGACGGGCGCAGCCGCGCGAGCGACTCGGTGCTGGCCGAGGCCCGCACGCCCTCGTCGCGGGTCAGCTCGGTGCCCTCCACGGCCACGGTGAGGTCGTCGTAGAACCCCGCCTCCCAGGCCTCGTGGGCCAGCCGGTGCGAGCGCACGGCGAACTCGTCCTGGCGCTCGCGGGAGACCGCGAACTCCTCCTGGAGCTGCTCGTTGGCCTCGCCCAGCGACACCGTCCACTCGGCGGGCATGGCCTCGTTGACGAAGCGCCAGCCCAGCGCCGTGGAGACGGCCTCGAGGTTGCCGGCGGGGAAGGCCCGGCTGGGCTTGGGCAGCACCCAGGGCGCGCGGGTCATCGACTCGACGCCGCCCGTGAGCACGACCTCGGCGTCACCGGTCTCGATCTCGCGCGACCCGGCCATCGCGGCGTCCAGCGAGGACCCGCAGAGCCGGTTGATGCTCGACCCGGGCACCGAGACCGGGTAGCCCGCGAGCAGCGTGGCCATCCGGGCGACGTTGCGGTTCTCCTCGCCCGCACCGTTGGCGTTGCCGAGCAGGACCTGGTCGACGGCCGCCGGGTCGAGGCCCGGCACGCGCTCCCGCACGGCCCGGAGCACGGTGGCGGCCAGGTCGTCGGGGCGTACGCCGGCGTACGCGCCGTTGAACTTGCCGAAGGGCGTGCGGACGGCGTCGTAGACGAAGGCGGACGTGGTCATCGGTCTCCTCCTGGAGGGGTGGCGTCGAGCTCGGACAGCACCTGCTGGGCGATCCGGAAGGCGGTGTTGGCGTCGGGGACCCCGCAGTAGATCGCGCTCTGCAGGATCACCTCCTTGATCTCCTCGTCGTCGAGGCCGTTGGTGCGGGCGGCCCGGACGTGCATCGCCAGCTCCTCGTGGTGGCCGCGGGCGATGAGCGCGGTGAGCGTGATCATCGAGCGGCTGCGACGGTCGAGCCCGGGGCGGGTCCAGATGCCGCCCCAGGCGTACTCGGTGATGAAGCGCTGGAAGTCCTCGGTGAGCGGCGTGGCAGCGGCGGTGGCCCGGTCGACGTGGGCGTCGCCGAGCACCTCGCGGCGCACGGCCATGCCGGCGTCGTACCGCTCCCCGGCGGCGGTCGCCGCGGCGGGAGCCGGCGCCTCGGCCGGGGGCTCGGGCTCCTCGCCCAGGACGTGGGCGCGGACCAGCCGGGCGACCGTCTCGGGGGCCTCGGCGGGCGCCAGGTGGGCGACGTCGGGCAGCTCGACGTAGCGGCCCTGCTGGACGCCGTCGGCGATCTCCTGCAGGTTCGCGGGGGGAGTGGCGACGTCGTGGGCGCCGGCGACGGCCAGCACGGGGGCGGCGACCTCGCCCAGCCGGTGCCGCACGTCGAACCCGGCCAGCGCCTCGCAGACCTGGGCGTAGCCGCGGTCGTCGGCGTCGGCCAGGGCGTGCAGCAGCGCCGAGCCGGTCTCGGGGTGCTCGTCGAGGAAGCCCGGGGCGAACCACCGCTCCGCCGACCCGGCCACCATGACCGAGGTGCCGGAGACGCTCACCTGGCCCAGGCGGCCCTCCCACATGGCGGGCTCGCCGATGCGGGCCCCGGTGCACAGCAGCACGGCCGAGGTGACGCGGTCGGGGTGGTCGAGCAGCAGCTGCAGGCCGACGGCGCCGCCGACGGAGTCGCCGGCGTACGCGAAGGAGCCGCCGCGGCCGCCACCGACCTCGCCCCGCTGCTCCAGGACGTCGTCGAGCACCCGCAGCACGCCCTCGGCGAGCTCGGCCACGGTGAACGACCCGTCGGGGACGGCGTGGTTGTAGCCGTGGCCGGGCAGGTCCCAGGCGACGACGTCGAAGACCTCGGTCAGCCCCGACATCGCGCACCGGGTCCACAGCGTCGAGGCGGAGGACCCGAGCGAGGGGCCGAGCACGAGCAGCGGCAGCTCGGCGCGGTGCGCGGCGCCGGTGAGCCGGGCGGCGGTGATGGTCGGGACGGTCACGGGGTCTCCTCGCGGGCGCGGGTCAGGACCTCGTCGATGATCCTCCCGGTGGCGCCCAGGTAGCGGGTGGGGTCGTCGAGCGGGGCGGCGCCGACGAGCTCGGCCAGCCCCCGCTGCTCGGCCAGCAGGTCGGGCGCGACGGCGCTCGCCCGCGCGGCCATCCGGGCCGTGTCGACGTGCAGGCCGGCCAGCAGCTCGGCGCTCTGCGAGGCGGCCGCGAGCGTACGTCGGCCCAGGGTCGCCAGCGTGGCCCACTCGGTGTGCCAGGCGCCGTCGGGGCGCTCGTCGACGGTCCCCGCCGCGGCGAGGTGGAGCTGGGCGGCCAGGCCGGGGGTGGTGAGGGCGGCCCGCCGCACGAGCACGCTCAGGACGGGGTTGGCCTTGTGGGGCATCGTCGAGGAGCCGCCCCGACCGGCGGCGGCCGGCTCGGCGAGCTCCCCGACCTCGGGCCGGGCGAGCACCAGGACGTCGTCGGCTACGTGGCCCAGCGCGTCGGTGGTGCGCACCAGCGCGTCGGCGCACCTGGTCAGGGGCGTCCGGACGGTGTGCCAGGGCCGGGCGACCTCGAGCCCCAGGGAGCCGGCCGTGGCCGCCACCAGCGCCTCGGCGTCGCCGAGCAGCCCGACGGCCGCCAGGGTGCCGGCGGCCCCGCCGACCTGCACCGGGAACCGCAGCGCCCGCAGGTCGTCGCGCGCGTCCAGCAGGCCGGCGAGCCAGTGCGCGGCCTTGAGCCCGAAGGTGATCGGCACGGCGTGCTGGGTCAGCGTGCGCCCGGCCACGACCGCGTCGCGGTGGCGCTCGGCGAGCCCGGCGGTCGCGGCGACGGCCGCGTCGAGGTGCTCCAGCAGCCGGGCGGTGGCCGCGCGCGCCCCGAGCACGAGCGCGGTGTCGACGACGTCCTGGCTGGTCAGGCCGCGGTGCAGCCAGCGCGCGGCCGCGGGGGAGGAGGTCTCCAGGCGCTGCCGTAGCAGGCGCAGCAGCGGCACCACCGGGTTGCCGGACGCCTCCGCGGCCCCCGCGACGGCCGCGAGGTCGTCGGCGCCGACCAGCGCGGCCAGGCCGCCCGGCAGCGCCGCGTCCGCGGGCGCGGCGCCCGCGGCGACCAGCGCGTCCAGCCACGCCTGCTCCACCGTGACCATCGACGCCAGGAACGACGCCCCGGACAGGTGCTCCTCGGCGCGGTCGTCGCCGGGCCAGAACAGGTCGGTCATCGGTCCCCGGTCGCCGGCTCGAAGTCGAGGAAGACGGTCTCGTGCTCGCCCTGGAGGTGGACGTCGAAGACGAACCCGTGCTCGTCGCGCCCGGCCACCAGGGTGCGGCGGCGGTCCTCCGGCAGCGAGGCCAGGAAGGGGTCGGCGGCCAGGACGTCCTCGTCGAGGGGCAGGTAGACCCGCGTCAGCAGCCGGTCGAGCAGGCCGCGGGCGAAGACGGTCATCGCGACGAAGGGGGCGCGACCGGGCTCGGCGGCCCCCGGCACGACGGTCGTGAAGGCGTACCGGCCCGCGGGGTCGACCGGGGTGCGGCCGAAGCCGGTGAACTCGAAGGGGTCGCGGTGCCAGGAGCCCTCGCGCCGCGGTGCGCGGCCCTGCTCGTCGGCCTGCCAGATCTCGAGCAGCGCGTCGGGCACGGGGTCGCCGGCCCCGTCGAGGACGGTGCCGCGCAGCCGCACGGCGCCGGGGTGGCTCGCCGGCACCAGCCGCTCGCCGCCCTCGAAGGGCAGGGCGTAGCCGAAGAACGGCCCCACGGTCTGTCCCGGGGTCGGGACCAGTCGCTCGCTCACAGGTCGTCCTCCATCGGGGTGCGGTGGCTGCCGGTCAGCACGATGTCCCAGCGGTACCCCGTGGCCCACTCCGCCTGCGTCAGCTCGTGGTCGTACGTCGCCACCAGCCGCTCGCGCGCCCGCGGGTCGACGATCGCCTGGTAGATCGGGTCGAGGGCGAACAGCGGGTCGCCGGGGAAGTACATCTGCGTGATCATCCGCTGGGTGAACTCGGTGCCGAACAGCGAGAAGTGGATGTGCGCCGGCCGCCAGGCGTTGTGGTGGTTCTTCCACGGGTAGGGACCCGGCTTGATCGTGGTGAAGGTGTAGCTGCCGTCCGCGCCGGTCAGCACCCGCCCGACCCCGGTGAAGTGCGGGTCGATCGGGGCGGGGTGCTGGTCGCGCTGGTGGATGTAGCGGCCCGAGGCGTTGGCCTGCCAGATCTCGACGAGCTGGTGGCGCACCGGTCGGCCGTCGGCGTCGAGGACCCGGCCCGCGACCACGATCCGCTCGCCGAGCGGCTCGCCGGAGTGCTGGATGGTGAGGTCGGCCTCCGGGGCGGCCACGTCGCTGTGCCCGAAGACGGGGGCGACCAGCTCGATCGACTCGGGGTCCGCGTGGTGCAGGTCCTTCGTCGGGTGGCGCAGCAGGCTGGAGCGGTACGGCGCGTAGTCGACGCGGGTGCGGGTCTCGACGACGCCTGCCGCGGCGTACTCCTGCGAGACCGAGGCGATCTCGGCGTCGATCTGCGCCTGGGTGGCGAGGGAGGGGGTGGTGGTCACGGGACCGAACGTAGGGCACCCGGGTCCCGGTCGGCGCGGCCAGAGTTCCACTGGCCGGAAGGCGGCTGTGGTCGTCGTCACGTGACCGGTGACACGGTCGGGCCATGTCCTCCTCCTCTCCTGACCTGCGCCCCACCTCGGGGGCGGCCGCCGAGGGCGGTCGTCGCGACCGGTGGCCGGTGTGGCTGTGCTGGGTCGCGGTCGCCCTCGACGGCTTCGACCTCGTCGTCCTCGGCGCCGTGATCCCGACGCTGCGCGCGACCGGCGACCTGGGGTTCACCCCGTCCTCCCTCACCGCCGCCTCGACCATCGGCCTGGTCGGCGTCGGGCTCGGCGCCGTGGCCGTCGGCCCGCTGACCGACCGCGTCGGCCGCCGCGTCACGCTGATCTCCTGCATCGCGGCCTTCTCGGTGCTGACCCTGGCCGTCGCGGTGGCCCAGGACGTCACCCAGTTCACCGTGCTGCGGTTCCTGGCGGGCCTCGGGCTCGGGGCCTGCCTGCCCACAGCGCTGGCCTTCATGACCGAGCACGCGCCCCAGGGCCGCGGCGGCTCGGCGGTGACCCGGATGATGACCGGCTACCACGTCGGCGCGGTGCTGACGGCGCTGCTCGCGCTGTGGCTGGTCGAGGACCACGGCTGGCGCTCGATGTTCGTCGTGGGCGGCGTGCTCGGCCTGCTGACCCTGCCGGTGATGTGGGCCAGGCTGCCCGAGTCGGAGACCTACCTGCGCGCCGTGGCCGACCGGGAGGCCGGCCGGACCTCCGCGCAGGTCCGCAGCGGGGACGTCGTGCGCGGTCGCTACCTGGCCGTGAGCATCGGCCTGTGGGTCGCCTCCTTCATGGGCCTGCTGCTCGTCTACGGCCTCAACACCTGGCTGCCCACGATCATGGGGGAGGCGGGCTACTCCATCACCGCCGGCACCGGCCTGCTGCTCGTCCTCAACGTCGGCGCCGTCATCGGCCTGCTGGTGGCCGGCGGCCTCTCGGACTCGCGCGGCAACAAGCCGACCGTGCTGCTGTGGTTCGGCCTGGCCGCCGTGTTCCTGGCGCTGCTGTCCATCAAGGTCGAGAGCGCCGTGGTGGTGTACGCCGCCGTCCTGCTCGCCGGCATCTTCGTCTTCAGCGCCCAGGTCCTGGTCTACGCCTTCGTCGGCCACCTCTACCCGCCGGAGGTGCGCGGCACGGCCCTCGGCCTGGCCGCCGGCGTGGGCCGCGTGGGCGCCATCGTCGGACCCTTCCTCGGCGGCGCGCTCGTGACGGCCGGCGTGGCGTACCCCTGGGGCTTCTACGCCTTCGCGGTCGCCGCGCTGCTCGCCGTCGCGGCGCTGGCCACCGTCCCCGCCCACCTCGCCCCCGAGGAGGCCGTCGCCCGCTGACCCCGCTCGAGAGAGGCGGGTCGTGGTTCCGGTGGGTGGAAGGATGGCGCCATGGCGGGCAACACCTCGAGCGCGGGGACGACGGTCACCGGGCGCGCGCTGGCGCTCGTGGGAGCGTTCGACGAGCAGCACCGGCGGCTGACGCTGACCGAGCTGGCCGGGCGGGCCGGCCTGCCGGTGCCGACGGCGCACCGGCTGGTCGGGGAGCTGGTCGCGTGGGGCGCCCTGCGGCGCACCTCCGACGGGCACTACGTCGTCGGGCGGCGGCTGTGGGACGTCGGCATGCTGGCGCCCGTGCAGACCGGGCTGCGGGAGGTGGCCTCGCCGTACCTCCACGACCTGTACGCCGCGACCCGCGCCACGGTCCACCTCGCGGTGCGCGACGGCGCGCAGGTGCTCTACGTCGACCGGCTGGCCGGCCACGCGTCGGTGCCGGTCGTCAGCACGATCGGGTCGCGGCTGCCGCTGCACGCCACCGGCGTCGGCAAGGTGCTCCTGGCCCACGCCCCGGCGTCGCTGCAGCAGGAGGTGATGGGGGCGCTGACCCGCGTCACGGCGTACACCGTGAGCCAGCCCGGGGTGCTGCAGCGCCAGCTCGCCCGGGTGCGTCGCGACGGCTACGCGACCACCAGCGAGGAGATGAGCCTCGGCGCCTGCTCGGTGGCGGTCCCGATCCGCACGGGGGAGCGCGGCGACGTCGTCGCGGCGCTCGGCATGGTGGTCCCGAGCCTGCGCACGGGCCGACCGCAGCTGGTGGCGGCGCTGCAGGTGGCCGCCCACGGGATCGGTCGCTCGCTCGTCGCGCCCCGCTGAGGTCTTCCGCTGGTCGGAACCGTGGTGTGGTGTGCGTCTCGCGGGGCCGCCAGGCTCGGGCCATGCCCGCCCCGACCCCGCCCGCACCCGCCCGCACCCGCGCCGTGACCCGCACCGCCGTCGGCATCGTGGGGGGCGGGCCGGCCGGCCTGATGCTGGCCCACCTGCTGTCGCTGTCGGGGATCGACAGCGTCGTGGTCGAGGTGCGCAGCCGCACCGAGATCGAGCAGACCCACCGGGCGGGGATCCTCGAGCAGGACAGCGTGCGGCTGCTGACCGAGACCGGCGTCAGCGACCGGGTGCTGCGCGAGGGGTTCCGCCACGAGGGGATCGAGCTCGCCTTCGGCGGGGCGAGCCACCGCATCGACTTCGAGGCGCTGGTCGGCGCCACGGCCCAGCTCTACCCGCAGACCGACGTGTTCACCGACCTGGCCGACGCCCGGGAGCGCGACGGCGGCGACGTCCGGTTCGGGGTCGCCGACGTGGCGGTCCACGACCTGACCGGCGAGCCCCGGATCACCTTCACCGACGCCGAGGGGAGGGCCCAGGAGGTCTGCTGCCAGGTGCTGGTCGGCTGCGACGGCTCCCGCAGCCTGTGCCGACGCGCGGTGCCGGAGGGGGAGCGACGGCAGTTCTTCCGGGAGTACCCCTTCGCCTGGTTCGGGATCCTGTGCGAGGCGCCGCCGAGCGCGCCCGAGCTGGTCTACCACCACTCCGACCGCGGGTTCGCGCTCATCAGCCAGCGGACCGAGTCGCTGCAGCGGATGTACTTCCAGTGCGACCCCGCCGACGACCCGGAGTCCTTCTCCGACGACCGCATCTGGGAGGAGCTGCAGTCGCGCGTCGGCGCCAACGGGCACACCCTGCGGCAGGGGCCGATCACCTCGCGCTCGGTGCTGCCGTTCCGCAGCTTCGTCCAGGAGCCGGTGCGCCACGGCAACCTGCTGCTGGCCGGCGACGCCGCCCACACCGTGCCGCCCACCGGCGCCAAGGGCCTCAACCTCGCGCTGGCCGACGTCCGGGTCCTGGCGGAGGAGCTCGAGCGGGCGCTGGGCCGGCAGGACCTCGGCCTGCTGGACGCGTACGGCGAGCGCGCGCTCGCGCGGGTCTGGAAGGCCCAGCACTTCTCCTACTGGATGACCACGATGCTGCACCGGCTGCCGGACGCCAGCGACTTCGACGTGCGCCGCCAGGAGGGCGAGCTGGCCGGCCTGGTCGGCTCGACGGCCGGGTCGACGTACCTCGCCGAGGGCTACACCGGCTGGCCCACCTCGCGCGCCTGAGACCTCCTCCGGCGCGGCTCCGCGTCGCGGCCCAGCGGAGCCGCCACCCTGGTATCGGGCGCTCTGCACCACGCCTCCTCACCGGGTGACGCTGCTACCCGGCAGGGTCGAAATGCATGGTCCTTTCGGACTATTCGTGCGTGTTGCGTATCACCGCAAAACGGACGAGGCGTCTCATAGGTGGAGAAGGACACCACGAGGAGATGAACGACATGATCACCACCGATGCGGCCCTGTACGGGTCCGGAGCCACCAGCGCGACCGTCGCGACCGAGATCCTGGTCTGCGGGTGCGGGCAGGAGATCGGCACCAGCCGACGTGCCCACTGCCCGCGGTGCGGCTGCTGCCTGAACTGACCCCGCCCGTCGATAGGGTGACCTCCGACCACGCGTCAGGAGGCACATCGGTGGCGAGGCAGACGGTGAGTGGGCGGCCCGGCGGCACCCACGCCCGTGCGGTGTGGACGCTGCCCAACATCATCAGCATGGTCCGGCTGGCCGGCGTGCCGCTGTTCCTGTGGCTGGTCATCGGCCCGGAGGCGGACGTCTGGGCCCTCGTGGTCCTCATGGTCTCCGGCTTCTCGGACTGGCTCGACGGCTTCCTGGCCCGTCGCCTCGACCAGATGTCCAAGCTCGGCGAGATCCTCGACCCCGTCGCGGACCGCCTCTACATCCTGGCCGCCGTCGTCGGCCTGCTCTACCGCGACATCATCCCGTGGTGGGTGGCGGTGATCCTGCCCGCGCGCGACGCCTTCCTGTGGTGCCTGGTCCCCTTCCTGCGGACCCGCGGCTACTCCGCGCTCCCGGTCCACTACCTCGGCAAGGCCGCCACCGCGGCCCTGCTCTACGCCTTCCCGCTGCTGTTCCTCGGCGACGGCGGTGGCGCCGCCGCGACCCTGGCCCGGGTGTTCGGCTGGGCGTTCGCGATCTGGGGGATGGGCCTGTACTGGTGGGCCGGGCTGCTCTACGCCTGGCAGGTGCGCCTGCTCATGGCCGACCGCAGCCGCCACGCCCCGAGCCTCCCGGAGTCCTAGTGGCTCCCGACCCGACTCGCCGGCCCGGCCCGCTGCAGCCCACCCGGCTGCCGCCGCAGGCGACGATGGGCCTGCTCGACTACCTGACCTCGCACGCCATGGACGAGGACTACGCCTTCGTCGCCGAGCGCGAGCGGGCGCAGGCCCGCGACGAGGGCCACCGCGCACCCCGCCGCCGGCGCTTCGGCGCGCTCGGCGCCGTCGCGCTGGCCGCCTTCGCCGTGCTCGTCGTCGCGGCCGGCCAGCAGACCTCCCGCAGCGCGGCCTCCGACGAGGCCGACCGGCGCGAGCTCGCCTCCCAGGTGGCGAGCGCCCGCACCCAGCTGGCGGCCAGCCGCGAGCGGCTGGCCGACCTCGAGGCCGAGACCAGCCGCCTGCAGCAGAGCCAGCTCGCCGGCGACGCGTCGACCGAGGGCCTCCTCGCCCGCATCGAGCGGCTCTCGGCCGCCACCGGCACCGCCGCGGTCCGCGGCCCCGGGGTGCGGGTGGTCGCCGACGACGCCCCGGGCAGCACCGAGGACAAGACGACCGTGCTCGACAGCGACCTCCAGCGGCTGGCCAACGGGCTGTGGGAGGCCGGCGCCGAGGCGATCTCGATCAACGGCCAGCGGCTGACCAACCTGTCGACGATCCGGCTGGCCGGCGGCGCCATCACGGTCAACGCCCGGTCGCTGCGGCCGCCGTACGTCCTCAACGTGATCGGCGACCCCGACACGCTGCCCGCACGTTTCGCCGAGACCTCGAGCGGTCAGGCATGGTTGGACCTGCAGCAGCAGGTCGGGCTCGTGCTGCGCCTCACCCCGGAGGAGTCGCTGCGGCTCCCCGCCGCGGAGGTCGACCTGCGCTTCGCCCGCCAGGCGGGACAACCAGCCGACCCGGAGCGCTCACCCGCCCGGGACCAGACACAGGGAGGTACGCCGTGATCGCCGTTCTCGGACTCGTCGTCGGGGTCCTGCTCGGGCTGTGGCTCACCCCGGACGTCCCCCTCGCGATGGAGCCCTACCTGCCCATCGCGGTCGTGGCCGCCCTCGACGCCGTGTTCGGAGCCTTCCGCGCCTTCCTCGACGGGATCTTCGACGACAAGGTCTTCGTCGTCTCCTTCATCAGCAACGTCCTCATCGCCGCCGTCATCGTCTTCCTCGGCGACCAGCTCGGCGTCGGGGCGCAGCTGTCCACCGGCGTCGTGGTCGTGCTCGGCATCCGGATCTTCTCCAACGTCGCCGCCATCAGGCGCCACCTCTTCCATGCCTGACGAGCCCGACCGGCCCGACCAGCCCGACGCGCCCGTCGAGCCGGCGCCCGACACCGGCCTGGCCCGGCTGCGCCGCTCGCTGCGCACGCCGTCGCGCGGCCAGGCCGTCGCGGGCGTGCTGGTCGGGGTCCTCGGCTTCGCCGCCGTGACCCAGGTCCGGCTCGCCGGACAGGACGACACCTACGCCGGGCTCCGCGAGGCCGAGCTGGTCCAGGCCCTCAACGGGCTCCAGTCCGCCTCCCGGCGCGCCGAGCGCGACATCGCCACCCTCGAGGCGACCCGGGCCCGGCTCAACGACAGCACCGAGCGGCGCAGCACCGCCCTGGAGCAGGCCCGCACCGAGCTCGACACCCTCGGCGTGCTCGCCGGCACCGTCCCCGCGAGCGGGCCCGGCGTCCGCATCACCTTCTCCGACCCGCGCGACCAGCTCGGCCTCAACAGCATGCTGGACGGCATCGAGGAGCTCCGCAACGCCGGCGTCGAGGCGATGCAGGTCAACGGCCAGGTGCGCGTCATCGCCCAGACGTCGTTCGAGGACGACGCGACCCGCGGCATCCGCGTCGACGGGGTGCTGCTGCGCTCGCCGTACGTCATCGAGGCGATCGGCAACCCCGACACCCTGTCCGGCGCGCTGAGCTTCTCCGGCGGCTTCATCGAGGACGTCGAGGACGAGGGCGGCACGGTCGACGTCGAGAAGCTCGACCGCGTCGAGGTCACCGTCACCCGCAGCGCCACCGCTCCCCGCTACGCCGAGCCGGTCCCCGGGCAGTAGGGTTCCGGCCAGGCGTGCCGGGGAGGGCACGACCCGGGGCTCGCGGGGCGAGCCCCGCGGCGACGTCTCCCGGTCCACTCACCGCCCATGCCGATGACGAGGAGCAGCGTGTATCCCGAAGACCTGAAGTACACCGCCGAGCACGAGTGGCTGCGCGACCCCGGTCAGAGCGCGGGCTCGGTCCGCGTCGGCATCACGGAGTTCGCCCAGGACGCCCTCGGTGACATCGTGTTCGTCCAGCTGCCCGAGGTCGGCGAGACCGTCGTCTCCGGCGCCGTGGTGGGCGAGCTGGAGTCGACCAAGTCCGTCAGCGAGGTCTACGCGCCGCTCGGCGGCGAGGTCGTGGCCCGCAACGAGGCGCTCGACGCCACCCCCGAGCTGGTCAACACCGACCCGTACGGCGAGGGCTGGCTCTTCGAGATCGTCGCCGACGACAGCGGCGCCTCCGACCTGCTCGACGCGGCCGCCTACCAGGCCACGCTCGAGGGCTGAGCCGGCTCGCCCCGGCACCCACCTCGGCACCACCTCGGACCCGGCGCGACCGGGTCCACCTGCTCACCGCCACCGCGCGGCGTGTCGTGACTGACGCGCCGCGCGGTGTGTCGTTCCGACCGGACCCGCTGGTAGGTTGAGGCTCAACCTTGACCCTCCAGTGACGCTTCAGGGTTCGCGTCGCGGGGCAGGGGTGCACGGCACGGCACCACCCTCACCACCACCGACCATCACCGGCCTAGCAGCAGGACTGGAGACCGACGAGATGCCTTTTTGCTCGCAGTGCGGCCACGACAACCCCGCCACCGCGCGCTTCTGCTCGCAGTGCGGCACCCCGCTCGCCGCCGCGGCGCCGCAGTCCGGCGCCCCCGCGGGCGGTGAGGTGCCCGCCTCCGACTCCACCGCGACCATCACCTTCGGCGGCCTGGCCAAGCCGGTCGACGACGAGCGGGCCTCGCTGGCCCCGGCCGACGCGGCCGCGGTCGACGCCCTGCCCGCCGGCAGCGCGCTGCTCGTGGTGCAGCGCGGGCCCGGTGCCGGCAGCCGCTACCTCCTCGACACCGACCTCTCGACGGTGGGGCGCCACCCGGAGAGCGACATCTTCCTCGACGACATCACGGTCTCGCGCCGCCACGTGGAGTTCCGGCGCACCCCGGAGGGCTTCCGCGTCCACGACGTCGGCAGCCTCAACGGCACCTACCTCAACGGCGACCGCGTGGACGAGGTCGTCCTCCAGAACGGCGACGAGGTGCGGATCGGCAAGTTCCGGCTCAGCTTCTTCGCCAGCGACGCCCAGGTCGGCTGAACGTGCGGCAGGCAGCCCGCATCACCATCGGTCAGGCGGTCGCCGACCTCAAGGCGGAGTTCCCGGACGTCGACATCAAGGAGTCGAAGATCCGGCACCTGGAGAACGAAGGGCTCGTCGAGCCCGAGCGGACGCCCTCGGGCTACCGCAAGTACTCCACCGACGACATGGAGAAGCTGCGCTACATCATCCGGGCGCAGCGCGAGCACTACCTGCCGCTCAAGGTCATCAAGGAGCACCTGGAGGCGCTCGACCGCGGCCTGGAGCCGCCGGCGACCAGCGGGTCGCCCAGCATCCCGACCTCGCTGCTCGCCAACCCGGCCCCCGGGGTCGAGTCGCTGCTCAGCGGCCACTCCGACGTGCGGATCTCGCGGCGCGAGCTGGTCAAGACGGCCGACATCACCGAGGAGCTGCTCGACCAGCTCGAGACCTACGGCCTGGTGCGCCCCCGCACGGGCTCCAAGCACTACGACGCCGACGCCCTGGTGATCGCCAAGGTCGCGGGCGAGCTGTCGGCCTTCGGCCTGGAGCCGCGTCACCTGCGCGCCTTCAAGACCGCCGCCGACCGCGAGATCGGGCTGATGGAGCAGGTCGTCTCCCCGATGCGCCACGGCCGCGAGGCCGGGGCCGAGGGCCGCGCCGCCCAGGCCATCGACGAGCTGGCCGTGCTCTCGGTCCGGCTGCACGCCGCCCTGGTCAAGGCCGGCCTGCGCACCATCCGCTGAGCCGGGGGCGGGGCACCGGTGTCAGTGGGCGCCCTGCAGGTTGAGCAGCACCACGCCCGAGATGATGAGGCCCAGCGCGGTCACCTTGGTCAGGTCCCAGCTCTCGCCGAGCACCACCACGCCGACCACGGCGATGGCGGCCGTGCCCAGGCCGGCCCAGATGGCGTAGGTCACCGACACCGGGATGTGGCGCACCACGATGGCGAGCAGCCAGATCGACACGGCGTACCCCGCCAGCACGATCGCGGTCCAGCCCGGGTGGTGGAACCCCTGGGTGCGCGGCAGCGCCGCGGTGGCGCCGACCTCGGTGGCGATGGCGACGAGCAGGAGCAGGACGGCGACGATCATGAGCGGGTTTCCTCGGGCGGGCGCAGGACTTTGTAGCAGCTGCTACATCCGGTAGCGTAGCACTCGCTACAGACGGCTGCCTGCGGCCGCGGACCGAGGAGGGGCAGCTCACGTGGGGGACCGGCGCACCACGCTCGCCGACGCGGCGACCGACTACGTGCTCGAGCACGGCCTCATCGGGATGAGCCTGCGGCCGCTGGCCGCGGCCATCGGCACCAGCGACCGGATGCTGCTCTACCACTTCCGCGACAAGGACGACCTGGTCGCGACCGTGCTCCGGGTCTCCAACGACCGCTCCGTGGCCGAGATCCGCGAGCTGCCGGCCTCGCCGGGCGCCCACCGCGCCGTGCTCGACCTGTGGCGGGTCGTCAGCAGCCCCCACCAGGCCCGGTGCCAGCGGCTGTACGTCGAGGCCGCGGCGCTGGGCGTGCTGGGCCGCGAGCCCTTCGTGGAGGTGGTCGCCCAGGCCAACGAGCTGTGGATGACGGCCCTGGCGGACCACCTCGCCGCCTCGGGCCTCGGTGCCGGGGGGCGGCGCGCCGCCCGGCTGGTCGAGGCCACCTTCGTGGGGCTGATGCTGGACGACCCGCTGACCGACGAGACCACGCTGGCGGCCAGCGTCGAGGACCTCGCGCGCGCCGTGCGCCTGCTGTGGGAGCAGGCTGGCGACCGACCGCTAGGCTGACCGGGTGCGCGAGGTCGAGGTAGTCGGAGTCCGGGTCGAGATGCCGTCCAACACGCCCATCGTGCTGCTGCGGGAAGCCGCGGGGGAGCGCTACCTCCCCATCTGGATCGGGGCCGTCGAGGCCACCGCCATCGCCTTCGCCCAGCAGGGCGTCGTGCCGCCGCGGCCGCTCACCCACGACCTGCTGCGCGACGTCCTCGAGGCGACCGGCAACGAGATCAGCGAGATCCGGATCACCGAGATGAAGGACAACGTCTTCTACGCGACGCTCGTCCTGGCCTCCGGCGTCGAGGTCAGCGCCCGGCCCTCGGACTCGATCGCGCTGGCGCTGCGCACCGGGTCCAAGATCGTCTGCGCCGAGGAGCTGCTCGACGACGCCGGCATCCTGGTGCCCGACGAGCAGGAGGACGAGGTCGAGAAGTTCCGCGAGTTCCTCGACCACGTCACGCCAGAGGACTTCGAGAAGGGCCAGGGCTGAGCGTCCGCAGGCCCTACCTTCAACCTCTGGTTGAGAGTTAGACCCGACACGCCGCGCGTGTCTTTGACCAACCCTCGAGCCGAGGTCTACCTTCACGAGTGTCTTCGCTGTAACTCCACGGCTGCAACTCCGAGCCCGTCCCACCCGGGCGGACCGGACGTGACCCGGCCTTCCTCCGGAGCTACACCAGGCGGAGCCGGACTCCGGAGGTAGCAGTGGCCAGCACGACAGACGGCGGCACGACCGCAGGACGCGACCAGCGCGCCGAGCAGGCGGCGCTCGACGCCGCCCTCGACGCCACCGAGCAGGGGCTGCTCTTCGACGACGACGTGTCGACGCTGCCCAAGGACCTCGGCTACCGCGGTCCCACGGCCTGCAACGCGGCCGGCATCACCTACCGCCAGCTCGACTACTGGGCCCGCACCGGCCTCGTCGAGCCCACGGTCCGCGGCGCGACCGGCTCGGGCACCCAGCGGCTCTACAGCTTCCGCGACATCCTCATCCTCAAGATCATCAAGCGGCTCCTCGACGCCGGCATCTCGCTGCAGCAGATCCGCACCGCGGTCTCGCACCTGCGGGCCCGCGGCACCGACGACCTGACGCGCGTCACGCTGATGAGCGATGGCGCCAGCGTCTACGAGTGCACCAGCAACGACGAGGTCATCGACCTGCTGCAGGGCGGCCAGGGCGTCTTCGGCATCGCCATCGGCGGCGTCTGGCGCGAGATCGAGGGCTCGCTCGCGGAGCTGCCCTCCGAGCGCACCGCCGAGGAGGCCGAGGACGCCACGGGCGAGGCCGGCTCCGACGAGCTGTCGCGGCGCCGCAAGGCCCGCCAGACCGGCTGATCCACCCCCACCGACCCTCACCCACGGGCCCCGCCGACGCGTCCAGCGTCGCGGGGCCCGTCGGCGTACCTGCTAAAATCGGTCCTGCTGACAAACTCCGTGCGGGAGAGCTCCCGGCTGGTGCGTGCACCGACCGGGACGCCGAAGGGGCATTTCCTCCCACCAACCTCTCAGGCCACAGGACCGCACGGGCTGGCACTCAGGAGGGACCACCAGGTCCTGGCTGAGGGGAGGCGCACTCACCGACCGACCACGTTGAGCCGCCTCACACCAGGAGTGACATGTCAGACGCGCCCTCCACCCTCGCGGGCCTCATCCGCCCGCGTCCCTTCGCCGAGCGCCACATCGGGCCGGACGACGACCAGGTGACCCTGATGCTCAAGGCCCTCGGCCTGAGCAGCCTCGAGGCGCTGATGGACGACGCGGTGCCCTCGCGGATCCGCGCCGGCGCCCTCGACCTGCCGCCGGCCGCCTCCGAGGCCGCCACCGCCCGGGAGCTGCGCGAGATCGCCGCGGAGAACAACCCGCTGGTGCCGATGATCGGGCTGGGCTACCACGGCACGGTGACCCCGCCCGTCGTGCGCCGCAACGTGCTCGAGGACCCGGCCTGGTACACCGCCTACACGCCGTACCAGCCCGAGATCAGCCAGGGCCGGCTCGAGGCCCTCCTCAACTTCCAGACCATGGTCGCGGACCTGACGGGCCTGCCGACCTCCAACGCCTCGCTGCTCGACGAGGGCACCGCGGCCGCCGAGGCGATGACGCTCGTGCGCCGGGCCAACCGCAAGGCGAGCGGCCCCTTCGTGGTCGACGCCGACGCGCTGCCCCAGACGATCGCGGTGGTGCGCACCCGCGCCGAGGCGATGGGCGTCGAGGTGGTCGTCGCCGACCTGACCGACGGCCTGCCCGCCGACCTCGAGACCGTCTCCGGGACGCTCGTGCAGTACCCCGGTGCCTCCGGGCGGGTCCTGGACCCGCGCCCCGTGGTCGAGCAGACCCACGAGCGCGGCGGCCTCGCCGTGGTCGCCGCCGACCTGCTGGCCCTGACGCTGCTGGAGTCGCCCGGCGAGCTCGGCGCCGACGTCGCCGTCGGGTCCTCGCAGCGCTTCGGCGTCCCGCTGTTCTACGGCGGCCCCCACGCCGGCTTCATGGCCGTCGGCCAGGGCCTGGAGCGGCACCTGCCCGGTCGGCTCGTCGGCGTCTCGGTCGACGCCCACGGCCGCCCGGCGTACCGCCTGGCGCTGCAGACCCGCGAGCAGCACATCCGCCGCGACCGCGCGACCTCCAACATCTGCACCGCGCAGGTGCTGCTGGCCGTCGTCGCCTCGATGTACGCCGTGCACCACGGCCCCGACGGCCTCACCGCGATCGCCCGGGCCACCCACGCCCAGGCCGTCGCCCTGGCGGAGCGGCTGCGCGACGGCGGCGTCGAGGTCGTGCACGACGCCTTCTTCGACACCGTCCTGGCCCGCGTGCCCGGTCGCGCCGGCGAGGTCGTCGCCGCGGCCCGCGAGGCGGGCGTGCACGTGCGCCACGTCGACGCGGACCACGTCGGCCTCTCGACCTCCGAGGTGAGCGACTGCGACGTGCTCGACCGCGTGCTGGGCGCCTTCGGCGTCGCGGGCGGCACCGCCGACCTCGCCCCCGCCGAGGCGCTCCCGGCCGAGCTGCGCCGCGAGACGCCGTTCCTGACCCACGAGGTCTTCAACACCCACCGCTCCGAGACCGCGATGCTGCGCTACCTGCGCCGGCTCTCGGCCCGCGACTATGCGCTCGACCGCGGCATGATCCCGCTGGGCTCGTGCACCATGAAGCTCAACGCCACCACCGAGATGGAGCCGGTCAGCCTGCCCGGCTTCGCCGACCTGCACCCGTTCGCGCCGGCCGAGGACGCCCGCGGCTACCACCGCCTCATCGGCCAGCTCGAGTCCTGGCTGGCCGTCGTCACGGGGTACGACGAGGTCTCGATCCAGCCCAACGCCGGGTCGCAGGGCGAGCTGGCCGGCCTGCTGGCGATCCGCGGCTACCACCGGGCCAACGGCGACGACCAGCGCACGGTGTGCCTGATCCCGTCGTCGGCCCACGGCACCAACGCCGCCTCGGCCGTGATGGCCGGCATGAAGGTGGTCGTGGTGAAGTCCTCCGAGGACGGCTCGGTCGACATGGACGACCTGCGGGCGCAGTGCGAGACCCACCGCGACGACCTCGCCGCGATCATGGTCACCTACCCCTCCACCCACGGGGCCTACGAGGACACCATCTCCGAGCTGTGCGAGGTGGTGCACGAGGCCGGCGGCCAGGTCTACGTCGACGGGGCCAACCTCAACGCGCTGCTCGGCTACGCCAAGCCCGGCGAGTTCGGCGGGGACGTCTCGCACCTCAACCTGCACAAGACGTTCTGCATCCCGCACGGCGGCGGTGGCCCCGGCGTCGGTCCGGTCGGCGTGCGCGCCCACCTGGCGCCGTACCTGCCCAGCCACCCGGACCACCCGGTCGAGGCCCGTCGCGAGGGCATCGGCCCGATCAGCGCGGCGCCGTACGGCTCGGCGGGGATCCTGCCGATCTCGTGGGCCTACGTGCGGATGATGGGCGCCGAGGGCCTCACCCAGGCCACGGCGGTCGCGGTGCTCGCGGCCAACTACGTCGCCTCGCGGCTCGAGGACCACTTCCCGGTGCTCTACCGCGGCCACCAGGACCACGTCGCCCACGAGTGCATCCTCGACCTGAGGCCGCTGGCCAAGGCGAGCGGCGTGACGGTCGACGACGTCGCCAAGCGGCTGGTCGACCACGGCTTCCACGCGCCGACGATGAGCTTCCCCGTCGCCGGCACCCTCATGGTCGAGCCGACCGAGAGCGAGGACCTCGACGAGCTGGACCGCTTCTGCGAGGCCATGATCGCCATCCGCGCCGAGATCGCCCGGGTCGAGGCGGGGGAGTGGAGCCCCGAGGAGTCCCCGCTGCGGGGCGCCCCGCACACCGCGGCCTCGCTGCTCGAGGGCGGCGAGCGGGCCTACCCGGCCGCGCTCGCGGCGTACCCGGCCGGTCCGGACCCGGACAAGTACTGGCCCCCGGTCGGCCGCATCGACCAGGCCTACGGCGACCGCAACCTGCAGTGCTCGTGCCCGCCGCTAGAGGCCTTCGAGTGACCCAGCCGGGTCCGGCCCCACGGGCCGAGCACCTGCAGGCCGTCACCGACCGCTACCAGGCCGAGCGCCGGCTGCCCTCGCTGGTGACGGGGCTGCTCGACCCCGGGCTGCCCTCGGGGCTCGGGTGGACCGGAGCCGCCGGGTCCCCGGCGACGTCCGACACCCAGTTCCGCATCGGCTCGATCACCAAGACCCTCACGGCCGTGCTGGTGCTCCAGTGCCGCGACGAGGGGCTGCTCTCGCTCGACGACCCGCTGGGCCGCTTCGTCCCCGAGGCCGGGAGGTACGCCGCCGCCACCGTCCGCGGTCTGCTGTCCCACACCGCGGGGATGCAGAGCGAGCCGGCCGGGCCGTGGTGGGAGCGCTCGCCCGGCGGCACGGTCGCGCAGCTGCTCGCGGCCAACGACGGCTCCGGGGCGGTCTTCGAGCCCGGGACGCACCACCACTACTCCAACCTGGGCTACGGCCTGCTCGGCGAGGTCGTCGCCCGGGTGCGGGGCGCGTCCTGGCGCACGCTCGTGTCCACGCGGGTGCTGGAGCCGCTCGGCCTGCGGCGCACGTCGTACGCCGCCGAGGCGCCGGCCGCGACCGGCTGGTCGGTCCACCACCTGGCCGGCACCCTCGTGCCCGAGCCCGCCCACGACACCGGTGCCATGGCCCCGGCCGGCCAGCTGTGGAGCACCGTCGAGGACCTCGCCCGGTTCGGCGGCTTCCTGCTCGACGGTCACCCGGACGTGCTGGACGCCCCCACGCTGCGCGAGATGCGCCAGCCGGTGGCCCCGGCGACGGAGTACGGCCTCGGCGTCCGCGTCGCGCCGTACGCCGCCGGGCTGCTGGTGGGCCACACCGGCTCGATGCCGGGCTTCCAGTCGGCCCTGCTCGTCGACCCGGTCCGCCGCACCGGCGTGGTCGCGCTGACCAACGCCACCACCGGCTTCTCGGGCACCGAGCTGGCCGGCGCGCTGCTCGGTCCGCGCACGCCCGGCCGCCTCGACCCGTGGGTGCCGGCCCGGCAGGTGCCCGCGTGGGCACTGGAGCTGCTCGGCACCTGGCACTGGGGCAGCTCGGCCTACGAGGTGCGCTGGCACGCCGACCGGCTGGAGTGGCGCGACCTCGCCCGGGGCCTGGCGATCGCCGAGCAGTTCACCCGGGCGCCCGACGGCCGGATCGTCGGCGAGGCCGGCTACCACCACGGCGAGACCCTGCACGTGGTGCGCCGCGAGGACGGCTCGGTGCTCCGGCTCGAGTGCGCGACCTTCGTCTACACCCGCGAGCCCTACCGCGACGACGCCGACCACTCGCCGACCGAGGAGACCGCCCGATGACCCCCCGCCGCCTGTTCCGCGCCCTCGCCCTTACCGAGGTGGTGACCTGGACGCTGCTGCTGCTCGGCATGGTGCTCGAGCACGGCACGGGGACCACCGACCTCCTGGTCCGCGTCGGCGGCGGGCTGCACGGCTTCGCCTTCCTGGCGTACGCCGCGACGGTGGTCCTGCTCGCCGTCGACGCCCGCTGGTCGGCGGGCCGCACCCTGCTCGGGCTGGTCTCCGCTGTGGTGCCCTACGCGACCGTGCCGTTCGAGCGGTCGACCGAGCGGGCCGGCCTGCTGCCGGAGCACTGGCGCCTGGCGGGGGAGCCGACGGCCTCGGGGCCCGTCGAGCGGCTCGTCGCCGGTGGCCTGCGGCGTCCCGTCCTCGCCGGGGTCGTCGTGCTGGCGATGCTGGCCGTGGTGTTCACCGGCCTGCTCGCGGCCGGTCCGCCGACCCGGTGGGGCAGCTGAGGCGGACCGCCGCGGCTCACAGCGCCTGGGACACCGAGCTCATGTTGAAGTCCGGCACCCGCAGCGCAGGCGTGGCGGTGCGGGAGAAGAAGTCCTCGCCCCACTCGCGCGAGAAGCTCGGGACCGTCTCGCCGGCGTGGCTGAACCGCTTGAGCAGGTCGACCGGGCTCTCGTTGTAGCGGAAGTTGTTGACCGCCCCGACGATCTCCCCGCCCTCGACCTTGTAGACGCCGTCGCGGGTCAGCCCGGTCAGCAGCATGGTCTGGGGGTCGACCTCGCGGATGTACCACAGGCAGGTCAGCAGCAGGCCGTCGTCGAGGCCCGCGGCGAGGTCGAGGTCGGTGCCCCGGCCGCCGTCGACCGACAGCACCACGTTGTCGATGGCCGTCGTCGTCGGCTGCCCGGTGAGACGGGCGGTGTGGCGGGTCTGCTGCAGCGCCGCCAGCCGGCCGTCCTCGATCCACGAGGTGCGACCGAGCGGGAGGCCGTTGTCGTAGACGCTGCTGCGGTCCGAGGACCCCGCGGCCAGCACGAAGGGCGCGGCCTCGAGCGCGGGGTAGGCGGGGTCGGAGAAGAGCTGGACGCCGGGGGCGACCACGGGCTCGCCGATCCGGGTGCCGCCGCCGGGGCGGGAGAACACGCTCTGCCCGTCGGCGGCCGTGCGGGCGCCGAGGCTCCAGTAGGCATCGACCATCAGGTCGGCGACCGCGGTCGGGGGCAGCACGGTGTCGTAGCGACCCGCGGGCAGGTCGAGGCGACGGGCGCCCCAGCCGATGCGGGTGGCCAGGTCGGAGGCCATCCGGGTCGCGGACACGTCGGCGAAGTCGCGGGTGGCGCCGCCGACCCAGGCGCTGGTGGTCAGCCCGGTGTCCTTGCCGGTGCAGCCGTAGTGGCCGGTGGGCTGCACGTGGCGGCGGCGCAGCCCGGTCGAGGACCCCAGGTAGGTGGTGGTCACCTCGTGGAACACGAAGCCGTAGAGGATGCGCGACTCGGCCTCGGCGCGGGTGAACTCCTCGCCGAGCTCGCCCGCGAAGCGGTCGAAGACCTCGATCGAGGTCTCGGCCGGGGCGTCGTCCCAGTCGGCGACGGCGTCACCGGCGACCAGGTCGGCCCGGTCCTCGGCGGCCTCGGCCAGGGCGGCGGCGCGGTCGGCCGCCTCGACGAGGGCCGTCACCTGCTCCGGGGTGGCGGCACTGCCGCTGACCGAGGCGTTGCCGGCGCCGGCGAAGGCGATCACCGTGACCTCGGTCGAGCGCATCACGCCGTTGGTGGTGAGCGTGTTGTTGGCCCACCGCAGGTTGGCGGAGGTCGAGTCCTCGACCAGCACGACGCAGGCGTCGCTGGTGCTGGCCTCCAGGGCGTGCTCGACGAGCTGCTGGGGTCGGACGGTCATCAGGCCGTGCCCTCCTCGGAGGTGTTGAGGACGTTGACGTCGCGGAACAGGGCGGACGGCGTGCCGTGGCTCACCGGCGCCACCTGGCCCGGCTGGGCCTTGCCGCAGTTGAAGGCGCCGCCCAGGACGTAGGTCTGGGGGCCGCCGACGGCCTCCATCGAGCGCCAGAAGTCGGTGGTGGTCGCCTGGTAGGCGACGTCGCGCAGCTGGCCCTTCAGCTCGCCGTCCTCGATCCGGTAGAACCGCTGGCCGGTGAACTGGAAGTTGTAGCGCTGCATGTCGATCGACCACGACTTGTGGCCCACGACGTGGATGCCGCGCTCGACGCGGCTGATCAGCCCGGCCGTGTCGGGCCCGTCGGGGTCGGGCTGCAGCGACACGTTGGCCATCCGCTGGATCGGGATGTGGCCGGGCGAGTCGGCGAAGGCACAGCCGTTGGAGCGGCCGCCGTTGAGCTCCGCGCCGTAGGTGTGGGCCATCGAGCGGTCGAGCTGGTAGCCCACCAGGGTCCCGTCGCGGACGATGTCCCACGCCTGGGTCCGGACGCCCTCGTCGTCGTAGCCGACGGTGGCCAGGCCACCCGGCGCGGTGCGGTCGCCCACGACGTGCATCGCCGGCGAGCCGTAGTGGAGCGTGCCGAGCTGGTCGAGCGTGGCGAACGACGTGCCGGCGTAGTTGGCCTCGTAGCCCAGGGCCCGGTCGAGCTCGGTGGCGTGGCCGACCGACTCGTGGATCGTCAGCATCAGGTTGTTGGGGTCGATGACCAGGTCGTAGCGCCCCGGCTCGACGCTGGGCGCCGCGAGCTTGGCACGCAGCAGGTCGGGCAGCTCGGCCCGCTCGGCGTCGAAGTCGAAGGAGCCGTCGGAGAACACCTCCCAGCCGCGCCCGAACGGCGGGCAGAGGGTCGCCATCGAGTCGAAGGCGCCCGTGGCCGGGTCGGTGGCGTGGGCCTCGAGCATCGGCTCCAGGCGCACCCGCTGCTGGGTGATCGAGGACCCGGCGAGGTCGGCGTAGAACTTGTTCTCCTGGACCTGCTGGAGGCTGCCGCTCGCGTGGTCGACGCCGCCGGGGCCGGTGAGCTCGCGGGTCCAGCCCGAGAGCAGCGCGACCTTCTCGGCGAGCGGGACCTCGAGCGGGTTCACGACGTACGGCGAGACCCAGGTGACGTCGCGGTGCACCGGCTCGGGTGCGAGCTCGACCGGCGTGCTGGTCATCTTGGCGGCGACGCGGGCCACGGTGATGGCGGTCTCGGCGACGCGCACGGCCTCGGAGTCGCTCAGCTCGACGCCGGAGGCGAAGCCCCAGGCGCCGTCGAGCAGCACCCGGACGGCGAACCCGAGGTCCTCGGCGTCCTGGGCGCCCTCGAGCTGGCCGTCGCGCACCGACAGGTGCTGGTAGCGGTTGCGCTCGAGCCGGAAGTCGGCGTGCGTGACGCCGAAGTCCCGGGCCCGTCCGAGCGCGACGTCGGCGAGCCGCTGCAGGGGGAGCGCGAGGAAGGTGGGATCCACGGAGGCGCCAGGCATGTGCTCGACCCTAGTGGGCCTGCTCCACGGGGAGGCCGACCGGGAGGGCGCGCCCCCGGCTCATCCGCTCGCCAGCACGGCCGCGACCGTCGAGCCGCGGCGGTCCTTGTGGACCTCCAGCTGCGAGGTCACCCGGCTGCGCAGCTCGGTGACGTGGCTGACCAGGCCGACCACCCGGCCCCCGTCGCGCAGCGAGTCGAGGGTGTCCATGACGCCGTCGAGCGTCGCGGCGTCGAGCGCGCCGAAGCCCTCGTCGATGAACAGCGTGTCGAGGGTGGTGCCGCCCGCCTCGTGGCTGACGGTGTCGGCCAGCCCCAGCGCCAGGGCCAGGGACACCACGAAGGTCTCCCCGCCGGAGAGGGTGGCCGGGTCGCGGCGGGTGCCGCTCCACTCGTCGCGCACGCGCAGGCTCAGCCCGCCGCGCTGCTCGCCCGCCCCCTTCTCGTCGACCTGCTCGAGGGTGAAGCGCTCGTCGGTCATCGCCGCCAGCCGCTCGTTGGCCGCCGCCACCACCTGGCGCAGCCGCTCGGACAGGACGTAGGCCGAGAGCCGCATCCGCAGCCGGTTGTCGCTCGAGGTGCCCTCGACCAGCGACCCGAGCCGGGCGGCCTCGAGGTGGCGGTGGCGCACGGGTGCCCAGGCAGCCAGGGCCGCGTCGAGCTCGTCGGCCAGCGCCCGGACCCGGGTGGCCCGGGCCGTGGCGTGGCGGTGAGCGCCCAGGGCGTGGTCGCGGGCCGTCTCGGAGCGCCGCAGGTCGTGCTCCAGCGTCTCCAGGTCGGCCGGTGGCTGCTCCTCCGCCGCGAGCACGTCGGGCTCGGCCAGCACCCGCAGCGCGTCGGCCCGGTCCACCCGGCGGCCCTCCAGCAGCGTCTCGAGGGCCGTGGCCTCGGCGTGCGGCAGCACGGCCGCCACGGCGTCCTCCAGCGCCGGGTGGCCCGACGTCCCCAGCGCGTGGTGGGCGGCGCCGAGCGCCGCCGCGAGCTCGACGTCGGCGCGACGGCCGACCTCGAGCGCGGCGAGCACGCCGGCGAGCACACGCTCGGTCTCCTGGAGCCGGGCGACCAGGGCCGACACCGTGGGCGCGGCGTGCGGCTCCAGCAGGGCGGCCAGCTCCCGGGCGAGCGTGTCGGCGCCGTCCCGCGTCGTGGCGGCCTCGCGACCGCGCTCGGCCGCCGTCGCGGTCAGCGCGGCGAGCTCGGTGCGGGCCCGCGCGGCGCGGTCGCGACCCCGGCCCAGCTCCAGCTCCACCTCGGCGAGCAGGCGGACCGCCTCGGCGGAGCGCTGCAGCCGGCGGCCGGCCGTGGCCACCCGCTGCTGCCACTCGGTCACCGCCAGGTCCTCGGCGCGGGCCCGGGCCGAGGCCAGCTGGGCCTCGAGGACGCGGACCTGCTCGGCGACGGCCTGGCGCTCGAAGTCGGCGTCCTCCACCTGCTGCCGGGCGGCGTCCTCCTCGGCGCGGCCCACCCGGCCGGCGGCGACCGCGGGGGCGGGGTGCTCGGCGCTGCCGCACACCGGGCACGAGCACCCGGCAGCCAGGCCCGTGGCCAGCTCGGCCGCCATGCCGGAGATGCGCTGCTCGCGCAGGTCGAGGTAGACCTCGCGGAGGTCCTGGACCTGCTGCACGCCCGCGGTCAGGCGCGCGCGGGCGGTCACGAGGGTGCCGGCGACCTCCTCGGCGTCGCGGGCGGCGGCCAGTCCGCTGCGTGCCGACTGCTCGGCGGCCAGGTCACCGCCGTGCTCGGCAGCACCGGTCCGGGCGCTCTCGACCCGGGCGGCCAGGGTGGAGGCGGCGACGTCGGTGGCCGCGGCCTGCTCCTCGGCCAGCTCCACGCGTCGGCCCAGTCGCGCCGCCTCGGCGTCGAGCTCGTCCGCGCGCTGTCGGGCCGCCTCCAGCTCCCGCTCGCGCGGCAGCCACGCCCGCGCGGTGGCGCGCTCGTCGGCCGCGGCCGCGGCCAGCGCGTGGAGCTCGTCGGGGTCGGGGGGCACCCGGGCGTCGCGCAGCTCGGTCGCCAGGGCGGTGGCCGCCTGCTCCGCGGCGAGGCGGGCGGCCTCGACGCGACGGGCGTGCGGCACCAGCGGGACGGCGCGCACGTGGGCGTCGAGACGACGGGCGGCCTCGGTGGCCGCGGTCGTGGTGCGGTCGAGCTCGGCGAGGACCGTCCGGGCTCGCGCGCCCCGCTGGCGGGCACGGTGGCGCTCGCGCTCGGCCACGGCCAGGTCGCGGGTCAGCCGCAGGGTCTCGGTCACCCCGGCCAGGCTGGTGGTGCGCCGCTCGAGCTCGGTCGCCGCGTCGTCGACCAGGCGCGCGGTCCACGCGGCGAGGTCGCCGTCGTCGACGAGCGCACCCAGGCCGTCGAGGTCGTCGGGCTGCCAGGCGTCGGGGACCGGCGTCGCGCCGGCCTCCTGGAGCCGGCTGAGCAGCTCCCGGCACCGGTCGTGGCCCCGCAGCGAGTCGCGGCGCAGCGCGGTGCGGCGCTCGGCGAGCCAGCGCTCGACGTCCTCGTAGCGGCGGGTGCGGAACAGCCGCTGCAGGACCTGGTGGCGCTCGGCGGAGGAGGCGCGCAGGAACGACTGGAAGCGACCCTGGGGCAGCATCGCCACCTGCGTGAACTGAGTGACCGTCATGCCCAGCAGCTCGCCGACGAGGTGCCCGGCCTCGTCGAGACGGGTCGTCAGCGGCTCCCAGGCGCCGTCGCGGTGCTCCTCGACGAGCACGCCGGCCTGGATCCGTCGGGTGCCCTCGCCGCGGCGCTTGGGCCGGTCCCACGCGGGGCTGCGGGTGAAGCGGAAGCTGCGGCTGCCCACGCTCGCCCGGAGCACCACCCGCGGCTCGGCGTCGGCGGGGGCGTGGTCGCTGCGCAGCTGGCGGGCGGCGTGTCGCTCGCCGGGCACCTCGCCGTAGAGCCCGAAGCACACCGCGTCCAGGACGCTGGTCTTGCCGGCCCCCGTCGCGCCGGTCAGCAGGAACAGGCCACCGGCGGCGAGGGCGTCGAAGTCGACCGCGACCGTGTCGACGAAGGGACCGAACGCGGTCACCTCCAGGTGGTGGAGCCTCACCGGGCGCTCACCGGCCGGCGTCCGGGGCGGCGCCGGCAGCAGCACCGACGCGCTCGAGGTCGAGCTCGCGGTCCTCGGAGCAGCACGCCAGCGCCTCGGCGAGCAGGGCCGACTCGGCGTCGGTGGCAGCCCGGCCGCGGACGTGCTCGACGAAGTCGAGGGTGACGTCGTGGGCGGAGCGGCCGGCGACGAGGTGGCGTCGCGTCGAGGGCGCGCCACCCACCGGGGCGAAGCGCAGCGCCAGGGCGTGGGGGAAGCGCCGGCGGAGCCGCTCCATCGCCTGGTCGGGGCGGGAGGCGTCGGTCAGCGTCGCCTGCACCCAGGCCGTCTCGTGGCGGGCCAGGGCCGGGTCGGCGAGGAGCTGCTCCAGCTCGCCCTCGAGGACGGCGAGCCGACGGGTCACGGGCGCCTCGACGAACTGGGCCTGCGTCGTGCCGCGGGGTCCGAGGTCGACCAGCCAGCTGCCCTTGACGTGGTGGGCCTCGGAGAAGGAGTAGGCGACCGGGGACCCGCAGTAGCGCACCGTGGGCGTGAGCGTGGCCCGGCCGTGCAGGTGGCCCAGGGCGGTGTAGTCGAAGGGCTCGAAGAGCTCGGTCGGCACGGCCGAGACGCCGCCGACGGCGATGTCGCGCTCGCTGTCGCTGGGCTGGCCGCCGGTCACGAACGCGTGGGCCAGCACCACCGAGCGGGTGCCGGCCGGGCGGGTCGCGAGGTCGGCGCGGACCAGGCCGACGGCGTGGGCCAGGGCGGTGTGGTGGGACCGGGTGGGCAGGTCCCACGCCACCCGGGCGACGTCGGGGTCGAGGTAGGGCAGCCCGTGGACGGCGACCTGGCCGTGGGCGTCCTCGAGCAGCACCGGCTCGCCCACCCGGGACAGCTCGGTGCGCAGGTGGACCCCGGCGAGGTCGACCAGGCGGGCGTTGAAGCCCAGCCGGCGGGCCGAGTCGTGGTTGCCGCTGGTCACCACCACCCGGGCCCGGGTGGCGGCCAGCCGGTGGAACGCCTCGTCGGCCAGCGCGACGGCGTCGACCGGGGGCAGGGCGCGGTCGTAGACGTCACCGGCCACGAGCACCGCGTCGACCTGCTCGCGGGTCACCGTCTCCACGAGGTGGTCGACGAACGCGGCCTGCGCCCCGAGGAGGTCCTCCCCGTGGAAGGACCGGCCCAGGTGCCAGTCGGAGGTGTGCAGCAGCCGCATGCCGGACACGCTAGGAGGCGGCACCGACAGTCCCCGGCACCCACGCCGCGGGGGCCGGGCTCAGTCGCGCAGGCGCTCGGCCCCGGCGTACGCCACGAAGCGGCCGCCGCGGTCGAAGCCCACCATCACCACGCCGGCCTCGCGCGCCAGCGAGACCGCCAGCGAGGTCGGTGCGCCGACGGCGACGAGCGCGCCCAGCCCGGACACGACGGCCTTCTGCACCAGCTCGAAGCCGATGCGGCCGCTGAGCACCAGCACGGGCGGCATCCGCTGCGCCGTGAGGATCCGCGACCCGACGACCTTGTCGACGGCGTTGTGGCGCCCGACGTCCTCGCGGACCACGACGCGGGTGCCGTCGGCCTCGAACAGACCGGCGGCGTGGACCCCGCCCGTGCGGCCGAAGCCGGGCTGCTGCTCGCGCAGCCGGTCGGGCAGCGCCAGCACCGTCGCGACCGACAGGGTCACCGGGTCGGTCGCCTCGGCGCGGGCGAGCACGTCCTGGACGGTGTCGGTGCCGCAGACGCCGCACGCCGAGCTGACCAGGCGGGCCGCGGGCAGGGTCAGCGGCGGACCGGCGAGGTCGACCGTGACGACGTTGAACTCCTCCAGCTCGCCGAGGGTCTCGTCGGTGCAGTAGCGCACCGCACGGACGTCGCGGGGCGTGGTGATGCCCTCGTGGACCATCCACCCGGCGGCCAGCTCGAAGTCGTGACCGGGGGTCCGCATCGTCACCGCCACCCGCTCCGCGGGTCGGCCCGGCCACCCCACGCGCAGCTCGAGCGGCTCCTCGGTGATGACGCGGTCCTCGCGCTCGAGCCGGGCGCCGTCGCGGAACTCGGTCACGCGGTCGCGCACCGTGGGGCCGGGACGGCGGCGGCGCTCTCCGATGGTGCTCACCCCACGACTGTAGGCCGACCGGTCCACCCCGCAGCACGCTCGGGGGTCCGCGGCGACGTGCCCCGGTGGGCCTACGGTGAGCCCATGCGGAACCAGTCGCCCGCCGGTCGCGTCCGATGACCATGGACACCCCACCGGTCCGCCGTCGCCCCCGCCCGACCACCGCCGCCGCGGTCGCCGCCGCGCTGGCCCTGCTCGTCGCCGGTTGCGGCTCGCAGGAGCCCTCGCCGACGGGCTCGTCCAGCGGGTCGCAGGGCTCGTCCCCGGGCTCGTCCCCGGGCTCCTCCGCGTCGGGGGACGCCGCTGCCGGCGCAGGGACCGCGACGGTGGGGGACTGCGACGCCGGCAGCGCCGCCGTCCGCGGGGCCCGCACCCTGGCGCGGGTCGACCTGTCCGGCGACGGCACCCCGGTGCCGGTCAGGGTGACCGGGTCCTCGGGCCGCTGCCCCGACCGGGTCTTCGTGCCGGTCGGCGACGGGTTCGCGGTCGCCCCGGCCACGCCGGGGGAGCCGCCGGTCGACGCAGCGCAGGCCGTGGTGGTGCCGGGGGTCGACGGGGCCCTGCTGGCCACCCGCCAGTCGCACCCGCGGGGCGGTCTCCAGCTGCGGCTGTACGCCGAGGAGGACGGCCGGCTCGTCGAGCTCGTGCGCGACGGCGGGGGCGCGACGGACCAGCCGCTGCTGCCCTTCGTGGCCCTCGACGCGCCGACGGGCGGCGTCTCGGCCCGCTGCGCCGACGGGGCGATCGTGGTCACCGAGGCGGTCGCCCATGAGCCGGCCGGCGTCGTGATGGCCTACGACGTGCGGCGCACGACGTACGCCGTGCGCGACGGGGAGGCGGTGGCCGGCCCGACCGAGAAGACGGCCGACAACGTGCTGCCCGCCCAGCTGGGGCGGCGGTTCCCCGACCTGCTCGGCCCGGACGTGCTCGAGGGCTGCCGCGGCTGACCCTCGCGGGTCGGCGTACGACAGCCCTCGGACTGGTCGGGACGGGTCAGGCGACGCGCTGCTTCGGCGCGCCCTCGGCCGTCTTGCCGGGGTCGGTCACGGGCAGGTCGCCCAGCACGTCGTCGATCTTGGCCATCAGCTCGGCGGGGATCGTGACCCCGGCGGCCTTGACGTTCTCGCTGACCTGCTCGGGGCGCGACGCACCCACCAGCGCGGCGGCCACGTTGTCGTTCTGCAGCACCCAGGCCACGGCGAGCTGGGCCATGCTCAGCCCGACCTCGTCGGCCACCGGCTGCAGGTCCTGCACCCGGGCGAGGGTGTCGTCGTTCATGAAGCGGCTGATCATCTTGGCGCCGCCACCCTTCTCGTCGGTGGCGCGCGAGCCGGCGGGCAGCTCCTGGCCGGGCTTGTACTTGCCGGTCAGCACGCCCTGCGCGATCGGGGACCACACGATCTGGGAGACGCCGAGCTCGCGGGAGGTGGGGACGACCTCCTCCTCGATGACGCGCCAGAGCATGGAGTACTGCGGCTGGCTCGAGATCAGCTGGAACCCGAGCTCCTTCGAGAGCGCGACGCCCTGGCGGATCTGGTCGGCGGTCCACTCGCTGACGCCGATGTAGAGCGCCTTGCCCTGGCGCACGACGTCGGCGAACGCCTGCATCGTCTCCTCGAGCGGGGTCTCGGTGTCGAAGCGGTGCGCCTGGTAGAGGTCGACGTAGTCGGTCTGCAGCCGCTGCAGCGAGCCGTTGATCGACTCCATGACGTGCTTGCGCGACAGGCCGGTGTCGTTCTTGCCGCCGGGGCCGGTGGGCCAGTAGACCTTGGTGAAGATCTCCAGCGACTCGCGCCGCTCGCCCTTGAGGGCCTCGCCGAGCACGGTCTCCGCCTTGGTGTTGGCGTAGACGTCGGCGGTGTCGAACGTGCTGATGCCCTCGTCGAGCGCGGCGCGGACGCACTGCGTCGCGACGTCGTTCTCGACCTGGGAGCCGTGGGTGAGCCAGTTGCCGTAGGTGATCTCGGAGATCTTGAGACCCGAGTTGCCGAGGTAGCGGAATTCCATGTCCTCGACCCTACGACCGCGCCGATGGCCTCACTTCACGGACTCGATGGTCACCTTCTCCTCGGGAGCGATGCCGTCGGGGCCGTTGCCCTGCGCGGCGACCTCCTTGACGACCGCCACGCCGGCGGCGCTCATCCGGCCGAAGACGGTGTACGACGCGGGCAGCGGGCTGTCGGCGTACACCAGGAAGAACTGCGAGCCGTTGGTGTCCGGGCCGGCGTTGGCCATCGCGAGGGTGCCCGCGGGGTAGGTGCAGACCTCGTTGCCGGTGCTCTGGTCGACCTGGCCCAGGCACGGCTGCAGCCGGGGGTCGTCCTGCTGCAGCTCGTCGGCGAAGGAGTAGCCCGGACCGCCGGTGCCGGTGGCCGAGGGGTCGCCGCACTGGAGCACGTTGAGGCGCCCCGAGGTCAGCCGGTGGCAGGTGGTGCCGTCGAAGTAGCCCTGCCGGGCCAGGGAGAGGAACGAGTTGACGGTGCAGGGCGCCTTCTCGGCGTCGAGGCTGACCTTGACGTCGCCGCGGTCGGTGGCGATCGTCACCGCCGCGGGCTCGTCGGCGGGCGGGTCCGCCGGCGGCCGGTCGACCTTCTTGGTCTCCACCGGCGACTGGGCAACCGGGTAGGAGCACTGCCCGGAGCCGGCCGTGCTCGGCGTCGTGGTGGCGTCGTCGCTGCTGCCGCACCCGCTGAGGGCGGCGACCGCCACGAGGGAGGCGGACAGGGCGACCAGGAGGCGTCGTGGGGAAGTCATCGCCGCGGATCGTAGCCAGCCCACCTGAGAGCCGACCCCGGGGCCCGCAGCCGCTCCGGCAGGATGCGGGGCATGAGCGGTCACGAGCCGGCGCCGGCACCACACGTGCGCGGAGCGGCGGTGGCCGACGCCGCGGCGATCGGGGAGGTGCACGCCGAGGCGTGGCGCGCGGCGTACGCCGGGGTGTTCGGGGCCGGGGCGCTGGCGCTCGCCGTGGCGCAGCGACGCGGCACGGGCCGGACCCTGACCGCGCAGCTGGTCGCCGACCACGAGCCCCGGCTGCGCGACGGGTCGACCTTGCTGGTGGTCGTGGCGGACGACCGGGTCGTCGGCTTCACCCACGGCGGCCCGGGACCCGCCGGCGCGCCCGCACCCGAGGTGCACGCCTGCTACGTCCACCCGCGGTGGTGGGGCACCGGGGCGGCGCAGGTGCTGTGGGAGGCGACCCTGGCCGCGCTGCCGACGCCCGCCGGGACGTCACCGGTGCTGTGGACCCTGGAGGGGGCCGCGCGCGCCCGCGCCTTCTACGAGCGCCGGGGCTGGACGGCGACCGGTCGCCGGCGCGAGCACGACTTCGGCACCGGCCGGGCCGTGGCCCTGGTGGAGTACCGCGGCCCGTAGCCCCGCCCGCGCGGGACCGTCGTCAGACCGCGAGCAGCTGGAGGTGGGCGTACCCGAGCACGCCCCGGTAGCCCTGGAGGTACGCCGCCCGCTGGTCCGCCGCCCGGGCCGCGACCGCGCCGGCCTCCGGGTGCGCGGCGCCGTGCCGGTCCAGCCAGCGCGCCACCCCGGCGCCGAAGCCGGACTCGAAGGCGTCCCACTCCTCGAGGCTCGACTCGCCGAAGGCCACGACGGCGAAGCCGTGCCCGACCGCCAGCTCGACGAGCTCGTGGAGCGTGACGAACTCGTCGTCGCGACCCGACAGCGGCGCGACGGCGGCAGGGGTGGGCGGGCGCGACCAGATCGCGTCGGCGTAGAGCACCCGGGCGCCTCGACGCACGTGCGCCCGCACCGCGGCGAGCGCGGCGCCGTAGTCGAGCGGGCGACCCTCCTCGACCGGCGGGCCCCAGACCTGGCTCGACCCGGAGACGACCAGGGCGTCGACCACCGGCGGGAGCCGGTCGCGGACCTCGCCGGACGCGTCGCCGGTGACGAAGCGGGCCCGCCCGCCCAGGCCGCGGGCCGCGGCACGGCGACCGGCCTCCTGGACGCGCAGCGGCTCGACGTCCACGCCGACGGCCCTGGCGGAGGGGGCCCGCTCCAGGACGCGCAGGAGCAGCTCGCCCCACCCGCACCCGACGTCGAGCACGGTGCCGGGTCCCAGGCCCTCGGCCAGCCACGCGGCCTGGGCGTCGGCGCGCTGCTCCGAGAGCGGGCTGAGGAAGGTCAGGTCCTCCCACAGCGCCGGCAGCGGCGCGGCTGCGCGGGTGCTCACGAGGTCGCCCGCTCGGGCCGGCTGCTCTGTCCGAAGCGGCGCGAGACCACCCGCTCGACGGTGGCCCGGGGCAGCAGCCGCCGCAGGGCGAAGGCCGCGGGCGCGTTGCTGCCGACGGCGTACAGCGGCGCGGGCTCGGCTGCCGAGACGGCCTCGACGACCGTCCGGGCGACCCGCTCGGCGCTGGTGCCGTGGCGCTCGGCCCGGTCGAGCCGCTGCAGCATCCGGGCGAAGCGCTCGGCGTGCGGCGAGCCGTCGTCGACGTACGTCGTGCGGCGCTGGCTGATGCCGGTGCTGATCGACCCCGGCTCGACGGTGGTGAGCCACACGCCGTGGGGTGCCATCTCCAGGCGGGCGGCCGTGGCGAAGCCCTTGAGGGCGGCCTTGGAGGCGACGTAGGACGAGCGGTAGGCGAGCGGGAAGCTCGCCAGCATCGAGCCCACCATCACCACGCGGCCGCCGCCGCGCTCGCGCATCGCTGGCAGCAGCAGCTGGGTGAGCCGGACGGGGCCCAGCACGTTGACGCGGAACAGCCGCTCCAGGGCGCCGAGGGGGAGCTCCTCCAGGGGACCGCTCTGCGACTCGCCGGCGTTGTTCACCAGCACGTCGACGTGGTGGCCCTCGGCACGCAGGGCGGCGCAGAACCCGGGCAGCGAGCCCAGGTCGTCGAGGTCGAGCGCGCGGTAGGACACGCCCTCGACGCGGTCGGCCTCGGGGATGCGGGCGGGGTCGCGGCTGGTGCCGATGACGGCGTACCCCTCCTCGAGGAGCGCACGGGCGGTCGCGAGCCCGATGCCCGACGAGGCGCCGGTGACCAGGGCGGTGCGGGGGACGGAGCCGGGCTGGGGAGAACTCATGACCGCACGTTAGGCCGCGGCCCTACGATCGCCCCACGCGTGGCCGTCACGCCGACCCCTCGGGGTCACCACAGCGAGGAATGCCCATGGGAAAGATCCTGCTCATCATCGTCGTCGTCCTGGTCGTGCTGTTCCTGGTGCGGACCCTGCTGGCCCGCAAGGGCTAGCCCCGAGCGGGTCCGGCGCCGTCGGGCGTCGGACCCGACCCCGGCCCCGCGAGCGGCAGCGTCAGCACGAAGCGGGCGCCGCCGAGCTCGGAGTCCTCGCAGCGCAGGTCGCCGCCGTGGGCCCGCGCCAGGCCACGCGCGATCGCCAGGCCGAGTCCGGATCCGGCCGGTCCTCCCGAGGACCGCGTCGTGTCGAGCCGGACCATCCGGTCGAAGACGTGCTCGCGCTCCGCGACCGGGACGCCGGGCCCGTCGTCGTCCACCCGCACCTCGGCGTCACCGGAGCCGTGGGCGCCGGTCGTGCCCGTGCTCACCACCACGGTCCGGGCACCCGCCTGCGCCGCGTTGCGGACCAGGTTGGCCAGCACCTGCAGCACCCGGTCGCGGTCGACCGCGACCACGACGGGCGCCCCGGCGGCGCGCAGGTCCGCCCCGGGGCTGGTGAGCTGCTGGGCGTCGACGACCTCGCGGGCCAGCCCGAGCAGGTCGGCCGGGGAGCGCTGCAGCGGCAGGCCGCCGTCGATGCGCGACATCAGCAGCATGTCGTCGACCATCCGGCCCGCGCGGCGCGACTCCCGCACGAGCGTCAGGAGCACCTGCTCGCGCTCGTCGCGCGGCGGGTCGTCGCGCAGCACCCGCTCGGCCGCGGCCTGGACGCCGGTCAGGGGCGTGCGCAGGTCGTGGGCGGCGTCGGAGAGGAAGCGGCGCACCCGCTCCTCGGAGACGACCGCACGGTCCTCGGCGCCGGTGATCTCGTCGAGCATCTCGTCGAAGGCGGTGGCCGTCCGGCCGAGCTCCGAGGCCGGGGTGTCGGGGGACAGGCGTCGCTGGCGGTCGCCGCGCCCGATCTCGCGGGCCGCGGCGGTGATGCGCCCGAGCGGGCGCAGCGCGCGGTCGACCACGAGCGGCACCACCGCGCCGGCCAGCAGCAGGACCAGGGCCGCGGCCAGGGCCAGCGCGAGCCGCAGCTGGTCGAGGGTCGCTGCGATGTCCGAGGTCGAGGCGAGCAGCCGCACCGAGGTGTCGTCGCCGAGGTCGCGGTCGAGCGAGAGGAGCTCGCCCGACTGGTCGACCTCCTCGGGCGTGGAGGCGCGGTCGGCCGCCCCCGCGGGTCCGGCGGGGGTGGGGGGACCGCCCGCGGGTCCCTCGCCGGGGCCGGGCGCCGGGGGCTCGGAGGCCGCACCGGGCGTGCCGGCGGTGGCCCCGCCGCCGAGCTGGCCCTCGGCGTAGACCTCGTCGCCCACGGTCACGACGGCCGAGACGCCGTCGCCCTCCAGGCGACGGGCCAGGTCGCGCGGCTCCACCTGGTCGACGAGCGCGGCCGCCACGGTCGCCCGGTCGGCGAGCCGCTGGCGCAGCTGGGCGTCGAGCCGGTTGGCCAGCACGGTGTCGGTCACCACGGACACGGCCAGCAGCATCGCGGCGAGCAGCACCAGGACCACCAGCGTGACCCGCCGGCGCAGCGACGGCGTGTGCAGGCCGGTGCGGGACGCGCTCACGACGGGGGACGGGGGGCGCGCAGCACGTAGCCGAGGCCCCGCTCGGTGTGGATCAGCCGCGGGCCGTGAGCCTCCAGCTTGCGGCGCACGGCCGAGACGTGGACCTGGACGAGGTTGTCGGCGTACTGCTCGTAGCCCCAGACCTGGGTGAGGATCTGGGCCGACGACATCACGCGGTCGCGGTTGGTCGCCAGGTAGGACAGCAGCCGCAGCTCGGTGGCGGTCAGCGCGATCCGCGTGCCTGCCCGCTCCACCAGCGCGGCGCCCTCGTCGATGACCAGGTCGTCCACGACCACAGTGCTGGAGACCGCCCCGGTGCGCCGCAGCACGGCGCGGATCCGCGCGACCAGCTCCTCGGTGACGAACGGCTTGGCGACGTAGTCGTCGACCCCCACGTCGAAGCCCCGCAGCCGGTCGGCCACGCCCTCGCGCGCCGTCAGCATCACCACCCCCGCGGCCGTGGTGCGACGCACCACGCGGACCAGCTCGGGGCCGTCGCGGCCCGGGAGCATCCAGTCGAGCACCACCAGGTCGGGGCGGAAGGAGTGCAGCTCGGCCTCGAGGTCGAGGCCGTCGGCCAGGGCCCGGACCTCGAGGCCGGCGGCGGACAGGGAGCCGCGCAGGCTCTCCCGGATCGTGAGGTCGTCCTCCACCAGCAGGACTCGCGCGCGAGAGCCCGGGGAGGGCCGACCCGCGGGTCGGGAGAGGTCGCCGGAGGTGCTGGTCACGGGCTCAGTCTGCCGCGCCGAGGCTGAAGACCACCTCAAGAACGAGCGGGAGGGCGCCGTTCTTGAGGTCGTCTTCAGGTGGCCCCGGCAGCGTCCTCCTCGTGCCCCGGCAGACCGCCGGGACCGACCCCAGGAGGACCCGATGAACGATCTGCTCGACCGGCCGCTGGTCGACCTCGTCGCCGTGGTGCTGGTGCTCGCGGCCGTGGCCGGTGCGCTGGCCCGGGGACGCGGCGTGCTCGCAAGTCTCGTCGCCGGTCTCACCACCACGCTCGGGCTGTGGCTGGTGGCGGCCGCGGTCGTCGCCGTCGCCCCACCGGGCGTGGCCGACGTCGTGCGCGACAGCCGGCTGCTCGACCTGGTGCCGTCGCCCCGGGGCGCGGTCGAGGCCGTCGGCCGGATGCTCGCGTCCCGTTCCTGACCGGCCCCACCCGAACCGACCCACCCGAACCCACCCACCCGGACCCATCCGCACCACCCGAGGAGAACCTGATGTCGCAGAACCCGATCGACCAGCTCCGTGCCCTCCGCGCGCGCCGCCGTGCCCAGCAGCACCAGGAGGCGCAGCGGGCGGCGTACGCCGCGCACGACGACACCCAGCCGATCCCGGCCTACCGCGAGTCCGTCGCCGCCTCGCCGATCGGGGCCGACGCGGCTCCCCGGCGACGCGCTCCCCGGCGGGCGCCGCTCGCCGCGCTGGCCGTCGCGGGGGTGGCCGCCGTGGGCGTCGCCTACGCCGTGCCCGCCATCGCGGGCGGCACCGCCGCCACCACGCCCACGGCCTCGACCAGCGCCCTCTCGGACGCCGCCGTCACTGCGGGCGGCTCCGGCTCCGCTGCCGGCGGCACGGGGAGCTCCGGCACCTCGGACGGGTCCACGGGGTCGGGGGCGGACGCGGACCAGGACGGGTCCGCCGCCCGGGACTGCGCCGTGCCGGCACCGCCCGCCGGGGCCCCGAAGCCGCCCACGGGCGACGACGCCCCGAAGCCCCCGACCGGCGGCGACGCCCCCAAGCCGCCCAGCGGCGAGAAGCCCACGCCGCCCACGGGCGAGGACGCCCCGAAGCCCCCGACCGGCGGCGACGCCCCCAAGCCGCCCAGCGGCGAGAAGCCCACGCCGCCCACGGGCGAGGACGCCCCGAAGCCGCCCACCCCGCCGGCCGCCGGCGAGGGCACCCCGAAGCCCCCGGCCCCGCCGGCCCCCGGCTGCGGTCCGGCGGCCGACGGCTCGGCGCCCACCGCCCCGACGGCCCCGGCCGCCCCCGGCTCCTCCGACTCCGGCGCACCCACCCCGCCCGCCCCGCCCACCCCGGGCAAGGGCCCGGGCGCGGGCACGGGTCCCGCCAAGCCCCCGGCCGACGCGCCCGCCGCGGGCACGCCCACGCCGCAGGCCTGAGGACGCGACGAGGCCCCGGTGCCGCCCCGCTAGGGGTGGCACCGGGGCCTCGGGTGTCGAGCGCCCGGCTGCGGGCGCGTGTGCCCGGACCGTGGCTAGGAGCGCAGCGCCCGCCGGTCGGCGACCAGCGCCAGCGTGTTGAGGGCGGCCCACCCGAGCGTCACGCCCAGCACCTTGCCGCGCACCTTCGAGTCCTGGGTGCCGGTGGCGAGGATGGTGGCGTCCGCGACGTCGCCGACGATCCGCAGCACCATGGCGGCGGTGACGACCGAGGGGTTGGAGGAGGCCAGGGCCAGGCCCGAGATGGACAGGTCGCGGCCGGCGTAGGTGTAGGCCATCCGGTCGTACGCCGGGGCCTGCACCGCCGGCGCCTCGATGCCGTCGGCCAGGTGGCGGGGCTTGACGAGCGCGAAGGCGCCGTAGGCCGCGGTCAGGGAGGACAGGAGCTTGGAGTAGCGCATGGCGCGAACCTATCGGCCGCGTCCCCACCAGGGACCACCTGCCAGGGTGGGGTGGTGAGTGGTGACCAGGTCTTCGAGTTCGCGTTCGCGCCCGCCTACCGGGTCCTCGGCCTGCCGTTCGGGGTGACGCCCCGCACCGCGCGCGTGGTGGTCGACGACGGCGAGCTGCGGGTGCGGTTCGGGCCGTGGTCGCTGCGGACGCGCCTCGACAACGTCGTGGGCGTGCAGGACACCGGCGGGTTCGCGCTGCTCAAGACGGCCGGGCCGCCGCACCTGTCGTTCTCCGACCGCGGCATCTCGTTCGCCACCAACGGCGACCGGGCGCTGTGCCTGGACCTGCGCGAGCCCGTGCCGGGCATCGACCCCACCCGCACCCTCAGGCACCCCGGCGTGACGCTCACGGTGGCCGACGTCCCCGGCCTGGCGACCGCGCTGGGCCACCCCCTCGGCTGAGGGGACGGCCCGGCGCGTCGGGGCTCAGACCTCGGAGTAGCGCTTGGCCGCGGCCAGCGCGTCGGCCATCTCCTGGTGGGTGGCGGCCTTGCCGGTGCCGGGGAACTCCTCGCCCGGCACGACGTACGGCGCGCCGTACGCCGCGGTGTCGCGCTGGAAGCGCCAGCCCTCGGCGAGCGCCCCGGCGTCGTGGGCCTCGTAGCCGAGGTCGTCGAGCAGCGCGGTCACGGTCTGCTTGGCCGACGCGTCGTCGCCGGCGATCGCGATCACCGAGCGGGCCGGGTCGCCCGCGGGCCGGGCGAGCGAGGCCAGGTGACCGAAGTAGATGTTGTTGAACGCCTTGACGACGCGCGAGGTGGGCAGGTGCTCCTGGAGCAGCTCGCTGGTCGTCGTCGACTCGTCGTCGAGCTCGGCGACCTGGCCGTCGCGCTCGGGGTAGTAGTTGTTCGTGTCGATGACGACCTTGCCCGCGAGCGGCTCGACCGGCACCTGGCGGTAGTTCTTCAGGGGCACCGTCACCACCACGACGTCGCCCGCCTCGGCGGCCTCGGCGGCGGTCGCGGCCCGGGCGTGCGGGCCCAGCTCGGCGACCAGGTCCTGCAGCGTCTCGGGCCCGCGGCTGTTGCTGAGCACCACGTCGTGCCCGGCGTCGACCGCCAGCTTCGCGAGGGTGCCGCCGATGTTGCCGCTGCCGATGAGTCCCAGTGTCGTCATGTCCGGGCCAACGCCGGGTGGTGGGAGGGGATTCCGGGTGTGAGGACCAGCACGTCCGCAGGGTCCGGGAGCGCTTCTCGGAGCGGGCCGCGGGACGGGGCGGCGTACGACGTAAGGCAACACGCGTGCCCGCGACTTCCCCTCGGGGGGACCGGCGGTGCAAGATGTTGCCGGGTAGCCGTCGCTCGGGACGTTTCCGGTGCCGGTGCAACGGTCCGGAAGCGTGGCCTCCCGCGACCCAGAGCACCCGGAAAGGCGCGCGTGAGCCCGACGAACGACACCTCAGCCCTCCCTGTCTTCGGACAGTGGGGGCACGACTTCGCGACCGGGGCCTGGTGGTTCTCCGACGAGGTCGTGCGGCTGTGGGACATCCCCCTCCCCGAGGGCTGCGGCATCGACGCGGTGCTCCCGCGCCTGCACCCCGACGACGTCGAGGGGATCACGCGGTCGCTCGAGCACGCCGTCGCCGAGCGCTCCACCCTGGCCGGCCAGGGCCGGCTGCTCACCGACTCCCGCGGCGAGCGGGTGTTCAGCTTCGTCGGCGAGGTCGTGCCCGACGAGCAGGGCGAGCCCCGCACCCTCGAGGGCTGGTCGCTCGACGTCACCGACGAGGTGCGGGTCGCGACCCGCAGCGCCGTGGACGCGGCCACCCGCCACCGCCGGGCCATCGAGCAGGTGAAGGGCGCCCTGATGGTCACCTACCGCATCGACGAGGTGACGGCCTTCGCGATCCTGCGCAAGCAGTCCAACGAGCACAACGTGAAGATCAACGACCTCGCCGAGCACGTCAGCCGGGCGATGGGCGCAGGCGTCGCGCGCCCCCAGGAGCAGGCCGCGCCCATGATGGAGCTGCTCGAGGCGGTCGGTCGCCGGCTGCGCCGCGCCCGGCAGGACGAGGCCGGCGACGGGACGGCCGCCCGCTAGCCGGCCCCACCCCCTTGTCGCCCCAGGGGGTGGGTGCTTGTGTGGTGGGGCCGGGTGACGCTCGTCACGTCGGCTCGTCGAACGTCAGCCCCCGCCGTCCGCGGGGGAGGAGAGGACGTGCTCATGTCCGGAAACCGCGTGGTCGTCTACAAGGGCCCGGGGGAGGTCGCCGTCGAGACGGTCGACTACCCCAAGCTGGAGATCCCGAAGGAGGTGGCGGACCACTTCGGCATCAAGCAGGCCGCTCCGCACGCCGTCATCCTCAAGCTCGTCACGACCAACATCTGCGGGTCCGACCAGCACATGGTCCGTGGTCGCACCACCGCCCCCGTCGGTCAGTCGCTCGGGCACGAGATCACCGGCGAGGTGGTCGAGGTCGGCGACGACGTGCTCTTCGTCAAGGAGGGCGACATCTGCTCGGTGCCGTTCAACATCGCCTGCGGCCGCTGCCGGATGTGCTTCGAGGGCAAGACCGGCATCTGCCTCAACGTCAACCCGGCGCGCGCCGGTGCGGCGTACGGCTACGTCGACATGGGTGGCTGGGTCGGTGGTCAGGCGGAGTACGTGCTGATCCCGTACGCCGACTTCAACCTGCTGCGGTTCCCCGACCGCGACCAGGCCCTGGAGAAGATCCTCGACCTGACGATGCTCTCCGACATCTTCCCGACGGGCTACCACGGCGCCTACACCGCAGGGGTCACCACCGGGTCGACCGTGTACGTCGCGGGCGCCGGGCCGGTCGGCCTCGCCGCCGCCCACGCGGCCCAGCTGCTCGGCGCCTCGGTCGTCGTGGTCGGCGACATGAACGCCGACCGGCTGCAGCAGGCGCAGAGCTTCGGCTGCGAGACCGTCGACCTGAGCTCGGGCGACGCGCTGCCCGACCTCATCGAGCAGCTGCTCGGCGAGCCCGAGGTCGACGCCGCCGTCGACGCCGTGGGCTTCGAGGCCCGCGGCCACGGCGAGGGGGCCGCCGAGGCACCCGCGACCGTGCTCAACGACATCATGACCATCTCGCGGGCCGGGGCCTCGCTGGGCATCCCGGGGCTCTACGTCACCGGCGACCCGGGGGCGGTCGACGACGCGGCCAAGGAGGGCCAGATCGGGGTCAAGCTCGGGCTCGGGTGGGCCAAGTCGCACGCCTTCGTCACCGGCCAGTGCCCGGTCAAGAAGTACAACCGGCAGCTGATGAACCTCATCCTGGCCGACAAGGCCCACATCGCGAAGGCGGTCAACGCCACCACGATCGGCCTCGACGACGCCCCGCGCGGCTACCAGGAGTTCGACGCCGGCTCGGCGAAGAAGTACGTCATCGACCCGCACGGCATGGTCGCCTGACCCGCTCCGCACCTCCCGTCGTCGCTCGCGGGGATCCGTAGGCTCGCCCGATGGATCCCCGCGAGCGCCTCGAGGCCGACCGCGCCGAGACGCAGGCGCGGCTGGCCGCGCTGCTCGAGGACCACGCCGGCGTGGTCGCCGCCAGCCGCGACAGCAACGCCGACGACGAGCACGACCCCGAGGGCCAGACGATCGCCTTCGAGCGCTCCCAGACCGCCGCCCTGGCCCACCAGGCCCGGCGGCACCTCCACGAGGTCGACGCCGCCCTGGCCCGCGTCGCCGACGGCAGCTACGGCCGCTGCGAGGTCTGCGGCGAGCCCGTCCCGCCCGGCCGCCTCGACGCCCGCCCCACCGCCCGCACCTGCATCGCCCACGCCTGAGCCTCCCGGCCCGGCCCCGCCCGGCCCCGGCCCCGCTTCCGCCCGCTCGATCCGCGCAGACGCGCGGACACAAGTTGTCGCGGAGCCGTGACGAACCGGGACAGACCGGGCACTCGAGCGGACTTGTGTCCGCGCGTCTGCGCCGGTCTGGGCGTCGGTCGTCTGCGCCGGTCCGGCGCTACCGCGCCAGCAGCTCGCGGACCAGGTGCAGGGCCACCACGACGGAGCGCTGGCGGATCCCGGCGCGGTCGCCGCCGAGGCGGAACTCGCGGGCGACGACGTGGTCGGCGGAGGTGACGCACAGGTGGACCAGGCCGACGGGCTTGTCGGGCGTGCCACCACCCGGGCCGGCGACGCCGGTGATGCCGACGCCGACGTCGGTGCCGACGACCCGGCGGGCGCCGTCGGCCATGTCGCGCGCGACCTCGGGGCTGACCGCACCGACGGTGTCGAGCAGGTCCTGGGGCACGCCGAGGAGGTCGCGCTTGGCCTCGTTGGCGTAGGTCACCAGCCCGCCCAGCAGGTACGCCGAGGAGCCCGGCCGGTCCGCGATCCGCCCGGCCAGCAGCCCGGCGGTGCACGACTCGGCGGTGGCGATCGTCGCGCCGCGGTCGAGCAGGGCGGTGGCGACCAGCTCGTCGACGGTCTCGCCGGTGGGCGAGAAGAGGGTGTCGGCGAAGTCGCCGCGCAGCGCGGCCTCGAGGGCGGCGTACGCCGGGGCGGCGGCGGGGGCGTAGCGCGTGACCACCTCCAGCTCGCCCTCGCGCAGGCAGGTGGTGATCTCGAGGCCGTCGAGCTCGGCGTCGTGGCGGCGCAGGGTGGCCGCCAGCTCCGACTCGGGGGTGCCCCACAGCCGCATCGTCGACTGGCGCAGCTCCTCGCGCGCGGCGATCGCGCGCTGCACGAACGGGTCGGCGAGGACGTCGCCCCACATGCCCTGCAGCTCCGGCGGGGGCCCGGGCAGCACCACGACCGGGGGACCGGAGGTGCCCTCGGCGGGCGGCACCACCAGGCCGGGCGCGGTGCCGGTGGGGGCCAGCACGTGGGCCCCCTCGGGCACCATCGCCTGCTTGCGCACGCCGGCTGCCGTCGCCTCCGGGTCGCGGCGCCAGCCCTTGCCGGCCGAGAGCCGCTCCACGACGGCGGCGATCTCGCCCTCGAGGTCGGGGTCCAGGCGGGAGGGCCGGCCCTGGACGTCGGCCACGACCTCGGCGGTCAGGTCGTCGGCGGTGGGGCCGAGACCACCGGTCGTCAGCACCAGGTCGTGGTGGGCGAGCAGCAGGACCAGCGCCGAGCGGAGGTCGTCGGGCCGGTCGCCCACCACCACGACCTGCCCGACGTCGACGCCGAGGCGGCGCAGCTCCTCGGCCAGCCAGGGGCCGTTGCGGTCGACCACCCGTCCGGTCAGCACCTCGGTGCCGGTGACGACGATCCCTGCCCGCGCGACCATGCCCCGATCCTAGGAGGGGGCCAGCAGGGAGCGGACGTCCTCGGACGTCCAGAAGGGCGCGAGCCGCTCCCGCACCGCCCGCTCGAGACGGCCGTCGGCCCGCAGCGCGTCGAGCACCGGCGGCGCCAGGCGGCGCACGTCGGCCACCAGGTCGTCGCGGTCGAGGCCGATCGCGGGCAGCAGCGAGGCCAGGTCGTGCTCGGCGTGCTGCTCGAAGAAGGCCGCCACGCACGCGTCGACCACGCGCGCCACCAGGCCGTCGTCGACGCCTCCGGCCAGCACGCCCGCGACCAGCACCCGCAGCCGCTCGGCCAGGTCGACGACCTCGTCCTCGTCGAGCACGGAGACCAGCGAGCCGACCGGCTGCTCGGCGGCCAGGTCCCACAGCTCCATCGCGACCTCGTGGAGCGTCGCGTCGGTCACCAGCTCGCGCACGATCGCGGTGGTGCGGCGCATCGTGAACTGCGCGCCCGCACCCATCGCGTCGCCCAGCAGCCGGTCGAGCTGGCTGCCGCCGACGCTGACCCGGCCCACCTTGGAGACGGCACCGCTGCCCAGCGACAGCAACGAGGAGACGCCCGGCACCTTCTCGGCGCGGGCGCGGTTCTGGGTCAGCACGTCGGTGACCACGCGCGAGACGAACCCGGACGTGAGGGCGACGGTGGCGGGGCTGTCGGCGAGCCGGTCCAGGACGCGGTCGCGGACGTCGTGCAGCGCCACGGCGTGGGTGACCAGGGCGTCGACGTCCTCGCGCGCCACCACCTCGCCCAGCGGCGCCTCCTCCGCGACGAGGACGGAGTGGACCGCCGCGGCGCCGGGGCCGGCCAGCCGCTCGACCGTCGGGCTGCCCGTCACGTCGCGGACCACGCGGCGCGCGACCGCCTGCACGTCGGCCACGTCGACCACCTCGGCGAGCCGCAGGCCAGAGGCGAGGTCGAGCACCGTGCCGACGTCGCCGGCCACGGCCTCGGCGAACCGCTCGCCGTCGAGCTGGTCGAGGACCCAGGCGACCTGGGCGTCGAGCAGCCGCCCGGCGAGCGCGGCGGTGCGGTCGGGGGCGGGGTCGGCGGCAGCGTCGGCGGGGGAGTCGGTCACGGGTCCAGCATGACGGGGTCGCCCAGCCGGATCGCGCCGCCCACCAGCACCCGCAGCACCGCGCCGCCGCGACGCCGCAGCGCCGTCCGGCCGCCCTCGCCCAGGGTCTCCTCCATCACCCGGCAGGGCGCGGCGACCCGCACCACCTCGAGCACCACCTCGCCCACCACCACGCGGTGGCCCGGCTCGGTGGGCACCGCGCCGTGGGAGATGGTCACCGTGCGACGGGTGCCCTCCGGCGGCACCTCGCGGCCCAGCTCCCGCGCCGCCGCCGCCAGCTCCTCGGCCGACTGCAGGCTCACGTGGCGGTGGCGGCTGCCGTGGTAGCGGTCGCCCACGATCCCCGCCCCAGCCTCGGCGAGCACCTCGGTCACCGCCTGCATCGGGGCCCGGCGGGCGCTCGCGACGTGCAGGGCCACCACGCGCGACCCGGCACCGGGCATGCTGTCCTGGACCACGCGACGAGACTAGGCAACGGGGACGAGCACCATGAGCGAGCACGACGTGACGGCGACGGCGGACCTGGTGGACGAGCACGGCGAGGCGCTGCAGTCCTGCGACCTGCAGCTGGGGCAGTACGGCGGCCGCGCGGCGTTCGCCGGCACCATCACCACCATCCGCTGCCACCAGGACAACGCCCTGGTCAAGGCCACCCTCAACGAGCCGGCCGAGGGCCGCGTGCTGGTCGTCGACGGCGGCGGCTCGCTGCACACCGCCCTGATGGGGGACCTGATCGCCGCCGCCGGCGTCGCGAACGGCTGGGCCGGGGTCGTCATCCACGGCGCCGTGCGCGACGTCGCCGTGCTCCGCGGGCTCGACCTGGGCGTCAAGGCGCTCGGCTCCAACCCCCGCAAGAGCAGCAAGGACGGCGTGGGCGAGCGCGACGTGGTCGTCGCCTTCGGCGGCGTGGAGTTCGCCCCCGGCGCCCGGCTGGTCAGCGACGACGACGGCATCGTGGTGCTCCCGAGCCCGTGAGCGGCCCCGTGAGCGGCCCCGTCGGCGGTGCCGACCCGTCGGACCCGTCCGAGCGGGCCTACGACCTGTGGGCAGGGCTCCACGAGGGCGTCGACCCCCGCGGGTCGGTCTGGGTCGCCGGGTGGGTCCGGCTGGTGCACCGCTGCGCCCGTCCGCTGGCGGGGCGCGGGGTGCGACCCGACACGGTGACGCTGGTCGGCGTGCTGGTCGCGGGCACCGCACCCGTGCTGGCGACGCTGCCCGCCGGGTGGCCGCTGCTGGCGGTGGTGGCCGTGCTGGCCGCGGCCGTGCTCGACGGCGTCGACGGCGCCCTGGCCGCCCGGACCGGCCGGGCCACGGCCTGGGGCCGGGTCCTGGACCCGCTCGCCGACCGCTGCTCCGACGTCCTGCTGCTGCTGGTCCTGCTCGTGCTGGGGGCGCCGTGGTGGCTGGTGGGGCTGGTGGTGGTCGCGACGCTGCTGCTGGAGTCGGTGCGCGCCCACGCCCAGGTGGCGGGCCTGCACGGCCCCGGGGCGATCACGGTCTGGGAGCGGCCCGCGCGCGTCATCGTGGCGGTGCTGGCGGTGCTGATGCACCTCGCCGAGCTCGCGGCCCGCGGGCTCGGCGTCGCCGTCCTGCCCCGCGTCGACGGACCGGGGCTGGTGACGGCCCTGGCGGTCGTGGCCGCCCTCCTGGCCGGAGCGGGGCTGGTCAGCCTCGTCGTCGCCGTGCGCCGCGCCCTCCCCGGCTGAGCCCGCCCTCGGCCGGACCGACCAGGCCGGCCACGATCCGGGCCGAGAGCAGCACCAGGGGCAGCCCGCCGCCAGGGTGCGAGGACCCCCCGACCAGGAGCAGCCCGGGCACGGGGGAGCGGTTGGCCGGGCGCAGGAAGGCCGCGCGGGGGCCGTTGCTGGAGGTGCCGTAGATCGACCCGCCCGCGGTCAGCGTGCGCCGCTCCAGGTCGGCCGGGGTCAGCACCGTGCGGTGCACCACCCGGTCGCGCACCTCGAGGCCGCGCTCGGCCATCAGCTCCAGCACCCGGTCGGCGTACGCCGTGGCGAGACCGGGCGCGTCCCAGTCCACGCCCCCGCTCGGCCCGGAGGAGGGGTCGTGCCGGGGTGCGTTGACCAGCACGAACCACGCGCCGGCGCCCGGGTGCGGCACGACGGCGGGGTCCTGCGGCGCGCTGACGTAGACCGTGGGCCGCTCCGCCGGACGGGCCGGGCCGCGACGGCCGAAGACGGCGTCGAACTCCGCGTCGTAGTCCTCGGCGAAGAGCACCTCGTGGTGCGGCTGGTCCGGCGGCGCCTCGTCGAGGCCCAGCAGCAGCGCGAACCCCGCGAGCGACGGCGTGGTGCGCGCCAGTCGCCGTCGCCCCGGGCGGCCGGCGCGGCCGGGGAGCAGGTCGGCGTACAGCCGGGTGGCGTCGGCGTTGGCGACCACCACGTCGGCCAGCACCACCTCGCCGCCGACCAGCCGGACGCCGGTGGCCCGGCCGCCCTCGACCAGCACCTCCTCGACGCGGGCACCCGTCCGGACCTCGACGCCGAGCTCGTCGAGCCGGTCGGTCAGCGCGGTGGCGATGCGGCCCAGGCGCCCGGGGACGTACCACGAGCCGAACGCCTGCTCGGCCCACGGCACGGTGAGCAGGGCGGCGGGGGCACGACGCGGGTCGGAGCCCGTGTAGGTCGCGTAGCGGTCGAGCAGCAGCCGCAGCCGCGGGTCGGAGAGGTACGCCGCGCCGAGGCCGCGCAGGGTGCGCCACGGCGCGACCGTGGCGACGTCGCGCGGGTCGCGGGCCAGCCGCACCAGGTCGCGCGGCCCGACCGGCGACTCCAGGAAGGGTCCGTGGGTCAGGTCCCAGATCGCGCTCGCGCGCCGGCTCAGCGCCGACCACTGGGCGCCCCGGCCCTGGCCGAGCGCGGCGTCGAGGGCGGCGGGGACCAGCTGCGGGTCGCCGGGCAGGTCGAGCACCGTGCCGTCGGGGAAGCGGTAGCGGCAGGCCACCTCCAGCCGCTCCAGCGCCAGCACGTCGGCCAGCGGGGCGCCGGTGGCCGCGAAGAGCTCCTCGAGCACGTGCGGCATCGTCAGCAGCGAGGGCCCGGTGTCGAAGACGAAGCCCTCGTGGCGCTCGGTGCCGAGCTTGCCGCCCACCGCCTCGGCCTGCTCGAGCACGCTCACCCGGTGGCCCAGCGCGGCCAACCGGGCCGCGGCGGCCAGGCCCCCGACGCCGGCCCCGACGACCACGACGCGGCTCACCAGGCGTCCCGCCCGGACGGGTGCACCGCCGGCGCCTCGACGGGGCGGCCCTTCCAGCGCAGCGTGCCGGCGCGGCGGCCGCGGAACGAGTCGACCGTCAGGCCGGCCAGCGCCAGCACCGAGACGGGGTGGGCGAGCGGGTCCGGCCAGGCGCGACCACCGGTGCGACGGGCCACGGCGGCCCGGGCGGCGACGCCGGCGGCGTACCCCAGCAGGCCGGTGCGCGAGCCGCCCAGCGCCGCGACCGCCGGGACGACGTAGGCCGTGAGCAGCAGGCCGTGGGCCGCCGCGGCGCCGGCGGGGGAGCCGAAGGCCGCCCACAGCGACTTGCCGTAGCCGGCGCGCAGGTCGGGCCACCCGTCGTACATCCGGCAGCGGGCGACGTGGGTGCCGTCGACGACGGTGCCGCGGCCACCGGCGCGCTTGAGCGACCGCACCAGGGCGAGGTCCTCCAGCACCTCGCCGCGCACGGCACCGTGCCCGCCGCAGCGGGCGTAGGCGCCCGCGTCGACCACCAGCAGCTGGCCGTTGCCCACCGCGGTGGACGGCCGGGCCGAGCGCTCGGCGACGTCGAGGGGCAGCGTGGCCAGCCACGACCACTGCAGCAGCGGCTGCACCAGCCGCTCGGCCGCGGTGTGCGCCTCCTGGCGGGGGTAGGGCGAGACCAGGTCGAGCCCGGCCGCCCGCAGCAGCGCCACCGAGGCGACCAGCCCGTCGGGGGCCACGCGGACGTCGGCGTCGACGAAGGCCAGGACCGACGCGTCGCCGGCGTGCAGCGCGAGCTGGCGGCAGGCCCAGGGCTTGCCCAGCCAGCCCGGGGGCGGAGGGCTGCCGAGCAGCACCTCCACGAGGTCGTGGCGCTGCGCGAGGACGTCCAGGGCCGCGGCGGTGCCGTCGGTGGAGCCGTCGTCGAGGACCAGCAGCCGGGCGGGTCCGGGCCAGCGCCGGATCGCGGCGACGAGGTGGTCGACGCAGTCCTCGACCACGTCGACCTCGTCGCGGACCGGGAGCAGCACGACGAGCGGCTCCGCCGGTGTCGCCGCCCCGGGCACGGTGGCGGGGGCGGGCACGCGCAGCCGCGCCAGGTTGACCAGCGTCAGCGCCAGCGACGCCAGGGCGAGCCCGGTGCCGCCGCGGACCAGCGCGGTGGCGGGCCTCACCAGCCCGCCCCGAGGTCGCGCCGGGCGAGCCAGGCCCGGCGGGCCAGCGGCACCGCGACCACGCCCATGACCAGCGCACCCACGAGGGCCACGCTCGGGCGGCCGAAGAACACGGCGTTGGCCATGACGGAGGAGGCGTAGGTCCACAGGTAGACCGTCACCGGCACGGAGTCGCGCTGCAGCACCTCGGGCAGGGAGGGCCGGTGGCGGGCCAGGTCCGGGTCGACGAGGCAGTCCACGACCAGGTCGAGCACGCCGGTGAGGAGCGCGGCCACGGCCAGCCAGCCGGCGAAGTTGGTCAGCGGGATGCCCTCCACGCCGGGCAGGTGGGGAGCGGGCGTGTCCCAGGCCCAGTGGCCGGCGTCGACCATCTGGGGGTCGAGGAAGACGTCCCAGGCCGTCAGCGCCCAGGCCGCCACCGCGGTGGTCGCGGCGCGGGCGCGCCAGCCTCCCGGCTCCCGGACCAGGCCGCGCACCAGCACCCGGGCGACGAGCAGCGCGGGCCAGGCCATCATCGTCCAGGCCAGCGGCACCAGGACGGGCACGCCGAGCACCTCCGGACCGAGGGTGCCGGTGTAGTCGTAGCCGCCGAACGGGAACCCCGTCGCGACCCCGACCGCCTCGGCGACCAGTCCCAGGCCCCCGGCCACCCCGACCAGCGCGAGCGCCGTCGCCGCCCCGCGGGAGACCCAGGCGTGGGCCACCGAGGCCCCGGCCAGCAGCACCACGGCCGCCACGGTCAGCGGCAGCGTGCCGCCGCCGGTGAGCGGGAACATGACCTGGCTCAGGATGCCCGCGCCCGCGAGCAGCCACGCGAGCAGCACCGAGCGCTGCGGCGCCGCGGTGGTCACGCCACCGGCGATCCTCACCACGCTCACGGCGCCACCCCGCGGTGGGTGCCCGCGACCGAGTCGACGGCCAGCCGGGCGAAGAGCTCCTCGGCGTACCACCGCTCGGGGCGGGTGCGCCGCACCACCTCGCGGTGGGCGGCGCTGCCGTGGGCGAAGGCGACGACGTCGTCCGCCGAGTCCCACAGCGAGAAGGTGCCCTGCAGCGCCACCGGGGCCTCGCCGACGCCGAGGGCCAGGCGCAGCCCGCGGGCGTCGTGCAGGTCGGGCACCACGGGCGGCACCGCCCTCCAGAACGACAGCGCCCGGGTCGGCCGGAGCCGGGCGCGGGTGAGCACCGCGACCGGGCCGTCGTGGCCCGGCCCGGCGACCTCGAGGCCGTCGAACGGCCGGCGTCCGGACCACAGGCCCCGGATGGCCAGCGGTCGCATCCGGACCACGAGCTCCTCGTCGCTGGCCCCCGTCCAGGCGTCCACGACGGGCCCGTGGGACCGGCGGTCCAGCGCCGCGTCGTCGTCCCACACGGTGAGCAGCGCCCAGTGGTGGGGGTCGGCGTCGCCGGGGGTGAAGGTCCGGCCGCGGCCGGTGCCGAGCAGCTTGGCGAAGCGCAGGCCCGGCAGGCCGCGCAGCCCGCGCCGGCCGCTCGCCATCCGCAGCAGCGCCGGCCCGGTGCGCGGCACGCCCCACACCCGGAGCTCGACGGTGCTCACGCGACCCCCACCCGGTGGGCCTCGACCCGGTCGTGCAGGGAGCGCGTCGCCGCCCAGCCCACCAGCAGGAAGACGTGGAGCACGTAGAGCCACAGCCCCACCGCGACCACCCCGCCCACCACGCCGATGCCGGCGAACGGCAGGCCGACGTCGACCGGCAGCGACAGGAAGAGCCAGAAGCCCTGCAGGAAGCCGGCCAGGAACGAGCCCGTGGCCAGGCCACCGACGACGGCCACCCACCAGCGCGGGCGACCGGGCGCGACGGTCAGGAACAGCCACGTCAGCACGACGGAGAGCACCAGCCAGGTGGTGGTGAAGCCGACCAGCACCCTCACCAGCAGGTCGGCCGCGCCGCCACCGCCGCCGCCGGGGGACAGGGGGCGCAGCCACCCGCCCACCCCGACGTACGCCGCGGCGAGCGCCGGCACCGCGACCGCGGTCAGCGTCATCGCGACCCGGGCCCGCCACCCGGTCCAGCGGTCGTCCTGCGGCGCGAGCGCCAGGCAGGCCCGGCGCAGCCCCTCGCCGTAGAACGACGCAGGGAAGAGCAGCACCAGCGCGCCGAGCGGGCCGACGCCCGCGCCGGCCCGCACCAGCACGTCGTACGCCGGTCGGGCACCCATGTCGTCGGGCACCAGCACCCGCAGCGCGAGCAGCCGGTCGAGGGCGGCCTCGGGGCCCGACCACCAGGTCAGGGTCCAGGCGCCGAGCAGCAGCCACGGCACGACGGCGATGCCGGCGAAGTAGGTCGTGGTCGCCGCGGCAGCGGCCAGGTCACGACCGCCCAGGGTGCGGCGCACGCCCTGGACCACGGCTCGGACCTCACCGGTCCAGGCCCGGCTCACCGGGGCGGCACGAGGCGGGTACGGGAAGGCACGTCGACACGTACCCACTCGCGGGCCGGCTCCGCACCACGGCGCCGGGGCACGGTGGTGATCAGGGCCACGTCCGCGGCACGTCCGGGCGGCTGTCGGTGGCCGGGTCTAGCCTGCGGCCATGCGCTACGCCGTGCTGCTCCGCGGCATCAACGTCGGGGGCCGCAACAAGGTCCCCATGGCCGACCTGCGCCACCACCTGTCCGCGCACTTCGAGCAGGTCAGCACCTACATCGCCTCGGGCAACGTGGTGCTGGAGTCGCCCCTGCCGGCGAGCGAGGTGGAGGCGGTGGTCGAGGAGCTGCTGCCGACCGTGTTCTCCCTCGACTCCGCGGTGGTCCGGGCGCTCGCGCTCGACCCGACGACGTGTGCCGCGGTGCTCGACGAGGCGCCGGCGGGGTTCGGCGAGGACGACGACACCTACCGCTACCTGGTCGGGTTCTACATGGGCGTCGGCGCCGACGACGTGCGGCCCTGCGTGCCCGAGCACCCCGACGTCGACGTCGTGACCTACGGGCAGCACGCCTTCTACCACCGGCGGGTCTCGGCCCTGGCCACCCGCAGCCGGGTGGGCCAGGTCATCGGCACGCCGGTCTACGGGTCGCTGACGCTGCGCAACTGGCGCACCACGCTGGCGCTCGCCGAGCGGCTGGGCCTGCGGTGACCGACCCGACCACGGGCCCCACAACAGGCCCCACGACCGACCCCGCGGCGGGGCCCGCGGCGGGGCCCGCGGCGGGGCCCGGCCTCGACCCGCAGGAGGGGGAGTGCGCGCTGTGCTTCGTGGCCCGCGCGGTCGACGAGCTCGGGTGCGACGGCACCCTGCGGTGGGCCGGGCGCTTCGTCGAGGTCCGGGTGCCGCCCGCCACCGCGCTGGTCCGACGCCTGGCCACGACGGGGGCGGACTGCGACTGTGGGGTGGTGACCACCTCCTTCACGCTCGTGCGCGACCAGCTGGTCCGCGACGTCCACACCGACGAGCTCGGCCCGCCCGACCGCTGGCCGACGTGTGCCGGCGTGCGCCGCACCTCGGCCAGGCCGTGCCGCCACTGGGAGCGGGTGCCGGCCCCACGCCGGGCGACGACCGGGGTCGGAGGGTGACCGCCGACGTGCCGGACCCGCGCACCGACCCGCCCGCGGGCGGGTCCGAGGCCGAGGTGCTGCTCGGCTTCCTGGAGTTCCACCGGACGATCTTCCGGATGAAGACGGCGGGGCTCACCGCGGCCCAGCGCGACCAGCGGCTGGCGCCGTCCGGGATCACGCTGGGCGGGATGGCCAAGCACCTGGCCTACGTCGAGGACTGGTGGACGACCCAGGTCTTCGCCGGACGCGACGCGCCCGAGCCGTGGGCGTCGGCCGACTGGGACGCCGACCCCGACTGGGACTGGCACAGCGCGGCCGACGACGGCCCGGCCGCGGTGGAGGCCCTGCTCGACGCCGCCGTGGCCCGCTCCCGCCAGGTGGTCGCCGACGCCCTCGCGGGCCCCGACGGCCTCGACGCGCCGGCCGCCCGGCCCGGTCGGCTCGAGGGGCTCCGGCTGCGCTGGATCGTGGTCCACCTGGTCGAGGAGTACTGCCGGCACAACGGCCACGCCGACCTGGTCCGCGAGTCGATCGACGGCCAGGTCGGGGAGTAGCTCCTCGGATTGTGCAACAATCCAGGGGTGCGTGCCGTCCTCGCCGTCCTGCTGGCGGCCCTGTGCTTCGCCACGACCGGCACCGCCCAGGAGCTGGCGGACGTCGGCGCCTCGCCGCTGGCCGTCGGGCTCGCGCGGGTGCTGCTGGGGGGCGCCCTGCTCGCCGGCTGGTGGCGGCTCGGTCCCCGGTCGACCACCACGGGGCCGCCGTCGGGCGCGGGGGAGGAGCCCACCCGCGGTGCGCTCGCACGCGTGCCGACCACCGCGCTGGTGGGTGTCGGCGCACTGGGCGTGCTGGCCTACCAGCCGACGTTCTTCGCCGGCACGGCCGACAACGGCGTCGCCGTCGGCACGGTCGTGGCGCTGGGCTCGGCGCCCGTCGTCACCGGACTGGGCGACGCGCTGCTGCGACGCCGCGTGCCCGGGTCGCAGTGGCTGCTGGCCACCGCGCTGGCCCTGGTCGGGGTCGCCCTCGTCGGCGGCGCGGGCGGGGCGCTCGGCAGCGGTGGCGACGTCGCCGGGGCGGGGGTGCTGTGGTCGGTCGGCGCCGGCGCGTCGTACGCCGTCTACGCGCTGACCGGCAAGGAGCTGCTCGACCGGGGCTGGGCCTCCGGGGCCACCATGGGGGCGATGTTCGGGCTCGCGGCCGTCGTCGCGCTGCCGCTGCTGCTGGCCACGGGGCCGACCTGGCTGCTCGGGCGCGACGGCCTGCTGCTCGTGCTGTGGCTCGGCGTGGTGACCACGACGGTCGCCTACCTGCTCTTCGGCTGGGGCCTGGCCCGGCTGCCGGCCACGACCGTGGCGACGCTGACCCTGGCCGAGCCGCTGTGCGCCACCCTGCTCGGCGTCGGCGTGCTGGGGGAGCGGCTGGGGGTCGCGACCGGGCTGGGACTGCTGGTGCTGGCGGCGGGCCTGGCCGTGCTCACCGGTCGGGGTCGTGAGGGCCAGGGGGCGCCCGAGCGCCCTCTCACCCCCACGACGGGGAGCCGCACGTGAGCGCGGCGGCGGGGCTGACCGCGGCGCTGCGGGTGGAGGTGCTGCGCGGCGAGCTCGCTCCCGGGGCGCCGCTGCGCGAGGAGGACCTGGCGGCGCGCACCGGCCACTCGCGCCACACCGTCCGCGCCGCGCTGGCGGGCCTGGTGGCCGAGCGGCTCGCCGTCGCCGAGGCCTTCCGCGGGGTCCGCGTCACCAGCTTCGCCGACGCCGACGTGGTGGCGCTGCAGCAGCTCCGCGGCGCCCTCGAGGTCGAGGCCGTGCGGCTGCTCCGCGTGCAGCACGGCACCCGCTGGCCCGATCGGGTGCTGGCGCCGGCGCGGGCGGCCGTCGCGGCGATGGCGGGGGAGCCGGCCGACGACTGGCCGGCGGTGGCGGCGGCCCACGCGGCCGTCCACGCCGCCCTGGTCGCGGCGGCCGGCAGCCCGCGGGTCACCGAGGCCCACGACCGGCTGCACGCCGAGATGCTGCTCCTGCTGGTCCACGTGCGCCCGGCGTACGACGTGGCGCGGCTGGTCGCCGAGCACGACGACTACCTGGCGCAGGTGCAGGTCGAGGGGGAGCCGGCCGTGCGCCGCCACCTCGAGCACTCGACGCGGCTGATCCTGGCCGCACGGGAGGGGGACCGGGCGTGAACGACAAGGTGGACCTGAAGCGGACCCTGGACCCGTTCCGGGCCCGGGTGGGCGAGCTCCGGCTGCTCGACGTGCCCGACCTGTCCTACCTGGCGCTCGACGGGCACGGCGACCCCGCCGGGGAGGCCTTCGCCGAGGCGCTCTTGGCGCCCTACCCGGTGGCGTACGCCCTGAAGCTCGCCAGCAAGGGGCGGGGTCGCGACTACGTGGTCCCGCCACTGGAGGGCCTGTGGTGGGCCGAGGACATGGAGGCGTTCACCAGCCGTCGCGACAAGTCCCAGTGGAGCTGGACGCTGCTGCTGATGGTCCCGGACTGGCTCGGCGCCAGCGACGTGGACCAGGCCATGGCCCGGGTGGCCCACCGGGCGCGCCCGTCGCGGCTCGACGACCTCGAGCACCGGACGCTGTCCGAGGGACGCTGCGTCCAGACGCTGCACGTCGGGTCGTTCGACGACGAGGCCGACGTGCTGGCGCAGCTGCACCACGAGTTCGTCCCGCGCCACGGCCTGCGGCTGACGGGTCGCCACCACGAGGTCTACCTCAGCGACGTGCGGCGCACCCCACCTGCGAGGCGGCGGACCATCCTGCGGCAGCCGGTGCGCCAGGCGCGGTCCGACGAGCGAGGGAGGAGTTCGGGCACCCCCGATCGACACAAGTTGACATAATGTCGCTTATCGGCGACACGTGCACGATGCGAGGCGCCACCACGACCGGGTCCCGACCATGGTGACGCCTCGGTGGACGACGACGTGGGTGCCACGTCGACCGCCGGGTCGGTCAGCTGCGGCGCAGGCGACCGACGAGCTGCTGCGAGGGACGCTGCTGCTCGCCCTGGACGGCGCCCATGACGACGAGCACGCCGGTGATGGCCGGGATCGCCCACTGGGCGATCTTCAGCTGCTGCTGCGCCGCGACCCGACGGCCGCGCCTCGACCCCTGGGGGCCCCTCGACGCGGTGTCCCGCGCCGGTCAGCGAGGCCCCAGCACGGCCTTGGTCAGCTGGTACGTCGCCACCACGTCGTCGTCCAGCGTGACCTCGACGGTCAGGTGCGCCGTGCGCCGCCCACGACGCACCAGCGTCGCCACCGCCACCACCGTCGCGCCGACCGGCGCGGCGCGGACCAGCTGCGCCGACTGCGCCACCGTGACGGCGTGCTCGTCGGGAGCCAGGTGCTGGGCGACGGCCACGAAGCCGGCCAGCTCCGCGACGGCGTACACCGCCGCCGCGTGGGCGCTGCCGATGAGGTTGTCGGCGTTCTCCCCCACGGTCCAGCGCACGCCGGCCGCCGGGTCGTCGGGGTCGACCAGCTCGGCCCCGAGGTGGCGTGCCAGCGGCACTCCCAGGGCGGCCCTGGTCAGGGCGTCGGCGTGGTCGGCGGCGCGGGGGTCGCTCATGGCGCCAGCGTCGCAGGCGGGGCCTCGTGCGGGCGAGGCCGCGCGGCTAGTCTCGGCGCCAGGTGTGGCGCGGGTCACACCACGATCCGCCGGAGGACGTCGTGCCGCTCGAGAACCCGTTCTACTCCGCCGAGATGCAGGGCGCCTACGACCTGGTCTCCCTCGGTCGCTTCGAGCTGGAGGAGGGCGGGGTGATCGAGGACCTGGAGCTCGCCGTGGCGACGTACGGCACCCTGAGCGAGGCCAAGGACAACGCGATCCTGGTCCCCACCTGGTTCTCCGGCACCCACGCGACCTGGTGGCAGGTCTACCTCGGACCCGGCCGCGCGCTGGACCCCGAGCGGTACTTCATCGTCGTGGTCAACCAGATCGGCAACGGGCTCTCCACCTCGCCGCACACCACCACCGACACCAGCATCGCGATGTCGCGGTTCCCCCAGGTGCGCATCGGCGACGACGTCCGCGCCCAGGAGCAGCTGCTGCGCGAGCACTTCGGGATCGAGCGGCTCGCGCTCGTCGTCGGCGGGTCCATGGGCGCCCAGCAGACCTGGGAGTGGGCCGTGCGCTACCCCGACCGGGTGCTGCGCGCCGCCCCGATCGCGGGCACCGCCCAGAACACGCCGCACGACTTCCTGTTCACCCAGACCCTGATGGACGCGATCACCTCCGACCCGGGCTGGAACGGCGGGGAGTACGCCGCGCACACCGACGTGGCCGCCGGCCTCGCCCGACACGCCGACATCTGGGCGATCATGGGCCTGTCGACGGAGTTCTGGCGCAGCGGGTTCTGGAAGGGCATCCCGCCGGTCGTCGAGGGCCTCGGGTGGACGACCTTCGAGGAGTTCCAGCAGCACTTCACCCGGCTGCTGTTCGGGATGATGGACCCCAACGCCCTGCTCTCGATGGGCTGGAAGTGGCAGCGCGGCGACGTGGCCCGCCACACCGACGGCGACCTCGCCGCCGCCCTGGGCCGGGTCACCGCCAAGGTGTTCGTGATGCCGATCGACGAGGACATGTTCTTCCCGCCCCGCGACTGCGAGGCCGAGCAGCAGCTGACACCCGGGGCCGAGCTGCGGGTGCTGCACAGCATCGCCGGCCACTTCGGCCTCTTCGGCTTCGAGCAGACCTACCTCGACGAGGTCGACCAGCACCTGCGCGAGCTGCTCGAGACCGACGTGTCCTAGACACCGCTCCCCCCGGGTTCTTGTCCGTTTTGGGGGGATTCCTGGCATCCTCGGAGGCATGAGCGCTCTCCCCCGCCGCCGCCACCTCGGACTCACGCTGTCGGCCCTGGCCCTCGCGGGCACCGGCGCCGCGACCAGCCTCACCCTGGTCGCGGCGCCGGCCGAGGCCGGCGGGCAGGTCCGCACCACGGTGTCGGGGTGGAGCACCGACCGTCTCGACCTGGCCCAGGACGTGGACCACGCGCTCCGGCTGTCGCTGCGCGGCTCCGCGCGCGCCGGGCGGCTGGTCGCGCTGCAGTCCCGCGAGGGCAGCGCCTCCTGGACCACCGTCGACCGGGCCACCAGCAGCCGCAGCGGCGCGGTGGCCCTCGACGTGCCGACCGCCGAGCCCACCGAGGGCTCGCTGCGCGTCGTGGTCCGCCCGACCCGGCGTGCCCGCTGGACGACCACCGCACCGCGACCGTTCGTCGTCAGCGTCACCGCGACGACGCCGGTCCCCAGCCCGACGCCCAGCCCGACGACCAGCCCGACGCCCAGCCCGTTCCCGAGCCCCACCCCGGTGCCCCCCGGGGCGGGAGCGCCCGCCCCGACGCCGACCCCGACCCCCAGCCCAACCCCCAGCCCGACGCCCAGCCCGACGGCCAGCCCGACGGCGGCCCCCGCGCCCGACGGCACCATGAGCGCCCCCGAGGCCGAGGTCCTGCGCCTGGTCAACGAGGCCCGCTCGGTGGCGCGGCAGTGCGGCGGCACGGCGTACCCCGCGGTGGGGGCCCTGCGGGCCGAGCCGCGCCTCACCCTGGCCAGCCGCGACCACGCCCGCGACATGGGCGAGCAGGCCTACTTCTCGCACACCTCGCTCGACGGACGCTCTCCCTGGGACCGTGCCCGCGCAGCCGGCTACACGACGGCGAGTGGCGAGAACATCGCCGCGGGCTACCGCACCCCGGCCGACGTGGTGCAGGGCTGGCTCGACTCGGACGGGCACTGCCGCAACATCATGGCCGCCGGAGCCCGCGACCTCGGCGTCGGCCTGGCCGAGGTGCCGGGCAGCCCCTACCGCACCTACTGGGTGCAGCTGTTCGGTCGGGGCTGATCCCCCGGCTCAGTCGGCGTCGAGCCGCGCGAGCTCCTCGGGCGTGAGCTCGAGGTCGGCGGCCGCGGCCGAGTCGGTGATCGAGGTGGGCCGCTTGGCCCCGGGGATGGGGATCACGACGGGCGACTGCGCCAGCTCCCAGGCCAGCGCGACCTGCTGGGCGCTGGCGCCCCGGGCCTCGGCGATCTCGGCGAAGGCGGGGTGCTTCTCGGCCAGGCTCTTCGCGTCGCCGAGGCCGCCCAGCGGGCTCCACGGCAGGAACGCCAGGCCGAGCTCCTCGCACACGTCGATCTCGGGCCGGCTGGAGCGGAAGGCGGGGCTGAACTGGTTCTGCACGCTGACCAGCGCATCCCCCAGCACCGAGTGGGCCAGCCGGATCTGCGCCGGGTCGGCGTTGGAGAGCCCGACCATGCGCACCTTGCCGGACTCGTGGACCTCGCGCAGCGACTCCAGCACCTGCTCGTAGGGCACGTCGGGGTCGGGGCGGTGGTGCTGCCACAGCGCGATCTGGTCGACGCCGAGGCGCGCGAGGCTGGCGTCGACGGCGGAGACGAGGTGCTCGCGCGAGCCGTCCAGGCCCCAGCCGCCGCCCTCGGTGCGGACGTGGCCGGCCTTGGTGGCCAGCACCACCCGGTCGCGCACGCCGAGCTCGTCGAGCAGGCCGGCCACGAGGCGCTCGTTCTGGCCCATGGCGTCGGCCCCGTCGTCGCCGAAGCCGTAGGCGTCGGCGGTGTCGAACAGGGTGACGCCGGCGTCGAGGGCCGCCGTGACGGTGTCGAGCAGCTGCTGGCGCGGGTGGGCCCCGTCCTGGTCGAAGGTCATCAGGCCGAGCCCGACGGCCCCCACCTCGACGCGTCCGACGGTGTCGTTGCCGATCTCTCGTGTCTTCACGCCGGGTCCTGTTCCCCGGGCCGGGGCGCGGAAACGCCTCAGACGGGCGAGGCGAAGGGGTCGTGCTCGGCAAGGATCTTGTCGACCCGCGCCTGGTCGAGGCGGTGGACCACCTGCGAGGTCTCCTGAGCGTCGCGCACGCACTTGGCCAGGGTGAAGGTCGAGGTCACCAGGAACATCGTGCCGAGCGCCAGGAACGCCCGCTCCCAGGCGCCGACGGGGAGGTTCCAGATGCCGAGGGTGACGGCGGCCAGGGCGACGGCGAAGGCGATGCCGGCCTGGGCGTGGAAGGCGGTCGTGGTCGAGGGGGTGCTCACGGTGCGGGTCATGGGTCCAGCCTGGTCGGAGGCGGCCCGGACGTGCAGCGCGCGGGTACCCAGGTGGACCTGAGTACCCGCGCGCGGGGTGGTGCTGCTCGTGCTCAGTCGTCGATGGTGTGCATCGCGGCTTCCTCGGCGCTGGCGCCGGCGCCGTCGATGCCCTCGTCCTCGGCGAACATCTCCTGGTCGACGTCCTCGTGGGCACCCTCGTCGGGCGCCACCAGGCGACCGGTGCGCTCGGCGCCGATCTCCCCGCCGACGTCGCCGTCGAGCACGTCGTCGGGACCCGCCTGGGCCTCGGCCTCGGCGGTCTCCCAGACCTCGGGCTCCTCGTCGTCGAGGCGCTCCTCGAGCGTCTCGCCACCCTCCGGGTGCTTGAGGTGGTCGGTCTCGCGCTCGGGCGGGCTGTAGCCCTCGTCGAGCACGTCCTCGGTGCCGCGGTCGTCGAGGCTGTCCTCGGGCTGCAGCTGGTCCTCACTCATGCCACTCATGCCTGCGAACCTAGCCGACGGGGGTACGCCGCTCGGCGGGTGCGCCCGCCTCCAGGGTCACCTCGCAGACCCGCGTCAGCACCGGCAGGTGCTCCTGCCCGTCGCGGACCTCGCCCTTGGCCCACCACAGGAACAGCCCGTCCTGCGTCACCTCGGCCGTGGCGAGGTTGTTGTCGAACCAGGGGCCGCGCAGCCGCTCCCACCGGAACGGCGGCGAGTGCACGTGGGCCGAGCGAGCGGCGATCCGGCCGAGGACGCCGGCCACGCCGTACGACAGCACGGCGGTGGCGTAGCGCATCGAGCGCGGCAGCGGGTTGCGGATCGGCGAGCAGACCAGCTGCAGCACCCGGCTCTGGAGCTGGCGGGCGTCGCTGCGGTGGAGCCGGGTGACCTCGGAGACGTAGCTGTGGTGCACGTCGCCGGACAGGAAGGTCACCGAGTGCGGCGCCCTCCCCCGCTGCCCCGAGGCGACCTGGACGACCATCTCGGCGACCCGTCGGAAGGACTCCTGGAAGGCTCCCCAGTGCTCGAGGTCGACGACCTGGCGGATCTTCTCGCCACCGCGGGCGCCGCGCTCGCCCCACGCACCGCCGGCCAGTGCCTCGCTGAAGGCCTCGAGGTGCTGCAGGCCGGGCGGCAGCAGGTAGGGCAGCGAGGTGCCGATGAACAGGTGGTCGACGTCGCCGGTCAGCTGCGCGTCGAGCCAGGCCATCTCGGACTCGTCGAGCAGCTGGCGGTCGTCGGCCTCGAGCACCCGCGCGGCGCGCGAGTCGACCACGACCAGCCGGCTGCCGCCGATCTCGCGGGCGTAGCTCCAGCGGTAGGTCTGCGGCTGCTGGTCGACGCGGTCGGCGAAGGCGTCGAGGGTCTCGGTCAGGTCGAGCTCCCCGGGGCCGTCGTGCGCGGCGACCCGGCGCCAGATCTCGTCGTCGGCCCGCTCGGAGCGGGAGAGGTTGCCGACGTGCTGGTAGACCCAGTACGACGCGAGCCCGGCGACGATGCGGCCGTGCCACCACTCGGTGGCCTCCATCTGCCGGCGCCAGGCGTGGGAGGTGTTCCAGTCGTCGCGGACGTCGTGGTCGTCGAAGATCATCTGGCTCGGCAGAGTCGAGAGCAGCCAGCGGTTGGCGGGGTCGCTCCAGGCCAGCCGGTAGAGGTGGGCGTACTCCTCGAAGTCCTTCAGCTCGGCGCCCGGCGGCTCGTCGATGTCGCGCCGCGCGGAGATGAACTCCCGCATCGCCTCGGTCGTCTCGTCGGCGTACACCTGGTCGCCGAGGAAGACGACCAGGTCGGGCCACGGCAGCCGCTCGCCGGAGGTCAGCCCGGCCATGGCCAGCGCGTAGGCGCGCATGGAGTCGACGCCGTGGGTGTCGTTGCCCTCGTGGTCGTGGCTCACGCTGGTGCGGCAGGACCCGAAGGCGATCCGCGGTGGCTTGCCCGGCTTGAGGGTGCTGATCACCGAGGGCGGCAGGTCGAGGTCCTGCTCGGCGTCGTCGGAGGTCTCGCTCGGCCCGGTGGCGGCGTGGCGCTCGGGCGGCCACACGCGGGTGACCGCCTCGCCGACGACCAGCTCCACGTCGTACGCCGTGACGGTGCCGGGCTCGAGGTCGGTGACCTCCACCAGCGCGTAGTGGTGGCCGTGCACGCCGAAGGTCGCCGCCTCCCACGCCCCGCCGCCCGAGCGGACCCGTACCGTGCAGGCACGGTCGGTCTCCACCCACAGGGCGGCCTCGGTGTGGTCGACGTGCCTCAGCAGCGGACCGAGCACCAGCCCGGCCGCGTCCTCCCCAGGATCCATGGGCACATCCTGTCCCCCGGGCGGTTGCCCGGGGGACGCGGACGGCTGGGCCCGGCTGCTGGTCAGGCGACCGGGGCGTCGTCGCGACGCCCCTCGGAGGACCCCGACCCGGCGGCCTCGTCCTGGGCGGCGCGCTCCTCGGCCCGCTTGGAGGCGACCAGGCTGGTGGCGGTGGTCAGCGCCAGGATGCCGACGATGACGACCAGCGAGGCGACGGTCGGGATCTCCGGGACGGACGGCCAGGTGAGGTGGCCCCAGTGCAGGACCAGCTTGGCGCCGATGAAGAACAGGATCGCCGCGAGGCCGAAGGACAGGTGGACCAGCTTGCTCAGCGCCGCCTCGAGGACGAAGTAGAGCGCCCGCAGGCCCAGCAGCGCGAAGGCGTTGGTGGCGAAGACGAGGTAGGGGTCGCCGGTGATGCCGTAGACCGCCGGCACCGAGTCGACCGCGAAGACGATGTCGGTGGCGAGCACCGCGATGGTCACCAGCGCGAAGGGCGTCAGCGCGCGCTTGCCGTCGATGCGGCCGAACATCCTCGGACCCTCGTAGTCCTTGGTCACCGGCATGAAGCGGCGCACGAACCTGACGCTCTTGATCTGGTCGACGTCCATCTCGTGCTCCTCGTCGGACAGCGCGTCCTTGAGCAGCTTGATGCCGGTGATCAGCAGGATGGCGCCGAAGACGAGGAAGGCCGCGTCGAAGCTGTTGAGGGCGGCGGCTCCGAGCGCGATGAAGATGCCGCGCAGCACGAGCGCGCCGATGATGCCGTAGAGCAGCACCCGCTGCTGGAGCTCCTTGGGCACCGCGAAGGCGGTCAGCAGCAGCATGAAGACGAACAGGTTGTCGACGCTGAGCGACTTCTCGACGAGGTAGCCGGTGAGGTACTCCACGCCCGTGCCCTGGCCGTACTGCGACCAGATCCAGGCGCCGAAGGTGAGTGGCAGCGCGACGTAGAACACCGACCAGCCGACCGCCTCCTTCATGGAGACGGCGTGGGGCTTGCGGGTGAGGACGAAGTCGAGCGCGAGGAGCGCCACGACGGCACCGAGGGTGACCGCCCACAGGGTGGGGGTGCCGATGGTCTCGAGGCCGCCACCGGAGGTGGCAGCAGCGTGCGGGAGCAGCATGGAGGGGTCTCCGTCAGGTCAGGTGTGACATGGCCTGAGGTCTCCCTCACCCGCCCCCGTGGGGCCGGGCTCGCAGCCGGGGGGTCGTGGGACCCCGTACTGACCGGGTGCGACTTGGTGAGGTACTCCCCTCATCGACGATTCTAGGGGCGAGGTGGTTGACGTGTCACATGTCGTTGCCGCAGTCCACTTCGTGGCGGTTGCGTCGTGATCCGGACGACACGCACGGTCGTGGCGTGCGGGTCCTATCTCATATCTGAGATAGCGTGCCGGTCGTGACTGAGGACTACCTGGGACGCATCGGCACTCTCATCCGCGACGCGCGCAAGCACCGCGGCTGGACGCAGCAGCAGCTGGCCGCGGAGCTCGGCACCAGCCAGAGCGCGGTCAACCGCATCGAGCGAGGACACCAGAACCTCACCCTCGACATGCTGGCCCGCATCGGCGAGGCCCTCGACCAGCCGCTGATGAGCCTGGGCCAGGGCCCCACCCACCTGCGCGTGCAGGGCCCGACCACGCTGAGCGGCTCCATCGAGGTCAAGACCTCCAAGAACGCCGGTGTCGCGCTGCTGTGCGCGTCGCTGCTCAACCGTGGTCGCACCACCCTGCGCCGCGTGGCCCGCATCGAGGAGGTCAACCGCCTGCTCGAGGTGCTCGACAGCCTCGGCGTGAAGACCCGCTGGCTCAACGAGGACAACGACCTCGAGATCGTGCCGCCGGCCACCCTGAGCCTGGAGTCGATCGACGAGGTCGCCGCGCGGCGTACCCGCTCGATCATCATGTTCCTCGGCCCGCTGATGCACCGGATGAGCGACTTCGAGCTGCCGTACGCCGGCGGCTGCTCCCTCGGCACCCGCACCGTGGAGCCGCACATGACCGCGCTGCGGCCCTTCGGCCTGCAGGTGAAGGCCACCGAGGGCAGCTACCACGCCAACGTCTCCCCCGGCATCACCCCGCGGCGCCCGATCGTGCTGACCGAGCGTGGCGACACCGTCACCGAGAACGCCCTCATGGCCGCCGCGCTGTGCGACTCCACGACGATCATCCGCAACGCCAGCTCCAACTACATGGTCCAGGACCTGTGCTTCTACCTGCAGAAGCTCGGCGTCCGCATCGAGGGCATCGGCACCACCACGCTGAGCGTCACCGGCTGCACCGAGATCGACGTCGACGTCGACTACTCCCCCAGCGAGGACCCGATCGAGGCGATGTCGCTGCTCGCGGCCGCGATCGTCACCGACTCCGAGATCACCGTGAAGCGGGTGCCGATCGAGTTCCTCGAGATCGAGCTGTCCGTGCTGGAGGAGATGGGCTTCCGCTACTCCCTCTCCGAGGAGTACGTCGCGGCCAACGGCCGCACCCGCCTGGCCGACCTCACCACGCTGCACTCGGTCCTGCACGCGCCGCTGGACAAGATCCACCCGATGCCGTTCCCCGGCCTCAACATCGACAACCTGCCGTTCTTCGCCGTCATCGCGGCCGTCGCGCAGGGCCAGACGATGCTGCACGACTGGGTCTACGAGAACCGCGCCATCTACCTCACCGAGCTCAACAAGCTCGGCGGCAAGGTCACCCTCATGGACCCCCACCGCGTGATGATCGAGGGCCCGACCCGCTGGTCGGGCACCGAGGTCGTCTGTCCCCCCGCGCTGCGACCGGCCGTGGTCATCCTGCTGGCCATGCTCGCCTCGAAGGGCACCTCGGTGCTGCGGTCGACGTACGTCATCCACCGGGGGTACGAAGGCCTCGCCGAGCGCCTCAACGAGCTCGGCGCCTCGATCGAGGTCTTCTCCGACTTCTGAGGCGTCGCGCACCGGCACCGGCACCGGCACCGGCCCCGCGCCCTGCTCCGAGACGGCGCCGTGGGCGCAGGCAGGTCCACGGCGGCCGCCGCCCGACGACCCGTCCGGCTCCCGGCTCACGGTCGAGAACCTCGCGCCGCTGGCTGCGAGCTTCGTCCGGGCGGGTGCTCACCGGCTCGTCCTCTCCGGCGTCGTGGAGACGCACGCCGAGCTGCGACAGGTCACGGCCGCGGTGGGGATGCCCCTGGTGACGTGTCGCCTGGTCGTCGCCCCCGATGTCGTGCGTACCCGCCTCGTAGCCCGGCACGCCGACGAGGCGGCGACTGACACCGCCCGGGAGGTGCTGCGCCGGATCGGGTGGTGACGACCCCGCCGGGACGTCGTACGGCGTCGGACCACGCTGGGTCGAGCACACGTCAACGGGGAGTCCTGCTGCCACCTGGTGACAGCAGGACTCCCCAATCCCCACCTCGGCCTCGTCGTGTGGGATCCGAGCCACGGGCTGACGCGGAACCCACACGACGTGCCGCCCGGCCACCACCAGGGCGACCAGGGCGACCACGTCGTACGACACCCGCCGGGACGTCATCTGGCCCGGCCGCTAGAGCGACCACCTCGCACGACACCCACCAGGACGTCATGCGGACCGGCCGCCAGAGCAGCAACCTCGTACGACACCCGCCGGGACGTCATGCGGACCAGCCGCCAGGGCAACCACCTTGCACGACACCCACCGGGACGTCATGCGACCTGGTTGCCAGGACGGCCACGTCGTACGACGTCCCGCCCCAGGTGATCGACAGCTCCCCGATCCTCACCCCGGCGTCGTGTGGGATCCGAGCCACGGGCTGACGCGGAACCCACACGACAAGCCGCCCAGCCACGACCAGGGCGATCACCTCGTTCGACCCCCACCAGGACGTCATGCGGACCAGCCGCCAGAGCAGCCACCTCGTACGACACCCACCGGGACGTCATCCGGCCCGGCCGCCAGCGCGACCACCTCGCACGACGTCCCACCCGCCGCCGCCCACCCGCCCCCGGCACGCCGGCCCCACCACGACCGCGCCCCATCGCGACCTCGGCCCCACGGCGCCCCACCACCCACGCACCCCCACCCCCGCCCTACGCTCACCCGGTGAGCGCTCACCTCGTCGCCAAGGACCTCGCGGGCGGCCACGCTCACCGCACGCTGTTCGAGTCGCTCGACCTGACCGTCGCGCCGGGGGACGTGGTCGGCGTGGTGGGGGCCAACGGGGCGGGGAAGTCGACGCTGCTGCGGCTCCTCGCGGGCGACCTGGAGCCGCTCCAGGGCTCGGTCGTGACCGCGCCCCAGGACGCGTTCGTCGGGTGGCTGCCGCAGGAGCACGAGCGCGTGGCCGGCGAGACCGTCCTGGCGTACGTCGGCCGCCGGACCGGCGCGACCGCCGCCACCGACGCGATGGAGGCGGCGGCCGCGGTGCTCGGGGAGGGCGACGAGTCGGCGCAGGCCGGAGACGCCTACGCGCTGGCCCTCGACCACTGGCTGGCCAGCGGTGCCCCCGACCTCGACGAGCGGCTGCCACCGGTGATGGCCGACCTGGGCCTCGACGTCGGGGCCGACGCGCTGATGACGTCGCTGTCCGGCGGCCAGGCCGCTCGCGCGGCGCTGGCGGCGCTGCTGCTGAGCCGCTTCGACCTGATGCTGCTCGACGAGCCGACCAACGACCTCGACCTGGCGGGCCTGGAGCGGCTGGAGGCGTTCGTGCGCGGACTGCGCTCGGGCGTCGTGCTGGTCTCCCACGACCGCGAGTTCCTCTCCCGCGTGGTGACGCGGGTCGTCGAGCTCGACCTGGCCCAGCACCGGGTCGCGGTCCACGACGGCGGCTACGACGCCTTCCTCGAGGAGCGGGCGGTGGCGCGCCGCCACGCCCGCGAGCAGTACGACGAGTTCGCCGACAAGAAGGCCGACCTGGTCAACCGGGCCCGGGTGCAGCGCGAGTGGAGCAGCCAGGGCGTGCGCAACGCCATGAGGAAGGCCCCGGACAACGACAAGATCCGCCGCAAGGCCAGCGTCGAGTCCTCGGAGAAGCAGGCCCAGAAGGTCCGGCAGATGGAGTCGCGCATCGCCCGCCTGGAGGAGGTGGAGGAGCCCCGCAAGGAGTGGGAGCTGCGCTTCACCATCGGCCGGGCGCCGCGGTCGAGCTCGGTGGTGGCCGTCCTCGACGCGGCCACGGCCCGGCTGGGCGACTTCGAGTTCGGCCCCGCCACCCTGCAGGTCGACGCCGGATCCAGGATCGGCGTCACCGGGCCCAACGGCGCCGGCAAGACCACGCTGCTGCGCCTGCTGCTCGAGCGCCTCGAGCCGACGACGGGTCGCGCCGGCCTCGGCGCCTCGGTCGCCGTCGGCGAGATCGACCAGGCGCGCACAGGTCTCGACGAGCAGCTCTCGCTCGGCGACGCGTTCGAGGTCGCCCTGCCCACCACGCCCCCGGCCGAGCTGCGCACCCTGCTCGCCAAGTTCGGCCTCAAGGCCGACCAGGTGACCAGCCAGGTGGGGCGGCTCTCGCCCGGCGAGCGCACCCGTGCCGCGATGGCCCTGCTCCAGGCCCGCGGCGTCAACCTGCTGGTGCTCGACGAGCCCACCAACCACCTCGACCTGCCCGCCATCGAGCAGCTCGAGCAGGCCCTGGAGTCGTACGACGGCGCGCTGGTCCTCGTCACCCACGACCGCCGCCTGCTCGACCACGTGCGCCTCGACCAGCGCTGGCACGTCGAGGACGGCCGGGTCACCACCACCTGAGTACGCCGGCGGATGTCCGCACCCGCGGGTCGGGAGGACGATGGCGGGGTGCCGCCCCATACTTCCCCTGTGACCGCCGCGCCGCGCACGGGCTTCGCCTACCTCGACGAGGGCCGGGCCGGTGGCTCCCTCATCGCCATGGCCCACCGGGGCGGTGCCCGCCATCCCGAGCTGCCGGGTGCCGAGAACACGCTGCACGCGTTCCGCCACGCGGCCGCCCTCGGCTACCGCTACCTCGAGACCGACGTGCACGCCACCACCGACGGCACCCTGCTGGCCTTCCACGACGCCGTCCTCGACCGCGTCACCGACCGGCAGGGCCGGCTCTCGCTGCTCAGCGCCCAGGACGTCGCCCTGGCCCGGATCGCCGGGGCGCACGCCGTGCCCACCATGGCCGAGCTGCTCGAGGAGCTGCCCGAGGCCCGCTTCAACATCGACCTCAAGTCGGCCGCGTCGGTCGCGCCCCTGGCCGCGCTCGTCGACCGCACCGCCAGCCACGACCGGGTGTGCATCGGCTCGTTCTCCCAGTCCCGGCTCGACCGCTTCCGCCGGCTCAGCCGCGGGCGCGTCGCCACCTCGGCCTCGCCGCAGGAGGTCGCGCTGTTCGTTGGCTCGCCCTCGGGCCGCGTCAGCCGGCTGCTGACCCGCGGGAAGGTGGCGGCCCTCCAGGTGCCCCACCGCCGCGGGCCGGTGCCCGTCGTCACCGCCGCGCTCGTGCGTCGCGCCCACGCCGCCCGCGCCCAGGTGCACGTGTGGACCGTCGACGAGCCCGACGAGATGGAGGAGCTGGTCGACCTCGGGGTGGACGGCCTGATCACCGACCGGACCGACGTCCTCAAGGACGTCCTGGTCCGGCGAGGACTCTGGAAGGACCCCGCATGAGCGCCCGCGCCCCGATCGGCATCGCCGACCTCTCCCCCCTCGACCGACGCCGGCAGCAGAAGGCGTGGAACTGGTACGACTGGGCCAACTCGGCCTACTACACGACCGTGCTCAGCGTGCTGTTCGGCCCCTACATGATCACGGTGGCGGGCCGGGCCGCCGGCTGCACCGACGCCGACGAGACCTGCAGCCGCACCGTGAGCGTCCTCGGCCTGCACCTCGCGGCGGGGTCGCTGCCCAGCTACCTCACCAGCTTCGCCACCATCGCGGGCGCGTTCGTGCTGCCGGTCGTGGGCGCCTGGGTGGACCGCTCCGGGCGCAAGAAGGTCCACATGGCGGCGTTCGCCTGGGCCGGGGCCGCCTTCGCGTCGCTGCTGTTCTTCATGGAGGGCGACAACTGGCAGCTGGGGGCCGTCGCGGTCGTGATGAGCAGCGTGCTCGCCGGCTGCGCGATGGTCAGCTACTACGCCATGCTCGCCGACATCTCGACCGAGGAGGAGCGCGACGCCGTGTCCTCGCGGGGCTGGGCGTTCGGCTACCTCGGGGGCGGCGTGCTGCTGCTCCTCAACCTGGTGCTGGTGCTGCTGCCCGGGACCTTCGGCATCGACACCGAGCTGGCGGTCCGGCTCTCGCTGCTCTCGGCGGCCGTGTGGTGGGCGGGCTTCACGATCATCCCGTTCGTGCGGCTGCGCAACCACGCGCCGGTCGACGTGGTGGCGGTCGAGGGCGGGGTGCTGCGCCGCAGCTTCGGCCAGCTCGCCGACACCTTCCGCGACATGCGCCGCTACCCGATGACGCTGACGTTCCTGCTGGCCTACCTGTTCTACAACGACGGCATCCAGACGGTGATCTACGCCGCCTCGACCTACGGCCAGAAGCAGCTGGGCTTCCCGACCTCGGTGCTGATCGCCACCATCCTGCTGATCCAGTTCGTGGCCTTCGGCGGCGCCCTGTTCTTCGGCCGGCTCGCCGCCCGCCACGGGGCCTACCGGATGATCCTGGGCGGCACCTTCGCCTGGATGCTGATCGTGGTGGCCGCCTTGTTCCTGCCGCGGGAGGACGTCGTGCTGTTCCTGCTCGTCGCGGTGGCCATCGGCGTCGTCATGGGCGGCACCCAGGCGCTCTCGCGCTCGTTCTTCAGCCTGCTCATCCCCCGCGGTCGCGAAGGGGCGTACTTCAGCCTCTACAACGCCGCCGAGCGCGGCACGTCGTGGTTCGGCACCCTGCTCTTCGGGGTGGTGTTCCAGGTCACGGGGTCCTACCGTCCGGCGATCCTCGCCCTGGTCGTCTTCTTCGTGCTGGGCGCGTTCTTCCTGCTGCGCCTCGACCCCGCCCGCGGCATCCGCGAGGCCGGCAACCGGGTGCCGTCCTCGCTCTGACCCGGTCTGGTGCCGAGGTACCAGTGGTCTCGACCACCCCCCGCCCGACCCGTCCCGATGTGTCATTCCGGGCCAGGTGGGGAATGCTGGACCGAGGCCGTTCGTTGGTCTGGTGTCGGGCGCCCGGGTCCCGGCGTCGGGACCACGTGAGACCTGGAGCCCAGATGGGCAGTCGCGATCCCCAATCCGTGGGTCGCGCCACCGAGCACGACACGATCTACCTAGTCAGCGACCGCGACCCGGTCGGTGCAGAGGACTGGAGGAACCCATGGGAGAGCGCACCCTTCGCGGAGCCCGTCTCGGCGGACAGAGCTTCGAGGACGAGCGGGGCATCGAGTTCGCCGCGCGTCAGCAGGTCGGCTACCTGTGCTCGCAGGGGCACGGGTTCGAGATCACCATGTCCGTCGAGGCCGACATCCCGGCGCTGTGGGAGTGCCCGCGCTGCGGCGCCGAGGCGCGTGCCACCTCCGGCATCGAGCCCGAGGTCAAGGCCGAGAAGCCCGCCCGCACCCACTGGGACATGCTCCTGGAGCGCCGCTCCGAGAAGGAGCTCGAGGACATCCTGGCCGAGCGTCTCGACCTGCTGCGCAGCGGCGAGATCGGCCCGGCCCACCTGCACCGCCCCAGCGCCCGCAAGAAGCGCGCCTCCGTCTGAGCGCTGGCCGAGCCCCGCTCGACCGCTGCCTGGCAGCGGCCCTGCGTGGAACCTCAGTCCACGACCTCGCCCGGGACCACGTCGTCTGGTCCCGGGCTTCGTCGTGCCCGGCCCTGCGACGCGGGACCACCCGCAGCACCGCCCGGGAAGCCACCGAACCCGGCGACGGGAAAGCCCATCCCGGGCCCCCCGCTGCTGGTGAGCCGACGAGCGATCACGCCGGCGAGCGCCCGGCGGCCCAGCGGCCGCGTCACCGGGAGGATCGCCAGCAGGCCGACCACGTCGAGCACGAAGCCCGGGGTCAGCATCAGCAGGCCACCGATCAGGACGAGCATGCCGTCGGCCAGCTCCTTGTGCGGCATCCGGCCCTGCTGCAGCGCGACGCGCAGCGCCTCCCAGGCGCGCCCGCCCTCCCGCTTGACCAGCCACGAGCCGAGCAGGCTGTCGGCGACCAGCAGCAGGATCGTCCACCAGGCGCCGATGACCTGGCCGATCTGCACGATGACGTAGATCTCCACCAGCGGCACCACCACGAAGGCCACCAGCAGCAGCCACCAGGGGAACCGGCGCGTGCGCGCGCCTCGGGTGCGGGTGGGACGCAGGGGGTCGCTCATGCCCTGCTCAACGAGCCGCGCGTCGCGGCTGTTCCGCCACCCGGTCGCTCTGACCGGCGTTGGCGCGGCGGCGGCGCACGGCGGCCCGGAGCTGGCGGCTCCGCTCCCCCAGGCCCCAGCGGGTGATCCGGCGCAGCGACTCGGTCGCCACCGCCCCGCTCATCTTGGACTCCCCGCGCTCCCGCTCGACGAACTCGATCGGCACCTCGCGCACGCGCAGCCCGGCCCGGACCGTCCGGAAGGCCAGGTCGGCCTGGAAGACGTAGCCGAGCGAGGCGATCTCCTCGAGGTGGATCCGCTCCAGCGTGGCGCGGCGGAACAGCCGGTAGCCGGCCGTGGCGTCGCGCACGGGCATCCCCAGCAGCAGCCGGGTGTAGAGGTTGCCGCCCCGCGAGAGCAGCTCGCGGTGCTTGGGCCAGTTGACGATGCTGCCGCCGGGGACCCAGCGGGACCCGATCACCAGGTCGGCGTCCACGAGGGCCGCCAGCAGCCGCTCCAGCTGCTCGGGCTGGTGGGAGCCGTCGGCGTCCATCTCCCCCACGACGTCGTAGCCGCGCTCCAGCGCCACCCGGAAGCCGTGCAGGTACGCCGCCCCGAGACCCTCCTTGCGGGTGCGGTGCAGCACGGTGACGGCCGGGTCGACGGCGGCGACGTCGTCGGCGATCCCGCCGGTGCCGTCCGGGGAGCCGTCGTCGACGACCAGGACGTCGACCCCGGGCTGCGCGGCCCGGAGCCGCCCGAGCAGCGGGGCCAGGTTGAGGGCCTCGTTGTACGTCGGGACGACCACGACGACGCGACCCAGTCCGTGGGGACCGTCGTGCGGGCCGAGGGGGTCGGCGGGGCTCATGTCCCGCAACCTAGCGCCTGGCCGGATGAGGCAGGACGGGGGGAACGTCGTGGACCTTCGGACCGCACGCGCACTGACCGGATGCCAGTGCCGCGAACGTTGTCTACTGGTCGACTCGTCCCCCCCGCGTCCTCCCGTCCACACCGCGACGACCGACCCGCCAAGTGCGCACCCGGGTCCGCCTTGGCGAGGAGGCCCGAGATCGCAACAGCCGGTCGCACGACTGGACGTGCTGCCCGGAGAAACTGGTAGGAGCCTGTCCGGGGCGCTCGGGGGGTGTCAACCATCGCCTGACCTGTGCGGACGCGACAAACCCGCAGGTCAGCGAGTCGTACCCCGTCTGAGGAAGTTTGCACGAAATACTCGAGTTTCTCGGCGTGTCGCACTGGACACGCCGATCTGGTCTAGTAATTCGGGTCACGGGACGACCACGGTGCCGGTGGCCGAGGTCGCCACGACCGGCTGCTCCAGCATCCGCGCCGCGGACTCTCGGCTGGCGCCCTGCTCGCCGCGCGCCACGACCAGCAGCTCGAAGTCGATGCGACGGGACCGCCGGCCGACGGCCACCAGCACGCCGCGGGCCTCGACCACGTCACCGGCGCGCACCGGGCCGCGGAACTGCACCTCGGCGTACGACGCGAACAACCCCTCGTCGCCGTCGGTGCGGATGCACATCTCGGTGGCCACGTCACCGAACAGCGCCAGCCCCCACGCCCCGTCGACCAGGTCGCCGGCGTAGTGCGCCTCGGCGTACGACACGTAGCGGCGGTGGACCACGGTGGTGCCGACCCGGGGGTCCTGCGGCTGCTCGTCGGCCTGCCGGGCCCCCTGCGCGGCGCTCACGAGGCCACCGCCGGGGCCGTGGCGATCCGGTGGACGAGGAAGCTGGCCACCTCGCCCGGGGTGGTGCCACGGGAGAAGACCCGATCCACCCCGAGCTCCCCGGCCATCTTCTCGTCGAAGCGGGGACCGCCCACCACCAGCAGCGGCCGTCGGGCGGGCGGGAACGCCTCGCGGAAGGCCGCGGACATCTCGCGGGTGTTGAGCAGGTGGGCGTCGCGCTGCGTGACGACCTGGGAGACGAGCACGGCGTCGGCTTTCTCGGCGACCGCCCGCTCCACCAGCTGCGGCACCGAGACCTGGGCGCCGAGGTTGACCACCTTGAGCTCGCGGTAGTACTCCAGGCCCTTCTCGCCGGCGAAGCCCTTGATGTTGAGGATGGCGTCGATGCCGACCGTGTGGGCGTCGGTGCCGATGCAGGCGCCCACGACCACGAGCCGGCGCCGCAGCCGCTCCTTGACGGCCGCGTTGACCTCCTTCGGGGTCAGCAGCTCGTAGTCGCGCTCGACGACCTCCACGATGCTGGGGTCGACGAGGTGGTGCACCCGGCCGTAGACGACGAAGAAGGTGAAGTCGGGCCCCATCGGCTTGGCGTGGACCACCAGCGCGGGGTCCATGCCCATCTTGTGGGCCAGCTGCTCGGCCGCGCCCTCGGCGACCTTGGAGTGCGGCATGGGCAGCGTGAACGACAGCTGCACCATCCCGTCGCCGGTGGTGTCGCCGTACGGCCGCAGCAGCCGCTTGTCCTCGGTGTCGCTCATCGCTCCCCCTCCGCGAGGATCTCGCTCGCCGGGTTGTAGTAGGCCTCGCTGGTGACCGCGACGCCCTCCAGGCCGCGCCCGGCGTCGGCGGGCCGCTTCATCAGCCCGAAGGTGCCGTCGGCGATGGCGTCCAGCAGGCCGCGGTCGCGCTCGGTGATCCGGGTCAGCAGGTCGATCGACTCCCCCAGCACGTGGCGGGCCCGCTCGGCGATGACGCCGTCCGGGGCCGGGTGGAAGTCCTCGGCCAGGCGTCCGGCCGAGTCGAGCACGTAGCGCACGTTCTGCAGGGCCAGGTCGCGGTCGGAGAGCCACGGCGTCACCACCGCCTCGGTCATCATCCCGACGAGCAGGATCCCCTGGCCGGTCAGCGCGCCGGCCAGGTTGAAGAAGCCGTCGAGCAGGTAGCCCCGGAAGACGTCGCCGGTCATGTGGCGGGTCGGCGGCATCCACTTCAGCGGGGCGTCGGGGAACAGCTCGCGCGCCAGCAGGGCGTGGGCCAGCTCCAGGCGGAACGAGTCGGGGATCTCGGGGGTGATCTCGAAGGCGTGGCCCAGGCCCAGCTGCCAGTCCTCGAGGCCCGCCTCGTGGGCGAAGAACTCGTTGAGCAGCTGGCTGGTGGTGACCGTGTGGGCGGCCTCGACGGCGTCCGCGGTGGTGAGGTAGTTGTCCTCGCCGGTGTTGATGATGATGCCGGCGCGGGCGTGGACCTGGCGGCTGAAGCGCTGGTCGACGAAGGTCCGCACCGGGTTGATGTCGCGGAAGAGGATGCCGTACATCGAGTCGTTGAGCATCATGTCGAGGCGCTCGAGCCCCGCCAGGGCCGCGATCTCCGGCATGCACAGCCCGGAGGCGTAGTTGGTCAGCCGGACGTAGCGCCCCAGCTCGCGGCCGGTCTCGTCGAGCGCTGCCCGCATCAGGCGGAAGTTCTCCTGGGTGGCGTAGGTGCCCGCGAACCCGTCGCGGGTGGCCCCCTCGGGCACGTAGTCGAGCAGCGACTGCCCGGTGGAGCGGATCACCGCGATCACGTCGGCCCCCTCGCGGGCGGCCTGCTGCGCCTGCGGGATGTCCTCGTAGATGTCGCCGGTGGCCACGATCAGGTAGATCCACGGCTGCCGGGGCGCGTCGCCGATCTCCCGGATCAGACCCTCCCGCTCCTCGCGTCGTACGTCGACCCGCCGGATGCCCTCCCCCACGGCCGCCCGCGAGGCGGCTCGTGCGGTCCGCGCGTCGTCGCCCTCGGGCAGCCGGAAGCGGACCGACCCGGCGGCCGCCTTCTGGGCCAGGGTCAGCAGGTCCTCGGCCTCGCCGCGCGCCAGGGCGTCCCACACCGGGAGGGCCAGGCCGTGGTCGAGGTCGACGTCGGCGCGCACCGCGTCGGCGAGCCGGTTGACCCAGGGCGTGCCGTCGGGGTCGGCGCCCGCCAGGCCGGCCAGACGCAGGGTGGCGCGCTCGACCGACACGGTGGTGTGGCGGCGGGCGAGGTCGACGATCGGCTGGCCGACACGGGCGGCGAGCTCCCGGGCCTGTGCGACCGTGCGGGGGTCGAGGTGGAGCTTGCCCATCAGAGCCTCCTGTCGAAGAGCGCCCGGACCGCGGGCGTGGTGCGGACCAGGTCGAGCGCCAGGTCGGCGTGGCCGGGGACGTAGCCGTTGCCGACGAGCATCGTCACGTCGGCGGCCAGGCCCTCAGCGCCGAGGGCCGCGGCGCTGAAGGAGGTGGCCATGGAGAAGAACACCACCGTGCCGCCGTCGGCAGTCGCGAGGATGGCGCCGCCCTCGCAGCCGGGCACGTCGACGCAGACCACGGTGACGTCGCCCGGCCCGCCCGCCGCGGCCACGGCGTCGCGCAGCGCCACCGGGTCGCGCGCGTCGCAGACCACGACCGCGTCGGCCAGCCCCGCGCCGATCCCTCCCGGCTCCAGCAGCTCGGCCTCGGCCCGGTGCGGCACCACGGCGACGGTGCGGCTCGCCCCGGCCCGTCGGGCGGCGGCCAGGCACAGCGAGCCGGACTTGCCGGCCCCGCCGACGACCACCACGCCCACCTCCCCGCCCGAGGAGCCGGTCGGGCCCGTCGAGACCCGCTGCCGCACCTGCCGCTCGACCAGCGCCGGCGCGCCGCACACGTCCATGACCGACAGCGCCAGCTCGGGCGAGAGGTCCTCGGGCAGCCGTGCGGCGATGCTGCGGCCGAAGAGCACGGCGTACCCGTCGGCGGGCACCTGCTCGCTGCGGCCGTCCCAGCGCGCCAGCCCGTCCTCGAGGACCAGGGGGGTGAGGGTCAGCGAGACCAGCGTCGCCACCCGGTCGCCCACGGAGAGCCCGAGCGGCGAGGCGTCGCCCACCTCCTCGACGGTGCCGACGAGCATGCCGCCGGAGCCGGTGACGGGGTTGTGCATCTTGCCGCGGGTGCGGACGATGTCGAGCACCTCGGCGCGCACCGCCGCGCCGTCGCCGGCGTGCTTGTCCGAGAGCTGGCGGAACGACGCGGCGTCGAGGTTGAGCCGCTCCACGCGCACCCGCACCTCGTCGTCGCGCAGCACCGGGTCGGTGTCCAGGCGCTCCGCGGCCTGCGGCAGCACTCCCGCCGGCGCGAGCACCCGGTGGAGCCCCGCCGGATCTCCCGTCATGCGTCCCATGTGGTCACAAGCCTTTCCCGTAGATCAGTGGTGACACAGTAAATCCTTCGGCGTTGTGTTGGCAGCACCGCAAGGATCGTGTTCATACTGGGTCCATGAGCATCGAGACGTCCATCGCCTCCCTGGTCGAGGAGCAGACCGGCCAGCCCTACCCCTACCGGCGCGTCGAGCTGGTCGAGCCAGACTGGACGCGGTTCCCGGGCTGGAAGGACGTCACGCGGGAGCAGTGGGAGAGCGCGCAGTGGCAGCGCTCGCACTGCGTGAAGAACGTCCGCCAGCTCAAGGCGCTGCTCGGCGACCTCGTCGACGAGCGGTTCTACGCCGACCTCGAGCGCGACCAGGCCGAGCGGGCCACGATGTCGATGCTCGTGCCGCCGCAGATGATGAACACGATGGCGCCCCAGGTGGACCCCGCCGGTCCCGGCTCGCTGACCGACGCCTTCTACGCCGACCCGATGCGCCACTACATGATCCCGGTGTTCTCCGACCGCCGCACCGACTGGCCCTCGCACCCCCACGCCAGCCGCGACTCGCTGCACGAGCACGACATGTGGGCGGCCGAGGGCCTCACCCACCGCTACCCCACCAAGGTGCTCGCCGAGCTGCTGCCGACGTGCCCGCAGTACTGCGGCCACTGCACCCGGATGGACCTCGTGGGCAACTCCACCCCCGCGGTCGAGAAGCTGAAGTTCCTCGGCAAGCCGGTCGACCGCCACGCCGAGATGCTCGACTACCTGCGCCGCACGCCGTCGGTGCGCGACGTCGTGGTCTCGGGCGGCGACGTGGCCAACATGCCGTGGGCCCGGCTGGAGGAGTTCCTCACCGCCGTGCTGGACATCGACAACGTCCGCGACATCCGGCTCGCGACCAAGGCCCTGGCCGGGCTGCCGCAGCACTGGCTGCAGGACGACGTGCGCCGGGGCATGGAGCGCGTGGCCACCACCGCCCGCGCCCGGGGCGTCTCCCTGGCCATCCACACCCACGTCAACCACGCCAACTCGGTGACCCCGCTGGTGGCCGACGCCGCCCGGGCGATGTTCGAGGCCGGCGTGCGCGACGTGCGCAACCAGGGCGTGCTGCTGGACGGGGTCAACGCCGACCCGCACGCGCTGCTCGACCTGTGCTTCCGGCTGCTCGACGGGGCGCAGATCCTCCCCTACTACTTCTACATGTGCGACATGATCCCGGCCTCGGAGCACTGGCGGGTCTCGGTGCGCGACGCCCAGCAGCTGCAGCACCACATCATGGGCTACCTGCCGGGCTTCGCGACGCCGCGGATCGTGTGCGACGTGCCCTTCGTCGGCAAGCGCTGGGTGCACCAGCTCGCGACGTACGACCAGGTGCGCGGCATCTCCGGGTGGACGAAGAACTACCGGACCTCCATCGAGGCGGCCGACCCGGAGGCGCTGGAGCGGACCTACGAGTACTACGACCCGATCCACACCCTGCCCGCCGAGGGCCAGGCGTGGTGGGCGCGCCAGGAGAGCCTGGAGGGCACCGCCCCCTCGGCGTGACCGGGGCCGGCGCCCGCGCCCCGCGCCGCGGGTGGGCGATCTCGTCGGCATGAGGGCACGGCCCGCGGGGAACTAGGCGCACGTGCCACGACTGCGGACCGTCTACCCCAGCACCAAGGGCGGCACGCGCCGTCGTGCCGGCAAGGGGTGGACCTTCTACGACCACACCGGGCTGCGCATCACCGACGCCGAGGAGGTCGCCCGGCTCAAGGCGCTCGCGATCCCGCCGGCCTGGAAGGACGTGTGGATCTGCCCCTGGCCCAACGGCCACATCCAGGCCGTCGGCACCGACGACGCGGGGCGGCGGCAGTACCAGTACCACCCCGACTGGCGGGTCAAGCGCGACAAGCTGAAGTTCGACCGCGTGCTCCGGGCGGCCGAACGGCTGCCGGAGGCCCGCAAGGCGATCAAGCGCGACCTGGGGCTGGAGGGCATGCCGCTGGAGCGCGCCGACGCGGTCGCCGTGCGGCTGCTGGACCTGGGGTACTTCCGGATCGGCAGCGACATCTACGCCGACACCAACGGCTCCTTCGGCCTGACGACGCTGGAGAAGCGCCACGTGCGCCGCAAGGGCGACGTGCTGCACTTCCGCTTCACCGGCAAGTCGGGCGTGGAGCACAGCATCGAGATCGACGATCCCGACGTGCTCGGCGCCCTCGACAGCCTGCGCCGGCGGCGGGGCGGCACCGAGCGGCTGCTGGCGTACCAGCTCGAACGCGTCTGGAAGGACCTCGACGGCGCGGCCGTCAACACCTACCTCGGCACCCTGCTCGAGGACCTGACGGCCAAGGACTTCCGCACCTGGCACGCCACCGTCATCGCCGCCGCCTCCCTGGCCGCCAGCGACGAGCCGGCCGACACCAAGCGGTCGCGGCAGCGCGCGGTCAAGGCCGCGGTGCTGGAGGTCTCGGAGTACCTCGGCAACACCCCGACGATCGCGAAGAACTCCTACATCGACCCGCGCGTGATCGACCTCTACGAGAACGGCACCACCATCGACCCCGACCTCGTGCTGCGCCCCTCCCGCTCCCCCGCCGCCCAGCAGCGCCGCCTGGAGCAGGCGGTCCTCGACCTGCTGCGCTGAGGGGCCGGAGGGCCGGTGGCGGCCTCCCGAGCCGGCTCGGGAGACCGCCACCGCCGGCTCAGCCGGTGTGGTGCACCTCGGCGAGGCCGTGGACGGGGGTGGGGATGCCCTCGTAGCGGGCCTTGAGCTGCAGCGCCAGGTAGAGCGAGTAGTGGCGCGACTGGTGCAGGTTGCCGCCGTGCATCCAGAGGTTCTCGACCGCTGTCGGCTTCCACATGTTGCGCTGCTCGCCCTCCCACGGACCGGGGTCCTTGGTGGTGTCGGAGCCCAGGCCCCACACCTTGCCGAGCCGGTCGGCGGTCTCGGGGTCGATGAGGTCGGCGACCCAGCCGTTCATCGAGCCGTAGCCGGTCGCCAGCACGACCAGGTCGGCGGGCAGCTCGGTGCCGTCCTCGAGCACGACGGCGTCCTCGGTCAGGTGGGTGACCTGGCCGTGGGCGAGCTTCACCTCGCCGTCGGCGACCAGCTCGGCGGCACCCACGTCGATGTAGTAGCCCGAGCCGCGGCGCAGGTACTTCATGAACAGCCCGGAGCCGTCGTCGCCCCAGTCGTGCCAGAAGCCGGCCTTCTCCAGGCGCTCGTAGAAGTCCTTGTCCTGCTCGGCCATCGCCTCGTAGGCCGGGATCTGGAACTGGTGCATGATCCGGTAGGGCAGCGAGGCGAAGATCAGGTCGGCCTTCTCGGTGGTCACCCCGGCGTCCAGGGCCCGCTCGGAGTAGAGGTCGCCGAGCCCGTGCTCCATCAGGCTGTCGCTCTTGACGATGTGGGTCGAGGAGCGCTGCACCATCGTCACGTCGACGTCGTGCTCCCACAGGGCGCCGCAGATGTCGAAGGCCGAGTTGTTGCTGCCGATGACGACCGCCTTCTTCCCGGCGTACGCGTCGGGGCCGGGGTGCGCCGAGGAGTGGTGCACGTCGCCGCGGAAGACGTCGGTGCCCGGGATCTCCGGCACGTTGGCCTTGCCGGACATGCCGGTGGCGAAGACCAGCTGGGTGGGCCGCAGCGTCAGCGGCTTGCCCTCGCGCTCGACCTCGACGGTCCACTCGCCGCTGGCCTCGGACCACGTCGCACTGGTGGCGACGGTGCTCGACCAGTAGGGCACCTCCATCACCGTGACGTAGGACTCCAGCCAGTCGCCGATCTTGTCCTTGGGGGCGAAGACCGGCCAGTTGTCGGGGAACTTCAGGTAGGGCAGGTGGTCGTACCAGACCGGGTCGTGCAGGCACAGCGACTTGTAGCGGTTGCGCCACTGGTCGCCGGGCCGCGGGTGCTTGTCGATCACCAGCGCCGGGACGCCGAGCTGGCGCAAACGCGCACCCAGCGCGATGCCGCCCTGGCCACCGCCGACCACCAGGACGTGGGGCTGGGTGGTGCTGCCGAGGCTCTCGGCCTCCTGCTGGCGCGCCTCCTTCCAGGTGGTGCGCTGCTTGTTGGCGCCGTGCTCGGCGCCCATCGGCCGCTGCGTGCGGCGCGGCTCCTCGTGGCCCTTGAGCTCGTGGAGGGTCGTGAGCAGCGTCCAGGCGCGGTCCTCCCCGTCCGCCTCGTCGGCGCGCAGCCGCACCAGTCCGCGACCGCGGCCCACGGCGGTCTCGAACGCGATCCAGGCCGTGACCACGCCGTCGGCCTCGTCGGCGGGCTCCTCGGTGCGGAAGCCCGAGGGGTCCACACCGTCCAGCACGTCGCCCAGCATCGCGGTGATCTGCTCGCGGCCCTCGGAGGTGTGCAGGTTCCACGTGAACGCCACCAGGTCGCGCCAGAAGCCGTCGGTCTCGAACAGGCCGGCCGCGGCCTCGACGTCGCGCTCGCGCAGCGCGGCCTCGAAGCGCTCCAGCCAGCGCTCGGTGCGCTGCTGGGGCCCGGGGGTCGAGGTGTCGGAGGTGGTGCCGGTGTCCGAGGTCTGCTCGGCGTGCTCCCGCTCGGGGGCCTGGGTCATGTGGGTCTCCTTCGCCTAGGCTGGTGTGACCGAGCACACATCGTCGCGGCGAGCGGCGACAGGGTTGCAGCACGTTGCAACGAGAGGCACCCGTGGACCACCGGACCGACCAGACCGCGCTGCACCGCGTGCGGGAGTCCGCACTGTCCGGATCCGGCGTCGGCCCGCGCGACCCGGTCGCGGCGTCGTGGCGCCGGGTCGCGGCCCGCGGCCTGGAGCCGGGCTCGACCCCGGAGGTGCCGCCGTTGCCAGGGCCCGAGCTGGAGCGGCGGCGGGCGGCCAGCGGCCTGGCCGAGTTCGTGCCCCGCCTGACCCACACCCTCGCCTCGGTCATGGACTCGGGCCAGATGGTCGTGGTGGCCGACGCCGAGGGCCGGGTGCTGTGGCGCGCCGGCTCGAGCGGCGTACGACGCGCCGCCGACGACCTGGGGTTCGTCGGCGGGTCGGCCTGGACGGAGGGCAACGTCGGGACCAACGCCATCGGCACCTGCCTGGTCCTCGACGAGGGCGTCCACATCCAGGGCCCCGAGCACTTCGTCGACGCCCACACCCGGTGGGGCTGCGCCGCCGCGCCCATCAAGGACCCGTGGTCGGGCCGCACCCTCGGCGTGGTCGACGTCAGCGGCCCCTCCCGCGGCATGCACCCGGCCGAGCTGGCCCTGGTCGAGCTGGCCGCCCGGATGACCAGCCTCGAGATCGCCGAGCGCCACCGCGCCGAGCTCGACCGGCTGCGGGCCCACGCCGCGCCCGTCCTGGCGGGCCTCGCCGGGGCGGGTGGCGACGCGCTGGCGGTCGACCGCTGGGGCCACCTCGCGGCCGCCATCGGCTCGCGCAGCCCCGACCGGGTGGTGCTGCCGGAGGGCCTCAGCGGTGGTCCGCTCTGGCTGCCGACCCTGGGCGCCGCGGTGGCCGAGCCGCTGGCCGGCGGCTGGCTGCTGCGCCTCGGGGAGGCCGACGACCTCGCCGGCGGCCCCGGACCCGACCCCGCGACCACCCTCGAGCTCGACCTGACGGGCGAGCCCGTGGTCCGGGTCGGCGCCCCGTCCGGCAGCTGGTCGCGCCGGCTCTCCCCGCGGCACGCCGAGCTGGTCCTCGCGCTGGTCCAGGCGGGCCCGGCCGGACGCACCGCCGCCGAGCTCGCCCTCGACCTGTTCGCCGACGAGGCCAAGGTGGTCACGGTCCGCGCCGAGCTGTCCCGGCTGCGTCGGGCGCTGGGCAGCGTGCTGCTGTCCGGCCCCTACCGCCTCTCCCCCGGCGTCGCCGCGTCGCTCCGGCTGCCCGGTGACCGAGCCGCGGTGCTGCCGGGGTCGAGCGCCCCGGTGGTGGCACGGCTCGCGCGGCAGGGAACCGCTCCGGCGCAGGTGCGATGACTCCGCCCGGTCGGTGAGGTCCGTACCACCACCAGTCCCCCACCACCAGGAGCCCGCCATGCAGCCCCTCGTCCCCCACCTGTGGATCAACGACGGCAAGGTCGACGAGGCCGTCGACTTCTACGTCTCGCTCCTCGACGACTCCCGGGTCGTCGCCCGGATGCCCTACGGCCCCGAGGCGGGCGAGTGGGCCGGCCAGACGATGGCCGTCACCTTCGAGCTCGTCGGTCACACGTACGTCGCGATCAACGGCGCCGACACCCGCTTCGAGCCCAACGAAGCGATCTCCCTCGCGGTGCCGTGCGACACCCAGGAGGAGATCGACCGGCTCTGGTCGGGCCTCACCGACGGGGGCAAGGGCGGTCCCTGCGGCTGGCTCCAGGACCGCTACGGCTTCTCCTGGCAGGTCTACCCGGCCTCGCTCGACGAGCACCTCGCCAGTGACGACCCCGAGCGGGCCCGCCGGGCCGTGGCGTACTTCATGACGCTCGACGGCGTGCCGTTCGTCCTCGACGACCTCGAGGCGGCCGTCCGCGGCGAGGGCTGAGGCTCAGCGTCGGCCACCGCCCGTGGCGGCGTCGACGACGCGGTCCAGCCAGTCGAGCAGCAGCGCGCGTTCGGGTCCGCTGAGCACGTCGAGCCGCGGCACCAGCGCACGGAAGGCGACGGCCGTGGCCGCCGGGCCCCCGTCGCCGGGTGCGGGCGCGTCGGTCAGGACGTGGCCGAGCACGGCCTCCAGCATCGCATCCGCGACGCCCAGGTCACGCGCCTCGGGCGGGCTCGCGAGCAGCGTGAGCACCGCCCCCGTGCCGGCCGCGTGGACCAGGTCGACCGCGCGCTGCTCGCCGACGCGCAGCCGCCCGGCCTGCGCCACGCGGTGGACACGAGCGGCCAGCACCCGGCGGCCGGCCGCGCCGGCCGGCGACGCGGGCCCGCGGTCGGGGTCGCTGAGCAGCCGGAAGACGGCCGGGTTGGCCAGGCCGAAGTCGATCTGGGCCTGCCAGCCGGTGCGCAGGTCCTCCAGCGGGTCGGTGCCGTCGGCCGCGGCCGAGGCGACGACGGCCGCCTTGGCGGCGACGTACGTCGCGAGCACGTGCTCGGCGACGGCGTCGAGCAGGCCGTCCTTGTCGCCGAACAGCCGGTAGATGGCCGGGGGCTGCACGCCCGCCTGCTCGGCCACCCGTCGCGTCGTGACGCCGTCGTGGCCCAGCTCCCCCAGCAGCCGGGCGGCGGCCTGGACGATCCGGGACCGGGTGTCCGCGGCGGTGCTCTGGTCGGTCACGTGATCGACGTTACCGCAATGGCGTTATCGGTGGTAGTACTGGTGGCACCGACCTCCACCCCACCGAACGGATCCCTCCATGATCACCGTCACCGGCGCCACGGGCGCCCTCAACGGCGCCACCGTCGACCACCTGCTCGAGCGGCTGCCCGCGAGCGAGGTCACCGTCGTGGTCCGCGACCCCGACCGGGCCCGGCACCTCGCCGACCGCGGGGTGGCCGTGCGCCGCGGCGACTACGCCGATCCCCGGTCCGGCGCCGGCTCCCTCGCCGAGGCCTTCGCGGGCGCCGACCAGCTCCTGCTGGTGTCCTCCAACGACCCGGGCGGCGACACCGTGCAGCTGCACCGCAACGCCGTCGAGGCCGCCGCGACCGCCGGGGTGGGTCGCGTGCTCTACACCAGCCACCAGGGTGCGGCCGCCGACAGCCCCTTCGGCCCCGGCCGGGTGCACGCTGCGACGGAGGACCTCCTCGCCGACTCCGGCCTGCCCTGGACCTCGCTGCGCAACGGCTTCTACGCCCACAGCCTCGCGTGGCTCGCCGGGCCCTGGCGCGAGACCGGCGTCGTCACCGTCCCCGCCGACGGTCCGGTCTCCTGGACCACGCGGGACGACGCCGCCCAGGCAGCGGCCGTCGTGCTGCTCGCGGACGACCACGTCGACGGCCCGCTCACGCTGACCGCCACCGAGGCCCCGACCTTCGCCGACGTGGCCGACCTGGCCTCCGAGCTGTCCGGCCGGACCGTCACCTGCGAGGTCGTCGACCCGGAGAGGTGGCTGGCCGACCAGGTGGCCGCCGGGCGTCCCGAGCACGTCGCCCGCTTCACCCTCGGGATGTACCTCGCCGCCGCCGGCGGGTTCTTCGCCGGCACCGACCCGGCGCTGGGGCGGCTCCTGGGGCGGCCCCCGACGAGCGTGCGCGAGGTGCTGGCCCAGGTCCCCCCGAACCCGCCCCCCGGCCGCTGACCAGGGACTAGTGCAGCGGGCGGTTCTCGTACGGCGTGGACAGCACGATCGTGGTGCGCGTGGTGACGTGCGCCGCCGCCCGGACGCGGCCGAGCAGGTCCTCGAGGTCCGCCGGCGTGGCGACCCGGACCTTGAGGATGTAGGACTCGACCCCGGCCACCGACCAGCACGACTCGATCTCCTCGATGTCGCGCAGGCGATCGGGGTAGTCGTCGGGCCGGGAGACGTCGATGGGGGCGACGCTGACGAACGCCGTCAGCGGCTTGCCGGCGGCCGCGTGGTCGATGGTCGCGCCGTACCCCAGGATCAGGCCGCGCTCCTCGAGCCGCTTGACGCGCTGGTGGACGGCGCTGGTCGAGAGCCCCGTCGCGCGGCCCAGGTCGGTGTAGGACATCCGGCCGTCGTCGGCGAGCAGCCGGAGGATCTGCCGGTCGATGGACTCCACGGCGGTGACCCTATCGTCCGGGGCCGTCGGGGCCACCACCTCCTAGACTCCGCTGCGTGACCTCCTCGCGGTTGATGCTCCTCGACACGGCCTCGCTCTACTTCCGCGCCTTCTTCGGCATCCCCGACACGGTGACCGCCCCCGACGGCACGCCGGTCAACGCCGTGCGGGGACTGGTCGACTTCGTCAACCGGCTCGTCGAGGAGTACCAGCCGACGCACCTCGCGTGCTGCTGGGACGACGACTGGCGACCGCAGTGGCGCGTCGACCTGCTGCCGTCGTACAAGGCCCACCGCGTCGTGGCCGAGCGCGCCGCCGACCCCGACGTGGAGGAGGTGCCCGACCCGCTGCAGAAGCAGGTGCCGCTCATCCGCGCTGTGCTCGACGCCTTCGGGATCGCCGTGGTGGGGGCACCGGAGATGGAGGCCGACGACGTGATCGGCACGCTGGCGACCGACGCCGGCATGCCCGTCGACATCGTCACCGGCGACCGTGACCTGTTCCAGCTCGTCGACGACGAGGCGCAGGTGCGGGTGCTCTACACCGCCCGCGGCGTCGGCAAGCACGAGCGCGTCGACAACGACTGGGTGCGGGCGCGCTACGGCGTCGACGCGGCGCAGTACGCCGCCTTCGCCACCCTGCGCGGCGACTCCTCCGACGGCCTGCCGGGCGTCGCCGGGGTCGGTGACAAGACCGCTGCCACGCTGCTGGGCCGCTTCGGCACCCTGGACGCGATCGTGGCCGCCGCGACCGACCCGGAGGGCTCCGACCCCGAGGGCAGGCTCGGCCCCGGCCCCCGGGGCAAGATCAAGGCGTCGCTGGACTACCTCGAGGTCGCCCCGCGGGTGGTCGCCGTCGTCCGCGACCTCGACCTGGCCGGTCACGACCTCACCCTGCCCGCCACCCCGGCCGACCCCGAGATGCTCGCCGCGATCGCCGAGCAGTGGGGCCTGACCAGCCCGGTCGAGCGGCTGGTGGACACCCTGGCCGCCCGCGGCTGAGCCGGGCTCAGTCCTCCGCGCGCGTGTCGGTCGACCGGGCCCGGGTGTGCATCCGCTCGCCCTCGCGCCCGAAGATCGACAGGAACTCCACGCGGCGCTCGTCGGCGCCGCCGAACCAGTGCGGCAGCCGGGTGTCGAACTCGGCGACCTCGCCCGGCTCGAGCACCACGTCGTGCTCCCCCAGCACCATCCGCAGCCGGCCGTCGAGGACGTAGAGCCACTCGTAGCCCTCGTGGGTCTGCGGGTCCGGCGTGCGACGGCGGCGGCCGGGCGCGATGGTCAGTTTGTAGGCCTGCAGCCCGCCCGCACGGCGGCTCAGCGGCACCATCGTCATGCCGCCCCGCGTCACGCCGCGCTGCACCACCCGCGGGTCGTCGGCGCCGCTGGTGTCGACCAGGTCGTCCAGCGCCAACCCGTGGGCGCGGGCCAGGGGCAGCAGCAGCTCCAGCGTCGGGCGGCGTCCCCCGGACTCCAGGCGCGACAGGGTGCTGACCGAGATGCCGGTGGTGCCGGACAGGTCGGCCAGGGTCAGCTCGGCCTCCAGGCGCAGCGCACGCAGCCGGGGGCCGACGGAGTCCAGCACGTCGTCGAGCTCGTCCATGCCGGGGAGTTTGCCACGTCGGCAAAGGAGTTTGTCATCGACGGCTGCGATCTCGCAGGCTGCTGCCACCGACGACGAGGAGGACCAGATGGGCCAGCAGGACGCGTACGACGTGGTGGTGGTGGGCGGCGGGGCCGCCGGGCTCAGCGGGGCGATCGCGCTGGCGCGGTCGCGGCGACGGGTGCTGGTGGTCGACGCCGGGTCACCGCGCAACGCCCCGGCCGAGGGCGTGCACAACCTGCTGGGGCGCGAGGGTGCCTCGCCGCTCGCGCTGCTGGAGCAGGGACGCGCCGACCTCGAGGCCTACGGCGGGCAGGTGCGCCGCGGCCTCGCCGTGGGCGCCCGACGCACCGGGGCCGGCTTCGAGGTCGACCTCCACGACGGGGCGGTCGTCCACGGTCGGCGGCTGCTGGTCACCACGGGGCTGGTCGACGAGCTGCCCGACGTGCCGGGGCTGGCCGAGCGCTGGGGCCACCAGGTGCTGCACTGCCCGTTCTGCCACGGCTGGGAGGTCCGCGACCAGCGCATCGGGGTGCTCTCGACCGGCCCCGTGACCGTGCACCAGGCGGTGCTCTTCAGCCGGCTCTCGGACCACGTGGTGGTGCTCGCCCACGAGGCACCCCCGGCCGAGGCCGACCTGCCGCGGCTGGCGGCGGCCGGGGTGCGGGTGGTGACCGGCCGGGTGACGGCCGTGGAGGGCGAGCCGGGCCGGCTGTCCGGCGTGCGCCTGGAGGACGGGACGGCGGTGCCCCTGGACGCCGTGGTGGTCGCGCCACGGATGGTGGCGCGCTCCGCCGTGCTCGACGACCTCGGGCTGGAGCCGGTGCCGCACCCGACGGGGACGGGCCAGCACTACCCCAGCGAGCCGGGAGGCCGCACCAGCCTCGAGGGCGTCCACGTGGCCGGCAACGTCACCGACCTCATGGCGCAGGTCGGCCCCAGCGGGGCCGCGGGCACGATGGCCGGGGCGATGCTCCACGCCGAGCTGATCGAGGAGGAGCTGGCCGCCCTGCTCGCGGCGCCGGAGGGCGCCGCTAGCCGCTGACCGAGGAGTAGGCCACGACCCCGCGACGCAGCCGCGACGACGCCTCGCGGGCGGCCGTGCGCAGGGCCTTGGACCCCGAGGCGTCGGCCACCTGGTCGGCGAGGTCGAGCAGCTGCTTGACCCACCGCACGAAGTCGCCGGCGGTGAGGTCGGTGACGCGCAGGATGTCGTCGAGCTCGTCGCCCTCGGCCCAGCGCCACGCCGCCCACACGAAGCCGAGGTCCGGCTCGTGGAGCTGGTCGAGCCGGTGCTCGCGCTCGAGGGCGTCGAGGTCGCCCCAGATCGAGACCATGTCGGCCAGCACCTGGCGGACCGGGCCGGCGACGGGCAGCCGCGGTGCGGCGGCGTCGTCGGGGCGGCGCGACTCGTAGACCAGCGTGGACAGCACCGCGGCCAGCTCCGAGGGGTCGAGCGCGTCCCAGAGCCCGGCGCGCAGCGACTCGGCGGTGACGAGGTCCATCTCGTTGTAGATCCGCATCAGGGTGCGTCCCCGGTCGGTGACGGCGAGGGAGTCGCCGCTGCCCTCCAGGTAGCCCAGCGCCGCCAGCACGTCGCAGACCCGGTCGAACTGGCGCGCGATGGTGTTGGTGCGCTGCTCGATGCGGCGCTTGAGGGTGCGCGCGTCGCGGTCGAGCTTGAAGTAGCGCTCGGCCCAGCGGGCGTGGTCCTCGCGGTCGGGGCACTCGTGGCAGGGGTGGTCGCGCAGCTGGCGCCGCAGCTCGGCGATCCGCCGGTCCTCGACCGGCGACCGCGAGCCCCCGGAGTGGCCGACCCCTCCGGGGCCCGGCGGCGGGGCGAAGCCATTGGTCCGGTTGCGCAGCGTCGAGGCCAGGTCGCGCCGCGCCTGGGGGTCGCGGCCGTTGAAGTTCTTCGGGACCTTGACCCGGGTCAGGGCGCCGACGGGGGTCGGGAAGTCGGCGATGCTCAGCCGCCGGGCGTGCCGGTCGGCGGTCAGCACGTAGGGCCGCGGACCCTCGCGGTCGGCGCCGCGCGACGACCCGCTGGTGCCGGGGTCGATGACCACGGCCAGGCCGGAGAAGCGGCCGGCCGGCACGTCGATGACGTCGCCGGGGCGCAGGCCCTCGAGCGAGTCCACGACCTCCTGGCGGCGGTCGAAGCGCCGTGAGCGGGCCAGGTCGCGCTCGGTCTCGGAGAGCTGGTGGCGCAGGCCGGCGTACTGCATGAAGTCGCCCTTGTCGCAGGCCGCGGCCTCGGCGTACCCCGCCAGGGCGTCCTCGCTCTTGCGCAGCTGCCGGGCCAGGCCCACGACGGCCTTGTCCGCCTGGAACTGGGCGAACGACGACTCCAGCAGCTCGCGGGCCCGCTCGCGCCCGAACTGGTGGACCAGGTTGACCGCCATGTTGTACGACGGCCGGAAGCTCGAGCGGAGCGGGTAGGTGCGGGTCGAGGCGAGGCCGGCCACCGAGGAGGGGTCGAGCCCCTGCTGCCACAACACCACGCCGTGGCCCTCGACGTCGATGCCGCGGCGTCCGGCGCGGCCGGTGAGCTGGGTGTACTCCCCCGGCGACAGGTCGGCGTGGGTCTCGCCGTTCCACTTCGAGAGCTTCTCGATGACGACCGAGCGGGCGGGCATGTTGATGCCGAGCGCGAGCGTCTCGGTCGCGAACACCACCCGGCACAGGCCGCGCAGGAACAGCTCCTCGACGCACTCCTTGAAGGTGGGCAGCATGCCCGCGTGGTGGGCCGCGATGCCGCGGGTCAGGCCGTCGAGGAACTCGTGGTAGCCGAGCACCTGGAGGTCCTCGTCGGGCAGGTTGGCGCACCGCTCCTCGACGAAGGCGTGGATCTCGTCGCGCTCCGCGGGCGTGGTCAGCTTGAGGTTGGCGTCGAGGCACTGCTGCACCGCGGCGTTGCAGCCGACCCGGCTGAAGATGAACACGATGGCCGGCAGCAGCCCGGCCCGGTCGAGCTGCTCGACGACCTGGGCGCGGGTGGGCGTCCAGGCGCCGCGGGACCCCTGGGACCCCGATTGCGGGCGCTTGCCGCCCCGCGGCGCGCGCCGGTCCTTCATCCGGCCGCGCGCCCAGTCGTCGCGCGCCAGCCGCACCAGCTGGGGGTTCACCTTGGGCTCGCGGTCGTGCTTCTCCAGCTCGGCGGGGTCGGTGGAGCCCTCGTCGGCGAACAGGTCGTACATCCGGCGCCCGGCGATGACGTGCTGGTAGAGCGGCACCGGTCGCCGCTCCTCCACGATCGTGGTCGTCTCGCCCCGCACGGTGCCGAGCCACTCGCCGAACTCCTCGGCGTTGCTCACGGTCGCCGAGAGCGAGGCCACGGCCACCGAGTCGGGCAGGTGGATGATGACCTCCTCCCAGACCGCACCACGCATCCGGTCGGCGAGGTAGTGCACCTCGTCCATGACCACGAACCCGAGGGTCTCGAGGGTCCGCGAGCCGGCGTACAGCATGTTGCGGAGGACCTCGGTGGTCATCACGACCACGGGCGCCTCGCCGTTGATGCTGTTGTCGCCGGTGAGCAGGCCGACGTTGTCGGCGCCGTAGCGCACCGAGAGGTCGTGGAACTTCTGGTTCGACAGCGCCTTGATGGGCGTGGTGTAGAACGCCTTGCGGCCGGTCTCCAGCGCGAGGTGGACGGCGAACTCGCCGACGATGGTCTTGCCCGAGCCGGTCGGTGCGGCCACCAGGACCGAGCGGCCCTCCTCCAGCTCGCGGCAGGCGCGGACCTGGAAGTCGTCGAGCGTGAAGGACATCCGCGAGGCGAAGTCGGCGAGCATGGGGTGCTCGCGGTTGCGGCGGTAGCGGGCGTAGCGGGCGGAGGCGCTCTGGTCGTCGGTCATCACGGCACCAGTACCCGGAGGGCGGCGGGGGCCACCTCGACGGTGAGGGGCAGCGCGCCGACCCGCTCCCCGTCGGCGTACGCCGTGATGCCGGGTGCGGCGACCGTCACCGAGCGGGCCCGCCGGTGGCGGTAGCCCGGGTGCCGGGCCACCGAGCCGTCGAAGAGCCGGGGGTAGGTCCGCACCAGTCCGCGCCGGGTCAGCGGCTCGATCACCACGACGTCGAGCAGCCCGTCGTCGAGGCTCGCCCCCTCGGTGATGCGCAGCCCGCCGCCGAAGGACGGGCCGTTGCCCACGGCCACGACGGTCGCCTCGAATCGCTCCACGTCGCCGTCGACCTCCAGGGTGTAGGGGATGGGCTGCAGCGTGCGCAGCTCGGCCAGGGTGGCCAGGTTGTAGCGCATCTGGCCGCGCGGCCAGGACATGGTGTTGGCGCGCTCGTTGACCACCGCGTCGAAGCCCGCGGCCAGCACGGTGACGAAGAAGCGCGACCCGGCTCGACCGAGGTCGATGGTGCGCTCCCGGCCGCCGATCACCACGTCGACCGCGGCCGCGGTGTCGCGCCGCGGGACGCCGAGGTAGCGGGCCACGTCGTTGCCCGTGCCGGCGGGCACCACGCCGAGCCGCGACGCGGAGCCGGCCAGCGCCTGCACGGCCTGGTGCACCATGCCGTCACCGCCCACGACCACCACCGTCTCGACGCCGTCCGCGACGCACGCGTGGGCGTGCCCGAGGGCCTCCTCGGCGTCGCGGCCGACCAGCTCGCGCACGTGGTAGCCGGCGTCGCGCAGTCGGGGCGCCACCTGCTGCGCGGTGCGGGCTCCCCGTCCCCGACCGGAGGTCGGGTTGGTGAGCAGCGCGATCTGCTGGGCCACCCTCGAACCCTAGCCCGGCCCCTCGGCGGGCCCCCGCACGGTGCCTAGAGCGGCGAGGCGGCGTCGTCGTCCCACTGCTCGTGCTCGAAGCGACCCCGGCGGCGGTCGATCAGCCGCGCGATCAGCTCGGAGACGAAGAGCAGCAGGGTCATCGGGATGGCGAGCATGAGCATCGAGAACGGGTCGGTCGACGGGGTCGCGACCGCGGCGAAGACGAACGCCCCGACGATGATCCACGGGCGGTGCCGTCCCAGCGAGCGGCCCGAGATCACCCCGGCCAGGCTGAGCAGCACCACGAACAGCGGGATCTCGAAGGCGATGCCGAAGACCAGCAGCATCCGGATCACGAAGCTGAAGAACTCGCCGAAGTCGGTCAGCTGCACCAGGCCGTCCTGGGTGAAGCCGATCAGGGTGGCGATGCCCTTGGGCAGCACGTAGTAGCCGACCGCCACGCCGGCGATGAACAGCGGGCCGGCGACCACCGCGAACAGCCGGGTCCAGCGCTTCTCCTGCGCGTGCAGGCCCGGGACGATGAAGCCCCAGATCTCGTAGAGCCACAGCGGCGAGGTCGCCACGACCGCTGCCATCGTGCACAGCTTGATCTGCAGCAGCAGCGGGGAGCCGATGCCGCTGATGACGGCCTCGCTCTGGGTGTCCTCGCCCAGCATCGTCAGTGCCTGGTTGTAGGGGTCGAGGATCAGCTGGAAGAGCTGGTCGTAGAAGAAGAAGGCCACGATGGTGGCCACGACGAGGTAGAGGCTCGCCCGCATGAGGCGGGCGCGCAGCTCCCGGAAGTGGTCCCCGAGCGCCATCCGGCCGTCCTCGCCGATGGGGTTGCGAGGCTTGCCGCTGAACAGCCCGAGGACGCCGGTGACGACGGACACGAGGTGAGGGGGTGGGTCAGCGCGTGCCGGGCGTGCCCGGCTCGTCGGTGCGGTTCACCGGGTGCTGGACCTCGTGGTCGCGCTCGCGGGCGAGGCGGTCGGCCTCCTGGCGGGCGTCGATCTCGCGCTGGGCGTCGGTCTTGTCGTCGTCGTCCATCAGGCCCTTGGTCTCGGCCTTGAAGATCCGCAGCGCGCGCCCGGACCCACGGGCCAGCTCGGGCAGCTTGGAGGCTCCGAACAGCAGGACGATGATGCCGACGATGATGAGCAGCTCCGTCGTCCCGAGGCCGGCGATCAGGGGCGTCACCACATCAATGCTCATGCGTCCCACTGTACGCCGTGCAGATGAACCTCCGCCGTCACTCGGGTGTACGCACGCTGTGGAGCCTCAGCCGCGGTAGAGCTCCGAGGCGGCTGCTGCCGTGCGCCGCACCTGCTCGCGCAGCGCGGCGGGCTCGACGACGTGGACGGCGGTGCCCAGCCGCAGCGCGAGCCGGACCAGCCAGCGCGGGTCCCCCACGCGCATCCGCACCTCGAGCCGGCCCTCGCCGAGCTCGGTGACCGCCTCGACCGGGTGGTAGTCGGCCACCCAGCGGGCGTGGCGCTCCAGGTGCAGCACCGCGGTGACGTCGTCGGGTCCCGGGGCGAAGGCGCCGGCCGAGAGGTCGCGCTTCTTGAGCCGCCGTCGCGCGCGGGGCTGGCCCAGCACGCCGACGTCCTCGACCCGGTCGAGGCGGAACAGCCGGCGCCCCCCGGCCAGGTAGCACCAGGCGTCGAGGTAGTCGTGCCCCTCGCGGGCCAGCACGGCGATCGGGTCGACGACCCGGTCGGTGGTCTCGTCGCGGGCAGGGACGTAGTAGCGCAGCCGGACCGCCCGGTCGGCGTCGATGGCCTCGCGCAGCGTGGCGACGTGGGCGGCGGAGGAGCCGCCCTCGGGCAGGTGCACCTCGACGACCGGCGGCACCGTGCCCGCCGCGGTCGCGGTGCCGAGCTTGGCCAGCACCCGGTCGACGACCTCGTGCGAGGACGTCGCGTCGTCGCCCGCACCCGCGCTGCCGGCCTCGCGCAGCGCCTGCAGCGCGACGATGAGCGCCGCGGCCTCGGAGCTGCCGAGCCGGACCGGGCGGGCGAGGAAGTCGGCGTTGTCGATGCGGACCACCCCCTCGGGGTCGTCCTCGATCGCCTCCATGTCGACGTCGATCATCCGGTCGGGGGTGAGGCCGGGCAGCCCGCACATCCACAGCACCCGCAGGTCCTGGCGGATCTGGTCGGGCGTGACCCCGAAGACGTCGGCGACCTGGGCCAGCGAGACCGACTCCTGGCGCTGGAGGTAGGGCACCAGCGCGAGCAGCCGCGAGACCTGGTCGCGGGCCGAGCTCACCACGAGTCCCCCGCGAGGGCGAGCAGCCGGTCGCGGACCAGCGTGCGCAGGTCGGCGGGCGACTCGACGACCACCGCGTCGGCGTACCCCAGGAGGTCGCCGGCGACGTCCTCGCGCGAGCCGTAGCGCAGCGCCAGCCGGTCCCACTCGTCTCCCCCGTCGGGGCCGGTGACGCCGGTGGCCGTCACCTCGGCGCTGCGGCGCAGGCCGACCGCGGCGCCGGTGCGGGCCAGCACCACGGCCGTGTGCTCGGGCTGCACCGGGGTGAGGGAGCCCGAGAGCGCGCGCAGGTCGGTGCCGGGCGGGACGGTGTAGGAGCCCGGGGCGCCCTCGACGACGACCGCCGAGTCGACCCGGCTGAGCCGGAACATCCGGGGTCCGCCGCGGTCGAGGTCGTGCCCCACGACGTACCACCGGCCCTGGGCGGTCACCACGCCCCACGGCTGCACGTGGCGGGTGCTGCTGCCCTGCTGACCGGCGCGGCGGTAGTCGAAGCGGACCGGGGTGCGCTCCACCGTGGCGCGCCACATGTCCTCGAAGGCCGGCTCCTCGGCGGCGAGGGTCGGCTGCACGCGGTCGAGCTGCTCGCGGTCGAAGCTGAGCCCGGCGGCCCGCAGCTTGACCAGGGCGTCCGAGGTCGCGGACGCCAGCCCGGCGTGGCGCCACACCCGCGCCGCGAGGCCCAGCACCGCCACCTCCTCGGCGCTGAAGTCGACCGGGGGCAGCTCGAAGGCGTCCCGCTTGATGCGGTAGCCCTGCTCGTCCTCGAAGAACTTGTCGACGTAGCCGGTCTCCAGCGGGATGCCGAGGGCGCGGAGCTCGTCCTTGTCGCGCTCGAACATGCGGTCGAAGGCCTCCGTGCTGCTCTCCCGGTAGGGCTCCATGAGCTCGCGGATCTGCTCCTTGGTGGTGTAGTTGCGCGCCACCAGCAGCAGGATCACCAGGTTGAGCAGCCGCTCGGACTTGGGGTTCGCCACGCCGAGCCTCAGCCGACGCCCAGGACGTCGATGACGAACACGAGCGTGGAGCCCGCCGGGATGTCGTCACCCTGCGCAGCCTTGCCGTAGGCGAGCCCGGGCGGGCAGACCAGCAGCACGCGCGAGCCCTCGGTGACCCCGACCAGGCCCTGGTCCCAGGCCTTGATGACCCGGCTGAGCCCGATCGAGAAGGTCGCCGGGTCGCCGTCGTAGGACTGGTCGAACGGCTTGGTGGCCTTGGGCGACCAGACCTGTCCGAGGTAGTCGACGCTGACGCGGTCGGCGGCCGCGATGGCCGGGCCGTCGCCCTTCTCCAGGGTGATCACCTGCAGCTTGGTGGGCTTCTTGCCCTTCGGCATCGTGATCGAGACCGGGACACCGCCCTTCTCCACGACCCGGGGCGCGTTGCGCGGCGGCGTGACGGCCGTGCCGTCGGGGCCGTCGAGCACGTCGGTGGGGTCGGTCGAGAGCACGTCGGCGACGATCACGACGGGGTCACCGCCCTTGATGCCGATCTGGGGGTTGCCGTTGGCGCCGTAGGTGTCGTCGGAGGTCGAGGCCACCACCACCCGGCTGCCGGCCTTCTGGCCCACCAGGGCCTTGACCACGGAGGGGAAGATCTGCTGGCTGCCCAGCGCCACCTCGATCGGCGCCTGGCCCTTCGAGGCGGTGCTGACCGCGGTCTTGCCGGTGCGGCCGTCGACCAGGGTGAGCTGCAGGATCGCCGTCGAGGCGTTGCCGACGGTGTCGCCGTCGCCCTCGGAGGTGGTCCAGGACTCGCTGGTGGAGACCTCGAGCGGCGCGTCCACGGTGACCTCGGGCTCGGCACCGAAGTCGCCGCTCACCTCGACGGCGCTGCGCACCTCGGGCGAGGACTCCTGCTGGTCACCGTCGGAGCCGCCGCCCCCGCAGGCGCTGGCGACCGCCAGCAGCAGGGCACACGTCAGCACGGCAGTGGGGCGACGCAACGTCACATTCCCTCGATCAGTCGTTCCACCCGCTCGTCGGCGGCGCGGAAGGGGTCCTTGCACAGCACGGTGCGCTGCGCCTGGTCGTTGAGCTTGAGGTGCACCCAGTCGACGGTGAAGTCGCGACGCCGCTCCTGGGCCTTCTTGATGAAGTTGCCGCGCAGCCGCGCACGCGTGGTCTGCGGCGGCACGGACTTGGCACGGAAGGTCGCGAGGTCGTCGGTCACCCGGGTGACCGCCCCGCGCTTCTCCAGCAGGTAGTAGAGACCGCGGTCGCGGTGGATGTCGTGGTAGGCCAGGTCGAGCTGGGCGATCCGCGGGTGACCCAGCGGCAGGCCGTGCTTGAGGCGGTAGCGCTCGATGAGCTTCCACTTGATGACCCAGTCGATCTCGCGGTCGACCAGCGAGAGGTCGCCGGAGTCCACGGCCTTGAGGCTGCGCTCCCACAGGTCGAGGACCTGGTCGATGACCGGCGTGCGGAGCTCGCGGCGGTCGACGAAGTCGCGAGCCCGGGAGAGGTACTCCCCCTGGATCTCGAGCACGCTGGCCTCGCGGCCGTTGGCCAGGCGCACCTTGCGCTGCCCGGTCATGTCGTGGGAGATCTCGCGGATCGCCCGGATGGGGTTCTCCATGGTGAGGTCGCGCATCACCACGCCCTCCTCGATCATCCGCAGCACGAGGTCGCAGCTGGCCACCTTGAGCAGGGTGGTGGTCTCGCTCATGTTGGAGTCGCCCACGATGACGTGCAGCCGGCGGAAGCGCTCGGCGTCGGCGTGCGGCTCGTCGCGGGTGTTGATGATCGGCCGCGACCGGGTGGTGGCGCTCGAGACGCCCTCCCAGATGTGCTCGGCACGCTGGCTCACGGAGTACGTCGCGCCGCGCGGCGTCTGGGTGACCTTGCCGGCCCCGCAGATGATCTGGCGGGTCACCAGGAACGGGATCAGGACGTCGGCGAGGCGGCTGAACTCGCCGTGCCGGCTGACCAGGTAGTTCTCGTGGCAGCCGTAGGAGTTGCCGGCCGAGTCGGTGTTGTTCTTGAACAGGTAGACGTCGCCCGAGATGCCCTCGTCGCGCAGCCGGCGCTCGGCGTCGACGAGCAGGCCCTCGAGGATCCGCTCCCCCGCCTTGTCGTGGGTGACCAGGTCGACGACGTCGTCGCACTCCGGGGTGGCGTACTCGGGGTGGCTGCCGACGTCGAGGTAGAGCCGGGCGCCGTTGGCGAGGAACACGTTGCTGGAGCGGCCCCAGCTGACCACCTTGCGGAACAGGTAGCGCGCGACCTCGTCGGGGGACAGCCGTCGCTGCCCCTTGAACGTGCACGTGACGCCGTACTCGTTCTCGATGCCGAAGATTCGCCGGTCCACACCGACACACTATGTGGCGGCCCCGAAGTTGCGCTCAGGGCGCGACGGGAGGTTCCTCGCCGGGTGAGATCGAGGGCGCCGTCGGCGCCGGGTCGCCCCCGTCCGCGGCACCGTCCGCGGCACCGGCCGCGGGCTCCGGGGCGAGCAGCCCGGTGAGGGTCGCGGCCGTGAGCCGCTTGAACTTGCGCTCCTGGAAGCGGGTGCGGTCCAGGACCGCCACCTCGAGGTCGCCGGCGGGGATGGTGCGGTCGCCGCTGTCGTTGTGGCCCAGCGCCGCCACGGTGAGCCGCAGCGCCTCGTCGCGGCTCAGCCCGGGCTGGTAGCGCTCGCGCAGGTAGGTGGTGACCGACTCCGCGGCACCGCCCATGACGGCGTAGTCGTGCTCCTCGACGACCTGGCCGTCGAAGGTGAGGCGGAAGACCTGGTCGTCGGAGACCGCGTCGCCCACCTCGGCGACGAAGATCTCGATCTCGTAGGGCTTCTCGCCGCCGCTGGAGAAGATCGTGCCGAGCGTCTGGGCGTAGGCGTTGGCCAGCCCGCGGCCCGTCACGTCACGCCGGTCGTAGGAGTAGCCGCGCATGTCCGCCAGCCGCACCCCGGCGATGCGGAGGTTCTCGAACTCGTTGTAGCGCCCCACGGCGGCGAACGCGATCCGGTCGTAGATCTCGCTGACCTTGTGCAGGGCCGCCGAGGGGTTCTCCGAGACGAACAGGATGCCGTCGGCGTAGCGCACCACGGCCACCGAGCGACCGCGGGCGATGCCCTTGCGGGCGAAGTCGGCCCGGTCCTTCATCAGCTGCTCGGGCGAGACGTAGAACGGCATGCTCATGCGGGGGTACCTCCGTCGGGGCGGGCGCTGGCCGGGGCCAGGTCGTCGGTGGGGCCGGTCGGGACGCTCACAGCAGGGCGGCGGCCGGGCCGTCGGGCCGCTGCATCCGCCCGGCCACGACGCGGTCGGCCACGACGGCGACCTCGTCCTGGGTGAGGCGGACGTGCCCGTCGGCGGTGATGACCGAGACGATCGGGAAGATCCGGCGGGCCAGGTCGGGGCCGCCGGTGGCCGAGTCGTCGTCGGCGGCGTCGTAGAGCGCCTGGACCACGGCCGTCACGGTCTGGTCCTGGGTCAGGTCGTCGCGGTAGAGCTTCTTCAGCGCCCCCCGGGCGAACACCGAACCGGAGCCCACCGCGTGGAAGGCGGTCTCCTCGTAGCGTCCGCCGGTGACGTCGTAGGAGAAGATCCGGCCGATCTCGTGGGCGAGGTCGAAGCCCGCGAAGAGCGGCACCACGGCCAGGCCCTGCATCGCCAGGCCGAGGTTGTTGCGGATCAGCGCCGAGAGCCGGTTGGCCTTGCCGTCCATCGAGAGCGTGGTGCCCTCGATCTTCTCGTAGTGCTCGAGCTCGGTCTGGAACAGCCGGACCATCTCGATGGCCAGCCCGGCGGTGCCGGCGATGCCGACCGCGGAGTACTCGTCGGCCGGGAACACCTTCTCGATGTCGCGCTGGGCGATGACGTTGCCCATGGTGGCGCGGCGGTCGCCGGCGATGACGACGCCGCCGGCGAAGGTGGCGGCCACGATCGTGGTGCCGTGGGGCGCCAGCGTCGAGGCGTCACCCGCCGGGACGGCGCGGCGCGAGGGCAGCAGGTCGGGGTTGACGGACGCGACGAACTCGGCGAACGAGGACGTGCCCGGGGTCAGGTAGGCCTGGGGAAGTCGGGCGTCGTTCACCGGCTCACTGACCGCCCTTCTGGATGAAGGACTTCACGAAGTCCTCGGCGTTGGTCTCGAGCACGTCGTCGATGTCCTCCAGGATCGCGTCGATGTCGTCGTCGAGCTGGTCCTTGCGCTCGCTCACCGACTCCGCGGGAGCCGGAGCGCCGTCGACCGGCTCCTCCTCGTCGTGGGACTTGCGCGGCTGCTTGTGCTCCTGAGCCATGCGGACCTCCTGGGGTGACGTGCTGGTGTCCCGACCCTATCGAGTCAGCGTGCGGTGAGCTCCTCGAACAGGCCCGTGGCGGTGGCGTGGCGGTCGAGGAGCTGACCGACGTGGGCGCGGGTGCCGCGCAGCGGGTCGATGGTGGGCACCCGCTGGAGGGACTCGTGGCCGGGCAGGTCGAAGATGACCGAGTCCCACGAGGCGGCCGCGATGTCGTCGGGGTACTGCGCCAGGCAGCGCCCGCGGAAGTAGGCCCGGGTGTCGGTCGGCGGCTCGTGCATCGCCTGCTCGACCGCGGCGTCGTCGACCAGCCGCTTCATCCGGCCCAGCCGCACCAGGCGGTGGTAGAGCCCCTTCTCGGGGCGCAGGTCGGCGTACTGCAGGTCGATCAGGTGGAGCTTGGCGTGCGACCAGTCGAGGCCGTCGCGGCTGCGGTAGGACTCCAGCAGCTTCAGCTTGGCCACCCAGTCGAGCTCGTCGGCGAGCTCCATCGGGTCGCGCTCCAGCGTGGTCAGCACCCGCTCCCAGCAGGCCAGCAGGTCCTTGGTGGGCTGGTCGGGCTGGCCGCCGCGCCGCTCCTGGACGTAGCGGTGGGCGAGGTGGAGGTACTCCCACTGCAGCTGGATCGCAGTCATCCGGCGGCCGTCGCCGACCTCGAGCAGGTGGGTCAGGCTCGCGTCGTGGGAGACCTGCTTGAGCGAGGCCACCGACCGCGACACCCGCAGGTCGGTGGTGACGAAGCGGTCCTCGATCATCGAGAGCACCATCGCGGTGGTGCCGACCTTGAGGTAGGTCGAGGTCTCGGCGAGGTTGGCGTCGCCGATGATGACGTGGAGGCGGCGGTACTTCTCCGGGTCGGCGTGCGGCTCGTCGCGGGTGTTGATGATGGGCCGCTTGAGGGTGGTCTCCAGCCCCACCTCGACCTCGAAGAAGTCGGCGCGCTGGCTCAGCTGGAAGCCGTCCTCGCGACCGTCCTGGCCCCGCCCCACCCGACCGGCCCCGCAGAAGACCTGTCGGCTGACGAAGAACGGGGTCAGGTGGCGCACGATGTCGCCGAAGGGCGTCGAGCGGCGCACCAGGTAGTTCTCGTGGGCCCCGTAGGAGGCGCCCTTGTTGTCGGTGTTGTTCTTGTAGAGCAGCAGGTCGCCCTCGCCGCCGACCGAGGCGAAGCGCGCGGCGTCGAGCGCCACCTGCTCCCCCGCCTTGTCCCACAGCACGACGTCCATCGGGTTGGTGCACTCGGGCGCGGAGTACTCCGGGTGGGCGTGGTCGACGTAGAGCCGGGCCCCGTTGGTGAGGATGATGTTGGCCAGCCCGAGGTCCTCGTCGGTCAGCTGGCTGGTGTCGGCGACCTCGCGGGCCATGTCGAAGCCGCGGGCGTCGCGCAGCGGCGACTCCTCCTCGAAGTCCCAGCGGGCGCGGCGGGCCTTGAGGGTGGAGGAGGCGTAGGCGTTGACCAGGCGGGTGCTGGCCACCATCGGGTTCGCGTGGGGGTGCCCCTGGACCGAGATCCCGAACTCCGTCTCGGTGCCCATCACCCGACGGACGCTCATCGGGTCCTCGCAGTCACGATCACGTGTTCGACCCTACGGGGCGGCACCGACCGTGGTGGTCGTCGCCGCCCCGCGGGGGCCGAGCCGACTCTGCGCGGGGCGCGCGGAGACCTGGGGGCCGCTGAGCAGGTGCCGGGCGGGCGCTCAGAGGTACTGGCCGGTGTTGGCCACGGTGTCGATGGACCGGCCGGGCTCGGTGCCCTGCTTGCCCGTGATGAGCGTGCGGATGAACACGATCCGCTCGCCCTTCTTGCCCGAGATCCGCGCCCAGTCGTCGGGGTTGGTGGTGTTGGGGAGGTCCTCGTTCTCCTTGAACTCGTCGACGCAGGCCTGGAGCAGGTGCTGCACCCGCAGGCCGCGCTGGTCGAGGTCGAGGAGGTCCTTGATCGCCATCTTCTTCGCGCGGTCGACGATGTTCTGGATCATGGCGCCGGAGTTGAAGTCCTTGAAGTAGAGGACCTCCTTGTCGCCGTTGGCGTAGGTCACCTCGAGGAAGCGGTTCTCCTCGGTCTCGGTGTACATCCGCTCCACGGTCGCGCGGATCATCCCGGCCACGGTGGCGTCGCGGTCGCCGCCGAACTCGGCCAGGTCGTCGGCGTGCAGCGGCAGCCGGGCGGTGAGGTACTTGGAGAAGATGTCGCGCGCCGACTCGGCGTCGGGGCGCTCGATCTTGATCTTCACGTCGAGCCGGCCCGGCCGCAGGATCGCGGGGTCGATCATGTCCTCGCGGTTGGAGGCGCCGATCACCAGGACGTTCTCGAGCAGCTCGACGCCGTCGATCTCGCTCAGCAGCTGCGGGACGATGGTGTTCTCCACGTCGGAGGACACCCCTGAGCCGCGGGTGCGGAACAGCGAGTCCATCTCGTCGAAGAACACGATGACGGGCGTGCCCTCGGAGGCCTTCTCGCGGGCCCGCTGGAAGACCAGCCGGATGTGGCGCTCGGTCTCCCCGACGTACTTGTTGAGCAGCTCGGGGCCCTTGATGTTGAGGAAGTAGGACTTCCCCTCCTGGCCGGTCTTGGCCGCGACCTTCTTGGCGAGGCTGTTGGCCACGGCCTTGGCGATGAGCGTCTTGCCGCAGCCGGGCGGGCCGTAGAGCAGCACGCCCTTGGGCGCCTTGAGCTCGTGCTCGACGAACAGGTCGGGGTGGAGGTAGGGCAGCTCGACCGCGTCGCGGATGGTCTCGATCTGGCCGAAGAGGCCGCCGATGTCGCTGTAGTCGATGTCGGGCACCTCCTCCAGGACGAGCTCCTCGACCTCGGACTTGGGCACCTTCTCGTAGACGTAGCCCGACTTGGAGTCGAGCAGCAGCGAGTCACCGGCACGCAGCTTCTGCTCGCGCAGCGGCTGGGCCAGGCGCACCACGCGCTCCTCGTCGGCGTTGGCGATCACCAGGACCCGGTCGCCGTCGGCGAGCAGCTCCTTGAACATCACGACCTCGCCGACCTGCTCGAACTCGAGCGCGGCCACGACGTTGAGGGCCTCGTTGAGCATGACCTCCTGACCGCGGGTCAGCTCGTCGAGCTCCACGGTGGGGCTCACGGTCACCCGCAGCTTGCGGCCGCCGGTGAACACGTCGACCGAGTCGTCCTCGTTGCGCTGCAGGAACGTGCCGAAGCCGGTCGGCGGCTGCGCGAGCCGGTCGACCTCCTCCTTGAGCGTGATGATCTGGTCGCGGGCCTCGCGCAGGGTCGAGGCGAGGCGCTCGTTCTGCGAGGTCACCGCGGCCAGCGAGCGCTGGGTGTCCACGAGCCGCTGGTCGAGGGCCCGGCTGCTGCCCGGGGCGTCGGCGAGCCGACGCCGCAGCTCGACCACCTCGGCCTCGAGGAACGCGACCTGGTGGCGCAGCTGGGCTGCGCTCTGGCTGTTGTCCGTCGGGTCGGGCATCGCGACCACCTCCGTGAAGGTTCCTGGACTTCGACCCTACTGCGCGGTGGTGACCGGGGAGGTGCGTGTGCGACGTACGACACGGACGGATACGCAGTCGTGACCTGGCGGTCGCGGCAGCGGCCCCGCGCTCACTCCAGCTCGGTGGGCGCCAGGCCGGCGGGACGCGGGCCGTCGTAGTCGGTGCCGTAGGCGCCCGGGGCGGGACGGCGCTGCTTGCGCGGCGCCGGGTTGCCGGGGGCCATCCGGCGGGCGGTGACCAGGAAGCCGGTGTGGCCGTTCATCTTGTGGCCGGGGCGCACGGCCAGGCCCTCGACGTGCCAGTCGCGCACGAGCGTCTCCCACGGCTGCGGCTCGGTGAACTCGCCGTGGGCGCGCAGGGTCTCCACGACGCGGCCCAGCTGGGTGGTGGTGGCGACGTAGGCGACCACGATGCCGCCGGGGGTGAGGGCCTCGGCCACGACGTCGACGCACTCCCAGGGCGCGAGCATGTCGAGCACCACCCGGTCGACGGTGCCGGGCGCCTCGTGGCGGCCGAGCTCCTCGACCAGGTCGCCGACCGTGAGCGTCCAGGCCGGGTGGTCGGTGCCCTCGGGGGCGCCGAAGAACTGGCGGACGTTGCGCTGGGCGACCTCGGCGAACTCCGGGCGGCGCTCGAAGGAGCCGAGGTGGCCGGTCGGGCCGACCGCGCGCAGCAGCGAGCAGGTGAGGGCGCCGGAGCCGGCACCGGCCTCGACCACGCGGGCGCCGGGGAAGATGTCGGCCATCGCCACGATCTGGGCGGCGTCCTTGGGGTAGACCACCGCCGCGCCGCGGGGCATCGAGACCACGAACTCGCTCAGCAGCGGGCGGAACACGAGGTACTGGCCGCCGTTGGTCGAGGTCAGGGTGAAGCCCTCGTCACGGCCGATCATGTCGTCGTGGAGCAGCCCGCCCTTGTTGGTGTGGAAGGTCTTGCCGACCTCCAGGCAGATGTTGTGGCGCCGGCCCTTGGCGTCCACGAGGCGGATCCATTCGCCCGCGCGCAGCGGGCCGCGGCGCACGCCGGACCAGTCGGGCGTCTCGCCGACGGGGTCGGCCGCCTCGGGGGTGGCGGGATCGGTCGGGGTGTGCGGCTGCTCGGTCACGTGCGGGCGTTCTCCTCGAAGGCACGGTCGACGTCGGTGGTGGCCAGGAGGCCGAAGATGGTGCCGTCCGGCTCGACGAGGACGTACTCCTCGGCCGGGGTGCTGGCCATGGCCCGCACCAGGTCCTCGCCGGTCAGGTCGGCCGGCAGCACCAGCCCGGCCTCGGCGCTGCGGGCCACGGCGCTGACCGGGACCCAGGGGCGGCGCTCCTGGGGGGTGGCGGTGAGGGCCTTCTCGCTGACGACGGAGGTCAGCCGCTGCTCGCGGTCGTGGACCACGATGCCGCCGGCGCCGGCGTCCTGCGCGCGACGCACCGCCTCCGCGACCGAGAGGTCGTCGGGCACGGCCACCACGCGCCGGGCCAGGGGCCGGGCCTGCAGGGCGGGCAGCCGGCGCCGCAGCCGGGCGCTGACGAGCGAGGCCGTCGAGCCGGACCACAGGAAGGTGGCGATGATGAAGGCCATCAGGTAGTCGAAGACGTCGGTCGGCAGCAGCAGCAGCTGGCGCGCCACCAGCGGCCACAGCAGCACCAGCGCGGCCGCGACCCGACCGCCCCAGGCGGCGGCGATGGTGCCGCGGTGCATGTTGCCCGAGAGCCGCCAGACCAGGGAGCGCAGCACCCGGCCGCCGTCGAGCGGCAGCCCGGGCACCAGGTTGAGCACGCCGACCACGAGGTTGGCGCCGGCCAGGCCCTCCACCGCCAATCGCAGCAGGCCGTCGGGGGTGACGGGCACCAGCACCAACGCGACCAGGCCCACGGCGATCGAGGTCAGCGGCCCCACGACGGCGACCATGAACTCCTGGCCGGGGGTCTTGGTCTCGGAGTCGATCTCGGTCGCGCCGCCCAGGAAGTGCAGCGTGATCGAGCGCACCCCTAGGCCGTAGCGCTGGGCGACCACCGCGTGGCTGATCTCGTGGAGCAGCACCGAGAGGTAGAGCAGCACCGCGAAGGCGACGCCGGCGACGTACTTCAGCGCGCCGAGGCCGGGCTGCACCTGCTCGATCCGCGGGGCCAGCAGCACGGCGATGAGCAGCGCCACGAGGAGCCACGAGGAGCGGACCAGCACGTCGACACCGACGACGCGGCCGATGCGCAGCGTCCCCGGGGGGTACGCCGCGCGGCGGGCGGGTCCGCCCGGGCGGTCGCTCCCGGGCTCGGTCCCCTGCGTCGTCACCCCGCCACGCTAGCGTGCCCGGTGAGCGTCGGACCCGGCGCCTACTGTGGCGCCATGTCCTCGACGCCCCCGTCAGGGGCCCCACCCGCGGCCCCGAGCGGCACCGCGGCCGACGCCGCGACCGAGGCCCGGCCGCAGCTGGGCACGCCGGTCGACGGCGTCGACGTCCTGGGCTCGCTGTCCCCCAGCCGCGCCGCCGACTTCCGCTCCTGCCCGCTGATGTTCCGCTTCCGCACCATCGACCGCCTGCCCGAGCAGCCCTCGCCGGAGGCGGTGCGCGGCACCGTGGTGCACCAGGTGCTCGAGGACCTCTTCGACCTGCCCGCCCCCGAGCGCACGCCCGAGCGCGCGCTGGAGATGGTGCCCGGCGCCTGGGACGCCGTGCTGACCAGGGAGCCCGAGCTCGCCGCGGTCTTCGAGGACGGCTCCGCCGCGTCGTGGCAGGACGCCTGCCGCGGGGCGCTGCGCACCTACTTCGAGCTGGAGGACCCGCGACGGCTGGAGCCGGCCGAGCGGGAGCTCTACGTCGAGGCGCTGCTCGACTCGCGGCTGCTGCTGCGCGGCTTCCTCGACCGGCTCGACGAGGCGCCCGACGGGGCGCTGCGGATCGTGGACTACAAGACCGGGCGGGCGCCCTCGCCCGGGTTCGAGGCGCGGGCGCTGTTCCAGCTGCGGTTCTACGCCCTGGTGCTGTGGCGCACCCGGGGCGTGGTGCCGCGCGAGCTGCGGCTGATCTACCTCGGCGACGGCCAGACGGTCAGCTGGTCGCCGGACGTCGAGGACCTCCTCGCCACCGAGCGGCTCGTCGAGGCGGTCTGGCGCGCCATCGAGCACGGCCACCGCACCGGGGAGTGGCTCCCCCAGCCCGGGTTCGCCTGTCGGTGGTGCTCCTTCCGCGACCTGTGCCCGGAGTACGGCGGCACCCCGCCGCCGCTGCCCGCTAGGCCCGCAGCGGGCTGAGCAGGTCCACGAGGTCGCCGGGTCCCACGCCCACCAGGGTGGGGTGCTCGACGCGACGGGGCCCGGCGGGCACCTCGACCTGGCTGGGCACCACCAGCACCTGGCAGCCGGCGGCCTCGGCGGCGGTCGTGCCGGTCGGCGAGTCCTCGATGGCCACGGCACGCTCCGGCGGCACGCCGACCAGCTCGGCCGCCCGCAGGTAGGGCTCCGGGTGGGGCTTGCCCCGGGTCACCTCGTCGCCGCACACGACCACGTCGAAGCTGTCCGGTGGCAGCGCCGCCAGGACCGGCTCGACGAAGCGCCGCCAGGAGGCGGTCACGAGCGCGCACGGGACGCCCTGCGCCCGCAGCCCGGCCAGCAGGTCGCGGGCGCCGGGGCGCCACGGGATCTCGCGCTGGACCATGGCCACGACCCGGTCGAGCAGCTCCTCGAGGATCTGCTCGGGGGTGCGGTCGATGCCCATGTGCTCGGACATGTAGGCCGTGGACTCGGTGAGCGCGCCGCCCAGCACGGCGTGGGCGTGGGCGTCCGACCAGGTGCCGCCCCACCGCTCGGCGATGGCGAACTCGCACTCGATCCAGTAGGGCTCGGTGTCGACCAGGGTGCCGTCCATGTCCCACAGCACCGCCTCGGGGAGCGTCATCGGGGCGCTCAGTCCTCCGGGTCGTAGCCGAGGTTGGCCGAGAGCCAGCGCTCGGCCTCGGACACCGACCAGCCCTTGCGCTCGGCGTACGACGCCACCTGGTCGCGGCCGAGCCGGCCCACCACGAAGTACTGGGACTGCGGGTGGGAGAGGTACCAGCCGCTGACCGCGGCCCCCGGCCACATCGCCATCGACTCGGTGAGCGTGATGCCCGTGGACTTCTCGACGTCGAGCAGGTCCCACAGGGTCAGCTTCTCGGTGTGCTCCGGGCAGGCGGGGTAGCCGGGCGCGGGCCGGATGCCGGCGTACTGCTCCTTGAGCAGCTCGTCGTTGTCGAGGTCCTCCTCGGGCGCGTAGCCCCACAGCTCGGTGCGGACCCGCTCGTGCATCCGCTCGGCGAACGCCTCGGCCAGCCGGTCGGCGAGGGACTCCACGAGGATCGCGCTGTAGTCGTCGTGCTCGGCCTTGAAGGCCGCGACCCTGTCCTGGCTGCCGAGGCCGGCGGTGACCGCGAAGGCCCCCACGTGGTCGGCGAGGCCGGACCCGAGGGGTGCGACGTAGTCGGCCAGCGACCGGTTGGGCACGCCCTCGCGGTGGTCGCCCTGCTGGCGCAGGTGGTGGAGCACGGTGAGGACCTCGCTGCGGTCGTCGTCGGAGTAGACCACCACGTCGTCGCCGTCGGAGGCCGCGGGGAAGAAGCCGACGACGCCGTTGGCGGTCACCCACTTCTCGGCGATCATCGCGTCCAGCATCACCTGGGCGTCCTCGTAGAGCTTGCGGGCCACCTCGCCGGTCGCCGGGTTGTTGAGGATGTCGGGGAAGCGCCCCTTCATCTCCCAGGCGTTGAAGAACGGCTGCCAGTCGATGTAGTGCCGCAGCTCCGCGAGGTCGTAGTCCTCGAAGACCCGGGTGCGCCTCCCCTGGGCCAGCATCGCCGGCACGGGCGGGACGTACGACGACCAGTCGACCGGGGTGCGGCGCTCGCGGGCGTCGTCCAGCGAGATCAGCTTGCGGTCCTGCTTGGAGGCGTGACGCTCGCGCAGCGAGGCGTAGTCGGCCTCGGTGTCGGCGAGCAGCTTGCCGCGCCGCTCCTCCGAGAGCAGCGCGGCCGCCACCGGGACCGACCGCGAGGCGTCCTTGACCCAGAGCACGGGGCCGTCGTAGCGCGGGGTCACCTTGACCGCGGTGTGGGCGCGCGAGGTCGTCGCGCCGCCGACGAGCAGCGGGATGGTGAACCCCTGGCGCTGCATCTCGGTCGCCATGGTGACCATCTCGTCGAGCGAGGGCGTGATCAGACCCGAGAGACCGATGATGTCGGCGTCGACCTCGCGGGCGGTGTCGAGGATCTTCTGCGCCGGCACCATCACGCCGAGGTCGATCACCTCGTAGTTGTTGCACTGCAGCACGACGCCGACGATGTTCTTGCCGATGTCGTGCACGTCGCCCTTGACCGTGGCCATGACGATGGTGCCGTTCTTGGTCTCGGCGTCGCCGGGCTGCTTCTCGGCCTCGATGAAGGGGATGAGGTGGGCCACGGCCTTCTTCATGACGCGAGCCGACTTGACCACCTGCGGCAGGAACATCTTGCCGGCGCCGAACAGGTCGCCCACGACGTTCATCCCGTCCATCAGCGGGCCCTCGATGACCTCGATGGGGCGGCCGCCGCGGGCGGAGATCTCCAGGCGGAGCTCCTCGGTGTCCTCGGTGACGTGGGCGTCGATGCCCTTGACCAGGGCGTGGGTGATCCGCTCCCCCACCGGCAGCGAGCGCCACTCGAGCACGGCCGCCTCGGCCTGCTCCCCGGAGCCGCGGTGGGCCTCCGCGACCTCGAGCAGCCGCTCGGCGGCGTCGGGGCGACGGTTGAGCACGACGTCCTCGATGCGGTCGCGGAGCTCGGCGTCGACCTGGTCGTAGACGACCAGCGCGCCGGCGTTGACGATGCCCATGTCGAGGCCGGCCTGGATGGCGTGGAAGAGGAAGACCGCGTGGATCGCCTCGCGCACCGGGTTGTTGCCCCGGAAGGAGAACGACACGTTGGAGATGCCGCCGGAGACCTTGGCGCCCGGGAGGTTGGCCTTGATCCAGCGGGTGGCCTCGATGAAGTCCTGGCCGTACGCCGCGTGCTCCTCGATGCCGGTCGCGAGGGCGAAGACGTTGGGGTCGAAGATGACGTCCTCGGCCGGGAAGCCCTCCTGCTCGACGAGGATGTCGTAGGCGCGCGCGCAGATCCGCTTGCGGCTCTCGAGGTCGGCGGCCTGGCCGTCCTCGTCGAAGGCCATCACGACCACGGCTGCGCCGTGCTTGCGGCACAGCCGGGCGTGCTCGCGGAAGGGCTCCTCGCCCTCCTTGAGGGAGATCGAGTTGACGATGCACTTGCCCTGGACGCAGCGCAGGCCGGCCTCGATGACCTCCCACTTGGAGGAGTCGACCATCACCGGCACGCGGCTGATGTCGGGCTCGCCCGCGACCAGCTTGAGGAAGCGGTCCATCGCGGCGACGCCGTCGATCATGCCCTCGTCCATGTTGACGTCGATGACCTGCGCGCCGTTCTCGACCTGCTGGACCGCCACGGCCAGCGCGGCGTCGTAGTCGCCGTCCTTGATGAGGTTGCGGAACTTCGCCGAGCCGGTGATGTTGGTGCGCTCGCCGACGTTGACGAACAGCGAGTCCTCGGTGATCGCGAAGGGCTCCAGCCCGCTCAGCCGCATCGCCGGGGCGGCCGGCTCGAAGCGACGCGGCGCCCGGCCCTCGACGGCCCGGGCGATGGCCCCGATGTGGGCCGGGGTGGTGCCGCAGCAGCCGCCGACGAGGTTGACCAGGCCGGCGTCGGCGAACTCCTCGAGGATGGCGGCGGTCTCCGCGGCGGCCTCGTCGTACTCCCCGAAGGCGTTGGGCAGGCCGGCGTTGGGGTAGGCGTGCACGAAGGTGTCGGCCACCCGCGAGAGCTCGGCCAGGAAGGGGCGCATCTCCTTGGCGCCGAGCGCGCAGTTGAGGCCGACGAGCAGTGGCCGGGCGTGACGCACGGAGTTCCAGAACGCCTCGGTGGTCTGGCCCGACAGGGTGCGGCCCGAGGCGTCGGTGATGGTGCCGGAGATGATGACCGGCCAGCGGCGGCCGAGGTCCTCGAAGACGGTCTCGACGGCGAAGATCGCGGCCTTGGCGTTGAGGGTGTCGAAGATGGTCTCGACGACGAGCACGTCGCTGCCGCCGTCGAGCAGGCCGCGCGTCGCCTCGGCGTACGCCTCGACGAGCTGCTCGAAGCTGACGTTGCGCGCGCCCGGGTCGTTGACGTCGGGGCTGATGGAGGCGGTGCGGCTGGTGGGGCCGAGCGCGCCGGCGACGTAGCGCGGGCGGTCGGGGGTGGCCTCGGTCCAGCGGTCGCAGGCGGCGCGGGCCAGCCGGGCGGACTCGAAGCACAGCTCGTAGGCCAGGTCGGACATGCCGTAGTCCGAGAGCGAGATCGCGTTGGCGTTGAAGGTGTTGGTCTCGACCAGGTCGGCACCGGCCTCGAGGTACTCCTCGTGGATGGCCCGGATGATGTCGGGAGCGGTGATGCTCAGCAGGTCGTTGTTGCCCTGCACGTCGGAGGGCCAGTCGGCGAACCGCTCACCGCGGTAGCCCGCCTCGTCGGGCCGGTCGCGCTGGATCGCCGTGCCCATGGCGCCGTCGACCACCAGGATGCGCTCGGTCAGCGCTGCACGGAGGTCCTCCGTGCAGTCCGGTCGGTGGAACGTCGTCTCAGCCACCTGTCAAGGGTACGGAGGTCGCGCAGCGCGCCCCGACGGGATACCGGATCCTGACACCCGGCCGCGGACTAGGGTGAGGCGATGATCGAGCTCGAGGACGTCCCCCACCTCGTCGACCCCGTGATGATCGCCGCCTTCGAGGGCTGGAACGACGCCGCGGGCGCCGCCACCGGCGTGGTCGACCACCTCATCGAGGTCTGGGACGCCGAGGTCGTCGCGGTGATGGACCCCGAGGACTTCTACGACTTCCAGGTCAACCGGCCCATGATCGGCACGACCGACGAGGGCATGCGCCGGATCACCTGGCCCTCGACGCAGCTCTACGTCGCCCGCCCGCCCGGCTCGCACCGCGACGTCGTGCTGCTGCGCGGCATCGAGCCCAACATGAAGTGGCGCCAGTTCTGCGCCGAGCTGCTCGCCACCGCCGACGACCTGGGCGTCTCCCTCGTCGTCACGCTGGGCGCGCTGCTCGCCGAGACGCCCCACACCCGTCCGATCCAGGTCAGCGGCACCGCGACCGAGCTCGACCTCGAGGACCGGCTCAAGCTCGAGCCCGCGACGTACGAGGGGCCGACCGGGATCGTCGGGGTCTTCCAGGACGCCTGCCAGCGCCTCGACGTGGCCGCGGTGTCCTTCTGGGCGGCGGTCCCCCACTACCTGCCGCAGCCCCCGTGCCCCAAGGCCACGCTGGCGCTGCTGGGCCAGGTCGAGGACCTGCTCGAGACCAGCATCCCGCTCGGCGACCTCCCCGAGGACAGCCGCGCCTGGGAGCGCGGCGTCGCCGAGCTCGCCGAGGAGGACGAGGACGTCGCCGACTACGTCCGCAACCTCGAGGAGAGCCAGGACACCGCCGAGCTCCCCGAGGCCAGCGGCGACGCCATCGCCCGGGAGTTCGAGCGCTACCTCAAGCGCCGCGACGACCCGAGCTGAGCCGAGCCGACCGGGGAGCACGCCGACCGGGCGATTGCAGCACGCCCCACGACGCTGACCGGGCGATTGCAGCACGCTCCGGACCGCCGAGCGGGCGTTTGCAGCACGCCCCGGACCGCCGAGCGGGCGTTTGCAGCACGCCCCAAGGCGGCGACCGGGCGATCGCAGCACGGCCCGCGCTGCTGCCGGCGTACGACCGTCGCCCGCTCGGCGTGATCAGGCGTGCGGCAATCGCCCGCTCGGCGCGCTCAGGCGTGCTGCGATCGCCCGCTCGGCGTCCCCCGGCGTACGCCGATCGCCCGCTCGGGGTGCTCAGGCGTGCGCTGATCGCCCGCTCGGCGGGTCAGAGGCGGACGCCGAGGGCGGCGTCGACGAGGGCCGTGACGACCTGCCCCGCGCCGGGCTCGGTGTGGTCACCGGCGTCCGTGGCGGCGGCCCAGGCGTCGATCACCCGGAGCGCACCGGGGGCGTCGAGGTCGTCGGCGAGGCGGGCCAGCGCGTCGGTGACGACCGGCCCGGTGGGGGCGCCGGCCTCGGCGGCCGCGGCCCGACGCCAGGCGTCGAGACGGGCGGTCGCGGTGTCGACGTCGGCGGCGTCCCACATCCAGTCGCTGCGGTAGTGGTGGCCGAGCAGCAGCAGCCGGACCACCATCGGGTCGAGACCGGACTCGCGCAGCTTGCTGACCAGGACCAGGTTGCCCTTGGACTTCGACATCTTCTCGCCGTCGAGGCCGACCATGCCGGCGTGGACGTAGGCGTGGGCGAAGCGGCTGCCGGGCTCGACGGCCTGCGCCTCCGAGGCGCTCATCTCGTGGTGGGGGAAGACCAGGTCGCTGCCGCCGCCCTGGACGTCGATGGGCCCCAGGGTGGCGCTGTCGAGGTGGTGGCGGGCGATGGCGGAGCACTCGACGTGCCAGCCGGGACGGCCGCGGCCCAGCGAGGACTCCCACGCGGGCTCGCCGTCGCGCTCGGCGCGCCACAGCAGGCAGTCCAGCGGGTCCTTCTTGCCCGGGCGCTCGGGGTCGCCGCCGCGGTCGGCGAAGACGGCGAGCATCTGCTCGCGGGTCCAGCCGGACACCGACCCGAAGGCCGGGTCGCTGGTCACCTGGAAGTAGACGTCGTCGGCGACCTCGGGGCTCTCCGAGGCGACCTCGTAGGTGCTGCCGGCGGCGCGCAGCTGCTCCACCATGTCGACGACCAGCGGGATCGCCTCGACGGCGCCGACGTAGGCGTCGGGCGGCAGCACCCGCAGCGCCTCCATGTCGGTGCGGAACAGCTGGGTCTCGCGCTCGGCCAGGGCGACCCAGTCCTCGCCGGTCGCGGCCGCCCGCTCGAGCAGCGGGTCGTCCACGTCGGTGACGTTCTGGACGTAGCGGACGTCGTGGCCGGCCGAGCGCCAGGCGCGCTGCAGCAGGTCGAAGGCGACGTACGTCGCGGCGTGCCCGAGGTGGGTGGCGTCGTACGGCGTGATGCCGCAGACGTACATCCGGGCGGTGCCACCGGCCGGCACGCTCTCGCGGGGCTCCCCCGTCGCACTGTCGTGGACCCTGACCTCCGGTCCTCGGGCTCCCGCGGGGAGCTGTCCTGGGCCGGGAGAGGTCCACGCACGCATGGGGTGAGGGTATGCCGTCGCGGTGGGCGACCCGTCAGAAGGGCGGCCAGGGGATCGACGGCCAGCCGCCGGCCGGCACCGGCAGGTGGCCCTGGCGCAGCAGCCGCTGGCATCGCCGGGCGACCGCGTCGACCTCCGCGACCGCGAGCAGGTCCTCGAGCCGCTCGCGCAGCTCGCCGTCGAGCCCGGTCAGCACGCGCTCCACGCCGTCGCGCTCGGCGGCGTCGAGGGGCTGGCCGGCGAAGCCCCACAGCACGGTGCGCAGCTTGTCCTCGACGTGGAAGCACACGCCGTGGTCCACGCCGTGGCGGTGGCCGTCGGCCATGGCCAGGACGTGGCCGCCCTTGCGGTCGGTGTTGTTGGTGACCACGTCGAACACGGCCATGCGGCGCAGCGGCCGGGAGTCCTCGTGCACCAGCATCACCGGCTCGTCACGGCCGCCGGTGGCGTCGAGCACGTGCAGGAACCCGGGCGGCACCGGCCCCTCGGGCACGACGTCGACCGGGTCGGGCCGACCCTCGGGGGTCTCGACCGTGTCCTTCCACAGCTGCACCATGCCGAGGCCGACGGGCCCCTCGCGCAGGACGGTGGTCGGGACGACGTCCCACCCGAGGTGGTCCGAGACCACCCAGGCGGCGTACTCGCGCTGTGCGAGGGTCCCGTCGGGGAAGTCCCACAGCGGCCGCTCCCCCGACACCGGCTTGTAGACGCAGCGGGTGCCGCCCTCGCCGAGCTCGGTGAGGAAGGTGTGGTTGGAGGCCGGCATGATCCGGCCGAGGACGTGGAGCTCGCCCTGGAGCAGCGGCGAGCTGTCGGTGGTCATCGACGGGCCCCGTGGTCGCTCAGAGCGTGGTGCTGCGGCGGTAGCCGTTGGCGCGCGGGCACAGGTGGCCCTGCGGGTCGAGCGGGCCCCCGCACAGGGGGCACGGGGCCCGACCGGCAGCGACCACGGACTCGGCGCGGGCGGCGAAGGAGCGCGCCATGGCCGCGCTCATGCGCACCAGCAGCAGCTCCTCGGGCTCGGGCTCCTCGATGGGCAGCTCGATGAGGTCCTGCTCGGCTGCCTCGACCGGCACCTCGATCTCGACCTCGGCGACCGGGAAGACCTCGATCACCACCCGCTCGTCGTCGCCGTCCCAGGACAACGTGATCGTGCCGGCGCGGAACTCCTCCTCGATCGGCTGCTCGAGGGGCTCGGTGTCGATCATCGCGACCGGGGTCACGGCGGGCACGGTGGAGCGGGCGTCGTCGCTGGTGATCAGCTCGTCGAGCAGCTCGGCGATGCGCTCGCCCAGGATCTGGACCTGCTGCTTCTCCAGCGAGACCGAGGTCAGCTGGGTGCCGCTGCGGGCCTGGAGGAAGAAGGTGCGCGACCCGGGTTCGCCGACGGTGCCCGGGACGAAGCGGTCAGGCGGGTCGAAGCGGTGGACGACGGGCATGGGCTCGACTCTAGGACCCGGCGGAAGCGGCCGTGGACGCGGCGTCGTCCTCCGGTCCGGCACCGCCCCCGACGACCGCGTCGGCCGAGCGCCTGCGGCGCCGCTTGGTCTTCGGCGGGGCGAGGTGGGACAGGGCGCCGGAGGAGGAGTTCATGGTCACCACGAAGGCGCGCTCGGGGGTGTAGCGGACCACCGAGAGGCTGGCCGGGTCGACCATGATCCGCTGGAAGGCGTCGAGGTGCATGCCCAGGGCGTCGGCCAAGACCGCCTTGATGACGTCGCCGTGGGAGACCGCCAGCCACAGCGCGTGGGGCCCGTGCTCGGCCTCCAGCTGCGCGTCGCGGTCGCGCACGGTGGCGACGGCCCGCGCCGAGACCTCCTGCAGCGACTCGCCACCGGGGAAGCGCGCGGCGGACGGCTGGGTCTGGACGGTGCGCCACATCTTCTCCTTGGCCAGCACCTTCAGCTCGCGCCCGGTCCAGTCGCCGTAGTCGCACTCCAGCAGCCGGTCGTCGAGCACGGCCGTCAGCGCCGGGGCGAGCAGTGCGGCCGTCTGCTGGCAGCGCTCGAGCGGGCTCGTGACCACCTGCACGAGCGGCAGGCCCTCGAGCCGGGAGGCGGCCCGTGCGGCCTGGCCCGTCCCGGTGTCGTCGAGCCGGACGCCCTCGGACCGGCCGGCCAGCACGCCCGTGGCGTTCGCCGCGGTCCGTCCGTGGCGCGCCAGGATCACCGTTGCCATGCCCGGAGCGTAGCCGTCGTATCTTGCTCCGGTGATCGTGGACAACGCGCTGTACCGCAACGGCGAACGCGTCGACCTGGGCTGCTCGCCCGGCGACCTGGCCGCCGTGCGCACCGGCGCGACCAAGGAGCACGACTTCGTCTGGGTGGGCCTGCACGACCCCACGAGCGAGGAGCTCGACCACGTCGCCCAGCTCTACGGCCTGCACGAGCTCGCCGTCGAGGACGCGCTCAGCGCCCACCAGCGCCCCAAGGTCGAGCGCTACGGCGACTCGCTGTTCATCGTGCTCAAGACGCTGTGGTACGTCGACGAGGACGACGCCGTCGAGACCGGCGAGATCAGCCTGTTCGTCGGCCACGGCTTCATCGTCAGCGTCCGCCACGGCACCGGCGCCTCCCTCTCCCAGGCCCGGCAGCGCCTCGAGGCGAGCAGCAAGGTGCTCGTCCACGGCCCCTCCGCGGTGGTGTACGCCGTGGTGGACGACGTCGTGGACCGCTACGAGAGCGTGGCCGGCTCGCTGCAGGAGGACGTCGACGAGGTGGAGGAGTCGGTGTTCTCCACCGAGCGCACCAACGACAGCGCCCGGATCTACGTCCTCAAGCGCGAGCTGGCCGAGATGCGCCGCGCGGTGCTCCCGCTGCGCGAGCCGATGAACCGGTTCGCGGTCGGGACCGTGGGCGGCATCCACGCCGAGGCCGCGCCGTACTTCCGCGACGTCGCCGACCACCTCACCCGCGTGGCGGAGACCATCGACACCCTCGACTCGCTGCTCTCGAGCGCCTTCGACGCCCACCTCGCGCAGATCTCGATCCAGCAGAACGACGACATGCGGCGGATCTCCGCGGCGGTCGGCCTGGTCGCGGCACCGACCCTGGTGGCCGGCATCTACGGCATGAACTTCGACCACATGCCGGAGCTGCACTGGATGTACGGCTACCCGATGGCGCTGGGGCTGATGCTGCTCAGCTCGCTGACGGTGTTCGTCATCAGCAAGCGCTCCGGCTGGCTGTGAGCCGGAGCCGCCTCAGGCGGTGAGCACGCCGCCGGCGATCAGGCCCATCACGGCGAGGCCGAGCACGACGCGGTAGACCACGAACGGCGTGTAGGACCGGGTCGAGACGTAGCGCAGCAGCCACGCGATGGCGGCGTACCCGACGACGAACGAGACGATCGTGGCGACCAGCGTGGGCCCCCAGCCGTAGGCGTTCTCGCCGCCGGGGATGTCGCCGAGCTGGAAGACGCCCGCGCCCACGACGGCCGGGATGGCCAGCAGGAACGCGATCCGGGTGGCGGCCTCCCGGGTGAGGCCGAGGAACAGGCCCATGGAGATGGTGGCGCCCGAGCGCGAGACGCCCGGGATGAGCGCGAGTGCCTGGGCGCAGCCGAGCAGCACGGCGTGCCTGAGGCCCATGTGCTTGAGGTCGCGCGTCTGGCTGGCGGTGCGGTCGGCCACGCCGAGGACCACGCCGAGCACGATCAGCGCCGCGGCGATGATCCACAGGTTGCGGAAGTCGCGCTCGATGACGTCCTTGAGCAGCACCCCCAGGATGACGATCGGGACCGAGCCGACGATGACGTACCAGCCCATCCGGGCGTCGAGGTGGCCGCGGAGCTCGGGACGGACCAGCGACCGGAGCCAGGTGCTGGCGATGCGCCAGATGTCGTGGCGGAAGTAGATGAGCACGGCCAGCTCGGTGCCGATCTGGATCACGGCCGTGAACGCCGCGCCCGGGTCCCCCCAGCCGAACAGCTCGGGGAAGATGCGCAGGTGGGCGCTGCTGGACACGGGGAGGAACTCGGTGAGCCCCTGGATGAGACCGAGCACGACGGCCTTGAAGAGATCTAGCACAGCAGGAGTCTAGGAACTCGGCCTGCTGCTCACCTGACCGCGTCCGGCGAGCCGCGGATCGGCTGGTGGGCGCACGTCGATAGCGTGCGGGCATGCAGCAGCGGTTCCTCGGACAGACCGGGCTCTCGGTCTCGCGACTCGGTCTGGGGACGATGACGTGGGGCCGCGACACCGACGAGCACGAGGCCCGCGAGCAGCTGGTGGCCTTCACCGAGGCCGGCGGCACGCTGCTCGACACCGCGGCGGGCTACACCGACGGCGCCTCCGAGCGGCTGCTGGGCCGGCTGGTGCGCGAGGTCTGCGCCCGCGACGAGGTGGTGGTGGCCACCAAGGCCGGGATCGGTCGTCGGCGGGGCGAGCGCTTCGTCGACGTCTCCCGCGGTCACCTGCTGTCCTCGCTCGACGCCTCGCTGGAGCGCCTCGGCCTCGACCACGTCGACCTGTGGCAGGTGCACACCTGGAGCGACTCCGTGCCGCTCGAGGAGACCCTGACGGCGCTGGACCTGGCGCAGAGCAGCGGCCGGGCGGCGTACGTCGGGATCAGCAACTACACCGGCTGGCAGAGCGCCCAGGCCGCGACCTGGCAGCGCGCTGCGCCCGGCCGGGCGCAGCTGGCCGCCCACCAGGTGGAGTACTCCCTGCTCAACCGGGCCGTCGAGGCCGAGGTGCTGCCCGCCGCGCAGGCGCTGGGCCTCGGCGTGCTGCCCTGGTCGCCGCTGGGCCGGGGCGTGCTCACCGGCAAGTACCGCGCCGGCACGCCCGCCGACTCCCGCGCGGCCTCCCCCCACTTCGGCAGCTTCGTGGGCCGCTACCTCGACCCGGCCTCGGCCCGCGTGGTCGAGGCCGTGGCGAAGGCCGCGGACGGGCTGGGATGGTCTGCGCTCGAGGTGGCGTTGACGTGGGTGCGCGACCGACCCGGCGTCACGGCCCCCGTCATCGGGGCCCGCACCGCGGCGCAGCTCCGCGACTCCCTCAAGGCCGAGGAGTGCGAGCTGCCCGCGGAGATCATCGAGGCGCTCGAGGACGTGTCGGCACGGACGGAGGACACCGCATGACGTCGGCCAAGGCCCGCAAGCAGCAGTACCGCGCCCTCAAGCCGGGCATCGAGTACGAGTTCGACAAGATGCTCATCCCGCGCGAGCACTCCCGTTCGGCGGTGACCCGGATGCTGGTCGAGCGCGCCGAGCACGGTGGCTGGGAGCTCGACCGGGTGCAGATCCGCCACGACGGCACCCGTCGGGTGCAGCTGCGCCGCCGCATCATCCGGCAGCGCTTCTCCTACGTCTGACGACCTCCGGTGCCGGGAGCCCCGGCACCGGAGGCCCGTAGCCCAGATCCGGCCCGTGGCTCAGATCCGGCCGAGGAACCGGTCGAAGACCCGGGCGCCGAACTCCAGGGCGTCCACCGGCACCCGCTCGTCGACGCCGTGGAACAGCCCGGTGAAGTCGAGGTCGTCGGGCAGCCGCAGCGGGGCGAACCCGAAGGCGCGCATGCCCAGCTTGGTGAAGTGCTTGGCGTCGGTGCCGCCGCTCATCAGGTACGGCGCGACGATCGCCCCGGGGTCCTCCTCCAGGATCGAGGCGGTCATCGCGTCGGCCACCGCGCCGTCGTACGCCGTCTCGAGGCCGTCCTGGAGGCTGTCGAAGGAGACCTCGACGTGCGGTCCGACGAGCTCCTCGAGGGTGGCGAGGAACTCGTCCTGGAGGCCGGGCAGGAAGCGGCCGTCGATGCGCGCGGTCGCCTGGCCGGGCACGACGTTGACCTTGTAGCCCGCCTCGAGCATCGTCGGGTTGGTGGTGTGGCTCAGCACCGCGCCGAGCATCCGCGCGGCGGGGCCGAACTCCTCGACGAGCTGGAGCGCGTTGTCGGGCGTCGCCTCGGTGCCGGCGAGCTCCCCGACCGAGGCCACCAGCACGCGCATGGTCGGCGTGAGCTGCACGGGCCACTCGTGGCGACCGATGCGGGCCACCGCCTCGGCGAGGTGGGTGACCGCGTTGTCGGGGTGGCGCATCGAGCCGTGACCGGCGTTGCCGGTGGCGGTGAGCCGGATCCAGGCCATGCCCTTCTCGGCCGCCTCGACGAGGTACATCCGTCGGCCGCGCACGGTGGTGGAGAAGCCGCCGACCTCGCCGACGGCGTACGTGCAGTCCTCGAACCACTCGCGCTTGGCCTCGACGAGCGGGCCGGCCCCGAGGTGGCCACCGGCCTCCTCGTCGGCGGTGAAGCACAGCACCAGCGGACGCGACGGCACCCGGCCGGCGCGGGCGCGGGCGCGCACCGTCGAGAGCAGCATCGCGTCGAAGTCCTTCATGTCGACGGCGCCCCGGCCCCAGACCATGCCGTCCTGGACCTCGCCGCTGAAGGGGTGCAGCTGCCAGTCGTCGGCGTTGGCGGGGACGACGTCGAGGTGGCCGTGGAGCAGCATCGGCTCGCCTTGGTCACCGCCCCAGCGCGCGACCACGTTGGTGCGTCCGGGCTCGGCCTCCCACAGCTCGGTGGCGATGCCGACCTCCTCGAGCAGCGTCGCGACGTGCTCGGCGGCCTTGCGCTCCCCCGGGCCCTGGCCGTCACCGAAGTTGGTGGTGTCCATCCGGATCAGGTCGCGACAGATGTCGACGACCTCGGCGGCGGGGTCGTAGGACGGGTCGGGGGTGGCGTCGCTCATGACCCCATCGTGCCCGTCGCCCCCGACGGGTCAAACGCGGGTCGTCGGGCGGGCGGCCCTCAGAGGAGGTGGCGCGCGCCGGCCCGCGGGGTCATCGAGCGGGGCTCGCCCCAGCGGATGTCGCCGTCGGCGGTGAGCATCCCGAGCTGGAGGACCTCGGCGATCGGGCGGTGCTTGGTGGTCTCCCAGGACTTGGAGTGTCGCCAGGTCTCCTCGAAGACCTGCACCTCCAGGACGCTGGTGCCGGGGACGGCACGGCGGACCGTGCGCTCGCACCACGAACGGGCCGACAGCATGTCGGGCCAGCGGCGTTCGACGATGACGTCCTCGAAGCCGTCCTCCTCGGGCACACGCATCTGCAGCCGCCCGAGGGCGGTCGTGCCGATCCCGGTCCCGGAGGACGCGGGGGCTGACGTGTGTTCCATACCGGCAGGCTAAGTCGCTCGTCGGGCGAACGACCAACGTCGGCGCAACCGCCGCGCCGCCTGTCTAGCCCGGTGCTGGTCGGATGTTTGCGGCACGCGGAGCGGGGCAAGCGCCTCGTCAACCGCTCCCGGCGCCCGGCGGCGGCCCGCCCGGCCACCACGCGTCGACGGCCTCGGGGTGCCGCCGGGACCACTCGTCGAGCAGCGCCGCGCGCATCGCCACGGTGCGCGCGACGGCGGTGGCGTCCGAGGAGCCGAGCTGGTGGGTGCTGACGTCCCAGGCCCGCCGCAGCTGCTCGTCGCTCCACTCCCGGGCGACCAGGGCGACCGTGGCCGTCCGCGGGGCAGCCGCCCCCTCCCGGTCCTCCGGGTCGGCGCGGGGACCCAGGAGCCGGCGCAACCGCTGCCGCAGGTGCTCGAGCACGGCTCCCCCTCCCGACCCTGCGACGTCCCCGTCCGCCGCGCTTCCTCCCCCGAGCCTGGCTCGGCCGGGTGGACGCGAGGTGAACGAGGGTCGGGTGGGGGCTTGGCCACCGGGTCAGTCGCCGTGGGCCTCGACCGCGACCGGCTGCCACTCGTTCCAGGTGGCCAGGCGGGACTCGTAGTCCTTGGTCGCGATGTCCAGCGGGGCCTTGCCGAAGAAGACGCGCAGGGGCGGCTCCTCGGCGTCGACGACCTTGAGGATCGGCTGCCGGGTGGCGGTCGGGTCACCGGGGCTGGCGGCCGAGGGGCGGTTCTGCGCGGCCTCGCGGACGGCGTCGTACGCCGGGTCCTCCTGGCTGCGGACCGCCGAGGGGCCGGACCAGTCGGTCGTGAAGCCGCCGGGCTCGACGAGCGTGACGTGGATGCCGAAGCCGGCGACCTCCTGCGCGAGGGACTGCGTGAGGCCCTCGAGCGCCCACTTCGACGCGTGGTAGGCGCCGACGGTCGGGAACGCGCTGATGCCGCCGATGCTCGAGACCTGGATCACGTGTCCCGAGCCCTGCTCGCGCATGATCGGCAGCGCGGCCTGGGTGACCCACAGAGCGCCGAAGAAGTTGGTCTCCAGCTGGGCGCGCACCTCGGCCTCGGTCAGCTCCTCGACCATGCCGAAGTGGCCGTACCCGGCGTTGTTCACGACCACGTCCAGCCGGCCGAAGTGCTCCGCGGCGCGGCGCACGGCGGCGCGGCCGGCCTCGCGGTCGGTGACGTCGAGCTGCAGCGGCAGCACCCGGTCGCCGTGCGTCGCGACGAGCGCGTCGAGCGTCTCGGGCCTGCGGGCGGTGGCCGCCACGGAGTCCCCGCGCTCCAGCGCGGCCTCGGCCCACTCGCGGCCGAAGCCCTTGGACGCACCCGTGATGAACCAGACCTTGCTCATGACCGCTCCTCGTCGTCGCTGGACTCCCCCGGGCGAGTGTGCTCGCCCGGCACAAGCAGGCCGGTGCAGACCGCGTGAGCTCGGACGGGCGCCTGCCTCGACGGGTCCGCCCGGCGGTCCTAGCGTCGGTCCATGGGTGCGATGCGGCTCACCGACGGCGGGCTCGAGACCACGCTGATCTTCGAGCGGGGACTCGAGCTGCCCCTGTTCGCGGCCTTCCCGCTGGTCGAGGACGACGCGGGGCGGGCCGTGCTCGCGGCGTACTGGCAGCCCTTCCTCGACCTCGCGGAGAGCCACGGCGTCGGCTTCGACGTGGACACCGCCACGTGGCGGGCCAACCCCGACTGGGCCTCGCAGCTGGGGTACGACGCCGCCCGGCTGCGGGCCGTCAACGAGGAGGCGGCCGGGTTCGCCCGCTCGTTGGGCCGACCGTCGCTGGACGTCCGCGTCAACGGGGTCGTCGGTCCGCGGGGCGACGGCTACGTGAGCGGGGAGGAGATGGGGGCCGAGGAGGCCGCGGCGTACCACCTGCCGCAGGTCCGGGCGCTGGCCGCCGGCGGGGTCGACCAGGTCTCCGCGCTGACGCTGACCTACCCGCGCGAGGCCGTCGGCTTCCTGCACGCGGCGGGCGAGGTGGGGCTCCCGGCCCTGGTGTCGTTCACGGTCGAGACCGACGGGCGCCTGCCCAACGGCACGCCCCTGGCCGACGCCGTCGCGGAGGTGGAGGACCGGACGGCTCGGGCGGCGGTGGGCTACCTGGTCAATTGCGCCCACCCCACCCACCTGGACGGCGCGCTGACGGGTGGCCCGTGGACCGAACGGGTCGTCGGGGTGCGCGCCAACGCCTCGACCATGAGCCACGCCGAGCTCGACGCGGCCGAGGAGCTGGACCCGGGCGACCCGGACGACCTGGCTCGGCGCTACGTCGGGCTGGTCGAGCGGCTGCCCGGTCTGCGGCTGCTGGGCGGCTGCTGCGGCACCGACCTGCGCCACGTGGGCGCGATCGCCGCGGCCTGCCTGTCCTAGTCGGGCGAGGTCGGGGCGCGGACCGAGCGGAACGGCGACGCACCGAGGCCCGCGACGACCGCGGCGAAGACGACGCCCGCGAGGAGCAGCGCAGCGTCGTACCCCCAGGCGTCGGCGAGCACCCCGGCCACCGGCGCCACCACGACCACGACCGCGCGGTTGAGGGAGCGCAGCGTGGTGTTGGTGCGGGCCTGGAGACCGTCGGGGGTCAGCAGCTGGCGGTAGCTCATCTCGTGGGAGTTGCTGGCCCCCATCGCCAGCCCGTAGAGACCCTGCCCCAGCGCCAGCACGACCAGTGCCGTCGCGGAGGACGAGGGCGTGCCTGCCGCCACCATGACGAGGACGCCGAGCAGCGTGGTCGCGTGGCAGGCGATGATCGTGCGGCCGGTGCCCCACCGCAGCCCGACCCGGGTGGTGGCGGCTGCGCCGAGCAGCGCCCCCGCGCCCCCGGCGGCGCCGACGACCCCGAAGCCGAGCGGCGTCACGCCGAGCTGCAGGAGGGCGTACGGCGCCAGGACGACCCCCACGACGGCGTGGCCGACGAACCACACGTGGGTCGCGACCGCGAGCGTGGCCAGACCGGAGGTCCGGTAGATCCACACGACTCCGTCGCGGATCTCGCCCAGCAGGGCCCGCACGCGCGCGCCGCGCACCGGGGCGGGCTCCTCGACCTCGACGCGGGCGAGCGTCGCGGCCGAGAACAGGTACGTCAGGGCGTCGGCGAGGACCGCCAGCGGGGCGCCCAGCGCGCTGACCAGCAGACCGCCCAGAGCGGGGCCGGCGGTCATCGCAGCAGCATCGGCCCCGTCGGTGCGGGCGTGGGCGCGCTGCAGGTCGGCCGGTGCGACCAGCCGCGGCAGCAGCGCCGTCGTGGCGGCGGTGCTGACCACCGACGCGGTGCCGTACGCGACCACGACCAGCAGCAGCACCGGGAACGTCAGCACGTCCGTCCACCACAGCAGCGGCACCGCCGCGAGCAGCACCGCCGCGACCAGGTCGGCGACGACGGCGACCGGCCGCCGCGGCCGTCGGTCCACCAGCGCCCCGACCACCACCCCCACCACGAGGAAGGGCAGCCACCGCGCCGAGCTCAGCCAGCCGACCTCGGTCGCCGACCCGCCCAGGTCGAGCACCACCAGCGCCTGCAGGGCCAGCAGGGTGACGTAGGTGCCCAGCCCGGAGACCGCGTGCGCCCGCCAGAACAGCACGAACGGGCGCGAGGGGAAGGCCACGTCGCTGCTCACGTCGCCCAGTCTTCCCTCCGGGGTGGGTAGGCGCCCCTGGCCAGGCGGTCGTGCAGGTCGGCTGTTCGGACGCGATCACCGCCTCGGCGACCACCTCGAGGGCGGGGGCGGCACTATCACCCCGTCGAGCAGCCTGATGCCCACGGACGCCGGCCTGGACGGCCGCCAGGCGGTCGACGCCCTGCAGGCTCCCCCGGACGTCCCACGGGTGGACGACGCGGAGCTCAGCCCCGGTCGTGGAGGGTCACGTGGTAGCCGTCGGGGTCCGCGAAGGTGAAGGTCCGACCGAAGGGGCCGTCGACCGGGGCCGACACGACGGTGTGACCGGCGGCGACGAGCCCGTCGTGGATGTCCTGGACCTCGGTCGCGTGGAGCCAGACGGCCGTCCCGATGCCGGGCTGGGCGACGGCGTCGAGGTCGGTGCCGGGCAGCAGGTCGCGCAGGGCGAACGCGATGGGCGTGGTCTCGAAGACGACCGCGTGGGGCGGGCCGGCCGGCGAGCGGACGAGGCCGAGGTGCTGCTCGTAGAACGCGCGGGACGCGTCGAGGTCGCGCACCTGGAGGGAGATGAAGTCGGGGCCGGTGACGGGCATGGAGGTCCTTCCGTTCGTGTCAGTTGTCTGACACGAATGAACGTATGTCAGGATGCTGACATGCGTCAAGACGGCATCGACCTGGAGACCTCGCTGGGCTACCTCCTCAAGGAGGCCTCGAGCGCGCTGCGCACCGCGATGGAGGAGGTGCTGCGCCCGCTCGGCATGTCGATCACCCACTACTCGTGCCTCGAGCTGCTCTCGCAGCGACCGGGACTGTCGAGCTCGGAGCTCGCCCGCGGCGCCTTCGTGACCCGGCAGTCGATGAACGTGCTGCTCCAGGCCCTCGAGCGCGAGGGCCACGTGAGCAGGCCCGTGGAGGCCCGGGTCGGCAAGGCGCTCCCGACCAGGCTCACGCCGCTGGGGCGTCGTCGGCTCGAGCAGGCCACGGTGGCGGTGCGCGACGTGGAGGTCCGGATGCTGGCGGGCCTCAGCGAGGCCGAGCAGCGGGCGGCGTCCCAGCTGCTGCGCGGCATGGTCCACGCCCTGCGCGACGGCGACCCGGCGCACGCCGCACCGCCGACCGGCTGACGAGAGTGTGCCCATCTGCGTGTTTCACTGCGACATGGGCGTTTTGCAACCGCTGGGCACACGACAGCTGCGCCTCATCGTCGGCCTCCTCGTCCTGGGGAGCACCGGGCTCGTCCTGGCGCTGGTCAACGGCAGCGAGTCGCAGCTCGCGCTGGACCTCGCGGTCGCCGGCACGTGGGCGGTGGTCTGCGTCGCGCTGGTGCGCTCACTGGTCCGCGCGGCCCGCGCCGCGGAGGAGCAGCGGGAGGGCCAGGCGCTGCTCGACGCCGTGGGCGAGGCGCGACGCCACGTCCTGCGCGACGAGAACCCGCGATCGGCGGTCGTCGAGGCCGTCGCCCGCGTGACCGGGGCACGGCTCGCCGTGCTCTCGGAGCCCGAGCACGGCGCCCTGCGCACCACGGCCATCGCCGGCGGTGACTTCGACCTGGTGCTCCCGCTCGACCAGCCGTCGGTGGCCGGGCGGGTCTTCACCGAGGGGACGCCCGTGCACCTGCGCAACCTCAAGGACGAGACCGACGCGGCGGTCGGCCTCCTCGAGGGCCTGGAGCGCCTGCTGGAGACCGAGATCCACTCGGTCACCTACGTGCCGGTCGTGGTGCAGGGCACCAGCGTCGGGGTGCTCTCGGCGGCCTTCGAGGTCACCGACGAGCGCCGCGCCGAGCACGCGCTGCCCATCCTCGAGCTGCTCGCCGGCGAGGTGGCCGTGGCCATCCAGCGCGAGCGCCTGCTGGCCGAGGCCGAGGCCGGCGAGCGCTGGCGAGCAGCCCTCATCTCGAGCCTCGCCCACGACGTCCGCAGCCCGCTCACCAGCATCGTCGGGGTGCTCGACCTGATGTCCGAGAGCGCGGACCCCGACGCCCGGCGCCTGGTCGCCAGCGCGCAGCGCCAGGCGCAGCGCATCGCGCGCCTGGCCGACGGGCTGCTCGACAACGAGCGGGTCGAGGCCGGGACGCTGCGGCTCGACCTCACCACCTTCTCGGTGTGGGAGCTGCTGCAGGGCGTGGTCGCCGACACCGGGCACGGCCTCGACCACGACATCGAGATCCACGCGGACGCCTCGCTGTCGGCCCTGGCGGACCGCGCCCGGGTCGAGCAGGTGCTGCACAACCTGCTCAGCAACGCCAGCCGCTACGGCAGGCCACCGGTCCACCTGCGGGCACGGATCGTCACCACCGCCGCGACCGGGCGCGAGCTCGAGATCAGCGTCCGCGACCACGGCACCGGGGTGCCGGCGCCCCGGGTGGCCCACCTGTTCCAGCGGTTCTCCGGTGGCGCGGCCTCCCCGACCGACCACGCCCAGTCCGTCGGGCTGGGCCTGTGGATCGTGTCGATGCTGGCGCATGCCCACGGCGGCCGCACGACGTACCGCGCGTGCGAGCCCGGCGCCTGCTTCACCCTGCACCTGCCCCAGTGACCACCCGCGCACCCGGTCGCAGCGCACGTCCCGGCTCCGCGGACGCCGACGCACCCCCGGGCCGGCCCGGGGGTGCGTCGCGCGATCAGGGCTGACCGCGCCAGCTCCGCGCCTTCCAGCTGTCGCCGCGCCAGCTGCGCGCCTTCCAGCTGTCCCCGCGCCAGCTGCGCGCCTGGAACTGGTCGGTCGGCCAGGCGTGGTCCGCCCAGGGCACGCCGCTCCACGAGCTGCCGGTCCAGGACACCCCCTGGAGCTGGCGCTGGTCCCACGTCGTGCCCGTCCAGGTCCGACCGTTCCAGGCGCCGCCGCGCCACGTGGCGCCGGCCGCCTGGGCGGCCACCCACGCGGCCGGGCGCCACGGCGACCCGATCGCGTCGACCTCGCCGGTCAGCGCCGTGCCCGTCTCGGGGTCGACCACGTGCTCGCCGCCCCGCGAGGCCTCCAGGGTCCCCAGCCCGGTGGAGTCCGGCAGCGACTGCCGCAGGGTCGGCAGCACGAGGCCCGCCTTGACGGTCGTGACGGCGGCACCCACGTCGGCGACACCGCGCCCCTGGACGGGGCCACCGGTGACCAGCGGGGTCGCGGTCTGCATCAGCACGGCCTTGGCCTGGTCGGCGGTCAACCGGGGCCGGGCGCTGAACAGCAGCGCGGCCTCACCCGAGACCACGGCCGCGGACTGGGAGGTGCCGCTGCCGCGGAACCAGCGGCCCGTGTCGTCCCCGACGAGACGGCCCTCGGGGTGGGCCGTGTCCACGTAGGAGCCAGGATCGCGCAGGGAGACCACCGACTTGCCCGGGGCCAGGAGGTCGGGACGACGGGCCGCGCTGCCACCGTTGGTGAAGGCGGCGACCTTGTCGTCGAGCTTGGTGTCGGAGCCGCGGTGGTCGCTGCCGCCGACGGCCAGGACGTGGGGGTCCACCGCGGGCATGAGCAGGCTCGGGGCCGCGAGGCCGTCGTTGCCGGCGGCGGTCACGACCAGGATGTCGTGGTCCCAGGCGTTCTCGACGGCCCGAGCGAGGGGGTCGACCTGCCACGGCTGCGTCGAGGCCGTGCCGTAGGACAGGTTGATGACGCGCACGTTCATGCCCTGGTCGTCGCGGTGCTCCACGACCCAGTCGATGGCCGCGATCACCTGGGAGACGTCGGCGCCGCCGTCACCGGTGGCGACCTTCATGTTGAGCAGGCCGGCGTCGGGGGCCACCCCGGCGAAGACCGTCCCCTGCGGCTTGCGGGGGTCGAACCCGGCGTCGCGGCCGGCGATGATGCCGGCCAGGTGGGTGCCGTGCCCGAACCCGTCGAGGTAGCGCGTGCCGGCGCCCTGGCTCTCGAACGACAGGTCGGGACCGTCGACGACCTTGCCCTCGCCGTCGAGCCCCGGCACGTCGACCACGCCGGTGTCGATCAGCGCGACGGTGACGCCCTTGCCGGTGACGCCCCGGGCCCACGCTCTCTGGGCCCCGATGCTCCTCGTCAGCGACCACATCGACCCGCGGTCGCGGGTGGCGTCCCACGTGCCGTCCGGCCTGGTCGCCTGCGCACCCTCCCGGGTGGTGTCGTCACCCCAGGCAGCGTCGACGACTCCGCCCAGGACGTCGCCGGCGAGCGTGTCGAGCAGCCCGCCCCCCGTGCCCGTGCTGGCCGTGGTGGCCAGGGCCGGTCCGGCCCCCGCCGACAGCAGGGCTGCCACCACCAGCGCGACGGCCGGCGCGCTCCTTCTCCGTCTGATCCTCATCGATCCCCCCGTGCGTCCTCTCTGGTGCTTGCTCTTTCAACAGAATGCCCTCAATCGGACATAGAGGGCGACTAGTACGAACCAGATGATCTCGCCTGGACTAGGCCAGCCAGAGCAGGTAGTTGACACGTGAAGTAGTTTCCGACCGGGAGCGTCGACGACCTCCCGGTCCGGCAGCACATGTCTCCCGACCGAGCGGGTACGGCGAACGACCGACGAGAGGGCCGCCCATGAGCCGCACGGCACCGCACGACGACATCGACGAGTCCGACCTGGTCGTGACCCACCCCGAGGACCACGCCGCGGGACCCACCGCCGTGGCGGTCAGCATGAAGCGCGCCATCGAGGGGATGGGGGTGCGACGCACCGCCCGGACCCTGCTCGGGTAGGCCAGCACGAAAAGGGCGTTACCAACGACCCCGAGGGGATCGGCGCCGTCGATCCACGACGAAGCCAAGCGTGTCCAGGCCCAGCCGGCAGCGGACAGCACGCTCCCGGCGGCGAGTGCGAACCAGGCCGGCGCACGCACCAGCCGATGCCGGCGTGTCCCCAGCGTCACGGCGGCACCGGCGAGCATCGGGACGGCCACCAACCCGACCGAGCGGACCGTCTCCGAAGGTCCGACGAAGAACAGTGCACTGCAGGCCAGCTGGAGTACGAGGTAGCCGAGCAGGGGGCGGCCGATAGCCCTGACGCCGAGCATGGCGATCACTCCACTCACTTGGCTTGATCCCTTCCGGCGCCCCCCACGTCCCTCCGCCCTTCTTGGGACTCGGCGCGAGGGTCGCCCATCCTCGAGCGACGCTGCGTTGGTCGGGGCGCCGAGGACTCGACTCGACCCACGTGCAGGGGATGTCCCTCGTGCCAGGATGTCCTCGCGAATGGATCGGCGGGTCGCAAGCAGCAGGGTGTGCGTGAGACGGATGGTGTTCGGCGCTCGGTGGACACCCACCGGGCCTACGCCCGCACTAGTCGGCTACCCCACCGACCAGCTGACTCCCTTCTGCGCCGCCCGGTTCCGCCAGACCGAGGCCCACGGGCTGAGAGGGCGCGCTTCGGTCCGCGGCCACCTCACACCCAGGGGGGAACCTGGGTCAGGAGCCCAGGAGCCGCACGTCACCAACCTTCACCTCATAGGTCCGCGACTCGGTGCGCACCTTCCTGGACCGTGAGGTGAAGCCCGGCTGGGACAAGTACGTCGAGGCCAAGCAGTCCCGCCGGGAGACGTGGCAGGCCTTCGGCCAGCAGGGACTCTCGGCCTGGAGGCCCCGAGCAGTACGGCGGTTCCGCGGCCGGCGACGTGCGCTGCAACGGGGTGCTCTGGTCGTCGGAATCGCCGGCAGCTTCATGCTGTGGCGTGCGGTCCAGCTGACCCGTTCGGCGTACAACGGCAGACCCGGTGGGTCCTTGTAGTCGTAGCGGCCCAGTGCACTCGAAGTCTCGTCGCCGTCGCATCTCGTGAGGGTCGGATCACCCGCTGCTCGACCTCCCCACGTGCACGCAGGAACGATGGCCTGGGCCAGGGTCACCATCTCCCGGGCCATGGCCTCCATTTGCCGTGCTGGAAGAAGCGCACCTGGCGACCCAGCTCGCCGTCCTTGCTGGGAAGCCGGGTGAGCTCGGCAGGATTGTCAGGGCGTAGGCCAAGGCGCTTATGGCCGTGCATCAGGATCGACAACAGCAACCCGTGGCGGTTGCGGATGCTCTTCCCACTCGAGGGGATGTCGCGCTGCTCCACCATCTGGTCCTCGATGTCCATCGCGCTGATTGCTGTGAACGGGAGGAGTCCGAAGGTGGTGGACAGGTGCAGCTCGTAGGAACGGCGGTAGCGATGCAGGGTGTAGGCCGTGAGGTGGCCCAGCTTCATCATGCGGGTCTGGTGGGTGAAGAAGTTTTCCGCCACCTCGGCGAACGAGTGTGCCGACCCGACGCCACCAACACCAAGGTTGTTGGTCGGCTCGCTGACGTACCCACAGCCTTTGGCCACAAGACTCCGTCTTGGTCAACCGGCGTTTGATGGCCAGCCTCTTCCACGTCAGCCTTGAAGGCCAGGGCGCGTGCTCTGCTGGTGGAGGTCGCTGCCACCTCGGTCTGCCCGGCGCCGCCAGCGCCGCCCCCAAGGATCCAACGAACCTGATGGCTGGTTCCGCCGTCAGCGCGACGGCGGCTTCTCATGCGTGCCACTCAGAACTCCCAACAGTCCGTCCCACTCAACGCAGGCGTCTAGTGGGACATGACTCGGACACGTGCTGATGCCCCAGAGGGACATGAGTGGGACATGAGTGGGACATGCCCGCAGAAGGGACTCAGATCCCGTCCGAAAATGACGATGGGCCCCGCAGTGCGGGGCCCATCTGTTGTGTCCGAGGGGGGACTTGAACCCCCACCCTCTATACGAGGACTAGCACCTCAAGCTAGCGCGTCTGCCTATTCCGCCACCCGGACGAGCGAGTGAAGGTTAGCAAGGATGGTCGACCGGCAGCCACTCGGGGGTCGGTCGGCGCGGGCGGGTCGGTCAGCGGGTCCCCCGTCACGGCACGGTGAAGGCCGTGGCGGGGCCGGGGGTGCCGACCATCCACTTGCGCACGGGCTCGAGAGTGACGGTGTAGCTGCCCGGCGCGAGCTGGAGCAACTTGCTCGTCGACTGGTAGCCGCCCGTCACCCGGCGCACGTCGGACGGGGTCGGCCCGACCACCTGCAGCAGCATGCGGTCGGTGGTGAGGCGCCGGTCCCAGGTCGCCCAGGAGAGCACCGCCGTGCCGGGCGAGGTGGTGACCCCGGCACGGGCCTGCGTCACCCACGGGGTGGGGTCGGTCGGCAGGACGGGCTCGCCGGGCAGCACGCCGTCGGCGTGCAGGGCGGCCGCGACCCGGTGGGCGAACAGCCGCTCCCCCGTCGGGTCCAGGTGGACGCCGTCGTAGGTGTGGTCGCGGGGCGAGAAGTCCGCGGCGGCCGGGTCGACCCAGTGGGCGTCGTACCCGGACGAGGAGAGCTTGCGGACCAGCGTCGCGAAGCGGGCGTTGGCCTCGGGCACGTCGAAGTCGCGCGGCTGGCCGCCCGGGTAGGTCAGCGACGGCAGCACCGGGGACACCAGGACCTTCAGCCGGGGCCTGGCCCGCAGCGCGTTCGACAGGTAGGTCCGCATCAGGGCCTCGGCCCGCGCCGGGCTCGCCCCGCGCCTGAGGTCGTTGGCGCCGAGCATCACGTGGAGCACGTCCGGCTTGTCCTTGGCCACGACCTTGCCGACGCCGGGACCGAGGGTGTCCAGGCGGGCGCCGGGGACGGCGTGGTGGTGGTCGGCGGCCGCGAACCGCGCGTTGGCGAAGTACGCCGAGTGGCCGCGCCCGTTGGGCCCGCTCAGCGGTCCGACCAGCCGCAGCGGCACGCCCTGGCGACCGAACTCCTCCCACAGCCGCTGGCGCCACGTGGTGTCGCCGTTGACCCCGCGCGTGATGGAGTCGCCGCTGACCATCAGCCGCCAGGTGCCGGACGGCGGCGCGGTGACGGCCGTGCCGGGTCCCGGCCCCAGGCCGGCCCAGGGCCCCCGCGCCGACGCCGCGACCGCCTGGCCGGGCAGTCCGGCGACGAGCAGCACCAGGCCGAGCAGCAGCGCGGCGGCCAGCGCGCGCGTGGACCGCCAGGGGCGGGCACCGGGCTCCCGAGAGGTCAGCACGCCCCCAGTGTGGGCCAGGCGGCCGCGTCGCGCAGGGCGTACGCGCGGCCCGACCCACCAGGTGGGACGCAGGTCGTCCGCGCCGTCGTCCGCGCCGTCGTCACCAGCCGGCGGGCAGCGGCCGTCCCTCGGCGAAGCCGGCCGCCGACTGCACCCCGAGCACGGCGCGCTCGTGGAGCTCGGCGAGGTCGTGGGCGCCGGCGTACGTCGCGGCCGAGCGCACCCCGGAGCAGATCTCGTCGACGAGGTCCTCGACGCCGGGGCGGGCCGGGTCGAGGAACATCCGCGAGGACGAGATGCCCTCCTCGTAGAGGCCCTTGCGGGCGCGGTCGAAGGCGGTCTCGGTGGAGGTGCGGTTGGCCACCGCGCGGGCCGAGGCCATCCCGAAGCTCTCCTTGTAGGAACGGCCGTCGGCGCCCACGTGCAGGTCGCCGGGCGACTCGTGGGTGCCGGCGAACCAGGAGCCGACCATGACCTGCGAGGCGCCGGCGGCGAGCGCGAGCGCGACGTCGCGCGGGTGTCGCACGCCCCCGTCGGCCCAGACGTGCTTGCCCAGGGTCCGGGCGGCGGCGGCGCACTCGAGGACGGCGCTCAGCTGCGGCCGTCCGACGCCGGTCATCATCCGCGTGGTGCACATCGCGCCCGGCCCGACGCCGACCTTGATGATGTCGGCGCCCGCCTCGACCAGGTCGCGGACGCCGTCGGCGGCCACCACGTTGCCGGCGACGACCGGGACACCGGGGTCCAGGGCACGGACCGCGGTCAGGGCCTCGAGCATCCGCTCCTGGTGGCCGTGGGCGGTGTCCACGACCAGGGTGTCGACGCCGAGGTCGAGCAGCCGGCGGGCCTTGCCGGCCACGTCGCCGTTGACGCCGATGGCCGCCGCCACGCGCAGCCGACCCCGGTCGTCGAGGGCGGGCGCGTAGATCGTGGAGCGCAGCGCCCCGGTGCGGGTGAGGATGCCGACCAGGGCGCCGTCGTCGTCGACGGCCGGGGCCAGCCGGTGCCGGGAGGCGTGCAGCACGTCGAAGGCCTCGCGGGGCTCCATGCTGTGCTTCAGCGTCGTCATCTCGGCGCTCATCACGTCGGCCACCTGCGTGAACCGGTCGACTCCGAGGCAGTCGGCCTCGGTCACCACGCCGACGGGACGGCCGTCCTCGACGACGACCGCTGCCCGGTGCGAGCGCTTCGGCAGCAGCGCCAGGGCGTCGCTCACGGTGTGGTGCGGGTCGAGCGCGATCGGGGTCTCGAAGACCGGGTGCCGCTCCTTGACCCAGGCCACGACCTCGGCGACCACGTCGAGCGGGATGTCCTGCGGGATCACCGCGAGACCACCGCGCCGGGCCATGGTCTCGGCCATCCGACGCCCCGACACGGCCGTCATGTTGGCCACGACCAGCGGGATCGTCGTGCCCGTCCCGTCGCCGCGGCCGGGCTGCTGCGAGAGGTCGACGTCGTAGCGCGACGCGACGCCGGAGCGTCGCGGCACCATGAAGACGTCGTCGTAGGTCAGGTCGTACGGCGGGCGGTGGTCGTCGAGGAAGCGCACGGTCGGCCAATCTACGCCAGCGGCCGGCCGGCGGAACCGGACGAACCGGTCCGCGGGACCCCCTAGGCTGGGCCGGTGCCTGAGCCAACCCCGCGGACCGTCACCGGAGTCGCTCCCGGTCGGGTCAACCTGATCGGTGAGCACGTCGACTACAACGGAGGGCGCTGCCTGCCGTTCGCGCTGCGCCAGACCACGTGTGCGCGTGTGGCCCGCCGCGACGACGGCCGCCTGGTCGTCGCCAGCGGCGAGGACCGCTGGGAGGGCCGGGCCACCGACCTGGAGGAGGACCTCGACGGCGCCCCCGGCTGGGTGCGCTACGTCGCCGGCGTGCTGCTGGCGCTCGAGGTCAGCGACGGCCTCGAGGTCGTCATCAGCAGCGACGTGCCGATCGGGGCCGGGCTGTCGAGCTCGGCCGCCCTGGAGTGCAGCGTCGCCGTGGCGGTCGACGCCCTGCTCGGCCTGGGCCGCACCTCCGACGAGCTCGAGCGCGCCAGCGTGCGGGCCGAGTCCGAGACCGTCGGCGCCCCCACCGGGGGGCTGGACCAGGCGATCTCGGTGCACGGCGAGGAGGCGCACGCCCTGCTCCTCGACTTCGGCACCGGTCGGCGCGAGCAGGTCCGCTTCGACCCCGCGGCCCACGGCCTGGGCGTGCTGGTCATCGACACCCGGGTCAGCCACGAGCTGACCGACGGCGGCTACGGCCAGCGCCGCGACGAGGCCTGGGAGGCGGCCCGGCTGCTCGGCGTCCCGACGCTGGCCGAAGCCACCCAGGGCATGGTCTACCGCGAGGGACTGCCCGAGACCCTGGCCCGCCGCGCGTGGCACGTCGTGAGCGAGGTACAGCGCGTCGACGCGTTCGTCGACGCCCTGCGGGCCGACGACTGGGCCGCGCTGGGCCCGCTGCTCGACGCCTCGCACACCTCGCTGCGCGACGGCTACGAGGTGTCCTGCGAGGAGCTCGACGTCGCCGTCGAGACCGCCCGGGAGGCGGGTGCGCTCGGCGCCCGGATGACCGGTGGCGGCTTCGGCGGCTCCGCCATCGCGCTGGTCCCGCTGGAGCGCCTCGGGGCCGTGCGGACCGCCGTCACCCACGCCTTCGTCGCCCGCGGCTGGGCCAGCCCCGACTTCATCGAGGCCGACCCCGGTCCGGGCGCCCGGGTCGGCTAGCCGCCCGTCGGCGCGGGCACCGCGGCTCAGGTCGCCGCGACGCCGATCTGGCCGCTGCGGAACGCGTCCACGAACAGGGCGTGGTCGGCGCGCACCGTCTCGGCGTACGCCACGGCGAACTCGACGAGGTGCTCGGCGAACTCCTCGCGCCGCCCGTCCAGCGAGGCCACGATGGCCTCCTCGACCTGGAAGTCGACGAGGTCCTGGTCGCTGTCCTCGTCGGAGGCGCAGTGGATCTTGGCGGTCGCCCGGCCGAGCAGCTCCACCACGGCCGCCATGTCGTCGGGCTCGGTGATGTCCTCCCAGTCCAGGTCGACCTCGTAGGGCGAGATCTCCGAGACGACGAAGCCGGTGCCGTCCATCTCGGTGTGCCCGAGCAGCGGGTCGGTGTGCACCTGCAGCGCCCGCTGGCTCACCACGGTGCGGTGGCCCTCGTGCTGGAAGTAGCCCTCGATCGTCGCCGAGTCCTGGAAGCGGCTCAGCGCCGGCACGTTGGCCTGCTTCATCGACAGCACGACGTCGTTGTCGAGCGCCTGGCTGTACCCCTCCACCAGCAGGTTGTACGCCGGGAGCCCGGCGCTGCCGATGCCGAAGCCCGACTTGCCGACGGCGTCGCGCAGGTCGTAGAACAGCTCGCGGTCGAAGCGCTTGGACGTCGGGATGGTGTCGAGGTACGCCGCGAAGGCCGCCTCGACGGCCGCCCGCTCGTCGTCGGGCAGCTCGCGGATCGAGTGGTGGGGGGTGAACACCCGCACCCCCTCCTCGATGTGGGTCATGCCGTCGAGCAGGTCGGCCCGGCGGATCGCCCGGGCGCTGAGCAGCGCGGTGAGGATGGGGCCCTCGGTGTTGTCGAGGTGCAGGGCGAAGTCGTCGTCGTCCCGCGTCGAGGCGTAGTGGTCGACCTGGGTGAGGTAGCCGTCGAGGTAGCGCCGCACCAGCGCCTCCACGTCGTCGGCCGGCAGCGCCTTCTGCCAGGCGAGCAGGGCCAGGCTCGCCGCGAAGCGGCGCAGGTCCCAGGTGAAGTGCCCGATGTAGGCCTCGTCGAAGTCGTTGATGTCGAAGACGAGGCGCCCGTCGGAGTTGAGGTAGGTGCCGAAGTTCTCGACGTGCAGGTCGCCGTGGATCCAGATGGCCCCGCTCCGCTCGTCGACCCACTCGTCCTGCGCCTGGGTCATGTCGGCGTAGAACAGGCACGCGGAGCCGCGGTAGAACGCGTGCGGGCTCGCGGCCATCTTGCGGTACTTGAAGCGGAAGGCCTGCGGGTCGGCCCGCATCAGGGGGTCGAAGGCGTCCCTGAACACCGAGACGATGAGGTCGGTCCGCGAGGTGGTGGCGTCGGTCACGGGGTCAGCCTGCCACCCGTTCCGGCGCCGCGCGGGCCGGACGCCGCCGCGGGCCGGCGCGGTGGCCGCAGCCCGCTCGCCCGCAGCTCCAGGCGGGCCAGCTCGTCGACCACCCGGGTCTCGCCGCGGCGCCAGGCCCCGGCCGGGTCGTCGTCCACCCGCGCGAGGACGTGCAGCGGCTGGTGGGCCATCGCCCGGAGCGCGAACAGGTCGAGGTCGGCGCCCGAGTCCAGGAAGCGACGTCCGGCGCTGGCCCGGCGCACGAACCGCACGCGCGGCGGCAGCCACAGCAGCAGGAGCAGCAGGATCGGCACCAGCGCCACGGTCAGGCCCAGCCAGTGGGCCAGCGACTCCGCGGCCGCGACCTGCTGGCGCCCGGCGCCGGCGAGCCCCTGGGCCGCGCGCCCGGCCCCGTCGAAGGGGCTGCTGACGTCGTCGCCGACCAGCGGGATCCGGGCGACCGAGTCGCCGGCGTCGCGCAGCCGGCCCGCCAGGTCGCTGGCCGAGCTGTCGATGCGCCGACCCGGGTCGGCCAGGCGGAGGGTGGCGTCGCGCACCGCGTGCGCCACGTCGATCCACAGCCAGGTCCAGAGGACCACGAACAGGTCCCCGGCCACCTGCCAGGCGCGACGGACGGGGAGGTCGGCGTACAGCATCATGCGCTGCCCGTTCCCCGTCCGGCGCGGTTACTTCAGCTGGGCCGAGCTCAGCCCCAGCACCCGGCGGGCGACGATCAGCTGCTGGATCTGCTGGGTGCCCTCGAAGATGTCGAGGATCTTGGAGTCGCGGCCCCACTTCTCGAGCAGCTCGGTCTCGGAGTAGCCCAGGGTGCCGGCCAGCTCGACGCAGCGCAGGGTGACCTCCGAGCCCATCCGGCCGGCCTTGGCCTTGGCCATCGAGGCCTCCTTGGAGTTGGGCCGGCGGTTGTCGGCCATCCAGGCGGACTCCAGGGTCAGCAGGTACGCCGACTCCCACTCGGCCTCGAGCTGGAGGAAGGTGGCCGCGGCAGCGGTCTGCAGCCAGGTCGGCTTGTCGTAGTCGACCTCGACCCCCGCGTCGGCCAGGATGCTGCGGGTCAGGTCGAGCGAGGCGCGGGCGCAGCCCACGGCCATGGCGGCGACCAGCGGCCGGGTGTTGTCGAAGGTCGCCATGGCGCCCGCGAAGCCCTGCTTGGTGTCGACCTCGGGCGAGCCGAGCAGGTTCTCGGCCGGCACCCGGCAGTCCTCGAAGATGATGACGGCCGTGTCGGAGGCGCGGATGCCGAGCTTGTGCTCGAGCCGCTCCACCCTCATCCCCGGCGTGCCCTTCTGCACCACGAAGGACTTGATCGCGGCCCGGCCCATCGACTTGTCGAGGGTGGCCCAGACCACGACGCTGTCGGCGCGGTCACCGGAGGTGACGTAGATCTTCTCGCCGTTGATGACGTACTCGTCGCCGTCCTTGACCGCGGTGGTGACGATGTTGGCCGAGTCGGAGCCGACGCCCGGCTCGGTGATGGCCATCGCGGCCCAGGTGCCGGCGAACTTCTCCAGCTGCTCGTCGTTGGCGACCGAGGCGATGGCCGAGTTGCCCAGGCCCTGGCGGGGCATCGAGAGCAGCAGGCCGACGTCGCCCCAGCACATCTCCATGATGGAGAGCGCGCTGGCGAGGTTGGCGCCGTTCTTGTTGCCCGGCTTGGCCTCGGGCCTCTCGTCGCGGCGCACGCCGGCCGCACCGGCGCCGCCGGTCGCGCCGGACTCGCTGATGCCGTCGATCATCGCGGCGAGCATGTCGAGCTCCTTGGGGTAGGAGTGCTCGCTCTCGTCGTACTTGCGCGAGATCGGCCGCAGCATGTTCATGGCGACCTGGTGGGCCTGGTCGATGAGGGGGCGGACCTTCTTGGGGGTCTCGAGGTTGATCACGGGTGTCTCCTGGTCTGGACGGTCGGGTGGCGGACGCGGGTGCTGACCGGGGTCAGACCAGGACCGCCCCCTCCATGACGCCGATCGCACGCAGGTCGCGGTACCACCGCTCGACCGGGTGCTCCTTGACGAAGCCGTGGCCGCCGAGCAGCTGCACGCCGTCGAGGCCGATGCGCATGCCCTGCTCGGTGCACAGCTTGCGGGCCAACGCGATCTCACGGGCGGCGGACCGGCCCTGGGCGACGCGGCTGGCCGCCCGCCAGGTCAGCAGCCGCATCCCCTGCAGCTCGATGGCGATGTTGGCGACCATGAAGGCCACCGACTGGCGGTGGGCGATGGGCTCGCCGAAGGCCTGGCGCTCCTTGACGTACGGCGTGACGTAGTCGAGCACGGCCTGGCCGGTGCCGACGGCCAGGGCGCACCACGCCAGCCGGGAGGAGCGGACGCAGGAGGCGTAGTCGTCGGCGTCGCCGAGCAGCGCGATCGGCTCGACCGCGACGTCCTCGAGGACCAGCTTCGACAGGCTCGCGGCGCGCAGCCCCATCGACGGATCGGACTCCAGCGTGATCCCGGGCGTGGAGGACTCGACGAGGAACAGCTGGGGGCGGCCCTCGAGGGTGGCGCCCACGACGAACAGCTCGGCCTGCGAGCCGCGCACCACGCCGGACTTGACCCCGTTGAGGACGAAGCCGCTCCCCCGGCGCTCGGCGGTGGTCTGCGGGTCCATCGCGTCGAACAGGGCCCGCGGCTCGGCGAGCGCCAGCGCGGCGGCGGGCACCTCGTCACCGGTGAAGGCCGGCAAGTAGGTCGACTGCTGCTCGTCGGTGCCGTAGAGCGACAGCGCGGTCGCCACGGCGCCGGGCGCCAGGGCGGCGACGGCCAGGCCCATGTCGCCGTGCGCCAGCGCCTCGTGGACCAGCACGCCCGCGACGGCGGAGCGCTCGGTGGCGACGCCGCCGAGGTCCTCGGGCACGCCCAGGATCGGCAGGCCGATCTCGAGGGTGGCCTTGAGCAGCTCCTCGGGCGCCGCGCACTCCTCGTTGGCGGCCGACGCGGCGGGCCGCACGACCTCGGCGGCGAACTCGGCCACGACGTCGGCCAGCATCTGCTCGTCCTCGCCCGGCGTCAGGTCGAACAGCCCCGTGTCGGCGGCGGCCGGCACCCGGGTGCCGCGGGTGGCCTTGCCGGCCCGGGCGAACTGGCGCCCGACCGTGCCGGCCGTGCGGAAGCCCGCGCTGGTGACGCGGTATACACCGCGCTCGCTGGCCCTGCGCAGGCCCAGGGAGTCGAGCAGCTCCGAGGACGCCAGCCGGTTGAGGGCCGCGACCGCGAGGCCGATCGGGTCGCGCGTCTCGCTCTCGGCCAGCCCGTGCCGGCCACCGGCACGCAGCAGCGTCCAGGGCAACTTGGGCAGCGAGCGGGAGGACGCGTTCTTCTCCGTCGTGGAAGCCATGGGATCGAATGTAACTCGGAGTTACACATTGCGCCACAGCTTCGCCCCGTGTCTCGCCCCACACATAGGATCGGCGCATGCGTGACACCAGCGACCTCCCCGTCGCCCCCACCTCGGCCGCGCTCCCGACCGGTGGCACGGTCCGCCCGATCACCCGGTGGGGCACCGCCGTGATGCACCGGCCGGCCCGCCCCGTCACGTCGTACGACGAGGAGCTGGCGACGCTGGTCGCCGACATGACGGCCACGATGTACGCCGCCGACGGCGTCGGCCTGGCCGCCTGCCAGATCGGCGTCGACCTCGCGGTCTTCGTCTTCGACTGCCCAGACGAGGACGGCCTGGTGCACCGCGGCGTCGTGTGCAACCCGGTCGTGCAGACCCCGGAGGGCAGGGACCGCCGCCTCGACGACGACGACGAGGGCTGCCTGTCCTACCCCGGCGCGTTCGTCGACTGCGCCCGACCCGACCGTGCCCGGGTGACCGGCACCGACCAGCACGGCGAGCCGGTCGTCCACGAGGGCGACGGGCTGCTGGCCCGCTGCCTGCAGCACGAGACCGACCACACCCTCGGCACCGTCTTCGGGGACCGGATCGCGGCCAAGGCACGCAAGAAGCTGCGCAAGCAGATGGAGGCGGAGGCCGGGTCCTACCCCGAGGGCTGGCCGGTCGGCGCCGGCGACCGACCCGCCGACGACTGACCCGTCGGCCCGGCGGGCAGGGTCACCGTCGCGGTCGTCCCCTCGCCCACCACGCTCGCCAGCTCCACGGTGCCGTGCAGTCGCTCCACGAGCTGGCGCACGCTGGAGAGCCCCAGGCCGGTGCCGCCGTCGGACTGCGCGAGCCGTCCCCGCTCGAGCTCGTCGAAGATGGTGTCGAGGTCGCGCGGATCGATGCCGCGCCCGCGGTCGCGCACCCGGAGCCGGACCAGCTCGTCGTCCTCGACCGCCTCCACCTCGACGTGCACGGTCGTGCCGGGCTCGGAGTACTTGAGGGCGTTGACCACGAGGTTGGTCACCACCCGGTGCAGCGCATCGGCGTTGGCCACGGCCGGGGCGGCGCCGTCCCCGACCACCACGCGCCCGGGTCGGAGCTCGGGCGGCAGGTCGCGCACCGCCCGCTGCACGACCTCGGTGACGTCGAGCGGGGCGAGCGGCACGTCGGCCGCCGCGGCCCGGGTGGTGGCGACCGCCACCAGCTCCTGCACCATGGCGAGCAGCCGGTCGGCGCTCGACTCGATCCGGTCGACGATCGGGCCCCGCTCGTCCTCGCGGGCGTCGCGCAGTGCCTCCACGAAGCCCTTGAGCGAGGTCAGCGGCGTGCGGAAGTCGTGCAGGAAGGCGGCGTAGAAGGCGTCCTGCGCCTCCTCGAGCCGCTTGAAGTCGGTGCGGTCGCGGGTCACCTTGGCGTAGCCGGTGACCCGGCCCGACGCGTCGCGCAGGCAGGTGAGCACGACGTCGCCCCAGAACCGGGTGCCGTCGCGGCGCACCCGCCAGCCGGCGTGCTGGACCCGGCCGTCACGGCGGGCGGCCGCCAGCAGCGACGCGGGCACGCCGGCCTCGCGGTCCTCGGGGGTGTAGAAGCTCTCGAAGCCCATCCCGAGCGCCTCGTCGGCGGTGTACCCCTTGAGCCGCTGCGCTCCGAGGTTCCACGTCTCCACCACGCCCTGCGGGTCGAGCGCGATGATCGCGTAGTCGCTCACCTGGGCGACGAGGGCGGCGAAGAGGTCGGGGTCCTCCGGGGTCCGCAGCACGACCCCGAGGGTAGGGGGCCCGCCCTGGGGCCGTCCTGCGTTCCGAGACGCGGACGCGTCCGCGGTCCGCTCAGCGGGGCGAGGACGCGACTCCTGCTCCGCTCGCCCCCACGTCGACGAGGGCGGTGACGACGCGCGCCACCGCGGGCGGCAGCGGCGGCTGGCCGTGGCCGAGCACCCGGATCCGCCGCCAGGCGCCGGGCACCCCGGTCACGACGACGTCGGGGTGGCGGTGCGCCTCGAGCGCCAGCCCCGGCAGCAGGCTGACGCCCAGTCCTGCGGCGACCATCGCCTGCACGGCCACGTAGTCGTCGGTGGCGAAGACGACCTCGGGCTCGAAGCCGGCCGCCGAGCACAGCACCAGCAGCTCCTGGCGGCAGCGCTCGCAGCCGGTGACCCACCGCGCCCCGGCGTACGCCGCGAGGTCGGGCAGCGGCCCCGCGGGCGCCCGACGCGCGTCGGTGACGAGGAACAGCGGGTCCTCCACCAGCTCGGTGACCGTCAGCTGGGGGTCCTCGGCGACGTCGGGGTAGCTGAAGGCCAGCGCCAGGTCGACCTCGCCCGAGCGCAGCAGCGCGATGCCCTCGGGCGGCTCGGCCTCGGTCAGCTCCAGCACCAGGCCCGGCGCCTCCTCGGCCAGCACCGCCAGCAGGCGGGGCACCAGGGTGGCGGTGGCCGAGGGGAAGGCCGCCAGGCGGACCCGGCCGTGACGCAGCGTGGTGGCGTCGGCCAGCTCGGTCTCGGCGCGCTGGAGCAGCCCGAGCACCTCCTCGGCGCGGTCGGCCAGGCGTCGGCCCTCCGCCGTCAGCCGGACGCCGCGGCCCACGCGCTGCAGCAGCACGGCGCCGGTCTCGGCCTCCAGTCGGCGCAGGTGGTGGGAGACGGTGGGCTGCCCGTAGTGCAGCTCCTCGGCTGCACGCGACACCGACCCGGTCCGGGCGACGGCGAGCAGTGCCTCGAGCCTGCGCAGGTCCAGCATGGGGCCATCGTATCGACAGCTGCGATGGTTTGCGCCCATCACGTCTATTGGACCGATCGGTGTCCGTCCGTCGAGACTGGAGCGGTGACCACGACCCCGCTCCGGCCCACCACCACCCTCGACCTCGACGGGGTGCTGCGCGCCGCCGAGGTGGTGGGCCGCGTGCTCCCCCCGACGCCGTCGTGGTCCTACCCCGTGCTCGACCGCAGGGTCGGCGGACGGGTGGTGGTCAAGCACGAGAACGTGCAGCCCACCGGCGCCTTCAAGGTGCGCGGCGGCGTCAACCTGGCGGCCTCGCTGACCCCCGACGAGCTGAGGCGCGGGCTGGTCACCGCCTCGACCGGCAACCACGCCCAGTCCACGGCGTACGCCGCCCGCCTGGCCGGCACCCGCGCCGTGGTCGTGATGCCGGAGTCGGCCCCGGCGGTCAAGCGCGAGGCGGTCGCCGCCCTCGGCGCCGAGGTGGTCGTCCACGGGCCCGACCTGGGCGAGGCGGCCGCCCACGCGCGGGCGCTCGCCGCCCGCGAGGGGCTGCGGTGGGTCTCCCCCGGCGACGACCCCGCGATCGTGCTGGGGCACGCCACGCTGCACCTCGAGCTGTTCACCGCCCACCCCGACCTCGAGGTGCTGTTCGTCCCGATCGGCAGCGGCACCAGCGCGGCGGGCGCCTGCCTGGTCCGCGACGCGCTCGCCCCGCACTGCCGGGTGGTCGGCGTCCAGTCGTCGGCCGCGCGGGCGGCCCACGACTCCTGGCGCAGCGGCACCCTCGCCTCCGCGCCCTGCCGGACCCGGATCGCCGGGCTCGCGACCTGCGCGGGCTACGCGCTGCCGCAGTCGGTGCTGGCCGCCGGTCTCGACGACTTCCTGCTGGTCGACGACGACGACGTCGACGCCGCCGCGCGGGTGCTCGCCACCGACGCCCACACCCTGGCCGAGGGCGCCGGCGCCGCCTCGCTGGCCGCGCTGCTGTCCCTGCCCGCCGCCCCGGCCGTCAGCGGGGTGGTGGTCAGCGGCGGCAACGCCTCGCTCGAGGAGCTCGTCGCGCTCGGCTCCGGCCTGGCCCGGTGACTCAGCGCCGCGCGGTGACGTAGCAGGCGACGGCCGCGGCGGCCGCGACGTTGAGCGAGTCCACGCCCGCGCGCATCGGGACGACGGCCCGCCGGTCGGCCGCCTGCTCCCAGCGCGGCGAGAGGCCGTGGCCCTCGGACCCCAGCACCAGCGCGACCCGGTCGAGGCCGGCCACGGCCGCCTCCAGCTCGACGGCGTCGTCGGACAGGGTGAGCGCGACCGTGGTGAAGCCGGTCTCGGAGAGGCGCGGCAGCGCGTCGTACCAGTCGGGCAGGCGGGTCCACGGCACCGCGAAGACCGCACCCATGGCGACCTTGACGGCGCGGCGGTAGAGCGGGTCGGCGCACCGGGGCGCCAGCAGCACCGCGTCGACCCCGAGCGCCGCGGCGCTGCGCAGCACCGCGCCCACGTTGGTGTGGTCGACGATGTCCTCGAGCACGACGACGGTCCGGGCGCCCGCCAGCACCTCGTCGACCGGAGGCAGCGGGCGGCGGTGGAGCGAGGCCAGCGCGCCGCGGTGCACGTGGAAGCCGGTCACCTCCTCGGCGAGCTGCTCGCTGACCACGAAGCAGGGGGCGTCGGTGGTCGCCAGCACGTCGGCCAGCCCGTCGAGCCAGCGCGGCGCCATCAGGAAGGAGCGCGGGGCGTAGCCGCCCTCGACGGCGCGCCGCACGACCTTCTCCCCCTCGGCCAGGAACAGCCCGTGCTCGGCCTCGAGGGACTGGCGCAGCTGCACGTCGCGCAGGTCGCGGTAGTCGCCCAGCCGCGGGTCTGCCGCGTCGTCGACCTCGACGAGCCGGGCCACGTCAGCGGTCCGCGGCGGCGGCGCGCGCGGCGTACCGCTCGGGGTGCGCCACCGCGACGACCTGGCCCACCACGATGATGGCCGGCGGTCGGACCTGCTCGCGCACGAGCGCGTCGGCCAGCTCCCCGAGGGTGGTGAGCACGGTGCGCTCGGTCGGCATCGAGCCGTCGCAGACCACGCCGACGGGCGTCGCGGCGTCGCGACCGCCCTCGAGCAGGGCGGCGGCGATGTGGGGGGCGTTCTCGACGGCCATCATCAGCACCACGGTGCCCTGCATCCGGGCCAGGGCCGGCCACTCGACGAGCGACTCGGGGTGCCCGGGCGGCAGGTGACCGCTGACGACCGTGAACTCGTGGGTGACGCCGCGGTGGGTGACCGGGATCCCGGCGATGGCCGGGACGGCGATGGGGCTGCTGATGCCCGGGATGACGGTGACCGGCACGCCCGCCGCCTGGCAGGCCTGGATCTCCTCGTAGCCGCGGCCGAAGACGAAGTTGTCGCCGCCCTTGAAGCGTGCGACCCGGTGGCCGGCGAGCGCCTCCTCGACGATGACGCGGTTGATCTCCTCCTGCAGCGCCGAGCGGCCGCGCGGCAGCTTGGCCACGTCGACGAGCCGGGTGCTGGCGGGCAGCTCGGCGAGCAGCTCGCGGGGCGCGAGCCGGTCGGCGACCACCACGTCGGCGTCCATCAGCGCCTTGCGGCCCGCGATGGTGACCAGCTCGGGATCGCCGGGGCCGCCGCCGACCAGGACGACGCCGGGCACGCGCTCGCGCCGCTGCTCGGCGGTGACGACGCCGTCGCGCAGCGCCGTGACGATCTCGTCGCGCAGCGCCGCGTGGTGGCGGGGGTCGCGGTCGGCGGCGGTGGCCGCGAGCACCGCGACCATGTCGCCGTCGTGGGTGCCGACGGCCGGGGTGAAGGCGCTGGACTCCCCCGCGTCGTCGGCCCGCACGCAGAACAGGCGCTGGTCCTCGCACAGCGCGGCGACCCGGGCGTTGACCTCGGGGTCGTCGGTGGCCGCCATGACGTACCACGCGCCCGCCAGGTCGTCGTCGGCGAAGCCGCGCTCGGCCCAGGTGATCTCCCCCGAGCCCACGAGGCCCTCGATGCTCGGCGTCACCTCGGGCGAGACCAGGTGGACGTCGGCGCCGGCCGCGATCAGCGTCGGGACCCGGCGCTGGGCCACGTTGCCACCGCCCACGACCAGCACCCGACGGCCCGCCAGGCGCAGGCCCACGGGGTAGGTCGGCGGGTCGGGGATCGGGTCCCGGTGCGGGAGGACGGAGCCGTTCACGGGTCCATTGTGAGGCGTCGCGGGGTTCGCCCCGGCACCCGCCACCCCCCGGACCGGGTTGCGGCCGCGGGTCCCGACGGCGTCGGGCCGCCCGGTCGGCGAAGAAGAGCCCCAGACGACCCCTGCGGCTGCGGTTCGGCGACGGCGCTTCGGGTACGCGTCCGGGGCACCCCCACGACGAGAGGACAACCCCATGAGTGACCTGACGCGGCCGCAGGGCGGCTCGACGACCGAGTCCGGAGCCCCGGCCCCCAGCGAGCGCAACTCGCTGACCGTCGGCGACACCGGCCCGATCCTGCTCAACGACCACCACTTCATCAACCAGATGGCGCACTTCAACCGCGAGCGCGTCCCCGAGCGCAACGTGCACGCCAAGGGGTCCGGGGCGTTCGGCGTCTTCGAGACGACCGAGGACGTCTCGGCGTACACCAAGGCGGCGCTGTTCCAGCCCGGCGTGACCACCGACATGCTCGCGCGGTTCTCCACCGTGGCCGGCGAGCAGGGCTCGCCCGACACCTGGCGCGACCCCCGGGGCTTCTCGCTGAAGTTCTACACGACCGAGGGCAACTGGGACCTGGTCGGCAACAACACCCCGGTGTTCTTCGTCCGCGACACCATGAAGTTCCCCCACTTCATCCGCTCGCAGAAGCGTCGCGGCGGCACCGGCCTGCGCGACAACGACATGCAGTGGGACTTCTGGACCCACAACCCCGAGTCCGCGCACCAGGTGACCTACCTGATGGGCGACCGCGGCATCCCGGCCTCGTGGCGCGAGATGAACGGCTACGGCTCGCACACCTACATGTGGATCAACGCCGCGGGCGAGAAGTCGTGGGTGAAGTTCCACTTCCACTCCGACCAGGGCGTGAAGAACCTGACGCAGGAGGCGGCCAACACGATCGCCGGCGAGGACTCCGACTTCCACCGTCGCGACCTCTCCGAGGCCATCGAGAACGGCGACTTCCCCTCCTGGACGCTCAACGTGCAGGTGATGCCCTACGAGGACGCCAAGACCTACCGCTTCAACCCCTTCGACCTGACCAAGACCTGGTCGCACGCGGACTACCCGCTGATCAAGGTCGGCACGATGACGCTGAACAAGAACCCCGACAACTTCTTCGCCCAGATCGAGCAGGCGGCCTTCGAGCCCAGCGCGATCGTGCCGGGCATCGGCTTCAGCCCCGACAAGATGCTCCAGGGTCGGGTCTTCGCATACGCCGACACCCACCGCTACCGCATCGGCCCCAACTACCACCAGCTGCCGGTCAACCAGAACCGGGTGAAGGACCACAACACCTACACCTTCGACGGTCCGATGGCCTACCAGCACTCGGGTGACCAGCCCGTCTACGCGCCCAACTCCTACGGGCGCGGCTACTCCGACGAGACCGGGGTCGCCGAGGACGGCTGGGAGGTCGACGGCGCGATGGTCCGCGAGGCCTACACGCTGCGCGCCGAGGACGACGACTTCGGCCAGGCCGGCACCCTGGTCCGCGAGGTCTGGGACGACGAGCAGCGCGAGCGCTTCGTCGGCAACGTCGCCGGACACATCCTCGGCGGCGTCAAGCCCGAGACGCTCCCCCGCGTCTTCGAGTACTGGAAGAACGTCGACGCCGAGATCGGCAAGCGCATTGAGGAGGCCGTGCACGCCGGCCACGACGAGAAGGCCCCGGCCCCCGGTCCCACCGACCGCCAGGGCGTCATCGTCGAGTCGAGCAAGAGCCACGCCACCGCGAGCTGACCAGCTCCTCCGGCGTACGACGCCCCCGTCCGCTGCTGCGGGCGGGGGCGTCGGCGTACGGGGGTCGCGGCGTGCCGGGCCCGCGACGTGCCAGCCGGCCGTCGTCGCTGGTCCGGTCGCTCCGGTGGCGTCGGGGACGAATCGGGCTGAGCGGAGGGTGGAAACTGCCCGCGCGTGACCGACTTGTCGGACTCCGCGGGCAGTTTCCCCGGCCGACCGGGGAAACCTCCCCAACGCCCGGCCCCTCACACCAGGAACGCCACCACGGCGACCAGGCCCACCGTCACGATGACGCCACGCAGCGCCACCGGGGGCAGCCGGCGGCCCACCCTGGCGCCGATCTGGCCGCCGACGACCGAGCCGGCGGCGATCAGGCCGGCGATGGTCCAGTCGATGCTGCCGGCGCTGCTCGAGGGGGCGAACGGCACGTCGACGAAGGCCAGCAGCACGAACACGACCGCGGCGATGCCGTTGACCAGCAGCGCGAGCACGTTCTTGGTCGCGTTGTGGCGCTGCATCGAGTCGGCGACCCCGATGCCGAGGATCGCCATCAGCAGCACGCCCTGCGCGGCGCCGAAGTAGCCGCCGTACACCCCGGCGGCGGCCACCGAGGGCCACACCCACCAGGCGCCGCTCTCGGCCAGCCCGCCCCGCGACTCCGCACGCGCGGCGACGCGGCGCTGCAGCCGCGGGCCGAGCAGGACCAGGGCGCAGCCGAGCAGGATCAGCACCGGCACGATCGCGTCGAACGCGGCCGAGGGCAGCCAGAGCAGGAGCAGCGCCCCGACCACGCCGCCGAGCAGCGAGGCCGTGCCCAGCACCAGGATCCGGCGGCGCTGCCCGCGCAGCTCGGCGCGGTAGCCGATGGCGCCCGAGAGCGAGCCCGGCGCGAGGCCGAGGGTGTTGGAGACGTTCGCGGTCACGGGCGGCACCCCGAACGCCAGCAGGGTCGGGAACGTGATCAACGTCCCCGACCCCACCACCGTGTTGATGGTGCCGGCCGCCATCCCCGCGAGCAGGACGGCGACCGCCTCGACCAGGCTCACTGCCGCGGGGGCGCCTCGGGCTCCGGGCCGTCAGCGGCGTCGAGCGGGCCCGCCGGCGCGCCGGTGGGGGCGTCCTCCGCGGGCGGCAGCGAGGAGTCCGCCGCGGCAGCCGTCTCGGTCGCCTCCGGGGCCCCGTCGGCGACGGCGCCGGCGGCACCCTCGGCCCGGGCCGCGCTGCGCGCGGACGGGGAGGACTCCTGGGCGGCCGCGATCGCCTCCTGCACCGCCTGGGCGGCGCTGGAGGTGGCGACGTCCGGGACCTTGACCTCGGTCGGCCCCAGGTCGACGCGGGTGCGCGGACCACCGGTGTGCTGCGGGATGCCGCTGACCTGGTTCATCGCCGATCCGAGCCCCTCGAGCGCCTTGGTGATCTCGGAGGGCACCACCCAGACCTTGTTGGCCGATCCCTCGGCGATCTTGGGCATCATCTGGAGGTACTGGTAGGCCAGCAGCGACTGGTCGGGCTGGCCGTCGTGGATGGCCTGGAAGACGGTCTGGATCGCCTGACCCTCGCCCTGGGCGGTGAGGATCTGCGACTCGCGCTCGGCCTGCGCCCGCAGGATCCGCGACTCGCGGTCGCCCTCCGCGTTGAGGATGGCGGCCTGCTTGTTGCCCTCGGCGGTGAGGATCGCCGACTGCCGCTGACCCTCGGCGGTGAGGATGACCGCGCGCTTGTCGCGGTCGGCGCGCATCTGCTTCTCCATCGAGTCCTTGATGGAGGCCGGCGGGTCGATGGCCTTGATCTCGACGCGCTTGACCTTGATGCCCCAGCGGCCGGTGGCGTCGTCGAGCACCTCGGACAGGCTGGTGTTGATGCGGTCGCGCGAGGTCAGCGTCTCCTCGAGGTCCATGCCACCGACGATGTTGCGGGTGGTGGTGATGGTCAGCTGCTCGACGCCCTGGATGTAGTTGACGATCTCGTACGTCGCCGCGACCGGGTCGGTCACGGTGAAGTAGATGACCGTGTCGATGTCGACCGACAGGTTGTCCTCGGTGATGACCGAGACGGGCGGGAAGGACACCACCTGCTCGCGCAGGTCGATCTTGTAGCGCACCTTGTCGATGAAGGGCACGATCAGGCTCGGCCCCTCGGTGAGGGTGCGCTGGTACTTGCCCAGCCGCTCGACGATCCCCACCCTCGACTGCGGCACGATCTGGATGGACTTCGCCAGCATCAGCACCACGAAGCCGAGCAGCACCGCCAGCACGATCAACAGGCCCATGGGACCCCCCTCTGTCGTCCGAGAAACCGCCGGGACCTCACGCCTCCGGCGGGTGGGCGCGCAGCACGTACGCCGTCGCACCCTTGATCATCACCACGTCCACGACCGTGCCGATGTCGATCTGGTCGTCCTCGTCGTACGGCACGGCCGTCCACTCCTCGCCGGCGACCTTGACGCGGCCGGGGACCTGCCCCGAGAGCGCCTTGAGGACGGTGGCGCGGCGGCCGATGAGCGACTCGTGGCCGGTCACCAGCCTGGGCGCGCTGTGCAGCTTGCCGATGATGTTGGGCCGCACCAGGCCGAGCAGGGCCACCGAGGTGACCAGCGCCAGGCCCAGCTGGAGGGCGAGCGGGCCGCCGAGGGCCGCGGTGAGCGCGCCGACGAGGGCACCGCCGGCGAGCATCACGAGGAAGAGCTCGAGCCCGAGCATCTCCAGGCCGCCCAGGACGACGGCGAGCACCAGCCAGCTCTCCCAGCCGTGGTCCCGCAGCCACTCCATCATCTGCCGAGCCTATCGGGACCCTGCGCGCCGACGGGCGAACCAGCGCCCGTCCTCCTCGGTCACGGCCAGCGGCAGTCCGAAGGTGTCGGAGAGGATCTCCTCGGTCATCACGTGCGGCAGCGGCCCGGCGGCGGTCACCCTGCCGTCGCGCAGCAGCAGCGCGTGGGTGAAGCCGGGCGGGATCTCCTCCACGTGGTGGGAGACCAGCACGGTGGCGGGCGCGTGCTCGTCCATCGCCAGCTCCGAGAGCGTGGCGACGAGGTCCTCGCGGCCGCCGAGGTCGAGGCCCGCGGCCGGCTCGTCGAGCAGCATCAGCTCGGGGTCGGTCATCAGAGCCCGGGCGATCTGGACCCGCTTGCGCTCGCCCTCGCTCAGGGTGCCGAAGGTGCGGTCGAGCAGTCCCCCGGCGCCGACCTCGACGAGCAGCTCGGCGGCCCGCTCGTGGTCGAGGTCGTCGTACTGCTCCCGCCAGCGGCCGACCACGCCGTACGACGCCGACACCACGACGTCGCGCACCAGCTCGTGGCGCGGGATCCGCTCGGCCACGGCCGCGCTCGTCCAGCCGATGCGCGGGCGCAGCTCGAACAGGTCGACGGTGCCGACGACCTCGCCGAGGACCGCCAGCACGCCCGAGGTGGGGTGGATCTGGGCCGAGCAGAGCTGCATCAGGGTGGTCTTGCCGGCACCGTTGGGGCCGAGGACGACCCAGCGCTCGTCCTCCTCCACCGCCCAGTCGATGCCGTCGAGGAGGAGCGACTGACCGCGCCGGACGGAGACGTCGGCGAGCTCGAGGACGGCGTTCACGGGGTGGTGACCTCACGTCGGGAGGGGGCAGGCGGACCGACGTCAACCTACCCGGTGCGCGGCGTGCGACGGCCCCCGGTGCGGGCGCGTCGGCGGGCGTCGCGCCACGCTCCTAGGCTTGGACGGTGAGCGTGCTCCCCCTCTCCGTGGTCCTGGTCACGTGGCTCGACGCCGTGCGCGCCGGCCACGTCGGCCCCGACGACCTCGCCGACGCCGTCCGCGGCGACGACCCGCGCCACCTCGTGGTCGGCCTCCCGGAGCGCGAGGTGCTCGAGCTGGCCCAGCTGCCGGGGGCGCTCAGCGGCCCGCTCTCCCTGGCGCTGCCCGCCTCCGGCGACCCCGTCGGTCTCGGCGGGCCGCCGGCGTTCAACCTGGCCGCGCTCGAGGCCGGCGAGGCGGTCGTCGCGGGCGGCGTCGGCCTGGTGCCCGAGCTCGACGCCCGGACGGTGGTGTGGCGCGCCCACCGCACCGAGCCGGCGCCGTACGTCGACGAGCGCGAGTCGGCCTCCGAGCTGCGTCTGGCCCTGGTGCAGGTGACCCAGCGCCTCGTCGACCTCGACGTGGCGTCGTGGAGCCCCGAGGTGCCCGACCTGCTGGTCAACCTGCGCCACCGGCCCCCGCTGCCGCTGCCACCGGCCCTGGACCCGCGCCGTCGCGAGACCGTCGAGCGGGCCGTGCTGTGCCTCGAGGTCGTCGAGCTGGCCCGCCGCGACGAGACCGGACCGGTGACCGCGCTCGAGCTGGCCCGGCGCCGCGAGGCGCTCGCCGACCTCGACCGCGCCGCCCGGCGTGCCCTGGTCGGCGCCTGCACCGGCCGCCACGACCGCTAGCCTCGTGCGCGTGCTGGAGCAGACCCCCGAGCCCCCCACCCCCCGGACGCTGCTCATCACCCTGACGGGCCGCGACCGCCCCGGCGTGACCTCGCTGGTCTTCGACACCCTGGCCCGGTTCGGCGTCGAGGTCGTCGACATCGAGCAGATCGTGCTCCGCCGCCGCCTGATCCTGGGGCTGCTGGTCAGCTCGCCGCGCACCTGGACGGCGCTGCGCACCGCGCTCGAGGACGTCGCCCGCGAGCTCGACATGACCCTGGAGATCGAGCAGGGCTCCGGCGACAACCAGCCGCGACCCCAGGGCCGCAGCCACGTCACCGTCCTCGGCACGCCGCTGCGCGCCCCCGCCGTGGCCGCGATCGCCGGCCGGATCGCCGACACCGGCGCCAACATCGACCGCATCGAGCGGATGGCCCGCTACCCCATCACCGCGATCGACCTGCACGTCTCGGGCGTCGACCCCGTGGAGCTGCGCGACCTGCTGGCCCGCGAGGCGGCCACCCAGGGCGTCGACATCGCCGTGCAGCCGGCGAGCCTGCTGCGCCGCGGGATGCGCCTGATCGTCATGGACGTCGACTCCACCCTGGTGCAGGGCGAGGTCATCGAGATGCTCGCCGCCCGCGCCGGCTGCGAGGACGAGGTCGCCCGGGTCACCGAGCAGGCGATGCGCGGCGAGCTCGACTTCGCCGAGAGCCTGCGCAGCCGGGTGGCGCTGCTGGAGGGCCTCGAGGCCTCGGCCCTCGACGACGTGTACGCCGACCTCCAGCTCACCCCCGGCGCCCGCACGACCGTGCGCGTCCTCAAGCGCCTCGGCTACCGGTTCGCGATCGTCTCCGGCGGGTTCTCCCAGCTCACCGACCGCCTCGCCGCCGACCTCGGCATCGACTTCGCGATGGCCAACGAGCTCGAGATCGTCGACGGCCGCCTCACCGGCCGCGTCGTGGGCCCGATCGTCGACCGCGCCGGCAAGGCGACCGCGCTGCGGCGCTTCGCCGCCGAGGTCGGGGTGCCCGTCAGCTCCACGGTGGCCATCGGCGACGGCGCCAACGACCTCGACATGCTCAACGCCGCCGGCCTCGGCATCGCCTTCAACGCCAAGCCCGTCGTCCAGGAGGCCGCCCACACGGCCGTCAACGTGCCCTACATGGACGCCGTCCTCTACCTGCTCGGGATCACCCGCGAGGAGGTCGTGGCCGCCGACGCCGAGGAGGGCATCACCACCCCCGAGCCCCTGCTCTGAGGCGCCGACCCGGTCGGGCGCGGCCGGGCCGGGTCGGGCTCGGTCAGGCCGGGTCGCCGGGGGCGTGCAGGGCCACCAGGGTGGCGCCCGCCTCGTCGAGGTCGGCCCACTCGCCCTCGAACCGGAGCACGGCCACGGACGCCGGCGCGAAGCCCGAGCTGAGGCGCGCGAACACGAGCGGGTCGCCCTCGCCGTCCTCGAGCAGCTGCGGGAGCGAGGCGGCGGTGGGGTTGTGGCCGACGTACGCCACCACGCGGTGCTGCGCCGGCACCTCGCGCAGCAGGTCGAGGACGGTCTCGGGCGAGGCGCTGTAGACGGCGTCGCTGACCTCGGTGCGGGTGTCGGCGACCGCCTCACCGAGGGCCTCGGCGACCAGCGCCCAGGTCTCCCGGGTCCGGCTGGCCGACGACACCAGCGCCAGGTCGGGCACCACGCCCTGCGTGCGCAGCCAGTCGCCGGTCCCGGCGGCGTCGCGGCGCCCCCGGTCGGTCAGGTGCCGGGCGTGGTCGTCCTGCGCGAAGGCCTCTGCCCGGGCGTGCCGCAGCACCACCAGGAGGCGACCCTCCGAGTGGTGCGAATCGGGCAAAGAGGTGCTCATTCGCGCAAGGGTCGCACCCTCTAGTCTTCCTGTCATGCCATTCGCGGGAGACCCCCTGTCCGAGCCCTCGGAGCCGGTCGTCGGGGACCTGCTCATCATCGGCGGCGCCGAGGACAAGCTGGGTCGCCGCTCGGTCCTGACGGAGTTCGTGCGCCGCGCCGGCGGGTCCGAGGCCCGCATCGCCGTCGTCCCCACGGCCTCGTCGCTGGGCCCCGAGATCGTCGACGTGTACGCCGCGCTGTTCACCCGTCTCGGGGCCGCCGAGGTCTACGGCGTGCGTCCCCAGGACCGGGCCCAGGCCTCCGACCCGGCCGTCGTGTCCGAGCTCGACCGGGCGACCGGGATCTTCATGACCGGCGGCAACCAGCTCAAGCTGTCGACCGTGATCGCCGGCACCCCCTTCGGCGACGCGATCCTGGACGCCCGCGCCCGCGGCGTCACCGTCGCCGGCACGTCGGCCGGCGCGTCGATCCAGTCGTCCCACATGGTCGCCTTCGGTCCCGGCGGCGCGACCGCCAAGCAGCGGATGACCCAGGTCGCCGCCGGGCTGGGGCTGCTCCAGGACTGCGTGGTCGACCAGCACTTCGCCCAGCGCAACCGCTACGGCCGGCTGCTCATGATCGTCTCGCAGAGCCCGCAGCTGCTCGGGATCGGCGTCGACGAGGACACCGCCGCCGTGGTGACCCGCACCCCCGAGGGCACCGACCTGATGGAGGTGGTGGGCAAGGGTGCCGTCACCGTCCTCGACGGCCGCGACATGGTCACCGACGCCCACGCGGCCCGCGAGCACCGGCCGATCCTGGCCTCCGGCGTGGTGCTGCACGCCCTGCCCGCGGGTTCCCGGTTCGACCTCACCACCCGCCGGCTGGTGCCCACCGCGCGGCCGGTCGACCCGACCGAGGCCGACGAGCTGGCGCTGGCCAACCGCGACCTCGGCAAGATGGCGCGCGACATCGCCGCCGACGACGCCTCGCCCTCGGCCCTGCGCCGCCGCATCGCCCGACGAAACAGAGGAGCCACCCCGTGACCGAGAGCCCCGAGCACCGCGGTGCCGACCACTCCGGCGACCGTCCCGGCGGCGCCGGGACGGTGACCGGTGGCGGCCGCCCGCGCCCCGACCTGGAGATCGTCGAGACGCGGGTCTACCGCGGCGCCAACGTCTGGTCCTACGAGAAGGCGATCCACCTCGTGGTGGACCTCGGCGTGCTGGAGGACTACCCGACCAACACCATCCCCGGGTTCACCGAGCACCTGCTCGAGGCGCTGCCCGGGCTGCGCGAGCACTCCTGCTCCCGCGGGCGCCGCGGCGGCTTCGTCGAGCGGCTCCACGAGGGCACCTGGCTGGGCCACGTGGCCGAGCACTGCGCGCTGGCGCTGCAGCAGGTGGTCGGCCACGACACCCGGCGCGGCAAGACCCGCCAGGTCAAGGGCCAGCGCGGCCGCTACAACGTGATCTTCGGCTACGTCGACGAGCAGGTGGGGCTCGCGGCCGGCCGGCTCGCCGTACGCCTCGTGGACCACCTGGTCGAGGCCGACCCCGAGTTCGACTTCGAGGCCGAGCTCGACTCCTTCATCCTGCGCGCCCAGCGCACGGCGTTCGGCCCCTCCACCCAGGCGATCATCGACGAGGCCGTCTCGCGCGACATCCCCTGGATCCGGCTCAACCAGCACTCCCTGGTGCAGCTCGGCCAGGGGGTCCACGCCAAGCGGATCCGCGCCACGATGACCTCGGAGACCAGCTCGATCGCGGTCGACATCGCCTCCGACAAGGACCTCACCACCCGGCTGCTCGGCGCAGCCGGCCTGCCCGTGCCCAAGCAGGAGTCGGTGCGCACGCCGGACCAGGCGGTCGCGATGGCCCGCCGGATCGGCTTCCCGGTCGTGGTGAAGCCCCTCGACGGCAACCACGGCCGCGGCGTGTGCCTCGACCTGCGCGACGACGAGTCGGTCCGCGAGAGCTTCGAGATCGCCAGGGCGCAGTCGCGCCGGGGCACCGTCATCGTCGAGTCGTTCGTGACCGGCAAGGACTACCGCTGCCTCATCATCGACGGCCGGATGGCCGCCATCGCCGAGCGGGTCCCCGCGTCGGTCACCGGCGACGGCACCAGCACGGTGCGCGCGCTGGTCGACCTGACCAACGCCGACCCGCGCCGCGGCGTGGGCCACGAGAAGGTGCTGACCCGCATCAAGGTCGACGCGGCCGCCGAGGAGGTCCTGGCCGGCCAGGGCCACACGCTCGACTCGGTCCCCGCCGAGGGCGAGATGGTCAAGCTGGCGCTGACCGGCAACATGTCGACCGGCGGCATCTCGATCGACCGCACCTTCGAGGCCCACCCGGAGAACGTCGAGATCGCCGAGGAGGCGGCCCGCATGATCGGGCTCGACATCGCCGGCATCGACTTCATCTGCCCCGACATCACGCAGCCGGTCCGCGAGACCGGCGGCGCGATCTGCGAGGTCAACGCGGCGCCGGGCTTCCGGATGCACACCCACCCGACCATCGGCGAGCCGCAGTTCATCGCCAAGCCGGTCGTCGACATGCTGATCCCGCCGGGCACTCCCAGCCGGATCCCGATCGTGGCCGTGACCGGCACCAACGGCAAGACGACCACGAGCCGGATGATCAGCCACATCTTCAAGGGCATGGGCCGCAAGGTCGGCATGACCTCGACCGACGGCGTGGTCATCGACGAGCGGCTGCTGATCCGCTCCGACGCCTCCGGCCCGCGCAGCGCCCGGATGGTGCTGCAGAACCCGCGCGTCGACTTCGCCGTGTTCGAGGTCGCCCGCGGCGGCATCCTGCGCGAGGGCCTGGGCTACGAGCGCAACGACGTCGCCGTGGTCCTCAACGTGCAGCCCGACCACCTCGGGCTGCGGGGCATCGACACCGTCGAGCAGCTCGCCGACGTCAAGGCCGTCCTCGTCGAGGCGGTGCCGCGCGACGGCCACGCCGTGCTCAACGCCGACGACCCGCTGGTGCGCCAGATGCGGCGTCGCTGCTCGGGCCAGGTGGTGTGGTTCTCGATGGCCGAGCCCGGCTCCGAGGAGCGCGACATGATCGACGCCCACTGCCGCCGCGGCGGCAAGGCGCTGGTCCTGCAGCCCACCGAGCGCGGCGAGATGATCGTGGTGCGCCACGGTGCCCGCGACATGCAGCTCGCCTTCACCCACCTGCTGCCCGCGACCTTCTCCGGCCGGGCCCGGATGAACGTGCAGAACGCGCTCGCCGCCGCCGCCGCGGCGTTCGCCTCGGGCGCCCCGCTGCACGACATCCGGCAGGGCCTGCGGACCTTCTCGACCAGCTACTACCTCTCCCCCGGCCGCCTCAACGAGATCGAGGTCAACGGGGTCAACGTCATCGTCGACTACTGCCACAACGCCCCCGGCATGCGGATGCTGGGCGACTTCGTCGACCGGCTCGGTGACAGCCTCGACTCCGGCCACGAGCTGGGCAAGCCCTCGCGGATCGGCGTCGTCGCGACCGCCGGCGACCGCCGCGACGAGGACATGCGCGAGCTCGGCGAGGTGGCGGCCCAGCACTTCGACGTCGTCGTGGTCCGCGAGGACGAGGCGCTGCGCAAGCGCGCCCGGGGCGAGACCTCGGCGCTGGTGGCCGAGGGCGTGCGCCGCGCGATGGACGCCGGCAGCCGCTGCAAGCAGCTCGAGGTCATCCACGACGAGATCGAGGCCGTCCACCACGCCATGAGCCGCGCCAACCGCGGCGACCTGGTCGTGGTGTGCGTCGACAAGCACCCGCTGGTGATGTCGGAGCTGGAGAACTGGTCGCCGCACGCCCAGGCCGGCGCGGGCGCCGCGTCCGCGGACGCCCCGGTCGCCGACCCGGACTACTACGCGCCCCCGACGGAGGCCTGACCCCGGGCCCGGTCCGGGTCACGTCCGGGCACGGCCCGGGGCGCGGCGCGAGCCGCGCCCCGGGCGCTGCTGCTACTCCGTCGGCACCGACGGGCCGGCGGCGCGCTTGGCCGCGCGCCGCGGCGTGCGCCGGGTGGTGACGGTGAGCGTGGGCGTCTCCACCGGGGCCTCCACGGCAGGCGCCTCGGGCTCGGGGGCGGGCTCGGCCGCGGCCTTCTTGGCGGTCTTCCTGGCCGTGGTCTTCTTGGCGGTCGTCCTCGTGGCGGCGGTCTTGGCGGCCGGCGCCTTCTTGGCCGTGGTCTTCTTCGCGGCCGCCCGCTTGCGCGGCGCCTTGGCCGGCGGCTCCTCCTCGGCGGCCGGCTCGACCGGCTCGTCGCCCCTTTCGTCGACCTGCTCGTCGACCGGGTCCGCGGACCCGGCGACCGGCGCGTCGACGGCCACCGTGGCCGGTTCGGCGACGGGGTCGGCGGCCGGCTGGTCGACCGGTTCCCCGGTCCGCCCGGGCACGACCTCGGGGGTCGGCTCCGGGGCGACCTCTGCCGCGGGAGCAGGCGCGGCCTCCGGGGCCTCGGACCTGGTCTCGACGGTGGCCTCCGGCTTGCTCTCGAGCCGGTTGTCCCCGCGGCCGCGGCGGCTGCCCCGGCCCGAGCCGCGACGGCCCTTGAGCCGCACCATCAGCTGCTCCTGGCCGGCGGCCGTGGTGACGGTGCGGGTCTCGAGGAACGGCTGCTCCCGGATCAGGTCGCTGAGCCGGGCGAAGCCGTGGGTGCGGGCGTCGAACGACGGGTCGACGCGGGTGAGCAGGCTGCCGAGCGCGCTCACCGTCGTCCAGTCCTCGTCGTCGGAGTCGGCCTTGTTGAGGCTGCGCGAGAGCACGCTCTGCAGCGCCGCGGCGCTCTCGCGGCTGCCCATCTCCGCCTCGGGGGCCTCCCGGGTCTCGGCGACCGCCTCCGGAGGGGCGTCGTTGCCGTTGCCGCGCTGGCCCGAGCGGCGGCTGCGCGGCGCCGGCTCGTCCTCCTCGACCGGAGCACCGGCCTGGAGCACCTCGAGGAAGGTGAACTTGTCGCACGCGTCGCGGAAGGCACGCGGGGTCTTGCTGGCGCCCACGCCGTAGACGGTCATGGCCGACTCGCGCAGCCGGGTCGCGAGGCGGGTGAAGTCGCTGTCGCTGGAGACGATCACGAAGCCGTCGAGGTTGCCGGCGTACAGCAGGTCCATGGCGTCGATGATGAGCGCGGAGTCGCTGGAGTTCTTGCCGGTCGTGTAGGCGAACTGCTGCATCGGGGAGATCGCGTGCTCGTGGAGCCGCTTCTTCCAGCCGTTGAGCTGGTCGGTCGTCCAGTCGCCGTACGCGCGCTTCACCGTCAGCAGGCCGTAGCCCGCCAGCTCCGCGAACAGGTCGGTGGAGACCTTCGAGGAGACGTTGTCGGCATCGATGAGCACGGCCAGGCGTCGGGAGTCGGTCATCGGCGTCCTTGGGGATCTAGGTGAGGTGCAGGGGTACGCCGCGGGCACGGCGTCGTGCCCCAGTCTCCACCAGTGGGCCGGCGTGGCTCACCAGGCTCTCCCGGGGACGTCCTCAGCCGCCCGTGGAGGCCTGCCGCACCTTGGCCGCCAGCTGCTCCGGGGAGTCGGCCGTGGCACCGACCGAGGCCAGCCAGGCGTAGACCTCCTCGCGCTCGGCGTGGCACATCAGGCCCACCACGTCGCCCGGCGCGGCCTGCGCCACGAGCGCCTGCAGCGAGGCCAGCTCGGTGGGGTGGGTCTCGATGTCGTGGCCGCCCACCCGCTCGGCACCGGTGCGCAGCAGCGCGTCGACCTCCTCGACGGTGCGGCCGCGGAGGTACTTCGCCTTGTGGCCGATCGCGACCACGTCGGCGTCGCGGGCGGCGATCTCGCCGAGCATCTCCAGCAGCTCGTCCTGGCGGTCGCCCACGGCGCCGAGGCCGAGCAGGATCCGCCTCCCGTCCGGACGCACGCCGCGCATGATCTCGACCATGGCCTCGAGACCGGCCTCGTTGTGGGCCAGGTCCATCACGACCGAGACGTCACCGGCCGGCGTGGGCAGCGTGAAGAAGTTCATCCGGCCCGGGTTGTGCTCGGCGTCGGGCCGGAAGGACAGCAGCCCCGCCACGACGTCGGCGCGGTCGAGGCCGGCGGCCAGCGCGGCGGACGCGGCGGCCAGGGTGTTCTCGACGTTGAAGCGCGACAGGCCGCTGAGCGTCATCGGCACGTCGACGACCTCGACGAGCGGGTCGGCGCGGGTGCCGTCGAGGACCGTCAGCCACCCGTCGATGACGGTCGTCGCCCGGCCGCCGCCCCCCAGCACCTCGCGCAGCGCGGGCGAGTCGGGGTCGCGGGAGAACACCCAGGGCTGGGCCTTGGTGGTGAGCCGCATCGCGAACACCCGCGGGTCGTCGGCGTTGAGCACCGCCCAGCCGGTCCGCTTGGTGATGCGGGGCACCACTCCCTTGACCTCGGCGAGCTGGTCGACGGTGTCGATGCCCTGCATGCCGAGGTGGTCGGCGGTCACGTTGGTGACGACCGAGACGTCGTTGTGGACCACCCCGATGCCCTTGAGCAGGATGCCGCCCCGGGCGGTCTCGGTGACCGCGAAGTCCACCTCGCGGTGGGCCAGCACCCGGCCCGCCCCCGAGGGCCCGGAGTAGTCGCCGGCCTCCACCAGGTGGCCGTCGACGTAGATGCCGTCGGTGTTGGACCAGCCCACGTGGTGGCCCGCCTCGCGGGCGATGTGGGCCACCATCCGCGAGGTCGTGGTCTTGCCGTTGGTGCCGGTCACGGCCACGACCGGCACCCGCGGCCGGATCGTGGTGGGGCCGGGTCCCTTCTCGGTGGCCGCCACGCGGGCCGCGGCCCGCGCGACGGCGTCGGCCACGTCGTGGTCGGACCCAGCGGCCGTCAGCTCGTCGAGCACCGCCGCCACCGCCTGGCCCAGGCCCCGGGCCCGGCTGCGGTCACGCCACGGGTAGGCCACCACGAGCTGCGTCGGCTCCGAGGTGGCCCGCACCCGCACGCCGAGCCGCGAGGTGCCCGAGTCGAGCGCCACGCGGCGCACCAGCCGGGTCAGGACGCGCACCAGCGCCCGCTGGCGGAACCCGCTCAGCGGGGCCCCCGCCCGCAGCGAGCGCAGCCCGAGCGCGTCGCCGACGGCCCGCAGCCGGGCCTCGTCGGCCTCGGCCAGGGTGCGGACGTCGAGCGTCAGCTTGATGGCGGCCCGGGGGAAGTAGAGGTTGGGCCCCTCGAGCACCCGCAGCTCCAGCAGCGAGGTCGGGGCAGCGGGCGGGGCGCTCGTCGAGCCGTCGGTCAAGGCTCAGTCGTCCTCGAGGCGGAAGCCGATCTTGAGGCCGACCTGGACGTGCTCGACCGAGCCGTCCTTGACCTGGCCGCGGACCTGGGTCATCTCGAACCAGTCGATGTGGCGCAGGGTCTTGGCCGCGCGCTCGATGCCGTTGCGGATGGCCTGGTCGATGCCGTCGGGCGAGGTGCCGACGATCTCGGTGACGCGGTAGGTGCGGTCGGACATCAGCGGTCTCCTGGAGGGGTTCGGGTGGGGTCGGTACGCCGCGCTGCGGCGCCGCCGGGTGAGGGCGACAGGATGCCACGACGGCCACCCGCACGACGCCTTGGCCGGTCAGGGGCGCGACGTAGACTGGAGCGTGTGGCTACCGCACGCAAGTCCCGACGCGCAGCAGAGCCCGTCCGCATCACCTCTGCTCCCGCCAACGCCCGCGACGACCTGCTGAGGCGTCGTCGGCGCTACCTGTTCTCCATGATCATCCGCACCCTGTGCTTCGTCGGCGCGATCGTCGTCGGTGACGGCTGGCTGCGCTGGGTGCTGATCTTCGGCGCCGTGTTCCTGCCCTACGTCGCGGTCATCGTGGCCAACAGCGCCGCGCCCCGCCTGGAGGGCACCGACCTGGTGCAGCCGGGCCAGGGCTACAAGGAGCTCGGCCGATGAGCGGGGCCGGAGCGGACGCGGCCGTCTGCTCGGCCAAGGGCTGCCAGGCGCCCGCGCGCCACGAGCTGCTGTGGAACAACCCCAAGCTGCACACCCCGGAGCGCCGCAAGGTGTGGCTGGCGTGCGAGGACCACCGGCAGAGCCTGTCGGACTTCCTGGCCGCGCGGCAGTTCCTCCGCGACGTCACCCCGCACGTCCCGGCCTGACCCGACCGTCCCGAGCGGCTCGGCCCCCGGGGCCCGGGTGCCGATCCGGGTCGTCAGCCGCCGATGGCCGACATCGGTCGGGTGGGCTGCAGGAACAGGTCGTCGTCGATGCCGTGGCCGGCCCGCTTGGTCGTCATGGCCAGGCGCCAGCGGTCCGCGATCTCCTCGTCGCTCGACCCGTCGCGCAGCGACCCGCGCAGGTCGGACTCCTCGCGGGCGAACAGGCAGTTGCGGACCTGGCCGTCGGCGGTCAGCCGGACCCGGTCGCAGTCGCCGCAGAACGGCCGCGTCACCGAGGCGATGACGCCCACCGTGACCGGTCCGCCGTCGACGAGGAACGTCTCGGCCGGCGCGCTGCCGCGGTGCTGCGGGTCGGGGCTGAGGGTGAACTCCTGCTCCAGCGAGGCGAAGATCTCCTCGGCCGTCACCATCTCGGTGCGCGACCAGTCGTGCTGGGCGTCGAGCGGCATCTGCTCGATGATGCGCAGCTGGAACTCGCGCTCGAGGCACCAGTGGAGCAGCTCGGCCGCGAGGTGGTCGTTGACCCCGCGCAGCAGCACGGCGTTGATCTTGATCGGCGCGATCCCGGCGGCGCGGGCGGCCTCGAGGCCGGCGATGACGTCGTGGAGCCGGTCGCGGCGGGTGATCTGGTGGAACACCTCGGGCCGCACCGTGTCGAGGCTGACGTTGATGCGGTCCAGGCCGGCCTCGGCGAGGGTCGCCGCGGTGCGGGCCAGGCCGAGCGCGTTGGTGGTGAGCGAGATCTCGGGGCGCGGGGAGAGCTCCGCCGTGCGCCGCACGATGTCGGGAAGCCCACGGCGCAGCAGCGGCTCGCCGCCGGTGAAGCGGACCTCCTCGATGCCCAGCGACTCGACCCCGATGCGGACGAGGCGGACGATCTCGTCGTCGGTCAGCGTCTGGTCGGTGGGCAGCCAGTCGAGGCCCTCGGCGGGCATGCAGTAGTTGCACCGCAGGTTGCAGCGGTCGGTCAGGGACACGCGCAGGTCGGTCGCCCGACGGCCGTAGCCGTCGACCAGGCCGGACCTGTCGCCGGCGGGACTGGAGGCACTCACCCGGCCAGTCTAGGGACGGACCCCCGAACTACGCTCGTGGCGTGGGATTCCTCCTCTCGCGCCGGTGGGCGATCTTCGCCCTGGTGGTCGTCGTCCTCGCCTGGCTGGCGCTCCAGCTGGGCCAGTGGCAGTTCGGCCGGCTCGACCAGCGCAAGACCGAGAACCGCATCACCGCCACCAACCTGGCCGCCGCCCCGGTGCCCGTCGAGGACGTCATGTCCCCCACCGAGCCCACGGGCGCCGACGCGGAGTGGCAGCGGGTGACCGCCCGCGGGACCTGGGACGACGAGCACACGATCGTGCTGAAGTACCAGACCCGCGACAGCCAGCCCGGCGTCGACGTGGTCACGCCGCTGGTGACCGAGGACGGCACCGCGGTGCTCGTCGACCGCGGCTGGCTGTCCACGGAGAACTCCGGCGCGACCCGGCCCGACCTGCCCCCGGCGACCGAGGGCGAGGTCACCGTCATGGGCTACGTGCGTCGCGACGCCACCGGCGGCGCGACCCGGGTCAGCGAGCTCTCCACCCGCGCGATCTCCTCGGAGGCGGCCGCCGAGGTCGTGCCGCACCCGCTCTACCGGGGCTTCCTCGACCTCGCCGAGGAGACCCCCACCCCCCAGGTCGCCCTGGAGCCGACGGACCTGCCCGACGACACCAGCAACGGCCCGCACTTCTTCTACGGCCTGCAGTGGTGGTTCTTCGGTGCCCTGGCCGTCTTCGGGTTCTGCTACCTGGCCTTCGACGAGGTGCGCCGCCGCCGCACCGAGGCCGCGGCCGGGGGTGCGGGCGAGCCCGCCCCCTCCTGGGACCCGCCCCAGGACGACGCCGGGGCCGGCTCAGAGCCCGCGGAGCATGCCACCGTCCACCGGCAGCATGACGCCGGTGACGAAACCTGACGCCGGGCTGAGCAGGAACGCCGCCGCGGCCGCGAACTCCTCGGGCCGGCCGTAGCGCCCCAGCGGGATCCGCGCCGTCGCCGCTCGCCGCGCCGCCTCCGGGTCGCCCGAGGCGTCGTCGAGCTCGGCCACCCGGTCGGTGGCCACCCGGCCCGGCAGCAGGCCGTTGACGCGGATGTCGCGCGGCCCCAGCTCGTCGGCCAGCATCTTGGCCGCCATCGCCAGCCCGGGCCGCAGGCCGTTGCTGATCGCCAGGTTGCCCACCGGCTCGCGGACCGAGGTCGAGAGGACGAACGCGATCGACCCGGGCCCGGTCATCGCCGCCGCCGTCGCCCGGGCCACCCGGAGGCCGCCCACGACGATGGACTCGAAGGCCGAGGACCACGCGTGGTCCGGCGTGCCCATGACGGTGCCGGGCGGCGGCCCGCCGACCGACACCAGCGCCCCGTCGAGGCGGCCCCAGCGGTCGAGCGCGGCCCCCACCAGCCGGTCGGCCGTGCCGGGGTCGGCGTTGTCCGCGACCACGGTCACGGCCTGCTCCCCCAGCGCCCGGCTCACGTCGTCCAGCGACCCGGCGCTGCGCCCCGACACCACGACCCGGGCGCCCTCGGCGACCAGCAGGTCGGCGGTGGCCCGGCCGAGGCCACGACCTCCGCCGGTGACGACGTACACGCGGTCGGTCAGCCCCAGGTCCATGGCGTCACCGTAGCGGTGCGCCGCGCCGTACCCAGGCGGACGTGTCGGGCGCTCAGGTCGGCCGAAACTGCCCGTCGATGTCCGATGCGCCCGTTTCCGCGGGCGGTTTCCCCGGCCGACCGGGGAAACTGCCCCTCCGCCTCACCCCACCCGCTCGGGCGCGGGCGCGTCCTCCTCGAACTGGGTGCGGTAGAGCTCGGAGTAGAGGCCGCCCTGGGCGAGGAGCTCGGCGTGGGTGCCGCGCTGGGCGACGGTGCCGTCCTGGACCACGAGGATCAGGTCGGCGTTGCGGACCGTGGAGAGCCGGTGGGCGATGACCAGCGAGGTGCGGCCCTCCAGGGCCTCGTCCAGGGCGCGCTGGACGGCGTACTCCGACTCCGAGTCGAGGTGGGCGGTGGCCTCGTCGAGGACGACGACCGCGGGGGCCTTGAGCAGCAGCCGGGCGATGGCCAGGCGCTGCCGCTCCCCGCCGGAGAGCCGGTAGCCGCGGTCGCCCACGACGGTGTCGAGCCCGTCGGGCATCGACCGCACCAGGCCGGAGATCCGGGAGGCGTCCAGCGCCGCCCAGATCTGCTCGTCGGTGGCGCCGGGGCGGGCGTACTGCAGGTTGGCCCGGATCGTGTCGTGGAACATGTGGGCGTCCTGGGTGACGTAGCCGACGGTGTCCTCCAGCGACTGCAGCGTCACGTCGCGGACGTCGCGGTCGCCGACCAGCACGGCGCCGGAGTCGACGTCGTAGAGCCGCGCCACCAGGTGGGTCAGCGTCGTCTTGCCGGCGCCGGAGGGGCCCACCAGGGCGATCATCTGGCCGGGCTCGGCGGTGAAGTCGATGCCGTGGATGACCGGGCCGTGGTCGCGCGACTCGGGCCGCGCGACCGTCTCCAGGCTGGCCAGCGACACCTCGTCGGCGCGCGGGTAGGTGAAGCGGACGTCGCGGAACTCCACCCGCGAGGAGCCCGCGGGCAGGTCGACGGCGTCGGGCTTCTCGGCCACCGTGGAGGGCAGGTCGAGCACCTCGAAGACGCGGTCGAAGCTGACCAGGGCGGTCATCACGTCGACGCGGACGTTGGAGAGCCCCTGCATCGGGCCCAGCAGCCGCAGCAGCAGCGTGGCCAGGGCGGTCAGGGTGCCGATGGTGAGGGCACCGCTCACGGCCAGGGCGCCGCCGATGCCGTAGACCAGGGCGGTCGCCAGGGCCGGCACCAGCATCATGAAGGCCATGAAGATCCGGGTGACCAGGGCGATCCGGATGCCGAGGTCGCGCACCACCCCCGCCTTCTGGGCGTACGCCGCGTCCTCCTCCTCGCGCCGGCCGAACAGCTTGAGCAGCAGGGCGCCGCCGACGTTGAACCGCTCGGTCATCATGTTGCCGAGGTCGGCGTTGCCGTCCATCTGGCGCCGGGTCAGGCCGCTGACCTGGCGACCGACCCACCGCGAGGCCAGCAGCAGCAGCGGGAACAGCGCGAGGCAGGCCAGCGTGACCTGCCAGCTGAGCGCGAACATCGTGATGCCCACCACGACCACGCTGATCGAGTTGGACACCGTACTGGACAGCGTCGAGGTGAAGGCGCGCTGCGCCCCGATGACGTCGTTGTTGAGCCGGGACACCAGGGCCCCGGTCTGGGTGCGCGTGAAGAACGCCAGCGACATCCGCTGGACGTGGCCGAAGACCCGCGTGCGCAGGTCGAAGATGAGGCTCTCGCCGATCCGGGAGGACAGGAAGCCCGATCCGACGCCGAGCGCGGCGTCGAGGACCGAGACCAGCGCCATCGCGGCGGCCAGCCAGACCACGACGCTCACGTCGCCGGCGAGGACGCCGTCGTCGAGCAGGTGCTTGACCAGCAGCGGGTTGGCGACCACGAGCGCCGCGTCGAGGACGACGAAGACCAGGAAGCCGGCGATCAGGCGCCGGTGGGGCGAGGCGAAGCCCGCGACCCGTCGCAGGGTCTTGCGGGTGAGCTTCTGCTCCACCACGGTGGGATCGCGGCGCAGCTGGCGCATCATCGTCCCGGGGTTCATGCCGCTCATGGGCGACTCCTTCCGACCCGTCGCCGGGCCCACGGGCAGAGCCTGTCAGGCGCCGCCGACGATCGCGCGGAACCGCCGCAGCTGCGCCCGGCGCTCCGCCAGTCGCTGGGCCTCTAGGTCGAGGCCCGCGGCGGACTGGAGCAGTGCCTTGGTCTCGCGCACGGCACCCGGGTCGTGGGCCCGCAGTGCTTGCACGAGGTCGTCGGTGGCCGCCTCGAGCCCGTCGCGGGGCACCACCGTGGTGGCGATGCCCAGCTGCCGTGCCTCCTCGGCCCCGACGGACCGCGCCGTGGCGCAGATCTCCAGCGCCCGCGAGTAGCCAACCACCGCGACCAGGGACTTTGTTCCCGTCAGGTCCGGCACCAGGCCCAGCGCGGGCTCCTTCATGCAGAAGCGGGCGTCGTCGGCGACCACCCGCAGGTCGCAGGCCAGCGCGAGCTGGAATCCCGCGCCGATGGCGTGGCCCTGCACCGCGGCCACGGACACCACCGCGGGGTCGGCCAACCAGGTGAAGCCGCGCTGGTAGTCGTCGATGGCGGCCAGCACGTCCTCGTCGGTGCCGCGCATCAGCTCGCGCACGGACTCCTCGCCCTCGATCCCGTCGGGGGTGAGCAGCCGGGTGTCGAGGCCGGCGGAGAAGCTCGCGCCGGCGCCCCGCACCACCACGACCCGCACCTGCGGGGGCAGCGCCTCGCCGACGGCGGCCAGCGCCCGCCACAGGCCCGGGGTCTGGCTGTTGCGCCGCTCGGGCTTGTCGAGGGTCACGGTGAGGACGTCGTCCTCGACCGTGACGCGCAGGCCCACCGCGGCGAGGCGGGCGGTGTCGGGCAGGGTCATGGCCGCACTCTAGGACGCGGCCGGGGCCGACCCGGGGCGCGGCCGGGCGGTCAGGCCAGCGAGACCAGGTCGGCGTAGTCCGGCGTCCACAGGTCCTCGACGCCGTCGGGCAGGATCAGCACCCGGTCGGGCTCCAGCGCGTGCACCGCGCCCTCGTCGTGGGTGATGAGCACGATGGCGCCGGCGTAGGTGCGGATGGCGGCCAGCACCTCCTCGCGCGACGCGGGGTCCAGGTTGTTGGTGGGCTCGTCGAGCAGCAGCACGTTGGCGCTGGAGACGACCAGGATGGCCAGCGCCAGCCGCGTCTTCTCCCCGCCCGAGAGCACGCCGGCCGGCTTGTTGGCGTCGTCGCCGGAGAAGAGGAACGACCCCAGCACCGAGCGCGCCTCGGTGTCGGTCAGCTGCTGGGCCGCGGACTGCAGGTTCTGCAGGACCGTGCGCGAGGTGTCGAGCGTCTCGTGCTCCTGGGCGTAGTAGCCGATCTTCAGCCCGTGACCGGGTACGACGCCCCCGGTGTCCGACTCGTCGACCCCGGCGAGGATCCGCATCAGGGTGGTCTTGCCGGCACCGTTGAGGCCCAGCACGACCACCCGGCTGCCCCGGTCGACCGCGAGGTCGACGTCGGTGAACACCTCGAGCGAGCCGTAGCTCTTCGACAGCTCCCGGGCCGTCAGCGGGGTCTTGCCGCACGGCGCGGGCTCGGGGAACTTGATCTTGGCCACCCGGTCGGCCTGGCGCTCGCCCTCGACGCCCTGCATCAGCTTCTCGGCGCGCTTGAGCATCGACTGCGCGGCCTGGGCCTTGGTGGCCTTGGCGCGCATCTTGTTGGCCTGGTCGGTGAGCGTCTTGGCCTTGGTCTCGGCGTTGGCCCGCTCGCGCTTGCGGCGCTTCTCGTCGGTCTCGCGCTGGGCGAGGTAGGCCTTCCAGCCGATGTTGTAGACGTCGATCACCGCGCGGTTGGCGTCGAGGTGGAGCACCTTGTTGACGCACGCCTCGAGCAGGCCCACGTCGTGGGAGATCACCACGAGGCCGCCCTTGTGGTTGCGCAGGTAGTCGCGCAGCCACAGGATCGAATCGGCGTCGAGGTGGTTGGTGGGCTCGTCGAGCAGCAGCGTCTCGGCCCCGGAGAACAGGATGCGGGCCAGCTCGACCCGGCGGCGCTGGCCACCCGACAGGGTGCGCAGCGGCTGGTCCATCAGCCGGTCGGCGATGCCGATCGAGGAGGCGATCTGCGCGGCCTCGGCCTCGGCGGCGTACCCCCCGGCGGCGTGGAGGGCGGCGTCGGCCTTCTCGTAGCGGTTCATGGCGCGGTCGCGGACCGCCGGGTCGTCGCTGCCCATGTCGGTCTCGGCGTCGCGCAGGCGGCGCACGACGGTGTCGAGACCGCGCGCCGACAGGATCCGGTCGCGGGTGAGGACCTCGGGGTCACCGGTGCGGGGGTCCTGCGGCAGGTAGCCGATCTCGCCGGAGCTGGTGACCGAGCCGCCGGCGGGCAGGGCCTCGCCGGCGAGGATCTTGGTCAGGGTCGTCTTGCCGGCACCATTGCGCCCGACCAGGCCGACGCGGTCCCCGGCCGCGATCCGGAACGACACGTCGTCCATCAGCAGACGCGCACCAGCGCGTACCTCGAGCTTGGAGACAGTGATCACGACAGGCTTTCAACGACGGGGAGCGGGCCGCCACGACAGGCAGCGCTTCGCACGGGTGGGACGGGGTACCACGGGACCCCGTCGTCACTAGTCTACGAGTCCCCCCGACCGAGCGGAGCACCCATGCGCTTCAACCCGAAGGCACGCATCGACCAGAGCCAGGTCGAGGTACGCCGCGGAGGCGGCGGAGGCGGCGGCCTGGGCCGTGGGGGCGGCGGGATGCGGCTGCCGATCCCGACCGGCGGGGGCGGCGGCAAGGCCGGCGGGATCGGCTTCGGCACGATCCTGGTGGTCGTGCTGTTCGTGGTGCTCCAGCAGTGCACCGGTGGGGGCGGCACCACCTCGCCCGGCAGCTCCTCGGCCGGCGGCGAGCAGGCCGCCAACCAGTGCCAGGACGGTGCCGACGCCAACGCCTCCGATGCGTGCGCCGTCGACCTGTTCACCACCTCGGTCCAGGACTACTGGGAGCAGACGTACCCCGACCAGACGGGCAAGCCCTACGAGCCCATCAAGACGGTGCGATTCGAGGGCTCGACCCCGTCGGGCTGCGGCCAGGCCAGCTCCGAGATGGGGCCGTTCTACTGCCCCAACGACCAGCTGGTCTACCTCGACAGCACGTTCTTCGACGACATGCTGCGCGGCCAGCTCGGCGCGGAGGGCGGCCCCTTCGCGATCGGCTACGTGATCGCCCACGAGTACGGCCACCACGTGGAGGACCTGCAGGGCGACCTGGGCCGGATCCGCACCCAGCAGGGCGCGCAGAGCGACGCGGTGCGCGTCGAGCTCAAGGCCGACTGCCTGGCCGGCATGTGGGCCCGCGGCGCCACCACCACCCAGGACCAGGACGGCCAGACGATCATCTCCGACCTGACCCAGGACGACGTGCGCCGCGCCATCGACGCCGCCGAGGCCGTCGGCGACGACCGGATCCAGCAGCGCTCGTCGGGGCGCGTCGACACCGACTCCTTCACCCACGGGTCGGCCGCGCAGCGCGTGAAGTGGTTCAACATCGGGCTCGAGCAGGGCTCGCTCGAGGCCTGCGACACCTTCTCCGCCGGCCGGCTGTGAGCCGCAGCCGCCCCGAGCGGCGCGGAGGGCCGGGGAGACCCGCCGGTAGGACCGGCGGGTAGCGCCGCACCGTGACGGCGCACCTCCCGGTTCTGGTAGAGATGGCCCTGCATCCCCCACGTCGGTCGCTCCCCGGAGGTCCCCCCATGTCCAGCCCCGCCCTGTCCGTCCCGCTGCACCAGCGGCGTCCGCTGGTCCTCGCGGACGTCGTCCCCGGGGCCCTCGCCCGGGACGTCGCCCTGGTCCTCGGTGGTGCCGCCCTGACCGGCGTCGCCGCGCAGCTCTTCCTCCCCGTGCCCGGCTCCCCGGTGCCGATCACGGGCCAGACCTTCGCCGCGCTGTCCGTGGGGGCCGCTCTGGGCTGGCGCCGCGGCGCGCTCTCGCTGCTCGTCTACATGCTCGCCGGCATGGTCGGGATGCCGTGGTTCGCCGAGGGCACGTCCGGCTTCGCCGCGCCGTCGTTCGGCTACGTCATCGGCTTCGTGCTCGCCGCCGGCCTCGTCGGCGCCCTGGCCAGCCGCGGCGGTGACCGCTCCCCGCTGCGCACCATCGCGACGATGCTGCTCGGCAACGCCGTGGTGTACGCCGTGGGCCTGCCCTACCTGGCCGTCTCGCTCGGCATCGGGATGCCCGAGGCCTTCGACATCGGCATGAAGAACTACCTGCTCGGCGACGCCTTCAAGATCCTGCTCGCGGCCGGCTGCCTGCCCGTCGCGTGGCGCCTGCTGGACCGCCTGCACCGCTGACCGACCCGTCGGGGGCAGGCCTCCCCGGCGCCCGGCGCGACACGGCCCGTGGACCCCGTCACCCGGGGGACGCGGGCCGCAGTCGCGTCCGCATCAGGTAGTCCTTCGCCGGACCGGTGACCTCCCACCGCACCGACCAGTCCTCCGGGCTCCCCGTCACCAGGCCGCGGTAGGTGTCGGGCCGGCAGTCGTGGACGACCGGCTCCCCCGGCACCCACGGGTGGAAGTCGCGGCCGTCCGCGAACAGCACCCACCAGCCCTCCTCGCGCCGCTCCAGACGCAGGCCGCGGCGCACGGCCACCTCGACGCCGGGCCGGCGCCAGGTCGCCTGCTCCTCCCAGCCGAGCCGGTCCGGGCCGACCTCGGTCAGCTCCAGCACGCCCTCGACCACGCCGCCGAGGTCGCCCCGGCGGTCGTCGATGGTGCGGTGCAGCGACCAGCGCCCGACCAGCGCCCGGGGATCGGCGAGGGCGTCACCGGGGGTCGGGGTCACCGCGTCAGCCTAGGTCGCGCCGCCGGTGGCCGAGCACGGCCACGGCCAGCAGCAGGGCCGTCGGGGCCCAGCAGGGCCCAGCAGGGCCCAGCAGGGCCCAGCAGGGCCCGCAGCGTCGTGGACCTCCCGGCGCCGTCGGGCCCGGTGGAGCCGTGCACCTCCCCCGCGCCCACCTCGAGGTCGAGCCCGTCCAGCGCCCGGGCCCGGCCGTGGGTCCTGACCAGCCCCTCGACGGCGACCACGGGGGCCGGGCGCGGCCCCACGGCTAGTCCGTCGGGGAGGCCGAGGCGGTGGACCCCGAGGACGGGCTGCTGCTCGGGTCGGCGTTGATGCTGGCGAGGTCCGACGGCGAGTAGCAGACCTGCGTCAGCGACCGGAAGACCGGCGCGAAGCCCTCGCCGATGCCGCGCAGGGTGGCGTCGTAGGTGCGCATCGCGCGCACCTGGGCGCGCCGCTGCTCGTTGTCGATGCCGTCGAGCAGCCTCGCCACCCGCTGCTCGAACCCGGTGAAGCGCCGCTGGCCGGCGCCGAGGGCCTCGGTGCAGGCCGGCGGCAGGTCCTGCTCGGACATCGCGCCCATGCGGGCGGCCACGGCCGACAGGTCGCGGGCCAGGGGGTCGAGCAGGCGGTGCCAGCAGGCGCGCCACGCGGCGTACCCCTGCTCGGAGGTGGCGTTGCAGCGCTCCAGGCGGCGGGTGGCCAGCGCGGTGGCACCCGAGCGCTGGGCCTGCGTCGCGACGGCGTTGACGGCGTCGGTGTCGGCGGTGACGAACCAGGGGCCGCCCGCGGCGACCGAGGCCGACGGCGTCGGGTCGGGGCTGGTCCCCTGGTCGACGGCCGGGGACGCGCTGGGGCTCCCCTGGCTGCTCGAGGCCCCGGCGGTGTCCTCGCCGCCCCCCTTCGAGGAGCACGCGACGACCACCACGGAGACCACCAGGAGCAGCAGGAGCACGGCAGGGGGCGCCCAACGGCGGAACATGGTCGAACTGTCCGCTTCGCCCGGCCTCCTGGTCAACGTGGTCACCCGGCCGGAGCAGACCAGTGCCGCGGCGGCCCGCTCACGCGACCAGGCGCTCGATCTGCGGGAACTGCCGCTGCACCGCGCGCAGGTACGGCGCCACCGCCGGGTGGCGGAACTTGCCCGCGAGCGCGCCCTCGCCGCGGGCGGCCTGGGCCAGGGCCCACTCGGCCCGGCTCAGCACGGAGTACGCCGCCGTGACCCGCGCGGCGACCGCCACCGCCTCGCGGTCGAGCCGCTCGGCGGACTCGGCCACCGCGCCGTCGAGGTAGGCCTCGAGCAGCACCTCGAAGTCCTCGCGGCTCGAGAGCGACCAGTAGCCGAGGTCGGTGCCCACCGGGCCGACGCCCACGCACTGCCAGTCGACCGCGACGACCGTGCCGTCCTCGTCCGTCGCCAGGAAGTTCGACGGCACCGCGTCGCCGTGCAGCCGGCCCTGCGGCCCCTGTGCCAGCCGGTCCAGCCAGTGGCCCCGCCGGCTCCACAGCAGGTCGGTGACGTCGGCCAGGGTGGTGCGGGCCAGGGTCCGCCAGCCGCCCCGCTGCTCGACCAGGTCCAGGCGTCGGCGCAGCAGGTCGTGGGAGGCCCAGGCCGGGGCGTCGTGGGGCGCGCCGGCGAAGCGTCCCAGCGAGCGGGCGACCTGCAGACCGGTGGGCGGGTGGCCGACCCGTTCGCGGGCCCACACGGTCACGCCCTCGTCGTCGTCCTCCACGGGGCCGAAGCCAGCGGCCACCAGCCCGGGACCGGCCACGAACCCCGGTCGCAGCGCGACGTCGGCCTCGCGGCGCCAGTAGCCGGGGTGGGTCCGGTCGCGCGCCAGGTGGTCCTCGCCGGGCGCGGGCGCCGCGAGCCGCTTGACGACCCACGCACCCTCGGGCGTCACGGCCCGCCACAGGCCCAGGCTGGACGGCCCGCCGACGCCGGGCAGCGCCCGCCAGGAAGGGTCCGGCTCCCACACGTCCGTCATCCTGGCAGCAGCGACCCCCGTGACCGGCCCGACCCGCGGAGCCGGCGGGGTGCGCTCGAGGAAGGACCTCCGTGCCCGAGCCCCGGCTTGTCCCGGTCCACGTGCCCCACGACCCCACCGGCACGGTGCTCGTGCTCCACGGCGGCGCCGCCCGCTCCGAGGTCACCGAGGTGAGCCCGACCCAGCTCTCGGTGCTGCGCATGGTGCCGCTGGCACGCCGGCTGGCCCGCGCCGGCGGCAAGCGGCTCGCGGTCTACCGGCTGCTCAACTCGGCCCGCGGCTGGGACACCGGCCACACGCCCGTGCAGGACGCCCACTGGGCCCTGGACCGGCTCGGCCGCGAGGACGGCGAGCACCCCACCGCGCTCGTGGGCCACTCGCTCGGCGGCCGCGCCGCCCTGCTCGCCGGCGAGCACCCGGCGGTGCGCTCGGTGGTCGGCCTCAACGCCTGGATCGCGCCGGGCGACCGCGCCGAGCTGCGCGGGCGCCGCGTGCTGCTGGTCCACGGCACCGCCGACCGGATCGCCGACCCCGGCCGCGCCCGCCGCCTGGCGCGCGAGGTGGCCGCGACGGCGGAGTCCACCGGATGGCTCGACGTGCAGGACGCCAAGCACGCGATGCTGCGCCGGGGCGGGGTCTTCGAGAAGGCGGCCGTCGACTTCGTCCGGGCCACGCTGCTCGGCGACACCGTGCGCGGCCCGGTCGCCGACCTGCTCGAGGGCGTCGCCTCCCAGACCGTGTGAGCGGCCCGATCGTGACCTGCGGGAAACGCGCCTGACCTCTGCGGACGGGTGGGCCGTGCAAGAGTGGTGGGCCGCCTCGTCCGGACGGTTCCGATCGATCTCTACCGGGAGAGCACGATGACCGCTCCTCAACAGCTCCAGAAGGGCCTCAAGCAACGGCACCTGACGATGATCGCGATCGGCGGCGTCATCGGCGCCGGCCTGTTCGTCGGCTCGGGCGTCGTGATCAACGAGACCGGCCCCGCCGCGTTCCTGTCGTACCTGATCACCGGGGTGCTCATCATCCTGGTGATGCGGATGCTGGGCGAGATGGCCACGGCCACCCCCTCGACCGGCTCCTTCGCCGACTACGCCCGCCGCGCGCTGGGCGGATGGGCGGGCTTCTCGGTCGCCTGGCTCTACTGGTACTTCTGGGTGATCGTCGTCGGCTTCGAGGCCGTCGCCGGGGCCAAGATCCTCACGTTCTGGTTCGAGGCGCCGCTGTGGCTGCTCTCGCTGGTCCTGATGGTCCTCATGACCGCCACCAACCTGGTCTCGGTCGGGTCCTACGGCGAGTTCGAGTACTGGTTCGCCGGCATCAAGGTGTTCGCGATCATCGCCTTCCTGGTGCTCGGCACGCTCTTCGTCGTCGGCCTGTGGCCCGACAAGGACTTCGACGTCAGCCTGATGACCAGCCAGGGCGGGTTCCTGCCCAACGGGGTCGGCGCGATCTTCTCCAGCATCGTGGTCGTCGTCTTCTCGATGGTCGGCGCCGAGATCGCCACGGTGGCCGCGGCCGAGTCCAGCGACCCCGAGCGCGCCATCGCCAAGGCCACCCAGTCGGTGATCCTGCGCGTCGCGACCTTCTTCGTCGGGTCGATGGTCCTGCTCGTGCTGATCGTCCCGTGGGACGACAACGACCTCGGCGCCTCGCCGTACGTCGCCGCCTTCAGCCGGATGGGGATCCCGTACGCCGACCACATCATGAACGCCGTCGTCCTGACGGCCGTGCTGTCGTGCCTCAACTCGGGGCTCTACACCGCCTCGCGGATGCTCTTCGTCCTCTCCGCCCGCAAGGAGGCGCCGGCCCGGCTGGTGGCGCTCAACAGCCGCGGCGTGCCGGTCTGGGCGATCCTGGCCTCGACCGTGGTCGGCTTCCTCAGCGTGATCGCGGCCTACGTCTCCCCCGACACCGTGTTCCTGTTCCTGCTCAACTCCTCGGGCGCGGTGATCCTGTTCGTCTACCTGCTCATCGCCATCTCGCAGTTCGTGCTGCGGCGCCGCACGCCCGACGAGGACCTCAAGGTCCGGATGTGGCTCTTCCCGGGGCTCACGATCGTCGCCGCGGTGGGCATCCTGGCCGTGCTGGTGCAGATGGGCTTCACCGACGACACCCGCTCGCAGCTGCTGCTCAGCCTGCTGTCGTGGGCGGTGGTGGTCGGGCTCTACCTCGTCACCCGGGCCCGCGGCGGGTCCATCAGCGCCGAGGAGCTCGACCGCCGCGACAGCGTCCGCAGCTGAGGCCCGCCGCTCAGGCGTTGCGGACCGACACCCGCAGCGCCTGGGCGTCGAGCACGGCCTGCTCCAGCACGGAGCGGCGCGGGTCCGGCACCGGCAGCCACGGCGCCACCACCTCGAGGGCCGCGAGCCGCCGGTCCGCGAGCACGGCGGCGACCGCCTCGTGGTCCCCACCCGTGACGACCGGCAGGTGGCCCGCGTCCGGCTGCCCGAGCACGCGCACGGCGTGGTCGGCCGCCGCGTCGTACGCCGCCCGCGCCTGGTTGTCGCGTCGCCGGGCGAAGCGCTGCTGGCTCTGCCCGCCGGCCTTGGTCCGGCCCTGCACGTGGCGCTGGCCCACCTTGGACGCCACGGTCGCCGCGCCCTCCAGCAGGGCCACCGCGAAGCCGCCCTTGCGGACGAGCAGCACGCCCCAGCGCGCCGGCGGGGCGCACGCGGCCGCGACACCGCCGACGTCCGGCGGCCCGTCGTACGCCCGGGCGAAGGGCAGCCGGACGTCGTACGTCGACCCGTCCTGGGCCTCCCCCGCCAGCACGCCGTCGCGCACCACGAGCGAGGTCGGCCCGTGACGCGCGACGAAGTTGTCGGCCCAGCGCGGCACCCGGTCGACGGCGACCAGCACCTCGGCCGCGGAGCTCACGAGCGCGGCAGCCGCTCCGCGAGGTAGTCGGTCGTGGTCCGCCAGGCCCGGGCCGAGGCCTCCGGGTGGTGCATCGGCAGGTCGGGGTTGTCGAAGGCGTGGTCGGCGCCCTCGTAGGTCTCCACGACGACGTCGGGGCCCTGCTCCACGACCTCGCGCACGTGGGCGACGGTCTCGGGGTCGATGTAGCTGTCGGCCAGGCCGAAGTGGTGCAGCGTCGGCGTGGTCACGAGCGGGGCCAGGTCGAGCAGCTGCGGGATGGCGGAGCCGTAGAAGCTGACCAGCAGGTCCGGCGAGCTCACCGCCGCCACGTTGAAGCCGAGCCCGCCGCCGAAGCAGAAGCCGACGATGCCGACGCCCCCGGTGACCTCGGGCCGGTCGCGCAGTGCGGCGAGGGCGGCGACGCCGTCACCGACCGCGGCCTCCCAGTCGACGCGGCCCATCAGGCCCAGCGCCTCGTCCATGGCGGCGGGGCCCTCGGGGACGGCCGAGACGCCGAGGCGCCAGTAGATCTCGGGGACCAGCACGACGTGGCCGAGGTCGGCCAGGTCCTGCGCGCGGCTCTCGACGTACCGGCTGAGGCCGAAGATCTCCTGCAGCAGCAGGATGCCGGACCCGCGCCCCGGCACCTGGCCGCCCTCGGGCAGCCAGAGGTGGGCGGGCATCTCGCCCGCGGGGGTCTCGACCTGCACCAGGGAGCGGCTCATGGCCCCAACCTAGCGAGTCGTGGGGGTGGGGGGACGGCCCAGCGCCCCCTCACCCCCACGACTCGTGGGTGGTGCTGGATCAGACGTTGAAGCCCAGCGCCCGCAGCTGCTCGCGGCCGTCGGGGGTGATCTTGTCGGGACCCCACGGGGGCATCCAGACCCAGTTGATGGTGACGTCGGTGACCAGGCCCTCGAGCGCCTGGTTGGTCTGGTCCTGGATGACGTCGGTCAGCGGGCAGGCCGCGGAGGTCAGCGTCATGTCCAGCACGGCGGCCGAGTCGGAGTCGATGTGGACGTCGTAGACCAGACCGAGGTCGACGACGTTGATGCCGAGCTCGGGGTCGACGACGTCCTTCATGGCCTCGACGACGTCGTCGCGGTTGACGGTCGCGGTGGCCGCACCGGCGCCGGAGGCCTCGGGGACCTCGGGCAGGTCGCTGTGGTCGGCGGTCATGGCTTCTCCTCAGGGGTGGTCGCGGGCGCACCTTGCGCCAGCACGGTGGAGGCGGCGTCCTTGAACGCCATCCAGCCGAGCAGCGCGCACTTGACGCGCGCGGGGAACTTCGAGACGCCGGCGAAGGCGATGCCGTCCTCCAGCACCTCCTCGTCGGGCTCCAGGGTGCCGCGGGACTGCATCAGCTCGAGGAACGCCTCGTGCTTGCGCATCGCCTCGTCGACCGGCTGGCCGATGACCAGGTCGGCCATCACCGAGGCGGCGGCCTGGCTGATCGAGCAGCCCTCGGCGTCGTACGACACGTCACCGACGGTCTCGCTGCCGGCGTCGCCCTCGAGGTGCACGCGCAGCGTGATCTCGTCGCCGCACGTCGGGTTGACGTGGTGCACCTCGGCCTCGAACGGGTCGCGCAGTCCTGCGTGGTGCGGGTTGCGGTAGTGGTCCAGGATGATCTCCTGGTAGAGGCTGTCCAGATCCACGGTGCTCACCCCACCTTGAAGTACTTCTGCGTCGCGAGGATTCCCTCGACGAGCGCGTCGATCTCGGCCGGCGTCGTGTAGAGGTACGACGACGCACGGGTCGAGCTCTGCACCCCGAACCGCTTGTGGGCCGGCTTGGCGCAGTGGTGGCCCGCCCGGACGGCGATCCCGCGGCTGTCGAGCAGCTGCGAGACGTCGTGGGGGTGGATGCCGTCGATCTCGAAGGACACCGCTCCCCCGCGCTGGCTGGCGTCCAGCGGGCCGAGGACCTTCAGGCCGGGCACGGTGGCCAGGCCCTCCAGCAGGTAGCCGGTGATGGCCTGCTCGTGGCGGTGGATGTCGTCGAGCCCGATCTCGGTCAGGTAGTCGACGGCTGTGCCGAGGCCGACGGCCTCGACGATCGGCGGGGTCCCGGCCTCGAACTTGTGCGGGATCCCGGCGTACGTCGACCGCTCCATCGACACGGTCTCGATCATCTCGCCGCCGCCGAGGAAGGGCGGGAGCTCGTCGAGCAGCGCCTTCTTGCCCCACAGCACGCCGATGCCGGTCGGACCGGTCACCTTGTGGCCGGTGAACACGACCACGTCGGCGTCCACCGCCTGCACGTCGACCGGCAGCTGCGGCGCGGCCTGCGAGGCGTCGACGACCACGATCGCGCCGACCTCGTGGGCGCGGCGGGCGATCTCGGCGACGGGGTTGATGGTGCCCAGCATGTTGGAGACCCAGGTCAGGGAGACGACCTTGGTGCGCTCGGTGATGAGCTCGTCGATGTCCGACAGGTCGAGGTGGCCGTCGTCGGTCAGGCCGAACCACCGCAGCTCGGCGCCGGTGCGCTGGGTGAGCAGCTGCCACGGGACGATGTTGGAGTGGTGCTCCATCTCGGTGATCACCACGCGGTCGCCCTCGCCGACCTCGAGCGGGCCACGGGCCCACGCGAGCGTGTTGGCGACCAGGTTGAGCGCCTCGGAGGCGTTCTTGGTGAAGATCACCTCGTCGCGCGAGGGGGCGTTGAGGAACCGTGCCACCTTGTCGCGCGCCGCCTCGAAGGCCTCGCTCGACTCCGCGCCCAGCTGGTGCATGGCGCGGGCCACGTTGGCGTTGTGCCGCTCGAGGTGGTCGACCATCGAGTCGATCACGCACTGCGGCTTCTGCGAGGTGTTGGCGCTGTCGAGGTAGACCAGCGGCAGGTCGTCCGCGAGGCGACGCTCGAGGATCGGGAAGTCCTTGCGGATCACCTCGAGCTGGGGCAGCAGGCCGTCCATGATCAGACCGAGGCCGTCAGGTACTTGTCGTAGCCGTTGGCCTCGAGCTCGTCGGCCAGCTCGGGGCCGCCCTCGGTGACCATCCGACCGTCGACGAAGACGTGGACGAAGTCCGGCGTGATGTAGCGCAGGATCCGCGTGTAGTGCGTGATCAGCAGCACGCCCTTGTCGCCGTCCTGCTTGAAGCGGTTGACGCCCTCGCTGACGATCTTGAGCGCGTCGATGTCCAGGCCCGAGTCGGTCTCGTCGAGGATCGCGACCTTGGGGTCGAGCAGCTCGAGCTGGACGATCTCGTGGCGCTTCTTCTCGCCGCCGGAGAAGCCCTCGTTGACCGAGCGCTGCGCGAAGGCGGTGTCCATCTTGACCTGCTCCATGGCCGCGTTGACGTCCTTGACCCAGGTGCGGAGCTTGGGGGCCTCGCCGTCGATGGCGGTCTTGGCGGTGCGCAGGAAGTTGGCGACCGAGACGCCGGGCACCTCGACGGGGTACTGCATGGCCAGGAAGAGGCCGGCGCGGGCCCGCTCGTCGACGCTCATCGAGAGCACGTCGACGCCGTCGAGGGTCACCGAGCCCTCGGTGACGGTGTACTTGGGGTGACCCGCGATGGAGTAGGCCAGGGTCGACTTGCCGGAGCCGTTGGGGCCCATGATCGCGTGGGTCTCGCCGTCGCGGATCGTCAGGTCGACGCCCTTGAGGATCTCCTTGACGCCGTCCTGGCCCCCGTCGTCGTCGGACGCGGCGACCGTGACGTGCAGGTTCTTGATCTCGAGCGTGGCCATGTCAGTTGTCTCCCAGGGTGGTGTCGGGGTCGATCAGGACGTCGTCGCCGTCGATGCGGACGGCGAAGACAGGAACGGAGGTGGTGGCGGGCAGCCCGGTGGGCTTGCCGGTGCGCAGGTCGAAGCGCGAGCCGTGGAGCCAGCACTCGATCGTGCAGTCCTCGACGTCGCCCTCCGAGAGGGCGACCGCGGCGTGGCTGCACTCGTCCTCGATGGCGAAGACCTCCTCGCCGTGGCGGACCACGGCGACGTCGGTGCCGTCGAGGTCGAGCCGCAACGGGGTGTCGGCGACGAGCTCGGACAGCGCGCAGGCGCGCTGGAAGCTCATGCGACCACCGTCGGGGCCACCTCGCCGGCGACCACGGGGGTGGCACCGGTGAGACGACCGACGTTCTTGGCCAGCTCGGCCTCGACGGTGGTGACCAGCTGGTCCTCGAGCTCGGGGACGCCGATCTTGCGGATCAGGTCGTTGAAGAAGCCGTGCACGACCAGGCGGCGCGCCTCGGACTCCTCGATCCCGCGCGAGCGCAGGTAGAACAGCTGGTTGTCGTCGAAGCGGCCGACGGCCGAGGCGTGGCCGGCTCCCTCGATCTCCCCGGTCTCGATCTCCAGGTTGGGCACGGAGTCGGCCTGGCAGCCGTCGGTGAGGACCAGGTTGCGGTTCTCCTCGTAGGTCTCGATGCCCTCGGCGACCTTGCGGATCAGCACGTTGCCGACCCAGACCGCCCGGGCACCGTCGCCCTGGAGCGCGCCCTTGTAGACCACGTTGCTGCGGGTGTGCGGCGCGTCGTGGTCGGCGAAGAGGCGGTGCTCCAGGTGCTGGCCCTCGTCGGCGAAGTAGAGGCCGAGGAGCTCGGCCGAGCCGCCGGGACCGGAGTAGTGGACGTTGCAGTCCATCCGCACGACGTCGCCGCCGAAGCTGATCGCGACGTGCTTGTACGACGCGTCGCGCCCGACCACGGCCTCGTGCTGGGTCAGGTGCACCGCGTCGTCGTCCCAGTCCTGCAGGGAGATGACCGACACCTGGGCACCGTCGCCGACGACGACCTCGACGACCTGGGCCAGCGCGGCGCTGCCCGTGTGGTTGAGCACCACGACGGCCTTGGAGAAGGCGCCGAAGCGCAGCACCACGTGGGCCGCCTCCGTCGTCTCGACGTCGTGGCCGACGACCTCGACGCGGACCGGCTCGGCCACCTCGGCCTCGGCGGCCACGTCGACCAGCAGGGTCGAGGGCACCTCGGCCAGCACCCGGGCGGTGAACCGGCTGGAGGGGACCAGCCCGCTCACGCCGCGCAGGTCACGGGCCTCCTGGCCCTCCACCTGCACCACGCGCACGCCCTTGGGGGCGTTGTGCGTGGTGGTGGCGGAGGGACCCGCGAAGGGAGCGTCGGCGTGCAGGCCCCGCAGCCGCTTGAGCGGCGTGAAGCGCCACACCTCCTCGCGGCCGGTGGGCACCGCGTGGTCGGCGAGGTCGAAGGACCCCTCCGGGTGCAGGTGGGACAGGACCTTCTCGGGCCCCATCTCGAGCGCGTCGCGCACGGATTCGGTGACAGTCACAGATCAGCTTCCTGGGTGGTTCGGGATGTCGGTCCGGCCGGTGGATGCCGCGACCACGACGAGGACGAGCGCAGCGAGGACGAGCACGCTCGGTCGGCAGAGCGCGGAGCGCTCAGCCGACCGCGCCCTCCATCTGGAGCTCGATGAGGCGGTTGAGCTCGAGGGCGTACTCCATGGGGAGCTCCTTGGCGATGGGCTCGACGAAGCCGCGCACGATCATCGCCATGGCCTCGTCCTCCTCCATGCCGCGCGACATCAGGTAGAACAGCTGGTCGTCGGAGACCTTGGAGACGCTGGCCTCGTGGCCCATCGAGACGTCGTCCTCGCGGATGTCGACGTAGGGGTAGGTGTCCGAGCGGCTGATCTGGTCGACCAGGAGCGCGTCGCACAGCACGTTGGAGCGCGAGCCGTGGGCACCCTCGTTGACCTGGATGAGGCCGCGGTACGACGTCCGGCCGCCACCGCGGGCCACCGACTTGCTCAGGATCGAGCTCGAGGTGTTCGGCGCGGCGTGGACCATCTTGGCGCCGGCGTCCTGGTGCTGGCCCTCGCCCGCGAAGGCGATGGAGAGCGTCTCGCCCTTGGCGTGCTCGCCCATGAGGTAGACGGCGGGGTACTTCATCGTCACCTTGGAGCCGATGTTGCCGTCGACCCACTCCATGGTGGCGCCGGCCTCGCAGGTCGCGCGCTTGGTCACCAGGTTGTAGACGTTGTTCGACCAGTTCTGGATGGTCGTGTAGCGCACCCGGGCGTTCTTCTTGACGATGATCTCCACGACCGCGGAGTGCAGCGAGTCCGAGGAGTAGATCGGGGCGGTGCAGCCCTCGACGTAGTGCACGTAGGAGCCCTCGTCGGCGATGATCAGCGTGCGCTCGAACTGGCCCATGTTCTCGGTGTTGATCCGGAAGTAGGCCTGCAGCGGGATCTCGACGTGGACGCCCTTGGGGACGTAGATGAACGAGCCGCCGGACCACACCGCGGAGTTGAGCGCGGAGAACTTGTTGTCACCGACGGGGATGACGGTGCCGAAGTACTCCTCGAAGATCTCCGGGTGCTCCTTGAGCGCGGTGTCGGTGTCCAGGAACAGCACGCCCTGGGCCTCGAGCTCCTCGTTGATCGCGTGGTAGACGACCTCGGACTCGTACTGCGCGGCGACGCCGGAGACCAGGCGGGCCTTCTCGGCCTCGGGGATGCCGAGCTTGTCGTAGGTGTTCTTGATGTCCTCGGGCAGGTCGTCCCAGGTCTGGGCCTGCTTCTCCGTGGACCGCACGAAGTACTTGATGTTGTCGAAGTCGATGCCGTCGAGGTCGGAGCCCCAGGTCGGCATGGGCTTGCGGTCGAACAGCTTTAGGCCCTTGAGGCGCAGGTCGAGCATCCACTGCGGCTCGCTCTTGAGCGCCGAGATGTTGCGCACGACGGCCTCGCTCAGGCCGCGGGTCGCGTTGGCCCCGACGTCGTTCTTGTCGGCCCAGCCGAACTCGTAGCGGCCGATGCCCTTCAGTTCGGGGTTGAGCTCTTCGATGGACGTCATCGGGTGACCCTCTCGGTGTGGGTGGTGGAGCCGGAAGTAGTGGTGCTCGGAGCGGTGGAGCCTTGGACGGTGGGGATGCAGGTGGTGCAGACGCCGTCGCCGTGGGCGATGGTGGCCAGCCGCTGGACGTGGCGCCCCAGCATCCGGCTGAACGCGGCCGTCTCGGCCTCGCACAGCTCGGGGAACTCGTGGGCCACGTGCGAGACGGGGCAGTGCTGCTGGCACAGCTGCTCGCCGACGGGGATCTCGCGCACCGCGGCGGCGTACCCCTCCTCGGACAGGGTGCGGGCCAGGGCCTCGCTCGCCTCGAGCTCGGGGTGCTCGGCGGTGACGTCGTCGAAGCGACGCTCCAGCACCGAGGCCCGCCGCTCGGCGAACGCGCGGACCGCGTCGGCGCCGCCGGTCTCGGCCAGGAAGCGGATCGCCTGCACGGCCAGGTCGTCGTAGGCCTGGTCGAAGCGGTCGCGGCCGAGCTCGGTGAGCACGAAGACCTTGGCCGGTCGGCCGCGTCCCCGCGTGGTGGAGGCCCGCGGCTGGCGGGCCTCGAGGACGCCCTCCTCGATCAGCTGGTCGAGGTGGCGACGGACCGCGGCGGGCGTGAGCGAGAGCCGCTCGGCCAGGGTGGCGGTCGTGGAGGGACCGTTGTCCAGGATCGACCGGACGACGCGCTCGCGCGTCGGCTGGTCGTGCTGCTGCCCCGTCGCGACACCGGTGGCGTCGCGCTGCGGGACCTGCTGGACGATTTCCACAACAACAGTGTGCTCTTAATGGCGGAGGCCTTTCAAATAAGGCTCCCCTAAGTTTCGCGGGCGGTCGTAGCGTCTCGGGCATGGACACCCGCGAGCTGCTGCTCGACCACGCCGCCCGCATCCACGAGCTGTACGCCGCGGTCCCCGACGGCCTCGACCTCGAGCGGGCCCACGAGAAGCCCCTGGGCGTCGGCAACCCGGTCGTGTGGCTGCTGTGGCACGCCGCGCGCGTCCAGGACGACCACGTCGCGGGCCTCAGCGGCGAGCCCCAGGCGTGGGCCAGCTGGTCGTCGCGCCTCGACCTGCCGCTGCCCGTCGAGGACTTCGGCTACGGCCACGGCCCGGACGAGGTGGACGCGGTCCGGGTCGACGACCTCGACCTCCTCGTGGCCTACCAGGCGGCGGTGCACGAGCTGACCCTGTCCTACCTGCGCACCGTCGACGCCGAGGAGCTCGACCGGGTGGTCGACGACCAGTGGGACCCGCCCGTGACGGCGGGCGTGCGGCTGGTCAGCGTCATCGGCGACTGCCTCCAGCACCTCGGCCAGGCGGCGTACGTCAAGGGCCTGCTCTGAGCCTGCCCGCTCCGGCCCTCGCCCCGGTTCGTAGACTCCACCCCGTGCCCGACGCGACCTCTCCCGCCGTCGAGGTGGCGGGACTGGTGATGACCTACGGCGACAAGGTCGCGGTCGACCACCTCGACCTGCGCGTCGAGCGCGGCACCATCACGGCGGTGCTCGGACCCAACGGCGCCGGCAAGACCACCACGCTCGAGACCTGCGAGGGCTACCGCAAGCCGCAGCAGGGCGAGGTCCGCGTGCTGGGCCTGGACCCGCAGCGGCAGCGCCGCGAGCTGCTCCCCCGGATCGGCGTGATGCTGCAGGACGGCGGCGCCTGGTCCGGCGTGCGCGCGGTGGAGATGCTGCGCCACGTCGCCCGGCTGCACGCCCACCCCCTCGACGTGGACGCGCTCGCGGACCGTCTCGGGCTCGGCGACTGCGGCCGCACGCCGTACCGCCGGTTGTCCGGGGGCCAGCAGCAGCGCCTCAAGCTCGCCCTGGCCCTGGTGGGACGCCCCGAGCTGGTCTTCGTCGACGAGCCGACCGCCGGGATGGATCCCGCGGCCCGCCGCACCACCTGGGAGCTGCTCCGCCAGCTGCGCGCCGACGGCGTGACCGTGGTGCTGACCACCCACCACATGGACGAGGCCGAGCGGCTCGCCGACCTGATCCACATCATCGACCGCGGGCGCGTCATCGCGACCGGCACGCCCCTGGAGCTGACCCGGGGCAACACCTCCACGATCCGGCTCGTGGTCACCAAGCCCTTCCCCGACGGCGCCCCCGACTCGCTGCAGGCTGCCCTGGGCGGCCACATGGAGGTCACCACCATCAGCGAGGTCAGCCTGCTCGTCACCGGCCCGGCCGACAGCACCACGCTCGCCGTGGTCTCGGCCTGGTGCGAGCAGCAGGGCGTGCTGCCGGAGTCGCTCAACCTGGGCCAGCGCACCCTGGAGGACGTGTTCCTCGAGACCACCGGGCGGGAGCTGGCGTGAGCGACGAGACCCGCGTCCCCGCGGCTCCCCACCCGGTCGCCCCCGGCGTCCTCGACCTGACCCCGCGACCCGGCGGCGCGCCCCTGCTGCGGCAGGTGGCGGCCCAGGCGTCGATGGAGACGCGGCTGCTGGTGCGCAACGGCGAGCAGCTGCTGCTCGCGGTCGTGATCCCGGTCATCGTGCTGCTCGGCGGCGTGCTGGGCTCGGAGCACCTGGGCCTCGACTTCTCCCGCAGCCCGGTCGACGTCTTCGCCCCCGGCGTGCTGGCGCTGGCCGTGATGTCGACGTCGTTCACCTCGCTGGCGATCGCCACGGGGTTCGAGCGGCGCTACGGCGTCATCAAGCGCCTCGGCGCCTCGCCGCTGCCCCGCTCGGGCCTGCTGCTGGGCAAGGTCGGCGCGCTGCTGCTCGTCGAGGCGTTCCAGGTGGTGGTGATCTCCGCCGTCGCGCTCGCGCTCGGCTGGTCACCCGACCTGTCCGTGGTCGGCGCGCTGCTGGCCCTCGCGCTCGGCACGGCGGCCTTCGCGTCCCTCGGGCTGCTGGTCGCCGGCGTGCTGCGGGCCGAGGCGACGCTCGCGGCCGCCAACCTGGTCTACCTCCTGCTGCTGGCCGGGGGCGCCGTCGTGCTGCCCTCCTCGGCCTACGGCGCCTTCGGCGGCCTGACCCGGCTGCTCCCCTCCGGCGCCCTCGGCGACGCCCTGCGCACCGCCTGCTGGACCGGCGGCGTCGCGTGGACCTCGCTGCTGGTGCTGGTGGTGTGGGCCGTGGTCGGGACCGCCCTGACCGCGAGGAGCTTCCGGTGGGAGTGAACGTGCGATCGGTCCTGTCCGCCCTCGGTGACCACCCCTGGCTGCGCCGCCTCGGCTGGGCCAGCCTGGTGGCCAACATCGGCATCGTGGTGACCGGCGGTGCCGTGCGCCTCACCGGCTCCGGCCTGGGCTGCCCCACCTGGCCGCGCTGCACCGACACCTCGTTCCGGGCGCACGGCGAGCTCGGGCTGCACGGCGCCCTGGAGTTCGGCAACCGGCTGCTGACCTTCGTGCTGGCGGCCGTCGCGATCGCCACCCTGGTCAGCGCCTGGCAGTCGCGCCGCCGGGTGCTGCGGTTCCTGGCGATCGTGCTGGCCCTCGGGGTGCCCGGGCAGGCGGTCGTCGGCGGCATCACCGTGCTGACCGACCTCAACCCCTGGATCGTGTCGCTGCACCTGCTGCTCTCCCTGGCGATGATCAGCGTCGCCGTGCTCTACCTGTGGCGCATCGACCGGGACCGACCGACCCGGGGCGGCGGCCCGCGCGGGCTGGCCGCGCTCGCCTGGGCGACGTACGCCGTGTCGTGGGTGGTGCTCTACGTCGGCACCGTCGTGACCGGCTCGGGGCCGCACGCGGGTGACGCCGACTCCCCGCGCAACGGCCTCGACCCGCTGCAGCTGTCCCAGCTGCACGCCGACGTGGTGTTCCTGCTCGTCGGGCTGACCGTCGGCCTGCTGCTGGCGCTGAGCGCCACCGGGGCCGGGCGCGCCACCAGGCGGGCGGTGGCCACGCTGCTGGCCGTCGAGCTGGCCCAGGGCCTGGTCGGCTTCGTGCAGTACTTCACCGACCTGCCCGAGGTGCTCGTCGGGATCCATCTCTTCGGCGCGGCCGTGATCGCCGCCGTCGTCACCTGGGCGCTGCTGAGCGTCCTGGAGGGCGAGCGCGAGCACGCCTGAGCGGGCGTGGGGGCGACGAGGCCAGAGCTGCCCGCAAGGACCGCCGCCGAACTCCCCCGCGCCCGGGCGCGGCTGTGGTGTGATGTGCCGGTTCTCGACGCCCGAGGAGCCCTGACGCGCCCGAGGAGACGGTGTGGCCGCACGATCGACCCTGGTGGGCCTGGTGGCCCTGCTGCTCCTCGCCGGCTGCGGTGGCGGTGACGACGACGGGCCGGCCCTGGAGGCCGTGCCCCCGGCCGCGCCCGCCGACCTGTGCGCCCTGGTGCCCGCGTCGGTCTCCCGCGGCCTCGAGGCCTCCGGCAGCAGCGACGACAGCGGCGACCCGCGCGCGGTGTGCGCGCTCGGCTCGACCTCCGGCCCCGAGGTGCGGGCCGTGGTGACCTGGCTCCAGCTCGAGGACCAGGGCCCCGCCACGACCGTGTGGACCTCGCAGTGCGACGCCATCGACCGCACCCGCCTGGCCGAGCCCCGCGGCTTCGAGGTCGCGGGGGCCGACGCCACCTGCGCCGGCGCCGCGACGCGCCAGGGCACCGACACCGCCAGCGTCGCGGTGCAGCGCGGCCGCGAGGTCCTCACCGCACGGGTGCAGGGCAGCGGCGGCGAGCCGGCCGCGCTGGACCGGGCCGGGGCCCTGCTCGCAGGTGTCCTGGACGAGCTCGACACCGGCCGCTGACGGACCTCGGGGCTGCGACCCCTCGGCGACGGCCCGGCGACCTCCCGGCGACCTCAGCGACGCAGCAGCGGGTCGATCGCGACGGCGACGAAGAGCAGCGAGAGGTACATGTTGGACCAGTGGAACAGGCGCATGGGGCGCACCTCGGCCAGCTCGTCGCTCACCCGGGCGCGGCGCCACATCAGGTGCGCCTCGACCAGGAACACGGCGCCGAGCACCAGGGCCACCACGGGGTAGACCAGGCCGGTGCCCGCGACGGGCCACAGCGCCAGGGAGACCGCGACGGTCACCCAGGAGTAGGCGACGATCTGGCGCGCGACGCCCTCGGCGTCCTTGACCACGGGCAGCATCGGCACCGCGACCCGCGCGTAGTCCTCGCGGTAGCGCATCGCCAGCGCCCAGGTGTGCGGGGGCGTCCAGAAGAACACCACCAGGAACAGCACGACCGGTGTCCAGGCCAGCTCCCCCGTGACGGCCGTCCAGCCGATCAGGGTCGGGAAGCACCCGGCGATCCCGCCCCAGACGATGTTCTGGGTGGTGCGCCGCTTGAGCACCATCGTGTAGCCGAAGAGGTAGAACGCGTTGGCCGCGAGCGCCAGCCCGGCCGAGAGCCAGTTGACGAGGAAGCCCAGGACCAGGGTCGAGACCACCATCATGGTGAGGCCGAAGACCAGGGCGGCGCGCGGCGTCACGATGTGGCGCGGCAGCGCCCGCCGACGGGTGCGGCGCATCTGCTCGTCGATGTCGCGGTCCCACACGCAGTTGAGCGAGTTGGCCGCGCCGGCCGAGAGCGTGCCGCCGACGACGGTGGCCACGACCAGGCCCAGGGGCGGCACGCCGCGCTGGGCGAAGAACATCACGGGCACCGTGGTCAGGAGCAGCAGCTCGATGACGCGGGGCTTGGTGAGCCCGACGTACGCGCCCACGACGTCGCGCCAGCTCGCCCGTCCCGAGGTGGACGCGTCCGCGGACACCTCGGAGTGGAGGGCGGTCACACGGGCCTCGCCTTCGGTGGCGTGCGGGGGAACGGGCGGCGGCGACGGGCGTGGCGCTCGTCACCGGTGGTGCGGGGACCCGGATCGGGTACCACTCGGGTCGAGTCTAGACGGGCACCCCGTCGTCCCACGAACCCGCCGGACGTGACCTGGGTCCTGAGCCCGCACTAGGCTCGACTCGACGCCCGACGAGAGGATCCCCCACCGTGCCCACGAGCAAGAGCCTCGACTGGACCGAGCTGGACGACAAGGCGGTCGACACCGTCCGCGTGCTGGCCATGGACAGCGTGCAGAAGGTCGGCAACGGCCACCCCGGAACCGCGATGAGCCTGGCGCCCGCGGCGTACCTGCTCTTCCAGAAGGTGATGCGCCACGACCCGGCCGACCCCGACTGGATCTCGCGCGACCGCTTCGTCCTGTCGTGCGGCCACTCGAGCCTCACCCTCTACATCCAGCTGTTCCTGGGTGGGTGGGGCCTGGAGCTCGAGGACCTCAAGTCGCTGCGCACCTGGGGCTCCAAGACCCCGGGCCACCCGGAGTACGGCCACACCGCCGGCGTCGAGACGACCACCGGCCCCCTGGGTCAGGGCGTGGGCAACGCGGTCGGCTTCGCGATGGCCGCCCGCCGCCAGCGCGGGATGTTCGACCCCGAGTCCAAGCGCGGCGAGTCGCCCTTCGACCAGCACGTCTACGCGCTGTGCTCCGACGGCGACCTGGAGGAGGGCGTCAGCGCCGAGGCCTCCTCGATCGCCGGCACCCAGAAGCTGGGCAACCTCACCCTGATCTACGACGACAACCAGATCTCGATCGAGGACGACACCAACATCGCCTTCACCGAGGACGTGGCCGCCCGCTACGAGGCCTACGGCTGGCACGTGCAGACCGTCGACTGGACCAACGGCGGCAAGGAGTACAAGGAGGACGTCCACGCCCTCCACGACGCCATCGTCGCGGCCCGCGAGGTCACCGACCGACCCAGCTTCATCCGGCTCAAGACGATCATCGCCTGGCCCGCGCCCAACCTCCAGGGCACCGGCAAGTCGCACGGCTCGGCCCTGGGCGCCGACGAGGTCGCCGCCACCAAGAAGGTCATGGGCTTCGACCCCGACCAGACCTTCGAGGTCCCGGCCGACGTCATCGCCCACACCCGCGCCCTGCGGGACCGAGGCACGACCTACGGGAACGAGTGGGACCAGAAGTACGCCGCGTGGTCGAAGAAGCACCCCGACCGCGCCGAGCTGCTGCACCGGATGAAGAGCCACACCCTCCCCGACGGGTGGGATGCCGACTTCCCGGTCTTCGAGGCCGACCCCAAGGGCGTGGCCACCCGCAAGGCGTCGGGCGCCGTGATCCAGGCGATCGCCGCCAAGCTCCCCGAGTTCTGGGGCGGCTCGGCGGACCTCGCCGAGTCCAACAACACCACCATCGAGGGCGCCGCCTCCTTCATCCCGGAGGACCGCGCCACCAAGATGTGGAAGGCCGACCCCCACGGCGGTCGCGTGCTCCACTTCGGCATCCGCGAGCACGGCATGGGCGCGATCATGAACGGCATCGCCGCGCACGGCGACACCCGCGTCTTCGGCGGCACCTTCCTCACGTTCTCCGACTACATGCGCGGTGCCGTGCGGCTCGCGGCGCTGATGCAGCTGCCGGTGACCTACGTGTGGACCCACGACTCGATCGGCCTCGGCGAGGACGGACCGACCCACCAGCCCATCGAGCACCTCGCGGCCCTGCGGGCCATCCCGGGCCTCGACGTCGTGCGCCCCGCGGACGCCAACGAGACCGCCGCGGTGTGGAAGAAGATCATCGAGAACCACGACCGACCGGCCGGCATCGTCCTGACCCGCCAGAACGTCCCGACGTACCCCCGCGGCACCGACGGCTACGCCGGGCTCGACGACGTCTCCAAGGGCGGCTACGTGCTGCTCGACGCCGAGGACGGCACCCCCGACGTGGTGCTGATCGGCACCGGCTCGGAGCTGCAGCTCGCCGTCGAGGCGCGGAAGATCCTGGCCGAGCAGGGCGTTCAGGCCCGTGTGGTCTCGATGCCCTGCCGTGAGTGGTTCGACGAGCAGGAGCCGGCCTACCGCGAGACGGTCATCCCGCCCACCCTCAAGGCCCGCGTGGCCGTCGAGGCCGGGGTGGCCCAGGGCTGGCGCGAGATCGTCGGCGACCACGGCAAGATCGTGTCGCTGGAGCACTACGGCGCCTCGGCCGACTACCAGCGGATCTACCGCGAGTTCGGCATCACCGCGGAGGCCGTCGCCGCCGCGGCCGAGGACAGCATCCGCGTGGCCACGGGCTGATCGCCGACCCGCTGACCGCGACCAGACAACCACCGGTCCCCCAGGGGCCAGTTCCGGGGAGGAACACATGACCGACCACTTGCAGGACCTGTCCAACGCCGGAGTCTCCATCTGGCTCGACGACCTCTCGCGCGAGCTCATCGAGGAGGGCGAGCTCCAGCGCCTCATCGACGAGGACCACGTCGTGGGCGTCACCACCAACCCCTCGATCTTCGCCTCGGCGCTGGCCAAGGGCGAGAAGTACAACGAGCAGGTGCGCGAGCTCGCCGCCCAGGGCGCCGACGTCGACGCCACCGTCTTCGCCCTCACCACCACCGACGTGCGGCGCGCCTGCGACGTCCTCAAGCCCGTCTTCGAGGCCACCAACGGCGTCGACGGCCGCGTGTCCATCGAGGTCTCGCCGCTGCTGGCCCACGACCGCGACGCCACCTTCGCCTCGGCCAAGGAGCTCGCGGCCGAGGTCGGCCGCGACAACGTGCTCATCAAGATCCCGGCGACCACCGAGGGCGGCCCGGCCATCTCCGACACCCTGGGCGAGGGCATCAGCGTCAACGTGACCCTGATCTTCGGTCTCGAGCGCTACCGGTCGGTCATGGAGGCCTACGTCACCGGCCTCGAGAAGGCCCAGGCCAACGGCCACGACCTGTCCAAGATCGAGTCGGTCGCGAGCTTCTTCGTCTCGCGCGTCGACACCGAGATCGACAACCGCATCGAGAAGTCGGGCGCCGACACCTCGCTCAAGGGCAAGGCCGGCGTGGCCAACGCACGCCTGGCCTACCAGGCCTTCGAGGAGTTCTTCACCGGCGAGCGCTGGGAGGCCCTCGAGGCCGCCGGCGCCCGCAAGCAGCGCCCGCTGTGGGCCTCGACCGGCGTCAAGGACCCCACCCTCCCCGACACGATGTACGTCGTGGAGCTGTGCGTCGAGAACACCGTCAACACCATGCCGGGCAAGACCCTGGAAGCCACCAAGGACCACGGCGAGATCCTCGGCGACCGGGTGCGCCCGAACTACGCCGACGCGCGCCAGGTCATGGACGCGCTGGCCGCCGCCGGCGTCGACTACGACGACGTGATCGCCACCGTCGAGCGCGAGGGCGTGGAGAAGTTCGAGTCCGCCTGGGGCGACCTGCTCAAGACGGTCCAGGGCCAGCTCGACGCTGCGGCCCGATGAGCGCAGCCCAGGACGGTCGCGGGGCCGGCGCCCCCGTCGACCCCACCACCACGCCGTCCTGGGCTCGGCTCCAGGCACGTGCGGACGGGTTCGCCCCCGACCTGCGCGCCTGGTTCGCCGACGACCCCGACCGCGTCGATCGCCTCACCTTCACGGCCGGTGACCTCCACGTCGACCTCTCCAAGGCGCTCCTCGACGAGGACCTGGTGGAGACGCTGCTGGCCCTGGCCGGCGAGGTCGGGCTCGAGGAGCGGCGCTCGGCGATGTTCGCCGGCGAGCACATCAACGTCACCGAGGACCGGGCGGTGCTCCACACCGCGCTGCGGCTGCCGGCCGGGGCATCGCTCGAGGTCGACGGCACCGACGTGGTGCCCGCCGTCCACGAGGTGCTGCAGCGGGTCTACGCCTTCGCCGAGAAGGTCCGCAGCGGCGAGTGGACCGGCGTCACGGGCGAGCGCATCCGCACGGTCGTCAACATCGGGATCGGGGGCTCCGACCTCGGCCCGGTGATGGCCTACGAGGCGCTCGCGGCGTACCGCCAGGAGGGGCTGGAGTGCCGCTTCATCAGCAACATCGACCCCACCGACGCGGCCACCACCCTCGCCGGGCTCGACCCGGCCTCGACGCTGTTCATCGTCTCCAGCAAGACCTTCGGGACGCTCGAGACGCTGACGAACGCCCGGCTGTGCAAGGCCTGGCTGCTCGACGGCCTGGGTGACGCGGCCGGCGACGACGCCGTGGCGAAGCACTTCGTCGCGGTCTCGACCGCGCTCGACAAGGTCGCCGACTTCGGCATCGACCCCGACAACGCCTTCGGGTTCTGGGACTGGGTCGGCGGGCGCTACTCGCTCGACTCGGCCATCGGCACCTCGCTGGTGCTGGCCGTGGGGCCGGAGCGGTTCGCGGAGTTCCTCGACGGCTTCCACACCCTCGACGAGCACTTCCGGACCACCGACCTGGCGCACAACGTGCCGGCGCTGATGGGCCTGCTCAACGTCTGGTACACCAACTTCCTCGGCGCCGAGAGCCACGCGGTGCTGCCGTACTCCCAGCTGCTGCACCGCTTCCCGGCGTACCTCCAGCAGCTGACGATGGAGTCCAACGGCAAGGGCGTGCGGTGGGACGGCAGCCCGGTCTCCACCGAGACCGGCGAGATCTTCTGGGGCGAGCCCGGCACCAACGGCCAGCACGCGTTCTACCAGCTGATCCACCAGGGCACCCGGCTCGTGCCCGCCGACTTCATCGCCTTCGCCGAGCCCAGCTACCCGCTGGCCGACGGCGAGGTCGACGTCCACGAGCTGTTCCTGGCCAACTTCCTGGCCCAGACCCGCGCGCTGGCGTTCGGCAAGACCGCCGACGAGGTGCGGGCCGAGGGCACGGCCGAGGCGATCGTCCCGGCCCGGGTCTTCACCGGCAACCGGCCGACCGCCTCGATCATGGCTCCCGCGCTGACCCCGTCGGTGCTGGGCCAGCTGGTCGCGCTCTACGAGCACGTGACCTTCACGCAGGGCGTGGTCTGGGGCATCGACTCCTTCGACCAGTGGGGCGTGGAGCTCGGCAAGCAGCTGGCGCAGCAGGTCGGTCCGGCCATCGACGGCGACCCCGCCGCGCTGGAGGAGCAGGACGCCTCGACCCGGGCGCTCATCGCCTACTACCGAGAGCACCGGAGCCGGTGACGGTCGCCGGCACCACGGCGGGGGGCACGCCCGCCCCGGTCAACCCGTTGCGCGACCCGGCCGACCGGCGGCTGCCCCGCATCGCCGGGCCCTGCGGCCTGGTGCTGTTCGGCGTCACGGGCGACCTCGCCCGCAAGAAGGTGATGCCGGCGATCTACGACCTGGCCAACCGCGGGCTGCTGCCGCCGGGGTTCAGCCTCGTCGGCTACGCCCGGCGCGACTGGGCCGACCAGGACTTCGCCCAGATCGTGCACGACTCGGTGCGGGCCCACGCCCGCACGGAGTTCCGCGAGGAGGTCTGGAAGCAGCTGGCCGAGGGGTTCCGCTTCGTGCAGGGCGACTTCGGCGACGACGTGCAGTTCGACGCCCTGCGACGCACCATCGAGGAGCTCGACGTCTCGCGCGGCACCGGCGGCAACCACGCCTTCTACCTCTCGATCCCGCCCAAGTTCTTCGGCGACGTCATCGGCCAGCTCCAGGAGCACGGCCTGACCGACGGCGGCGACGGCTCGTGGCGCCGCGTGGTCGTGGAGAAGCCCTTCGGGCACGACCTGGAGTCGGCCCGCGAGCTCAACGCGGTCATCAACGACGTCTTCCCGCCCGAGTCGGTCTTCCGCATCGACCACTACCTGGGCAAGGAGACGGTCCAGAACATCCTGGCGATGCGCTTCGCCAACAACCTGTTCGAGCCGATCTGGAACAGCCACTACGTCGACCACGTCCAGATCACCATGGCCGAGGACATCGGCATCGGTGGCCGGGCGGGCTACTACGACGGCATCGGCGCCGCGCGCGACGTCATCCAGAACCACCTGCTGCAGCTGCTCGCGCTGGTCGCGATGGAGGAGCCGCTGTCCTTCGACGCCGCCAACCTGCGTGCCGAGAAGGAGAAGGTGCTCTCCTCGGTGGTGCTGCCGCGCCGCCTCGACCTCCACACCGCCCGGGGCCAGTACGCCGCGGGCTGGGCCGGCGGCGAGAAGGTGATCGGCTACCTCGACGAGGACGACATCGACGCCTCCTCGACGACCGAGACCTTCGCCGCCATCCGGGTCGACGTCGAGACGCGCCGCTGGGCCGGGGTGCCGTTCTACCTGCGCCACGGCAAGCGGCTGGGACGACGCGTCACCGAGATCGCGGTCGTGCTCAAGCGCGCGCCCCACCTGCCGTTCACCGAGACCGCCACCGAGGACCTGACCCAGAACGCCATCGTCTTCCGGATCCAGCCCGACGAGGGCGCGACCATCAGGTTCGGCTCCAAGGTCCCCGGCGGCGCGATGGAGATCCGCGACGTCAACATGGACTTCGCCTACGGCGGCTCCTTCACCGAGTCCAGCCCCGAGGCCTACGAGCGGCTCATCCTCGACGTGCTGCTCGGCGACCCGCCGCTGTTCCCGCAGAACGCCGAGGTCGAGCTCAGCTGGAAGATCCTCGACCCCGTGATCGCGCACTGGGCCCGGCAGGACGCCGGCTCGAGCGACGGCATCGACCAGTACGCCCCCGGCCAGTGGGGACCCGCGTCTGCCGACGCCATGCTTTCCCGCGACGGCCGCGCCTGGAGGCGACCATGAGAGAGCTCACCGGGACCAGCTCGGCCGGGATCGCCGCCGCCCTGGTGGAGGCGCGCAAGAGCGCCGGCTCCCCCGCGATGGGCATGGTCATGACGCTGGTCGTGGTGGTCGACGAGGAGCACGCCGCCCAGGCCATGGAGTGCGCCCGCGAGGCGTCCCACGAGCACCCCGCCCGGGTGCTGGGCGTGATCCTGGGCGACGGCCGTGGCCACGGCCGGGTCGACGCCCAGGTCGGCACCGGCGCCGGGTGGAGCGGCGAGACCGCGCTGATCCGGCTCCACGGCGAGGTCGTCAAGCACCCCGAGTCCGTCGTGCTCCCGCTGCTGCTGCCCGACTCCCCCGTCGCCGTGTGGTGGCCGGTCGACGCCCCCCGCGACCCGGCGGCCGACCCGCTCGGCGGGCTGGCCCAGCGCCGGGTCACCGACGCGGCCGCGGCCACCAGGGCGCGCACCAAGGCCATCCACGTCCAGTGCGCGGCGTACGCCAAGGGCAACACGGACCTCGCCTGGACCCGCCTCACGCCGTGGCGGGCGCTGCTGGCCGCCGCGCTCGACCAGCACCCCTCGAAGGTCTCCGCCGCCTCGGTGACCGCGGAGAAGGTGAGCCCCAGCGCCGACCTGCTCGTCGCGTGGCTGGCCGAGTGCCTCCACGTCGACGTGGCCCGCCACACCTCCGAGGGCCCCGGACTGACCGAGGTCACCATGACGACGGCCGAGGGCGAGATCAGCATCACCCGCCCGGACGGCCTGCTCGCGAGCTTCCGCTCCCCCGGGCAGCCGGACCGGCCGGTGGCGCTGAAGCGCCGCACGGTCCCCGAGCTGCTGGCCGAGGAGCTGCGGCGGCTCGACGAGGACGACATCTACGCCGCGGTCGCGCGGCGCCTGACGAAGCTGGAGCAGTGATGGTCGACATCGTGCGGTACCCCGACGCCCCCGGTCTGGCCTCGGCCGTCGCCGAGGCCCTCGTGACCCGGCTGGCCGAGGTGCAGGCCGAGGGTCGTGTGCCCTCGGTCGCGCTCACCGGCGGCACCATCGCCGACGAGATCTACCGCGCGGTCGCCGCCCTCGACTCCTCGGCCGTGGACTGGACCCGCGTCGACTTCTGGTGGGGCGACGAGCGCTACGTGGCGGCCGACTCCTCCGACCGCAACGACAAGGGCGTCGGGCGCGACCTGCTCGACGTGGTCGGCGTCGACGCGCTCCGCGTGCACGCCATGCCGGCCGCCGACGAGGCCCACCCCGACCTCGACGCGGCCGCGGCGGCGTACGAGCAGGCGGTGCGGGAGCACGGCGGCGGCGAGTTCGACCTCGTGCTGCTCGGCCTGGGACCCGACGGCCACGTGGCCTCGCTCTTCCCCGATCACCCCCAGCTCGACGTCGACGACGCCATCGCCCTCGGCGTCACCGACTCCCCCAAGCCGCCGCCGGAGCGGATCACCCTCACCTTCGCGGCCCTCAACCGCACCCGCGCCGTGTGGTTCCTGGTCTCCGGCGCGGGCAAGGCCGACGCCGTCGCCCGCGCCCTGGCCGACGAGGGCTCGGTCCACGAGACCCCCGCCCGCGGCATCACCGCCGAGCCCCGCACCTGGTGGCTCGACGAGGACGCCGCCAGCGCCCTGTAGCCGCCGACCGGGCGATTGTCGTACGCCGCGGAGCGCCGACCGGGCGATCGCGGTACGCCGGGCAACGCCGACCGGGCATTCGTCGTACGGCGGGGAACGCCGACCGGGCATTCGTCGTACGGCGGGGAACGCCGACCGGGCGATCGTCGTACCTAGGCTGCGCCCGGCGTCCCCGGGGACCACCGGCTGAGCGCGCGACGCGCCCGCGCGTGACCCTCCTGGAGCCGCGGGATCGGGTCGGCGCGCGGGCCGTAGAGGTCGTCCTTGGTGAACACCTCGACGGTCCAGCCACGCTCCTCGGCGAGCCAGGCCCGGCGGTCCGCGTCGTGGCGGCGGTCGGCGTCGGTCGTGTGGAACTCGTCCCCGTCGTACTCCGCGGCGTACCACGACGGCGGGTCGGCGAGGTCGAGCGCGAACCAGGACCCGTGGTCCCGTGGCACCACCAGCTGCGGCTCGGGCGTCGGCAGGAGGGCGTCGTACCACCAGAGGCGGAGGGCGGACTCGGCCGGCGACTGCGAACGGCCGTCCGCGAGCGGCGTGAGCACGCGCAGCTGCCGGACGCCGCGGAAGCCCCGGAACCGTCCGAGGTCGCCCAGCACGGCCTCGCGGGACAGCCCCGCACGCAGGAAGCCGTCGAGCGCCGCCAGCGCGTCGAACCGCCAGAGCAAACGGCCCAGGTCGAGCGCGGTCCTGAGCGGCGAGGTGACCCGGAGGCCGTGGACGACCTGCACGTCCCGCTCGAGCAGGGCGCGCCGGTGGCCGTCGGCCTCGGGTCGCCGGACTCGCGTGTCCTCGGTGCTGACCACCTGGACCGGCGGCGGGACGCTGAGCGCCGAACGCGGCAGGATGGCCACCCCGTGGAGCCAGGCGGCCGTCCGGTCGCTGACCACGGCGTGGGGCGGCACGACGAGACCCAGGGCGGCGGCGCGCAGCCGGACGTCGTCGGGCGCCTGCGCCGCGGCGTACACACCGTGGAGGACGCGGCGCACCAGCCCGGCTCGCGCCAGGGCGTCGAAGCCGCGCCGCGACACGCCCAGCCCGAGGGCGTCGTCGCGGGTGAAGGGAGCATCGAGCGGCAGTGGGCTGCGGGAGCCCAGCAGGCTGCCGGCGTCGTCGAGCCAGTCCGGGTGCATGGCCACAGCGTCCTGGCGGACGGCGTATCCCGCACCTCGCCGTCCACAGCCGTACGACGATCGCCCGCTCGGCGCTTCAGCGCGTACGACGATCGCCCGCTCGGCGCTTCAGCGCGTGCCGCGATCGCCCGCTCGGCGCCTCAGCGCGTGCCGCGATCGCCCGCTCGGCGCCTCAGCGCGTGCCGCAATCGCCCGCTCGGCGCACCTGGGCGGGCTGCCATCGCCCGCTCGGGGAACCAGCGCGAACGCGCGCCCGTTCGCCGGGTCAGAAGATGACGTCGCCGGACTTGCGGCGCTGCCGCAGGGTGGACAGCGCCTCGTTGAGGATGTCCTTGGCCTCGGCGTCGGAGCGGCGCTCCTTCACGTAGGCCAGGTGGGTCTTGTAGGGCTCGATCTTGGGCGCCGGGGGCGGGTTGGCCGAGTCCATGCTGGCGGGCAGACCGCAGCGGGGGCAGTCCCACGACTCGGGGACCACGGCCTCCATCGCGAAGGCGATCGGCGTGCGGTGCTCGTGGGAGCAGAAGTAGGTGACGTTCTGTCGCGGGGCGGCCTCGCCGCGCTCCGCCTCCCCCATGGGGCCGGAGCCGATCCGGCTGCCCCGGATGGCGCTGCCTCCACCTGCCACGCTGGACTCCTTCGAGATCGTTGAGGGTCAGTTGCCGGTCTTGAGCAGCAGCCCGAGACCGACGACGCACGAGAACCACACCAGCAGCAGACCGATGGTGATGCGGTCGAGGTTGCGCTCGGCGACCGACGAGCCGCCCAGACCGCTGGACATGCCGCCGCCGAACATGTCGGAGAGCCCACCGCCGCGCCCCTTGTGGAGGAGCACCAGCAGGATCAGCAGCAAGCTCGAGATGACGAGCAAGACCTCGAAGACGATAACCACGCGGTGGACTTTAGCCGATGAGGCGCGCTGCTCAGAGCACTGGCATGTCGTAGAAGCGGCAGATGCCGCCGAACTCGTCCACCTGCAGGCTGGCACCGCCCACCAGAGCGCCGTCGATGTCGGGCTTCTGCATGATCCCGGCGACGTTGGCGGCCTTGACCGACCCCCCGTAGAGCACGCGTACGCCGGCCGCCGCCTCCTCGCCGTGGGTCTCGGCCAGGCGGGCGCGGATCGCCCCGCAGACCTCCTGGGCGTCCTCGGGCGTGGCGACCTCGCCGGTGCCGATGGCCCACACGGGCTCGTACGCGACCACCAGGCCGGCCACCTGCTCCGGGGTGAACCCGGCCAGGGAGCCGTCGACCTGGGCGAGCGTGTGCTCGACCTGGCGACCCTCGCGACGCACGTCGAGACCCTCGCCGACGCACACGAGGGGGGTGATGCCGGCCGCGTGGGCGGCGTGCGCCTTGGCGCTGACCAGGGCGTCGTCCTCCCCGTGGTGCTGGCGCCGCTCGGAGTGCCCGACGAGGGCGTAGGAGCAGCCCAGCTTGGCCAGCATCGAGGCCGAGACCTCACCGGTGTAGGCGCCCGACTCGTGCGCCGAGACGTCCTGGGCGCCGTAGCGGATCTGCAGCCGGTCGCCGTCGACCAGGGTCTGCACGCTGCGGATGTCGGTGAACGGCGGGATCACCGCCACCTCGACGGCCGCGTGGTCGTGCTTCTTGTCCGACAGCGTCCAGGACAGCTTCTGCACCAGGACGACGGCCTCCTGGTGGTTGAGGTTCATCTTCCAGTTGCCCGCCATCAGGGGCGTGCGGCCGGAGGTGCTCGTCTTCTTGGTGGCCATCAGTCCTCCAGGACGGTGATGCCGGGCAGGTCCTTGCCCTCGAGGTACTCCAGGCTGGCGCCGCCGCCGGTGGAGATGTGACCGAACGCCTGCTCGTCGAACCCGAGGCGCCGCACGGCCGCGGCGGAGTCGCCCCCGCCGACCACGGACAGCCCGTCGACCTCGGTGAGCGCCTGGGCGACCGCGCGGGTGCCGGCGGCGAAGGCGTCGAACTCGAAGACGCCCATGGGGCCGTTCCAGAAGACCGTCGTCGCGCCGGCGATGTGGCGGGCGAAGGCGGCCGCCGAGTCGGGCCCGATGTCGAGCCCGATCTGGTCGGCCGGGATCTGGTCGACCGGCACGGTCGTCGCGGGGGCGTCGGCCTTGAACTCCGGGGCCACCACGACGTCGGTCGGCAGCACGATCTCGACGCCGCTGGCCTCCGACCGCTCCAGGTAGTCCCGGCAGGTGGCGACCTGGTCCTGCTCCAGCAGGCTCTGGCCGACCTCGTGGCCCTGGGCGGCGAGGAAGGTGAAGACCATCCCGCCCCCCACGAGCAGGGTGTCGGCCTTGTCGAGCAGGTTGTCGATCACGGCGAGCTTGTCGCTGACCTTGGAGCCGCCGAGGACGACCACGTAGGGCCGCTGCGGGTCCCGGGTGAGCCGCTGGAGGACCTCGATCTCGGTCGCGACCAGCGCACCCATGGCGTGCGGGAGCCGCTGCGCGACGTCGTACACGCTGGCCTGCTTGCGGTGCACGACCCCGAACCCGTCGCTGACGAACGCGTCGGCCAGCGAGGCCAGCGCGTCAGCGAGCTCGCCGCGCTCGGCGTCGTCCTTGCTCGTCTCCCCCGCGTTGAAGCGGACGTTCTCCAGCACCGCGACCTCGCCGTCCTGGAGCGCGTCGACAACGGCCCGGGCGGAGTCACCGACCGTGTCGGTCGCGAAGGCGACCTCGGTGCCGAGCAGCTCGCCGAGGCGGGCCGCCACCGGCCGCAGGGAGTACGCCGCGTCGGGCGCCCCCTTGGGCCGGCCGAGGTGGGCCGTGACGACGACCCTGGCCCCGGCCCGGCTCAGCTCGCGGATGGTCGGGACGCTCGCCCGGATCCGGCCGTCGTCGGTGATCTGGTCACCGTCGAGCGGCACGTTGAGGTCGGAGCGGACCAGGACCCGCTTGCCGGCGACGTCGCCGAGGGAGGAGTACTCCCCCATCAGAGGCTGGCACCGACGTGGGTGATGAGGTCGGCGAGGCGGTTGGAGTAGCCCCACTCGTTGTCGTACCAGCCGAGCACCTTGACCTGGTTGCCGATGACCTTGGTGAGCGGCGCGTCGAAGATGCACGACGCCGGGTCGGTGACGATGTCGGTCGAGACCAGCGGGTCGGTGGAGTACTTCAGGTAGCGACCGTCGGCCGCCTTCTGGATCGCGGCGTTGACCTCCTCGACGGAGGTCTCGCGTCCGGCCTCGAAGGTGAGGTCGGTGGCCGAGCCGGTCGGGACCGGGACGCGCATGGCGTAGCCGTCGAGCTTGCCCTTGAGCTCGGGCAGGACCAGGCCGATCGCCTTGGCCGCACCGGTCGAGGTGGGAACCATGTTGAGCGCGGCCGCGCGGGCGCGGCGGGGGTCCTTGTGGATGTTGTCCTGCAGGTTCTGGTCGGCCGTGTAGGCGTGGATCGTCGTCATCAGGCCCTTGACGATCGTGAACTCGTCGTGGAGCGCCTTCGCCATGGGGGCCAGGCAGTTGGTGGTGCACGACGCGTTGGAGATGACGGTGTGCTGCGCCGGGTCGTAGAGCTCGTGGTTGACGCCCATCACGATGGTGATGTCCTCGTTGGAGGCGGGCGCCGAGATGATGACCTTCTTGGCGCCGGCGTCCACGTGGGCCTTGGCCTTGGTGGCGTCGGTGAAGAAGCCGGTCGACTCCACGACGACGTCGACGCCGAGCTCGCCCCAGCTGAGGTTGGCCGGGTCGCGCTCGGCGGACACGGCGATGAGCTGGTCGCCCACCTTGATGGAGCTCGCGTCGGCGCTGACCTCGGCGTCGAGACGCCCGAGGATCGAGTCGAACTTGAGCAGGTGCGCGAGCGAGGTGTTGTCGGTCAGGTCGTTGACGCCGACGATCTCGATGTCGGCACCCGAGGCGCGCACGGCGCGGAAGAAGTTGCGGCCGATGCGGCCGAAGCCGTTGATGCCTACGCGAACAGTCACGGGATCCACTCCTGGAGAGGCTGGGGATTGCTGGGGCACTTGGCGGTACCGCAGCGACCCTATCGGGGTCGCGAGGACGCGGGAACACTCGTCCGGCGTACCTGCTGGTAACCCGTGACGGGGCCTGCGCGACGGGGTGGAGCGGGAGGCCTAGGCCTCCTCGGCCAGCATCTCCGGGGTCAGCGACGACTCCGTGTCGGGTACGCCGAGCTCCTCGGCCTTCTTGTCCGCCATGGCCAGCAGGCGGCGGATCCGGCCCGCGATGGCGTCCTTGGTCAGCACCGGGTCGCTCAGCTGGCCGAGCTCCTCGAGCGAGGCCTGCTTGTGCTCCAGGCGCAGCTGCCCGGCCTGGGCCAGGTGGTCGGGGATGTCCTCGCCCAGGATCTCCAGGGCCCGCTCGACGCGCGCGCCGGCGGCGACCGCGGCCCGGGCCGAGCGGCGCAGGTTGGCGTCGTCGAAGTTGGCCAGCCGGTTGGCGGTGGCCCGCACCTCGCGCCGCATCCGACGCTCCTCCCAGGCGAGCAGCGACTCGTGGGCGCCGAGCCGGGTCAGCAGCTGGCCGATGGCGTCGCCGTCGCGGATCACCACGCGGTCCACGCCGCGGACCTCGCGGGCCTTGGCGGCGATGCCGAGGCGACGGGCCGCGCCCACCAGGGCCAGCGCGGCCTCGGGACCGGGGCAGGTCACCTCGAGCGAGCTCGAGCGGCCGGGCTCGGTGAGCGAGCCGTGGGCCAGGAAGGCCCCGCGCCAGGCGGCGACGGCGTCGCAGCCGGCGCCGTTGACCACGACGGGCGGCAGGCCGCGGACCGGGCGGTTGCGGTTGTCGATGAGGCCGGCCTGGCGGGCCAGGGACTCGCCGTCGCGGGCGACCCGGACGATGTAGCGCGAGCCACGTCGGATGCCGGCGCCCTTGAGCAGCACGACCTCGGGCTGGTGGCCGAAGACCTCGGCGATGTCGCGGCGCACGCGACGGGCGGCCGCCCCGGTGTCGAGCTCGACCTCGACGACGATGCCGCCGTTGACGAGGTGCAGGGCGTCGGCGAAGCGGAGCATGGACGACACCTCGGCCTTGCGGCAGCAGGTCTTGGTGACTGTCGTGCTGGCCAGCTCTGCCTTCACCTGTGCCGTCATCGCCATGCGAGCACCTTAGTTCGCGCCCATGACGCGCGCATACGCGGAGGCCAGTTTGTGCGGATCGTGGACTCCGGCGTGGTCGGCGGCGACGTCGGCCACCTCCAGCCGGGCGCCCAGCGCGCCGGCCGCCGCGCCGAGCCGGTCGGCATCGGTGACGGCCGAGGGGTCGACGAGCACGGTGTGGACCCGCAGCTGCGGCGCGTGGCGCCGCAGCACCTCGAGGTGGTCGGCGAGGTCGTAGCCCCGGGTCTCGTCGGCGTGCGGCTCGAGGTTGGTGGCCACCACCACCTGCGCACTAGTGCGGCACAGCGCCTCGCGCAGCTCGGGCACGAGCAGGTGCGGGATCACGCTGGAGTACCACGACCCCGGCCCGAGGACGACGACGTCGGCATCGGCGATCGCGCTCAGCGCCTCCGGGCAGGCCGCGGCGTCGGCGGGGTCCAGGCTCACGCCCAGCACCTCGCCCGGGGCGGTCGCGACCTCGACCTGGCCGCGCACGGTCGAGACCGACCCGTCGGGATCGCGCACCTCGGCGGTGATGTCGAGCGGGGTCAGCGCCATCGGCAGCACCCGGCCGCGGGCGCCCAGCAGCCCCGCCACCCAGTCGAGGCCGTCGACGTGGTCGTCGAGCTGCTGCCACAGGGTGAGGATCAGCAGGTTGCCCAGGGAGTGCCCCGAGAGCTCTCCGGCCGAGTCGAAGCGGTGCTGCAGCACCCGCGCCCAGGTCTGGCCCCAGCGGTCGTCACCGCACAGCGCGGCCAGCGCCATCCGGAGGTCGCCCGGGGGCAGCACCCCGAACTCCTCGCGCAGGCGGCCCGACGAGCCGCCGTTGTCGGCGACGGTCACCACGGCCGTGAGGTCGGTGGTGAGCTGGCGCAGCGCGGTCAGCGACGCCGCCAGGCCGTGCCCGCCCCCGAGCGCGACGACGGCGGGCTCGGTCGACCAGCGACCCACGCCTACTCCCGCCCCAGGTCGCGGTGCACGGCGTCGGCCTCGAGACCGAGGTCGCGGAGCCGGCTGGCGATCTCCTCCGACATCGCGACGCTGCGGTGCTTGCCGCCGGTGCAGCCGATCGCCACAGTCATGAACCGCTTGCCCTCGCGCAGGTAGCCCGCGCCCACGGTCTGGATCACCGGCACGTAGCGCTCCAGGAACTCCTGGGCGTCGCCCCGGTCCTTGACGTAGCGGGCGACCGCCTCGTCCTGCCCGGTGAGCGGCCGCAGCTCGGGCACCCAGAACGGGTTGGGGATGAAGCGCATGTCGGCGAGCAGGTCGGCGTCGACGGGCACGCCGTACTTGAAGCCGAAGCTGAGGGTGGTGATGCGCAGGCCGACGGTCTCGGGGGTGCCGAACGAGCGGGCCACGCGGTGCTTGAGCTGGTGCAGGTTGAGGGGCGTGGTGTCGATGACGAGGTCGGCCTCGCTGCGCAGGTCCGCCATCACCCGGCGCTCGGTCGCGATGCCCTCGAGGAGCCGGCCGCTGCCCTGCAGCGGGTGGGGCCGCCGCGCGGCCTCCTGCCGGCGCACCAGGATGTCGTCGGAGGCCTCGAGGAACAGCAGCGTGGTGCGGCGCGTGGGGAAGTCCTCGGCCAGCTGCGCGCGCAGGCCGTCGAAGAACACCCCGCCGCGGACGTCGACCACGACCGCCACCGGGTGGTCGATGCCGCGCTTGTCGTCGACCAGGCGCACCACGTCGCCCACCAGCTCGGGCGGCAGGTTGTCGACGACGAAGAAGCCGAGGTCCTCGAGCTCCTTGGCGGCCGTGCTGCGTCCCGCACCGGTCATGCCGGTGACGACCACCAGCTCGCCCTGCGGGTGGTCCTGCTGGGCCCGCTCGTGGACGGGGTCGTGCTGCGGCTCCGTCATCACCCCTCCTCGATCTCGCCCGTCGCGGTGTTGACGCCGACCGAGCCGGGCCGGTTGGCCACGGCCTCGCTGATGGCCGTCGCCGTGCGGGTCCCGATGCCGGGCACCTCGGCGATCTGCTCGATCGTCGCAGCCCGCAGCTTCTTCAGCGAGCCGAAGTGCTTGATCAGCGTGCGCCGGCGCACCTCCCCGAGGCCGGGCACGTCGTCGAGCAGGCTCTCCACCATCGTCTTGGAGCGGCGCGAGCGGTGGTGGTTGATCGCGAAGCGGTGGGCCTCGTCGCGGATCCGCTGGAGCAGGTAGAGGCCCTCGCTGGAGCGCGGCAGGATGACCGGGTCCTCCTCGCCGGGCACCCAGACCTCCTCGAGCCGCTTGGCCAGGCCGCACAGCGGCACGTCGTCGATGCCGAGCTCGTCGAGGGCGCGACGGGCCGCCGCGACCTGGGGCGGGCCGCCGTCGACGACCACGAGGCCGGGCGTGTAGGCGAACTTGCGCGGTCGTCCGGTGTCGGGGTCGATCAGCATCGGGCCCGCCTCCGGGTCCACCTCGCCGCTGCCCAGGTCACCGTGCTCGATGCGCTCGTCGAGCAGCCGGCGGAAGCGCCGGGTGATCACCTCGTGCATGGACGCGACGTCGTTCTGGCCGTCGACCCCGCGGATCACGAACCGGCGGTACTCGCTCTTGCGGGCCAGCCCGTCCTCGAAGACGACCATCGAGGCCACCACCTCGGTGCCCTGCAGGTTGGAGATGTCGTAGCACTCGATGCGCAGCGGCGCCGACGGCAGGTCGAGCGCCTCCTGAATCTCCTCGAGGGCCTGGTTGCGCACCGTGAGGTCGCTGGCGCGCTTGGTCTTGTGCAGCACCAGGGACTGCTGGGCGTTCTTGGCCACCGTCTCCTGCAGGGTGCGCTTGTCGCCGCGCTGCGGGACCCGGATGCCCACCTTGGAGCCGCGGCTCTCGCTGAGCAGCTGCTCGAAGACGTCGGTGTCGTCGGGCAGGGCCGGCACCAGCACCTCGCGCGGGATGGCGTCGCCGTCCTCGCCGGCGTAGAGCTGCAGCAGGAACTCCCCCACCAGCCCGGCCGTGTCGAGGTCGTCGACGCGGTCGGCGACCCAGCCGCGCTGGCCGCGGATGCGGCCCGAGCGCACGTGGAAGATCTGCACCGCGACCTCGAGGGGGTCCTCGGCCAGGGCGATCACGTCGGCGTCGGTGCCGTCGCCGAAGACCACGGCCTGCTTCTCCAGGGCCCGGGTCAGGGCACCCAGGTCGTCGCGCAGCCGCGCGGCGCGCTCGTAGTCCTGCTCCTGCGACGCGGCGTACATCTGCTGCTCGACCCGCTTGACGAAGGCGTCGGTCCGGCCGCCCATGAAGTCGGCGAAGTCCTCCGCGATGCCGCGGTGCTCCTCGGCGTCGACGCGACCGACGCACGGGGCGGCGCACTTGTCGATGTAGCCCAGCAGGCACGGGCGACCGATCTGCTGGGAGCGCTTGAACACGCCGTTGCTGCACGAGCGCATCGGGAACACCCGCAGCAGCAGGTCGACCGTCTCGCGGATCGCCCAGGCGTGGCCGTAGGGGCCGAAGTAGCGCACGCCCTTGCGCTTGGCCCCACGTCCGACCATGACGCGGGGGAACTCCTCGTCCATGGTGATGGCGAGCCAGGGGTAGGACTTGTCGTCGCGGTACTTGACGTTGAAGCGCGGGTCGAACTCCTTGATCCAGGAGTACTCCAGCTGCAGGGCCTCGACCTCGGTGCCGACCACCGTCCACTCCACCGACGCCGCGGTGGTGACCATCGTCGCGGTGCGGGGGTGCAGGTGGGCGAGGTCCTGGAAGTAGGACGAGAGGCGCGGCCGCAGCGACTTGGCCTTGCCGACGTAGACGACCCGGCCGTCCTTGTCGCGGAAGCGGTAGACCCCCGGCTGCGTCGGGATCGACCCCGGTCGGGGTCGGTAGGTCGACGGGTCTGCCACACCGCAACCCTACGAGGGCCGACCGACAGCCCCGACCGCGGCCGGGCCCGGATCCGTGCTCCGCCTCGGGCGCCGGACCCGCGTAGGCTGGGGCCGTGCCCGAGAACTCCAGCGCCCCCGTCCAGACCGTCGTCGTCGGCTACCTGCCCTCCCCCGAGGGGCTGGCCGCCCTGGCCCACGCCGAGCAGTGGGCGACCTCCTTCGGTGCCCGTCTCGTCGTGGTCAACACCGGCAAGAACGGCGACTACTCCCACCCGAGCTTCGCGCCCGCGCAGGAGATGGACGCCATCGACGTGCAGCTGAGCGAGAAGGGCCTGAGCCACGTCGTCGAGCAGCCCACCGACGGCCAGCCGCCGGCCGAGGCGATCCTCGACGCCGTCACGCGTCACTCCGCCGACCTGCTGGTGATCGGCGTGCGCCGCCGCTCCCCCGTCGGCAAGATCCTGACCGGCAGCACGGCGCAGCAGCTGCTGCTCGACGCGCCGTGCCCCGTGCTCGCGGTCAAGTCCGACGCCTGAGGCGCTGCGGCGTCAGGTGACGCTGATGTCCTGGCCGTCGACCTTCACGGTCAGCGCGGACAGCGGCTGCTCGGCCGGTCCGTTGACCACCGAGCCGTCGGTGATCGAGAACTTGCTGCCGTGGCACTCGCAGTCGATGTCCTCGCCCTCGATCTTGGAGACCAGGCACTTCTGGTGGGGGCAGACGGCCGAGAAGGCCTTGAACTCGCTCTCGGTCGGCTGGGTCACGACGATCTTCTCGGCGGCCAGGATGACGCCGCCGCCGACGGGGACGTCCGAGGTGGTGGTCACCGGCCCCGACGACGTCGTGCTCGTGCCCGAGCCGGAGCCCGACGCCTCGTCGTCCGACCCGCACGCCGCGACGAGGGGCACGCCGACCCCCAGGCCGAGCGCGCCGCCGACCAGGGCCCGCCGCGAGGTGGTGCGACGGCGGGGTCCGGACGCCTGCGTAGCGGCGGTCGGGGACGCAGAGCGGGACGGGGTCGGGTCGCTGGGTGCCATCGGGTCCTCCTGAGCGGTGGGTCGGCCTGGCTGACAACCTACGGAGGCGCCCAAGCCTGCGCGCCCGGACCCGGTCAGGCCCGCTCGAGCAGCGGCTTGAGGTACTCGCCGGTGAAGCTGTCGGCGTTGGCCGCCACCTGCTCGGGCGTGCCGAGGGCCACGACGGTGCCACCGCGGTTGCCGCCGGCCGGACCCATGTCGACGATCCAGTCGGCGGTCTTGATGACGTCGAGGTTGTGCTCGATCACCAGCACCGTGTTGCCCTTGTCGACGAGGCTGGAGAGCACCCCGAGCAGCTTGCGGATGTCCTCGAAGTGCAGGCCGGTGGTGGGCTCGTCGAGGACGTAGACCGTGCTGCCGGTGTTGCGCTTCTGCAGCTCGCTGGCCAGCTTGACGCGCTGGGCCTCGCCGCCCGAGAGCGTGGTCGCGGGCTGCCCGAGCCGGACGTAGCCCAGGCCCACCTCGACGAGCGTGGTCAGGTGGCGCGAGATCGCGGGGATCGCCGCGAAGAAGTCCACGGCCTCCTCGATCGGCATGTCCAGGACGTCGGCCACGGTCTTGCCCTTGTAGTGCACCTCGAGCGTCTCGCGGTTGTAGCGGGCGCCGTGGCAGACCTCGCACGGCACGTAGACGTCGGGCAGGAAGTTCATCTCGATCTTGAGCGTCCCGTCACCGGAGCACGCCTCGCAGCGGCCGCCCTTGACGTTGAAGGAGAAGCGGCCCTGCTGGTAGCCCCGCATCTTGGCCTCGGGCGTGGAGGCGAAGAGCTTGCGCACGTGGTCCCAGACGCCGGTGTAGGTCGCCGGGTTGGAGCGCGGCGTGCGCCCGATCGGCGACTGGTCGACGTGGATCACCTTGTCGACCTGGTCGATGCCGGTGATCTTGCGGTGCCGTCCCGGCACCGTGCGGGCGTTGTAGATGTGCTTGGCGAGCGAGGTGTAGAGGATGTCGTTGACCAGCGTGGACTTGCCCGAGCCCGAGACGCCCGTGACCGCGACGAAGCAGCCCAGCGGGAAGGCGACGTCGACGTTCTTGAGGTTGTTCTCGCGGGCGCCGTGGACCTTGAGCTCGCGGCCCTTCGTCGGCGGGCGCCGCACGCCAGGCACCGGGATCGACTTGCGGCCGGAGAGGTAGAGCCCGGTCTCGGAGTCGCGGTGCTCCAGCAGGCCCTGGACCGTGCCGGAGTGGACGACCTGGCCGCCGTGCTCGCCGGCGCCGGGCCCGATGTCGACGACCCAGTCGGCCACCTTGATGGTGTCCTCGTCGTGCTCGACCACGATCAGGGTGTTGCCGAGGTTCTTCAGGCGGACCAGGGTCTCGATGAGCCGCTGGTTGTCGCGCTGGTGCAGGCCGATGCTCGGCTCGTCCAGGACGTAGAGGACGCCGACGAGGCCGGCGCCGATCTGGGTGGCCAGCCGGATCCGCTGGGCCTCGCCCCCGGAGAGGGTGGCCGAGGGCCGGTCCAACGAGAGGTAGTCGAGGCCGACGTCGAGGAGGAAGCGCAGCCGCTCCTGGATCTCCTTGAGCACCTGCTCGGCGATCTGGCGCTCGCGCGGGGTGAGCTCGAGCGCACCCAGCCACTCGGCGGCCTCGTTGAGCGGCATCGCGCAGACCTCGGCGATGTTGCGACCGCCGTCGCCCCGGTCGCCGCCCAGGGTGACCGAGGTGATGACGGGCTTGAGGCGGGTGCCCTGGCAGGCCGGGCAGTCGACCTCGCGCATGAAGCCCTCGAAGCGCTCGCGGCTGGTGTCGCTCTCGGCCTCGCGGTGGCGGCGCTCGATGTAGGGCCGCACGCCCTCGAAGGCGGTGAAGTAGGAGCGCTGGCGGCCGTAGCGGTTGGTGTGGCGCACGTGCACCTTGGTGCTGTGGCCCTCCAGGATCGCCTTGCGACCCTTGGCGGGGAGCTTCTCCCACGGGGTGTTGAGGTCGAAGCCGAGCTCGTCGCCCAGGGCGCCGAGCAGCCGCGTGAAGTAGTCGGCGACGTGGGCGCCCGACCAGGGCGCGATCACGCCCTCGCCGAGGGTCCCGCCCGGGTCGGAGACCACCAGCTCCGGGTCGACCTCCATGCGGGTGCCGAGGCCGTGGCACTCGGGGCAGGCGCCGAACGGCGAGTTGAAGGAGAACGAGCGGGGCTCGAGCTCGTCGGTCTCGATGTCGTGCTCGTTGGGGCACGACATCTTCTCCGAGAACCGCAGCTCCTTGCGGGGGTCGGCGTCGTCGAGGTCGACGAGGTCGAACAGCACCAGGCCCGAGGCCAGGTTGAGCGCCGTCTCGACGGAGTCGGTCAGCCGGCGCTTGCTCGACTCCTTGGCCGAGAGCCGGTCGACGACGACCTCGATGGTGTGCTTCTTCTGCTTCTCCAGCGTCGGCGGCTCGGCCAGTTGGATGGTCTCGCCGTTGACGCGGGCGCGGCTGAAGCCCTGCGACTGCAGGCTGCGGAAGAGCTCGAGGTACTCGCCCTTGCGACCCCTGATCACCGGCGCCAGCACCTGGAAGCGGGTGCCCTCCTCGAGCTGGAGGACCCGGTCGACGATCTGCTGCGGCGTCTGCCGCTCGATGGGCGCACCGCAGGTGGGGCAGTGGGGCCGGCCCGCGCGGGCGTAGAGCAGCCGGAGGTAGTCGTAGACCTCGGTGATGGTGCCGACCGTCGAGCGCGGGTTCTTCGAGGTGGACTTCTGGTCGATCGAGACCGCGGGGCTCAGGCCCTCGATGAAGTCGACGTCGGGCTTGTCCATCTGGCCCAGGAACTGGCGGGCGTACGCCGAGAGCGACTCGACGTAGCGGCGCTGCCCCTCCGCGAAGATGGTGTCGAACGCGAGGCTCGACTTGCCCGACCCGGACAGCCCCGTGAACACGATGAGGGAGTCCCGGGGGAGGTCGAGGGACACGTCCTTCAGGTTGTGCTCCCGGGCACCCCGGATGACCAGCTGATCAGCCACGAACTGGACCTCTGCTCGACTCGACGACGGCTCTGTTGGTGCGTGCTTGGCGAGCTGGAAGCTTCGAACACGTGTTCGCGATCCTATCCGAGCCGGCCAACCACGGCACCTCGACGTACCCCGAGCACGCTACGTCGCACCACCGACAGCCCGCCGCGCTCCCCCCGGGGCCGGCCGGGCCGCCTAGGGTGAGGCCATGGCGAGCAGCATCGGCGACAGCGGTCCCTACACCGGCGAGGTCTCCCCCGGCGGCGCCCCGGACACCCGGGAGCTGGCCGGGCTGGTGGTGACGAAGCTGGCGGTCGACCCGAAGATGTCCAACAACTGCTACCTGCTGCGCTGCCGCGCGACCGACGAGCAGGTGCTCGTCGACGCCGCGGCCGAGCCGCAGCGCCTGCTCGAGCTGGTCGGGGCCTCCGGGCTGTCCAAGGTGGTCACCACCCACCAGCACTGGGACCACCACCGGGCGCTGGCCGACGTCGTGGCCGCCACCGGCGCCGTCACGGTCGCGGGCGAGGCGGACAGCGACGCCGTGACCGAGCAGACCGGCGTCGTGGTCGACGACCGGGTGCGCCACGGCGACACGATCGAGTTCGGCGAGGTGCGGCTCGAGGTGATCCACCTCGTCGGCCACACTCCGGGCTCCATCGCCCTGGTGTACGACGACCCGCAGGGCACGCCCCACCTGTTCACCGGCGACAGCCTCTTCCCGGGCGGGGTCGGCAACACCTTCGGCGACGCCGACGCCTTCCGCACCCTGGTGGACGAGGTCTCGACCAAGGTGTTCGACCGGCTGCCCGACGAGACCTGGTTCTACCCCGGCCACGGCAACGACTCGACGCTCGGCGCCGAGCGGCCCCACGTCGCGGAGTGGCGCGAGCGCGGCTGGTAGCCGCGCCTCGCGCGACGCGTCAGGTGGTCCAGGAGCCGGTCGACAGCCCGGCCCGCGCCACCCGGTCTCGCACGTCGTCGGCGTCGTCGGGGTCGACCAGGACCAGCAGGCCCCGGCCCGGGGCGGCCGCGAGGCCGGCCCCGAGTGCCGCGACCTCCACCACCCGGCAGCCCGGCGGCCGCCCGGGGGCGCCGAGCTCGGCGTAGGTGTCGGCGACCCCGACCCGCTCCCCCGTGGCCGTGGCGGCGTGCAGCACCACGAAGTGCCCGACGTCCCAGCCGGCCCCGGGCTCGAGGGCACCGGTGCGGACGTTGGCCACCACGCCGACGTCGGGTCCGCCCAGCAGCGACGCCAGCAGCGACGCCCACGCGGCGGCGTGCGTGCCCGCCCCGGGGACGGAGACCACCTCGACGTCGGTGAGGGCCGACACCGCCCGCGCCACCCCGGCCGCGTCGGTGCCGCTGGTCCCCACCGAGGGCGCCTCGGGCAGGACGTCCCACCCGTCGCGCCGCCAGGGGGCCCCCTCCGGCCGCCACGCCGCGACGTCGTGGGGCCAGACACGGGTGCCCGCCGCCCGCGCCAGCTCGGTCACGCCCGGCGGGTCCGGTCGCACGCCGTGCAGCGCGACGTGGGCGGCGAAGGGGCCGCACAGCTGGTCGGGCTGCGGCAGCACCACGGCGTGGCGGGCCAGCACCCGGTCCGCGCCGGGCAGGCTCAGTAGATCCATCGCAGCGACGCCAGCACGTCGGCCGGCGCCCGGTCGGCCGCCCACGCGGCGTCGGCGTCGCGGCAGGCGACGAACGCGCCGAGCAGGTCCTCCCCCAGCACCTCGCGGACCAGGTCGCTGCCCAGCAGGTGGGCGCGCTGCTCCTCGTGGGTGGTCGCGAGCGCCACGATGCCGGCCTCGGCCCGGCGCTCGTCGTCCCAGCCGCCGACGTCCTCCTGCACCGGCTCCGGCGGCACCAGGCCCTCCTCGACCCCGGCCAGGCCGGCGGCGATCGTCACCGCGAGCGCGAGGTAGGGGTTGGCCGAGGCGTCGCAGGCCTTGAGCTCGACGTTGGTGTGCTCGGGGCCGAGCAGCCGGGAGGACGGCACCAGCCGCACCGCGGCCTCGCGGTTCTCCACCCCCCAGAAGCCGAAGGCGCCGGCCCAGTAGTGCGGCCGCCGGCGCAGCAGCGAGCCGGTGCTCGGTGCGGTGACGGCGACCACCCCGGGCAGCTCGCGCAGCAGGCCGGCGACGTAGCCGCGGCCGACCGCGGACAGGCCGTGCTCGTCGTCGCCGGTCAGGGCGTTGCGGCCGTCGCGCACCAGCGAGGTGTGCAGGTGCCAGCCGTTGCCGGCGACCTCCTCCGAGGGCAGCGGCGCCAGGCTGGCGCGCAGGCCCAGGCTGCGGGCGGCGTCGTGGACGGTCTGGCGCACCAGCACCTGCGCGTCGGCGGCGGCCAGCGGGTCGAGGGCCGACAGCGCGAGCTCGAGCTGGGCGCCGCCGTACTCCGCGTGGACCTGGCCGACGTCGACGCCGTTGGCCTCGAGGTCGGACAGCAGCCGCGTCACCAGCTCGCCGACGTCGCGGACGGCGTTGGCGCTGTACGCCGGGCCGCGGTGGGCCGGCACGAGCGCGCCGGTCGGGTCCTCGCGGGAGACGAGCAGCTCGACCTCGAAGCCGGCCCGCACCTCGAAGCCGGCGGCCGCCGCCCGCGCCACCTGCCGCTCGAGGACGGTGCGCTGGCAGTAGGGCCAGGGGTCGCCGTCGGCGGTCAGCTGGCGGCCGTGGGCCCAGGCCAGCCCGGGCTGGCCGGCCATCGGCACCACGTCGTCGAGCGCGTCGACGACCGGCACCAGGCGGACGTCGCCGGACGGCGTCGAGAGGCCCTCGTGGGCGAAGGTGATGCCGTCGTGGCTGTCGAATACCGCGAACACGGCCGTCACGCCGACGCCGCGGTGCAGCGCGCCGGCCAGGTCGCCGACGGGGACCACCCGCGACCGGACCACTCCGTTGTTGTCGACCCACCCCACCTGCACGCCGTGCACGCCCCGCTCGCGCAGGTGCCGCTCGAGCTCGGCGGGGTCGACGGGGGAACGCGTGGTGACGTCAGCCATGTCGAGACGGTAGCGGGCCCGGGTGGGGCATCATGCGGACGTGGTCGTCGTGAACCTCGAGCCCCTGCGCCCCGCCCACGTGCCGCAGGTCCTGGCGACCATGCGCGACCCCGCCACGCTGCGCTTCACGCGCGCGCCCGACCCGGTGCCGGACGGCTGGGTGGAGCAGTGGCTGACCCGGTTCGACGGCCACGACCGGCACGCCTGGGCGGTGCTGGACGGGACCGGGACGTTCGTCGGGTACGCCGTCACGGGACCCGTGGACCACGAGGGTGCCGAGGTCGAGCTGGGGTACGCCGTGGCGCCGGACGCCCGCGGCCGGGGCGTCGCCACCGCGGCGCTGCTGGCGATGACCCGCTGGGCGTTCGACGCCGGCCTGCAGCGGGCCACGGCGCTCGTCTCCACCGAGAACCCCGCCTCGGCACGCGTCGCCGCGAAGGCGGGCTACGTCCTGGAGGGGGTGCTGCGCTCGGTGCACCACCGCGGCGGCCGGCGGGTGGACCTGCAGTGCTGGTCGCGACTGCCCTCGGACCCGGACCCGACGGCTGCGGGGCGTCCCGGGCAGACGCCCACCCCGCACGCATGACAGGTGTCACGGACGGCTCGTGACGGCCGACCCTGGCGTGGGGCGCCCTGCCTCCCCGAGGCTGGGGGCATGGACGGGACCGACACCTGGCAGCGCTTCGAGCTCGACCCACGACTGCCGGCCCACGCCGGGATGCGCGCCTCCGACCGCGACCGCGACGTGGTCCTCGACGCCCTCGCCGCGGCGTACGCCGAGGGCCGGCTCGACCGGGACGAGCTCGACGAGCGCACCACCGCCGTCCGGGAGACCCGCACGCTGGGCGACCTGGTGCCGCTCATCGCCGACGTCGCCCCCTCGTCGGCTCCCCCTCGACGCGGTCCGCTCGTCCCTGCGTCCGACCTGCGGGCCGAGGCGGTCCGGCGCTACGAGCACCGTCGCCACCAGGCGCTGTGGTCGTTCCTGGTGCCGACCCTCATCTGCTGGGTGGTCTACGTCGCGGCCGCGTTCGACCACGGCCCCGGCTTCCCGTGGCCGCTGTTCGTCACCCTCGGCACCGGGGTCGGGCTGGCGAAGCTGGTGACCTCGCGGGAGTCGTCGATCGCCGACATCCAGCACCAGCTCGAGCGCAAGGCCGCCCGCCGCGGCCGCCGGGACCTGCCGCCGGCGCCGGAGCCGACCGGCTGGTGAACAGCGGGCGAGCACGCGGTGAGGCTCGGGTGACGACCTCGCCGCACCCATGACGCCCGGGGCCTGCCGTCGTTGGATGGGGCATGGCCAGCTCCCCCTTCGCCCACGGGGTCGCCAGCGGCGACCCCCGGCCCACCTCCGTCGTGCTCTGGACCCGTGTCACCCCCACCCTGCGCAGCACGCCCGGCTCGGGAGTCGGACCCGACGTCACGGTGCGCTGGCAGGTGGCCACCGGGCCCGGCTTCACCCGCGTGGTGCGCTCGGGACGGGTGCGCACCGGGGCCGCGCGCGACCACACGGTCAAGGTGGACGCGACCGGCCTGGCCCCGGGCCGCACCTACTGGTACCGGTTCCTGTGGGACGGCCGCACGAGCCGCACCGGCCGCACCCGCACGGCGCCCGCGACCGCGTCCGCACCCGCCCGGGTGCGCCTCGGCGTGGTGTCGTGCGCCAACCTGCAGGCCGGCTGGTTCAGCGCCTACCGCCACCTCGCCGACCGCGACGACCTCGACGCGGTGCTGCACCTGGGCGACTACGTCTACGAGTACGGCCCGGGCGAGTACGGCTACGGCCGCTCGGACCGCGACGTCCGGGTCCACGAGCCGGCCCACGAGACCCGCACCCTGGCCGACTACCGGCAGCGCCACGCGCAGTACAAGCGCGACACCGACCTGCAGCGCCTGCACGCCCGGGTGCCGTTCGTCGTGACCTGGGACGACCACGAGTCGGCCAACGACGCCTGGCGCGGGGGCGCCGAGAACCACTCGGCCGGCGAGGGGTCGTGGGCGGCGCGCCGGGCCGCGAGCCACCAGGCGTACGACGAGTGGATGCCGGTGCGGATGTCGGGCACCGCCGCGTCCGGCGACGGCGACGGGCTCTACCGCCGGCTGCGGTTCGGGACGCTCGTCGAGCTGACCCTGCTCGACCTGCGGTCCTACCGCGACCAGCAGCTCGCCGCTCCCGTCGACCCGGCCCAGGCCGACCCCGACCGCACCCTCACCGGCCGCGCCCAGATGGACTTCCTCAAGGCCTCGCTCACCACGACCGCCGTCCAGTGGAAGCTGGTGGGCAACCCCGTGATGATCGCGCCGGTGACCTTCGCCGGCGTGCCGCGCGAGGCGGTCCGACCGGTCGACGACACCGTCGGGCTGCTGCCGCCCGAGGGCGTGCCCTACAACGTCGACCAGTGGGACGGCTACACCGACGACCGGCGCGAGGTCTTCGAGCACCTGCGCGACCACGGCGTCACCGACACCGTCTTCGTGACCGGCGACATCCACTCGGCCTGGGCCTGCGACCTCCCGGCCGACAAGGCGACGTACGCCGCGACGCGCAGCTCCGTGGGCGTCGAGCTGGTCGGCACCTCGGTGACCTCCAACAACCTCAAGGACATCACCGGGAGCCCGCCGCGCACCACGAGCATCGCCGTGGAGGAGGCGCTCAAGGCCAACAACCCCCACGTCCAGCACATCGACTTCGACGACCACGGCTACTCGGTCCTCGACCTGACCCCGAAGCGAGCACAGATGGACTGGTACGTCATCGGCGACCGCGCCGACCGCGGCGCCGCCGCCACCTGGTCGGTGTCCTACGCCACCACCGCCGGCAGCCAGGTGCTGCACCGCGTCCCCGGGCCGGTGGCCCGATGACCGCGATCGACCGCCGCACGCTGCTCCGGGTCACCGGCGCCTCCGGTGCGGCGCTGGCCTTCTCGTCGGTGGCCGGGGCACCCGCGGCCGGGGCCGCCACCTCCTCCGCGGGGCGTCGCCGCGCCTACGTGCTGGTCCTCGACGGCTGCCGCCCGGGCGAGGTCGACCAGATGCCCGCCGTGCGGGCGCTGCGCGACGCCGGGCTGTGGTACCCCGCCGCCCGGTCGCTGCCGGTGACCGAGACCATCCCCAACCACGTGATGATGATGACCGGCTGCCGCCCGGCGCGGAACGGCGTGCCGGCCAACTCGGTCTACGACCGCGACGAGCAGGTGGTGCGCGACTGCGACCGGCCCTCCGACATCCGGGTGACGACCGTCATCGAGCAGCTGAACGCCACCGGTCGCACCACCGGCACCGTGCTGTCCAAGGAGTACCTGTACGGCGTCTTCGGCACCCGTGCCACCCACCGGTGGGAGCCGTTCCCGGTCGTCCCGGTCTCGGGGCACGCCCCGGACGCGGCCACCACCGACGCCGCCATCGCCATGGTCGACCGGTTCGACCCCGACCTGGTCTTCGTCAACCTCGGCGACATCGACCGCTTCGGCCACTCCGACCTGACCGGCACCACCCTGCAGGCGGCCCGTCGCACGGCGCTGGCGTCGACGAACCTCCAGGTGCAGCGCTTCGTCGACCGGCTGAGGACGAGCGGCAGGTGGGCCTCCTCGCTGGTCGTGGTGCTCGCCGACCACTCCATGGACTGGTCGCTGCCCCAGCAGACCGTCAGCCTCACCCCGGTGCTGGAGGCCGACCCCACGCTCGCCGGTCGGTTCGAGATCGCGCAGAACGGGGGCGCCGACCTCGTCTACTGGACCGGCCCGGCAGGCGCCCGCGACGCTGCGGTCGCCCGGGTCCGGCAGCTGGCCGCCGCGACCCCCGGGGTGCTGGCGGCCCACGACGTCGCGCGCACGCCCGGCCTGCGCCTGGGCGCCGAGGCCGGGGACGTGCTGGTGTGGTGCAAGGCGGGCTGGCGCTTCAGCGACCCGGGTCCGACGAGCAACCCGATCCCCGGCAACCACGGCCACCCCGCCACCGAGCCCATCCCCTTCTTCCTCTCCGGCGGCAGCCCTGCCGTCGCCCGGGGCGTGGCCCGCTCGGACCGCGCGCACACGATGGACGTCGCGCCGACGCTGGGGGCGTACTTCGGGCTCCGCGCCCCGAGCACGGGCTGGGAGGGCGTCTCGCGCCTGTGAGCCGTGGTCCACCCCGGGTGGGGCGCCGCCTCAGGCCAGGGTCTCGGCCACCAGCCGCACCTCGTCGGGCGTGGTGAGGCTGAGCAGCAGCATCGTGACGCCGGAGGCCTCCCACTCGGCCACCTTGTCCCGCACCCGGGCGGCGTCGCCGACGACGTGGAGCTGGTCGACCAGCTCGTCGGGGACCAGGGCGGCCGCCTCGTCCTTGCGGCCGGCCAGGTAGAGCTCCTGCACGTCGTGGGCCAGCTGCTCGTGCCCCATCCGCACGAAGACCTCCTGGTGGAAGTTCTGGCCCTTGGCGCCCATCCCGCCCATGTAGAGGGCGACCGACGGCTTCAGCGCCTCCAGCACCGGCCCCGGGTCGTCGGTCACCTGCAGGTGGCAGGTCGCCGCGATCTCGAACGTGTCCGGGGTGCGTCGCGCCCCCGGGCGGGCGAACCCCTCGGCCAGCCAGGGACGATAGAGGTCCGCCGAGGCCGGGGAGTAGAACAGCGGCAGCCAGCCGTCGGCGATCTCCGCGGCCAGCGCGACGTTCCTCGGCCCCTCCGCGCCCAGGAAGATCGGCAGGTCCGCGCGCAGCGGGTGCACGATCGAGCGCAGCGGCTTGCCGAGGCCGACCGACCCCTCGCCGGCGTACGGCAGCGGGTGGTGGGGGCCGTCGTTGGTGACCGGCGCCTCGCGGGCCAGCACCTGGCGCACGACGTCGACCACCTCGCGGGTGCGGGCGAGCGGCTTGGCGAAGGGCTGGCCGTACCACCCCTCCACGACCTGCGGACCGCTCACGCCCATGCCCAGCACGACCCGGCCGCCGCTGAGGTGGTCGAGGGTGAGCGCGTGCATGGCGATGCTCGCCGGCGTGCGGCCCGACATCTGCACGATGCTGGTGCCCAGGCGCAGCCGGGTGGTCTCGCGGCCCCACCAGGCCAGCGGCGTGAGCGCGTCGGAGCCCCACGCCTCCGCCGTGAACAGGGCGTCGAACCCGGCGTCCTCCGCGGCCGCGACGAGCTCGGCGGTGCCCGTGGGCGGCTGCGCGCCCCAGTAGCCCAGCTGCAGTCCCAGGTCCATGGCCTCACCCTGCCAGAGGGCGTGGTGCCCGGCGCTACGTTCGGGGGCGGGGCCGCGCCGGTCGGCCCGGACGAGGAGCGTGCGACATGTCGGGTCCGATCGTGGTGGTGGGGGGCGGCCTCGCCGCCGGCAAGGCCGTCGCGCAGCTGCGCGACTCCGGGTACGACGGGGAGCTGGTGGTGCTCACCGCCGAGGACCACCCGCCGTACGAGCGGCCGCCGCTGTCCAAGGACCTCCTCCTCGGCGAGGCCGGCCCCGACGACACCCTCGTCCAGGAGCAGGGCTGGTACGCCGCGCACGACGTCGACCTGCGCACCGGCACCCGCGTCACCGGGCTCGACCTGGCCGCGCGCGAGGTCGTCGTCGGCGACGAGCGGATCGGCTACGACCGGCTGCTGCTCGCCACGGGCGCCCGGCCCCGTCCCTTTGCGCCGGCCGACGACAGCGGCGCCCCCGTGGCGTACCTGCGCACCCTCGAGGACGCGGCCCGCATCAAGGAGCAGCTGACCGAGGGCCGCCGGATCGCGGTCGTCGGCGCGGGCTGGATCGGCCTCGAGGTCGCCTCGTCGGCCCGCCAGAACGGCGCCGAGGTCGTCGTCCTGGAGTCAGCGGCGCAGCCGCTCCTCGGGGTCCTCGGCGACGAGGTGGCGGCGGTCTTCGCCGAGCTCCACCGCTCCCACGGCGTCGACCTGCGCCTCGGCACGGAGGTCACCGGCGTCCGCGCCACCGACGACGGCGGCGTGGTCGAGCTCGCCTCGGGCGACCCGGTCCCCTTCGACCTGCTGGTCGTCGGCATCGGCGTCGAGCCGGTCGTCGAGCTCGCCGAGGCGGCGGGGCTGCAGGTGGACGACGGCGTGCTGGTCGACGCGTCCCTGCGCACCAGCGACCCGCACGTGTGGGCGGCCGGCGACGTGGCCAACGCCGAGCACCCCGTCCTGGGCCGGCGCCTGCGGGTCGAGCACTGGGACACCGCCTCCCGGCACGGCGAGACCGCCGCGCGGAGCCTGCTCGGCGAGTCCGTCCAGCACGACGAGCTGCCCTACTTCTTCACCGACCAGTACGACCTCGGCATGGAGTACGTCGGCCACCCCGGCCCCGAGGGCTTCGACCGCGTCGTCGTGCGCGGCGACACCGACGGCCTGGTGTTCACCGCCTGGTGGCTGCGGGGCCGCGAGGTCGTGGCCGGCATGCAGGTCAACGACTGGGACGCGACCGACGAGGTGCGCCGCCTGGTCGGCACCGAGGTCGACCCCGACCGCCTCGCCGACGACCAGGTCGCGCTCGCGGACGTGTGACCCGGCGCCCTGCCGGTCCCGCCTACAGGCCCGGGATCGGCAGGGCGCCCAGCACGGTGCGCGCCTTCTTCAGCGCCAGCCCGGCACCGGCCCTGACCGTGGCCGGGGCGTGCAGCTCGTCGAGGACCGGGACCCGCGTGCTGGTCCAGGAGGGGTCGCTCGGCAGGGCGGCCTCGGGGGTGCTGCCCGGCTCGCCGAACGCGCGCGCCATCGACTCGCGGATGCCGAGCAGGGGCCGCCCGTCCCGCGGCACCCAGGTCTCGCCGGGCCGGCACACCATGTCGTGGCGCAGGCTCTGCACGAGCGAGGAGACCGTCCAGAACGGCGCGGCCACGAGGGCCGCCGCGCCGGCGCTGACCAGGGCGGGCGGCACCAGCACCACCGGGATCCGCAGCCGCAGCAGGCCGGCCGCGCGCGAGCAGTCGGCCAGCAGCCGGGCGTAGGGCACCACGTGGGGGCCACCGATGTCGAGCGACCCGGTGAGGCGGTCGTCCTCGAATGCCTCGACCATCGCCCGCAGCACGTCGCTGACCGCGATCGGCTGCACGTCGTGCTCGAGCCAGCTCGGCACCGGCTGCACCACGAGCAGCGTGGCGAGCTGCCGGATCACCTCGAAGGAGGTCGACCCCGCCCCGAGCACGACACCGGCGCGCAGGGCCAGGACCGAGCAGGTCGGGGAGGTGGCCTCGGAGAGGACCTGCTCGACCTCGAGCCGGGAGAAGATGTGGCGCGAGAGGTCCTGCGTCGGCGCGTCCGGCACCAGGCCCGAGAGGTAGATCACGCGGGTGACCTCGCTGGCGGCGACGGCGTCGCGCACGACCTCGGCCCCCTCGCGGTCGCGGTCCTCGAAGGAGCGGCGGTCCAGCGAGTGCACCAGGTAGCAGACCCCGTCGACGCCCTCGAGCGCCGCGGCGACCTGCGCCCGGTCGGTGACGTCGCAGCGGGCCCAGTCCACCCGGTGCCCCCAGGCGAACCGCTCGGGCCGCGGCGCGGACGACGAGGCAGCCACGACCTCGTGGCCCGCGTCCAGGAAGGCGGGGACCAGGCGCGAGCCGACGTAGCCCGAGGCCCCGATGACCAGGATCCTCATCAGCGCTCCCCGAGGTGGCGCAGCAGGTTGCGGGAGAACGCGACGCCCATGCCGCTCATCACCGCGGCGATCGCGCCCTCGACGCCCACGCGGGCCAGCCGCGGGAACGGCAGCTCGACGCTGACCTCGATGTCGATGGACAGGCGGGTGCCGCTCCCGCGCTGCTCGAGGTGGTACTCCCCGCTGACCTGCGTCTGCTGGGCGGGCTCGTCAGGGTGCGGCGCGTAGCTGATCCGCGACGGCTCGTCGAAGGACATCTGCTCCACGAAGGTCGAGCCGATCGACCGGCCGAGCAGCGGCACCCGGGTGACGTGCCAGGTCCACCGGTCGCCGTCGGCGTCGATGCGCTGCAGGTACGGCGTCAGCCGGGGCAGCAGCTCGGGGTCGGTCAGCGCGGCCCACACGTCCTCGGGCGGGGACGTCACGGTGGCCGCGGACTGCTTGCTCGCGGTGAAGCGGGTCATCGAACTCCTCGTCGTCGGCGCGCGTCGCGCGCTCGGCCCAACCTAGCGACCCGTCCGTCACGGCCCGCGACGTACCGTCGCGGACATGGCATCGGTGACCGTGCGCGTCCAGGGGGACGCCCCCGTCGACCTCGCGTGGGAGCGGTACGCCGACCCCGCCCTGTGGTCGACCTGGTCGCCGCAGATCCAGCGCGTGGACACCGCGATGACACGTCTGAGCGCCGGGGCGAGGGGCACCGTGCGGGCGGGACTGCTCCCCCACCCCACCCTCGGGGTGCCGTTCGAGGTGCTGGAGGTCGACGAGCCCACCCGCACCTGGACGTGGCAGGTCCGGCTCGCGCCCCTCGGCCTGGTGCGGCTGCACCTGGAGCACGGCGTGGAGGCCCACGGCGACGGCTCGGCCACCTGGCTGCACGTGACGGGACCCGCGCCCGTGGTGGTGGCCTACGCGCCGCTCGCCCGGCTGGCGATGACCCGCCTCGTGAGGCGCTAGGCCGCGACCCCGCGCCCGGCTAGGGTCACGGTGACCCCACCGCGGGGGCCTCGGAGAGGAGCCACCATGCCGACGTGGTCCTGGATCGCCCTGTGGGTGCTCGCGATCGCCGTCGTGGCCGTGCTCTACGTCCGCGAGCGCCGCAGCGGCCGGCGCGCGGGTGAGGGTGACCGCCACCAGCACGACGCCGTGCGACAGGCGGGTGTGGACGCCGACGTCCGCGGTCCGAACGGCTTCAGCTCCCTCGGGGGCTGACCCCCAAGTAGCACGCGGCGAACGCCGACACGTCTCGTCTCAAAGTCTAGTCAATTACTGGTTCTAGACGACTTTGGTGCAGGGTGGACCCATGTCCAGCACCGCATCCCCCGTCGACGCCACCGGCGTCCCGGCGGCAGCCGGCGTGGCCGCGACCCCCTCGGGACGCCGCCCACGACGGCCCCGCCGGGGATCCGCCGCGCTGCGCCGCGCCGTCAGCCCGCTCGTCCTGCTCGCCCTGTGGCAGCTCGCCTCGGCCACCGGCGTCCTCCCCGAGGACAAGCTCGCCCCGCCCCTGCAGATCTTCGAGGCCATGGCCGAGGAGTGGCGCAAGGGCACGCTCCAGGACGCCACGGCCATCTCGCTGCAGCGGGTCGCGATCGGGTTCGTCCTCGGTGCCGCGATCGCCCTCGCCCTGGCAGCGGTGGCCGGGCTCTCGCGGATCGGCGACGACGCGATCGACCCCCCGATGCAGATGCTGCGGACCGTGCCCCACTTCGGGCTGCTGCCGCTCCTGGTGCTGTGGCTGGGCATCGACGAGTCGCCCAAGATCGCGCTGATCGCGCTCGGCGTCGCGTTCCCGCTCTACGTCAACACCGTGGCAGGCATCCGGGGTGTCGACCCGAAGATGATCGACGCGGCCCGGGCGCTGCGGCTGAGCTGGACCGAGCGGATCCGGCACGTCGTGGCGCCGGGCGCCCTGCCCTCGGCGCTGGTGGGCCTGCGGCTCAGCCTGGGCGTCGCCTGGCTCTCGCTCATCGTGGCCGAGCAGATCAACGCCACCAGCGGCATCGGCTACCTCGTCTCCGACGCCGCCTCCTTCGGCCGCACCGACGTCGTCGTCGGCGGCCTCGTGGTCTACAGCCTGCTGGGGCTGGCCACCGACTCGCTCGTCCGCTCCATCGAGAGGAAGGCCCTCGCATGGCGACACGGCTGATCCACCCCGCCACCACCGACCTCGCCCGACCGGACGGTGACCCGTCGGGCCCCACCGTCCGCGTCCGCGGCCTGCGGCGCGCCTTCGGCGACCACGTGGTCCTCGACGACCTCGACCTCGACATCGCCCCCGGCGAGCTCGTCGCCCTCCTGGGACGCAGCGGGTCGGGCAAGTCGACCCTGCTGCGGACGCTCGCCGGGCTCGACCCGGTCACCGAGGGCACCGCCGAGATCGACGGCACCGTCTCGGTCGCCTTCCAGGAGCCGCGCCTGTTCCCCTGGCGGCGGGTGGCCGACAACGTCGCCCTCGCGCTGCGCTCCGGCAGCCGGGCCTCGCGGCGCCAGCGGGCGCGCGAGACGCTCGACGAGGTCGGGCTCGGCGACAAGCACGACGTCTGGCCGGTGACCCTCTCGGGCGGCCAGGCCCAGCGCGCGTCCCTCGCCCGTGCCCTCGTCAGCGCCCCCGGCCTGCTGCTGCTCGACGAGCCCTTCAGCGCCCTGGACGCCCTGACGCGCATCGAGATGCACGACCTGGTGCTCGCGCTGTGGCGCGAGCACCGGCCCGCCGTGCTGCTCGTGACGCACGACGTCGACGAGACCCTCAAGCTCGCCGACCGCGTCCTGGTCGTCGACGGCGGCCGGATCCGGCACGAGAGCCGCGTCGACGTCGACCGCCCCCGCGACCCCGCTGCGCTGCACGAGCTGCGCACCGAGCTGCTCGCCGTCCTCGGCGTGCACGAGGGAGCCGAGCCCGACCCGGCCGCCCTCGACCGCACCACCTCCCGTCCCCGTCCCCAGGAGAGAGCATCGTGAGACTGACCCGACCGGCCCGCGCGGGCCTCGCCGCCGCGCTCCTCGCCGTCACCCTCGGCCTGGGCGGCTGCGGCGGCTCCGACAACGCCGACGCCGTGCGCGACGACGGCACGGTCGACCTCTCCAAGGTGACCCTGACCGTGGGCGACCAGAAGGGTGGCTCCCAGGCGCTGCTGAGCGCCGCGGGCGAGCTCGACGACCTGCCCTACGACGTCGAGTGGAAGCCCTTCACGTCCGGGCCGCCGCTCCTCGAGGCAGTGAGCAGCGGCGCCGTGGACGTGGGCGGCGTCGGCAACACCCCGCCGCTGTTCGCCATCGACCAGGGCAAGAAGCTCAAGGTCGTCTCGGCGTACTCCCAGGGCGCCACCGGCGACGCCATCCTGGTCCCGAAGGGGTCGAGCCTCACCGACGTCGCGGACCTGGAGGGCAAGAAGGTCGCCGTGGCCAAGGGCAGCTCGGCCAACTACAACCTGCTCGCCCAGCTCGACGACGCCGGACTGTCGTTCAGCGACGTGGAGCCGGTCTACCTGCAGCCCTCCGAGGCGCTGGCCGCCTTCAAGGGCGGCTCGGTCGACGCCTGGGCGATCTGGGACCCGTTCACCTCGCAGGCCGAGCTGGACACCGGTGCCACCGTGCTCTCCGACGGCAAGGGCCTGGTCAACGGCCTGGCCTTCCAGGTCGCGGGCGACGAGGCCCTCGAGGACAAGGCCACCCGCGCCGCCCTGCGTGACTTCCTGGGCCGGCTGGCCGGCGCCCAGGTGTGGGCCGCCGAGCACAAGTCGGAGTGGTCGAGGACGTGGGCCGAGGAGACCGGCCTGTCGACGGCCATCACCGACCGCGCGGTCGAGCAGCGCAGCTACACGCCGCTGCCCATCGACGACGAGGTGATCGCCTCCGAGCAGGAGATGTGGGACGCGTTCGCGGAGCAGGGGCAGTTGACGGCCGACCCGACGCTGTCGGACTGGTTCGTCACCGACTTCAACGACGACGTCGAGAAGGCCACGAGCACGGCGGAGGACGACGCATGAGCCTGGAGCTCCACTGGTTCCTGCCCACCACGGGCGACGGACGCAGCCTGGTCGGCGGGGGGCACTCGGTGCCCCGCGGGATCGGCCAGGGCCCGGGGGCGGTCGGGTCGGCCTCGCAGTTCCGGCCGCCGACCATCGACTACCTCGCCCAGGTCGCCCGCACCGCCGAGCTGCTCGGCTTCACCGGGGTGCTGACCCCGACCGGCACCTGGTGCGAGGACGCCTGGCTGACCACGGCCGCGCTGCTGCGCGAGACCGAGCGGCTGAAGTTCCTGGTCGCCTTCCGACCGGGCTCGGTGTCGCCCACGCTGGCCGCCCAGATGGCCTCGACGTACCAGCGGATCTCCGGGGGGCGGCTGCTGCTCAACATCGTCACCGGTGGCGAGCCCGCCGAGCAGCGCCGGTTCGGCGACCCCGCCGACTTCGGCTCGGCGGAGCGCTACGCCCGCACCGACGAGTTCCTCACCGTGCTGCGGGGCGCCTGGGACCCCGCGGGGGTCGACTTCGCGGGTGACTTCTACGACGTCACCGACGCCCGCGTCCGCGAGGTGCCCGACCCGCTGCCGAAGCTCTACTTCGGCGGCTCCTCGGCGCCGGCCGGACCGGTCGCGGCCCAGCACGTCGACGTCTACCTGACCTGGGGCGAGCCGCCCTCGGCCGTCGCGGAGAAGCTCGACTGGATGCGGGGGCTCGCCAAGGAGGCCGGCCGCAGCCTGCGCTTCGGCATCCGGCTGCACGTCATCACCCGCGACACCACCGAGGAGGCATGGGCGGTGGCGCAGCGGATGCTGTCCGAGCTCGACCCGGCCGACGTCGCCAAGGCCCAGGAGGCGCTCAGCGCCAGCCAGTCCGTGGGCCAGCAGCGGATGCGGGCCCTGCACGGCGGCACGACGTACGCCGACGCGCACGACCTCGAGATCCACCCCGGCCTGTGGGCCGGCGTGGGGCTGGTGCGCGGGGGCGCGGGCACCGCGCTGGTGGGCAGCCACGAGGAGGTGGCGTCGTCGATCGCGGAGTACGCCGCGCTGGGCATCGACGAGTTCGTGCTGTCGGGCTACCCCCACGTCGAGGAGGCCTACTGGTTCGCCGAGGGCGTGATGCCGGTGCTGCGCCAGCAGGGCCTGCTGGTCTGAGCCGCCCGGCTCAGAGCCGGCGCTGGTAGGACAGCTCGCGGCCTGGTCGAGGGCGGCGACGCCCACGACGCGACCACAGTCGCGGGCCAGCGCGTGCTGCTCGAGATCACCGCCGGCGCCGTGACGCACCACCCGCGCGTGCCGGTGGCGGGTCGTGGGCGGCAGCCAGGGCGAGTCGACGGCCCGCGCGGCCTCGAGCACCTCGGTGGCCGCCGCCACCGCGACGGCGTCGTCGGCGTCGTACCACCGGAGCTCCACCCGCCCAGCGTCCTCGGCCACGGGCACCGCGTCGACCGGTTTTCCCGTCCCGGCCCGGGGTACGTCGGGGGCTGCGCCGCGCCCAGCGCCACCAGCACCGGCCTAGGGTCGGGAGGGGCCGCGAGGCACCCCGGGAGCGCACGCTGCCCACCCCGTCCCACCCGTCCCACGCAGGAGGCCCACCCCGTGAGCACGACCGACACCCCGACCGAGCCCACCGCCGACATCGGCCTCACCGGTCTGGCGGTCATGGGCCGCAACCTGGCCCGCAACATCGCCCGGCACGGCCACACCATCGCCGTCCACAACCGCTCCACCGAGAAGATGACCTCGCTGCTGGAGGACCACGGCGACGAGGGCGACTTCGTCGGCTCCGAGTCGATGGCCGACTTCGTGGCGAGCATCAAGCAGCCCCGCGCGGTCATCATCATGGTCAAGGCCGGCGAGGCGACCGACGCGGTCATCGACGAGCTGACGCCCCTGCTCGACGAGGGCGACATCGTCGTCGACGCGGGCAACGCCCACTTCGAGGACACGCTGCGCCGACAGCAGGCGCTGGAGGAGCGCGGGCTGCACTTCGTCGGCATGGGCGTCTCGGGCGGCGAGGAGGGCGCGCTCAACGGCCCCTCGATCATGGTCGGCGGCTCCGAGCACGCCTACGAGACGCTGGGCCCCATCGTCGAGGACATCGCCGCGCTCGTCGACGGCACGCCCTGCGCCACCCACGTCGGGCCCGACGGCGCCGGCCACTTCGTCAAGATGGTCCACAACGGCATCGAGTACGCCGACATGCAGCTCATCGCCGAGGCGTACGACGTGCTGCGCAACATCCTGGGCCGCGAGCCCGCCGAGCTGGCCGACGTCTTCCGGGAGTGGAACGAGGGCGACCTCGACTCCTTCCTCATCGAGATGACCGCCGACGTGCTCGCCCACACCGACGCGGCGACCGGACGACCCTTCGTCGACGTCGTCGCGGACGCCGCCGAGCAGAAGGGCACCGGCCGCTGGACCGTGCAGAGCGCGCTCGACCTCGGCGTCCCCGTCACGGGCATCGCCGAGGCGACCTTCGCCCGCAGCGTCTCGGGCCACGTCGAGCAGCGCGAGGCCGCCCGGGCGGTCTTCTCGCAGACCAGCGACACCCCCGGCGTCGAGGACGAGGAGCAGTTCGTCGAGGACGTCCGCGCCGCGCTGTACGCCGCCAAGGTGGTCGCCTACGCCCAGGGCTTCGACCAGATCACCGAGGGCAGCAACCAGCACGGCTGGGACGTCTCCCCCGGCGACCTGGCCACCATCTGGCGCGGCGGCTGCATCATCCGCGCCAAGTTCCTCGACCGGATCCGCGAGGCCTACGAGGCCGAGCCGGACCTGACCACCCTGATGACGCAGGAGTACTTCTCCAAGGCGCTCCGGGACGGCGAGGCCGGGTGGCGCCGGGTCGTGGTGGCCGCCACGCAGGCCGGGATCCCGGTCCCGGCGTTCGCGTCGTCGCTGTCGTACTTCGACGCCCTGCGCCGCGACCGGCTCCCGGCCGCGCTCATCCAGGGCCTGCGCGACAACTTCGGGGCCCACACCTACGGGCGCGTGGACCGCGAGGGCAGCTTCCACACGCTGTGGGCCGGCGACCGCTCCGAGGTGGACGCCTAGGCCCCGACGCGTCCGCCGGAGCGGGCGACCGCACGTGGTCGCCCGCCTCAGCGGGGCAGGTCGGTCCAGCCCCGGTGGTCGTGCACGGCCGTCCCGGCGTACGACGGGTGGTCGCGCAGCGCGACGTCGACAGCGGCCAGGGCCTGGTGGAGGACGCGCTGGTCCCGTCCCCAGAAGCTCTGCCGGCGGCTGGCCGGGTCCGTGCCGACGAAGCGCGTCTCGACGGCGAGCCGGCACGGCGTGCCGGTGGCGGCGGCGGTGGCCAGGACGTGCCGGCCCAGGTCGGTGACGCTGTCGGGACCGGTGGCGGTGTCGCGGTAGACCATGGCGGTGGTCGCGTCGACCCGCTGCGCGACGGCCCGGTCGAGGGGGACGCCGCCGGGCGTCGCGACCTCGTGGCCCCACCAGGCGACGTCGACCTCCAGGCGACGGACGGAGGCCTCCGCCAGCAGGTCGAGCAGGTGGAGGTAGCCCACGACGACGCGGGCGCGGTCGCGGTCCCAGGCCGGGTGCAGCCAGGGCTCCACGTCGAGGTGGACCCCGTCGAACAACCCCGTGGCGAGGGCGTCGGCCTGCCAGGCCAGCGCCGCGCGCGGGTCGTCGATCCACTCCGTGGCCGAGCCGAGCGCCGCGATCCGGACGCCCCGGGCAGAGGCCAGGTCATGCACCTCGCGCACCCAGACAAGGTCCGGTGACGAGCCCAGCGAGCGGGGGACGGAGACGAAGAGCTCCCCGACGCCCCGCTCGCCGGCCCAGGTCACCAGGGGTGTGGGGGCAGGACGCCCCCACACCCAGGTGGCGCGGTGCTCAGCGGGAGGCGTCGGCCGCCTCGGTCTCGGAGGTCGCTCCGGTGGTCGAGAGCTGGCCGCCGCTGTTCTCCAGGTGGGCGCGGACGAACCACTGGAACTTCTCCAGCTCCGCGGTGTGCGCGATCAGCATGTCCTGGGTGACCGGGTCGAGCTTCTCGGTCTCCTCGATGCCCTCGCGGTTGGAGGTGACGACGCCGCGGTAGACGACGTCCAGGGCCCCGAGGTGGGCGCCCACGGTGTCGCGCCGCAGCGAGTAGTCGTCCCAGTCGCGCACGGCGGCGATGTCGCCGGTGGTGCCACCGGGCGAGCCGCCCATGGTCGCGATCCGCTCGGCGACCTCGTCGGCGTACCCGCGGACCAGGTCGACCTGCGGGTCGATCATCTCGTGGACGGCGATGAAGTTGGGCCCCACGACGTTCCAGTGCACGTGCTTGAGCGTCAGGTGGAGGTCGTTGTACGCCGCCAGCCGGTACTGCAGGAGCTCGATCGTGCGCTGGCTCTGCTCGGTGGTCAGGCCGGGGGTGGTGTAGCTGATGTCGGTCACGGTCTACAGATCCTTCGCAACGTGTTGAGGTTCGTGTTCCCCGATCTTGTACCCCACGACCAACCTCCGACACGGGTCGCGCGGCACCGGGGCAGGCCCACCACGGGGACCGCCGCCGCAGCCGTGGCGGGCGTGGGGATGGTCACAGCCCAGCCGGGCGCCCCGCTGCTAGCGTCCGGCGCATGCGCAGCGCCAAGGACTTCTTCGCCCCCCTCGCGGTCGGTGCCCCCACCCCGCTCCGCGAGATCCCGACCCGGCCCAGCCGGGCGATCCACTTCTTCGACCCCAGCAACCCGAAGATGGCGGCGAAGGTGCCCGACATGGTGGGCTCGGTCGACGTGCTGCTCGGCAACCTCGAGGACGCCGTCAAGGCCGACAACAAGCTCGCCGCGCGGCAGGGCCTGGTCGAGGTCGCGCGCGGCACCGAGGGCCTCGGCGGCCCCGACAGCCCCACCCAGCTCTGGACCCGGGTCAACGCGCTCGACTCCCCCTGGGGCCTGGACGACCTCACCACCCTGGTCACCGAGATCGGCGATCGCCTCGACGTGGTGATGGTGCCCAAGGTGCAGGGCGCCGAGGACATCCACTACGTCGACCGACTGCTGGCCCAGCTCGAGGCCAAGGCCGGCCTGGACCGACCGATCCTGGTGCACGCGATCCTCGAGACGGCCCGCGGGATGGTCAACGTCGAGGAGATCTGCGGTGCCTCGCCCCGGATGCAGGGCCTCTCGCTGGGCCCGGCCGACCTGGCCGCCGACCGACGCATGAAGACGACCCGCGTGGGAGGCGGCCACCCGGGCTACCTGGTCCGGCAGGACCCCCTGTCCTCCAGCCCCGAGGACGTCGCCCGGGAGCGGGCCACGCACCAGCAGGACCTGTGGCACTACACCATCGCCCGGATGGTCGACGCCTGTGCGATGCACGGGATCTTCCCCTACTACGGGCCCTTCGGGGACATCGCCGACGTGGTGGCCTGCGAGGACCAGTTCCGCAACGCCTTCCTGCTCGGCTGCGTCGGCACCTGGTCGCTGCACCCCAAGCAGATCGCGATCGCCCACCGAGTCTTCTCCCCCGCCCCCGAGGACGTCGCGCACGCGCGCCGGGTCGTCGAGGCGATGGGTGACGGCACCGGCGCGGTCATGCTCGACGGCAAGATGGAGGACGACGCCTCCCTCAAGCAGTGCCTGGTGATGGTGGAGCTCGCCGAGCAGCTGTCGGCGGTCGACCCCGAGCTGAAGCAGCGCTACGACGCGATCGGGACGGGCGCCTGATGGCCGCCGCCGACGAGCAGTTCCGGCCGCGCCGCTCGGTGCTCTACATGCCCTCCTCCAACGCCCGGGCGCTGGAGAAGGCGAAGTCGCTGCCCTGCGACGGCCTCATCCTCGACCTCGAGGACGCCGTCGCGCCCGACGCCAAGGCCGACGCCCGCGAGGCTGCGTGCGCCGCGGCCGCCTCCGGCGACTACGGCCGCCGCGAGGTGACCATCCGGGTCAACGGCGCCGACACCGCGTGGCACGACGACGACCTGCGGGCCGCCAGCCAGGCCGGTCCCGCCGCCATCGTGGTGCCCAAGGTCGCCTCGGCCGAGGCGGTCCACGCCCTCGTCGATGCCCTCGAGCGCCACGGGGCGCCCGACCACACCACGCTGTGGGCGATGCTCGAGACGCCCCGCGCGATGCTCCACGCCGAGGAGATCGCCGGCGCCTCCGAGCGGCTCAGCGTGCTCGTCATGGGCACCAACGACCTGGTCAAGGAGCTGTACGCCGAGCACGTCCCCGGCCGCGCCCCGCTGCTCACCGGGCTGTCGCTGGCCCTGCTCGCGGCGCGGTCCACCGGCAAGGCGGTCCTCGACGGCGTCTACAACGACGTCAAGGACACCGACGGGTTCCTCGCCGAGTGCCGCCAGGGCCGCGAGATGGGCTTCGACGGCAAGACCCTCATCCACCCCGGGCAGGTCGAGGGCGCCAACGCGGCCTTCGCCCCCAGCGAGGAGGCCGTCGAGCAGGCCCGCGGCATCCTGCAGGCCTGGGAGGACGGTCGCGGCTCCGGCGTGGTCACCTACCAGGGCAAGATGGTCGAGAACCTCCACGTCGAGTCCGCCCAGCGCACCCTGACGATGCACGAGGCCATCGCCGCGCTCGACTGAGCCGACCTCGCTGGCAGTCGGCGCGACCCGACCGGCGGCCCCCGCACCTCAGCCCACCTGGTCGAGCAGCTGCTGGTGGAACTCGCGCTCGAGGTGGCGGCGCCACAGCTCGGGCTCGCCGCGCAGCACCCGGCCGTCGGGCAGCACGACCACCCGCCACCCACGGCCGTGGAGGTCCTCCAGGTCCTCGGGGGTGACCTCGCCGCGCGCCACCTGGGAGGCCAGCACCGCGCCGAACTGGCGGTCGGCGACCCCGAGGGCGAGCCGGACCAGGCGGGTCCAGGTGGCGGCCGGCAGCCCCGGCACCGCCGTGGGCAGTCGCGCCTCGTGCCAGCCGAGCCGGAGCACGGACTCGGCCGCCGAGGCGGCGCGGTCGTCGACCTGGACGGCCAGCCGCCGCAGCTGCACCACGCCCGGCGTGCTGCCCGCCCCGGCCAGCCCGGCGAGCAGCGCCACGTGGCCCAGGTCGCCGGTGCGCAGCATCCGGTCCATCGCGGCCAGGGCGAGCGGCGCCGGCGCCCGGCGGCCCAGGTCGAGGGCGGTGCGCAGCGGCGTGGTGACCCGGGCACCCTCGAGCTCGAGCCGGTCGGCCGCCGGGACCCGGTGGCCGGGGACCACCTCCACCGGCACCCGGCCCGAGGCGTCGAACTCGCCCACCTCGACGCCGTGCACCCAGGCCGCGGTGCGGCCCACCGCCACGGCCCCCGGCCCCTGCACGAGCGCCAGGGCGTGGGCGCGCAGCCCCCGGTCGTCGGGGACGGTGGCGACGACGTAGACCCCGCGCAGCAGCCGGCGCACGACGCCCTGGTCCAGCGCGCGCTCGAGCGAGCGGCGGTCGAGCCCGGCGGCCAGCGCGGCGGCCCGGGTGAAGGGACGGTCGAGCGGCACCCGGGAGACGAGCGGGCTCAGGTCGAGGGGGGCGTCCATGGCTCCAGGGTCGCCCGGGTCGCCGCGCGCGTCGAACGGTCGTCCACAGGCTCGCGGCGGCGGTGTGGATCGTCCGGGTCGGAGGTCGGCCCGGCTCAGCCGAGGTGGCGGTAGCCACCCCGGTGGAAGACCAGCGGCTCGGCGTCCTCCCGCGAGCCGAGCTCCTGCACCCGGCCGATGACGACGTCGTGGTCGCCGGTGGGGTGCACCTCCTCCAGCAGGCAGTCGACGTACGCCGCGACGCCCGCCACCACGGGGGCACCGGTCGCCGCGGGACGCCAGTCGACGCCCGCGAAGCGGTGCCCGCGGCTGGCCATCACCCGCGACAGCTCCTCCTGGTCGGCGTCGAGCACGTTGACGCAGAACCGTCCCGAGGTCCGGATCCGGGCCCAGCTCTGCGAGCTGCGCGAGGCGCAGAACATCACCAGCGGGGGCTCGAGGGAGACGCTGGCGAAGGCCTGGCAGGTCATCCCCACCGGCTCGCCGTCGACCACCGACGTCACCACGGTGACACCGGTCGCGAAGTGGCCGAGCACCTCGCGGAACCGCCGGGCGCGCGGCGCGGCCCCCGGGTCGTGCGGCACCGGGGTGTGGTCGCCGAGCTGGAGCTCGAAGTCGTCGTCCTCGGTGCCGTCCACCTCGCCCCGGCTCACGCGTCCGCCCCGTCGCGGCGGGCGGCTCCGGCGAGGGTGGAGACGAACTCCAGCTTGTCGAGGACCGGCCCCGGGATCACGAACGGGTAGAGGTCGTCGTGGCCCATGCTGCGGTTGATCATGTTGAGCGCGATCGCCAGCGGCACCCAGATCCCCACCACGACGTCGCGGAAGTGGCGGAACGACGTGACGGTGCCGACGGTGGTCAGGCCGTGCTCGGAGGCGGTCTCGATCGTGTCGCAGATGTGCAGGTAGTGCGCCCAGGTCTCCGCGAAGTCCTCGAAGGGGTGCATGGTGGCGTAGCCGGAGATGTAGGACGCCTCCCAGCCCGCCGGCGGTCCCTCGGCGTAGTGGCGCTCGATCTCGGCCTGGTAGTCGCGGGTCTCGTCGCCGAACAGCTCGCGGTAGCGCGCCCGCCGCTCGCCCGTGCCGACCAGCTGCCACTCGTAGTAGTGGCCCGACTCGTGGCGGAAGTGGCCGAGCATGGTGCGGTAGGGCTCGTCGAGCTGCTCGCGCAGCTTCTCCCGGTGGGAGGCCTCGCTCTCGGCGAGGTCGATGGTGATCACCCCGTCCGCGTGGCCGATCGTCACGCTCTCCGCGACGCTCGAGAGCAGGTCGAAGGCCAGCCCGTCCACGGGGTCCTGGTGCTTGCCGACGACCGGGAAGCCGAGCACGTCCAGCTCGGCGACGAGGTGGCGCTTGGCGCGCTCCGCGGCCCAGAACTGGCGCAGCCCGACGGCGTCGTCGTCGTTCGGCCGGGTCCGGGTCAGGTCGCAGCCGAAGCACTGCCCGCCCTCGACCGGCGCCAGCCAGGTGCAGCCCGACAGGGTGAGGTTGCGGCAGACCCACCACGGGGTGCCGTCCGCCGCGGTGTAGCGCCCGGCGTCGTCGACGGGGACGATCAGCCGCTCGTCGCGGGAGTAGCCCAGCCGGGTGCCGCACGAGACGCACCGGGAGTTCTCGAAGTAGAGCGGGTTGTCACAGCTACGACAGCGGAACGCCTTCACCGGCCGACCCTCGCACACCGGTGCGGGCCGACGCCCGCCAGCCCGGGCTCCCACCTGCTTGGATCGGGGACATGAGCCTCCTGGACCGCTGGACCCGCGGCGAGCACACCGCCGACGGCACGACCCATCCCACCTACCGGCAGGGCCAGGGCCCCGGCGTCGTGGTGGTGCACGAGATCCCGGGGCTGACCGACAAGGTGCTGGCCTTCGGCCAGGAGGTCGTCGACGCGGGCTTCACCGTGGTGCTGCCCGAGCTGTTCGGCGAGGCCGGGCGGCCGATGTCGCCGGCGTACGCCGCCCGCAGCCTGGGCCGGGTCTGCGTCAGCCGGGAGTTCACCACGCTGGCCACCGGCGAGACCACCCCCGTCGCGGGGTGGCTGCGCAGCCTCGCCCGCGAGCTGCACGCCGAGCTGGGCGGCCCCGGCGTCGGCGCGCTCGGGATGTGCTTCACCGGCGGCTTCGCGCTGGCCATGATGGTCGACCCGGTGGTCGCCGCCCCGGTGCTGGCCCAGCCCTCGGTGCCCTTCCCCGTGGGTCGCCGCCGCTCCGCCGACCTCAACCTCTCGCCCGCCGACCTCGCGACCGTCCGGCAGAGGGCGGCCGGGGGGTGCCAGGTGCTGGGGCTGCGCTACCGCCAGGACGTCGCGGTCGGCCGCCGGTTCGAGACCCTGACGCGCGAGCTCGGCGACGCGTTCCTGCGCGTCGAGTTCGAGGGACGCCAGCACTCCACCCTCACCGAGCACCGCCAGCAGGAGGGCGTCGACCGGGTGCTGGCGTTCTTCGAGGAGAAGCTGCGCGCCTGAGGCCCGGCGCCCACCGCGTGACCTCACAGCTCGGCCAGGTACGCCGCGAAGCCGGCCGGCGCCCGACCGTCGAGGCGTGCCGAGGTCGTGACCGGGATGGCGGCCGTGGCCCGGGACCGCGCGCCGTGGCGGCGCAGGCGCTCGACGAGGTCGACGTCCTCCCCCGTCGCCAGCGCGCCGAACCCGCCCACCGCGTCGTACGCCGCCAGCGTGAACCCGAGGTTGGCGCCGTGCACGTGCAGGTGGCCCTCGACGAGGTCGTGCTGGGCCAGCCAGGCCCGTCGCTGCGAGGCCACGAGCAGCTCGTCGGGGCGCACCGTGCCGGTCAGCAGCTCGACCCCGGCCCGGGCCGCGGCGACGTGGCCGAGCAGCCAGTCGACCGGCACCCGCGTGTCGGCGTCCGTGGTCGCGACCCACAGGTCCCCGGCGGGCGTGCCCGCCGCCGTGGCGCGGGCGTGCTCGACCCCGGCGGCGCGGACGCTGCCGACCCGCCCGAGCGCGACGGTGACGCTGTCCAGCCAGGGCATGGCGAGCGCGGCCCGCGCCACGGCCTCGCCCGACCCGTCGCGGCAGGAGTCGAGCACGACCGTGGCCGCGACGGCCACGGGCCGCCGGCTCCCGGGGCCCGCGGTGCGGGCCAGCGCCCGCACGGCCAGGTCGAGCGAGGCGAGCATGCCGGGCAGCAGCGCCGCCTCGTCGCGGGCCGGCACCACCACGTGCAGGCGTGCCGGGCCACCCCCTGCGGGGCCTTCGAGGCGCTCGCTCACCGGGTCGGGTCCGGCCACGAGCCGTCGGCGGCGTGCACCCGGACCTCGACGTCGCGGTCGGCGTACGCCGCCCGCAGCGGGACGCCGAGCCGGCCCTCCAGCCGGCGGTGCACGTCGTCGCCGTCCAGGGCCCAGCCGACCACCGGGTGGCGCCAGTGGCACAGCACGACCACCCCGTCGGGGTCCAGGGAGGCCTCGATGCGCCGGCCCAGCCGGTCGAGCGCCCGCGGGCTGAGGAAGTAGCCGACCTCGGAGACCACGACCAGGTCGAAGGTCCCGTCGGGCCACTGGTCGGGCACGTCGAGCTTGCGGACCTCGACCGGGGCCAGGCCCGGGGCGTCGGCGAGCCGCTCGCGCGCCGCCCGCAGCGCCGCGGGTGACCGGTCGACCGCCACCACGGCGTCGGCCCGCGCGCGCAGCGCCGCTGCGAGCTCCCCGGTCGAGCAGCCCACCTCCAGCACCCGGCGCGACCGGGGTCGCGGCAGGGCGGCGAGCACGAGGTCGCGCTTGCGCCGCTCGTACCACCGCGACGCCGCTCCCCACGGGTCGGCCACCTCGTCGTGCAGGGCGTCGAGGCTGTCGTCGGGGCAGTCGGCGCCGGCGGTGCGGACGAGGTGCTCGACCGTCCCGGCGAAGTGCTCCAGCAGCCGCGGGCCGAGCAGGGTCTCGTCGCCGGGGGCCTCCGAGAGCGGGGCGACCTGGCTGCGGTGCCGGGCGACGGCGCGGAGCTTGGCCTGGACCGCCGGGCCGTCCAGCGGCAGCGGCCGCAGCTCCTCCCACGGCGCCTCGGCAGGCGAGCCCCAGTGCCAGAACCACACCGGGAACTCCCACAGCTCGGCATCGGTGCGCCGCGCCGCCGCGGCCGCCGCGCGCCCGGCGGCCTCGTGGTCGGGGTGGCCGTCGCGCCGCCAGGGGGCCACCAGCAGCGCGGGCCGGCCGTCGGTGGCCGGACCGCCCACGGTCTCGACCAGCCGCCGGGTCAGCTCCTCCTGGTGGGCCGCCACCTCGCCATCGGGCAGGCCCAGCCGCTGCAGCCGGTCCTCGTCGACGCCGAGCTCCCGGGCCGCCGCCACCGCCTCGGCCGCGCGGACCAGGGCCAGCTGCTCGGGCGTGGTCGTGGTGGACCCGGGGTGGGACCCCTCGCCGTCGGTGGCGCACACCAGCGTGACCGCGAGCCCCCGGGACCGGGCCAGCGCCGTGAGCCCGCCGGCGCCCAGCGACTCGTCGTCGGGATGGGCCGCGACCACCACGACGTGCGAGAAGCCGTCGAGGTGCAGCGGCTCGCCCGAGGCCCAGCGCTCGTCGTGGCGCCAGGCCCGGGCGCTGGTCCCCTCGGAGACGTGGGTGAACTCCGGCGGGGTCACCACGACGTCGACCCCTGGTCGAGCAGCAGCCGGCCCAGCTGCGCGAGGTCCCGCTCGCCGTGGTGCTGGCGCAGGTAGAGCTCCAGGTCGGCCACCCGGCGGGCGTGCTCCTCGTCGGTCGCCAGCGGACCCGGGCCCAAGGCGCGGCCGGTCCGGTCGAGCACCTCGGCGGCGGCGTCGGCCACGCCCTGGCGGACGCGGGCCGCGACCACGGCGGGCCCGTCCCGGCCCGCGGGTCCCCCGGCCCCGTCGGCCTGCGCGGCCGCCTCGGCGAGCAGCGCCCGCGCCCCGCCCAGCGCCGCATCGATCGCCCCCAGGTGCAGCAGCGCCACCTGGTCCGGCTCCCGGCGCGTGGCGGCGGCCCGCAGCCGGCGCGCGACGCCCACGGCGCCGCCGTACCAGACCGCCGCGACGCCGGCCCCGCCCCAGGCGAAGCCGGGGCGATCGAGGTACCACCCGGGGCCGCCCACGGCCCGGGCGGCGGCGCCGTCCATGACCAGGCCGGTGCTCACCACCTCCGCCAGCCCGCGTGCGACCCAGGCCGGGCCGTCCTCGTCCAGGCGCACGCCGGGGCCGCGCAGCTCGACCGCGAAGAGCCCGCGGCGCTCGTCGTCGACCCACGCCGTCACCAGCGCGTGCGAGACCCGGGCCGCGAGGGAGCACCACGCCTTGGGGCCGCTCAGCCGCCAGCCGTCGCCGTCCGGCTCGGCCCGGAGCCGCTCGGGACCCTCCGCGGCGTACACCCCCCACGTGGCGCCGGCCACAGCGGCGTCGTCGGGGCGCGGCCGGCCCTCGCGGCGCGCCTGGTCGAGGATCGCGAGCGCGTCGAGGTGCGGCTCGACCGCGCGGGCGACGGTGAGGTCGACCGCGCCCAGGGTCGCCAGCACCTCCCAGCTGCGGGCCGTGTCCCCCAGCGCGGGCGGCGCCACCTCGGTGCTGAGGTCGCGAGCCAGGTCGAGCGCGGCGGCGACGCGGTCGGGCGCCGCGGCCGTTGCCTGCGCACGCAGCACCAGGCGCTCCGCGACGGCCGCCCGCTCCGGCGGGAGGACGAGGGGGGACAGCGGGACGGGCGTGTGGGTCACGGAGGAGCACGCTTCCGGTGGCGGGGCGTGACCGGCACGAGCCGGACGCCACGGGCGGGACCCTCCCCCGCAGGGGTGGGGCGGACCTTCGCCCAGGTACCCGACGCGGTCGTGGACTAATCTGACCCGCATGGGTGAACCCGGTCCTGACGTGCCGCTGCGCGTCGCGCTCGTCAACGACTACGAGATCGTGGTGGCGGGTCTTGAGCACATGCTCGAGCCGTTCGCCGACCGCGTGGTGGTCGTCGAGCTCGACAGCCAGCGCCCGGTGGCGACGCCGGTCGACGTGATGCTCTTCGACGCGTTCACCCGCGAGCGCGTGGTCGGCCCCGTCGCCGACCTGCTGCAGCGCAGCCCCGCCCCGGTCGTGCTCTACACCTGGCACCTCGACGCCGACCTGGTCCAGGAGTGCCTCGACCTCGGCGTCGCCGGCTGCGTCTCGAAGACCGCCACCGCGCAGGACCTCGTCGACGCGCTGGAGAAGGTCGCCGCCGGCTCGGTGGTGGTCAGCCCCCGCCCCGAGGAGGACGACGCGCCCATCAGCGCGGGCGACTGGCCCGGCCGCGGCATGGGCCTCTCGGCCCGCGAGTCGGAGGTGATCGCGCTGATCGCCCAGGGCCTGTCCAACCAGGAGGTCGCGGCGCGCGCCTACCTGTCGATCAACTCGGTCAAGACCTACATCCGCTCGGCCTACCGCAAGATCGGCGTGCAGCGCCGCAGCCAGGCGGTGCTGTGGGCGGTGCAGCACGGCTTCACGCCGGACGTGTCGCGCACCGTGCTCGACCCGCCGCGCTCCTGAGGGTCCCTCAGGTCGGGTCGGCCAGCAGGCCGGCGAGGTGCTCCAGCGCCTGGCGGTAGCCGTCCACGCCCTGCCCCACGACCTCGTGGTCGGCGTGCGGGCTGACGTAGGAGGTGTGGCGGAACACCTCCGGCCGCGCCTTCGGGTCGCTGATGTGCAGCTCGACCAGCGGGGCGCTCAGCTGGGCGCAGGCGTCGTAGACGGCGAGCGAGTAGTGCGTCCACGCCGCGGCGTTGAGCACCACGGGCGTCTCGTCGTCGGCCGCCTGGTTGAGCCAGTCGAGCAGCACGCCCTCGTGGTTGGTCTGGCGCACCTCGACCTCGAGGCCCAGGTCGCGACCCCACTGCTCGCACAGGCCGACGAGGTCGGCGTACGTCGTGGAGCCGTAGATCTCCGGCTGCCGCTTGCCCAGCCGACCCAGGTTGGGCCCGTTGAGCACCAGCACGGTCCGCGTCGTCATCGTCCCTCCCGGACGTGGTCGTACGCCGCCCGCAGCAGCGTCTCGTCGGGCCCGGCCAGCACCGCCGGTCGGGCGAGGTCGTCGAGCACGACGAAGCGCAGCTGCGCGCCGCGCGACTTCTTGTCGACCCGCATCGTGGCCAGCAGGTCGTCGAAGGCCAGCTGGTCGGCGTCGACGTCGGCCAGCCGCACCGGCAGCCCGACGGCCGCGAGCGCCTCGGCGTGGCGGGCCGCGGTCGCGTCGTCGAGCCGCCCGGCCAGCCGCGCCAGCTCGGCCACGAAGACCATCCCGAGCGCCACCGCCTCGCCGTGGCGGACGCGGTAGCCGGTGCCGCGCTCGACCGCGTGGGCCAGCGTGTGGCCGTAGTTGAGGGCCTCGCGGCCCGGGTGGCCGTCGGCGCCGCCGGTCTCGCGGAGGTCGTCGACGACCACGCCGACCTTGACGGCGATGGCGCGCTCGACCACCTCGCGCAGCTCGGGCGAGGCGGGGTCGAGCACGGCCCCGGGGGCGCGCTCGACCACGGCCAGGATCTCCGGGTCGGCGATGAAGCCGCACTTGAGGACCTCCCCCAGCCCGGCGACCAGCTCGGCGGCCGGCAGCGTGGCCAGGGCGTCGAGGTCGCACAGCACGCCGGCGGGCTCGTGGAAGCTGCCCACGAGGTTCTTGCCGGCCCCGGTGTTCATGCCGGTCTTGCCGCCCACGGCGGCGTCGACCATCGCCAGCAGCGTGGTCGGGACGTGCACCACCGCGACGCCGCGCAGCCAGGTGGCGGCGACGAAGCCGCCCATGTCGGTGGTGGCGCCGCCGCCCACGGTGACGACGGCGTCCGAGCGGGTGAAGCCCGCCTCGCCGAGCCGCTCCCAGGCCTCGACGGCCACGGCCGCGGTCTTGGCGTGCTCGCCCTCGGGCAGCGGGAGCTCCAGGACCTCCAGGCCCCGCCCGACGAGAGCGTCGCGCACGCCGGCGACCAGGTCCTCGATGCCGGGCGCGTGGCACAGCGCGACCCGGGTCGCTCCGGACGGCAGGGCGTCGCCGAGCCGGTCGAGGACGCCGTGCCCCACGACCACGTCGTACGGCGCCGCGCCGCCGACGTGGAGCACCGAGGCGTCCCCCCGCGCGTGCTCAGCCATGGTCCTCCTCCACCGCGGCCCGGACCCGGGCGACGACCTCCTCGACGTCGACGCCGTCGGTCTCGACCACGTGGGTGGCCACCGAGGCGTAGACCGGCGTGCGCTCGTCGATGAGCTGCTTGATGCGGCCGCGGACGTTGCCCAGCAGCAGCGGTCGCGAGACACCGAGCCCGACGCGGTCGGCCGCGTCGGCCAGCCCGACCCGCAGGAAGACCACGCGGTGGCCGGCCAGCCGCTCGCGGGTGGTGGGGTCGACGACGGCGCCGCCACCGAGCGCGAGCACGCCGGCGTGGGCGGACAGGGCGTCGGCGATCGCCTCGCGCTCGAGCTCGCGGAAGCGGGCCTCGCCTGAGTCGACGAAGATGTCGGAGACGCTGCGTCCCTCGGCGGCCTCGACGTCGAGGTCGCTGTCGCGGAAGTCCACGCCCCACAGCTCGGCGAGGCGGCGCCCGACCGTGGTCTTGCCGGCGCCCATGGTGCCGACCAGCACCACGCGGGGCCGCACCTCGGCGCCCGTGCTCACCGGAACCGCAGGGTGTCGAGGTAGCCCTCGACGTTGCGTCGGGTCTCCCCCACCGAGTCGCCGCCGAACTTCTCCAGCACGGCGTCGGCGAGCACGAGCGCGACCATCGCCTCGGCCACGACACCGGCGGCCGGGACGGCACAGACGTCGGAGCGCTGGTGGTGGGCGACGGTGGCCTCGCCGGTGGCGACGTCGACGGTGCGCAGCGCGCGCGGGACGGTGGCGATGGGCTTCATCGCAGCCCGCACCCGCAGCACCTCGCCGGTGGACATGCCGCCCTCGGTGCCACCGGAGCGACCGGACGTGCGCCGCAGCGCGCCGTCCTCGGTGACGATCTCGTCGTGGGCCTGCGAGCCGGGGGTCGCGGCGAGCTCGAAGCCGTCGCCGACCTCGACGCCCTTGATGGCCTGGATGCCCATGAGCGCGCCGGCCAGCCGGGCGTCGAGGCGGCGGTCCCAGTGGACGTGGGACCCCAGGCCCGGCGGCAGGCCGTGCACGACCACCTCGACGACGCCGCCGAGGGTGTCGCCGTCCTTGTGGGCCTGGTCGATCCGCTCGACCATGGCGCGGGACGCCTCGGCGTCCAGGCAGCGCACCGGGTCCTCGTCGAGGTGGGCGACGTCGTCGGGGCCCGGCACGGAGCCGGCCGGGGCGGGGACGCCGCCGAGCTCGACGACGTGGGCCACCAGCCGGGCGCCCGTGGCCTGCTCCAGGAAGGCCGAGGCCACCCGGCCCAGGGCCACCCGGGCGGCGGTCTCGCGGGCCGAGGCCCGCTCGAGGATGGGACGCGCCTCGGTGAAGTCGTACTTCTGCATGCCGACCAGGTCGGCGTGGCCGGGGCGGGGACGGGTGAGCGCGGCGTTGCGGGCCAGGGCGTCCAGCTCGGCGGGGTCGACCGGGTCGGACGACATCACCTTCTCCCACTTAGGCCACTCGGTGTTGCCCACCTCGATCGCCACCGGTCCGCCCTGGGTCTCGCCGTGGCGCACGCCGCCGGTGAGGCGGACCTGGTCCTGCTCGAACTTCATCCGGGCCCCGCGGCCGTAGCCGAGACGGCGGCGGGCCAGGGCGTCGGAGATGTCCTCGGAGGTGACCCGGACGTGGGCGGGCAGACCCTCGAGGATCGCGGTCAGGGAGGGTCCGTGGGACTCCCCCGCGGTCAGCCAGCGCAACATGTCGCCAGTGTTTCACGCGCCTCTCGGACGTCCGGCAGCTCCCTCAGTAGCCGAGACCCGCGGCGATCGCCGGTCCGGCCACCACCGCCAGGGCCGCTCCGACCAGCATGAACGGGCCGTAGGGATAGCGACGCCGCAGGCTCCGGCTGGCCAGGGACAGCACCACCCCGCCCAGGGCGCCCACGAGGACCATGAGCCCGAGCCCCACCAGCGCCTGCGACCACCCGAGGTAGCCCAGGGCGGGCCCCAGCACCCGGGACAGCCGCACGTCGCCGAAGCCCCAGGCGCCCAGCAGCCACCAGAACACCCAGAACCAGCCGCCGACCACCAGCCAGCCCCCGCCCGCGCGCAGCAGCGCGTCCAGGTCGCCGTCGACCAGGGCCGCCAGCGGCACCAGCACGGCGAGCAGGACGTACGTCGGCCGGATGATCCGCGTCGGCAGCAGCGTGGTGCGCCAGTCCACGACGAGCAGCACCGCCCCGACGGGCACCAGCGGCACCAGGAACAGCAGCGCCCCCGTCCAGCCCAGGACCGCCCCGAAGGCCGCGCCCACCAGGCCGGACCCGACGACCAGCCCGGTCCGCAGGTGCGGGAGCGCGGCCATCTCGGCGTACGGCTCCTTGGGCGGGGGCGGGCCGAGCGTGGTACCGCTCGCACCGGCCTCCTCGGGCGCGGTCGCGTCCGCTGCGGGCTCCTCCGGGGCGGGCTCGGGCACGCGGGCCAGCAGCGCGGGAGCGGGCACCGCGAGCAGGGCGCACAGCAGCCCCACCACCAGTCCCGGGACCAGGTGGGGCACCACGTCCAGGGGCATGCCCGGAACGCTAGGCCATGTCGGCGGTCGCGCCGGCGCTTTCCACAGCCTCGGCCCGGCCCCGGCGGCGCAGCTCGCGCAGCGCGGCCGACCGCAGCAGGTCGACCGGCACCGAGCGGCCGGCCATCACCTGCAGCTGCAGCACCGCCTGGTGGGCCAGCAGGTCCAGCCCGCTGACCAGGGCCCGGCCCGACTGCTGGGCCGCGACGTGCAGCGGCGTCGGCCAGGGGTCGTAGACGACGTCGAAGACCCGGGGCACCTCGGCGCAGGCCGCGAGGACCGCGGCGCCCTGGGCCCGTCCCGGGATGGTGGAGACCACCAGGTCGCCGTGCAGCGGCCCGGAGGCCAGGGCCTCGTCGAGGCGGCCGACCACGACCTCGGGCGAGCGGCGGTGGCGGCGCACGACGTCGACGGTCTCGCTGGCGCGCGCGGGCTCGCGGACCAGGACGGTGGCGCGCTCCAGGCCGAGCTCGGCCAGCGCGAGCAGCACCGAGGAGGCGGTCGCCCCGCCGCCCAGGACGACGGCCTCGCGCACCGGGTCGTGCAGCCGCTCCACGACGGCGGCCATCGCCCCGGGCACGTCGGTGTTGAACCCGAGGCGGCGGCGGTCGCCGAGGACCAGGGTGTTGGCGGCGCCCGACATCGCGGCCCAGTCGTCGAGGGAGTCGGCCAGGCCGACCACGGTGCGCTTGAGCGGCATCGTCAGCGACAGCCCCCGCCAGGTCCGGTCGAGGCCCTCGAGGTGGGCGGGCAGGTCCTGCGACGCGAGCTCGACGGCGTCGTAGGTCCAGTCCAGCCCCAGCTCGGCGTACGCCGCACGGTGCATGGCCGGGGAGAGCGAGTGGGCCACCGGGGTGCCCACGACGGCGCAGCGCATCAGCAGTCCTCGCTGCTCCGGCAGTACTCCCGCAGCTTCTCGACCCACTTGTTGTGCTCGGCCAGGGTGACCGAGAAGCGGGTGGTGTCGGCCTCGTAGTCGGGCACGAAGAACAGCCAGTCGCCCTGGGCCGGCTTCAGCGCCGCCTGGATGGTCTCCTCGCCGGGGGAGCCGATCGGGCCCGGCGGGAGACCGGTGTAGCGGTAGGTGTTGTAGCGCGAGTCGTCGTCGCGCTCGGCGGCGGTGGTCCACACGTCGCCCGAGCGGCCGCTCACGTAGGAGACCGTCGAGTCGAGCTGCAGCGGCATGTCGTCGTCGAGGCGGTTGTAGAGCACCCGGGCGACCTTGGGGTAGTCGACGCTGCGGTTCGCCTCGTACTCCAGGATGCTGGCGACCGTCAGGACCTGCTCCGGGGTGAGCCCGAGCGCCTCGGCGCGGGCCTCGATGTCGAGCGAGGCCTCGACGGCCTTGGTCTTGTCGACCATCTGGCCGAGCAGCTGGGCCGCGGTCGTGCGCGGCGGCACGGTGTACGTCGCGGGGAACAGGTAGCCCTCGGGGTTGCCCTGCGCCTCGGCCGGCAGCCCGATGGCGTCGGCGTCGGCCAGCGCGCGGTTGACGGCCTTGCGGGTGATGTCGGTGCGCTTGACGATGGCGTCGGCCACCTGGCGCACGCGGGCGCCCTCGGGCACGGTGACCAGGCTCTGCACCAGGTTGGCGGGGTCGACCAGGACCGCGAGCGCCTCGCTGGCCTTCATCTTGGCCTTGAGCTCGTAGTAGCCGACCTGGATGTTGCGCGAGCTGGCCTCCTCGCGCGCCGCGGTGTTGAATGCGTCGACGCTGGCCACCACGCCGGCGTCCTTGAGCCCGCGGGCGATGTCGGTGGACGTCTCGCCCTCCTTGACCTGGTAGATCACCTGGCCGCTGCCGGGGCCGTCGTAGTCGGGGGCGTCGGCGAGGCGGGCGCTCAGCTCGTCGAAGGCCCAGCGGCCGCCGAAGAACGCGGCCGCGCCGAGGACGAGGAGCACCGCCAGCACGGGCAGGCAGCCGCTGAGGCGCCGCCGCCGCGGCTGCTCGTAGCTCCAGCCGTGGTCGCCGCCGTCGACGTCGTCGTCGTAGCCCGGCTCGAGGACGGAGTCCTCCCTGCGGCCGTCGTCGTTGGTCACGTTGGTGTTCCGCCTAGTCGTCCGTGGCCCGGACCGGCACCGGCTCGCCGGCTCGTGCGTCCGACTGCCGCTCCCGATCGAGGGCTCCCTGCAGGATGACGACGGCGGCGGCCATGTCGACCACCGCACGACGCTTCTTGCCCTTGCGCCCCTGGTCCCGCAGCTGGCCCTCGGCCGTCACGGTGCTCAGGCGCTCGTCGAACAGCCGCACCTCGACCGGGCGCACCCGGTCGGCGAGGTCGCTCGCGAACGCTCGCACCTTACCCGCCGAGGGTCCCTCCCTCCCGGACATCGAGCGCGGCAGGCCGACGTACACCACCGCCGCCTCCGCCTCCCGCACCAGCGCCAGGAGCCGGTCGAGGTCGCCCGGGCCGCGGCGGACGGTCTCGACCGGGGTGGCCAGGATGCCGCCGGGATCGCTGCCGGCGACGCCGATGCGGGCGTCGCCCGGGTCCAGGCCCAGGCGGACGCCGCGCTCCAGCGTCACGAGCCGGCAGCCCCGTCGAGCACCGCCCGGCGGACCGCGGCGAGGGCGTCGTCGGCCAGCGAGGCGTCGGCACCGCCCCCCTGCGCGACGTCGTCCTTGCCGCCGCCCTTGCCGCCCAGCACCTGGGCCGCCGCGCGGACCAGGGCGTTGGCGGACAGGCCGGCGGCGCGGCCGGCCTCGTTGACGGCGACGACGATCGCGGCCCGGTCACCGCCGGTGCCGATGACCGCGGCCACGCCGGGACGCTCGCCCGACAGCCGCTGGCGCACGTCCAGGGCCAGGGTGCGGACGTCTCCGCCCGCGGCGCCCGCGACCACGTGGGCGGCCAGCGAGGTGCCGTGCACGTCCTCGGCCGCCTCGGCCAGGCTGCCCGCGGAGGCCAGCAGCTGCTGCAGCCGGGCCTTCTCGATCTCCTTCTCGGCGGTGCGCAGCCGCTCCACCAGGTCGGCGACGCGGCCGACGAGGCCGTCGGGCTGGGTCTTGAGCAGCGTGGTGAGCTCGCCCACCACGTCGCGCTCGCGGGCGAGGTAGGCGAACCCCTCGACACCGGTGAAGGCCTCGATGCGCCGGTTGCCCGAGCCCACGGACGACTCACCGGTCACCACGATGGTGCCGATCTGGCTGGAGTGCTCGACGTGGGTGCCACCGCACAGCTCGCGCGACCACGGGCCGCCGATCTCCACGACCCGGACCTGGCCGGCGTCGTAGGTCTCGCCGAAGAGCGCGATCGCGCCCCACTCCTTGGCCTCGGGGAGCGTCATGTACTGCCAGCCGACGGGCAGGTCGGCCCGCAGCGCCCGGTTGGAGACCTCCTCGATGTCGCGCACCTGCTGGGCGCCCAGCGCGCTGCTCCAGCCGAAGTCGAGGCGCAGGTAGCCCGGGCGGTTGAACGACCCGGACTGCAGCGCGCTCGGGCCGAGCACCTCGCGCAGCGCGGCGTGCACCACGTGGGTGCCGGAGTGGGCCTGGCGGGCGCCGGTGCGCCACTCGGGGTCGACCCGCGCGTGCAGCGGCGCCGTGGGCACCAGCTCGCCGTCGAGGACGCGCACCTGGTGCACGACCAGGCCCTTGACGGGTCGCTGGACGTCGAGCACCTCGAGCGTGCCGCCGTCGAAGTCGATGGTGCCGGCGTCGGCCGCCTGGCCGCCCGACTCGGCGTAGAACGGCGTCCGGTCGAGCACCAGCTCGCCGACCTCGCCGCTGGCGAGGCTGGCGACCTGCTGGCCGCCCCGGAGCAGGGCGTGGGCCCGCGACTCGGTCTCGAGGGTCTCGTAGGCCAGCCACTCGGTGGGCCCGCGCTCGTCGAGGATGCCGCGGTAGACCGCGGTGTCGGCGTGCTGCCCCTTCTTGGAGCGGGCGTCGGCGCGGGCACGGTCGCGCTGCTCGGCCATCAGCTGGCGGAACCCGGCCTCGTCGACCTCGAGCCCCTGCTCGGAGGCCATCTCCAGGGTCAGGTCGATGGGGAACCCGTAGGTGTCGTGCAGCGCGAACGCCCGCTCGCCCGACAGCGCGGTGCCGCCGCTGGTCTTCACCTCGGCCGCGGCGGTGTCGAAGATCGTGGTGCCGGTGCGCAGCGTCTGGCGGAAGGCGTCCTCCTCGGCGTACGCCACCTGGGAGATGCGCGACCAGTCGCGGTGCAGGTCGGCGTACGTCTCCCCCATGCGGTCGCGGCTGACCGGGAACAGCTCGGGCAGGGCCCGGTCCTCGTAGCCGAGCAGCCGCACCGAGCGGACCGCTCGGCGCAGCAGCCGGCGCAGCACGTAGCCGCGCGACTCGTTGCCCGGGGTGACGCCGTCGCCGATGAGCATCATCGAGCTGCGGACGTGGTCGGCCACCACCCGGAAGCGCACATCGTCGACGGGGTCGGCGCCGTAGCGGCGGCCGGTGAGCTCCTCGACCTTGGCGATGACGGGGTAGACGACGTCGATCTCGTACATGTTGGGCTTGTCCTGGAGGAGCAGCGAGACCCGCTCCAGGCCCATCCCGGTGTCGATGTTCTGCTTCGGCAGGGCTCCGGCGATGTCGAAGTCGGTCTTGGAGCGCACGGCCGAGAGCTCGTCCTGCATGAAGACGAGGTTCCAGATCTCCAGGTAGCGGTCCTCGGCGCCGAAGTCGCCGTCCGCGCCGTACGCCGGACCGCGGTCGTAGAGGATCTCCGAGCACGGACCACCGGGGCCCGGGACGCCCATCGACCAGTAGTTCTCGCTCTTGCCCAGCCGGATCACCCGGTCGTCGGGCAGGCCCGTGATCTGCTTCCACAGCTCGACGGCCTCGGGGTCGTCCTCGTAGACGCTGGGGTAGAGCCGGCTCTCCTCCAGGCCCCAGCCGCCGTCGGCGAGGGGCTTGGTGACCAGGTCCCACGCCAGCTCGATGGCGCCGGCCTTGAAGTAGTCGCCGAAGCTGAAGTTGCCGCACATCTCGAAGAACGTGCCGTGGCGCGTGGTCTTGCCGACGTCCTCGATGTCGGGCGTGCGGACGCACTTCTGCACGCTGGTCGCCCGCGGCCACGGCGGCGTCTCCTGGCCCAGGAAGTAGGGCTTGAAGGGCACCATCCCGGCGTTGACGAACAGCAGGTTGGGGTCGGGCACCAGCAGCGAGGCCGAGGGCACGGCCGTGTGACCGGCGGCTTCGAAGTGCGCGACGAAGCGGCGGCGGATCTCGGCGGTGTCCATCAGGGGGTGTCCTCCAGCATGCGGGTGGTGGTCGGGTCGGTGGGGGCGTCGAGCTCGGGCGGCCCGTCCAGGGTGAGCCCGAGGCGGTGGCGCAGCTCGGTCTCCTTCTCGTCGCGGCCGGTGCGCACCTCCTCGGCGAAGAGCTGGGCCCCGAGGGTCAGGCCGGCGACGCGGTCGCGCAGCCCCTCGGGCGTGAAGGCCTCGGCCAGGCGGCGGGCGCGGGCCATGGCGTAGACCCCTGCTCCCGCCCCGGCGACGAACCAGACGCCGCGGTTCACGGGGCGGTCCTGCTGCGGGCGGTCCTCATGCGGCGCGGGCCCTCGAGTCCCGCCAGGCCTGCTTCATCTCGCGCCGGCGCTGCTTGCGGGCCCGCCGGGTCTCGCGCCGGACCTCGAAGCGGATCCGGTTGCGCGACTCGGCCGAGAGCGCGCGGCGCACGCCGTGGCCCAGCGCCACCGCCTTGACCAGCGGCTCGCCCAGGGCGGCGTTGAGCACCACGCGGTCGGCCACCATCGGGAGTCCCACCGCGTCCAGCCGGTCGGGCGGCCCGGCCCGGCCCGCGTCGGTGATGACGTACGCCGCGTCGCTCACGGCGGGCGCGTCCCGGTGGGTGCTGCGCTCGAGCCGCTCGGCCAGGTCGTCCAGGCGGGTGCGCAGGGCCGCGGCCTCCGCGCGCGCCTGCTCGGTCTCGCCCCGGGCCGTGGTGCGCAGGTGGCGCACCGCAGCCAGCAGCGCCACCACGAGCACGAGGGCGACCCCGAGACCGGTGGCGAGCGCGAGCACGAGCGGCGAGTCCATGGCGACCGACCCTACCTGCCGCGCACCCGCCGCCGGACGCGCTCCCACCGCTCGCGCAGCGACGCCTCGGCGCCCAGGTTGGTCGGCTGGTAGTAGGTGGCGTCGGCGACCACGTCGGGGGCGTACTGCTGCTCGGCGATGCCGAAGGGCGCGTCGTGGGAGTACTGGTAGCCCTTCCCGTGGCCGAGCTTCTTGGACCCGCCGTAGTGCGCGTCGCGCAGGTGCGCCGGGACCGGGCCGATCTTGCCGGCGCGCACGTCCGCCGACGCGGCGTCCATGGCCTTGATGACGGCGTTGGACTTGGGCGCCAGCGCCAGGTGGAGCACGGCCTGGGCCAGGTTGAGCCGCGCCTCGGGCATGCCGATCAGCTGCACCGCCTGCGCGGCCGCCACCGCGACCGGCATCGCGGTCGGGTCGGCCAGGCCGACGTCCTCGCTGGCCAGGACGACCAGCCGGCGGGCGATGAACCGCGGGTCCTCCCCGGCCTCGACCATCCGCGCGAGGTAGTGCATGGCCGCGTCGGCGTCCGAGCCCCGGATCGACTTGATGAAGGCGCTGGTGACGTCGTAGTGCTGGTCGCCCTGGCGGTCGTAGCGCACCGCCGCCCGGTCGACGGCCCGCTCGGTCACCGCCAGGTCGATGGTGGTGCCGCCCTCCGACTCGGCCGCGCCCGCCGCCGCCTCGAGGTAGGTCAGCGAGCGCCGGGCGTCGCCGCCGGCGAGGCGGACCAGGTGGTCCATCGCGTCGGTCTCGATCTCCAGGCGGTCGCCGAGGCCGCGCTCGTCGGCGAGCGCCCGGTCGATGACGCCGCGGACGTCGTCGTCGGTGAGCGGCTCCAGCGTCAGCAGCAGCGAGCGCGAGAGCAGCGGCGAGATCACCGAGAAGAAGGGGTTCTCGGTGGTCGCGGCCACCAGGGTCACCCAGCGGTTCTCCACGCCCGGGAGCAGGGCGTCCTGCTGGGCCTTGCTGAAGCGGTGGACCTCGTCGACGAACAGCACCGTCTCCTGGCCGGTGCGGGTCAGCCGGTTGCGGGCGGTGTCGATCGCGGCCCGCACCTCCTTGACCCCGGCCGAGACCGCCGAGACCTCGACGAAGGCCCGGTTGGTCTGGCCCGAGACGATCGAGGCGATCGTCGTCTTGCCGGTGCCGGGCGGGCCCCACAGCAGCAGCGACATCGGCTGGTCGCCCTCGACGAGGCGGCGCAGCGGGGCGCCGGGAGCCAGCAGGTGCTGCTGGCCGACGAGCTCCTCGAGGGTCTGGGGCCGCATCCGCACCGCGAGCGGGGCCGACGAGTGGCTGTTGCCGGCCAGGGTGCCGGCGCCGGACGCCCCGGGTCCGCCCCCGGCCCACGCCGACTGCTGGACCGTCGGGGCGGCGCCGCCGGGTGCGTCGTACTCGAACAGACCGTCCATCACCACGACCCTAGCCGCCGCGACGGACGGCCCCGGCGGCGCTGCCTCAGGAGGCTCCCGCGCGGGTGATGAGCGCGTCGCGCGCCTCGCGGCGGCGGCGCTGCTCGGCGGGGTCCGGCACCGGGACGGCGGCCACGAGGCGCTGGGTGTACTCGTGCTGGGGGTGGCGCACGATCTGGTCGGTGGAGCCGACCTCGACCAGCTTGCCCATGTACATCACCGCGATCCGCGAGGCGAGGATCTCGACCACGCCGAGGTCGTGGCTGATGAACAGGCAGGCGAAGCCCTGCTCGCGCTGCAGCTCCTGGAACAGGTCGAGGACCTTGGCCTGCACCGACACGTCGAGCGCCGAGGTGGGCTCGTCGGCCACCAGCAGCTCGGGCTGGAGTGCCAGGGCGCGGGCGATGCCGACGCGCTGGCGCTGGCCACCGGACAGCTCGTGGGGGTAGCGGTTGCGGAAGCCGCGCTGCAGCTGCACGTCGTCGAGCAGCTTCTCGACCTCGGCGTTGAGCGCCTTGCCCTTGAGCCCGCGGTGGAGCAGCAGCGGCTCACCGATCGACTCGCCCACGGGCAGCCGCGGGTTGAGCGAGGAGCCGGGGTCCTGGAAGACGATGCCGACCTTGTCGCGCAGCGGCTTGAGGTCCTTGCGCCCGGCTCCCTTGAGCTGGACGCCCGCCACCTCGAAGCTGCCACCGGCCACGGGCAGCAGGCCCATGGCGGCGCGCCCGATCGTGGTCTTGCCCGAGCCCGACTCCCCCACCAGCCCGACGACCTCGCCCGGCTGGATGGTCAGCGACACGTCGTCGACGGCCCGGAAGACCGGCTGGTTGCCGCGCTTGGGGTACTCCAGCACGATGTTCTCGGCCACCAGGATCGGGCTGCGCTTCTCGGCGGCGGCGGTGGCCTGGTCGCGCTCGGTGCGCGCCTGGCCCGCCTCGACGCTGGCCGTGCCGAAGTGGGGCACCGAGCTCAGCAGCTGCTGGGTGTAGGGGTGCTGGGCGTGGTTGAAGATCTCGTCGGCGGTGCCCGACTCGACGATCCGGCCGTGCTGCATCACCACGATCCGGTCGGCCATGTCGGCCACGACCCCCATGTCGTGGGTGATGAGGACGATGCCGGCGTTGACCCGCTCGCGCAGGTCGCGCATCAGCTTGAGGATCTCGGCCTGGACGGTCACGTCGAGCGCCGTCGTCGGCTCGTCGGCCACGAGCAGCTGCGGCTCGCAGGCCAGCGCCTGGGCGATCATGGCGCGCTGCCGCTGGCCGCCGGAGAGCTGGTGGGGGAAGGCGTCGAAGCGGCGCTCGGGCTCGGGGATCTCCACCAGGGTGAGCAGCTCGATGGCGCGCTTGCGGGCGTCCTTGGGCGACATCTCGAAGTGGGAGCGGATCGTCTCCACGATCTGGAACCCGATCGTGTAGACGGGGTTCATCGCCGTCATCGGCTCCTGGAAGATGACCGCGATCTCCTTGCCGCGGATCCGCCGCAGCGGGGCGCCGGTGAGGCCGACCAGCTCCTGCCCGCGCAGCTTGGCGCTGCCGGTCGCGCGGCCGTTGGAGGGCAGCAGGCCCAGCAGCGACATCGACGACTGGGTCTTGCCCGAGCCGGACTCGCCCACGATCGCGAGCACCTCGCCCGCCTCGACGTGGTAGCTGACGTCGATGGCGGCCGGGAACCAGTCGCCGTCGACGTAGAAGGAGACGTCGAGGCCGTCGACCTCGAGCAGCGGGGCGTCGCGGTCGCCGATGTGGTCGCCGCCGCCGGGGAGCCCGGTGGTGGTGGCGGACGAGGGACCCGTCTGGTCAGGAGTGCTCACGGGGTGCCTTTCGGTGCGCAGGTCGCGTCGTGCGGGCGTCTGCAAGGGTGTGGCCATGGATCGTCCGGAGACCACCGAGGTGGTCCGCTCGCGTGCCGCCGTGGCCCTGGGCTGGTCGTTGGTCGCCGTCGCGGTCGCCGGTGTCGCCTCGACGCCCTTCGGCGGCCTCGACGCCGTGCTGGTGTACGCCGCGCCGCTGGCCCTGCTCGGCCTGCTGGCCTGGGCCGCCTTCGTGCGGGCGCACGTCGAGGTCTCCGACGGCGGGGTCGGCGTGGTCAACACGCTGCGCTCGGTGCTGGTGCCGTGGCCCGCCGTGGAGGCGGTCGACGGACGCTACGGGCTGCGCCTGGCCACGGCGTACGGACCGGTCCAGGCGTGGGCGGCACCCGCTCCCGCCGGACGGGCGCGCGCCCGCCGCGAGAGCGGCCCGGCCGCCGTCGTGGTGCAGCGACGGCTCGAGGCGCTGCGCGGGGCCGGCCACCTCGAGGGGGCGCGGCTCGAGCGCGAGCAGCTGGACTGGCGCTGGGACCGGCCGCTGCTGGTCGCCGTCGGCGTGCTGGCCGCGGCCAGCGTGGTGCTGCCGCTGCTGGCCTGATCCCGCGGGCCGGCGGGTCGGGGTCACTGGACCGAGCCCGAGACGCTCGACTCGTCGCTGCGGGTGGCGGCCAGGCGCATCTTGCGCGCCGAGGGCACCCGCTTCTGGCGGGGGTCGAAGGCGTCGCGCAGGCCGTCGCCGATGAAGTTGACCGACAGCGCGATGATGATGATGAACAGGCCCGGCCACCAGAACAGGAACGGCCGGGTGGCGAAGGCCGACTGGTACTCGTCGATCATCGTGCCGAGCGAGACGTCGGGCGACTTGATGCCGAAGCCGAGGTAGCTCAGCGCCGTCTCGAGCAGCACGGCGGCCGAGGCCAGCAGCGTGGTGTTGACGATGATGACGCCCATCGCGTTGGGGATCATGTGCTTGCGCATGATCCGGAACGAGCTCGCGCCCGCCACCTTCGCGGCGTCGACGAACTCGCGCTCGCGGAGGCTGAGGAACTCCCCTCGCACCAGCCGCGCCAGCGTCGGCCAGCTGACGGCCCCCAGCGCGACGGCCAGGAAGAACGGGCCGGCGCCGCCGGCCAGCTTGCCGAGCACGGCGCCGATGACGATGACGGGGAAGGTGAGGAACAGGTCGGTCAGGCGCATCAGGCCCTGGTCGATGCCGCCGCGGAAGTAGCCCGAGAGCGCGCCGACGACCATGCCGAGCAGGGCGGCGAGCACGCTGATGACGACCATGACGTTGAGCGAGGTCTGGGTGCCCTTCATGACGCGGGCGAACACGTCGCGGCCGATCTCGTCCTGGCCGAACGGGTGGTCGCCGATCACGAAGCCCGAGCCGCCCAGCCAGGTGGGCATGTGCATCGTCGGCGCCCCGCCGTTGACGACCTCGCCGGGCGTGAAGTGGTTGAACTTCCACCAGCCCGGGATGCCGAGCACGCCGATCGAGGAGTAGGCCAGCAGCGCCACGAGCGCCAGGCTGACCAGCCCGACGAGCGCGCCCCGGTGGCGGAAGAACCGCCGGCGCACGATCTGGCCCTGCGAGAGGCCCTCGACCTCCTTGAGGGCGATGGCGTTCTCGTTGGTGTCCCCCGGGACGGGGTCCATGTGGTGCTGCGGCTCCAGGGGCGTGCTCATGCGGTCCCTCCTGCGGTGGGCGCGGCGTACGACGTGGCGCGGGTGCGGCTCGTGGACCTCATGCCGCCACCCGGATCCGGGGGTCGAGCACCGCGTAGATCAGGTCGGCCACCACGTTGGCGATGACCGCGAGGATGCCGACGATGATGATGTAGGCCATCACGGGGTACTGCTGGTTGTCCCCCAGCGAGACCACGAACAGCCGGCCCATGCCGAACCAGCCGAAGACCGTCTCGGTCAGCACGGCGCCGCCGAGCAGCGTGATGATGTCGATCGGGACGATCGAGGCCAGCGGCAGCAGGGCGTTGCGGAACGCGTGGCGCATGATCACGGTGCGCTCGGTGAGGCCCTTGGACCGCGCCGTGCGGATGTAGTCGGCGTTCATCACCTCGAGCATCGAGGCGCGCGAGTAGCGGGTGTAGGCCGCGAACGAGATCAGGATCAGCGTGGCCGTCGGCAGCATCAGGTGGGTCAGCACGTCGATGGTCTGGATCCAGAAGTCGCCGACCAGGTTGGGGGTGGCCCGGCCCAGGGTCGCGATCGGGCGGCCCTTGATGGCCTGGTTGGAGTTGTAGGCGCCCCAGCTCTGCAGCAGCCGGTCGACGAAGAGCATCATCGAGACCGGGACGGCCGTCAGGGCGGCGGTCCGCGCGGACTGGGCGCGGTCGGGACCGCCCCAGGCCAGCCCGATGCCGGCGCTCACGGCGAGGCCGACGAGGAACAGGCCGATCACCAGCGGCCAGCCGAGGATCCCGGCGCTGCGGGCGTAGATCCACACGTAGAGCATCGGCAGCCACAGCACGACGCCGAGCGCGGCCACCGACAGCGCGGAGTAGAGCGCGCGGCGGTTGCGCAGGCCGGTGGACAGGATCGTCATCACGAAGGCCCAGCCGACGGAGCTGACCGCGATCAGGGCGATCCCGATCGAGGGCGTCTTGAACCAGTTGCTGAGGTTGAGGTAGGTCAGCAGCGCCGCCGTGGCGACGGCCGCGATCGCGAAGTTGCGCAGCCGGCGGCGGCCCTGGCCGGCGAGGGCGGAGGAGACCACCAGGCCGGCGAACAGCGCCACCACGGCGACCACCGTCCAGGACAACCGTGGATCGGGCACCGCCAGGAAGTTGTTGAGGTCGATGGCCAGGAACACCTTGGCCAGCACCGCGACCCAGAACACGGGCAGCGAGTAGAGCAGGAACGACAGGAAGGTGATCGAGTAGTCGAAGCCGGAGTACTGGCGCAGCGCGCTCACGATGCCGACCATGACGCCGAGCACGATCGACAGCACGGTGGCCACGGCCACCAGCTGGATGGTGGTCGTGACGGCGCCCGACAGCAGCGAGGTGACCTGCTGGTTGGTGCGCCAGTTGGTGCCGAGGTCGCAGCTGCCGACGAGGCAGCCGGAGGCTCCCTTGAGCCAGTCGAGGTAGCGCAGGATCACGGGATCGTCGAGACGCAGCTGGGCGGTGCGGTTGGCGATCTGCTGGGCCTTGTTGACGGCCGTGCTGGTGCGGAGGTCCGCCAGCGGGTCGATCGCGATGTCGACCAGGACGTACATGATCAACGAGGAGACCAGCACGACGAGCAGCGACGAGACCAGCCGCTTGACGAAGAAGACAACCATGGGCAGCTATCACCTGACGTGGTCGGAGAGGTGCGGACACCCCACGTGGTGGGCACCGCCTGTCGACAGTACCCACCACGTGGGTCCGGGGAATGACCCGGATGGATCAGCTGACCGTGTCGGAGACCGGCGGTCAGGTGGTGATCAGGTGGTCAGCTCGCGCTGGGCACCTTCCAGTTCCAGAAGTTGTAGAACATGGTCGGCGACAGGATCGCCGGGTCGAGGTCGGTGACCCGGGTGCTGTTGGAGATGTTGGCCGACGGGAACTGGAAGATCGTGATGCCGATCGCGTCGTCGAACAGCAGCTTCTCGATCTCCGCCTGGATCTTGACCTGCTCGGTCTCGTCGGAGGTGAGGATGAGCTGGTCGAACAGCTTGTCCACCTCCTTGTTGCTGTAGCCGATCAGGTTGTTGATGCCACCGGTGCCGAAGGTCGCCTGGTCGGCGCTGACCGCGGGGGTGGTGGACTGCCAGCCGAAGAACACGGCGTCGTAGGTGCCGTCACCGAGCTTGGAGCCCCAGTCGGCGTTCTTGGCGTCGATCAGGTTGAACCCGGCCTCGGCGAGCGCCGGCTTCATCAGCTGGAACTCGTTGGCGCGGCGGACGTTGTCGGCGGCGTACATGACGCGGACGTCGATCGGGCCGTTGACGCCGGCCTCCTCGAGCAGCGACTTCGACCGCGCGGGGTCGACCTCGGAGTACTCGGAGGAGCCGTTCTGGGCGACGATCTCGTCGTAGCCCGGGGTGCCCTCGGTCTTGAGGAACGAGTTGCGGACCTGGGCGTCGGGGTTGATCGGCTTGATCAGCTTGTCGACGATCTCCTGGCGCGGGATGGCCGAGAGGAACGCCTGGCGGACCTTGAGGGCCTTCTGCTCGTCGCCGCCGTAGCTGGCGGGGTCGAAGGGGCCCTTGTTGTTGAGCACGGTGTCGATGTGCTCGTAGGTGCCCTCGACGCCGCTCTCGATGTCGACGTTGGGGATCTTCTCGGCGGCCTTGACGACGTCGGTGGTGGCCTGCGGCGAGAACATGTCGAGCTCGCCGTTCTCCAGCGCCTGCACCTGGGCCAGCGGGTCCTCGTTCCAGCGGACCGTCAGCTGGTCGATCGAGGCCTTGTGCTCACCCTTGAAGTCGGGGTTCTTCTTCAGCGTCAGGTACTGGTTCTCCTTGAAGTCCGTCAGCAGGTAGGCACCCGAGGAGAGCGCCAGGTCCTTGTCGTCGGGCATCTTGGTGTAGTCGTAGCCGGTGTTCCAGAACTGCGAGATCTTCGCCAGCTTGGCGTTGTCCTTGTCCTGGACGGCCTTGATGAACTCGTCCTTGGCGGCCTGCGGGTCGCTGGTGCCCAGCGCCTTCTCGGTCGTGATGTGCGCCGGGACGTTGACGCTCATGTCGTACTGCCAGTCGGCGAACGGCTTGTCGTACTCGAAGGTGATCGACTTGTTGTCGTCGCTGATCTCGGGGGTCTTGGTGACCAGGGCGAGACCGGGCGAGGAGGTGTCGAAGTAGACGGCGTCCTTCGGGGGCTTGGCCGCGCCGGTCGCCTCGTCGGTCTTCACCTTGTCGGCGTCGATGGTGTTGAGCGCGCCGCTGCCGGCCGCCCAGGCGAGCAGCATGTCGGCGGCGTCGACGGGCGTGCCGTCGGACCAGGCCGCGTCGTCGCTGATCGTGTACTTGACGACCAGCGGGTCCTCGCTGGTGGCCTCGTAGGTGCCGAACGAGGTGTTCTGCTGCAGGTTGCCCTCGGCGTCGACGTACCAGAAGCCGTCGTTCATCAGGTACTTGATGTTGGCGTTGGCGGTCGCGTTGCCGTTCGAGGTGTTCTCGTTGTACGAGTAGAAAGGCTGGTTCCAGCCGAGGTTCAGCGACGTCGGCTGGGCGTTGTCGCTGCCGCTCCCGCTGTCACCCTCGTCGGCGCTGGGCGCCGCGCACGCGGTCGCCATGACGCTCAGCGACGCGATCACCGCCCCGGTGGCAAACATCCGCTTGCTTCTCACGTGTTTCCTCCTCGATGCGACCCGCCACGAGCGGACCGGCAGAACATGGTCGGACGAGGGCTCGACCGACCCGGGAACAGTAGGCACACCGGAGCGCCCGGGTCAGCACCGTGACCCCGTTTGCGCGGGATCGTTACCAAGGCGCGACTATTCGGCGCCGGCTGCCTTCGGCGCGGCTTCTGCCTGCCGCGGCGCGTCCACACCGGCTTCCTTGCGCTGCTCGGGGGTGATCGGCGCGGGTGCTTGCGTCAGCGGGTCGTAGCCGCCGCCGCTCTTGGGGAAGGCGATGACGTCGCGGATCGAGTCGCTGCCCGCGAGCATCGCGCAGATCCGGTCCATGCCGACGGCGATGCCGCCGTGGGGCGGGGCGCCGAACTTGAAGGCGTCGAGGAGGAACCCGAACTTCTCCTGCGCCTGCTCCTCGCTCAGGCCCATCACCGCGAAGACCCGCTTCTGCACGTCCTCGCGGTGGATCCGGATGGAGCCGCCGCCGAGCTCGTTGCCGTTGCAGACGATGTCGTAGGCGTAGGCCAGCGCGCTGCCGGGGTCGGTGTCGAAGCTGTCCGCGAACTCCGGCTTGGGGCCGGTGAAGGCGTGGTGCACCGCGGTCCAGGCCCCCGAGCCGACGGCCACGTCGCCGCTGGCGACCGCGTCGGAGGCGGGCTCGAACATGGGGGCGTCGACCACCCAGGTGAAGGCGAAGGCGCTGGTGTCGATGAGGTCGCCGCGGCGACCGATCTCCAGGCGCGCCGCGCCCAGCAGGGCACGGCTCGGCTTGGGGGCGCCGGCGGCGAAGAAGATGCAGTCACCGGGGGCGGCGCCGACGTGGGCGGCGATCCCGGCCTTCTCCTCGTCGCTGATGTTCTTGGCGACCGGCCCGGTCAGCTCGCCGTCCTCCTTGACCAGCAGGTACGCCAGGCCGCGGGCACCTCGCTGCTTGGCCCACTCCTGCCAGGCGTCGAGCTGCTTGCGCGGCTGGCTGGCGCCCCCGGGCATCACGACGGCGCCGACGTAGTCGGACTGGAAGACCCGGAACGGCGTGGCGGCGAAGAAGTCGGTGCACTCGACCAGCTCCAGGCCCATCCGCAGGTCGGGCTTGTCGGAGCCGAAGCGGCGCATGGCCTCGGCGTACGTCATCCGCGGGATCGGGCGCGGGATCTCGACGTCGACCAGGCGCCACATGGCGGCCAGGACGTCCTCCATCAGCTCCATCACGTCGTCCTGCTCGACGAAGCTCATCTCGATGTCGAGCTGGGTGAACTCCGGCTGTCGGTCGGCGCGGAAGTCCTCGTCGCGGTAGCAGCGCGCGATCTGGTAGTAGCGCTCCATGCCGGCCACCATGAGCAGCTGCTTGAACAGCTGGGGGCTCTGCGGCAGGGCGTACCAGCTGCCGGGCTGCAGCCGGGCGGGCACCAGGAAGTCGCGGGCGCCCTCGGGGGTCGAGCGGGTCAGGGTCGGCGTCTCGACCTCGACGAAGGCGCGGGCGTCGAGGACGTCGCGCGCGGCCTTGTTGACCCTGCTGCGCAGGCGCAGCGCGGCGGCCGGCCCGCTGCGGCGCAGGTCGAGGTAGCGGTGGCGCAGCCGCGCCTCCTCGCCGACGGCCCCGCCGCTGTGCGTCGCCGCGTCGTCGATGGGGAACGGCAGGGTCGCGGCCTCGGACAGCACCTCGACGTCGGTCGCGATGACCTCGATCTCGCCCGTGGGCAGCTGGGGGTTCTGGTTGCCCTCGGGTCGCAGGGCGACCGTGCCGGTCACCTTGAGGCAGTACTCGTTGCGCAGCTGGTGGGCCACCGCCTCGTCGCGGATGACGACCTGGACGAAGCCGCTGGCCTCCCGCAGGTCGATGAAGGCCACTCCCCCGTGGTCGCGACGGCGCGCGACCCAGCCGGCGAGGACGACCTCGGTGTCGACGTGCTCGGCCCTGAGGCTGCCGGCGTCATGCGTGCGGATCACTGCTGCTCCTGTTCGTTGCTGCGGACGCGCGGGTGGAGGTCCTCCACGGGCGGTGTCCAGCTGGTGAGGTCGACCGGTGCCTGGTCGCCACTGCGGATGTCCTTGACCTGGTGCTCGGCCCCGTCGGTCCCGGGGAACAGCACGTAGGGGATGCCCCGTCGCTCGGCGTGGCGGATCTGCTTGCCGAACTTCGCCGCCGCGGGCGCGACCTCGCAGGGCACGCCGTTGGCGCGCAGCTGGTCGGCGAGGGCGTCGCTCTCGGCCCGGCGCTGCTCCTCGACGACGGCCACCAGGACGGCGCTGGGCACCGAGCGGTCGGCGACGACGACGTCGCGGGCGAGCAGCGGCACGAGCAGCCGGCTGACACCGAGCGAGATGCCGACGCCCGGGTAGGTCGTCCGGCCGTCCGTGGCCAGGGCGTCGTACCGCCCGCCGCTGCAGATCGAGCCGAGCGACTCGTGACCGTGCAGGCGGGTCTCGAAGACGGTGCCGGTGTAGTAGTCCAGGCCGCGGGCGATGGTGAGGTCGGCGACGATCTCGACCCGGTCGGTGACCAGCCCGGCGCAGCCCTCGACGACCGCAGCGAGCTCGGCCAGGCCCTCGTCGAGCAGCTCGTGCTCGACGCCGAGCTCGCGCACGCGCTGCACGAAGGAGGTGTCGGTGGTGGTGATCGCGGCCAGCGCCAGGCAGGCGTCGGCCTGCTCACCGGTGAGGCCGGCGTCGTCCTGCAGCAGGGCGTGGACCCGCTCCCGCGGCAGCTTGTCGAGCTTGTCGACCACCCGCATCACGGCCTCGACGTCGGGCGCGCCGAGGCCGGCGTAGAACCCCTGGATCAGCTTGCGGTTGTTGACCTGGAGCCGGAAGCCGGGCAGGAAGTCCAGCGAGCCGAGCGCAGCGAGCATCACGCGGGCCACCTCGACGTCGTGGTGGAAGGCCAGGGTGTCGCGGCCGATCACGTCGATGTCGGCCTGGGTGAACTCGCGGAAGCGCCCCTCCTGCGGCCGCTCCCCGCGCCACACCTTCTGGACCTGGTAGCGACGGAAGGGGAACTCCAGCTTGCCTGCGTGCTCGAGGACGTAGCGGGCGAAGGGCACCGTGAGGTCGAAGTGCAGGCCGAGGCCGGCGTCGGCACCCTCCTCGGCCGCCTGGAGCCGGCGCAGGACGTAGACCTCCTTGGAGGTCTCCCCCTTGCGCAGCAGCTGGTCCAGCGGCTCGACCGCGCGGGTCTCGAGGTTGGCGAAGCCGTGCATCTCGAAGGTGCGGGCCAGACGCGCCAGCACCTGCTGCTCGACGTGGCGCTGGGCGGGCAGCAGCTCGGGGAACCCGCTCAGCGGGGCGGTCCGGGCCACGTCACAGCCCCCGGGTGACGGGACGCGTCGCGTCGCCGTCGGCGACGTCGTCCAGCAGGTCCTGCAGGAACGGGTTGGTGGCGCGCTCGCGGGCGATGCTGGTCTGCTCGCCGTGGCCCGGCAGCACCACGACGTCGTCGGGCAGGGTGAGCACCTTCTCGCGCAGGCTGCGCAGCATCGTGGGGTGGTCGCCGCCGGGCAGGTCGGTGCGACCGATCGAGCCGGCGAACAGCAGGTCGCCCGAGAACATCACCTCGGAGACGTCGGCCTCGGCGTACGGCGTCCGGAACGTGACCGACCCCCGGGTGTGGCCCGGGGTGTGGTCGACGGAGAACGACAGCCCGGCCAGGTCGAGCACGCCACCGTCGGCCAGCTCCTCGACCGCGTCGGGCTCGGCGAACTCGTGCTTGCCGCCGAGCAGCATCGCGGCCGTCTCGCGGGACATGCCCGCCATCGGGTCGGCCAGCAGGTGCCGGTCGGCGGGGTGGATCCACGCGGTGGCGTCGTACGTGCCGGCGACCGGGGCGACGCACCACATGTGGTCGACGTGGCCGTGGGTGACCAGGACCGCGACCGGCTTGAGCCGGTGCTCGCGCACCACCTGGGCGACGCCGTCGGCGGCGTCCTTGCCCGGGTCGACGACGACGCACTCGCTGCCGGGGCCGGTCGCCGCGACGTAGCAGTTGGTGCCCCACGGTCCGGCCGGGAAGCCTGCGATCAGCACCTGTGAGTCTCCTGGGTCGGGGGGTGGCGGACCGCCCAAGCCTACTTGCCACGGTCCGTGCCCTGGTCATGGCTACGATTGCCCCGCCGGACGGTGCCCGCACCGTCCCCGGACAGCCACTGACGACGCAGGAGCAGGTGAGACCCACGTGACCGCGCAGGGCAACACTCCCCAGGCCGACGGTCCCGCACCGTCGCCGTCCCCCGCAGCCGAGAGCGCGCTGACCGTCGAGTGGGGCCGCGTCACCGCCGACGGGACCGTGTTCGTGCGGACGACCGACGGCGAGCGCGAGGTCGGCCAGTTCCCCGAGGGCACGCCCGAGGAGGCGCTGGCCTTCTTCACCAACCGCTACGACGCCCTCGCCTTCGAGGTCCACCTGCTCGAGCAGCGGATCCGCAACGGGGCGCTCAGCCCCGAGGAGGCGACCCAGTCGATCCAGCGCGCGGCCGAGCAGCTCGTCGAGCCCCGCGCGGTGGGAGACCTGGTCGGCCTCAGCGCCCGCCTCGACGCCCTGCGCCCCCTGCTCGGCGTCCAGCGCGAGCAGCGCCGCGAGGAGAAGAACCGTCGGCTCGAGGAGTCCCGCGGGCGCAAGCAGGAGATCGCCGTCGAGGCCGAGTCGATCTCCCAGGGCCAGGACTGGCGCAACGGCGTCAACCGGCTGCGCGACCTGCTGGAGGAGTGGAAGTCTCTGCCCCGGCTCGAGAAGCGCAAGGACGACGAGCTGTGGCACCGCTTCTCCGGCGCGCGCACGGCGTACACCCGGCGGCGCAAGGCGCACTTCTCCGAGCTCAACGAGAAGCGCGAGTCCGCACGCGTCGTGAAGGAGAAGCTCCTGAAGGAGGCCGAGGCGCTCAGCACCTCGACCGAGTGGGGCCCGACGTCGAGCCGCTACCGCAGCCTGATGCAGGACTGGAAGTCCGCCGGCCCGGCGCCGCGGGAGGTCGAGGAGGACCTGTGGCAGCGCTTCCGCGCCGCGCAGGACGTCTTCTTCGGTGCCCGTGACGCCGCCAACGCCGAGCAGGACCAGGAGTTCGCGGTCAACGCCGACAAGAAGCGCGAGCTGCTCACCGAGGCCGAGGCGCTGCTCCCGGTGAAGGACCTCGACGCCACCAAGCGCGCCTTCCGCGACCTGGCCGAGCGCTGGGACGCGGCCGGCAAGGTGCCGCGCGACCAGATCAAGACGCTCGAGGGCCGGATGCGCAAGGTCGAGCAGGCGATCCGCCAGGTCGAGGACGACCAGTGGAAGCGCAGCGACCCCGAGAAGTCCGCCCGTGCCGACGACATGCTCGGCCAGCTCGAGCGCGCCGTCGCCGGCCTCGAGGCCGACCTCGACCAGGCCCGCACCAGGGGCGACGACCGCCGCGTCAAGGACCTCGAGTCGCAGCTGGCCACCCGCCAGCAGTTCCTCGACATGGCCCGCCAGGCGGCATCCGACTTCTCCTGACGCTGGTCAGAGAGGCCGCCGAGCGGGCGTTTTCAGCACGCCCCGCGACGCCGACCGGGCAGTTGCAGCACGCCCCACGACGCCGACCGGGCAGGTGCAGCACGCTGTGTGACGCCGACCGGGCAGTTGCAGCACGCTCGTGGAGCCGACCTCGCTGCCACGGCGTACGACGATCGCCCGCTCGCCGCTCCACGGCGTACGACGATCGCCCGCTCGCCGCTCCACGGCGTACGACGATCGCCCGCTCGCCGCCCCACGGCGTACGACGATCGCCCGCTCGCCGCCCCACGGCGTACGACGATCGCCCGCTCGCCGGCTCGAGCCCGCGGTCAGTGCGTGACGCGGTAGGCGTCGAACACGCCGTCGACCTGGCGGACGGCCTTGAGGATGGCGCCGAGGTGCTTGGGGTCGCCCATCTCGAAGGAGAAGCGGCTCTTGGCGACACGGTCGCGGCTGGTGGACAGGCTGGCCGAGAGGATGTTCACGTGCTGGTCCGAGAGGACCATCGTGATGTCGGAGAGCAGGCGGGCGCGGTCGAGGGCCTCGACCATGATCTGCACCAGGAAGGTCGACTGGGCGGTCGGGGACCACTCGACGTCGACGAGCCGCTCGGGCTGGCTGAGCAGCGAGGTGGCGTTGGTGCAGTCGCGGCGGTGCACCGAGATGCCGTCGCCCCGGGTGACGAAGCCGAGGATCTCGTCGCCGGGCACCGGGGTGCAACATCGCGCGAGCTTGACCAGCACGTCGGTGACGCCCTTGACGACGATGCCGGAGTCCGACACCGACGAGGACGTACGCCGGGGCCGGGTGATCGTGACCGCCTCGGCGAGGTCCTCGGCCGCGCCGTCGTTGCCGCCGGACACCTCGATGACCTTGCGGACGACGGTCTGCGCGCCGAGGTTGCCCTCGCCGACCGCGGCGTACAGCGCGGAGACGTCGGGCAGCTTGAGCTCGTTGGCGACCTGGGTCAGCGACTCGTGGGTCATCACCCGCTTGAGGGGCAGGCCCTCCTTGCGCAGCAGCCGGCCGATCTGCTCCTTGCCGTGCTCGATGGCCTCCTCGCGCCGCTCCTTGGTGAACCAGTGGCGGATCTTGCTCTTGGCCCGCGGCGAGGTGACGAACTGCAGCCAGTCGCGCGAGGGGCCGGCGTTGGGCGACTTGGAGGTGAAGACCTCGACGACGTCGCCGTGCTCGAGCGCGGACTCCAGCGGCACCAGCCGGCCGTTGACCCGGGCACCGATGGTGTGGTGGCCGACCTCGGTGTGGATGGCGTAGGCGAAGTCCACGGGCGTCGAGCCGATCGGCAGCCCGATGACGTCGCCGCGCGGGGTGAAGACGAAGACCTCGGCGCTGTTGATCTCGAAGCGCAGCGAGTCGAGGAACTCCCCCGGGTCCTCGACCTCGTTCTGCCAGTCGAGGAGCTGTCGCAGCCACTGCAGGTCGGTGTCGTTGACGCTCTGGTCGGTGTCGACCCCGTTGCGGACGTCCTCCTTGTACTTCCAGTGCGCGGCGACGCCGTACTCCGCCCGGCGGTGCATCGCCACCGTGCGGATCTGCATCTCGACGGGCTTGCCGGAGGGGCCGATCACCGTGGTGTGCAGCGACTGGTACATGTTGAACTTCGGCATCGCGACGTAGTCCTTGAACCGCCCCGGCAACGGGTTCCAGCGGTTGTGCAGCACGCCCAGGACGCCGTAGCAGTCGGGGTCGGTGTCGACGAGGATCCGGATGCCCACCAGGTCGTAGATGTCGGAGAACTCCCGGCCCCCGTGGATCATCTTCTGGTAGATCGAGTAGTAGTGCTTGGGCCGACCGGTGACGCGGGCGTTGATCCTGGCCGACTTCAGGTCGCGGTCGACCTGGCTGGTCACCTCGGCGAGGAACTGGTCGCGCGACGGCGCCCGCTCGGCGACCAGGCGCACGATCTCGTCGTAGATCTTGGGGTGCATCGTGGCGAACGCGAGGTCCTCGAGCTCCCACTTGAGGGTGTTCATGCCCAGGCGGTGGGCCAGCGGCGCGTAGATCTCCAGCGTCTCGCGGCTCTTGCGCTCCTGGGTCTCCTGCTTGACGTAGCGCAGCGTGCGCATGTTGTGCAGCCGGTCGGCCAGCTTGATGACCAGGACGCGGATGTCCTTGCTCATCGCGACGATCATCTTGCGGATCGTCTCGGCCTGGGCGGAGTCGCCGTACTTCACCTTGTCGAGCTTGGTGACGCCGTCGACCAGCAGCGCGACCTCGTCGCCGAAGTCCTTGCGCAGCTGCTCCAGGGTGTACGGCGTGTCCTCGACGGTGTCGTGCAGGAGCGCGGCCACCAGGGTCGGCTCGGTCATGCCGATGTCGGCCAGGATCGTGGTGACCGCCAGCGGATGGGTGATGTAGGGGTCGCCGCTCTTGCGGTTCTGGCCCCGGTGGTGCTTCTCGGCGACGTCGTAGGCCCGCTCGAGCAGCGCCAGGTCGGCCTTGGGGTGGTTGGCCCTCACCGTGCGGAACAGCGGCTCCAGGACCGGGTTGCCCACCTGCTTGCTGGTGCCGATGCGGGCCAGGCGGGCGCGGACGCCGCGCCCCGACAGCACCGGCGGCCGGTCGGGGATGCGCTCGGGAGCGCGCTCGGGCTGGCGGTCGACCGGCGGCAGCGGGGCGAGCGGGCGCGGCCGGGCGGTCGTGGGCCGGGACACGTCCGCGGCACCGGTCTCGGCGGCGGGCTCGTCGGCGACGGCAGGCGCCACCTGGTCCTCGGCCATGGGGCTCCCTCCGCGCGGTGACAACCAGTCTCGCCCAGTCTAGGTCGCGACCGGTGCCCGGGGGTCCACACCACGGCCCGCCCCGTCCGCGGGCGTGGGCGGGTGGGCGGCGTCAGACGACGTGCAGGACGGTGAGCGGGAGGTCCCCGATCGCGGCGCGGCCCGGCAGGAAGCTCAGCTCCATCAGCACGGCGAGCCCGTGCAGGACGCCGCCGCCCTGCTGCACCAGCGTCGCGGTCGCCGCGGCCGTGCCGCCGGTGGCGAGCACGTCGTCGATGACCAGCACCCGGTCGCCCTCGGTGAGGGCGTCGGTGTGCATCTGCAGCGTCTCCTGGCCGTACTCCAGGTCGTAGTCGACCGAGCGCGTCTCCCACGGCAGCTTGCCGGGCTTGCGCACCGGCACGAAGCCGACGCCCAGCGCCAGCGCCACCGGGGCGGCGAGGATGAACCCGCGCGCCTCCATGCCCACGACCTTGTCGACGACGACCTGGCCCGACGCGTCGCGCCCGGCCGCGGCCAGCGCCTGCACCACCTGGGTGAAGGCCGCGTGGTCGTCGAGCAGCGGGGTGATGTCCTTGAAGGTCACCCCGGCCTTGGGGAAGTCCTCGACGTCGCGCACGAGGCCGTCGATGAGCGCCGACAGGTCGGCGGGCGCGGTGGTCACGGGGCGGCTCACTTCCCGCGCTTGGAGCGCGGCTGTCGGGTCGGCTGGGTGCGGCCCGAGGACCCGCCCTCGCGCAGGGGTGCCTTGGTGCCGGGGACGACGCGGCCGGAGCCGGACGCCTCGGGTCGACGCGGCGGCGCCGTGGGGCGCGCGCCGGACCGGCCGGTGCCCTCTCCCCCGTCGTCCGGGTCGCCCTCAGGACCGTCGGGGTCGGTGAGGACCGAGCCGGGCTCGTCCTGCAGGGGCATGTCGTCGCGGTACGTCGGGACCTCGGCGTACCGGTCGGCCCCGCGGCGCGACCGCGAGCGGGCCCGGGCGTCGGACTGGGCGATGGCCTTCTCGCCCTGCTTGAGGTGCACCGCCAGGGGCGTGGCGATGAAGATCGACGAGTAGGCGCCGGCGGCCATGCCGACGAACAGCGACAGCGCGAGATCCTTGAGCGCGCCGGATCCGAGCGAGAACACCCCGACGTAGAGGATCGCGCCGACGGGCAGCAGCGCCACGATCGAGGTGTTGATCGAGCGCACCAGGGTCTGGTTGACGGCCAGGTTGGCGAGCTGGGCGTAGGTGCGCTTGCTGCTCCGGGACTTCGCGACGTTCTCGCGCACCTTGTCGAAGACGACCACGGTGTCGTAGAGCGAGAAGCCGAGGATGGTCAGCAGGCCGGTGACGGTGGCGGGGGTGACCTCGAAGCCCGAGAGCGCGTAGACGCCGACCGTGATGACGATGTCGTGCGCCAGGGCCACGATGGCGGCGACCGACATCTTCCACTCGCGGAAGTAGGCCCAGATGAAGAGCACCACCAGCACCAGGAAGACGACCAGGCCGGTGAGCGCGCGCTGGGCGACCTGGGTGCCCCAGCTGGCCCCGACCTCCTGGGTGGAGATGTCGTCGCGGGCGTCGACGCCGACGGACTCGGCGATCGCGTTGCGGACCTCGGTGGCCTGGTCGGTGCTCAGCTCCTCGGTCTGCACCCGGATCGAGCGCTCGCCGGACGTGTTCACGATCGGCGAGGACGCTGCGTCCAGCCCGGTGTCGGCCACGGCGCCGCGGATCTTGTCGACGTTGTCCTGGGTGACCTGCGAGGTCGGCAGGTCGACCTGGTACTCGACGCCGCCCTCGAACTCGATGCCGAAGTTGATGCCGCGGACGAGCACGCCGCTGATCGCGATCAGCACGATCACGCCGGAGATGGCGTACCAGAGCCACTTGCGACCGACGAAGTCGATCGAGGTCTCGCCCTCGTAGAGCCTGTTGCCCAGGCGACTCATGCGTCCCATCAGGCCCTCCCTCCGGCCAGCCCGGTGCGGGCGGGCGCGTCGTCGACCCCGAGGGTCTCCCTGGACAGGCCGGAGAAGCGGGTGCCGCTGTTGAAGAAGCGGCGCTTCGCCAGCAAGGTCATCATCGGCTTGGTGAAGAAGAAGAACACCGCGATGTCGATGAGCGTGCTGATGCCGAGCGCGAACGCGAACCCGCGGACCACGCCGATGGCGAAGATGTAGAGCACCACGGCGGCCAGGATCGAGACGGCGTCGGCGGCCAGGCAGGTGCGCTTGGCCGAGGCCCAGCCGGTCTCCACGGCCACCCGCATCGACCTGCCGTCGCGCATCTCGTCGCGGATGCGCTCGAAGTAGACGATGAACGAGTCCGCGGTGATGCCGACACCCACGATGAGGCCGGCGATGCCGGGCAGGGTCAGGGTGAACCCGGCCGAGGCCGAGAGCACCAGCACGGCTCCGTAGGTGATCACGCCCGCCACGAGCAGCGAGGCGACCACGACGATGCCCAGGCCGCGGTAGTAGAGCAGGCAGTAGAGCATCACGATCAGCAGGCCGATGACCCCCGCGAGCACGCCTGCGGAGAGCTGGTTGCCGGCGAGCGAGGGGCCGATGGTCTCGACCGTCGGGGGCTGGGCGAAGCGGATCGGCAGTGCGCCGTACTTGAGCGAGTTGGCCAGCGAGCTCGCCTCGGCCTCGGTGAAGTCACCGGTGATCTGGGCGTTGCCGTCCAGGATCGGCTCGTTGACCGTGGGCGCGGAGAGCACGGTGCCGTCGAGCACGATGGCGAAGGTGCGGCCGGTGCCGGCCAGGGCCCGGGTGACCTCGCCGAAGGTGCCACGTCCCTCGCCCTTGAAGCCGAGCTGCACGGCGTAGCCGGTGCCGCCCGAGGGGATGCCGTAGTCGGCGGAGCGCAGCTGGGTGCCCTCGACGACGGCCTTGGACAGCAGGAACTTGTTGCCGTCCTCGTCGCACGCGATCAGCGGCTCGTCGGGGTCGTCGGCGGTGGGCTTGACGGACTCGCCGGCCGGAGGGCAGGTGAACTCCGAGAAGCGGGTCAGCCAGCGGACGCCGGGGTTGGTCGCCCACTCGAGGGGCTTGTCGACCGACGCGCCCTTCTCGGTGACCTGCGGCTGCTGCGCCTGCTCGCTGGGCTGGGCGCTCGGCTGGTCACTGGGCTGGTCACTGGGCTGGGAGCTGGGCGAGGCCGACCGGCTCGGGCTCGCGCTGGGCGAGTCGGACGGCTCGGCGAAGGGCGCCGGGCGCGGGTTGGGACTGGCCGAGCTGCCCTGGCCGACCGTCTCGGAGGGGCTGCTCGACGGGCTCGCGGCACCGCTGGGGCTCGGGGACCCGCTGGGAGAGCCGCTGGGCGACCCGCTGGGCGAGGCGCTGGGTGAGGCGCTGGGCGCGTCCGCGGCCCGACCGGGCACCGGGGCGCCGGCCACGACGCGGAAGCGCAGCTGCGCGGTGCGGGTGACCGCGTCGACGAGGTCGGAGCGGTTGTCGCCGGGGATCTCGACGATGATGTTGCGGTTGCCCTGGGTCGAGACCTCGGCCTCGGAGACACCGCTGCCGTTGACGCGGCTGTCGACGATGCCGGCGGCCTGCGCCAGCTTGGTCGAGGTGATGTCGTTGCCGATGGCCGACAGCGTGATGCGCGTGCCGCCCTCGAGGTCCAGCCCCAGGCGCGGCTTGGCGGTGCCGCCGAGGGCGGCGAGACCGAACAACACGGCGATGGTGAGGCCGAAGATGATCAGGGTCCGCGCGGGACGGGGCTGACGCTTGGTCGCCACGGGTGTCTCCTCAGTCCTGCGTGGGGGCGGGGGGCGTGCTGCCGGTGCCGGGCTCGCGCGGCTCGTCGGGCAGCTCGTCGACGCGGCGCACGACCACCTGGCGGGCCACCGTGATGACGGTGCCGGGAGCGATCTCGATCTCGGCGCGTGCGTCGGACAACGAACGGACCGTGCCGAAGATCCCCGCGGACAGGACGACCTCCTGGCCGACCTGCAGCTCGTCCTGGAGCTGGGCGACCTTGCGCTGCTGCACGCGCGCGGGCCGCATCACGATGAACCAGAAGGCCGCGAGCGCCACCACGATCACGAACAGCTGTGCTTCCGGTGGCACGACGACACCAACTCCAGGGGTGGGGGAACGAGGTCCGGTGGGTGTCCTGGACTGCGGGAGCACCCGGGGCAACCCGCCCTCGGGAGCCCGCGGCCGTAGCCGCCGGGACACCGACGAGGCAGTGTAACCGGGCCGAACCGGTCAGTCGTGGTCCGGCTCGAACAGCAGGGTGTCGGGGCCGTACGCCGCCGGGGCCGCCAGTCCCAGGTGCTCCCACGCCGCCCGGGTCGCGACCCGACCGCGCGGGGTCCGGGCCAGCAGGCCGAGACGGACGAGGAAGGGCTCGGCCACCTCCTCGACGGTCTCGCGCTCCTCCCCGACGGCCACGGCGAGCGTGCTCACGCCCACCGGTCCGCCGCCGAAGCGCCGGCACAGCACGTCCAGGACGCCGCGGTCGAGCCGGTCCAGGCCCGACTCGTCGACCTCGAACAGGTCGAGGGCCCGGCGGGCGATGTCGCGCGTGACCACGCCGTCGGCCCGGACCTGGGCGTAGTCGCGCACCCGCCGCAGCAGCCGGTTGGCGATGCGCGGCGTCCCGCGGGAGCGGCGCGAGATCTCCCCCGCCCCGTCGGACCCGAGCTCGACCTCGAGCAGGTCCGAGGAGCGCCGCACGATCTGCTCGAGGTCGGCGGGCTCGTAGAACTCCAGGTGGGCGGTGAAGCCGAAGCGGTCGCGCAGCGGTCCGGGCAGCAGCCCCGCGCGCGTCGTGGCGCCGACCAGGGTGAAGGGCGGGATCTCCAGCGGGATCGCGGTGGCGCCCGGGCCCTTGCCGATGATGACGTCGACCCGGAAGTCCTCCATGGCCATGTAGAGCATCTCCTCGGCCGGGCGCGACATCCGGTGGATCTCGTCGACGAAGAGCACGTCGCCCTCGTTGAGGCCCGAGAGGATCGCGGCCAGGTCGCCGGCGTGGGTGATCGCCGGCCCGCTCGTCAGCCGCAGCGGCGAGGACATCTCGGCGGCGATGATCATCGCCAGCGTGGTCTTGCCGAGGCCGGGCGGGCCGCTGAGCAGGACGTGGTCGGGCACCCGCTCACGGCGACGGGCGGCCTCGAGCAGCAGCGCGAGCTGCTCGCGGACCCGCTCCTGGCCGATCACCTCGGCGAGCGTGCGGGGCCGCAGCGCCGCCTCGACGACGCGCTCGTCGCCCTCGGCCTCCGCGGTGGTGAGCGAGCGGCCGGCGACGTACGCCGACTCGGCCGCGTCGAGCTGCGACTCGTCCATCACGCGCCTAGGCCTTGCTCAGGGCCCGCAGCGCGCTGCGCAGCAGCCGGGCGACGTCGGGCGAGGGCATCTGGTCGGCCTCGGGAGCGACCGCCTCGACGGCCCGGTCGGCCTCCTTGGCGCTCCAGCCCAGCCCGACCAGCCCGGCCTGCACCTGGGCCTGCCAGCCGGCGGAGGACGCGGTGGTGGTCGCGGGGGCGGCATCGGGCGCCGAGCCGGGAGCACCGATGCGGTCGCGCAGCTCGAGGATGATGCGCTGCGCGCCCTTGACGCCGATGCCGGGCACCGCGGTGAGCGTCTTGACGTCGTCGGAGGCGACGGCCCGGCGCAGCGTCTCGGGGCGGTGCACGGCGAGCATCGCCTGGGCGAGCTTGGGCCCGACCCCGCTGGCCGTCTGCACCAGCTCGAACATCTGCTTCTCGTCCTCGTCGGCGAAGCCGAACAGGGTCAGCGAGTCCTCCCGCACCACCATGCTCGTGGGCAGCGAGGCCTCCGCCCCCAGGCGCAGGCCGGCGATGGTGTCGGGGGTGCAGTGCAGCTCCAGGCCGACGCCCCCCACCTCCAGCACGGTCGAGGTGAGGCCGACGGCGGCCACGCGGCCGCGGACGAAGGCGATCATCGCGGGATCCTTCCGGGAGTGCTCCGGGGGGAGCGGGTCGGGGGGCGGGGCGCGGTGGTCCGGGCGGCCGGGCCGCCGTGCTTGGCCACGGCGGCGGCGAGCCGGTCCGAGGCCCCGCCGCGCCAGACGTGGCAGATGGCCAGGGCCAGCGAGTCGGCGGCGTCGGCGGGCTTGGGCACCGCGTCGAGGCGCAGCAGCCGCGCCACCATCGCGCCGACCTGGGCCTTGTCGGCCCGGCCGTTGCCGGTGACGGCGGCCTTGACCTCGCTGGGCGTGTGCAGCGCGACGGGCAGGCCCCGACGGGCGGCGACGAGCAGGGCCACGCCGCTGGCCTGGGCGGTGCCCATGACCGTGCTGACGTCGCTGCGGCTGAAGACGCGCTCCACGGCCACCGCGTCGGGCCGGGTCCGGTCGAGCCACTCGTCGAGGCCCACCTCGAGCAGGCGCAGCCGGTCGGCGACGAACAGCTCCGAGGAGGTGCGCACCACCCCGACGTCGACCAGCGTCAGCGGCCGCCCGATCGAGCCCTCCACGACCCCCACGCCGCAGCGGGTGAGGCCGGGGTCGATCCCGAGGACCCGCATGGAGGCTCCTGACGTCGTCCGAACACGTGTTCGCACCCACGCTAGCCGGGAGCGCGCCCCGCGACGGTCAGCGACACGGAGCCCCACGAGCCCGGAGCCGGGCGGGACCTCAGGCGTCGACGGTGGCCATCACGTCGTCGGAGACGTCGAAGTTGGCGAACACGTTCTGCACGTCGTCGAGGTCCTCGAGCGCCTCGAGCAGGCGGAACACCTTGCCGGCGCCGTCGGCGTCGAGCTCGACCTGCATGCTCGGGACGAACGACGCCTCGGCGGAGTCGTAGTCGATGCCGGCCGACTGCAGCGCGGAGCGCACGTCGACCAGGTCGGTGGCCTCGCTCACGACCTCGAAGGACTCCCCCAGGTCGTTGACGTCCTCGGCACCGGCCTCCAGCGTGGCCTCGAGCACGTCGTCCTCGGAGACCTGCTTGCCGTCCTGGTCGACCGGGACGATGACGACGCCCTTGCGGTTGAACATGTAGGACACCGACCCCGGGTCGGCCAGCGAGCCGCCGTTGCGGGTCATCGCGGTGCGGACCTCCATCGCGGCGCGGTTCTTGTTGTCGGTGAGGCACTCGACCAGGAACGCCACGCCGTTGGGGCCGTAGCCCTCGTACATGATCGTGCTGTAGTCGGCGCCCCCCGCCTCGGCGCCGGAGCCGCGCTTGACGGCGCGGTCGATGTTGTCGTTGGGCACCGAGGACTTCTTCGCCTTCTGGATGGCGTCGTAGAGCGTCGGGTTGCCGGAGATGTCACCGCCGCCCATGCGCGCGGCGACCTCGATGTTCTTGATCAGCTTGGCGAACATCTTGCCGCGCCGGGCGTCGATGACGGCCTTCTTGTGCTTGGTCGTGGCCCACTTGGAGTGACCGGACATCCGTCCACCTTTCGTCGCGTTCTGCCCGGCAGGTTCAGGAACGTGCCGGCACCAGGTCGCGGAAGAGCCGGTGGACGCGGTCGTCCCCACCCATCTCCGGGTGGAACGACGTCGCCAGCAGCGGGCCCTGCCGAACCGCGACCACCCTACCCGCGGCGGGACCGTGGCCCACACGCGCGAGCACCTCGACGTCCGGCCCGACCTCCTCGACCCACGGCGCCCGGATGAAGACCGCCGGCACCGGGCCCTCGACGCCGGCCACCTCCACGACGTCCTCGCAGGAGTCGACCTGGCGACCGAAGGCGTTGCGGCGCACCGTGACGTCGAGGCCCCCGAGGGTCTCCTGGCCCGGCGCGGCGTCGAGCACGCGGTCGGCCAGCAGGATCATCCCGGCGCAGGTGCCCAGCACCGGCAGGCCGTCGGCGATCGCGGCGCGCAGCGGCTCGAGCAGCCCGAAGGTCCGGGCCAGCTTGGCCATGGTCGTCGACTCGCCGCCCGGCAGCACCAGGGCGTCGCAGGTGGCGAGCTCGGCCGGACGGCGCACGGCCAGGGGGTCGCAGTCGAGCCGGGCCAGCGTGGCCAGGTGCTCGCGGACGTCGCCCTGCAGGGCCAGGACGCCGATGCGGGGTCGGGACGGGGAGAGGGGTCCGGCGGGCACCGGGAGAACCTACGGCAGGCGCGGAGGGCGTCGTCCGCCGGACCGGGTCCCGACGTGGCGCCTCCCCCGCGGTGGCGCCACGCCGGGACGTCCAGGGTGATCGCGTCCCGTGCGATCTGTGACAACTATGGCGCACAGCGCGACCACAGGCGTCATTTTTCGGGCAAACACCCCAAAACGAGTCTCGAGATCACCAACCGCGCTCGGCGAGGCGGTGCGGCTCGGGCAGGTCGGCCACGTTGATGCCCACCATGGCCTCGCCCAGCCCGCGGCTGACCTTGGCGACCATGTCGGGGTCGTCGTGGAAGGTCGTCGCCTTGACGATGGCCTCGGCGCGCTCGGCGGGGTTGCCCGACTTGAAGATGCCGGAGCCGACGAAGACGCCCTGGGCGCCCAGCTGCATCATCATCGCGGCGTCCGCCGGGGTGGCGATGCCGCCCGCGGTGAAGAGCACGACCGGGAGGGCACCGGTCTCGGCGACCTCGCGGACCAGCTCGTACGGCGCCTGCAGGTCCTTCGCCGCGAGGTAGAGCTCGTCGTGGCCCAGCGCCGCGAGCCGACGGATCTCGCCGCCGATCGTGCGCATGTGCTGCACGGCGTTGCTGACGTCGCCGGTGCCGGCCTCGCCCTTGGAGCGGATCATGGCCGCCCCCTCGGTGATGCGGCGCAGCGCCTCGCCGAGGTTGGTGGCGCCGCACACGAAGGGGGCGGTGAACTGCCACTTGTCGATGTGGTGGGCGTAGTCGGCCGGGGTCAGCACCTCGGACTCGTCGATGTAGTCGACCCCGAGGCTCTGCAGGACCTGCGCCTCGGCGAAGTGGCCGATCCGGGCCTTGGCCATCACGGGGATCGAGACCGCGGCGATGATGCCGTCGATCATGTCGGGGTCGCTCATCCGGGCGACGCCGCCCTGGGCGCGGATGTCGGCGGGGACGCGCTCGAGCGCCATCACGGCGACGGCTCCGGCGTCCTCGGCGATCTTGGCCTGCTCGGGCGTGACGACGTCCATGATGACGCCGCCCTTCAGCATCTCGGCCATGCCGCGCTTGACGGCGGCGGTGCCGGTGGTCCCGGTCGTCGCGGCGGACGGGCTGCTGCTGGGGGTGCTGGTGCTCTCGCTCATGGCTGCAGGGTACGGCGACCCCGCGGTCGGCCTCAGGGCGCCTCGGCGCGGCCCTCCCGCTCGGCGGCCAGGGCCTGCCGGCGCACCATCAGCACCCGCCTCACGACGGTCTCGGTGTTGGCCAGCGCCAGCGCCCAGATCGTGAGGAGCATCAGCCACGGCTGGTCGAACAGGGCCCCGAGGCCGGTCATCACGAGGATCGCGACCAGGCGGTCGGCGCGCTCCGCGATGCCGCCCTTGGCCTGCATGCCGAGCGACTCGGCGCGCGCCCGGGCGTAGGAGGTGACCGCCCCCATGACGAGGCAGTAGAGCGTCAGGCACGTGTAGAGGTAGCTGTCGCCGGGGCCCGCGAAGTAGAGCACCAGCCCGCCGAAGATGGCGCCGTCGCCGATGCGGTCGAGCGTGGAGTCGAAGAAGGCGCCGAAGGCCGAGCTGCGGCCGGTCTTGCGCGCCATCGCACCGTCGACGAGGTCGCTGAAGACGAAGGCGGTGATCACCAGCACGCCCGTCAGCAGCATCCCCTGGGGGAAGAAGACCAGCGCACCGGCAGACACGCCCAGGGTGCCGATCAGCGTCACCAGGTCGGGGCTGATCCCCCACCTGACGAAGAGGTCGACGATCGGCGCGAGCACCACGCCCTGCCAGAAGTTCTTGAACCGGTCCAACATCTCGGACGTGAGGCTACCGGTGGACACGCCCGGGGCCCGGCAGGGGCGTACGGTCGGGGCACGGAGCCACTCAGGCAATCCGATTCGAAGGACGCCACATGAGCGACAAGTCGCCGCGGCAGGGCATGACCAAGAAGACCGGCAAATCCATCAAGGAGAAGCGCGCCGACAAGCGTGGCGCCGCCGAGCAGACGACCCTGCTGGCCAAGGAAGAGGCCAAGGGCAAGAAGCGCTGAGCGCCGCCGGGACCGATCAGCCCGCTGGTCGGTCCCAGGCCTCGGCCAGCAGGTCGCGGGTGTCCTCGAGCAGCTGCGGCAGCGTCTTGGTGCCGCCCACCACGGTGATGAAGTTGGCGTCGCCGGACCAGCGCGGCACCACGTGCTGGTGCAGGTGCTGCGAGAGCGAGCCCCCGGCGACGCCGCCGAGGTTGAGCCCGACGTTGAAGGCGTGCGGCCCGCTGACCGCGCGCAGCACGCGCACGGCCTGCTGGGTCATCGCCATCAGCTCGCCGACCTCGTCGGCGTCGAGGTCCTCGAGGTCGGCCACGTGGCGCAGCGGCAGCACCATCAGGTGGCCCGGGTTGTAGGGGTGCAGGTTGAGCACGGCGAAGCACCGCTCCCCCGTCGCCACGACCAGGCTCTCGCGCACCGGCAGGTCGGCCATCGCGCAGAACGGGCAGCCGTCGTCGGTGGGGCGGGCGGGCGCGACGTACGCCATCCGGTGCGGGGTCCAGAGCCGGTCGAAGCCCTCGAACCCCTCGCGCGCCTGCCCTCCGGGGCCACGGGGGGTCGCGGCCACGCTCAGACCTGCTCGCGCGCGGTGACCGCCTGCAGCACGCGGGCGATCGCCTCGTCGACGGGCACGCCGTTGTCCTGGCGGCCGTCGCGGTAGCGGAAGCTGACCGCCCCCGCCTCGACGTCCTGGTCGCCGGCGATGACCATGAACGGCACCTTCTGCAGCTGGGCGTTGCGGATCTTCTTCTGCATCCGGTCGTCGGAGTGGTCCACCTCGACCCGCAGCCCCTGCAGCTTCATCCGGCGCGCGACGTCGGCGAGGTAGTCGCCGTGGCGCTCCGCGATCGGGATCCCGGCCACCTGCACGGGCGCGAGCCAGGGCGGGAAGGCGCCGGCGTAGTGCTCCACGAGCACGCCCACGAACCGCTCGATGGAGCCGAACTTGGCCGAGTGGATCATCACGGGCTGCTGGCGGCTGCCGTCGGCGGCCTGGTAGGTCAGCTCGAAGCCGCGGGGCTGGTTGAAGTCGTACTGGATGGTCGACATCTGCCAGGTGCGGCCGATCGCGTCACGCGCCTGCACCGACACCTTGGGGCCGTAGAACGCCGCGCCGCCCGGGTCGGGCACCAGCTCGAGGCCGGACTCGGTGCACACCCGCTCCAGCACGGCCGTGGCCTCGGCCCAGTCGTCGTCGCTGCCGACGAACTTGTCGGGCTTGGAGTCGTCGCGGGTCGACAGCTCGAGGTAGAAGTCGTCGAGACCGAAGTCGCGGAGCAGGCCGAGCACGAAGTCGAGCAGGTGCTTGATCTCGCCGGGCGCCTGCTCGGGGGTGACGTAGGAGTGCGAGTCGTCCTGGGCGAAGCCGCGCACGCGCGTCAGGCCGTGGATCACCCCGGACTTCTCGTTGCGGTAGACGTGGCCGAACTCGAACAGCCGCAGCGGCAGCTCGCGGTAGGACCGCCCCCGCGACCGGAAGATGAGGTTGTGCATGGGGCAGTTCATGGCCTTGAGGTAGTACCTCGCCCCCTCCATCTCCATGGGCGGGAACATGCCGTCCGCGTAGTAGGGCAGGTGCCCCGAGAGCTGGAAGGTCTGCTCCTTGGAGATGTGGGGCGTGCCGACGTAGTCGAAGCCCTCCTCGATGTGCCGCTGGCGGACGTAGTCCTCCATGACCCGCTTGATCACCCCGCCCTTGGGGTGGAAGACGGGCAGGCCCGAGCCGATCTCGTCGGGGAAGCTGAACAGGTCGAGGTCGCGCCCGAGCCGCCGGTGGTCGCGCCGCTCCGCCTCCTCGATGCGGTGCAGGTGCGCCTCGAGCGCCTCCTTGCTCTCCCAGGCGGTGCCGTAGATCCGCTGCAGCTGCTTGTTCTTCTCGTCCCCGCGCCAGTACGCCGCGGCGGAGCGCATCAGCTTGAACGCCGGGATCCGCTTCGTCGTGGGCAGGTGGGGCCCGCGGCACAGGTCCTTCCACGCGACGTCGCCCGAGCGACCGAGGTTGTCGTAGATGGTCAGCTCGCCGGCACCGACCTCCGCGTCGGCGCCCTCGGCCGCCTCGCCCGCGGCGCCCTTGAGCCCGATCAGCTCGAGCTTGTAGGGCTCGTCGGCGAGCTCGGCCCGCGCGTCGTCGTCGGAGACCGCGCGGCGCGAGAAGCGCTGGTTGTCCTTGATGATCTTGCGCATCCGGGACTCGATCTTGACGAGGTCCTCGGGCACGAAGGGCGTCTCGACGTCGAAGTCGTAGTAGAAGCCGTTCTCGATCGGCGGGCCGATGCCGAGCCGGGCCGACGGGAACAGGTCCTGGACGGCCTGGGCCATCACGTGGGCCGTGGAGTGGCGCAGCACGTCGTGGCCGTCGCGGCTGTCGATGAGGACCGACTCGACGACGTCGCCGTCGGCGAGCTCGTGGGCGAGGTCGCGCAGCGCGGGCTCGCCGTCGGCGCCCGAGGAGACCCGCGCGGCGATCACGTCGGGGTCGTCGCGGAACAGCTCCCAGGCCTTGGTGCCGGCGGTGACCGTCCGGTCCTCACGCGCGTCGGCGTGGACGAGGACGACCTTGATGTCGGACACAACAGCTCCTGGGGCAGGCGGCGTACGGGACCCGAGGATCGTATCGGCGACCTGCCACTGCTTTCCCACCGGACAGCGGGCCCGAGCAGAGCCGGGGAGGAAGTCTGGGTGGGCGATACTGGGTTCGAACCAGTGACCTCTTCGGTGTGAACGAAGCGCGCTACCACTGCGCCAATCGCCCGTCACGGTCGGCTCTCACGAGCCGCACGACGGTGCAGCCGCCGGAGCCGCTGCGCCGCACACGCTATCGCACCTGCAGGGGCACTCACGAACGGGGTGTCACCGACACGTTCGGCGAAGCTTGCCCCACCTCGTCCGTAACGCCCTATTTACGAGACCGCCAGTCTCCTGTTCCACCTGACTAGACCAATGCACTACGAACTTAGACCAGTAGGGGAAAACGTGTAGACCACTAGGGGGACAAAACGGATATATCGGGAGTTCGACTGCCGACGAGGCTCGGAAGTCGGCACAGTTCTCTCATCGCGTGGAGGGCGCGAAGGGGCACCACGGATGGAGCCCTCATCGACCAAGGGGACCAAGATGAAGCAGACCAAGACCGCTCAGATCATCACCGAGAGCGTCGCGCTCGAGTTCGTCGACCCGCAGGGGGACACGACCGAGCTCGAGGCCGACCTGGTCTTCGACCCGGCCGACCCGTTCGCGGTGACCATGGTGTTCCGCACCGGTGCCCAGGAGGTCCACTGGACCTTCGGTCGCGAGCTGCTGGTCGAGGGTCTCTACGAGCCCACCGGTGACGGCGACGTCCACGTGTGGCCCTGCCTCAGCTCCAACGGTTCCGCGGTCGTCATCGTCGAGCTCTGCTCCCCCGACGGCGAGCTGCTCGTGCAGGCCAGCAGCCGCGCGGTCAACCAGTTCGTCAACCGGATGCTCGCCTCCGTGCCGGACGGCCAGGAGAGCGCGTTCGTCGACTTCGACTCCGAGCTGGCCCGCATCCTCGCCAGCTGACGCAGCGGGCCGACCCCGGTCGGCCCGCTCCCTTCGCTCCACCGGACGGCACGACGCCCCAGGCGTCGTGCCGTTCGTCGTCCCCCCGGGGTCCGGGACCCGGTCGTCCAGGGGGTCGCGGCTCAGGGGTCGGCCTGCTCGGCCTCGCGCGCGGTCCAGGTGCGCTGCAGGGCCCGCGTGACCGGCCCGGGGGCCTCGAGGTCGCGCTCGCCGTAGCGGCGCACGCCCTGGACGTCGCGGGTCGTGGACATCAGGAAGATCTCCTCGGCCCGGTCGAGCACCTCCACCGGCTCGTCGACCTCGACGACGTCGGGGGCCCACTCCAGCAGCAGCCCGCGGGTCACGCCCGCCAGGCAGCCCGAGCCGAGGGTGGGCGTGCGGACCTGCCCGTCGACGACGTAGCCGATGTTGGAGCCCGTCCCCTCGCAGACGTGCCCGGCGAGGTTGGCGAACAGCGCCTCGGTCGCGTCGTGGCGCTGGGCCTCGGCGAGGGCGACCACGTTCTCGGCGTACGACGTGGACTTGACGCCGGCGAGCGCCCCCCGCTCGTTGCGGGGCCACGGGACCAGGTGCAGCGCCGTCGTCGCGGGAGCGGGGTCCATGGCGGCGGCCACGACGACGAGCGTGGGAGCGGCCGCCCCGCGACCGGACCCCAGGGGTGCCGGACCGCCGGTGAAGGTGATCCGCAGCCGGCCGAGCGCCAGCGGCTCGGGGTCCAGCACGGCCGCCACCCCGCGGCGCACGTCGTCGAGGTCGGGGGCGGGCAGCCCCAGCGCCTCGGCGGAGCGCAGCAGGCGCTCCAGGTGGCGGGTGAGCGCGAAGGGCACTCCCCCGACGACCTTGACCGCCTCGAAGACCCCGTCCCCCACGGTCAGCCCGTGGTCGGAGACGACCACCGCCGGCGCCGTCGGATCGTCGAGGAGCTGACCGTTGACCCACACCTGCATGCGCCGACCCTAGTGGCGTACCCGTCCCTGACCTGCGGCGACAGACCGGGACGCACGGCCCGAAATGCCCCGATCGGTGGCGTTGTCACGCTGAGGTACCCCCCGATTTTGCGCCCCGGAGGTGTTCCGCTAATGTTTCGACCGCACCGCAGGGAAACCTACGGATCGCAAGCGGACGTAGCTCAGTTGGTAGAGCGCAACCTTGCCAAGGTTGAGGTCGCGAGTTCGAGCCTCGTCGTCCGCTCTGAGGGAACCCCGTCTGCCGGGAACCCCATGCAGCATGGTGGGTTGGCCGAGAGGCGAGGCAACGGACTGCAAATCCGTGAACACGGGTTCGAATCCCGTACCCACCTCGAGAACAGCACCACCCCGGGCGATTGGCGCAGTGGTAGCGCGCTTCCTTGACACGGAAGAGGTCACTGGTTCAAACCCAGTATCGCCCACCAAGCAGGTCAGGCCCCGTCACCCAGCACCTGGGAGGCGGGGCCTTGCTGCGTCCCGCAGACCGCTCCCCCGCCCCGGCGACCGGTGCGGCCGACGCTCCCCAGGAGCTCAGGACCAGCCGGACGACCAGCCCGACGAGCAGGACCGGCCCCGCAGCGACCAGCGCGATGACCGTCAGACCGGCCACGCCCACCTGCCCGCGTCCGCTGCCTCCCGGTCCGACGCCCGCCGCGTCGTGCACCCACAGGAGGAGATCCCGCCACCCCTGCCGTCGAGAGCCCCGCCGCCCGTCGCTGCAGCGGCCGGGCACCCCGGGTGCGCTCGGGGAGGCGCCGCCAGCGCTGCGGCGTCGGGATGAAGACCTCAGAAAGGTTGGAACTGCCCATTTCGGGCATACTCCAGCATGGTCACGCGGGACTACGAGGGATACCGGGCGGGAGAGCGCCCGGCGGTCGAGGTCTGCATGGGAGACGCCTGGTACTCCGGCGAGCTGCGCGCGTGGATCCGGCGGGCCGACACCTGGTGGGCGCACATCGACTACACCCTGCCCGACTCCACGACCCACGTGGTGACCGTCCCGAGCAGCAGGCTCCGGTCCGACGACCCGCGCGCCCACGACCCGGACACGCGGCGCGCGCAGCGGCCCCGGGGCGCGCCGTCGGAGGGCTAGCGCGCCAGGCCGATGCCGCAGCCGGGATACCAGTGACGGTCGGGCCGCTCCTGCCAGTAGGAGAAGGACCGCCCGCGCTGCTCGGCCCAGGTCATCAGGGCGTCGGTCGCGTGGGCGTTGTCGCTGAGCACGAGCGCCCCCGGCGCCAGCCGGGGCTCGACCGCCGCCAGCTCGGCGAGCTCGTGAGCGCGGGTGTGCAGGCTGTCGTGCAGGAACAGGTCGACGGGCGACGACTCCTCGCCCAGCAGCGCGAGGCTGTCGCCCAACCTCCGCTCCACCACCCCCGCGTACCGGTCCGTGACCAGGTAGCCGGACTCGGCATTGACGTCGATGGTGGTCAGTCGACCGGTGCCGTTGCGCAGCAGCGCCGCCGCGAGCACCACCGATCCCAACCCCTTGTCCGTCCCGGTCTCGACGACGTGGTTCGGCCTCGTGGCGCGGACGAGGGCGTACCAGCCGAGCCTGCGACCGAACCTGACCTCGCTGTCGGCGAGGCCGCGGCGGTCGCTCTCCTGCGTCATCGTCCGGACGTGCCGCACGAGGTCGTCGTCCTCCTCCAGCTCGCGGACGTAGGAGCGGACCTCGTCGACGGGCACGTCCGCGACTCCTGCCACCCACCACGAGAGGTGCTCGCGGTTCAGCGGCTGCAGGTCGTAGGTGAAGTTGGTGTGCTCGCGCGACCGGGTCAGCCACCGGGCCGAGTCGGTCAGCACGCCGAGGTCGTGGCGTCCCACGACACGGATGCGGGTCGGAAGGGCCGCTGCTCGGGCGAACCTGCTGCTGGCCACGCGGCGGCGGAAGTCACCCATGCCGACCGACCCTAGCCGCGGAGGCACCCGCGGGGCCGGCTACGGGCTCGGCCTGGTGACGGCACACCGCGCGGGACGGGGGTCGATGCGCGGTGTGCCGCCTGCTGACGATTCAACTACTTGTGACGGACTCCCGCCACCGCGCACCACCGTCGGACTAGCCCGCCGGCGCGGACGGCTTGCGCGGCGGCCGCCGACCACCCGTACGTCCGACACGCCGGCCGATGGAGGACCGGACCCGCCACGGGGTACGGCACCCCCATGACCACCACACCCGCAGAACCCGTCCAGGACCCGAGCCAGCAGCCGATCATCCAGCCGGGCGAGGACCCCGGCGTGGCGCCCGACACCGACCCGGCGACCCAGCCGGTGCCCGACCCGAGCACCGTCCCGAGCGGCGAGCCGCAGCCGGCGTAACCCCTCGGCGTACCTCGCAGACGCGCGGACACAAGTCTCGCGTCGGGACCGATTCGTCCCCTCAGACCGGGGCGATCCGGACCCCTCGCAGAACTTGTGTCCGCGCGTCTGCGCCGTCGTACGACGGGATCGAGGGGGCAGGAGCGGACAGAGGGGTGGACAACGACCGCGGATGCTGCACTAGTGTCCTGTCCGTGCCGCACATGAGGATCAGGGACGCCGCGGTGTTCCTCGGCGTCAGCGACGACACCGTGCGACGGCTGGTCGAGGCCGGCACGCTGCCGGCGACGAGCGACGGGGCGGGCCGCAAGGTCATCGACGGCTACGAGCTGGCCCGGTTCGCCCGGGAGCAGTCGACGACGAGCCCCGACCCGCTGGGCGTGCACAGCTCGGCGCGCAACCGCTTCGTCGGCCTGGTCACCGACATCAAGCGCGACACCGTCATGGCCCAGGTCGAGCTGCAGTGCGGCCCGTTCCGGGTCGTGTCGCTGATGTCCAGCGAGGCGGTCGACGACCTCGACCTGCAGCTGGGCTCCGTGGCCGTCGCGGTCGTCAAGTCGACGACCGTCATCATCGAGACCCCCGAGGGAGCGTCATGAAGCGAATGATCGGTGCCGCAGCGGCAGCCCTGCTGGTGTGCACGAGCGCCGCGTGCGGATCCAGCGACTCCGGCAGCTCCGCCGACTCGGGCGACACGGGCGACAGCGGCTCGGGCACCACCACCCTCACCGTGTACGCCGCGGCGTCGCTCACCGACACCTTCACCGAGATCGGGAAGCAGTTCGAGGCCCGGAACGACGGCGTGAGCGTGAAGTTCAGCTTCGGCGGCTCCTCCGACCTGGTCGCCCAGATCCAGCAGGGCGCACCGGCCGACGTCTTCGCCTCGGCCGACACCGCCAACATGGACAAGGCCACCGGGGACGACCTCGTCGACGGGGACCCGGTCGACTTCGCGACCAACACGCTCGAGATCGCGGTGCCGCCGGACAACCCGGCCGGCATCTCCTCCCTCGACGACCTCACCGCGAGCGGGACCAAGGTCGTGCTGTGCGCCCCCGAGGTGCCGTGCGGTGCCGCGGCGGCGAAGGTCGAGGAGGCCGCCGGCATCGACATCTCCCCCGTCAGCGAGGAGCAGTCGGTGACCGACGTGCTCAACAAGGTGGAGACCGGGGAGGCCGACGCCGGCCTGGTCTACGTCACCGACGTCCAGGGGGCGGGCGAGGCGGTCGAGGGCATCACGTTCCCGGAGTCCGACGACGCCGTGAACACCTACCCGATCGCCGCGCTCACTGACAGCAAGGCGGGCGACCTGGCCAGCCGGTTTGTCGACTTCGTCACCGGCACCGAGGGCCAGCAGGTCCTCGCCGACGCCGGCTTCGGCAAGCCCTGACCGGAGGACGTCGCCCCGCATGCCACGCGCCACCCGCCAGGTCGGGCTGCCCACCTGGGTCTTCGCGCCGGCGGCGGTGGGCGGCGCGTTCGTCGTGCTGCCGCTGGTGGCGATGCTCACCCGCGTCGACGTCGGCGGGTTCGTCGGGCTGGTCACCTCCGAGTCGTCGGTGGCGGCGCTGCTGCTGAGCCTGCGGACCTCGGCGACCAGCACCCTGCTGTGCGTGGTCCTCGGGGTGCCGATGGCGATGGTGCTGGCGCGCACCGAGTTCCGCGGCCAGCAACTGGTGCGCTCCCTCGTGCTGCTCCCCCTCGTGCTGCCGCCGGTGGTGGGCGGCATCGCCCTGCTCTACACCTTCGGCCGGCGCGGGCTGCTCGGCGAGACGATCGACGTGCTCGGGCTGCAGATCGCGTTCTCGACCACGGCGGTCGTGATGGCCCAGACCTTCGTCGCGCTGCCGTTCCTCGTCGTCAGCCTCGAGGGCGCGCTGCGCACGGCGGGCGGGCGCTACGAGGCGGTGGCCTCGACCCTGGGCGCCACCCCGTCGACGGTGTTCCGGCGGGTGACCCTGCCGCTGGTGCTGCCGGGGCTGGTGTCGGGCGCGGTGCTGGCCTTCGCCCGGGCGCTGGGCGAGTTCGGCGCGACCATCACCTTCGCCGGCAGCCTGCAGGGCGTGACCCGCACCTTGCCGCTGGAGATCTACCTCCAGCGCGAGACCGACCCGGACGCGGCCGTGGCGCTGTCGCTGGTGCTCGTGGTCGTGGCCGTCCTGGTCATCGGCCTGGCCCGGGGCCGGGGCAACCTGTGAGCCTGGAGCTCGCCGCCACCGTCGCCGAGCGGGACCTCGACGTCTCGCTCTCCGTGGGCGACGGCGAGGTCGTGGCCCTGCTCGGGCCCAACGGCAGCGGGAAGTCGACGGCGCTGGGCCTGGTCGCCGGGCTCGTGCACGCCGACACGGGCGCGGCGACCCTCGACGGCCGCACCCTGTTCGACACGGCCCGACGCACCTGGACCGAGCCCCACCGCCGCGGGGTCGCGCTGCTGGCCCAGGAGCCGCTGCTGTTCCCCCACCTGAGCGCGCTCGACAACGTCGCGTTCGGCCCCCGCAGCCAGGGGCGCTCGCGCGCCGAGAGCCGCGACGCCGCCCGGTCCTGGCTGCGACGCGTCGACGCCGAGGCGTACGCCGCCCGCCGCCCCGCCCAGCTCTCCGGCGGCCAGGCGCAGCGGATCGCCGTCGCCCGCGCGCTGGCCGCCGACCCCCGCCTGCTGCTGCTCGACGAGCCGATGGCCGCCCTCGACGTCGACGTCGCCCCGGCCCTGCGCCAGGTGCTGCGCGACGTGCTCGCGGGTCGCTCCGCGGTGGTCGTGACCCACGACGTGCTCGACGCGCTGCTGCTGGCCGACCGGGCGGTGGTGCTGGAGGCCGGGCGGGTCGTCGAGGACGGCCCCACGGCCCAGGTCCTCTCGCGCCCGCGCAGCGCCTTCGCGGCCCGGATCGCGGGGCTCAACATGGTCCGGGGTCGCTGGCAGGGCCACACCGTGGTGCGGGAGGACGGCACCCGGGTGGAGGGCCACCCCCACGAGCCGCTCGCGGAGGGTGACGCGGTCGTGGCCGTCTTCCGGCCCAGCGCGGTGGCGATCTTCCGGACCCCGCCCGAGGGGTCGCCCCGCAACGTCGTCGAGGTGACCGTCACCGAGCTCGAGCCCATCGGCGACCAGGTCCGGGTGCGGGCCGCGCTGGCGAGCGCCGACGTCACGCCCGCGGCCGTGGCCGAGCTCGACCTGGCGCCCGGGGTGCGGGCCCACTTCGTCGTCAAGGCCAGCGAGGTCTCGGTCTACCGCCAGTGAGGGCACGCGGCCCGGCGCCACGAGACGCGGCTCACGCGCGCGGACCGGTGGCGCGGCGGCGTACGACGGGCCGCTGTGGGTACTCCCCCCTCGACACCACGCATCGGGCATTCCGGGCGTTCCCCTCCTGACCCAGGCGGCCGGCATGAGACTCACCAGTGCACGCAGCGAGGCCCTGCTGCTCGACCAGCTCACCACCTTCCTGCGGCAGCGGGTCCGCGACGAGGTCGGCTCCGGCAGCGCAGGCGGCACGGACGTCCGGCTCGACGAGCTGCGCACCCTGCGCCAGCTCCAGCTGGGCCACGCCGAGGCCCGGGCACACCCCGAGCGCCGCAGCAGCGTGATCGCCCGGTTCCGCCGGCTGGCGCTGCGCCACCGCACCCACCCCGACTTCGACGCGTCCTGGGCGATCGGCTCGCCCGACACCGTCGTCGCGGACGCCCTCGACCTGGTGGTGCGCCGCTGGCGCGTCGACCTGTCCACCGCGACGGCGCTGCTCACGGAGTTCGCCGAGGAGAACCGCACCGACCTCGTCGAGATAGCCGCCCAGGTCGTCGCGCTCTACCGCGAGGCCGAGGCTCCCGCCCGCGACGAGGACCTGCGGCCCGCCTAGTCCCGGACGCCCCCCCTCCGGACCCGCCCCGGACGTGCGCACGAACGTCATCGCGTCGCCGCGTCGATGTCATCCCGGCGCCATCTCTCAATGTAGACTGAACCGCTGCACTTTGGCCCGCTCCGGGGCCGGGACAGCCGACGTGAGGGAACCATGGACCACAGCGACGTCGTCGTCTGCTCGTTCTACACCGCGGACGACTACTACCGAGACCACGCCGACCAGCTGCGCAAGAACCTCGCCGACCTCGGTCTGCACGGCGAGCTCGAGGAGGTCGCCAAGGGCGCCGACGAGGACTGGGCCGACATCTGCCGCCGCAAGATCGCCTTCCTCGGCCGGATCTGCGACCGCTTCCCCGACGCCAAGGTGTTCTGGATCGACGTCGACTGCCGGCTGCACGACCTGCCGGCGTACGTCACGGGGTCGACCGCGGACCTGGTCGGCTTCCAGCGCGGCTTCGGCGCGCCCTCGACGATCGGCTACGCCAACCGCACCCGCTTCTGGGAGCCCTGCTTCTTCGGCATCGGCACCAGCCCGGCCGCCCGCAAGTTCGTCGCCGACGCCGTCGCGCTGGAGGCGGCCTCGGACCTCAAGGCCACCGACGACTACTTCTTCGAGGAGTCCTGGCGCAGCAACGCCCCGTCGCTGAGCTTCCAGGTCATTCCGTCGGCGGCCGTCACCGGCCGCAGCGCCCCCGGCGTGGCGGCGTTCTTCACCTTCGGGTCGAGCGGCAACGTCGCGGAGTTCAAGTCCAAGGTGGTCCAGCACGACCGGGTCGAGGGCGTCGCCCGTCGGGCCGGCACCGCCCGGCAGCGGGCGCTGCGCACCGCCAAGGCCGTCGAGCGGCGGCTCGCCCAGCGCTCGGGTCGCCTCACCGACCGGCTGCGCCTGGTCGCCGACCGCAGCGGGCTGACGCACGCGCTCACCCAGGGCAGCCACCAGCCCGCCGGCACCTCGCGCCACCGCCAGGCGCTGGTCAACCAGATGGTGGTGCAGGGGCAGCGCGGCGACCTCGAGGGCGTGCGGTCGCTGGCCGCGCGCCTCAACGCGAGCAGCATCCCCACCGTCGCCGAGGCGGGCGCGCAGCGGGCCGCGGAGTCGTTCGCCCACTACGCCCGCGAGGGCAGCGTGGACCAGCCGCTGCCGCTGAGCTGGTGGTCGCGGCCCTTCCCGGGCAACTTCGGCGACTGGCTGAGCCCGCTGGTGCTGCAGGCGGCCTCCCAGCGGCCGGTCACCTACCTCTCGCCCACGGCCCCGACGCTGCAGCCGCACCTGGTCATGGTGGGCTCCATCGGCCGCTTCGTGCGCTCCCGCTCCATCGTGGTCGGCACCGGCATCGCCTCGGAGGAGATCGAGCTCGACGGCCGCGCCCACTACGTCTCGCTGCGGGGTCCGGTCACCGCCGACCTGCTGCGCCGGCAGGGCGGCCCCTCGGTCACCAGCCTCGGCGACCCGGGGGTGCTGCTCTCCCGGCTGCTCCCGGTCGAGCGCGGCGAGACCAACGGGCGAGTGGCGCTGGTGCGCCACTTCAAGCACGCCAGCCTGCCCCTGACCCTGCCGGAGGACATGGACGAGCTCAGCGTCCTGATGTCGCACCCGGACGAGATCCGCGCCTTCATGGAGACGCTGGCGGGCTACCGTGCGGTGGTGACGAGCGCGATGCACGTGATGATCGCCTGCCACAGCTACGGCATCCCGTGCGCGCTGGTGGGCTTCCGCGGGTTCGAGGACGCCGTGCACGGCAGCGGCATCAAGTACGACGACTACGCCCGCGGCGCCGGCCTGACCGAGCGCTGGGACCCCGTCGTGGTCGATCTCGACCTGCGCCGCACCCGCCTCGACGACCTGCTGCGCGAGGTCCGGATCAGCGACGCCAAGCTCGACGAGGTCGAGGCCGCCGTGGCCGCCGGCATCGCGGCGTACCAGGAACGGACGGCCTGAGCCGGTGTTCCGGGACCTCCTCGGTGCCTTCACGGGCCTGTTCACCCAGCGGCGCAGCCGGCTGGAGGTCTCGGCGCTGCTCCTGACGATGGCGATGCTGCCCGTCTCGGAGCTGCTCGTCACCCGGATGTTCTCCCACCTCGTGCTGCACGGCGCCGAGCGGCTCGAGGCCGACCGCACGGCCGTGGTGCTGGCCGGTGCCGGCTTCTTCGCGGCCTTCGCCGTCAGCCGGGCCCTGCACCACGTGGTGCGGCTCAACCGGGTGCGGGTGTTCCGCCGCGGCTTCGAGTCCTCGGACGCGGAGCGACCCCGCCACCAGGAGGCCTGGAGCTGGGCCGCGGCCTTCGAGCTCTCGACGGCCAGCGTGGCCCTCATCCAGGTGCTGGCGTTCTGCCTGCTCTTCGTCTGGCTCGACCCGGTGTTCGGCCTGCTCAACGTCGTCATCGGCGCCGGCGTGCTCGGGCTCGTCGCGGTCATCTACCGCCGCCAGCTGGTGCGCCAGCTGGCCTACCTGGGCGAGGCGCGGGGGGCCACGACCGGGGTCGGCGAGCGGGTCGGCCGCCGGCTGCGCGACGCCGAGCTCGGCGCCGTGCTCGCGAGCCTGGCGATGGCGCTCGCGCTGGCCCTGGTGCTGCTGCGTGCGGTGACCGGCTCGCTGGCCGGCGCCGACGCGATCGTGCTCTTCATCGGCCTGCGGATGATGTACAGCCAGATCGGCCACCTCTCCGCCAGCGCGATGCGCTTCGCCCGGGTGAAGGCCCGTCTCACCGCCGGCACCACCGCTGCCGGCTCCGGGGTCGAGCCGGACCCCGACGACGAGGCCGACACCGCGGACGACGACGACACCGGCGACGACACCGGCGACGACACCGGCGCCCGCGCCGAGGCCGGCCTGCCGCCGGCCGCACCGACGCCCCACCGGGCCCGGCTGGTGCGCCAGATGCTCCAGGCGGGCCAGGGTGGCGACCTCCCCGCCGTCCAGGCGTACGCCGCCCGGCTGCGCGCCACCGCCCGCCCCCGCCCCCAGGAGCAGGACGCCCAGCAGTGCGCCGAGGCGTTCGCCCTGCTGGCCGCACCCGGCGACCGCGACGGCGCGGTCCCCGTCACGTGGTGGGCCCGCCCCTTCCCCGGCACGGTCGGCAGCTGGGTCGCCCCGCTGCTCGTGCGGCGCCTCACCGGGCACCCGGTGACCTACCAGAAGCCCGGTGTCGCCACCAACCGCCCGCACCTGGTGGTGGGCGGCTCCTTCCTCGGCTCCGCCCAGGCCAGCAGCATCGTGGTCGGTGCCGGCACGCTGGCGCACGACGCCCGTCCCGACCCGCACGCCCGGGTGCTGTCGGTCCGCGGCCCGCTCAGCGCCGAGGCGCTGCGCCGGGCGGGCGGGCCGGTCGTCACGGCGTACGGCGACCCGGTGGTCCTGGCCGCCCGGCTGCTGCCCGTCGAGCGGACCACGACCAACGGCCGGCTGGTGCTGCTGCGCCACGCCAGCCAGGCCGACCTGCCGCTCCACCTGCCCACCGGCATGGACGAGCTCAGCACGCGGGCCTCCCGGCCCGAGGACCTCGAGCGGCTGGTCGCCTCGCTGGCGGCGTACGACGGGGTGGTGAGCAGCGACCCGGGCGTGGTCGCGCTGTGCCACGGCTACGGCCTGCCCTGCGCCGCGGTCTCCCTGGAGCCGCGCGCCGACCTCGACCTGGTGCTGCGCGACCACGCGCTCGGGCTCGGCTGGGACGACCTGGCCCCGGCCCGCCCGGTCGGCCCGGACCTGCGCGACGTGGCGTGGACCGACCTGCTCGAGACCCGGGTGGTGGACGCGGCCGTGCTCGACGCGCTGCAGCACCACCTCGAGGAGGCCGTCGCCCTGTGCCTGGGCCAGTCCGCGCCCGTCCCGGCCCAGCCGGTCTGAGCCGACCTCAGCTCGAGCGGAGCACGAACCCCGTCCCCCACGACAGGTGCATCACGGCCAGCGAGAGCGGCAGCCGCCAGCGCACCGACCAGGGCAGCCGCCGGACGTGGCCCAGCGCCAGGCCGAGCAGGCCCACCCCACCGACGTACGCCGCGGGCACCAGCAGGCCCAGGGCCAGCCAGCCGCCGAGCAGCGGCGCCGCGACGCCGGCCACCAGGCCGAGCAGGATCGCCAGCACGGCCAGTGGCGGGGCGAGGTAGCGCGGGTCGACGGTGCCGCGGTGGGTCTCGATCACGCGGCGGCGCCAGCCCCCGGTGCGGAACTGCTGGTGGGCGAAGCTGCGCCAGCTCGACCGCGGCCGGTAGGTCACGGCCAGGGACGGGTCGAACCACACGGTGTGACCGGCGAGGCGGAGCCGGTGGTTGAGCTCCCAGTCCTGCGCCCGCAGGAAGGTCTCGTCGTACCCGCCGACCTCGAGGAGCGCGTCGCGGCGGAAGGCACCCAGGTAGACGGTGGGCTGCGGCCCGGCCTCGCCGCCGACGTGGAAGGCGCCCCCGCCGATGCCGAGGCGCGAGCTCATCGTGACCGCCACCGCCTGCGACACCGGCCCGTCGCCCTCGGGGACCATGCGGCCGCCGACGTTGGCGGCCCCGGTCGAGCCGAGCAGCTCCACGACGTCCTGGAGGTAGCGCGGTGGCAGGTGCGCGTGCCCGTCCACGCGCACCAGCACGTCGTGGTGGGCGTGGGCGATGGCGGCGTTGAGCCCGTGCGGCGTGGCCCCGGCGGGGTTGCGGACCACCGTGACGCGGGGCTCGCGGGCGGCGATCCGCTGCGCCTCGCCCCAGGTGTCGTCCTTGCTCGGGGCGACCGCGAGGACCACCTCGAGCTCGCCGGGGTAGTCCTGGTCGAGCACCCGCGCGACGCTGGCCGCGAGGTCGGCCTCCTCGTCGCGCACCGCCATGAACACCGAGACCGGGGCGGGGACGACCGTGCGGTCCCCCACCCGTGAGGACGCCGGCCGCGACGGCAGCTGCGCCGAGGACGCAGGGGCAGGAAGGAAGGTCGTCACGTCACACCACCGGGGGTCGGCCGAGGCGGGTCATCCGCCAGATGGTGGCCCACCGCAACGGGCGGCGGCCGCCGGGATCGACGCGCCACCCCTCCCGCCAGCCGGCGAACCAGGGGCGCAGGGAGGCCCGACCACGGGCGCTCCGCAGCGAGCGCGCCACCTGGACGAGGGTCCAGGTGGCGACGTAGAGCCAGGTGAAGGGCCAGCGCAGGTTGCGCCGGGCCAGCCAGACGCGGTGGCGGGCGTTGTAGCGGTGGTACGTCGCGTGGCGCGCCGGGTCGATCGGCGGGTGCAGCGCCACGAGGTCGCCGACGTAGCGGACGCTGAAGCCGGCGTCCCACACCCGCCACACCAGCTCGATGCCCTCGTGGGCGTAGCGGTAGACCTCGGGCCAGCCGCCCGCGGCGAGCAGCGCGTCGCGGCGCACGACCGTGGCGCCCTCCCACAGCACGAAGGCCGGCGAGGACCTGCGCGGGTCCCCGGTGCGGACCCGCGGGACCCAGCGGGTCGGGGCCTTGCCGTGGGTCGCGTCGACCCGCGGGTGCACGAGGCCCAGCGCGGGGTCGGCGGCGAACAGGGCGGCGGCATGGGCCAGGTAGCCCGCGTCCGCCGGTCGCGCGTCGTCGTCGAGGAAGAGCAGCAGGTCGCCCCCGACGTGGGGCACGCCGGCGTTGCGCCCGGCCGGGATGCCGTCGTCGACCGGCAGCGCCACGCCCCGCACCCCCGCCGGCAGGTCCGCCGGCTCCCAGCCGTTGCCGACCACCACCACGTCGGTGCGCACGCCCTGCTGGGCGAGCACGGCGTCCAGCGCGGCGGCGAGGTCCGCCGGGCGGCGGCCCTGCGTGAGGACGACCACCCCGACCAGCACCTCGGACCCGACCGGCGCCTCCCCGAGCGGTCCGCCGGCACACCGCGGGGCTGCCGTCGCGGGAGCAGCGGGAGGGGGCTCGGCGACGTCCAGGGCCTGGGTCATGACCAAAAGTCTAGTTGGTCAATAGGTATTAGCGTGAATTCGACACGACGGTGCGGTGAACCGTCTGCGACTTCTCTCCCCCACCCGTGGACGAGCGGCCCGGGACCCGGTCGGTCCGGGTCAGCCCTGGAGCAGCTCCCCGTGCAGGCGGGGCCAGACCTCGCGCAGGCCGGGGTGGAGCCGGTAGGACCCGACCCGGTCGAGGTCGACCCACAGCGTCCGGTCCGCCTCCCAGCTGGTGGCCCCGGCACTGGCGAGCTCGGCCAGCTCCGGACGCGGCGCCTCGGCGATGACGTAGGTGTAGGACCACGTCCCGTGGTCGGTGCCGACGACCGTGCGCGACACCGCCAGGTCGCGGGCCCGCAGCCCGGCCTCCTCGTGGGCCTCGCGCAGCGCCGCGGCCACCGGGTCCTCGCCGCGCTCGATGGCGCCGCCGGGCACGCTCCAGGTGCCACCGCTGTGGACGTGCACGGATCGCTTCTGCAGCAGCACGCCGGTGCGCCCCGGGTCGGTCAGCAGCAGACCGGCGGCGCCGAAGCGGCCCCAGTGGCGCTGGCCGCAGGCGCAGTGGACGAACACCGCACCAGTGTTCCAGCCCGCACCTGGCGCGACGGGGGCCCCGGCTCCCCTAGGCTGGTGTCGTGAGCACCGACCAGCCCTCCCCCGCCGAGCCCACCCCGGCTCCCGCCTCCGGTCCGACCTCGGGTCGTGGGTCCGGCACGTCGACCACCTCCGACCCGCTGCGCGGCTCCCGCACCAGCGGGATCTGGATCGCGGTGGTGACCCTGATCGTGGTGCTGATCCTGCTGGCCGTGTTCATCCTGCAGAACACCAACACCGTCGAGATCTCCTACTTCGGCTGGACGGGCACCGCACCGCTGTCGGCCAGCCTGCTCATCGCCGCCGCCGGTGGCGCCCTGCTCGTCGCGGCCGCCGGCGCCCTGCGGATCCTGCAGCTGCGCCGCCGCGTCAAGCGCGACCGCAAGGCCCACTGAGTCAGGCGAGCCCGGACAGCTGCGCCAGCTCCCGCCACCACGAGAGCCGGTCGGGCCGGCCGTCGTAGTCGTGCCGCCGGTTGGCCCCGCTCGGGCCGGGCAGCACGAACACCTGCGCCGGGCCGACGTACCAGTCCACCGGGCCGAGCCCCGGTCGGCGACGTCCGTGCGCCCGGGCGACCGCGTGCGCGACCGTCTTGCTGGTGAAGGCCAGCCACTCGGGCTGCCACTGCTCGACCTTGGCCTCCAGCTCGGCCACGGCGTACGACGCGGGGTCGGCGCGGTCCTCGCCGGTGCGGACCAGGTCGGTCGTGGCCAGGCCGTGCTCCGGGAGCCGGCCCTCCTCGTCGGGCCGCAACCGTCGAGGCGTCATGCCGCTCTCGTGGAGCAGCGACCAGAAGCTGTTGCCGGGGGTGTCGTAGCGGTGCTCGCGCGAGCGGTGGCTCTCCGCGCCGGCCATCCCGCAGAGCACGACGACGGGCGTCTCGCCGACGACGTCGGGCAGGACGAGCACCCTAGAAGCCGATGTCCCAGGGCTCGCGGGGGTCGCGCCACAGCTCGTCGAGGGAGGACACCGAGACGATCGAGCCGCGCCCCTGCGCGCTGATGACGGCCTGCACCGTCGTGGGCGCCGGGAGGGTGTCGTCCTCGACGGTCCACACCAGTCGCTGGCCGGAGTCCCAGACGCCGACCAGCGTCCAGCCGGCCTCCTGGATCGCGCTGCACAGGATCGTGCTCACGACCCCGGGTGGTTCGTCGAACTCCTCGTCGAGCGCCAGCGGTCTCACGGGGTCCCCACGTTTCGTCGTCCAGATGTCTCCCTACGTGCCCCTTGCCTGGGCTTTCACGCGTCCCGGCGCCCGATTGGCCGCGCCGGCCGTGCGTGGGCGGCCCACTCGGGCCCCTCTCGGGCCACGCGCCGGTCCGGGTCAGCCGAGCCGGCGGGCCAGCTCCACGCCGAGGTCGTGGCCCGAGACCCAGGCGCCCTGGACCTTGGACACCGGGCCCCAGCCGTCGCCGCACAGGCCGACCAGGTCCTCGGAGAGGTGGAAGGTCGGCTCGCGCGACCCCGTGGGGCGGGCCAGCGACCAGCGCTGCACGTGGGTCTCGGTGGGCTCGGCCCCCAGCGCGAGCAGCTCGCGCAGCGCGTCGAGCAGGTCCGACCCGGCGGCCGCGGGGTCGTCCAGGCGCGGCTGCGCGAAGCCGGGCGTCGAGTGCGCCACCAGCACGGGCGCGTCGTCGCCTCGGCGGCGGCCGTCGTCGGCGATCCAGGCCAGCACGTCGTGATCGTTGACGAAGGCGCCGTCGAAGCGGTCGCCGGTGCGGCCCGGGTCGTCCCAGTCGCGCCGGTCGAAGACCGCGCTCAGGGCCAGGACCGGCTCGTAGGCGCGGTCGGTGGCGGACGCGGACGCCAGCGTCGGGTCGAGCAGGCGCCGGGCCTGCGCGTCGGGCATGGCGAGCACCACGGCGGCGGCGGGCTCGCCGTCGACCTCGAGGACACCGTCGCGCCGGCGCACCGAGGCTACCTCGTGCTGCTGCACGTCGAGGCCGCGCGCGAGGTCCTCGACCAGGGAGCGCATCCCGCCACCCGCACCCCAGCGCACCGGCCCGGACTTGGTCGTGGGCTCCTGGCCGGGCGCGAGCACGTGGAAGGTGTCGGTCCAGCGCCGGGCGACGCCGCGCGCCTCCCAGTCGCGCACGACCGCGTCGAAGCGCTCGTCGCCGCCGGTGAAGTACGACGCGCCGGTGTCGACCGGCCGGCCGGCCAGCGTGCGCGAGGCCATCCGTCCGCCGAGGCGCCGGCCGCGGTCGAGCACGCGCACGTCGAGGCCGGCGGCCCGCAGCTCGCGGGCGCACGTGACACCCGCGATGCCCGCGCCGACGACCACGACCGGCCCGTGGGCCCTCCCCGAGGTGCTCACGAGACGGGGGGTCCGTCGGGCGCGTCGTCCTGCTCGGTCGGCTCGTCGGCCTCGGCCCGGCTCGCGGCGGCCTTGGCGCGGTTGCGCTCGGCGACCACCCCGTCGACGTACGGCGGGGCGCTGCCGGGGGTGGACTTGTCCTCGACGACCTCGTCGAGGTAGCGCAGCACCACGGCGAGCACGGCCACGACCGGGACGGCCAGGAAGGCGCCGGTGATGCCGAACAGGGTGGAGCCGAGCGTCACCGACAGCAGCACGACGGCCGCGTGCAGCTTCATCGACTTCGACTGCAGCCACGGCGAGAGCACGTTGCCCTCGAGCTGCTGCACGGCCACGATGACCGCCAGCACGATCAGGGCTCCGGTGGGGCCGTTGGAGACCAGGGCGACCAGCACGGCGATGAAGCCCGCGACGAACGCACCCACGATGGGGATGAAGCCCGCGAAGAAGGTCAGCACGGCCAGCGGGATCGCCAGCGGCACGCCGACGAGCAGCAGGCCGGTGCCGATGAAGACCGCGTCGATGAGCGAGACCAGCGCCTGGGTGCGGATGAAGCCGCCCAGGGTGCGCCACGACCGGGTGCCGACCTCCTCGAGGTGGCGACCCGCCCGGGGGCCGGCCAGCCGGCGCACCCACGGCAGGAAGCGGCGGCCGTCCTTGAGGAACAGGAAGCTGAGGATGAGGGTGATCACCAGGGTGACCAGGCCGTTGGTGACGGCCGAGACCCCGGTGAGCACCCCCGAGGCGATGCTGGAGGCCGACCCGGTCACCTTCTCCTGCAGGCCCTGGAGGCCGGCGTCGATCTGCGCCTTGGAGATGAAGTCGGTGTTCTGCACCCAGTCCTGGAGCTGCTGGATTCCCTGGTTGGCGCTCTTGACGATGTCGCCGCTCTGGCCGGCCACCGACGGGGCGATCGCGAAGCCCGCCCCGACCACGACGGCCAGCCCGCCGAGGATGGTGGCCGCGGCCGCCAGCCCGTTGGGCAGGTGCGCCTTCTCCCGCAGCAGCTTGGCGACCGGGGCCAGCACCGTGGTGAGGATGAGCGCCAGCAGCACCGGGAAGAGGATGAACCAGCTGAACTTCACGACGTAGCCGAGCACGATCGCCCCGGCCACGATCAGCACCAGCCGCAGGCTCCACTGCGCCGTCCAGGCCACCCCGTGGCCGATCACCCGCTCGCGGGAGGGCACCCCCGGGCTCGCGGGGGCGGGGGGCACGTCGGCGGGGTCACCGAGCACGGGCTGCGCGTCGTCCATGCGCCCAGCCTGTCACCGGGCGCGCGGACACGACGAATCGCCACCCTGGCGGAGGACCGGCGCGGGCCTACTCCGGGAGCGGGTGGTCCGGCAGCGAGCCCAGCCCGGCGAAGCCGTCGAGGTGGTCCTCGACGTCGCCGCGCACCGTCCAGGAACGCAGCTGGTCGGCGGTGCGGCGGCTGCACAGGGCGCGGAACAGGTCGAGGTCGCCGGCCTCCAGCACCACCGCTGCGGCGTCGACGGGGCCGCCGTCGGAGGTCCACGTCCAGACCTGGCCCACGAGGGCGAGGGGCGGGCGCCCCTGCAGCGCACGGCCCAGCCGCTCGGCCATCCGGTCGCGGACGATCGCCACGCCGGCGCTGTGGGCGCCGCCGGGCCGCGCGAGCGCGCCGCGGAGGTCCTGCTCGTGGATCACGACGTCGTTGAGGGGCCGCGAGCCGTGCTCGCCCATCCAGGCGACCAGGTCGTCGGCGTTGCCGCGCCACTCGGCGACCAGCTCCTCGACCGAGCGATCGGCGCGGGCGTCGACCTGGGCCTGCGTCCAGGCGGCGTGGTGGTCGTCGGGCTCGTCGCCACCGAGGACGTCGGCGGCCAGCCCCACCACGTGGGAGAGCAGGTCGCGTCCGGTCCAGTCGGGGCAGGCGGGCACGGACGCCTCGAGGTCCTGCGCCGGCACGTCCAGGACCAGCGCGCAGACGCGCTCGTGGGCCTCGCGCCAGGCGGCGACGGGGTCGGTGGCGGGCACGGGCTCAGCCCGCCGCGGTGCCGGCGGCGTGCTCGCCCCCCGGCTCGGAGCGCACGGCGGACCTGTCGTCGTCGTCGCCGTCGTGGGCCCCGCCGCGCGTGGCCTGGGCCTCGATCTCGGCCCGGCTCGCGCCGCGCAGCTTCACGAAGCTGTAGACCAGCAGCGCCAGCGCGACCACGCCGGAGAAGATCAGGGTGGCCCCGGTGCCCCACCCGCCGATCAGCCACCAGCTCTCGCGCAGCGGCCACCAGCCGGGGGCGTCGGGACGGATGCCCCAGAAGATGCCGAGGCCGACCAGCCACACCACGCCCAGCAGCGACAGGGCGATGCGCGGCCAGGTCTTGACGCTGTCGGCGGCCCCCTTGAGGGCCCACACCTTGACGCGGTCGAGTCGCTTGTCGGCCCACTCGTACTGCGTCGCCAGCACGAACATGGCGCCCAGGATGATCATGGCGCCGGGACCCGGCAGCGGCAGCGCTGCGATCCCGACGAGCAGGAGCAACCAGCCGAAGATCTTCAGCCCGAGGCCCTTCACGGTTTCGTTCACAGCAGCAGCGTACGAGGCGGGGTGTCGGCGTGCGTGATCATTCGTCCTCGTCGGCCAGCGTCTCGTTGTGGGTGCCCGGTCGCGGGGCCCACGGCAGCTCCTTGGAGGGGCGCACGACGATCAGCTCGTCGCCCCGGGCCAGCAGCGTGACGGTGGGGTCGAAGTAGCGGTAGACCTTCTCGTCGCGCACCACGGCGATCACCTGGTCGGGCAGCGACTGGGGCGCCTTGCCGACCTCGCCGACGAGCAGCTCGCGCTGCGCGACCTCGAGCCCCTCGCCGTACGTCAGCAGGTCCTCCATGACGATCCCGAGGTTGGGCGAGTACGACGCCAGCCCGAGCAGCCGGCCCACCGCGTCGGAGGAGGTGATGACCGAGTCGGCCCCGCTCTGGCGCACCAGCGGCACGTTGTCCTGCTCGCGCACCGCCGCCACGATGTAGGCGTCGGGGTTGAGCTGGCGCACCGTCAGCGTCGCCAGCACCGTGGTGTCGTCGCGCGCGGTGGTGATGATGACCTGCTGGGCCTGCTCGACGCCGGCGCGCCGGAGCACCTCGCGCCGGGTGGCGTCGCCGGTGATGACGGCCAGGCCGTCGGCGTTGGCCTCCTCCTGCCCGACCGTGCTGGGGTCGACCACCACCACCGAGGACCGCGGGGTGCCGTTGTTGACGAGGGTCTCGACGGCGCTGCGGCCCTTGGTGCCGTAGCCGATGACGACGACGTGCTGGTCCATGTGCTTCCTCCACCGGGCGACCCGGAACATCTCGCGGCCCTGGGCCGCGAGCACCTCGAGCGTGGTCCCGATCAGGAGCACGAGGAAGGCGATGCGCAGCGGGGTGATGACGAACGCGTTGACCAGCCGTGCCTGGTCGGTGGCCGGGGCGATGTCGCCGTAGCCGGTCGTGCTGAGCGTGACCGTCGTGTAGTAGATCGAGTCGACGAAGCTGACCCGGCCCTCGGGGTCCGAGTTGTCGGTGTAGCCGGTGCGGTCGAAGTAGACGAGCGCGACCGTGAACGCCAGGATCGCGATGGCGAGCAGCAGCCGCCGGCCCAGCTCCCACCAGGGCGACCGGGCGACGGCCGGCAGGCGCAGCAGGCCGGTGGCGGTGTTCTCGGGGCTGGCCACCGGCTGCTACCGCACCACGTCGCCGATGACGACGACCTGCTGGCGGTTCTCGCCCGCGACCTCCTCGGAGGTCGCCACCGAGACGAACCGCAGGGTGTCGCCGGCCCGCGGGACGGGGCTGGACGGCGTGCGGCGCAGGGTGCCGCACAGCTCCCCGTCGGCGTCGGTGCCGGGCAGGCCGTCGACCGCCGTGCCGGTGAGGCAGACCCGCATCTGCGAGGCGTCGTAGCTCGCCACCTCGGCGGTGCGGCGCTCCGCGGTCTCGGGAGGTCCGGCGACGGCCCCGACCAGGTAGCCGGCCAGCAGGCACAGGGCGCCGCCGGCGAGGACGACCGGCGTCGGCAGGGTCACGGTGGCCACGCCCGAAGCATGGCACGCACCCGCCGGGGTGTCCGGCAGCACCCTCGACGCGCTCAGCGGCGCGGCCTCCAGGGCAGCACGCGGGCCAGCGGCTGCTCCAGGCGGTGCTCGACGGTGACCGGCCCGTCGGGCCAGCGCCGCAGCCGCCACCACTCCCCCGGCGACGGCGCGGCCGCGGGGTCCTCGGCGACGCGCGAGAGCAGCGCCGCGGCGTACGACGCCCGCAGCTCGCCGCTGCCGGTCAGCACCACGACCACGCCGTCGAGGACGCGCAGCACGCAGCCCAGGTCGCCCGGGCCGTGGGCCGGGGCCGCACTCATGGACGACGCTCCCTCACCGGGCGAGGCTACGCCGGGCCGGACGCCTGCCGCACCGGGGTTTCGCGCTCCTCGGGCACCTGCGCGACCGGCGGTCGGGCCGTCGACGGGGCGTCCTCGGCAGGCCCCGCGACGGGCACCGCGACGGGCGCCGCGACGGTCGCCACCCCGGGCTCGGCCTCGTCCGCCGCTTCCGGGGCGGGCGCGGGGTCCGGCACCGGCGTCGGCACCGGGGTGGCGCGCCAGGGCAGCACGTTGTCGAGCGAGATCCGCCCCAGCCGCTCCTGGCGGGCAGACGTCAGCTCGACCTGCGGCCACACCTGGTCGAAGGCGGCGTTGAGGGCGGCGCCGATGAGCACCGCGATGGAGAGCAGGTAGAGCCACAGCAGCACGGCGATCGGCGCGGCCAGCGGGCCGTAGATCGAGGTCGAGCCCTGGGCGGTGCCGACCAGCACGCTGCGCAGCACCGCCGAGCCGAACACCCAGCAGAACATCGTGAACACCGCGCCGGGCAGGTTGTAGCGCCAGCGCGTCCGGACCGGCACCGACACGTGGTAGAGCAGCGCCAGGAAGACGATGCCGAGCAGCAGCACCGTGGGCCAGTAGAGCTGGTTGAGGAAGTCGAGGTTGCTGGGCAGCCAGCGGGCGATCATGGTCGGGCCGATCACCACCAGCGGCACCAGCACGACGCCGATCAGCATGCCGACGAGGTAGAGCGCGAAGGACAGCGCGCGGGTGGGGATGATGCCGCGCTGGCCGCCGAGGCCGTACATGATCGTGATGGTGTCGAGGAAGACGTTGAGCGCCCGCGAGCCCGACCACAGCGCCAGGATGAAGCCGATCGAGATGACGTCGTAGCGCCCGCCCGAGAGCACCTCGTCGAGGGTCGGCCGGATGATGCTGTCGACCGTCTGGGGGGTCAGCGCCTGGCTGGCCAGCGAGATGATGGTGTCGCGGACCTCGTCGATCTGGCTCTCGCTGAACTGCGCGAAGACGTAGCCGATGGAGCCGGCGAGCGCGAAGATCAGCGGCGGCAGCGAGAGCACCGCGAAGAAGGCCGCCTCGGCCGCGAGGCCGGTGACGCGGTGGCGCATGCAGGTGCCGACGGTCGAGACCACCAGGCGCCACACGGCGTCGCGCACCGTGACGAGCGAGAGCCCACGCACCTGACGGCGTGGACTGCTCTCGACGGCCATGACCACTACGGTAAGGCCATGAGTGCCGATGCCCGGGTAGCCCGCAACCAGGCGCCGCCGCTCGTGGGCCACGACGTCGTCGGCTCCGACGCCGCCCTGGTCGACGCGGTGCTGCGCCACGGCTCCCCCGACGTGCTCGAGTCGCTGTCGGACCTGGGGCGCGAGGCCGGCACGGCCGAGGCGCGCGAGCACGGCGAGCTGGCCAACCGGCACCACCCCGAGCTGGTGCCCTACGACCGCTACGGCAACCGGGTCGACGAGGTCCGCTTCCACCCGTCGTGGCACTGGCTCATGGAGCGAGCGGTCGGCCACGGCCTGGCCGCGGCGCCCTGGGAGCAGCAGGAGTCCGGCGCCCCCCACGCCCACGTGCGCCGGGCGGCCGGCTTCCTCGCCTGGTCGCAGACCGAGCCCGGACACGGCTGTCCCATCTCGATGACGTACGCCGCCATCCCGGCCCTGCGCGCCGACGAGGCGCTGGCCGAGGAGTGGGTGCCGCAGCTGGCCTCGCTCGACTACGACCCCGGTCTGCGGGTGCTGGCCGACAAGCGCGGCGCCCTGGCCGGCATGGGCATGACCGAGAAGCAGGGCGGTTCAGACGTCCGGGCCAACCAGACCGAGGCCCGAGCGACCGGTGTCGACGGCGAGGTCACGCTGCACGGCCACAAGTGGTTCACCTCCGCCCCGATGAACGACGTGTTCCTCGTGCTGGCCCAGGCGCCCGGCGGGCTGACCTGCTTCCTCGTGCCGCGGGTGCTGCCGTCCGGCGAGCGCAACCGGCTGGACGTCGTACGCCTCAAGGACAAGCTGGGCAACCGCTCCAACGCCTCCTCCGAGCTCGAGCTCGAGGGCACCTGGGCACAGCGGCTCGGCGACGAGGGCCGGGGCGTGCGCACCATCATCGAGATGGTCGCGGCCACCCGGCTCGACTGCGTGCTCGGCTCGGCCTCGCTGATGCGCAAGGCGCTGGCGGAGGCGTCGTGGCACGTCGCCCACCGCTCGGCCTTCGGCGGCGTGCTCGCCGACAAGCCCCTGATGCGCAACGTCGTGGCCGACCTGGCGGTCGAGTCCGAGGCCGCCACGGTGCTCGCGATGCGGCTCGCCGCGGCCGTCGACCGGCCCGGCGACGCCCACGAGGCGGCGCTGCGGCGGATCGCGCTGCCGCTCGCAAAGTTCTGGGTCTGCAAGCGCACCCCGATGATGGTGGCCGAGGCGCTGGAGTGCCTGGGCGGCAACGGCTACGTCGAGGAGTCCGGCCTGCCGCTGCTCTTCCGCGAGTCCCCTCTCAACTCGGTGTGGGAGGGCTCGGGCAACGTCAACGCCCTCGACGTCCTGCGCGCGCTGTCCCGCGAGCCCGAGGTCCTGGCCGCCTGGCTCACCGAGGTCGGCCTCGCCCGCGGCGAGGACCCCCGCCTGGACCGTGCCGTCGAGGGCGTCCTGACGATGCTCGCCGACACCACCCACCTCGAGCTGCTCGCCCGCCGCCTGGCCGGCCAGATGGCCGCCTGCCTCCAGGCCTCCCTGCTCCTCCGCTTCGCTCCCCCGGCCGTCGCCGACGCCTTCTGCGCCACCCGCCTCGGCGGCGACTACAACGGCACCCTCGGCACCCTCCCCCTCGGCACCGACCTCGACGCCCTCGTCACCCGCACCACCCCGCACGTCTGAGGCCCCGCCGCCCCGCACCCCACCGCCCCGCACCCCACCCCACCGCCTCGGCGACGCGCGGACACAAGTTGTCTCGGCGGCCGGCATACCGGGACGAGCCGGGCGTTCGGGGGAACGTGTGTCCGCGCGTCTGCGGAGCGGGCGGCGCACACCTGTGGACGACCGTTCGACGGCGACGGCCAGGGCGGTGAGGGTGTGGGCATGTCCGACGCCGTCCGGTTCCTCACCCAGTACGGCGGGTTCGCCACGTGGGCGCAGGTCGTGGACGCGGTCGGTCGGACCGAGCTCGACCGGGCCGTGCGAATGGGGCTGGTCGTGTGGATCTCGCGCGGCCGCTACGGACTGCCCGGTCTCGACCGCGACGTGATGACCGCGCACGGACTGCGCGGGGTGCTGAGCCACACGAGCGCCGCGCGATGGCACGGCTGGGAGCTGCGCACCCTGCCCGCGGTCACCCACGTCACCCTGCCGCGACGACGTCGGGCCGCGGGAGCGGCCCACGTGGAGCTGCACCGCGCGGACCTGTCGCCGGAGGAGGTCGTGGACGGCATCTGCACGTCCGTCGGACGCACCCTGGTCGACTGCCTGCGCACACTGCCGCACGACGCCGCCCTGACGGTGGGCGACTCCGCCCTGCGCCACGGGGTGGACCGCGCTGTCCTCGACGACATCGGTCGGACCGTGCGAGGTCGCGGCAGTCCGGGCGTGCTGCGCGTCGTGCGCCACGCCGATGGTCGGGCCGCCAACCCGTTCGAGTCGTGCCTGCGGTCGATCGCGCTGCAGGTCGAGGGGCTGCACCTCGAGCCCCAGCACGTGATCGTGGGGACGCGACAGACGGTCCGACCCGACCTGGTCGACGTCGCGCTGCAGGTCGCCCTCGAGGCCGACTCGGCGGAGTGGCACAGCAGCCGGCTGGCGCTCAAGCGCGACATGCGCCGCTACAACCTGCTCGTCGCCGACGGCTGGGTCGTGCTCCGCTTCGCGTGGGAGGACGTGATGTTCGACCCCGACTACGTGCTCGGGGTCCTGCGGCGCGTCGTGGACGCGCGGACACAAGTTCGCCGGAGGGTGGGGCGTTCTGCCTGAAATCGGGCGCCGCGACGCACGTGTGTCCGCGCGTCTGCGCGATCTCCGCTACGCCAGGGCGGCGGAGACCACCTCGCGGGCCTCGGCCTGGACCTGGGCGAGGTGGTCGGGGCCCTGGAAGGACTCGGCGTAGATCTTGTAGACGTCCTCGGTGCCACTGGGGCGGGCGGCGAACCAGGCCGACTCCGTGGTCACCTTGAGGCCGCCGATGGCGGCGCCGTTGCCGGGGGCCTCGGTCAGCTTGGCGGTGATCTCCTCGCCGGCGAGCGAGGTGGCGGCGACGTCGTCGGGCGAGAGGGCGGCGAGCTTGGCCTTCTGGGCGCGGTCGGCCGGCGCGTCGATGCGGGCGTACGCCGGGGCACCGTGCTGCGCGACCAGGTCGGCGTAGTGCTCGCTCGGGGTCCGGCCCGTCGCGGCGAGGATCTCGCTGGCGAGCAGGGCCAGGAGCAGGCCGTCCTTGTCGGTGGTCCAGGTCGAGCCGTCGCGGCGCAGGAACGACGCGCCGGCCGACTCCTCCCCGCCGAAGCCGAAGGAGCCGTCGATGAGGCCGGGCACGAACCACTTGAAGCCCACCGGGACCTCGACCAGCGGCTTGCCGAGCGAGGCGGCGACCCGGTCGATCATCGAGGAGGAGACGAGCGTCTTGCCGATGCGTGCGGAGTCGGGCCAGCCGGGGCGGGCGCCGCCGAAGAGGTAGCCGATCGCGACGGCCAGGAAGTGGTTGGGGTTCATCAGCCCGGCGTCGGGGGTGACGATGCCGTGGCGGTCGGCGTCGGCGTCGTTGCCGGTGGCGACGTCGTACTCGTCCTTGCGGCCGATCAGCGAGGCCATCGCGGACGGCGAGGAGCAGTCCATCCGGATCTTCTCGTCCCAGTCGAGCGTCATGAAGCGCCACGTCGGGTCGACCAGCGGGTTCACCACGGTCAGGTCGAGGCGCATCCGCTCGGCGATCTCGCCCCAGTAGTGGACGCTGGCGCCGCCCAGCGGGTCGGCCCCGATGCGCACGCCGGCCTCGCGGACCCGGTCGACGTCGAGGACCGAGGGCAGGTCGTCGACGTAGGTGCCGAGGAAGTCGTAGCCCTGCGCGGCGGCCCGGGCCCGGGCGAAGGGCACCCGCTGCACGCCCGCGAGCCCGGCCCGGATGAGCTCGTTGGCGCGGGCGGCGATGACCTTGGTGGCATCGGTGTCGGCCGGGCCGCCGTGGGGCGGGTTGTACTTGAAGCCGCCGTCGGTCGGCGGGTTGTGCGAGGGCGTGACCACGATGCCGTCGGCCAGGCCGCTGCCCGAGGTGCGACCGCCGTTGGCGCGGATGATCGCGTGGGACACGGCCGGGGTCGGGGTGTAGCCGTCGCGGTCGTCCACCAGGACGGTGACGTCGTTGGCGACCAGCACCTCCAGCGCGGTCGCCCAGGCCGGCTCGGACAGGCCGTGGGTGTCGCGGCCGACGAACAGCGGGCCGTCGTACCCCTGGTCGCGGCGGTAGTCGACGATCGCCTGGGTCGTGGCCGCGATGTGCGTCTGGTTGAACGACGTCTTGAGCGAGGACCCGCGGTGGCCGCTGGTGCCGAAGGCGACCTGCTGGTCGACGTCGTCGGGGTCGGGCTCGCCGGTGTAGTACGCCGTCACGAGGTGCGCGACGTCGACGAGGTCCTCGGGCCGGGCGGGCGTGCCGGCGCGGCTGGCGGAGGCCTCGCTCACAGGTCGACCTCCTGCCCCTTGGACAGCACGGTGAGTCCGTCCTCGACCACGAAGCCGCGGGCGCGGTCGGCCTCCGCGTCGACGCCGACCTGCGCGCCGGGCGGGACCACGACGTTCTTGTCGAGGATGGCGTGGCGCACGATCGCGCCCGCCCCGACCGTCACGCCCGAGAGCAGCACGGAGTCGGAGACCTCGGCCCCGGTCTCGACGCGGCACGACGGCGAGAGCACCGACTTGCTGACCTTGCCGCCGGTGACCACGACGCCGGGCGAGAGGATCGAGTTGTAGGCCTGCACCGGGGTGCCGCCGGCGCCCTCGACCAGCTTGGCCGGGGGCTGCGGGCCGTAGCTGGTGTAGATCGGCCACTCGGAGTTGTAGAGGTTGAAGACCGGCAGCGGCGCGATCAGGTCCATGTGGGCGGCGTAGTAGGACTCCATGGTCCCCACGTCGCGCCAGTAGCCGCGGTCGCGGTCGTTGGAGCCCGGGACGTCGTTGTCCTTGTAGTCGTAGACGCCGGCCTCGCCGCGCTCGACGAACGCCGGGATGATGTCGCCGCCCATGTCGTGCTTGGAGTCCTCGAGGTCCGCGTCGCGCGAGACCGCCTCGCGCAGCGCCTCCGCGTCGAAGACGTAGTTGCCCATCGAGGCCAGGACCTCGCCGGGCGAGTCGGGCAGGCCCGCGGGGTTCGTCGGCTTCTCCAGGAAGGCCCGGATCCGCGTCGGGTCGGCGGGGTCCACGTCGATGACGCCGAACTGGTCGGCCAGGGAGATCGGCTGCCGGATGGCGGCCACGGTGGCGGACGCGCCGCTGGCGACGTGGGCGTCGACCATCTGCGCGAAGTCCATCCGGTAGACGTGGTCGGCCCCCACCACCACCACGATGTCGGGCCGCTCGTCGTCGAGCAGGTTCATCGACTGGAAGATCGCGTCGGCGCTGCCGAGGTACCACCGCTTGCCGACGCGCTGCTGCGCCGGCACCGGGGTGACGTAGTTGCCCAGCAGCGTCGACATCCGCCAGGTGGTGGTGACGTGGCGGTCCAGGCTGTGCGACTTGTACTGCGTCAGCACGACGACCTTGAGGTAGCCCGAGTTGACGACGTTGGACAGCGCGAAGTCGATGAGGCGGTAGATGCCGCCGAAGGGGACGGCCGGCTTGGCACGGTCGGCGGTCAGCGGCATCAGCCGCTTGCCCTCGCCTCCGGCCAGCACGATGGCGAGGACCTTCTTGCGCCTGGACGTCGAGTTCATGGCACGACCCTAGGGGTGAGCGAGGTCACGCGCGAGGTACTAGGTTGCTCGACATGCGGATCGACGTCTTGTCCAAGGAGTACCCGCCCGAGATCTACGGCGGGGCCGGCGTCCACGTGGCCGAGCTGGTGCGGGCGCTGCGCGCCGCCGACGGCGTCGAGACCCGGGTCCACTGCTTCGGCCAGGAGCGCGACGAGCAGGGCACCACCGGGTACGCCGACCCGGCCGGCCTCGCCGACGCCAACGCCGCGGTCCGCACGCTCGGGGTCGACCTCGAGATGGTCGGCGGCTGCGCCGGCACCGACCTGGTCCACTCCCACACCTGGTACGCCAACCTCGCTGGCCACCTGGCCAAGCTGCTCCACGGCGTCCCCCACGTGGTGTCGGCCCACAGCCTGGAGCCGATGCGGCCGTGGAAGGCCGAGCAGCTCGGGGGCGGGTACGCCGTGTCCAGCTGGGTCGAGCGGACGGCGTACGAAGCCGCCGACGCGGTGATCGCCGTGAGCGCCGCGATGCGCGACGACGTGCTGCGCAGCTACCCCGATGTCGACCCCGACCGGGTCCACGTCGTCCACAACGGCATCGACACCGACGACTGGTCGCCGGTCGTCGACCCCGACCGGGTGCGCGAGCTGGGCGTCGACCCCGACCGGCCCAGCGTCGTGTTCGTCGGCCGGATCACGCGCCAGAAGGGGCTGCCGCTGTTCCTGCGGGCTGCCGCCCAGCTGCCGCCCGAGGTCCAGCTCGTGATGTGCGCCGGCGCCCCCGACACCCCCGAGATCGAGCAGGAGGTCCGCGAGCTCGTCGACGGCCTGGCGGCCGAGCGCGACGGCGTGGTGTGGATCCGCGAGATGCTGCCGCGCCGCGACGTGGTGGCGCTGCTGACCGCGGCGACCGTCTTCGCCTGCCCCTCCATCTACGAGCCGCTCGGCATCGTCAACCTCGAGGCGATGGCGTGCGAGACCGCCGTGGTCGCCACCGCGACCGGCGGCATCCCCGAGGTCGTCGTCCACGGCGAGACCGGCTGGCTGGTGCCGATCGAGCAGGCGACCGACGGCACCGGGACCCCGCTCGACCCGGAGCAGTACGTCGCCGACCTGGCCGCCGCGCTCGTCGACTCGGTCTCCGACCCGGAGCGGGCCCGCGCCTACGGCCTGGCCGGTCGGCGCCGCGCGCAGGAGTCCTTCAGCTGGCCCGCCATCGCCGGCCGCACGCTGGAGATCTACCGCTCGCTGACCTGACCCGGGGAATGCCGGCCCGCCAGGGTCGTTGAAACCTGCATGAGAGCTATCGGAGTCAACGAGTTCGGCGGTCCCGACGCGCTGGAGGTCCTCGACCTCCCCGAGCCGCACGCCGGTCCCGGCGAGGTGCGCCTGCGGGTGCACGCCGCGACCGTGAACCCGACCGACACCGGCCTGCGTGCGGGGCTGTACGGCGAGCGTCCCGGCGACCACGACGCCCCGTGGATCCCCGGCATGGACGCCGCCGGCGTCGTCGACGAGGTGGGCGAGGGCGTCGACCGGCTCCGGGTCGGCGACGAGGTCGTCGCGCTGCTGCTGCCGACCGGCCCCCACGGCGGGGCGTACGCCGACCACGTGGTCGCCCCGGCCGCCTCCGTGGTCGCCTCCCCGGCCGGTGCCGACGCCGTGGCCGCCTCCACGCTGCTGATGAACGCCACCACCGCCCACCTGGCCCTCGAGGCCTTCGACCTCCAGCCCGGCGCCACCGTCGCGGTCACCGGCGCGGCCGGCGCCTTCGGCGGCTACGTCGTGCAGCTGGCGAAGGCGGCCGGCCTGCGCGTCGTCGCCGACGCGGCCGAGAAGGACGTCGAGCTGGTCCGCGGGCTGGGGGCAGACGAGGTGCTCCCCCGCGACGGCTTCGTCGACCACGTGCGCGAGCTGGTCCCCGACGGCGTGGACGCGCTGGCCGACGGCGCGGTGACCGACGCCGCCGCCCTGGCCGCCGTCCGCGACGGCGGCGGGCTGGCGACCGTCCGCGGCTGGGACGGCCCCACGGAGCGCGGCATCGCCGTCCACCCGGTGATGGTCTTCGGCGCGGCCGAGCGCACCGACGTGCTCGAGCGGCTCGTCGCCCAGGCCACCGACGGCACCCTCACGCTGCGGGTGGCCCGCACCTTCCCGGCCGACCAGGCCCCCGACGCCCACCGCCTGCTGGCGGCCGGCGGCGTGCGCGGGCGGGTCGTGCTCGACCTGTCCTGACGCCACCCGCCCCGGGGGTCACCGGTCCTCCGGGGCCTCCGGGGCGGGCCGGACCAGCTCCTCGAGCACCCGCCGGAACGTGGCGTACCGGTCGCGGCCGACCCGGGTGGCCCAGTCGTCCTCGAGGCGACGGATGCGGGCGGTCACGGCGGCGGAGGTCTCCTCCCCCAGGGTCGTGCGCTGGACCAGTCGGACGCGCCGGTCGTGCTCGCCCGGCTCGACGGCCAGGTGGCCCGACGCCGTGAGCGTGGCGACGAGCTGGCCGCACCCCTGCTTGGTCATGCCGAGCCGGCCGGCCAGCTCGGTGATGGTGAGGCCGCCCCCCGACACGGCCGCGAGCACCCGGAAGTGCGACTGCCGCAGCCCCGACCAGTCCTCGGCGGCGAAGGTGTCGCTGACCTCGCGGAACAGCAGACCCATCAGCAGGGCGACGTGCTGCTCCCCGGTGGGGTAGACCGGCTTGACCGAACTCATAAAGCGACTTTACCTTCAGGTGGTCCACCAGCTCTGCGGATCGAGCACCCCATGGTCACCCACCCCGTCCTCGCCCCCCCTCGGCGCCGCCGCCGTCGACGACGCCCACCTGACCGCGATGGTCGCCGACCTGCTCGGTCAGGACCCGTCCGGCACCACGGTCCACGACGTCCGGGTCGAGGTGGTCGCCCACGACGCACCCGCGATCACCACGGCCGGTCGGCACCGGGTCCGCGGGCGCGCCCGGACGCCCGAGGGCGACCAGCCGTGGTCGCTGTTCGTCAAGCACGTGCAGTGCTGGAGCCGGCACCCGTTCTTCGCCTTCGTGCCCGAGCCGATGCGCGCCGCCGCCGCTGCCGGCGTGCCCTGGCGGGCCGAGCCGCTCGCCTACCGCTCCGACCTGCGCGACCGGCTGCCCGAGGGCCTCACCATGCTGCGCGCGCTCGACGTGGTCGACCTCGACGAGCGGTCGGCCGCGATCTGGCTGCCCGAGGTCGAGGTCGAGCCGGCCACCTGGGACCTCGAGCGCTACCGCGGCGCCGCCCACCTCGTGGGCCGCCTGGCCGCGAGCCGCCGGGTGCGGGAGGTGGAGACCGTGGCCGACGCCCCGACCCCGTGGGACTACCTGCACGGCCGGCTCGCCGCCCAGGTGCTCCCGTCACTGCGCGACGACGCGGTGTGGCGCCACCCGCTGGTGGCCGGCGCCTTCGACGACGACCTGCGCACGCGCCTGCGCGCGGCCGGCGACCGGGCCCAGGCCCTCACCGCCGAGCTCTGCGCCCTGCCGCTGCGGGCCGCCCACGGCGACACCTGCCCCGGCAACCTGCTGGTCTCCCCCGGCGTCGACGGCTTCGTGCTCATCGACTTCGGGTTCTTCTGCCCCCAGCCCGTGGGCTTCGACCTCGCGCAGCTGCTGGTCGGCGAGGTCCAGGTGGGCCGGCGCACCGCGACCGACCTGGCGGCCCGCGACGAGGCCTGCACCGCGGCGTACGTCGCGGGCCTGCGCACCGAGGGCGACGACACCCCGGCCGCGGTCGTGCGTCGTGGCCACGCGCTGAAGCTGCTGCTCTACGCGGGCCTCTCGACGCTCCCGTTCGAGCACCTCGGGGCCGAGCCCACCCCTGAACTGCACGAGGTGGCGGCCGAGCGGGCGGCGATCGCCCGCTACAGCCTCCACCTCGTCGAGCAGACGGAGCGCGACGCCTAGCTGGCGCCCTCGACCTCCTTGGCCCGGTCACCCTCGGAGTGGTCGTCGTCGAGCATCGTCATCTCGTCGAACGGCGCATCGCCGGCCAGCACCTGGTCGAGCCGCTCGCGGTTGAGCGTGCCGGTCCAGTGGCCGACCAGCACCGTGGCGACGCCGTTGCCGGCGAAGTTGGTGACCGCGCGGGCCTCGGACATGAAGCGGTCGATGCCGACGATGAGGCCGACGCCGTCGAGCAGCTCGGGCCGGTGCGAGGACAGGCCGCCGGCCAGGGTGGCCAGTCCGGCGCCGGAGACGCCCGCCGCGCCCTTGGAGGCGATGACCATGAAGACCAGCAGCGAGATCTGCTCGCCGATCGACAGCGGCTTGCCGAGGGCGTCGGCGATGAAGATCGAGGCCATCGTCAGGTAGATCGCGGTGCCGTCGAGGTTGAAGGAGTAGCCGGTCGGGATGACCACGCCGACGGTGCTCTTGTCGACGCCGGCGTGCTCCATCTTGGCGATGACGCGGGGCAGCGCGGACTCCGAGGAGGAGGTCGAGACGATCAGCAGGAACTCCCGACCGAGGTACTTGAACAGGCTGAGGATGTTGACGCCGGTGACCAGCTTGAGGATGGTGCCGAGCACGCCGAACACGAAGATGAAGCAGGTCAGGTAGAACGCGCCCATCAGCACGGCCAGGCTGCGCAGCGCCTCCCAGCCGGTCTCGCCGACGACGGCGGCGATGGCACCGAAGGCGCCCACGGGGGCGGCCCACATCACCATCGACAGCACCCGGAAGACGAGGCGCTGGAGGTGGCCGATGCCCTTGAGGATCGGCTCGCCGGAACGACCCATGGCCTGGAGCGCGAAGCCGACCAGGAGCGCCACGAAGAGGGTCTGCAGCACCTCGCCGGAGGTGAGCGAGGAGAACAGCGAGTCGGGCACGATGCCGGTGATGAACTCCGTGGTGGAGCCGGCGCCCTTGGCCTGCTCCGCGCCGACGCCCGCGGTCTCGTCGGTGAGGTTGAGGCCCTCGCCCGGGTCGATCAGGTTGCCCACGACCAGGCCGATGGCCAGGGCGAAGGTCGACATCGTGAGGAAGTAGCCGAGCGCGAGCCCGCCGACCTTGCCGACGCTGGCGGCGCTGCGCACCGAGCCGACCCCGATGACCAGGGTGCAGAAGATGACCGGCTGGATCATCATCTTGACCAGCGCGACGAAGGTCGTGCCGATCCACTTCAGGCCGACCGCGAAGTCGGGGAACAGGATGCCCACGGCGATGCCGAGGACCACGGCGACGATCACCGCGATGTAGAGGTAGTGGGTGCGGTCGCGCTTGACCGTCTTCCCCTCGTGCGTGGTGCTGCTCATGGTTCCTCCGGCTGGTGCTGCGGGTGGGCTCGGCGGGGGTGTGCCCCGCGCCACATCCTGCGGCCTGCTGTGACTGCGGTCACCCTTGCGTTCATTGTGTTCGCCGCCACACGCACGGCCGCTCGACGCGCCGCAGGTGCGCCATGATGCGGCCATGCCACGTCGCCGGTCCAGCAGGGACAGCCCGGTGGCCCGCCAGATCCTCGGCCTCCAGGTGCTGGTCGTGCTGGTGCTGGTGGTCAGCGCGCTGGCCCTGGCGGCGTACGACGCCCGCCGCGACGTGCTGGACAACGCCGCCGAGCAGGGGCTGACGGTCGCGGAGTCGCTGGCCGACTCCCCCACCGTCCGCGACGCCGTCGTCTCCGAGGACCCCTCGTCGGTGCTGCAGCCGTACGCCGAGGAGGTGCGCGCCGACACCGACACCGACTTCGTGGTGGTGATGGCGCTCGACCGCACGCGGTACACCCACCCCGACCCGGAGCGCATCGGGCAGAAGTTCATCGGCGACCTCGGCAGCGCGCCGCAGGGCCGCCCCTTCGTCCAGGAGTACGCCGGCACGCTCGGCCCCTCGGTCCGCGCGGTCGTCCCGGTGGTGGTCGACGGCCGCGTGGCGGCCCTGGTCTCGGTCGGCACCACCCTCGACCGGATCGACCAGCAGCTGGTCGGCGACCTGCCCACCATCGGCGTCGCCGCCCTGGGCACGCTCGCGGTCGGCATGGCCGGCGCCTGGCTGATCTCGCGGCGGCTGCGGCGCCAGACCCACGGCATGGGCGAGCGCGAGATCACCCGGATGTACGAGTACTACCGCGCCGTGCTCCACGCCGTGCGCGAGGGCCTGCTGCTGGTCGACGAGCACGACCGCGTGCAGCTGGTCAACGACGAGGCCCGCCGCCTGCTGGTGCTGCCGGACGACGTGGTGGGGCGTCCGCTGCAGGAGCTCGGCCTGCCGCCCGGCCTGGTGGAGGCGGTCCTCGACGACGCCACCGAGACCGACGACGTCTACGTGCTGGGCCAGCAGGTGCTGGTCATCTCCAGCGCCCCCGCCTACTGGGGCGGCCAGGAGGTGGGCGCCGTGCTGACCGTGCGCGACCGCACCGAGCTGCAGACCGTCACCGGCGAGCTCGACCTGGTGCGCGGCCTGACCGAGTCGCTGCGCGCCCAGAACCACGAGGCCGCCAACCGCCTGCACGCCGTGGTGTCGCTCATCGAGATGGGCCGGCACGAGCAGGCCGTCGCCTTCGCCACCGAGGAGCTCGCCGTCGCCCAGTCGCTGGCCGACGAAGTGGTCGGTGCCGTCGAGGAGCCCGTGCTCGCCGCCCTGCTGCTCGGCAAGACCGCCCAGGCCGCGGAGCGCGGCATCGAGCTGCGCATCGAGGGCGGGCTGGGCCCCGACGTCGGCGTGCCGCCCCGCGAGCTGGTGACGGTGGTGGGCAACCTCATCGACAACGCCTTCGACGCGGTCACCGACGCCAGCCCGCGTGCCGTCCGGGTCCGGCTCGACGGCGCGGCGGGCCGGGTGCGGGTGGAGGTGGGCGACAGCGGCCCCGGCGTACGCCCCCAGGACGCGGCGCGGGTCCTCGAGCGCGGCTGGTCGACCAAGGCCACGCAGGGGCGCGGGCTCGGCCTGGCCCTGGTGGGACAGGTCGCGCGCCAGCACGGCGGCGGCGTCGAGGTCGACCGCTCCGAGCTCGGTGGCGCGCGGTTCACCGTGGTGCTCGACACCCAGGTGCGCCCGGAGCCCGCGCGATGAGCGTGCGGGTGCTGGTCGTCGAGGACGAGGAGCTCGCCTCGGAGGCCCACGCGGCGTACGTCGGGCGGGTCGGTGGCTTCGAGCTCGCCGGCGTCGCCCGCTCGGCCGGCGAGGCGATGCGGGTGCTGGCCGGCGACGCGGGCGTCGACCTGCTGCTGCTCGACATGCACCTGCCCGACGGCCACGGCCTCGCGCTGCTGCAGCGGATCCGTGCGGCCGGCCACCTGTGCGACGTGATCGCGGTGACCTCCGCGCGCGACAGCGACGTGGTGCGGCGGGCGGTGTCGCAGGGCGTCGTGCTCTACCTGCTCAAGCCGTTCTCCTTCGCGGCCTTCCGCACCAAGCTCGAGCAGTACGCCGCCTACCGCGAGCAGCTGCGCGGCACCGCCGACGACGTGGTGCAGGACGACGTCGACCAGCTCTTCGGCGCGCTGCGCGCCCGCGGCACCGGCGCCGGGCTGCCCAAGGGGATGAGCCTGGACTCCCTGCGCCAGGTCACCGACGCCCTGCGCCGCGCCCCCGGCCCGATGTCGGCCACCGAGGTCGGCGAGGCCATCGGCGCCTCCCGCGTCACCGCCCGCCGCTACCTCGAGCACCTCGCCGACGACGGCTCGGTCGACCGCGCCCCCCGCTACGGCGGCACCGGCCGCCCCGAGGTCGCCTACGCCTGGCGCCGCTAGCCAGCCAGCGCACGCCGAGCGGGCGATTCCAGCACGCCCCAGACCGCCGAGCGGGCGATCCCGGCACACCCCAGACCGCCGAGCGGGCGATTCCAGCACGCTCCAGACCGCCGAGCGAGATCGCGACGTACGACTGTCGCCCGGTCGGCGCGCTCAGGCGTGCTGCAGACGCCCGGTCGGCGCGCTGCGGCGTGCTGCAATCGCCCGGTCGCGGGAGGTCCCGGTCAGGACAGCTGCAGGCCGGGGTAGAGCGGGTGCTTGTCGAGCATCTCGGCGGAGCGGGCGCGGACGCGGTCGGCGACGCCGTCGCTGGTGGCGTACGTCGCCTTCGAGGGCGCCCCGGCCTTGTTGGTGCCGGCCTGGGTGTTCGAGAGGACGTCGACGACCAGGTCGGCGACCGTGTCGAACTCGTCGTGGCCGAAGCCGCGGGTGGTGAGCGCCGGGGTGCCGAAGCGGATGCCGGAGGTGTACCACGCCCCGTTGGGGTCGCCGGGGACCGAGTTGCGGTTGGTGACCACGCCGGCGTCGAGCAGCGCGGACTCCGCCTGGCGGCCGGTGAGGCCGAAGCCGGAGACGTCGAGCAGCACCAGGTGATTGTCGGTGCCGCCGGTGACGAGCGTCGCGCCGCGGGTGAGGAAGCCCTCGGCGAGCGACTTCGCGTTGTCGGCGATCTGCTGGGCGTAGGTGCGGAACTCCGGTTGCCGCGCCTCGGCCAGCGCGACGGCCTTGGCCGCCATCACGTGCGAGAGCGGGCCGCCGAGCACCATCGGGCAGCCGCGGTCGACGTCGGCGGCGAACTCCTCCTGGGCCAGCACCAGGCCGCCGCGCGGGCCGCGCAGCGACTTGTGGGTGGTGGTGGTGACGATCTGCGCGTGCGGCACCGGGTCCTCGTCGCCGGTGAAGACCTTGCCGGCCACCAGACCGGCGAAGTGGGCCATGTCGACCATCAGCACGGCGCCGACCTCGTCGGCGATCTCGCGCATCTTGGCGAAGTTCACCCGGCGGGGGTACGCCGAGTAGCCCGCCACCAGCACCAGCGGCTTGAACTCCTGGGCCTTGGCCCGCACCACGTCGTAGTCGAGCAGCCCGGTCTCCGGGTCGGTGCCGTACTGCTGCTGGTGGAACATCTTGCCGCTGATGTTGGGCCGGAAGCCGTGGGTCAGGTGGCCGCCGGCGTCGAGCGACATGCCGAGCAGGCGCTGGTTGCCGAACTCGTGGCGCAGCTGCTCCCAGTCGGCCTCGGAGAGCTCGTTGACGTTCTTGGCGCCGAGGCGCGCCAGCGCCGGGGTCTCGACGCGGTTGGCCAGGATCGACCAGAAGGCCACCAGGTTGGCGTCGATGCCGGAGTGCGGCTGCGCGTAGGCGTACGGCGCGCCGAACAGCTCGCGCGCGTGCTCGGCCGCGAGCGCCTCGACGGTGTCGACGTTCTGGCAGGCGGCGTAGAAGCGGTGGCCGACGGTGCCCTCGGCGTACTTGTCGCTGAACCAGGTGCCCATCGTGAGCAGCGTGGCGGGCGAGGCGTAGTTCTCCGAGGCGATCAGCTTGAGCGAGCTGCGCTGGTCGGCCAGCTCCTGACGTGTGGCCTGCGCCACACGCGGCTCGACGGAGGCGATCACCTCGAGCGCGGCGTCGTAAGCGGTGGAGACGGTCTTCGCGAGGCGCTCGTCAGTCATGGGGCACAGCCTAGTTCCGGCGTCGCCGCGCCTCACGTCGGCCGACCGGGCGTGTCCATCATCCGGACGCGCGTCTCAAGACATGAGATCCGCGTTTGTGGGCCGGGTGTCCGCGAGTTGAGACTGTTGTCCGTGATCACCACTGCATCGACCACCTGGCTCGTGGCCCGTCGCCACGTGGACCTCGGTCGCACCCGCAGCGCGATGTGTCGCAGCACCGTCTGACCCCCCTCCCACGGGTCCTGACGAGCGCTCCCGCCGCGACGACGACGTCGCCCCCGTGGGCCCCACCCGGGTCCCGTGCGCCGCTGCCCACCGACCGAAACAGGACACGATGACCTCCAGCTCCACCGCCCGCCCCGCCTCGACCGAGGGCCAGGTCGGCCGATCCGGTCGACCGCCCCGGCGCAAGAAGGGCGAGGGCCAGTGGGCGCTCGGCTACAACGAGCCGCTGAACAAGAACGAGCAGTCCAAGAAGGACGACAACCCGCTCAACGTCCGCGCCCGGATCATCAACACCTACTCCAAGCGCGGCTTCGCCAGCATCGACCCGGCCGACCTGCGCGGTCGGTTCCGCTGGATGGGCCTCTACACCCAGCGCGCCCCGGGCTTCGACGGCGGCAAGACCGCGATGCTCGAGGAGGAGGAGCTCGACGACTCCTACTTCATGCTCCGGGTGCGCTCCGACGGCGAGCTGCTCGACGCGGCCAAGCTGCGCGCGCTGGGCTCGATCTCCACCGACTTCGCCCGCGGCACCGCCGACATCACCGACCGCCAGAACATCCAGTACCACTGGATCGAGGTGGAGGACGTCCCCGAGATCTGGGACCGCCTCGACGCCGTCGGGATGACCAGCCTCGAGGCGTGCGGCGACTCGCCCCGCCCGTTCCTCGGCTCCCCCGTGGCCGGCGTCGCCGCCGACGAGATCATCGACGCCACCCCGGCGCTCGAGGAGATCAAGCGCCGCTACATCGGCGACCCGGCGTACTCCAACCTGCCTCGCAAGTTCAAGACCTCCGCCAGCGGCCACCCCAGCCTCGACTGCGTGCCCTCGGTCAACGACGTGTCCTTCGTGGGCACCGTCCACCCCGAGCACGGCCCCGGCTTCGACCTGTGGGTCGGCGGCGGTCTGTCGACCAACCCGATGCTGGCCCAGAAGCTCGGCGTCTGGATCCCGCTCGACGAGGTCCCCGACGTGTGGGAGGCGGTCGTCTCGGTCTTCCGCGACTACGGCTACCGCCGACTGCGCTCGCGCGCGCGGTTGAAGTTCCTCGTCGCCGACTGGGGCAAGGAGAAGTTCCGCGAGGTGCTGGAGACGAAGTACCTCCAGCGCGCCCTCGTCGACGGCCCCTCCCCCGAGGCCGGCGCCGCCGGCGGCGACCACATCGGCGTCCACGAGCAGAAGGACGGCCGCTTCTACGTCGGCGTCGCCCCCACCGCGGGCCGCGTCAACGGCGCGATCCTCACCGGCGTCGGCGACGTCGTGGAGCGGTACGCCGCGGCCGGCGCCCGCCTCACCGCCCAGCAGAAGCTGGTCGTGCTCGGGGTGGCCGGCGACGACGTCGAGGCCCTGGTCGCCGACCTGCGCGCCCTCGGCCTCGAGGCCGAGCCGTCCAACTGGCGCCGCAACACGATGGCCTGCACCGGCATCGAGTTCTGCAAGCTCGCGATCGTCGACACCAAGCAGCGCTCGATCGACCTGGTCGCCGAGCTCGAGCAGCGGATCCCCGACCTCGACGTGCCGATCACGGTCAACGTCAACGGCTGCCCCAACGCCTGCGCCCGCACCCAGGTCGCCGACATCGGCCTCAAGGGCCAGCTCGTGCTCGACGACGACGGCAACCAGGTGGAGGGCTTCCAGGTCCACCTCGGCGGCGGCCTCGGCCTGTCCGACCAGTTCGGCAAGAAGCTGCGCGCCCACAAGGTGACCAGCGCGGGCCTGGGCGACTACGTCACCACGGTGGTCGGCAACTACCTGGAGGACCGCGCGGTCGACGAGGCCTTCGCCGACTGGGTCACCCGGGCCGACGACATCCTGCTGCGCGGCGACAAGTCGCTGACCGCGGCGTCCGGGGAGGCGTCGTGAGCGCCCGGGCGGTCCCCTTCCACTGCCCCTTCTGCGGTGACGAGGACCTGCGTCCCCACGAGGCCGCCGACGGCACCTCGCCGCACGGCGCCTGGGAATGCCACTCCTGCCTGCGGGCGTTCAAGGTCAGCATGATCGGACAATTGCGTCGCCCCGCCTCCCTCGCCTCCTCCGGCACCCCGTCCGGCAGCACCTCCGCCAGCGGGGAGGGCACGCGATGACCGCCCCCACCACGCTGGCCGCCCGCGACTTCCGCGGCTCGGTCACCGAGGGCCGCTCCACCGAGGAGCTCAAGGACATCGTCTTCCACGTCGGTGCCGAGCTCGAGCTCGCACCTGCCGAGAACATCATCGAGTGGGCGGTGGCCACCTTCGGCGAGCGGTTCTGCGTGACGTCCTCGATGAGCGACGCCGTGCTGTCCCACCTCGCCTCCACGGTCGCCCCCGGCGTCGACGTCGTCTTCCTCGACACCGGCTACCACTTCGCCGAGACCATCGGCACCCGTGACGCGGTCGCGGCGACGATGCCGGTCAACCTGATCGACATCACGCCGGTGCAGTCCGTCGCCGAGCAGGACGCGACGTACGGCAAGGACCTCTACAAGACCGACCCCGACCTGTGCTGCAAGCTCCGCAAGGTGCAGCCGCTGGCCGAGGGCCTGGCGTCGTACGACGCGTGGGCGACCGGTCTGCGGCGCGCCGAGACCCACAACCGGGTGATCGCCCCGGTCGTGGGCTGGGACGAGAAGAAGCAGAAGGTCAAGGTCTCCCCGCTGGCGCGGTGGTCCGACGACGACGTCGACCGCTACATCGACGACCACGGGATCCTGGTCAACCCGCTGCAGTACGACGGGTACCCCTCGATCGGCTGCTGGCCCTGCACCAACCGCGTCGCACCGGGCGAGGACCCTCGCTCGGGCCGCTGGGCCGGCCAGAACAAGACCGAGTGCGGCATCCACCAGTAAGCCCCACCCGCCCCATCCCCCCGCATGAGGACGACGTCGTCCGCAGCCCGGACCACCAGGGAGCCACGTCATGACTGCTCCAGCCCTCGTCACGCTCGCCCACGGCAGCCGTGACCCGCGATCGGCCGCCACCGTGCAGGCACTCGCCGCCGCCACCCGCGAGCTGCGTCCCGACCTGCGCATCGAGGCGGCCTTCCTCGAGCTCTCCGAGCCCAGCGTCGAGCAGGTCGTGGACCGGCTCGTCGCCGAGGGCCACGACGAGGTCGTGATCGTCCCGCTGCTGCTCAACGAGGCCTTCCACGCCCGCGTGGACGTGCCACGCGTGGTCCGCGACGCGATGGCGCGCCACTCCGGGCTGCTCGTCCGGGCCACCGACATCCTCGGCCTCGAGCCCGCCTTCCTCGGGGTGCTCGACCGGCGGCTGCGCGACGCCCTGGCGGCCCACCGGGTGCGCGAGCTCGACGCCCTGGTGCTGGCCGCCGCCGGCTCCTCGGACCCGCTGGCCAACCAGGCGGTCGCCCGGCTCGCGCGGGTGTGGGGCGCGCGCCACCGGCTGCCCGTCGCCGCGGCGTTCGCCTCCTCGGCCCCGCCCGCGACGGGCGAGGCGGTCCGCGCCTTCCGCGCCGAGGGCCGTCGCCACGTCGCGGTGGCCTCGATGTTCCTGGCTCCGGGGTTCCTGCCCGACCGGGCCGCCGAGCTGGCCCTGGAGGCGGGCGCCGTCGCCGTCTCCGAGCCGCTGGGCGCCGCGCCCGAGCTGGCCCGCACCATCCTGGCCCGCTACGCCGTGGGCGCCGTCGAGCTCGTCCCCGTCTGAGCGTCCGCCCCCGTCACCCGACCAGGGCGTCGACCAGCCGCTGCAGCTCGCCGGCCGGGTCGGTGGTGACCCCGCCGTGCACCGGCCCCGGCTGCACCACCGTGCTGCGGGGGGCGCGGAGCAGGCCGAACCGGGTGCTCAGCGTGTCGGCCGCCTCCCGGGTGCCGTACGCCGTGGCGCGCGAGCCCACGGCCAGGTCCAGTCGTCCCGCCCCGCGGCAGACCTCCTCGACCCCGCGCAGGGCCCGGCGCACGCCGTCGACGTCGACCTCGGCGTCGAGCGCCCGCAGCCGGTCGTCGTCCACGCGCGAGGCCGAGCCCAGGAAGTCGAGCGCGTGGGAGTAGAGCACCACGCCGACGTTGACGAACTCCTCGCGCTCCACGCGCGGCACGCACCGCAGCACGACGTACTGGTAGCCGCTCACGCGCCGGCCCCCTCGGCGCCCGGCAGCCACGGTCGGCCACCGGCGACGCGGGCGTGCAGGAACGCGACGTAGCGCTCCCGCACCGCGGCCGGGGTCTCGGCGCCGGGCACCGGCTCCAGCCACTCGTCGGGCACCCGGTCGAGCACCGTCGTGAGCGCCTCGGGCGTCAGCCGGGCGGCCAGCGCGGCGTCCTGGGCACGGGCCTGCGGGGCGAACCGGCCCATGATGTGCTCGCCGGCGTCGTAGGCCTGCGCGGCGAACCGCTCGGGGCTGCCCGCGCCGCCGGGCCAGGAGTAGTGGAAGTAGAGCGCCGCCCCGTGGTCGATGGCCCACAGCGCCCCGCGCCACAGCAGCAGGTTGGGGTTGCGCCACGACCGGTCCACGTTGGCGCAGCAGGCGTCCAGCCACAGGATCCGGCCGGCCAGGTCGGGGTCGGGCTCGTAGGACGCGTCGTAGCCGAACGCCCGCGGCAGCAGGTCGACGCCGAGGTTGAGGCCCAGGCTGGCCGTGAGCAGGTCCTGGACCTCCTCGTCGGCCTCGTAGCGCGCGATCTCGGGCGCCAGGTCGAGCGTGACCAGCTCGGGCACCGGCACGTCGAGCAGCTCGGCGACCCCGGCGACGACGACCTCGGCCACCAGCACCCGCAGGCCCTGGCCGGCTCCGCGGAACTTGCAGACGTAGGTGCCGAGGTCCTCGCCCTCGACCACGCCGGGCAGCGAGCCGCCCTCGCGCAACGGGGTGACGTAGCGCGTGACGCGGACCTGCCTCACTCGTGCTCCCGCTCCAGCCGGGCGCGCTGCTCGGCGACGTCGTAGTCGGGGGCGGGCCACTCCAGGGCCATGCCGCGCAGCGCCTCGACCAGCAGCTGCGCCACCGCCCAGTTGCGGAACCACTTGCGGTCGGCGGGCACGACGTACCACGGCGCGGCGTCGGTGTGGCAGCGCTCCAGCGCGACCGCGTAGGCCCGCTGGTAGTCGTCCCAGTGCTGGCGCTCGTCGATGTCGCCGGGCTTGAACTTCCACTGCTTGTCGGGGTCGTCGAGCCGGGCGAGCAGCCGCTCCCGCTGGGTGGCCGCGGAGACGTGGAGGAAGCACTTGAGCACCACGGTGCCCTCGGCGACCAGGGCCTTCTCCCAGTCGACGATCGCGTCGTAGCGTCGCTCCAGCTCGGCCTCGTCGACGAGCCCGTGCACCCGGTGGACCAGGACGTCCTCGTAGTGCGAGCGGTCGAAGACCCCGACCATGCCCGGCCCGGGGAGCGCCCGGTCGATGCGCCACAGGAAGTCGTGGGCCAGCTCCTCGTCGGTGGGCTTCTTGAACGACGTCAGCCGCAGGCCGTTGGGGCTGAGCAGCCCGATCGCCTTCTCGACCACCCCGCCCTTGCCGGAGGTGTCCATGCCCTGGAGCACGACCAGCACCCGACGGGTGCCGCCGGTGTAGGCGTCGGCGTACATCCGCTCCTGGAGGTCCGCCAGCTCGGCCCCGAGGTCGGCGAGCGCCCGCTGCCCCGCCGCCTTGTCGCCGTCGAACCCGGGCGTCGCGTCGGTGGGCACGTCGGCCAGGCGCACCGGGCCCGGGGCCAGACGCAGCGCGTCGGTGAGGGCGTAGGCGGTGGAGCGCTCGTCGGGGTCCGGGGCGTCGGTGGTGTCGGGGCCGCTCATGACCGGAGTATGGCGCACCCCGCCGACACCGCCCGTCGGCTCGACGCGCGCCCCGCGCCCGGGGCGACTAGGTTCGGGGGCGTGGACCTGCCCGTCATGCCTCCCGTCCGACCGATGCTGGCCAAGTCCGTCAAGGGCGTGCCCGACCCGGCGAAGTTCCCCGGCGGCCTGTCCTTCGAGCCCAAGTGGGACGGCTTCCGCTGCCTGGTCTTCCGCGACGGCGACGAGGTGGAGCTGACCAGCCGCAACACCAAGCCGCTGACCCGCTACTTCCCCGAGGTCGTCGAGGCGGTGCGTGAGCTGCTCCCCCGGCGGTGCGTGCTCGACGGCGAGCTGTTCGTGGCGCTGGGCGACCGGCTCGAGTTCGAGGTGCTCCAGGAGCGGATCCACCCCGCCGCGTCCCGGATCGCGATGCTGTCGGAGAAGACGCCCGCGTCCTTCGTGGCCTTCGACGCCCTCGCGCTGGGCGACGACTCCCTGGTGGCGGCCCCCTTCTCGGAGCGCCGCGACCGGCTCGAGCAGGCCCTGGGCGACCTCCGCGGCCCGGCGTACCTCACCCGCACGACCACCGACCCGGCCGAGGCCGAGCGCTGGTTCGACCAGTTCGAGGGGGCGGGGCTCGACGGCGTCGTCGCCAAGCCGATGGGGGCGGCGTACGACGAGAACGCGCGGACGATGCTCAAGATCAAGCACGCCCGCACCGCCGACGTCGTGGTCGCGGGCTACCGGCTCCACAAGAACAGCACCGAGGCGCGGCCCCTGCTCGGCTCGCTGCTGCTCGGCCTGCACGACGACGAGGGTCGGCTCCAGCACGTCGGCGTCGCCGCCTCCTTCACCGAGGCCCGCCGCGCCGCGCTCGTCGAGGAGCTGCGGCCGCTGGAGTGCCCGATCGACGAGCACCCGTGGCAGGCGTGGGCCGGTGACGCCGTGGCCAACCCCGACCGCGTGCCGGGCACCCAGAGCCGCTGGAGCGCCGGCAAGGACCTCTCCTTCACCCCGCTGCGGCCCGAGCGCGTGCTGGAGGTCGGCTACGAGCACATGGAGGGCCGGCGCTTCCGCCACACCGCCCAGTTCAAGCGCTGGCGGCCCGACCGCGACCCCGCCTCGTGCGGTTACGGGCAGTTGGAGGAGGTCGTGGGCTACGACCTCACTAGGGTGTTGCGCATCGACCCCGAAGGAAGTGGCACATGAGCGAGACCCCCACTCACGCCGAGACCACCGGTGCCGACCGGTACGACGTGGTGCTGCTGGTGGAGCAGACCCTGACCGCGACCGACGCGGCCAACCTGCGGGCCCTCCACGAGGGGATCGAGCCGTCGGTGCTCTACCACGTGCTGCTGCCGGTGGAGGACGCCTCGGCCCGCGTGGAGGCCGCCATGGGCAGCCTCGGCACCGGCGAGGTGCTCACCACCCCTCCGGTCACGATGGACCAGGAGGACCTCCAGCACCTGCGCGGCGAGCTGCTCGACAGCTGCCGGGCTGGCGTCAGCGAGACGGTCGCGGTCATCGAGGGCGCCGGGGGCCGCGCCGTGGGCGAGCCCGTGAGCAACGACCCGATCGACGCGCTGGTGGCCAAGGTCGCGGCCGTGGACGCCCGCGAGGTGATCGTGCTGACCCGCTCCCACGTCGTCAGCGAGTTCTTCCACGTCGACTGGACCTCTCGAGCGCGCCGCAAGCTCGGCGTGCCGGTCCTGCACCTGCTCGAGCACGAGAACTTCGACGAGCAGGCCGGCGACGGCGAAGGCATCTCGGGGTTCTGAGGTGGCGCTCTTCCGCAAGCGCCGCGACGCGCTCCGCCCGCCCGTGGCCGACCTCGACGCCGCCGAGGTGAGCGCCGAGGGCCGCACCCTCGCGCTGCGCCAGGCCGTGGTCGGCGCCCGCGTCGACGGCGGCCGGCTCCAGGTCGAGGTCCACCACCCGGTCTTCGCCGACCTGCCCGACGAGTCCCGGCTCCGGGCCGCCGAGGAGATCATGGTCGCCACCCTCGGCGAGCAGGGCCTGCGGCAGAGCGTCGGCGAGCTGCGCGCGGTGGCCTACCAGCCCATCGACTCCTTCGGCCTCGACCCGCTGCGCAGCTTCGTGCGCAGCCTCGGGGTCAGCATCGAGCCTCCAGCCGAGGACCCGCCCGCCTGAACGGTCGCCGCCGGTCAGTCCTCGACCCGGTTGCCCTCCGCGTCCCAGTGCGCGGCGACCTTCTTCGACGGCTGCACCCGCGGCGGCTCGCCGGGCATCTTGGGGTGGTCCGGCGGGTAGTTGGCCTCGCCCTCGCCCGACTCCTCGTAGAGGCGCAGCAGCGGCTCCAGGGAGTGCGCCACGTCGTCGATGCCGGCCCACGGGTCGCCGTCGGCGAGCCGGTCGGGCACGGTGAACAGGTTGAAGGCGCCGGGGTCGGTCAGGCCGGCCAGCTCCTCCCAGGTCACCGGCGTCGAGACGGGAGCCCCCGCTCGCGGTCGCAGGGAGTACGCCGAGGCGATGGTCCGGTCGCGCGCGTTCTGGTTGTAGTCGACGAAGATCCGCTCCCCCCGCTCCTCCTTCCACCACCGGGTCGTGACGCCGTCGTCGCGCTCCTCCAGCGCCCGGCCGAAGCCGATCGCGGCGTGGCGGACGTCGACGAAGTCCCAGCGCGGCTCGATGCGGACGTAGACGTGGACGCCGCGGTTGCCGCTGGTCTTCGGGTAGCCGGTCAGCCCCAGCTCCTCGAGCAGCTCGCGGGCCACGCCGGCCACCCGGACGGCGTCGGTGAAGGTCGTCCCGGGCTGCGGGTCGAGGTCGATGCGCAGCTCGTCGGGGTGGTCGTTGTCCCCGCTGCGGGTGGGCCACGGGTGGAAGGTGATCGTGCCCATCTGGGCGCACCACCCGACGGTGGCCAGGTTGGCCACGCAGACCTCCTCGGCGGTGCGACCGCTGGGGAAGGTGACGCGGGCCGTCTCGACGTACTCCGGGGCGCCCCTGGGCACCCGCTTGCTGTAGAACGCGTCGCTCTTGTCGCCGCGGCCGGTGGCCAGGGTGATGCCCTCGTGGACCCCGCTGGTCCACCGCTCGAGGGCGGTCGGGCGGTCGCCCAGCGCGCGCATCACGCCGTCGGCCACCGCGACGTAGTACTGCACCACCTCGAGCTTGGTCACCGCGGGCGTGTGGTCGGTGGCCGGGTAGACCACACGGTCCGGGCTGGTCACCCGGACCGTGTGGTCCGCTGCGTCGACGTGGGCTGCGGGAGTGGCCATGGCGGCCAATCTAGCCAGCCTCGCCGACAGCGCTCCGGAGCCGGCCTCAGCCGACCGGCAGCGCCTCCTCGGCGAGGACCGAGTTGGGGCTGAAGACCGGTCGCCGGTCCGTGGCCTCGGCGGTCGCCCGCACGAACTCGAACCCGGAGGTCGTCACCATCACCCATCCCGCGGGGGCGGTCGGGTGACCCAGCGCAGCGGTCCAGCTGGTGCCCCAGTGCTCCAGCGCGTGCTCGGCGCAGGCGCGGTGGGTCGGCGGGAAGTGGAACGCCTCCGCCGACGCCTCGGCCCGGCTGCCGATGAAGACCACCGGACGGTCGAGCGACTTCGCGCACACGCCGCAGATGCGGCTCAGCGCGCACTGCGTCACCCGGGACCTGTCGAGCCCCAGGTCACCCCTGCTGGCGAACGGCAGGTCGCCGATGCCGACGGAGGGCTGGTCCTTCACGCGCTCGCCCGGGTGGTCCAGGTCCCGGTCTCGGTGCGCCGCGTCGGGCGCTCCTCGGCCCGCTTGCGACCGCGCGGCACGTCGGGACCGGCGGGCCCGTCGTGGCGGTCGGGCGAGGAGAACTTGTTGGGCAGCGCCAGCTTGTGGATCGTGCGCAGCGCCTGGCCGTACTGCTGGTGCAGCGGCCCCGTCGTGTAGGGGATGCCGTACTTCTCCAGCAGCGGGCGCACCCGGTCGCTGATCTCGGCGTAGCGGTTGCTCGGCAGGTCGGGAAACAGGTGGTGCTCGATCTGGTAGCCGAGGTTGCCGGACATGACGTGCAGCAGCGGGCCGCCCTGGAAGTTGGCCGAGCCGAGGGCCTGGCGCAGGTACCACTCCGCGCGGGTCTCGTCCTCGATCTCCTCCTCGGTGAAGTGCAGCGCACCGTCGGGGAAGTGCCCGCAGAAGATGATCATGTAGGACCACAGGTTGCGGCTCAGGTTGGCGATGGCGTTGGCCTTGGCGGTCTGGATCGCGGCCGGGCCGGTCAGCAGCGGGAACAGGATGTAGTCCTTGCCGATCTGGCGGCGGATCTTCACCCCGATCTGCTTGAGCTGCTTCTTCATGACCTTGGGGTCCTTCTCGCCCTTGCGGATCGCCTCGAGGTCGAGGTCGTGCAGCGAGACGCCCCACTGGAACAGCAGTGCGAGGAGGGCGTTGTAGACCGGCTGGCCCACGTTGACCGGGTGCCACTTCTGCTCCCGGGCCATCCGCAGGATGCCGTAGCCGATGTCGTTGTCGTGGCCCAGCACGTTGGTGAACTGGTGGTGCACGTAGTTGTGGCTGTGCTTCCACTGCTCGGCGGGCTGCGCGGTGTCCCACTCCCAGGTGCTGGAGTGGATCTCCGGGTCGTTCATCCAGTCCCACTGGCCGTGCATGACGTTGTGGCCGATCTCCATGTTCTCGAGGATCTTGGCCACGCCGAGCATGGCGGCACCGGCGAAGAAGGCCGGCTTCCACCTGCTGGCGAACAGCGTGATGCGACCGGCGGCCGCGAGGCGGCGCTGGATGGTGATGATGCGGTTGATGTACGCCGCGTCGGCAGCGCCGCGCGACTCCTCGATGTCCTTGCGGATCTGGTCGAACTCGCGTCCGAGCTCCTCCACCTCCTCGGGGGTGAGGTGGGTGTACTCCTTGACGTCGGCGATGGCCATGCGCAGCTCCTCGGTGGTGGTGTCGGTGGTCGTGCGGGCGGTGCGGTGGTGCCGGTCGTGCGTCAGATGTCGAGCGTGCAGTCGCCGGCCAGGGCCGTGACGCAGGTCTGGATGGGCTCGTTGGGCCCGGAGTACTCGTCGCCGCTGCGCAGGTCGCGCACGGTGCCCTCGACGAGGGTGAGCGTGCAGGTGTGGCAGATGCCCATGCGGCAGCCGTAGGGCAGGCCGAGCCCGGCCTGCTCCCCCGCCTCGAGGACGGTGGTGGCGCCGTCGACCTCGAGCGACTTGTGGGAGTTGGTGAAGGTGAGGGTGCCGCCCTCGGCGCCCTCGCCCCCGAGGTCGAGGGTGAAGCGCTCGAGGTGCAGGTGGTCCTCGACGCCGGCGGCCTCCCAGTGCTCCTCGCAGGCGTCGAGCATCGGCGCGGGGCCGCAGGCGTAGGTCTCGCGGCCCTTCCAGTCCGGGCAGACGCGGTCGAGGTCCTTCATCTCGAGCATGCCGTCGGCGTCGGTGTGCTGCTCGTGCAGCGTGAGCCCGGCGTGCTTCTCGCTCAGCGCCACCAGCTCGTCGCGGAAGATCATCCGGTCCTTGGTGGGCGAGCTGTAGGCCAGCACGACGTCGGGCATGGTGTCGCGGCGGTCCAGCGTGCGCAGCATCGACATCACCGGGGTGATGCCGCTGCCGCCGACGAGGAAGAACAGCTTCGCCGGGGGCGGCTCGGGCAGCACGAAGTCGCCGTTGGGCGCGGCCAGGCGCAGGATGGTGCCCGGCTCGAGGCCGGAGACGAGGTGCTCGGAGAGGAAGCCCTCGGGCATGGCGCGCACCGTGATGGCGATCGTGCGACCGGACCGCTTGGGCGCCGAGGAGACGGAGTAGGAGCGCCAGTGGAACTTGCCCCCGACCTGGATCCCGATGCCGACGTACTGGCCGGGGCGGTGGTCGTAGCGCCAGCCCCAGCCGGGCCGGATCACGATCGTGGCGGCGTCGTCGGTCTCCGGCACGACCTTCTCGATGCGGCCGCGCAGCTCGCGCGAGGTCCACAGCGGGTTGATCAGCGACAGGTAGTCGTCAGGGCTCAGCGGCGTGGTGAGCCGGCCGCCGATCTGGCGGACCTTCTCCCACGGGACCTTGTCCTGGAGGTCCGAGAGCTTCTCCTGCGACCGTTCGGCGACCATGTGTGATGTGCCTTCCCTGAGCCTCGTTGCCCCAGATGAGTGAACAGGTGTCCACTCGTCTCGTCAATACCTCGAGTGGTACCCCGAGACGGCTGACCGTGACGCTTGGGCCGGAGATTAACGTTGATCGCATGAGTTATCAGGTGAACAAGAGCGATGCCGAGTGGCGGGCCGAGCTCGATCCCGAGGAGTTCCGCGTGCTGCGCCAGGCCGGGACCGAGGCCCCCTTCGTCGGCGAGTACACCGACACCAAGACGGCCGGGTCCTACCGGTGCCGCGCGTGCCAGGCGGAGCTGTTCCGCTCCGACACCAAGTTCGACTCCCACTGCGGGTGGCCGTCGTTCTACGCGCCACTCGCGGAGGACCGCGTGGAGTACGTCGAGGACCGCTCGTTCGGCAGCGTCCGCACCGAGGTCCGCTGCGCGACGTGCGGCTCCCACCTCGGCCACGTCTTCGAGGGCGAGGGGTACGGCATCCCGACCGATCAGCGCTACTGCATCAACTCGATCAGCATGACGCTCGTGGCCGACGAGGGGCCCGAGGACGCCCCGCGCCGGGCCTGATCCCGCCCGGTGCGCGGTCGTGCTCCGAGACGCACGACCGCCCGCCGGTGCCGGAAGACCGGGCGCCGAGGATCAGGGCAGCGCGGCGAGCAGCTCGGTGGGGGTGCGGCGACGGCCCGTGTAGAACGGGACCTCCTCGCGCACGTGGCGCCGGGCGGTCGAGGCCCGCAGGTGGCGCATCAGGTCGACGATGCGGTGCAGCTCGTCGGCCTCGAAGGCCAGCAGCCACTCGTAGTCGCCCAGCGCGAAGCTGGCGACCGTGTTGGCGCGCACGTCGGGGAAGCCGCGGGCCATCTGGCCGTGCTCGGCGAGCATCGCGCGGCGCTCGGAGTCCTCGAGGAGGTACCACTCGTAGGACCGCACGAACGGGTAGACGCACACGTAGTCGCGGGCGTCCTCGCCGGCGAGGAACGCCGGGATGTGGCTCTTGTTGAACTCCGCCGGGCGGTGCAGCGCGACCTGCGACCACACCGGGTCCAGGCGCCGGCCGAAGCGGGTGCGGCGCAGCTGGTGGTACGCCGACTGCACGCCCTCGACGGTCTCGGCGTGCCACCAGACCATGACGTCGGCGTCGGCGCGCAGGCCCGCGATGTCGTAGAGCCCGCGGACGAGCACGTCGTCGGCCTCGAGCTTGGCGAACAGCTCGTCGACCTCGCGGGCCTCGGCCTCGCGATCGGCGTCGTCGAGGACGTCGCGGAGGCTGAAGACCGACCACATCGTGTAGCGGATGGTGTCGTTGAGCTCGCGTGCCTTCTTGCCGTTGGTCATGGCGCCATTGTGTCAAGGCCGCGAAGCGCCTGGACCACCGCCAGGTCGGCCGAGGCGATGCAGGCCGGGATCCCCACCCCGTCGTACGCCGAGCCGCAGACCGCGAGCCCCGGCAGCGCCGCCACCTCGCGCCGCACGGCCGCCACCCGGTCGAGGTGGCCGACGGCGTACTGCGGCAGCGCCCCGCCCCAGCGCTGCACGTGGGTGTCGACCGGCACGACCGCGGCGCCGACCGCCTGGGACAGGTCGGCCAGCGCCAGCGCCACCAGCTCCTCGTCGCTGCGCTGCAGGGCCTGCTCCTCCCGGTGGCGCCCCAGCGAGCACCGGAGCAGCAGCAGGTCCTCCCCCGCTCCCGCGCCGACCCCCGCCTCGCGGACCCAGTCCCACTTGGCGAAGGAGAACGTCGAGGCCTTGATCGCGTGCCCGTCCACGGGCGGCACCAGGAAGCCCGACCCCGCCACCGCCGGGAAGGTCGCGGCCGGGACGGCCAGGGTCACGATCGCCATCGAGGCGTGCTCGACCCGCGCCAGCTCCAGCGCGGCCAGCGGGGCGACGTCGCTGAGCAGCCGCGCCGTCGAGCGGGCCGGCGTCGCGAGCACCACGGCGTCGGCCCGCAGCACCTCGGCCTCGACGGTGGGGCCGACGACCAGGTTCCAGCCCCCGCCCGGGCGACGCGCCAGGTCGCGCACCGTCGCCCCCGTGCGCACCTGCACCCCCGAGTCGGCCAGCGACGCGGCCAGCGCGGCGGGCAGCCGGGCCATCCCCCCGCGCAGGCCGGCGAAGACCGGCGCGGTCACGGGCTCGCCGACCGGCGGCAGCGCCGCCCCCGCGGCCCGCGACAGGGCCCGGTCGCGCTCGAGCAGCGCCACCACCTGGGGCACCGCGGCGCGGGCCGAGATCTCGCGGGAGTGGCCGGCGTACACCCCACCGAGGAGGGGCTCCACCAGCCGGTCGACGACCTCCGCCCCGAGGCGCTCCTCGACCAGCCGTCCGACGCTGACGTCCTCGCCGCCGAGGTCGGTCGCCGGCAGCACGGCGTCGAGGGCCGCGCGGGCGATCCCCCGGGCCGAGATCACGCCCTCGAGGGAGCGCAGGTCGGTCGGCACCCCCATCAGGGTGCGCGGCATCGGCACCAGCCGGTCGCGGTTCCACAGCTGCGCCGAGGTGGTGGCGGGGTGCACCAGCGCGTCGCCCAGGCCGACCTCGCGGGCCAGCCTCACGCCCTCGGGACGCCGGTGCAGCATCGCCTCGGCGCCCACGTCGACGAGGACTCCCCCGACCTCCGCGCGGTGCAGGCTGCCGCCCACCCGGGGGGCTGCCTCGAGCACGACTACCTCGGCGTCGGGCCGGGTGGCGACCACCCGCCGGGCGGCGGCGAGGCCGGCGATCCCGGCGCCCACCACGACGACGCGGGGAGGGCGTCGGTCGGGGCTCGTCGGCACCGTCCCAGCGTGGCACACCACCCCGGGCGTCCTCGCCGTGGCGGCCGCCGGGAACCACGCCCGCGTCACCTGCGTCACACCGCCGTGACCACACCTCGCCGGGCCCTCCCGCTGCTGCTCGTCGTGCTGCTCCTCGCGCTCGCCGGGTGCGGCGGCGCCGGTGGCCGGACCGCCTCGAGCGACGCGGGCTCGGCGCCCGACGTCGCCGCCCCGGAGCCGCTCGACGCGGCCGGCCCGGCCGACGAGGGCGCGGGCGGCGCGGGCGGCGCAGGCGGCGCAGCGACGAGCCGCGCCGTCACGGGCGGGACCCCCTACGCCCTGCTGCCGCAGCAGCGGGCGGTGGTCTCGACCGGCGCCGTCACCGTCACCACGCGCGACGTCGACGAGGCCCGCGACGAGGCGATGACCCGCGTCGCCGGGTGGCGCGGCACCGTCGCCGACGAGCGCACCCGCAGCGACCGCGACGGCACCGCCCGCAGCTCGACGCTCACGCTGCGGGTGCCCGCCGCGCGCTTCGACGAGGCCATGGCCTCGCTGGCCGACCTGGGCCGGGTGCAGCGCCAGACCCGCAGCGCCGAGGACGTCACCACGCAGGTCGTCGACACCGACGCCCGGGTGCGTGCCGCCGAGCGCAGCATCCGCCGCATCGAGGTGCTGCTCGGACGTGCCCAGGAGCTGCGCGACGTGATCGCGATCGAGTCCGACCTCGCGCAGCGCCAGGCCGACCTCGACTCGCTGCGGTCCCAGCAGGCCTACCTGTCCGACCAGACCACCCAGGCGACGCTGACGCTCCGCCTGCAGCGGCGCGACGCGGTGGCACCGGCCCGGGACACCCGCGGCTTCCTCGGCGGGCTGCGCGAGGGCTGGGGCGCCCTCGGGAGCTCGACGGCCGCCGCCGCGACCGTGGTCGGGGCGGCGCTGCCGTTCGCCCTGCTGCTCGCCCTGCTGGGCGTGCCGGCCGCGGTCGTCGTGCGGCGCCGCCGCACCGCTGCGCCGCAGCCCAGCGGCGGCTGAGGCTCAGCGCTGGGAGACCTCGTGGACGAAGTCGGTCAGCCGGGCGAGCTGGTCGGGGTCGGTGGCGGGGATGACGCCGTGGCCCAGGTTGAACACGTGGCCCGGCGCGGTGCGGCCGACCTCGACGACCTCGCGGGCCCGCTCGAGCATCACCTCGGTGGGCGCGAAGACCAGGGTGGGGTCGAGGTTGCCCTGGACCGCCCGGCCGCCCGCGCGCTCGATGCCGGCCGCCAGCGGCACCCGCCAGTCGACGCCCACGACGTCGGCGCCGGCCGCGCCCATGAGGTCGAGGATCTCGCCGGTGCCGACGCCGAAGTGGATCCGGGGGACGCCGGTCGCACCGATCCGCTCCAGCACCTGCGCGGACCACGGCATCACGTGCTGCTCGTAGTCGGCGCGCGAGACCGCGCCCGCCCACGAGTCGAACAGCTGCACGGCGGAGGCACCGGCCTCCACCTGGACCTCGAGGTACGCCGCGGCGATGCCGGCGATCTTGGCCATCAGCGCCGCCCACACCTCGGGGGCGCCGAACATCATCGCCTTGGTGCGGGCGTGGTCCTTCGAGGGGCCGCCCTCCACCAGGTAGGAGGCCACCGTGAAGGGCGCCCCCGCGAAGCCGATGAGCGGCGTCGCCCCCAGCTCGCCCACCAGCGCCCGGACCGACTCGGTGACGAAGCCGACGTGCTCGGGGGTCAGGTCGGGGATGGCCTCGACGTCGGCCAGCGTGCGCACCGGCGAGGCGACCACGGGGCCGACGCCCGGCGTGATGTCGAGGTCGACCCCGACGGCCTTGAGCGGCAGCACGATGTCGGAGAAGAAGATCGCGGCGTCGACGCCGTAGCGGCGCACGGGCTGGAGCGTGATCTCGACGACCAGGTCGGGCCGCATGCACGACTCGAGCATGCTCACGCCCTCGCGCAGCGCGCGGTACTCCGGGAGGGAGCGGCCGGCCTGGCGCATGAACCACACGGGCGTGTGGGTGACGGGCTCGCCGCGGGCGGCGGAGAGGAAGGCGGACGCGTGCAGCGCGGGGTCGGTCGTCGAGGCGGCGGGCATGCCCCGATCCTCCCAGGTCAGGCGGCGAGTCGAGACCCGGGGATGGCGGATCCGGCCTACCCTGAGGCCATGGCGGCACCTGATCACCCGCGCCTCGAGCCTGCGGCTGCACCCTCCGACTTCCGGCGTGCCGTGGCCCAGATGCAGACGGCGCGCTTCCGACCCGAGCTGTTCGTCGAGCAGATGCCGGCCCCCCAGCGCATCGCCCCCCACGCGTCGGCCTTGTCGGCCGACGTGACGGTGGACGGCGAGGACGTCGGCTCCGGACGGCTCGTGCTGCTGCACGACCCCGCCGGCAACGACGCGTGGGACGGCACCTTCCGCTGCGTGGCCTACGCCCGCGCCGAGATCGACCCCGAGCTGGTCAGCGACCCGATGCTCGCCGAGGTCGGCTGGACCTGGCTGGTGGAGGCGCTCGAGGCCCACGGCGCGGAGTACGCCGTGCCCTCGGGCAGCGTCACCTGCGTCAGCTCCGAGAGCTTCGGCGGCATGTCCGACGAGCCCGCGACCGCCCAGCTCGAGATCCGGGCGTCGTGGTCGCCGTCGGGCGACCTCACCCCGCACGTCGAGGCGTGGGGCGAGCTGCTGTGCGCCGCCGTGGGCCTGCCGCCAGTGCCCGAGGGCGTCGCGGTGATGCCCTCGCGTCGTGGACAACGCGGCCCGGCCTGATGCCGGCACCCGTCGTCCCGTCCGACCACCCCGTCGAGCCCACCGAGCCCACCGGCCCGGCTGCCACCGAGGTCGCCGTCGAGGCGCCCGCACCGCCGCCGCTGCTGACCCTGCGCGACGGCCTCCCCGACATCGTCGACACCCCCGAGGCGCTGGCCGACGTCGTGCGCCGCGTGGCCGCCGGCACCGGCCCGGTCGCCCTCGACGCCGAGCGGGCCTCGGGCTACCGCTACTCCTCGCGGGCCTACCTGATCCAGCTGCGCCGCGAGGGCAGTGGCACCGCCCTCATCGACCCGATCGCCTTCGAGGACCTGCGCGACCTCGACGCGGCCATCGGCGACGCGGAGTGGATCCTGCACGCCGCCAGCCAGGACCTGCCGTGCCTGCGCGAGCTCGGCCTGCACCCCCGCGCCCTGTTCGACACCGAGCTCGCGGCCCGGCTGCTGGGTTACCCGCGCGTCGGCCTGGCCACGCTCGTCGAGGTGATCATGGGTCGCACGATGCGCAAGGAGCACTCCGCGGTCGACTGGTCGAAGCGACCTCTGCCGACACCGTGGCTGGAGTACGCCGCCCTCGACGTCGAGGTGCTCGTCGAGCTCCGCGACGTGATCGCCGCCCAGCTGGCGGAGTCCGAGAAGCAGCAGTGGGCCGAGGAGGAGTTCGCCCACCTGATGGAGCACGTGCCCGCCCCGCGGGCCGAGCCCTGGCGCCGCACCTCGGGCATCCACAAGGCCAAGGGCCGCCGCGGCCTGGCGGCGGTGCGCGAGCTCTGGACGGCCCGCGACGCGATCGCCCAGGAGCGCGACACCACGCCGGGCCGGCTCGTCCCCGACGCCGCCATGATCGCCGCGGCCAACGCCATGCCGACCACCCGCCAGGCGCTGCTCGACACCCCGGGCTTCCACGGCCGAGGTGCCCGCCGCCACGCCGACCGCTGGCTGGCCGCGCTCGACGACGCCCGCGCCCTCGCCGACTCCGAGCTGCCCCCGCTGACGATGCGCTCCGACGCTCCGCCCGCGCCGCGGGTGTGGGCCGAGCGCGACCCCGTGGCCGCGGGCCGGCTGGCGGTCGCGCGCGACCTGGTGACGGCGTACGCCGAGGAGCACGACGTCCCGGTCGAGAACCTGCTGACGCCGGACTACCTGCGGCGCGTGATGTGGAAGCCGCCCGTGGTCGCGCCCGACGCCGACCACGCCGCGGTGGAGGCCGCGGTCGGGGCCGATCTCTCGGCCCTGGGCGCCCGAGGCTGGCAGGTGCGGATCACGGCGCCGCTGCTGGCCGAGGCGATCCTGCACCCCGCGCTGCCCGACGACACCCCGGCCGCGCCGGGCACCCCGACGGCCTGAGCCGTCCGCGGCCCGACTACGGCGTGCTGCTGCTGGAGGGGTCCGACGGCGTGGGCTGCTGGCTGGGGTCGGCGTCGGGGTCGAGCAGCGGCACCGAGGCGGCGTCGAGCGCGGTGAGCCGCTCCTCGAGCGGGTCGATGACCGGCTCGTCGAACAGGTCGGTCAGCTGGGCGCCGGCCACCTGCAGCACGTCGACCCACCGGGTCGTGCTGGGCAGCAGCTCGATGTCGCGGACCTCGCGCACGAACACCTGGGAGTGCAGCGGCCGCTGGCCGGTCTGCAGGAACGCCTCGTCGTTGAGGCTGGCCAGGTTGGCGGGCATGGTGAACCCGGTCGCCGCCAGGGCGTCCTGGCTCTCCTGGGAGATCATCGTGGCCAGGAAGTCCGCGGCGGTGTCCTGCTGGTCGGAGTCGGCCGACAAGCACGCGCCGGTGATGCGGGCGACGGTCGCACCGCTGCCCAGGGACGGCAGCGGCATCACGTCGAAGGTGAGGCTGGGCCGGGTGCGCAGCTCCGCGGTCAGGTCGCGGTAGCCCAGCAGCATGCCGAGCTTGCCCTCCTCGAACCGCTGCAGCGCCGAGCGCTTCGCGATGGCGTCCTGGCCGAAGGTCAGCGCCGGGTTGCGGACCACCTCGAGCAGCTGCTCGAGCGCGTCGCGGCTGGCGTCGTCGGACAGCGTCAGCGTGGTCGGGTCGGCGGTGTCGTCGACGACCTCGCCGCCGCCGGAGAACACGAAGGGCGCGACCTGGTCCAGCTGCGGCTCGACGTAGAGACCGCGCACGCCCGGGCGGCGCGGCTGCTCCGCGGCGCGGGCGAACTCCTCGAGGGTCCAGCCCCGCTCCTGGGTGATGGGGCGGCGCCCCGGCTCGGCGATCTCGTCGAGCTCGATGAGCTTGGGGTTGTAGTAGACGACCAGCGGCGAGACGTCGACGGGCATGCACTGCAGCGCGGCCTGGTCGCTGAAGGCCTCGAGCCCGGTGCGGTTGAAGCCGTCACCGAAGTCGACCTGGCGCTGGGCGAGCAGGTCGTCGACGCGGCGCACGGCCTTGGTCTGCATCAGGTCGGCGAGGTCCTCTCGTCCGGCCAGGAAGAGGTCGGGCGCCTTGCCCTCCGAGCGCAGCCGGACCAGGGCCGACATGGCCTCGGCGTGGTCGGCGTACGCCTTGACGCGGACCGGGCGGTCGGGGTGCTGGCTGGTCCAGGTAGCGGCGAGCGAGCGGTAGACGTCGGTGACCTCGTCGGGGCCGTAGACCGCGAGGACGACGGCGTCCTGGGTCGGCGAGGACGAGGAGGACGACGAGGGGGTCGGCTCCGCCGCCGGCGGCTCCTGCTCGGTGGACGTGCAGGCGGCCGTGGCCGTGAGCACCGCCAGCGCGGCCGTGGCCACCACCGACCGACGTAGCGACCACCCGACCCGCATCCGTGTGTGCCCCTCTCGTGCCTCGCGACCCCTGAGCCTCACCCGTCCGGGTGCTCGGTCGCCGTCACGATATCGGGACGCGCCACGGCTTCGTCATCGCCCGGCGGAGCGAGTCCCACGCGCCTACCCTGGGCACATGCACCCCACGCGCACCACGCGCCCGGCCACGCGCGGCCGCGCCCGCGCGCTCGCGCCCCTGCTCCTGCTCGCCCTCGGCGCCACGGCGTGCGGGGGCGAGGACACCACCCCGTCGGCTGCGGGCACCGAGGACGCGAGCCCCTCGGCCTCGGCCACCCCCAGCGAGACCCCGACCACGGCGACCGCCTCGCCCACCCCGACTGCGACCGCGACCCCCGAGGCGACCCCGAGCCAGGGTCCGACCGCCTCCGCCACCCCGTCGGCCTCGCCCAGCGCCTCGACGGCCCCCTCCCCGACGGCGCCGCCCGCGCCCGCTCCCGCGTCGTCGGTGCTGCTCTCGGCCGCCGAGCTGCCGCGGCTCAACGACGAGGCGCCCTGGTCGGTCGTGCGCACCCGCCCGGTCGGGTCGGAGGCCTTCGGCGTCTGCGCCCGCTTCGACGCCCTCACGATCGGCGCGGACAGCGGCGTCGAGCGCACCTTCGCCCACGCCGAGGACGACGCGGCCCAGCAGGTCCTCGACTTCCCGGACCCGAAGAACGCCAGCCGCGCCGCCGCCGTGCTCGACTCGTGGCGACAGGGGTGCAGCAGCCGGGTCCCGGGCGAGGGCGCCCGGGTCCGCGCGCGCACCGACGTGCCCCTCGGACAGGGTCGCGGGTGGTTCTACCTCGTCAGCTGGGAGGAGGACGGCGTCGGTCGCTGGGAGTCCTTGGGCATGGCTGTCTCGGGCTCGCGGATGGTGCTGCTGAGGATGGACCACGCCGGCGAGGACCACAACTACGCCCCCGGCCGCGACCCCCTCGAGCGCGGGCTGCAGCGGGCAGCGGCCAAGATGGGCTGATGACCGAGCGCCGTCACCACCGCCCCTCCCTGCCGGGCGCGCGCCACTTCGAGTCCATCGAGGGCACCACCGACCCCGCCACCCTGAGCGAGGCGGCCGACCGCGCCGCGACCGCGCTGGTGCGCGGGGCGCGCGAGCGCGGCGACGAGGAGCTCGTCGCCCGGGTCGTCCACCTCGCGGACCAGGAGGGCCTCGAGACGCTGGCCGAGCTCTGGTCGGGCGCGGCTGCCGACTCGCTGGCGGGCGCGCTGTGGCGGCTCTACCTGCTCCGCAGCTGGGTGTACGCCGACCCGCGCACCGCCGCGGCCGAGTTCGACGCCGGCCGCCGCCACGTCCCCGTGGCCGAGGTGGTCTCCGGCGTGGTCGAGCCCCCCGGCCCCGACGAGGTCCGGGCCCTGGTCGACGAGGTGCTCAGCGGCGTGGTGGTCGGCGACCTCGCGGACACCCTCTTCCGCGCGTCGGCCTTCGCGCGGGTCGCCGCGGCCGGCCGGGTCAGCGACACCAGCCCTGCCGCGTCGTACGCCTCGGACCTGTCGGCGGCCCGGCTGCTCACGCTCTCCGAGCAGCTCCAGCGCGCCGCCCACCTCGAGCTCGAGGGCCAGCTCGGCTGAGGCCGCGGCGTCGTGTTCCCGCGACGGCACGTGACACCTCTCGCACCGGATCACCGTGCCTGTCAGCCGCCTCGCTTGTAGGGTGGGCACTGCGCCGGACCGCGGCAGCCCCGGGTCCCACAATTAGCCGCTACGAGCGGCCACGCGCCGTGAGGCGCTCCCGGTCCGGCGCACTACTTCTGGAGGCCGGACCGTGAAGATCCGACTGGCCCAGCTCCGGGCCCTCACCCCGCTGATCCCCCGCGGTGCGCTGCGCTCGGCGCTCAACACGGCCTTGAGGCCCCGGCGTGCGGGAGCCCCGCCGCGCCCCGACGACCAGGCGCCCACCGGCCGCAGCATCGGGTGGGACGCCCGCGCGGACGGCCGCCCCGACCCCGGCGAGGTCTGCTGGGCGTGGGTGCCCTACGAGGAGGACGCCTCGCAGGGCAAGGACCGCCCCGTGCTCGTCGTCGGCACCGAGGGCCGCGACCTGCTCGCCCTCATGCTGACCTCGAAGGACCACGACCGCGACGCCGCCCAGGAGCGCCGCGCCGGACGCGAGTGGATGGACGTCGGGTCCGGCGCCTGGGACTCCCAGCGGCGCCCCAGCGAGGTCCGGCTCGACCGGCTGCTGCGGCTCGACCCCGACGGCGTGCGCCGGGAGGGGGCCGCGCTCGACCGGTCCACCTTCGACGCCGTCGTCGACGCCGCCCGCCCCTGGCTGTAGGTCGTCGCACCGGGTACGTCACCCCATGGCCGACACCCGCTCCGCGCCCCGGTCCACCCGCCGGCCGCCCTCGCGCTGGCCCGGCCTGCTGCTGGGTCTGGGCCTCGGCGGCTTCGTCGACGGGATCGTGCTCCACCAGGTCCTGCAGTGGCACCACCTCCTGGGTGCCCGTCCCGGCACGCCGGTGACGACCGTCGCGGGCCTGGAGGCGAACACGCTGGCCGACGGCTTCTTCCACGTCGCCACGTGGGTGCTCGTGCTCGCCGGCTCCCTGGGCACGGTCTCGGCCTGGCGCCAGGACCGGGTCGCCCCCGCTGGTCGTTCCACCTCGGGCTGCTCCTCGCCGGGTGGGGTGGGTTCAACCTCGTCGAGGGCCTGGTGAACCACCAGCTCCTCGGCGTGCACCACGTCCGGGACGACCTCGGCGCCCCGCTCGCGTGGGACCTCGGCTTCCTCGCCTCCGGTGCCCTCCTGCTGGTCGTCGGGTGGTGGCTGCACCGACGCGGTGCGGGGCACAGCCGGCACCCGGCCTCGTGACGACCACGTCGGATCGGCCCCGTCCCGGCCCCTGATGTACCGGCTCGGATCGGCCACGTCCCGGCCCTGAGTTACCGGTTCGGATCGGCCACGTCCCGGCCCCTGAGGTGCCGGTTCGGGTCGGACACGTCCCGGTCCCTGAGGAGCGACGAAGTCGCGTCTCGAAGGGCCGGGTCAACCAGGCCGGCCCAGGCAGCGAGGCAGCCAGCCAGGCAAGGAAGACAGCCCAGGCAGCGAGAATTCACCTGCCACCACTCGACGACCTGGTCCACCCCCGGACCCCGACCAGCCAGGCTGATCGGGGTCACCGGCACGCCCCGGGCCGGACCGGGCCTTCGAGACAGGACTGCGTCCTTCCTCAGGGACCGACCTGCCGCCGCCCTCGCTGGCTGAGGAGGGCCGCCAGGCCCGCTTCGAAGCGACCCCCACCCCCGACGGGGAGGATCACTGCCACCAGGCGACAGCAGGACTCCCCGATCACGCCCGCTGGCCCTTCGAGACAGATTCCGTCCATCCTCAGGGACCGAACGGCCAGGCCCCACCGTCCGCCGCGGCCCTTTGAGACAGGAGTCTGCGCGTCCTCGGTGCCGCGGGGTGAGCACCCTGGCCCGGGCGTCACCCGGCGGCGTCGAGCGCCTTGCGGATGCGGGCGTCGGAGACGGGCTGGGCGGTGCCGAGGTGCTGGGCCCAGAGGCTGACGCGGTACTCCTCGAGCATCCACCGCACCCGCCGGACGTCGGCCGTGGGCGGCCGGCCCGCGGGCAGGGCGGCGACGCGGCTCTCCCAAGCCTGCTGGAGCCCGGCGACGCGGGCCATCAGGTCGCGGTCGCGGCTGAGGTCGCCGAGGCGCTCGACGCGGGCCAGCATCGCGGCGAGGTAGCGCGGGTAGTGGCGCAGCGCCTCCGCCCCGGCGTCGGCGACGAAGCCGGGGGCGACGAGCCGGCCGAGCTGGGACTGCAGGTCGTTCATGGCGGGCAGGGCGGCCATCTCGACCCGGCCGCGCAGCGCCTTGTCGACCGGTCGCCAGGCGGCCAGCACGCGGAGCACCTGCTGCAGCACGGCGGCGGAGCGCTCGGGCAGCTCGCGCCGGGCCCGCTCGACCAGCGCGTCGAAGGCCGCCTGGTCGCGCACGTGCGGGGTCTGGTCGACGAGGTCGCCCGCGGCGGCCACGACGCAGTCGTCGATGAGCGCGCGCGCCGAGGGGTACGGCGAGGCCGCGAGGCCGAGCTTCTGGGTGTTGTCGAGACCGTCGGCCAGCTTCGCGGACGGTGACGGCACGGCGAGCAGCAGCAGGCGCCGTACGCCGAGCCGGTGCTGGGCCTCCTGCTCGACGGCCGAGGCGGCGACCACCAGGCCGACCGTGGCGCCCTCGTCGACCAGCGTCGGGTAGACCCGGACCTCGTGGCCGGCGCGCGAGCGGGTGAACGACGGCTCGACCGTGCCGAAGGTCCACGACGTCTGGCCGGTGCCACCGACGCCGGACTCGGAGGCGACCTGCTGCACGGCGCGGTCGAACGAGGGACGCAGCGGCTTCTTGAGGGCGTCGAGGTCCTTGCCGACCGCGACCTCCTCGTCGGCCTCCCCGAGCACGCGGAAGGTGGGGCGCAGGTGGGCCGGCACCTTGGTCATGTCCCACGCGTCGCGCGGCACGTGGACCCCGGTCATCGAGCGCAGGTGGCGCGAGAGCGAGTCGAGCAGCTCCTCCTCGCCGGGCGGCGCGACGTCGAGGAAGCGGCGGGCGAAGTCCGGCGCCGGCACGAAGTTGACGCGCAGCTGCTTGGGCAGCGACCGGATCAGGGCGGTGACCAGCTCGTGGCGCAGGCCGGGCACGTTCCAGGTGAAGGGCGCCGGGCCGACGGTGTTGAGGGTGGCCAGCGGCACGTCGACCGTGACGCCGTCGTCGCTGGCGCCGGGCTCGAAGTGGTAGCTGAGCGAGAACGTCAGGGGTCCCTCCTGCCACGCGTCGGGGAAGTCGCGGTCGGTGACCTCGCCGGCGACGTCGTTGACCAGCATGTCGGGGTCGAAGGTCAGCAGGTCGGGGCGGCGGCGGCGCTCCTGCTTCCACCAGCCGTCGAAGTGCCCGCCCGAGACGACGTCCGCCGGGATCCGGGCGTCGTAGAAGTCGAAGAGCGTCTCCTCGTCGACCACGATGTCGCGGCGGCGGGCGCGGTTCTCCAGCTCGGCGGCCTCGTCGAGCAGCTGCCGGTTGGTCTCGAAGAACTTGTGGCGGGTGCGCCACTCGTTGCCCACGAGGGCGTGGCGGATGAACAGCTCGCGGGCCAGCTCGGGCTGGCGGGAGCCGAGGGCGACGAGCCGGTCGGCGACCAGCGGCACGCCGTACAGGGTCACCCGCTCGTGGGCCATCGCGGCCTCGCGCTTCTTCGACCAGTGGGGCTCGGCCAGGGTCCGCGTGACCAGGTCGCCGGCCAGCCGCTCGGCCCAGGCGGGGTCGATGGCGGCGTTCTGGCGGGCGTAGAGCCGCGAGGTCTCGACCAGCTCGGCGGCCATCACCAGGTCGGGCTGCTTCTTGAACAGCCCCGACCCCGGGAAGATCGAGAACCGGGTGCCGCGGGCGCCGAGGTAGTCGCGCTTCTCGGCGTCGCGCAGCCCGATGTGGGACAGCAGCCCGGCGAGCAGCGCCTGGTGGACGGCGTCGGCGTCGACCTGGTCGTCGGCCCCGGCCGCGCGGCCCGGCGACAGCCCGACCTGCTTGGCGACCTGGCGCAGCTGGGACTCGAAGTCCTGCCACTCCCGGATCCGCAGGTAGTTGAGGTGCTCCGCGCGGCACATCCGGCGGAACGCGCTGGAGCCCATCTCCTGCTGCTGGGCCTTGAGGTGGCGCCACAGGTGGAGCAGCGACATGAAGTCCGAGCGCGGGTCGCGGAAGCGCGCGTGCAGCTGGTCGGCCTGGGCCCGCTGCTCCACCGGACGCTCGCGCGGGTCCTGGATGGACAGCGCGGCCGTGATGACCAGGACCTCGCGCAGGCAGCCGAGCTGCTCCGCCTCGAGGATCATCCGCGCCAGCCGCGGGTCGATGGGCAGCCGGGCCAGCGACCGGCCCGTCCGGGTGAGCCGCGGCCCCCGCCGCGCGCCCTTCGCGCCGTCGGAGGGCACCAGGGCGCCGAGCTCCTCGAGCAGCTGCACCCCCGCGCGCACCGCGCGCCCGTCGGGCGGCTCCACGAAGGGGAACCGCTCGACCTGGCCCAGGCCCAGCGCGGTCATCTGCAGGATCACGCTGGCCAGCGAGGTGCGCAGGATCTCCGGCTCGGTGAACTCCGGGCGGGACTCGAAGTCCTCCTGGCTGTAGAGCCGGATCGCCACTCCCGCCTCGACGCGGCCGCAGCGGCCGGAGCGCTGCTGGGCGCTCGCCTGGCTGATCGCCTCGATGGGCAGCCGCTGCACCTTGGTCCGCGAGGACCACCGGCTGATGCGGGCCAGGCCGGTGTCGATGACGCCGGTGATGCCGGGGACGGTCAGCGAGGTCTCGGCGACGTTGGTGGCCAGCACCACCCGGCGCCGGGTGTGGCGCTCGAAGACGCGGTGCTGCTCGGCCGCCGACAGCCGGGAGTAGAGCGGTACGACGTCGAAGCCGCCCCGCACCGCGCGCGGCCCCTCGGCGAGGTGGGCGAGCGCGTCGGCGGTGTCGCGGATCTCGCGCTCGCCGGGCAGGAACACCAGCACGTCGCCTGCGGTGTCACGCATCAGCTCGGCGACGGCGTCCTCGACCGCCTCGGTCTGGTCGCGCTGCACCGGCTCGCCGTCGTCGTCCTCGAAGACCTCCTCGAGCAGCGGTCGGTAGCGCACCTCCACCGGGTAGGTGCGCCCCGAGACCTCGATGATCGGCGCGGGCGTGCCGTCGGCGGCCGCGAAGTGCTGGGCGAAGCGCTCCGGGTCGATGGTCGCCGAGGTGATGACGACCTTGAGGTCGGGCCGCCGCGGCAGCAGCCGCTTGAGGTAGCCCAGGATGAAGTCGATGTTGAGGCTGCGCTCGTGGGCCTCGTCGATGATGAGGGTGTCGTAGCGCGAGAGCTCGCGGTCGTGCTGCAGCTCGGCGAGCAGGATGCCGTCGGTCATCACCTTGACCCGGCTCTGCTTGCTGGTGCGGTCGGTGAACCTGACCTGGTAGCCGACCGTCTCCCCCAGCTCGGTCCCCAGCTCCTCGGCGATCCGCTCGGCGACGCTGCGCGCGGCGATCCGGCGCGGCTGGGTGTGGCCGATCATCTTCGACTCGCCGCGCCCCAGGGCCAGCGCGATCTTCGGCAGCTGGGTGGTCTTGCCCGACCCGGTCTCACCGGCGACGACGACGACCTGGTGGTCGCGGACCGCCGCCGCGATGTCCTCGCGGCGGCCCGAGACGGGGAGGTCGGGAGGGAAGTGGATGCGCACAGCCCCACCAGTCTGCCGGGAGCGGCGACCGGGCTCCAAGCCGGTGGGCCCCGGACCGGCCTCAGGTGGTCGAGGTCGACCCGCCGGAGCCGTCGTCGTCCCCGTCCCCGAACCCGGGGTGGTCCCCGTCGCGATCCCCGTCCGGATCCCCGTCGCGGTCGAGACCCGGTGGGGTGCCCGGCTGCTGGCCGGGCTGGAACCCCGGCTGCTGGCCGGGCTGGAACCCCGGCTGCTGTCCCTGCCGGCCCGGCCCCTGGCCCGGCTGGAAGCGGCTCCCGCCGGGACCACCGCCGCTGTCGGCGTCGTTGCCCGCGGCGGCGATGGCGACGCCACCGGCCGAGCCGAGCAGCACGGCGGCGAGACCGACCACGGCGGCGCCGCGCAGACCGCGCAGCCGCTGCAGCCGGCCGGCCCGCGGGGACGGGGCGGTGGGCCGGGCCGCGGCCGCGCCGACGGCGTGGGGCGGCAGCGGCACGGCGTGCTCGTTGGCGGCGGGCGCACCGGACGGCACCGCCGGGGTGGCGTCGGGCCTGCTGGGCACGGCCGGGGGAACGGGGCGCTGGGGCTGGGTGTCGTCGTCCACGGGTGGCAGCCTCGGACGCGCACCTGTGACGACCCTGTGGCCGGGCTGGCCGCCACCTGCGGGTGTGGCCACCACCTCACAGGTCACGCACAGGGAAGGCATGGACTTCGCACGGACAGCGGGCTCACAGTTGAGGCATGAAGAACGCTGCCACCGAGATGACCCGCCCCGACGGCTCGCCCCTGCGGGTGCTGGTCGTCGACGACGAGGAGAACATCGCGGAGCTGCTGCGCATGGCCCTGCGCTACGAGGGGTGGGAGGTCGAGGTGGCGCTCACCGGCAGCAAGGCGGTGGCCGCCGCCAAGCGGTTCCGGCCCGACTCGGTGGTGCTCGACATGATGCTGCCCGACTTCGACGGCATGGAGGTGCTGCGCCGGATGCGGGTCGAGGCGCCCGACGTGCCCGTGCTGTTCCTCACCGCCCGCGACTCGGTCGAGGACCGCGTGGCCGGGCTCACGGCGGGCGGCGACGACTACGTCACCAAGCCGTTCTCGCTGGAGGAGGTCGTGGCCCGGCTGCGGGCGCTGATGCGCCGCGCCGGCGCCCGCCTGGCCGACAGCGACTCCACCCTCACGGTCGGCGACCTCGTCCTGGACGAGGACAGCCACGAGGTGAGCCGCGGCGGCGAGCAGGTCGCGCTGACCGCGACCGAGTTCGAGCTGCTCCGCTTCCTGATGCGCAACCCGCGCCGCGTGCTGAGCAAGGCCCAGATCCTCGACCGCGTCTGGAACTACGACTTCGGGGGCCAGGCCAACGTCGTCGAGCTCTACATCTCCTACCTGCGCAAGAAGATCGACGCGGGCCGGGCGCCGATGATCCACACCATGCGCGGTGCGGGTTACGTGCTGAAGCCGGTCGACCAGCCGGCGCACGCCGGCTGATGCGGGCGCCCCGCACCCTGACCGCCCGGCTCGTCGTCACCGCGGTCCTGCTCGTCGCGGTCGTCTCGGCCCTCATCGGGGCCGTCAGCACCGTGGCGCTGCGCAACCAGCAGCTCGCCCAGCTCGACCGCGACGTCCAGTCCTCGCTCAACCGGGCCTTCGGCGACGGCGACCGCGACAACCGGGGCGCCGACGACGGCGGCCCACCGCCCGGGCCCGGCAACCAGGCGCCGAACACGATCTTCGCGGTGCTGGAGCCGGCCGGCTCGTCGACCGCGTCGGGCGGGCTGGTCTTCCAGCGCGACAGCAACACCCGGCGCGACCTCTCCAGCCGCGCGCTGGCCCGCCTCGGCGACGTCCCGACCGACGACGACGTCCACGGCGTGGACCTGCCGGGCCTGGGCTCCTACCGGGTCAGCACGCGGGCCCTGTCCAACGGCGCCGTCGTGGTGAGCGGGCTGCCCACGCACCCGGTCGACGAGACCGTCGCCACGCTGGTCGGCTACGAGGCACTGCTGGTCCTGCTGGGCCTGGGGGTGGCCGCAGGGCTCGGCACGGTCGTCGTGCGCCGCCAGCTGCGGCCGCTCAACGAGGTCGCGGCCACCGCCGACCGGGTCTCGCGGCTCCCCCTCGCCTCCGGCGACATCGACCTCGACGAGCGGGTGCCGGCCCACCTCACCGACGAGCGCACCGAGGTGGGCCGGGTCGGGTCGGCGCTCAACAGCCTGCTGGTGCACGTCGAGTCGTCCCTGGAGGCCCGGCACCGCAGCGAGCAGCAGGTCCGCCAGTTCGTGGCCGACGCCTCCCACGAGCTGCGCACGCCGCTGGCCACCATCCACGGGTACGCCGAGCTGTCCCGTCGTACGCCGGACGACCCGGTCGCCCTGTCGGGAGCCCTCACCAAGGTCGAGACCGAGACCGACCGGATGTCCGCCCTGGTCGAGGACCTGCTGCTCCTGGCCCGCCTGGACTCCGGGCGACCGCTGGAGCGCACCGAGGTCGACGTGACCCTGCTGCTGCTCGAGTCGGTGACCGACGCACGGGTGCTCTCCCCCGCCCACCACTGGAAGCTGGAGCTGCCCGACGAGCCGGTGACCGTGACCGGCGACGAGAACCGGCTCCACCAGGTGGTGCGCAACCTGCTCGGCAACGCCCGCGCCCACACCCCGCCCGGCACCACCGTCACGGTCGCCGCCGCCGTGGTGGGCGACGAGGTGCGGGTGAGCGTGCACGACGACGGCCCCGGCTTCCCACCGGCGCTGGTGGAGCACGCGTTCGAGCGGTTCACGCGCGGCGACTCCTCGCGCACCCGCGCGTCGGGCGGCGCCGGCCTCGGTCTCTCGCTGGTCGCCGCCATCAGCGAGGCCCACCGCGGTCGTGCCTCGGTCGACTCGCGGCCCGGGGACACCACCCTGACGGTCTCGCTGCCCCGCTGAGGGCCGTTCACAGGCCTGCCACAGACGAGCCACACGGGGCACGCAGCCGGCGCCGCCACGGTTGCCCCATGGAACCCACGAGCACCCTTCCCCGGACCGTCGTCCCGGGTCCCCACGCGCGGGCGACCCCGGCGACCACCCCCCTGACCGCCCCACCCCGAGCCGCCACCGGCGCGACCGGGGGTCGTGACCGGCTGGCCCGCGCCTGGCGCGGCTCGCAGGACGACCCCGCGTGGGCCCGCCCGGCGCTGCTCGGCCTGCTCGCGGCGACGGCCCTGCTCTACCTGTGGGGCCTGGGCGCCAGCGGCTGGGCCAACTCCTTCTACTCGGCGGCCGCCCAGGCGGGCTCGGCCTCCTGGAAGGCCTTCTTCTTCGGCTCGAGCGACGCCGCGAGCTCGATCACGGTCGACAAGACGCCGCTGGCGCTGTGGCCGATGGCGCTCTCGATCCGGATCTTCGGGCTGTCCAGCTGGAGCATCCTGGTGCCGCAGGCGCTCATGGGCGTGGCCACGGTCGGGCTGCTGCACCGCCTGGTCCGGCGTACGACGGGATCGGCCGCGGCCGGCCTGCTCGCCGGCACCGTGATGGCGCTGACCCCCGTCGCCGTGCTGATGTTCCGCTTCAACAACCCCGACGCCCTGCTCGTGCTGCTGCTCGTCGGGTCCGCGATGGCCACGCTGCGCGCCATCGAGGAGACCCGCGTCCCGACCGGCCACGCCGTGCGCTGGGTGGCGCTGGGCGGCGCCCTGGTCGGCGCAGCCTTCCTGGCCAAGATGCTGCAGGCGTTCCTCGTGCTGCCGGCCCTCGGCCTGGCCTACCTGCTCTTCGCGCAGACCTCCTGGGGCAGGAAGCTCGGCCACCTCGCGATCGCGTTCGGCGCGATGGTGCTGGCCGGTGGCTGGTGGGTGGCGATCGTCGAGCTGTGGCCCGCCTCGAGCCGGCCCTACATCGGCGGCTCGCAGGACAACTCGATCCTGGAGCTGACCCTGGGCTACAACGGCCTCGGCCGGCTCAACGGCGACGAGACCGGCTCGGTCGGCGGCGGCAACGGCTGGGGCACGACCGGTCTGCTGCGCCTGTTCGACAGCGAGATCGGCGGCCAGATCGCCTGGCTGCTGCCCGCCGCCCTGGTGCTCGGTGCCGCCGCCCTGTGGTTCGCCCGCCGTCAGCGCCGCGTCGGCGCCGCCCTCGTGCTGTGGGGCACCTGGCTCGTCGTCACCGCCCTCACCTTCAGCTTCATGGCCGGCATCTTCCACGCCTACTACACCGTCGCGCTGGCCCCGGCCGTCGCCGTCCTGGTCGGCACCGGCGCCTGGGTCCTGTGGGAGCGTCGCGACTCGGTCGTCGCCTCCGGCGTGCTCGCCTTCACCGTCGCGCTCACCTCGGCGCTGGCGTGGTTCCTGCTCGACCGGGCCGGCGACTTCGTGCCGTGGCTGAAGTGGCTCGTGCTGGTCCTCGGTCTCGCCGGCGCCCTGGCCGTCTCGGTCGCCGGCCACCTGCCCCGTCGGCTGGCCGTCGCCGCCGCGGCGGTCGCCCTGGTCGCCGGGCTCGCCGGCCCCGCGGCGTACGCCGTCAGCACCGCCGCCACCCCCCACACCGGCTCCATCCCCACGGCCGGCCCCTCCACGGGCGGTGGTCCCGGCGGCACGGGTGGTGGTCCCGGCGGGATGCGCGGCGGCACGCCTCCCGGGGCGACCACCGGCGGCGCGACCGGCGGCGGGGCGGGCGGCCTGCTCAACGGCAGCACCTCCTCGGCCGAGATGACCGCGCTGCTGCAGACCGACGCCGACGGCTACACCTGGGCCGCCGCCGCCGTGGGCAGCAACAACGCCTCCGGCTACCAGCTGGCCAGCGAGGAGCCGGTGATGGCGATCGGCGGCTTCAACGGCAGCGACCCGAGCCCGACGCTCGCGCAGTTCCAGCAGTACGTCGCCGACGGCCAGGTCCACTACTTCATCGCCTCCTCCGGGGGCATGGGCGGCGGACCCGGCGGCGACAGCAGCAACGAGATCGCCGCCTGGGTCGAGGCCAGCTTCAGGGCCACGACCGTCGGCGGCACCACCGTCTACGACCTCTCGGGCGGCGTGCAGTGAGCGCGGTGCTCGAGCCGGCCGAGCCGGCCGGCGCCCCCGCCCCGGGGGCCACCCCCGGGGCCGGGCTCCGGGAGCCGCTGACGGCGACGGTGCTCGACGTGGTCATCCCCGTCTACGACGAGGAGGCCCAGCTGGCCGCCTCGGTGGAGCGGGTGCTCGAGCACCTGCGCGAGCTGCCCTGGAGCTCGCGCGTCACGATCGCGGACAACGCGAGCACCGACCAGACGGCGATGATCGCCCGGCGGCTGAGCCACCAGCACCCCGAGGTGTCGGTGGTCCACCTGGCCGAGAAGGGACGCGGCCGGGCCCTCAAGCGGGTGTGGAGCGAGTCGCCGAGCGACGTCCTCGTCTACATGGACGTCGACCTGTCCACCGACCTGCGGGCGCTGCTGCCCCTGGTCGCCCCGCTGGTCAGCGGCCACTCCGACCTCGCCATCGGCTCCCGGCTCGCCCGCACCTCGCGGGTGGAGCGGGGGGCCAAGCGGGAGCTGGTCTCGCGCAGCTACAACCTGATCCTGCGCCAGACGCTGCGCGCCCGCTTCAGCGACGCCCAGTGCGGGTTCAAGGCGATCCGCCGCGACGCCGCCCGCGAGCTGCTCCCGCTGGTGCGCGACGACGCGTGGTTCTTCGACACCGAGCTGCTCGTCGTGGCCGAGCGGTCGGGGCTGCGGATCCACGAGGTGCCGGTGGACTGGGTCGACGACCCCGACAGCAGCGTCGACCTGGTCCGCACCGCGCTCGCCGACCTCCGCGGGGTGGCCCGTCTGGGCACCGCGCTGCTGCGCGGCACCCTCCCGCTGCGCGAGATCGGCGAGCGCCTGGGCCGGACCAGCGCCGAGGCCGGCCGGGGACGGCTCGGGCTGCAGCTCGGCATGTTCGTGGTCGTCGGCCTCGCCTCGACCCTGGCGTACGCCGTCCTCTACGTCCTGCTCCGCGGGCCGATGTCGCCCTGGTGGGCCAACGCCACGGCGCTGCTGCTCACCGCGGTCGGCAACACCGCCGCCAACCGCCGCTTCACCTTCGGCGTCCGCGGCCCCCACGACCGGGTGCGCCACCAGCTGCAGGGCCTGCTGCTGTTCGCCGTCGGCCTCGCCGCCACCACCGGCGCCCTCAGCCTGCTCCACGCGGTCGCCTCCCCCGGCCCCACGGCCGAGGTGCTGGTCCTCACGGCGACCAACCTGGCCGTCACGGTGCTCCGGTTCGTGGCGCTCAGGCTGTGGGTCTTCGTGCGCCGCTGACCACCGCCCGCGCCCGGGCGCCAGCCCGGGGTCAGGCGGGGCGGAGGGGGGCGAGGATGCCGGGGAGGGAGCCCACGAGGGTGTGCAGGAGCTCCTCGCGGGTGACGCCGCGGGGGTCGCGGACCCACTCGACGACGACCTCCTCCATGAAGGCGGCCCAGCCGCGGACCAGCAGGCGGACGGTGGGGGTGTCGGTGAGGCCGAGGTCGGAGGCCTCCTCCGCGACGGCGCCGTCGAAGAGGCGGTCGGTGAGCGCGGTGCGGGACTCCTCGTAGATCTCGCGCAGCGCCTCGTGGCCGCCGGCGGCGCCGCGCACGAGCGAGACGTAGCCCTCGTAGTTGTCGCGCACGTAGTCGACGTAGCGCTCCAGCGAGCCGGCGAGCTGCTCCAGGGGGCTCCCGCTGCCCCGGGGGGCGGTGACGGTGAACAGGTCGTCGGCGGCGCGGCGCACGACGGCCACGTGGAACTCCTGCTTGCCGCCGAAGTAGTGGTAGAGCAGCCCGCGCGAGATCCCGGCCTCCTCGGCGAGCACCTCGATCGAGAGCTCCTCCAGCGAACGCCGCCCCAGCAGCTGCACGCCGAGCTCGATGAGCTGCTCGCGGCGCGCGTCCGGCGACATGCGGACCCGGGGCGTCGTCATGTGGGCCATGTTACTGAACTTCTTTCAACAGTCTTATTGACGGACGTTCAACAACCCTGGGATCGTGGACGCATGTCCACCGACACCACTGCCGCCACGACCGACCAGGACCACGAGGCCGCCGCTCCCCTGCCCACCCACGTCCGGGTGCTGGTCGTGGGTGCGGGGTTCGCGGGCCTCGGCACCGCGATCAAGCTGGACGAGGACGGGGTCACCGACTTCGTCGTGCTGGACAAGGGCCACGGCGTCGGCGGCACCTGGCGCGACAACACCTACCCGGGCGCTGCCTGCGACGTGCCGAGCCAGCTCTACTCCTTCAGCTTCGCGCCCAACCCCGACTGGACGCGGTCCTTCTCCACCCAGCCCGAGATCCACGCCTACCTCGAGCGCACCGCTCGCGAGGCCGGCGTGCTCGACCGGTTCCGCTTCGGCGTGACCGTGCAGGACGCCGCCTGGGACGAGGCCGACCGGGTCTGGCACGTCAGCACCGACGCCGGCGACGTCACGGCCGACGTGATGGTCACCGGCTCCGGCGGGCTCTCCGAGCCGCGGCTCCCCGACATCGAGGGCATCGACTCCTTCGAGGGCGAGGTCTTCCACTCCGCGCGCTGGGACCACGACGCCGACCTGCGCGGCAAGCGGGTCGCCGTCATCGGCACCGGCGCCTCCGCCATCCAGATCGTGCCGCAGCTGGCCCGCACCGTCGGCCACCTCGACGTCTACCAGCGCACCGCGCCCTGGGTGGTCCCGCGGCAGGACCGGAAGTACTCCTGGGTCGAGCGCCAGGCGCTGCGCCACGTGCCCGGCCTGCAGCGGCTCTACCGCCTCGGGGTGTTCCTGGCCCGGGAGACCTACGTGCCGGCCTTCACGGTGCAGCCCGACATCGCCAAGCCGGCCGAGCTGATGGCCCGCGCCAACATCCGCAAGGGCATCAGCGACCCCGACCTGCAGGCGAGGGTCACCCCCGACTTCAAGCTCGGCTGCAAGCGGGTGCTGATCTCCAACGAGTACTACCCCGCGCTGGCGCAGGACCACGTCGACCTGGTCACCGACCGGATCGCCCGGGTCACCCCGACCGGCATCGTCACCGCCGACGGCACCGAGCGCCCCGTCGACGTGCTCGTGGTGGCCACGGGCTTCCACACCACCGACCAGCCCATCGCCCACCACCTCAAGGGCCGGGGCGGTCGCACCCTGGCCGACGTGTGGCGCGAGCAGGGCATGACGGCGTACAAGGGCACGACCATCGCCGGCTTCCCCAACCTGTTCCAGCTCGTCGGCCCCAACACCGGCCTGGGCCACTCCTCGATGGTCTTCGTCATCGAGAGCCAGATCCGCTACGTCCGGGGCGCGCTGGCCACCATGTCCGAGCAGGGCCTGGCCACCGTCGAGCCCCGGCCCGAGGTGCAGCGCCGGTGGAACAGCCGCCTGCAGCGCAGGATGGAGCGCACGGTGTGGCACCAGGGCGGCTGCGCCAGCTGGTACCTCGACGAGCACGGCCGCAACACCACGCTGTGGCCCCGCAGCCTGCTGACCCTGCGGGCGCAGCTCGCCCGCTTCGACCGCGACGCCTACGTCGTCACCACCACTCCCCAGGAGGAGACCGCAGCATGAGCACCCGACTCGAGAAGCTCCGCGACCAGGTCGTCGTCGTCACCGGCGCCGGCTCCGGCATGGGACGCGAGATCTCCCTGCTCGCCGCCCGCCACGGCGCCCGCCTGGCCATCTCCGACGTCAACGCGGCCGGGCTGGCCGAGACCGTCGACCTGCTCGAGCGCGGCGGCGCGGCCGAGGTCCGCAGCGACCGCGTCGACGTGAGCGACCGCCAGCAGATGGTCGACTGGGCCGCTGCCGTCGCCGCGCAATTCGGGACCGTCACGATGGTGGTCAACAACGCGGGCGTGAGCTACGCCGGCGACGTCGAGGAGATGACGTACGACGACCTCGACTGGATCCTCGGCATCAACTTCATGGGGGTCGTGCACGGCACCAAGGAGTTCCTGCCGCACCTGATCGCCTCGGGCAACGGCTACGTCGTCAACGTGTCGAGCCTGTTCGGGCTCATCAGCATCCCCGGCCAGAGCGCCTACAACGCCACCAAGTTCGCCGTGCGCGGGTTCACCGAGGCGCTGCGCGAGGAGATGATCGTCAACCGCCACCCGGTCTCGGTCACCTGCGTGCACCCCGGCGGCATCAAGACCGGGATCGCCCGCAACGGCCGCAAGGTCGCCGGCACCGACGTGCAGGCCACCGACGACTTCTTCGACCAGAAGCTGGCCAAGATGACCGCCGACAAGGCGGCCCGGATCATCCTCGAGGGCGCGCTGGCCAGGCGGCCGCGCCAGCTCGTGGGCCTCGACGCCCACCTGCTCCACCAGTTCGGCCGGATCACCGGCGCCCGCTACCAGGACGTCGTGGCCCGCGTGGCCGGTCGGATGGCGCCCGGGAAGTCCATCGTCTGAGCGCATCGGCGCAGGTCGCCGTGCGGGGGGCCCGGCAGTCGTAGGGTCACCCGCATGGCGCCACGACCCGACCCCCGCCCCGTGCGCGTGGAGTGCCAGAAGTGGCCGCACGCACCCCACTGGGAGTTCGACGCGGTGCTCCTGGGTCACGACGCCGTCGGCACCTGGCTCGGGATCACGGCGGGCACGCTGCTCGCCAGCCCGACCCGAGCCTTCAACGCCGCCGCCGACCACGTGACGCTGGTGCCCCACGACGCGTGGTGGCTGGCGACGTTCTACGGCCACGACCCGCACCGCCCCTTCGACGTGTACGTCGACATCGCCACGCCCGCCTGCTGGGCCGACGAGTCGGTCGTGCGGGCCGTCGACCTCGACCTCGACGTCATCAAGGGCACCACCGGGCGGATCTGGGTCGACGACGAGGACGAGTTCGCCGCCCACCGGGTCGAGCTCGGCTACCCCGACGAGGTGGTCGAGCAGGCCGTGGCCAGCTGCCAGGAGGTGCTGACCGCGGTCACCGACGGCACCGGCCCCTTCGACGGCGAGCACCTCGCCTGGATCGAGCGGCTGCGGCAGCGCCGGCAGGACGTGGAACGATGACCCCGTGCCGATCGACTTCCACGACTCCCCCGCGCCGACCCTGGGCGTCGAGTGGGAGTTCGCGCTGGTCGACGCCGGCACGCGCGACCTGAGCAACACCGCCTCCGAGCTGTTCGCGCTGCTCCACGAGCGCCACGGCGAGCAGCCGCGGATCCACCGCGAGCTGCTGCGCAACACCGTCGAGCTGACCACCGGCATCTGCACCACCACCGGCGAGGCGGTCGGCCAGCTGGGCGAGCTGCTCGACCTGGTGCGGCCGGTGGCCGCGGAGCTCGGGGTCGACCTCTACTCCGCCGGCACCCACCCCTTCGCGGAGTGGAGCCAGGCCCAGCTCACCTCGGGCCAGCGCTACGAGGAGCTGATCGCGCGCACCCAGTGGTGGGGCCGCCAGATGCTGATCTGGGGCGTCCACGTCCACGTCGGCGTGCGCCGCGAGCACGCGATGCCGGTCGTCTCGGCCCTGCTCAAGTGGTATCCCCACCTGCTCGCCCTCTCGGCGTCCTCCCCCATCTGGGCCGGCCACGACACGGGCTACGCCAGCAACCGCGCCATGATGTTCCAGCAGCTCCCGACCGCCGGCCTGCCCTTCGCCTTCGACGACTGGGAGGGGTTCGAGCGCTACGCCCACGACCTCCTCACCACCGGCGTCATCGAGGAGATCGACGAGATCCGCTGGGACGTGCGACCCGCGCCGAGGCTCGGCACGGTCGAGGTCCGGATCTGCGACGGCGTCTCCACGCTCGACGAGATGCGGGCGCTGGTGGCCCTGACCCACTGCCTCGTGGTGAGCCTGGTCGACCGGCTCGAGCGCGGCGAGACGCTGCCCTCGCTGCCGCCCTGGCACGTCCAGGAGAACAAGTGGCGCGCCGCCCGCTACGGCCTGGACGCCTGGATCATCCTCGACGCCGACTCCTCCGAGCGGCTGCTGCGCGACGACCTGGCCGACCTGCTCGTCGAGCTGGCCCCCGTGGCCGAGCGGCTCGGCTGCAGCGAGGAGCTGGCGCTGGTGGCCGAGATCCCGCGGCGCGGCGCGTCGTACCAGCGGATGCGGCGGGTGGCCGAGCGCACCGACCACGACCTCGTCGCCGTCGTCGACGCGGTGGTCCGCGAGCTCTAGTCGTCGACGAGCGGCGGGATCTGGTCGGTCGCGACCAGCGGGTCCATGCCGCTGACGGCCAGCAGGTCGGCCACGATCGAGCGCACCTGGGCCAGCACCACCTCGGCCGACAGGTCGTGGGTCCGGGCGGCCTGCGAGGTCTCGCGGCCCAGGCGCACCAGGTCGGCCCGCACCGCCCCCGGCATCCGCCCGGCCGCCAGCTCGGCGGCCACGGAGTCGCTGCAGTCGGCGAGGTCGCGCAGCAGCCCGGCGTACGACGTGGGGATCGGCTCGTGGCGGTAGCACGCGACCGCGACCCGGCGGACCAGCACCCGGGTGTTGCGCAGCGCGAAGTCGAGCGGCTCCACCAGGTCGGCCATCGCGCGCACGCCGCCCTTGTGGGCACGCCGGAACGGCGAGGACCGGACCACCGAGAGGCCCTCGTCGGCCGCCGCCCGCAGCTCCGCGACCAGGCTGTCGGTCGAGCGGGCGTCGCGCAGCACCTCCAGGGACCGGGCGGCGTCGCCGTCCTCGATGGAGTCGGCGGCCGCCCGCAGCAGCGCCGACACCTTGCGCACGATCACGCCCGCCTGCTCGCGCGGGCGGCGCAGCGGGGCCCGGGGCACCACGGCGGCGGCCACCAGGGCCACCGCACCGCCGACCAGGGCGTCGGTCCAGCGCAGGAAGGACGCGCCCGCGGCGGGCGCCAGGGTCGCGACCACGATGGCCTGGATCGCGGCCTGGTTGATGAGTAGCGTGCCGGCGTCGAGCAGCAGCGCGGCCGTCATGGCCAGGCCGACGATGAGGGCCAGCTGCCAGGCGCCGGTGCCGAGCTGGAAGGTGATGAGGTCGCCGAGCAGGACGCCCACGGCGACCCCGACGGTCACCTCGGCCACCCGGCGCAGCCGCTGGCCGTAGCTGGTGCCGAGGCTGACCACCGCCGCGACCGGCGCGAAGAAGGGCGTCGGGTGGTCGAGCAGGTCCTTGGCGATGAACCACGCGACGCCAGCGGCGACGGCGCACTGCCACACCTGCCACGACTTGGCGCGCAGCCGGGCGCGCCGCTGGCGCATGCTGGTGCGCCCGGTCGCCAGGGCCAGCTCGACGTGGGGCGCTGCAGCGGCACCGGCCCGGCGGAACGGCTCGCGTCGGCTCCGTCCGGGCTGTGGCTCCACGGCCAGGAGCCTAGTCGCCCGCGATCAGGCCATCAGCCCCAGCGGGCGGTAGGACAGGCCCGGGAAGACCTCGCCCAGCGACCGGTCGGGGAAGCGCCGCGCGACGATCTCGCCGAGCACGTTGCGGTAGTCGGTGGTGACCTGCAGGTCGCCGGCCACCAGGTTGCCCGAGGACAGCCCGGGCCACCGGCCGTAGTACTGCCCGCCCCGCACGCCGCCGCCCGCGACGAGCATCATGTTGCCCCAGCCGTGGTCGAGCCCGCGGTTGCCGTTCTCGGCGACGCGGCGGCCGAACTCCGAGATGGTCGCGAGGGTGACCCGCTCCCCCAGCGTCCCGAGGTCGGTGAAGAACGCCGCCACCGCGGCCGCGAAGCCGCCGACCATGGCCTGCATCTGCCCGCCGGTCTGGTTGCCGTAGTCGGCGTGCATGTCCCAGGAGCCGTAGTCGATGCTGATGACGGTGGTGCCGACGTTGCGCTTGATGAGGTTGGCCGCGTCGCGCAGCGCCTCGGCGAGCTCGGTGGAGGGCCAGGCGGTGGGGTACCTCGCCCCGTTGGCCGGGGTGTACGCCGCGCTCATGCGCGACGCGAGGCCGCTGCTGATCGACAGTGCGTCGGCCGCCGCCTGGGTCAGGGGCGAGCTGGTGCCCGACCAGACGGCCCGCTGGCCGGCGTACCGCTTGGCGGTGCGGGTGCTCCCGAGCCCCGGCAGGGTGAGCGCCTTGAAGCCGTCGGTGGCCATGGTGGGGGCCGGCCCGGCGAACATCGTGGGGCTCAGCGGGGTGGAGAGGTGGACCGCCTCGGCAGGTCCGACGATGCCGCCGAGCCCGATCATCCGGTTGACCCAGCCGCGGCGCACCGAGGAGCCGGGGTCGGCGTCCTCGACCTCCTCGATGGCCTTGAAGTGGGAGCGGTTGGGGACCGGCAGCCCGACCGCCTGGACGGCGGCGAGCCGACCGCTGTTCCACATCGGGAGCAGCGGTGCCATCTGGGGGTGCAGCCCGAAGCTGGCGTCGGCGGCGATCACCGAGGAGCGGCTGACCGCGATGCTGCGACGGGCGGCGTAGTAGCCCGGGTCGGCGTGCGGGACCACGACCCCGAGGCCGTCGATGCCGCCGCGGAAGCTGACCACGACCAGCACGTTGCCGGTGGTCGAGGCGCCGTGGCTGGCCTCCAGGAGGGTCTCGCCGAAGAGCCGGGTGGTCACCATCGCGCCGGTCGTGCCGGCCACGCCGCGCAGGAAGCCGCGCCGGCTGGTGCGGCTGGCCCGCTCGAACTCCTCGCAGCCGGCGTGCGTCGTACGGGTCATGGGGGCTCCCTGAGCGGGTCCGGCGGGGTCGTGGGTCGTCATCGCGTCAGGTGCTCCGGCGAGTCGAGCAGCACCGAGGCGACGTGCGGGAACATCCAGCCGCCGACCGCGTGGCTGGGGGTCACGACCGTGCTCGGGGACAGCCCGGTCGCGAGGCAGGCCGCCTTGAGGGTGCGCGACGTCGACGGCCGCCCGAGCAGGGTGCGGCTGAGGTGGTCGAAGTAGAGCGCGAAGCTGAGCCGCGAGCGCGGCACCCGCGACCGGGCGCTCACGAAGCTCACGTCGGCCTTCGGGTAGTAGGCGCCGGCCAGGTCCCAGTGGAACCGGTAGGAGCCGAGCATCCGGATCCCCGAGGTCCACTCGAAGTTGGTCTCGGGGCACCCGTCGGGGCGCGGCCAGCTGAACAGCCGCAGGCCGCGGTGGTGGTACTGCAGGTGCAGCGGGTAGGAGCCGGCGCCGTAGTCCCGGGTGGGCGCGCGGCCCCTGACCCCGAGCGCCTTGAGGGTGGCGACCATGTCGTCGACCGGGGTGCTCACCTTCTGGCCGGCGGAGGCCCGGAACTCCGGGTGCGCCACCAGGGCCAGCAGGGTCGCCTTGATGTCGGTGCCGCTCTGGGTGAACACCGACGCGAGGTGCGCCACCAGCCCGTCCGAGGGCGTGTCGCCGACGAAGCGCACGGCCAGCCGGTGGGCGACGGTGCGGGCGGTGGCGGGGTGGCGGGCCAGGTGGCGCAGGTAGGCCTCGCAGGCCGCGCGGCCGTCGGAGGAGGTGTTGGGGTGGCTGAAGCCCAGCACCTCCACCGCCCCCGTGGTGTGGGCGGCGGTGTTGTAGAAGCCCTCGTAGCTGCCGCCCCAGTCGACCGTCCAGCCGGAGAGCAGCTTCGCCGAGTCCTTGACCATGTCCTCGCTGTAGCCCGCCTCCGTGGTGACGGTGTGCAGCTCGAGCAGCTCGCGTCCCTGGTTCTCGTTGGGGGCGTTGCGGACCGAGCGGAAGTTGTCGAGGTAGAGCAGCATCGCCGGGTGCGTCGAGGCGGCCACCAGCAGGTCCTCGAAGCGGCCGAGCGCGTGCTGGCGCAGCACCAGGTGGTAGTCGTACAGGTGCGTGTAGGCCTTCTCGTCCCCGGTCGAGACGTGCAGGTGGTTGGCCCAGAAGTCGAGCATCGTCTCGAGCACCGGGCGGGTGGAGTGCACCCGACGCAGGGTGGTCCAGTTCGCGAGGTCGAGACCGTACTTGTAGTGCTGCTTGCGCTTGCTGGCGTTGTCGGCCGCCTTCTGGGCCGGCGTGCGACGCAGGTCGGGGAACCACGCGTCCACCTGCGCCACCAGCGGCGACTCCGGCACGGAGTCGGGCTCGAGCTGCTGGGCGAGCCAGGCCTCGATGCCGCCCGCCGCGCGCACGGCCGCCAGGGTGGACGGCGACCAGCCGCAGCCGAGCCGCTTCATCACGTGCAGCTCGTACGCCGAGGGCACGGCGGTCGCGGTGTAGCTCGCCGGCGTGTACGTCGCCATGACCCTCCTCCCGGGACGGGGTGTCCGATACGCCCGATTCTGCGGGCTTCCGGGAGGGGCCGCAGCGGTTTGCCCGATCCCGTGGTTACCGACCGGTTGTCCCGCGGTCACGGACGCGACAGGATCGCCCCACCTGACGAGAGGCCTGACCTGTGGCTGTTCCGATCGACCCGACCTCGGCGGCGTTCCTCTACGCCGAGAACCGACAGATGCCGATGCACGTCGGGGGTCTCCAGCTGTTCGAGAAGCCCGAGGGAGCGCCGCAGGACTACGTCCGCGAGATCTACGAGCAGATGAGCCAGGCGCAGGACGTCGCGCCGCTGTTCCTCAAGCGCCCCACCCGCGGCGTGACCACCGCCGGTCAGTGGGTGTGGACGCCCGACGACGACTTCGACCTCGAGTACCACTTCCGCCACAGCGCGCTGCCCGAGCCGGGCCGCGTCCGCGAGCTGCTCGAGCTGTGCTCGCGGCTGCACAGCACCCGGCTCGCCCGGGAGCGGCCGCTGTGGGAGGCGCACCTCATCGAGGGGATGCAGGACGGCCGGGTCGCGCTCTACACCAAGCTCCACCACTCGCTGGTCGACGGCGTGTCCGCGATGCGGCTGCTGCAGAGCGTGATGTCGACCGACCCCGACCGCCGCGACATGGCGCCGATGTGGGCCCAGCGCCCCGCGGCGCGGACGCGCAAGGCGCAGGCCGAGGCCGAGCGCAGCATCGGCTCCATCCCGCTCGACGCGTTCCGCACCGCGCTCGGGATCACCGCCGACGCCGCCGGCCTGCCCGGCGCCCTGGTCAAGACGCTGCTGCACGGCGTCAGGAACGAGACCTCGGCGCTCTCGCTCTACGCCCCCCGCACCATGTTCAACACCACCATCACCGGGTCGCGCCGCTTCGCCGCCCAGGACTGGCCGCTGGAGCGGCTGCGGGCGATCGGCAAGGCCTCGGGCACCACGCTCAACGACGTCGTGCTGGCGATGTGCTCGGGCGCGATCCGCAGCTACCTGCTCGAGCAGGAGGCGCTGCCCGACTCCGGCCTGGTCGCGATGGTGCCCGTGGGCCTCAACGCCAAGCAGGCGGGCTCGGCCTCCGGGGCGGGCGGCAACGCGGTGGGCGCGGTCATGGTCAAGCTCGGCACCGAGCTGGCCGACCCCGCCGACCGGCTCGCCTCGATCCACCGCTCGATGGTCACCGGCAAGCAGGCGCTCAGCTCGATGACGCCCATGCAGATCACCGCCATGACGGCGCTCGGCATGGCTCCCTCGATCGTGATCCCGGCGCTGCGGCTCGGCGGCCTGATCCGGCCGCCGTTCAACCTCATCATCAGCAACGTGCCGGGTCCCCGGAAGCCGCAGTACCTCAACGGCGCCCGGATGACCGGCACCTACCCGCTGTCGATCCCGATCAACGGCATGGCCCTCAACATCACCTGCAACAGCTACGTCGACGACATGTGCTTCGGGCTGACCGGCTGCCGGCGTAGCGTGCCGTCGCTGCAGCGGCTGCTGACCCACCTCGACGACGAGGTGGCCGCGCTCGAGAAGGCGGCGGGGGTGGCCTAGGCGGCGGAGGCGACGACGTCGCCGCCGGTGGCGCCCGTGCGGGCGTCGTCGACCAGGCGGCCGGCCAGGCGCTCGCCGACCTCCTGGGTGATCTCCTGGGTCTCGACGTGGTCGCTGACCTCGCGCAGCACCCCGGACAGCGGGATGTCGAGGGCCTCGCAGAGCGCAGCCAGCAGCTCGGAGGAGGCCTCCTTCTGCCCGCGCTCGATCTCGGAGATGTAGCCCAGGCTGACGCGGGCGAGCGACGAGAGGTCACGCAGGGTCATGCCCTGACGCATCCGCTCGGCCCGCAGCACAGCACCGAGAGACGCGCGGAACAACAACAACGTGCCCTGACCCATGGGGGGCTCCTTCCGGCCTGTGCTGCTCAACGCTACCGGGCCCCGCCTGCTTCCCGCCGGGGAGTCCGGGTCACGGCGTGCCGCGACCGGTGTCGTCGAGCCCCTGCTCGATGGCGTAGCGCACCAGCTGCACGCGGTTGTGCAGCTGCAGCTTGCGCAGGGTGTTCTGCACGTGGTTCTGCACCGTCCGGTGCGAGAGCACCAGCCGCTCGGCGATCTGCTTGTACGACAATCCCTTGGCCACCAGGCGCAGCACCTCGGTCTCGCGCTCGGTGAGCCGCGGCGCGTCGTCGTCGCGCCCCGGGGCCGGGGCGTCGGAGAGGCGGCGGTACTCCCCCAGCACGAGGCCGGCCAGGCCCGGGGTGAAGACGGTGTCGCCCTGCGCGACCCGGCGGACGGCGTCGATCAGCTCGGCCCGCGACGCCGACTTGACCAGGTAGCCCGTGGCGCCGGCCTTGACCGCCTCCAGCACGTCGGCCTGCTCACCGCTCGCCGAGAGGATCAGCACCCGCACCGAGGGGTCCTGGGCCACGACGCGGGCCGTGACCTCGACGCCGTTGGGCTCGGGGATCTGCAGGTCCAGCACCAGCACGTGGGGGCGAGCGGCGGGGAAGCGCGTCAGCGCCTCGGTGCCGTCGGCGGCGGTGGCGACCACGGTCATGCCCGCCTCGGCCAGGTCGCGGGCCACGCCCTCGCGCCACATCGGGTGGTCGTCGACCACCATCAGCCGCAGCCCCGGCTCCACCGCACCCGTGCTCGTGTCCCCCACGCGCGTGACCCTAGCGTCCCGGACGGACCCAGCGGCCGCGTCGGTGCTCCAGCGGGTCGAGGTCGTCGTCGCCCACGGCCGTGGTGACGATCCGGGCCACGACGAGGTCCGACCAGCCGACCTCGTGGACCGCCTCCAGCTCCACGCCCGCCCACGTGCCCGCGTCGGCGAGCCGGGGGCCGTGCTCGACCTGCTCCCACGTCGCCATCCGGAACGGGCCCCCCGGTGCGGGCAGCTGGCCGGCGAAGGCCTCGGCGAGCTCGCGGTGGCGCCACTGGAGCAGGTGCACCACGGCCCGGCCGGAGGACTCGAGCAGCTCGCACAGGTCCGAGGCCGGGTCGAGCAGGGCGCACACCCGGCCCGGCTCGCCCCCGCCCACCATCAACGACGACACCGTCAGCCCCGCCCGCTCGCGCTCGACGCCTCCGGAGGTGCCGGCCGTCCACAGCGTCACCGCCCCGCCGAGGCGACCGCGGAGCCGGCGCACGGGATCGGGGTCGGGATCGGCGAAGGGGTGCTCGCTGTGGATCGTCACGCCGACCCCCGCGGCACGGTGAGCTCCCACTCGGTGCCCTGGCCGGGCGCCGAGCGCACCTCGGCGGTGCCACCGAGGTCGTGGAGCCGGCCCACCACCGACTGGGCGACGCCGAGGCGGCCCTCCTCGGCCGAGGCCCGGAGCCGCCCCTCGGGGATGCCGGGCCCGTCGTCGCGCACCGAGACGACCCAGCGGTCGCCGAGGTCCTCGAGCAGCACCCAGGCGTCGGCGTCACGGGCCACGTGGTGGCGGACGTTGCTCAGGCACGCCTCCACGGCGCAGACGACCTCGCTGGCCGTCTCCGCGGCCACCACCGCCGGCGTGCCCGGCACCGCGACGTGGACCTGCGCGCTGGCCAGCTCGGTCAGCGCCCGGGCGAGGTCGCGCTCGCCGAGGTCCGCGACCAGCTCGCGCGAGCCCGACTGCACCAGGCCGCGCAGCCGCACCTCCTGCTCGCCGGCGAGCCTGCCGAGCTCGCGCCCGTCGCGGCCGAGCTCGGGGCCGCGTCGCTGCACCAGCGCGAGCACCTGCAGCACGCCGTCGTGGACCACGCGGGCCAGGCGCTGCCGCTCGGCCGCCGCGGCCGCGGCCCGCTCCGCGCGGTCGCGCTGCGCGGCGGTCTGCTGCAGCAGGGACGAGAGGTAGCCCACCACCGCGCCGCCCAGGACGAGCAGGAAGATGTTGCCGTAGTTCTGCTGGGTGAACTCCGAGCGGATGCTCACGTCGGCCACCGAGATCGCCACCGCCGCGGCCAGGCCGCCCTGCCAGCGCCACACCACGGCCCAGGCGAGCACCACCCCCATCACCCAGAACCCGGGGATGGTCGCGCTCAGCTGCGGTCCCTTGACCCAGGGCGTGAGCAGGATGGCGGCCACGGCGACCACCAGGTCGGAGACCAGCAGCAGCGGCACGCGGCGCGCGGCGGCGTCGTACGCCCACAGGGCCAGCGCGGTCCAGCCGACCAGGACGAGCACGACGACGGCCCCGACGACCGGGTGGTCGTAGCTCCCGTGGCGGAGCAGGAACAGCACCACCGCGTTGAGCAGCACCACGACGCGCAGCACCCCGAGGGCGCGCAGCAGCGTGTCCTGGACGGGACCGTGCGGACCCGGCTCGTCCACGCTCAGGAGGCCTTCGTGTCCGGCCCCGCCTGGGCGACGCCCGGGGCCTCGACCTCGCGCGCCTTCTCCTTGTCGGCCTTCTCCGAGCGCTTCTTGGCCTCGTCCTTGGCGACCGAGGCGTAGGTGTCGACGTACTCCTGGCCGGAGAGCCGCATGATCTCGTACATGATCTCGTCGGTGATCGAGCGCAGGATGTAGCGGTCGTTCTCCATGCCCTCGTAGCGCGAGAAGTCCAGGGGCCGGCCGTAGCGCACGTGGGGGCGGGTGAACTCGCCGAACTTCTTGCCGGGCGGGGCCACGACGTCGGTGCCCACGACCGCGACCGGGATCACCGGGACGCCGGTCTCCAGCGCGAGCCGGGCGACGCCGGTCTTGCCGCGGTAGAGCTTGCCGTCGTGGGAGCGGGTGCCCTCGGGGTAGATGCCGAACAGCTCGCCCTCGGCCAGCACGCGCTTGGCGGTGGCCAGCGCCCCCTCGGCGGCCGAGGCGCCCGAGCGGTCGATGGGGACCTGGCCGGCGCCGGAGAAGAACTTCTTCTGCAGCCAGCCCTTGACGCCCGGGGAGTTGAAGTACTCCGCCTTGGCCACGAAGGTCACCTTGCGCGAGATCGTCAGCGGCATGAACAGCCAGTCGGCGTACGACAGGTGGTTGCTGGCCAGGATCGCCCCACCGGTCTCCGGGACGTTCTCGTGCCCCATCACCCGAGGCCGGAACACCACCCGCAGCACGGGCCCGAGTGCGACGTACCTCAAGAACCAGTAGAACAACGCCGAACCTCCCTGTCGTCGCTCGACCCTAGGCCATGCACGGCCCCGCCGACGAACGTCCGTGGGCTGGACCGGACCGCCGCTCACGGACGTCACCTGGTCCGCGCCCGGTGTGCGTGACACGATGACCGGGCCAGCAGCCGGGGACCGCCCCGGCACCTCCGGAGGAGCAGCCCGTGTCCGTCCCGCCCGACGACGAGCGCGGTCCCGAGCCCAGCGACCAGCAGGCCGAGCGCGACGCCCACGAGGCGGCCTGGGAGGCCATCGTCGCCAACTACGGCGACCGTCCCGCGTGGGAGCAGCCCGGCTCCGGCACGAGCACCGCCCGGCCCGCCCGCGACGCCCCGACGACCCCGCCGGCCCCGTCGCTGCCGCCCGACGAGCCCGACGAGCCCCGCTCGCTCCCGGCCCCCGACCAGCGCTCCGGGGGCTCGGTGCGCGAGCCCGTCGAGCGCGAGGAGCACTTCGTCCCGCCGCCGCCCCCGCCCGTGCCGCGCACCACGCCGCCGCGCCTGGCCGCGTGGATCGGCCTGTTCGGGGTGCCACTGTTCGCGCTCGCCTCGCTGCTGGTGGGGGTCTCGCTCCCGCAGTGGCTCAGCGTGGTACTCATGGTCTGGTTCGTGGGCGGCTTCGTCTTCCTCGTCGCCTCGATGCGACCGGGTCACCACGACGACCACGACGACGACGGCGCGGTGCTCTAGGCCCCTCGCCGCCCCACCGCGGAGCACCGAGAGGGACCCCACCCATGTCGCAGACCAGGTCGCCCCAGGCCCACCAGGAGAGCGTCGAGATCACCGGCCACCTCATCGACGAGGGGTCGCTCTCGCGCGTGCTCAACGACATCGGGGAGTACGGCGGCGACTACGTCGTGCGGCAGTTCGACATCGGGCACGGCACCGGCGACCCGTCGTACGCCCGGATCGAGGTGTCGGCCGACGACGAGCCGACCCTGCAGCGGATCCTGATGCGGCTGCAGACCCACGGCGTCAACCAGGTCGAGCCCGGCGAGGCCGAGGTGGTCGAGGCCGACCGCGACGGCGTCTTCCCCGACGGCTTCTACTCCAGCACCAACCTCGAGACCCAGGTGCGCCTGCAGGGCCGCTGGGTCGCGGTCTCGAACCCGGAGATGGACTGCGGGCTCGTCGTCGACGGCGACGACGCCGTCCGCACGCTGCCCATGTCGGACGTGCGCGCCGGGATGCGCGTGGTGTGCGGCGCCGCGGGCGTGCGCGTCACGGCCCCGGTCAGCACCAAGGCCGAGGGCGGCTTCGGCTTCATGGAGTCCGACGTGTCGAGCGAGAAGCCGCAGGCGGTGCTGGTGCGCCAGGTCGCGGACGGGATGCGGGAGGCCAAGCAGGCCGGTCGCAAGGTGCTGTGGGTCGGCGGCCCCGGGGTGGTCCACACCGGCGCCGCGCCCGCGATGGTCGCGCTGGTCGAGGCGGGCTACGTCGACGTCCTGTTCGCCGGCAACGCGCTCGCCACCCACGACATCGAGTCCGCCCTCTACGGCACCTCGCTGGGCATCGACCTGGCCCGCGGCCAGGGCGTCGAGCACGGCCACGAGCACCACATCCGCGCCATCAACACGATCCGCAAGGCGGGCTCGATCCGCGACGCGGTCGAGCAGGGCGTGCTGACCAGCGGGATCATGCACGCGCTGGTGACCCACGACAAGGAGTTCGTGCTGGTCGGCTCGGTGCGCGACGACGGCCCGCTGCCCGACGTCCACACCGACGTCATCGTGGGCCAGCGGGCGATGCGCGCCCAGCTCGAGGGCGCCGGCTTCTGCCTGATGGTCGCGACCATGCTGCACTCGGTGGCGACCGGCAACATCCTGCCGGCGTCGGTGCCGCTGGTCTGCGTCGACATCAACCCCGCGACGGTCACCAAGCTGGCCGACCGGGGCTCCTCGCAGGCGCGCGGCATCGTGACCGACGTCGGACTCTTCCTGGAGCAGCTGGCCCAGGAGCTCGCGCCGGGCTACACCCGCCAGCGCGGCTGAGGCCGGTCGCCGGGGGGGCGGTCCGCGACCTAGAGCATGTCGCGGGCCAGGTCGGCCACGCCGACCACGCCCGCCAGCGGTCCGAGGTCGGCGCTGAGGAACTCCGGCAGCACCCGGTGGCCCCGGCCGACCAGGCTCTCGGCCAGGGCGGCCCGCGCCGGGGCCATCAGCAGCTCGCCAGCGGCCGAGACGCCGCCGCCGACGACGATCAGCTCGGGGTCGACCGCGGCGGCGACGTTGGCGGCCCCGACCCCGAGCCAGCGCCCCACCTCGGCGTACGCCGCGACGGCCGCCGGGTCGCCCTCCTGCGCGGCCTCGGTCAGCGCGGGGCCCACGAGGGTCGAGCCGGCCGCCTGGGCGGCGCGGCCCAGGGCGCGTCCCGAGCAGTACTGCTCCCAGCAGCCGCGACCGCCGCACTCGCAGCCACGTCCGTCGGGGACGACCTGCATGTGGCCGAACTCGCCGGCCATGCCGTTGAGCCCGCGGTGCAGGGTGCCTCCGAGCAGCAGCGCACCGCCGATGCCGGTGCCGAGCGTGATCATGACGACGTGCTCGGCGTCGCCGGCCGCACCGAAGCGCACCTCGGCCCACAGCGCGGCATTGGCGTCGTTGTCGACGAAGACCTCGCCTACCACGCTCGCGCCGAGCCGCTCGGTCAGCCGCTCGGCCAGCGGCTCGTCGCGCCACGGCAGGTGGGGGGCGAAGCGCACCCGCTCCCCCAGCGCGTCGACGAAGCCGGCGGCCGCGACGCCCACCGTGCACCGGCCGTGCTCGCGGGTCAGCGCGCTCACCACCGAGACCAGGGCGTCCTCGACCTCCTCGGCGGTGGCGTCGTCGATGCCCGACCCCTTGCCCGGGGTGGCGGTCGTCTGGGTGTCGACCACGCGGCCGTCCTCGTCGACCACCGCGGCCAGCACCTTGGTGCCGCCGATGTCGACGCCGATGGAGGGCAGCCCGACAGGAGCGTCGCCGGTCGCCATCAGCGGCGCCGCGCGAGGTCGGCGACGCCCACCAGGCCACCGGCGTTGCCGAGGCGGGCGCCACGGACCTCGAGCAGCGGCCGGTGACCCGCGCCGGTGACGTGCTCGGCGAAGCTGTCGCGGACCGGGTCGAGCAGCAGGTCGCCCGCCTCCCCCACGCCGCCTCCGATGACGACCACGGCCGGGTCGAGCACCGCGGTCAAGGAGGCCACGCCCCGGCCGATCCAGTCGCCCAGCCAGGCCAGCATCGCGATCGAGAACGGGTCGCCGGCGAGGGCCCCGGTCGTCACCATCGGGCCGGTGAGCTGCTCGGCGACGCCGTCGACCTGGTCCAGCAGGTGTCGGGCCCCCGGGTCCTGGCGCGCCTGCTCGCGGGTGTGGCGCACCAGCGCCGAGCCCGACCCGTAGGACTCCAGGCAGCCGAGGTTGCCGCAGCCGCACAGCACGCCGTCGGGCACCAGGGTGATGTGGCCGACCTCGCCGCCCATGCCGAAGCCGCCGCGCACCAGCTCGCCGTCGAGCACGATGCCGCCGCCCACGCCGGTGCCGATGGTGAGCATCAGCAGGTTGTCGACGTCCTCGCCGGCGCCGAAGCGGAACTCGCCCCACGCGGCCGCGTTGGCGTCGTTCTCCACCACGACCGGCAGCTGCAGCTCCCGCTCGAGGTGGGCCTTGAGCGGCTCGTCGCGCCAGGCCAGGTTGGGCGCGAAGACCAGCGAGGCGCGCTGCTTGTCGACGAATCCCGCCGCGGAGGCGCCGACGGCCTCGACCTCGGAGCCCGGGGGCAGGTCGGCGACCAGTCCGCGGACCAGCTCGCCGATGGTGCGCACGATCTCCGGCGGGTCCGTCGCGGGCGAGCGGGTGCGCGCCCGGGCCAGGACCTCGCCGCCCTCGGCGACCACGCCCGCGGCGATCTTGGTCCCGCCGATGTCGACCCCCACCGTCAGCGTCATCGGTCCGTGTCCCTCTCGTCGTCGTCCCACACGCCCTGGGCGTCGAGGTCGATCTTCTCCACCGGGTGGGCCTGCCGCTCCCCCGGCTGGGTGGCGAGCAGCCCCGCCACGGCCTGGGCCAGCGAGCCGGCCGCGGCCGCCAGGTGGTGCCGCACCTCGGGGCTGGTCGAGCGGACCACGTGGATCACCTGGCACACCGGGCACCAGCGGCAGTCCTCACCGCCGGTGGCCACGTGCTGGTCGGCGTCGTGCACGGCGCGCGAGAAGGCGTCCCTCGCGCTCGAGGCGGCACCCGAGGCGGCTCCCGACACGTCGGGTCCCTGCTCGCGGGCCCAGTCCGACAGGGCGCCGAACAGCTTGGCCGCCTCCTCGCCGACGCTGCCGACGGGTTCGCCCCGACCGGTGCCCGAACCGGCACCCGGTCGGGGGTGGGGCTGGTCTGCGTCGGTCACGGCTGTTCCTCCTGCTCGAAGCGGAACCGTACCCGCAGCGCTCCGTCCTCGACGCGAGCGCCCGCGACCTGGTGGCGCGTGAGGGCCGCGGGCAGGGCGAGCAGGCGGCGGTAGGACCCGACGGTCACCACCAGCTCGTCGCCGTGGCGGGCCAGGTCGACGTCGGCCCGCTGGGCGAAGGGCAGGGCGATGCGGAGCTCGGCCCCGGTCGCCGTGCGCGTGATGGTGAGGGGGCCCTCCCCCTCGGGCACGGCCAGCGGGTCGGCGCCGTCGTACGCCGCCCGCGCGAACGCCGCGAGGGCCTCCACGCCCACCGGCTCGGCCGCGGCGTACGCCGAGCGCCAGACGGGCAGGTCGACGAAGGACTGCCGCACCTCGGCCAGCACGTCGCGCTGCGAGGCCACCCAGGCGTCGCGCCAGGGGTCGCCCGCGTGCTCGGGGAAGACCCGGTTGGCCACCACCCCGTCGACCCGGTAGCCGTAGAGCGACAGCGTCGTCAGCGAGCGCCGTGCCTCGGCGACGACGACCGTCTCGGGGGTGAGCACCAGCCGCACCGTCGCGTCGCGGTCCGTGAGGATGCGACGCACGTCCTCGAGGTCGGCGTGCAGCCGCTCGACGGCCTCGAACACCGCGTCGTCGGGCATCGGGACGCCGGCGGCGCGGCTCAGCGCCGGCCGCAGCGCCCGGACCACCCGGCGCTGCATGCCGAAGACCCGGGTCATGTACCAGTTGAGGGCCTCGGGCAGGGCCAGCAGGCGCAGCGTCTCGGCGGTCGGGGCGCAGTCGACGACCACGACGTCCCACCGGCCGCTCAGCACGTGGCGCCGCAGCTCCAGCAGCGCCAGCACCTCCTCGGCGCCCGGGATCACCGTCAGCTCCTCGGCGGTGATGGGGTCGACCCCGGCAGCGTCGAGCACCGACATCAGGTAGCCCTGGATCTCGCCCCAGGAGCGCTCGAAGCGGCGCTGGGCGTCGACCTGGTGGACCCACAGGCGGTCGGCGACCTGCTCGGGCTCGGGGCCCACCACCACGCCGAAGGCGTCGGCCAGCGAGTGCGCGGCATCGGTCGAGACCACCAGCGTGCGGCGTCCCCCGCGCGCGGCGAGCGCGGCCGTGCCGGCGGCGGACGTCGTCTTGCCGACCCCGCCCTTGCCGGTGAACAGGACGACCCGGGCGCTCACGGGGCGGTGTGCCCCGCGTGGCTCCCGCGCGCCATCAGGCGCGCGACTCGACGCGCTTCTTCAGCCCCTTCAGGGCGGTGTCGATGATGACCTTCTCGGCCTTGCGTCGCAGCATGCCGATCATCGGGATGCTGAGGTCGACCGCGAGCCGGTAGGTGACCTCGGTGCCACCGGCCACGGGGCGCAGCTCGTAGGCGCCCTGCATGTCCTTGAGCATCTTGCCCTCGACCAGCTCCCAGGTGACGCGATCGTCGCCGCTCCAGCGGTAGCCCAGGGTGTAGCTGTCCTTGATCGGGGTGGCCTCGAGCTCGAAGTGCACCTTCTCCGCCCGGCCGTCGGGACCGGCCTCGACCACCTCGGCGGCCTTCATGCCCTGGGCCCACTCGGGGTAGGACCCGAAGTCCGCGATCACGGCCATGACGTCGGCCGGAGCCGCGTCGACGACGATGCTGGAGGTGGTCTGCTCGGCCATGCCGCTCAGGCTAGCCGACCCCGACCGTCCCGCCCGCCGTCTCCCCGGCGGGGCCCCGTGCCGCCGCGCGAGTAACGTGCGGCCCAGCCGACCGGCCCCCGGCACCGGCTCCCAGCGCGAGAAGAGGTGCACGGTGCGTGAGTACTCCACGGCCCTGTCCGTCACGGTCCCCGCGACCGGCAACCTGACCGACGACGTCGTGACCAACGGCCGCGACCACGCCGACGCGGTCGTGTTCTCCCGTCCCGTCGAGGGCACCTGGCACGACGTCACGGCCGCGCAGTTCCTCGCCGAGGTCCGCGACGTCGCCAAGGGCCTGGTCGCCGCCGGCATCGAGGCGGGCGACCGGGTCGCGCTGCTGTCGCGCACCCGCTACGAGTGGACGCTGCTCGACTACGCCATCTGGTTCGCCGGCGCCGTCACCGTGCCGATCTACGAGACCTCCAGCGCCGAGCAGGTGGCCTGGATCCTGGCCGACTCCGGTGCCCGCGGCGTCGTGGTCGAGACCCCCGACCACGGCTCCCGGGTCACCCAGGTCCGCGACCGGCTGCCCGACCTGCACCACGTGTGGTCGCTGGAGGGCCGGGCGGTCCAGGTCCTCACCACCCTGGGGCGCGACGTCGACGACGCCACCCTGGAGGCGAGGCGCGCGGGCACCGGTCCGGGCGACCTGGCCACCCTGATCTACACCTCCGGCACCACCGGTCGCCCCAAGGGCTGCCGCCTGACCCACGGCAACTTCATGTTCGAGCTGACCGTGGCCGTCGACGAGCTCGACGAGCTGTTCGGCCGTGCCCGGGGAGCGACCGCGGCCGGGGGCGAGGACGCCGAGGGCGAGGCGCCCTCGACCCTGCTCTTCCTGCCGCTGGCGCACGTCTTCGCCCGCATCATCCAGGTCGGCTGCGTCAAGGCCCGGGTGCGGCTGGGCCACTCGGCCGACATCCGGCACCTGGTCGAGGACCTGGGCGAGTTCCAGCCGACCTTCGTGCTGGCCGTGCCGCGCGTCTTCGAAAAGGTCTTCAACACCGCCTCCCAGCGGGCCGTGGCCGACGGCCGCGGCGCGATCTTCGGCCGGGCCGCCGACGTCGCGATCGCGTGGTCGCGCAGCAGGGACGCGGGACGGGTGCCGCTGCGGCTGCGCGCCCAGCACCGGGTCTTCGACGCCCTGGTCTACGGCCGCCTGCGCGACGCCCTCGGCGGTCGCTGCCGCTACGCCGTCTCCGGCGGGGCGCCGCTCGGCGAGCGCCTGGGCCACTTCTACCGCGGCATCGGCATCACCGTGCTGGAGGGCTACGGCCTCACCGAGACCACCGCCGCGCTCACCGCCAACCTGCCCGACGCCCAGAAGGTCGGCACGGTCGGGCGACCGCTGCAGGGCACCTCGGTGCGCGTCGCCGACGACGGCGAGCTGCTCTTCCGCGGCGGCCAGGTCTTCGCGGGCTACTGGCAGGCCGACGAGGCGACGGCCGAGGTCATCGACGACCGGGGCTGGTTCCACACCGGCGACCTGGGCGAGATCGACGACGAGGGCTTCGTGCGGATCACGGGCCGCAAGAAGGAGATCATCGTCACCGCCGGCGGCAAGAACGTCGCGCCGACGGTCCTCGAGGACCTGCTGCGCGCCCACCCCCTCGTCGACCAGTGCCTGGTCGTCGGCGACGGCCAGCCCTTCATCGCGGCCCTGGTCACCCTCGACCCCGAGAGCCTGTCCGCCTGGGCGACCCAGCACTCCAAGCCCGACGACCTGGCCACGCTGCTGCACGACGACGACCTGCGCGCCGAGGTGCAGCAGGGCGTGGACCAGGCCAACCTGGCGGTGTCCAAGGCCGAGTCGATCCGGGCGTTCACGCTGCTCGACACGGCCTGGACCGAGGAGGGCGGGCAGCTGACGCCGAGCCTGAAGCTCAAGCGCAGCGTGGTGATGCGCGAGCACCGCGACGACGTCGACGCGATCTACCACCGCTAGGCCGCGAGCCCCTCCGCGCGAGCTGGTCTAGTCGAGATTCCGACAAAGCCCTGGAGTCATCAGTTTCGCGGACAAAACGGACTCAACCGGTGCAGGCTGTCTCGTGTCGCACCACCGACGGGTGCGGCGCACGAGCCGCAGGTGGTGGCCACCTGCCCCGCACCACGAGGTTGAGGTCGACAGGTCATGGATCGCAGGAAAGTGCTGCTGCTGGTGGCGGCCGTCATCGCGCTGCTCGGCACGCTGCTCGTCTTCGTCTACGTCAAGGGCGCCGACAACCGCGCCGACCAGCGGTACGCCGCCGTACAGGTGCTGCGGGTCACCAAGCCCATCGCCGCCGGCGAGACCATCGAGGCGGCCCAGGCCGCGGGCAAGATCGAGACCGGCACGGTCACCCGGGAGGACCTGCTGCCCGGCGCGCTGACCGACCTCGCGACGCTGAGCGGCAAGGTGGCCGTCACCCCCATCTTCCCCGGTGAGCAGCTGGTGGCCGACCGCTTCGGCGCCGTCGGCTCGGGCACCGACCTGAGCATCCCCAAGGGCAAGCTCGCGATCTCGATCAACCTCGACGACCCGTCGCGCGTCGCGGGGTTCCTCAACCCCGGCAACCGGGTCGCCATCTTCATGACCGGCACCAGCCCCGCGGGCGGCTTCACCCGCCTGCTGCTGCCCAACGTCACCGTGATCGGCCAGGGCGCGACCACCGCCACCCCGGCCGTGGCCGCCCCCGAGGGCGGCACCACCGACGCGGCCGCCGCCCCCGCCGAGCAGCTGCCCCAGACGCTGCTGACGCTCGCGGTCTCCCAGAGCGAGGCCGAGCGCGTCATGTACGCCAGCCGCAACGGCAGCCTCGCCTTCGGCCTGCTCAACGACGACTCCCAGGTCGCCCCCTCGACGGGCGTCGACCAGGACAACCTCTTCCGCTGACCCGCGTCCGCCCGTCCCCTCCCCCGCACCCCGAGAACGACCAGGAACCCCGAGGACACCCGATGCCACTGCTGCTCGAGGCCGACACCACCGTCGCCGGCGTGATGGCGACCACGCTGGGCAACGGCTCGAAGGTCGTCTCGCGGGCCGAGGACGTCGACACCCAGCTCGAGCGCCGGGGCGAGTACGCCGTGGTGCTCGGCCCCAGCGTCGACCTCCCGCTGGCCGCCGCGACGGCTGAGCGGGTCCGTCGCACGCACCCGGCCACCACGGTCATCCTGGTCCGCCACCACATCGAGCCCGAGCTCTACGCCCGCGCCCTCGAGGCCGGCATCGGCGCCGTCGTCTCGGCCGACGACCAGCCCGGCATCGCCGGCGCCATCGCCCGCGCCAAGCAGAGCTGGGAGACGCTCCACGGCGGCAGCAGCGGCGACGGCGACCGCGACGGCCGCGTGGTGACGGTCTTCTCGCCCAAGGGCGGCGTCGGCAAGACCACCATGACCGTCAACCTGGCCCTGGCGCTGACCGCGCTCGGCTCGCGGGTCTGCGTGATCGACCTCGACCTCGCCTTCGGCGACGTCGCCATCACGCTGCAGCTGATCCCGCCCCACACCATCGCCGACGCCGCGGGCTTCGAGGACAGCCTCGACTGGTCGCTCCTCGAGGGCCTGCTCACGCCGCACCCGAGCGGCATGTCGATCCTTGCGGCGCCCACCCAGCCCGAGGGCCGTGACCGGATCACCCCGACGCTGGTGCGCCGCATCATCAGCACCCTGCGGCGCCGCTTCGACCACGTCCTCATCGACACGCCCCCGGGCTTCGACGACCAGGTGCTCGGCGCCTTCGACGAGACCGACGAGTGCGTCATCGTCGTGACGCTCGACGTGCCCACCGTGAAGAACGCCAAGGTCGCGCTGGAGACGCTCGACCTGCTGCGGCTGGTCCGCGACCGCCGCCACCTCGTGCTCAACCGCGCCGACGGCGAGGTCGGCCTGACGGGGGCCCAGGTCGAGGACATCCTCGGCATGGAGGTCTCCCTCACCCTGCCGAGCGCGACGGCCGTGGCCAGCGCCACCAACCACGGCGACCCGATCGTGGCCTCCCGTCCCGACCACGCCGTGTCCCAGGCCATCACCGGGTTCGTCGCCTCCACGCTGGAGGGCGTCGGCAGCCTCGAGCAGCCCGGAGCCACCGTCAAGCGAGGCCTGTTCGGCCGTCGCCGGAAGGACGCCCGATGAGCAGCCTCAGCGACCGCCTCGCCGCCCTCGCCCGGGGCGACGCCCCGCACGCCGACGGCCCCTCCGCCCACGGCGCTCCCGCCGGCACCCCGGCGCCGGCTCCCGCGACCACGACCACCCTCACCGCGACCGAGCCGCGCCCCGCGTCCGAGCCCGCCCCCCGCGCCCCCGCACCCGAGAGCGCGAGCGCCCGGATGGGTGCCGCCCAGGACCGCTTCCAGGACCTCAAGGAGCACGTCCACAGCGAGCTGCTCCAGCAGCTCGGCCCCCAGCTGTACGACGCCGACCTCGACGCCGCGGAGCTCGAGTCCAAGGTGCGGGTGGTGCTGGCCGACGTGCTCGCCGCCACCAACCGGCCGCTGACCCGGGCCGACCGCGAGCGGATCACCCAGGACATCTCCGACGACATCCTCGGCTACGGCCCGATCGAGACCTACCTGCGCGACGACGAGGTCGCCGAGGTCATGGTCAACGGCCCCTCGAACATCTGGCTGGAGCGCAAGGGCAAGCTGGTCAAGGTCGACGGCAAGTTCAAGGACGAGGCCCACCTGCGCCGCGTCGTGGACAAGATCGTCTCCCGCATCGGCCGCCGCGTCGACGAGTCCTCCCCCATGGTCGACGCCCGCCTGCCCGACGGCTCGCGCGTCAACGCGGTGGTGCCGCCGCTGGCCATCGACGGCAGCACGCTGACCATCCGCAAGTTCTCCAAGGACCCGCTGACCGTGCGCGACCTGATCCGCTTCGGGTCGCTGAGCGAGAACACCGCCGACTTCCTCGACGCCTGCGTCCGCGGCCGGCTCAACGTGGTGGTCTCCGGGGGCACCGGCGCCGGCAAGACCACCACCCTCAACGTGCTCTCGTCCTTCATCCCGGCCGACGAGCGGATCGTCACCATCGAGGACGCCGCCGAGCTCCAGCTCAAGCAGGACCACGTGGTGCGCCTGGAGTCGCGGCCCTCCAACATCGAGGGCAAGGGCGCGGTCACCATCCGCGACCTGGTCCGCAACTCGCTGCGCATGCGCCCCGACCGCGTCGTGGTCGGCGAGGTCCGCGACGCCTCGGCGCTCGACATGCTCCAGGCGATGAACACCGGCCACGACGGGTCCATCTGCACGGTCCACTCCAACGGCCCGCGCGACACCTGCTCGCGTCTCGAGGTGCTGGTGCTGATGGCCGGCATGGACCTGCCCGTGCGCGCCATCCGCGAGCAGATCGCCTCGGCGGTCGACCTGATCGTGCACCAGCAGCGCCTCAAGGACGGCACCCGCCGCATCACCCACGTCACCGAGGTGGAGCGGATGGAGGGCGACGTCATCACGCTCCAGGACATCTTCCTGTTCGACAACTCGGCCGGCTTCGACGCCGACGGCAAGTCCCTCGGCACCCTGCGCGCGACCGGGCTCCGGCCCAAGTTCCTCGAGAAGATGCTGCACAACAACGTCAGCGTGGACCCCCGGGTGTTCTCCACGATGGGGTACCGGTGAGCCCTCGCCGGCTCCTCGTCGCGGCGGCACTGCTCGCCCTCGGGGGGCCGACGGCGCTGCTGGTCGCCCCGGCCGGGGCCGCCCCCGCGACCGGCTCCGGCGCCGGCATCGACCACGCCCAGCCGACCGACGAGGGCGTCAAGCTGCTCGTCACCGTGCCGGCGACCGGTGAGGTCGACCCTGCGGGCGTCGCGGTCTCGATCGGGGGCACCGGCGTCGACTCGACGGCCGAGCTCGCCGCCAGCACCGACGACGTGCGCCGCACCACGATCCTGGCCATCGACACCAGCGACAGCATGCGCGGCGCCCGCATCGAGGCCGCCCGCACGGCCGCGGAGACCTACCTGTCGACCGTCCCGGCCAACGTCGAGGTCGGCGTGGTCTCCTTCGACGCCGACGTCCAGGTGCTGGTCCCGCCGACCATCGACCGGGGGCGCGCCCGCGCCGCCGTCGCCAACCTGCGGCTCACCCGCAGCACCGCGCTGTACGACGGCGTGCTCGGCGCACTGGAGGCCCTCGGCCCCGACGGCGACGACGCCGGGCAGCGCAGCGTCCTGGTGCTCTCCGACGGCAAGGACACCACGGACACCTCCCTCTCGACGGTCGTCAAGGCGGTGCGGGACTCGGGGGCCCAGCTCGACGTCGTCTCGCTCGACCAGGGCGGGGAAGCCGCGCAGCCGCTCCAGCTGCTCGCCCAGGCCGGTCGTGGCGAGGTCATCGACGCCAGCGGCGACTCCCTGACCACCGCCTTCCGCAACGAGGCCGACGCCCTGGCGCGCCAGCTGGTGGTCACGGCGGAGGTCCCCGGCGGCACGAGCACGAGCGAGGACGTCACCGTCGAGGTGCCCGTGGACGGCGTCCCCGTCACCGCCTCGGCGTACCTCCCGGTCCGCGCGAGCGCCTCCACCGCGCCGCGCGAGGACCCCACCCCCCAGGCGGCCGGACCGGTGGCCGCGCTCGGTCCCCGCTTCGAGCTCAGCCAGCTCGTCGTCTACGGCGGGGTCGGCGCGATCGGCCTCGGACTGGTCGGACTGGTCTCGGTCATGGCCTTCGCCGGCCCGTCGGTCTCCAAGGACGACAAGCTCCGCAAGCAGCTGGAGGCGTACGGCGTCTTCGGCGCCCCCACGTCGAGCACCGGGAGCCCCCAGGCCGGTCCGGGGTCGCTGGGCCAGAGCGCCACCCACGCGGCCGAGTCCGTGCTCGCCGGCCGCGAGGGCCTCGAGGAGAAGATCGCCGCGTCTCTCAACGCCGCCGGCATGTCCCTCAAGCCGGCGGAGTGGCTGCTGCTCCACGCCGGCACCACCGTGGGCGCAGGCGCGCTCGGCCTGCTGCTGGGCCGCGGCAACGTCCTGGTCGGGCTGCTCCTGCTCGCCCTGGGTGCCGTCGCACCCCGGGTCTACCTCTCGCTCAGGCGCGCTCGTCGCATCAAGGCGTTCAGCACCAACCTGCCCGACACCCTGCAGCTGATGGCCGGCAGCCTCTCGGCCGGTCTGTCGCTGGCCCAGTCGATCGACACGATCGTCAAGGAGGGCGGCGAGCCGATCGCCACGGAGTTCCGCCGCGTCATCGTCGAGAGCCGCCTCGGCGTCACCCTCGAGGACTCGATGGAGGGCGTCGGCGAGCGGATGCAGAGCAAGGACTTCGCCTGGGTGGTCATGGCCATCCGGATCCAGCGCGAGGTCGGCGGCAACCTGGCCGAGCTGCTGCTCCAGGTCGCCGCGACGCTGCGCGAGCGGGAGTACCTGCGCCGCCACGTGCGCGCCCTCAGCGCCGAGGGCCGGCTCTCGGCCTGGGTGCTGGGCGGCCTGCCCCCCGGCTTCCTGGGCTACCTGACGCTGGCGAAGCCGGACTACGTGATGGTGCTCTACACCACGCCCGTGGGCTGGGTGCTGCTCGGCGTGATGGCCCTGCTGCTCACCGTCGGGGTGCTCTGGATGGCCAAGGTCGGGAAGGTGGACGTATGACGCTCGTGATGCTGGTGGGCGGGGTCGTGCTGATCTTCGCCGCCCTCTTCCTCGCGCTCGCCTCCGTGGGCGGCCTGACCCGCGAGAGCGCGGGCGTGGGCCGCTCGCTGCAGGTGCTCGAGGCGCTCACCACCCTGCCCGACGACATGCGCGCCGAGGCCGACGCGCCGTTCAAGGACCGGGTGCTGTTCCCGCTCCTGGCCCGCGCGACCGGCCTGGGGCGGCGCCTGACGCCGGCCGACTCCAACGAGCGGATCCGCGAGAAGCTCGAGCGGGCGGGCAACCCGCCCGGCTGGACCGTCGAGCGGGTGATCGCGGGCAAGGTCGTGGGCTTCGGCGTCGCCCTGCCCGCGACGCTGCTGCTGCTCGTGGTCATGGGGGTCTCCTTCCCGGTCACCCTCGGCGTCACCATGCTGGCCTCGCTCATCGGCTACAACATCCCCAACCTCTACCTGTCGCAGCGCGCCAGCGACCGCAACGAGAAGCTCCAGCGGGCGCTCCCCGACGCCATCGACCTGCTCACCATCTCGGTGGAGTCGGGGCTCGGCTTCGACGCCGCCGTGGCCCAGGTGGCCCGCAACACCGAGGGCCCGCTGTCGGAGGAGTTCGCCCGGATGCTGCAGGAGATGCAGATCGGTCGCGGCCGCTCCGACGCGCTCCGCTCCCTGGCCGACCGCACCGACCTGCCCGACCTGCGCGCGTTCGTCAGCGCCATGGTCCAGGCGGACGCCTTCGGCATCCCCGTCGGCCAGGTGCTGCGCGTGCAGTCCTCCGAGATCCGGGTCAAGCGACGCCAGTGGGCCGAGGAGATGGCGCAGAAGGTGCCGGTCAAGATCCTGGTCCCGCTGGTCTTCTGCATCCTTCCCTGCCTGTTCATCGCCGTCCTCGGGCCGGCCGGCATCACGATCATGGAGAACTTCTCGGGCAGAATGGGCGGGTGAGCGATCTCGGGCGGACCGTCCTCGCGGCCCGTGTCTTCACCCTCGCCGCGCTGGTGCCGCTGGCCGTGCTGGCCGGGCCGGGCCAGCTCGGCAGCGCGCTGCTCGTCCTGCTGACCGCCGCGGCCGCCATCGCGCTCTCGGCGACTCGGCGCTGGTCGCACGGTACCGTGGCCCTCGGCGAGGGCGTGCTGATCGCGGTCGTCTCGGCGCTGACCTTCCCCGACCAGGCGACGGTGATGCCCTACCTCGTGGTCCCGGTGCTCGTGGCCACGCTCGACCGCGGCCGGCGCGGGCTGCTCACCACGCTGGCCGCCGAGGCCCTCACGCTGGTCGTGGCCTGGGCGCTGGTCGCCCAGCGCTGGGACCGGGACTTCTCCGCCGGCGTCGCCCTGTGGCTGGCCACCGGGGCGGGAGTGGGGATGCTCTCGCTGTGGCTGCGGCGACCCGTGGTCACCGGCGACACCGACTCCTCCTACCGCAGCGCCGTGGCCCTGATCCGGCGCCTGCAGACCCTCTCCACCCGCCTCAGCGGCGGCCTGGACGCCGTCTCGCTGGCGGAGCAGGTGATGGAGGAGGCCGACCTCGTGGTGCCGCTGCGCGCCGCCGGCGTCTTCACCCGCTCCCCCAGCGGCGCCATGGTGCCGCTGCGCTACACCGCCGGCACCCAGCCGGGGGCGATGGCCTGGGCCGAGGAGATGTCCACGCGCTGCTGGGACTACGAGGCCATGATGCTCCGGGAGCGTCGCCTGGCCCTGCCGCTGGTGTCCAACGACGAGATCATCGCCGTGCTCGTGGTGGAGGCGCTGCAGGTCGTCGAGGCGGGTGCCGCGCTGGAGCTGCGCACCAAGCTCGGCCGGCACGCGGTCCAGCTCCAGGCGGCCCTGCTCTTCGGCCGGGTGCGCGACGACGCCATGACGCAGGAGCGCCAGCGGATCGCCCGCGAGGTGCACGACGGCGTGGCCCAGGACGTGGCCAGCCTGGGCTACCTGGTCGACAACCTGGCCGGCGGCACCCAGGACCCCGACCAGCTCGAGCGCATCGTGCAGCTGCGCGGCGAGGTCACCCGCGTCGTGGCCGAGCTGCGGCACTCGATCTTCGACCTGCGCCACGAGCTGGCCAACAGCGCCGGGCTCGGCGAGAGCCTGTCGGCGTACGCCAACCAGGTCGGCACCACCTCACCCATGACCGTGCACGTCACCCTCGACGAGGAGGGCCCGCGGCTCCCCCGCGACCAGGAGTTCGAGCTGATGCGCATCGCCCAGGAGGCGATGAACAACGCCCGCAAGCACTCCGGCGGCGACAACCTGTGGCTGCGCTGCACCGTGCGGTCGCCGTACGCCGAGGTGGAGGTGCGCGACGACGGCGTCCGCGACCACCAGCCCCGCGCGGACTCCCAGGGCTTGAAGATCATGCGCGAGCGATCGGAGGCGATCGGCGCCGACCTCGACGTCGAGGCACCCGAGGCCGAGCGGCCGGGCACCCGCGTCGTCGTCCGGGTCGGGGCCCCGACCCGCTAGTCTCCAGCTGGAGGCCGGGCTCCCGTGGCTCGGATGCGCATGACGACCGTGCTCTTGATCGACGACCACGAGCTCATCCGGCAGGGTCTGGCCGGCGCCTTCGGCCGCGCCGACACCTTCGAGGTCGTGGGCCAGGCCGGGTCGGTCTCGGAGGGCCTGGCGCTGGCCGAGCAGCTGGACCCCGACGTGGTGGTCACCGACGTGCGCCTGCCCGACGGCTCGGGCCTCGACGTCGTGCGTGCGCTGCGGCGGCAGAGCAAGGAGATCGGGCTCGTCGTGCTGACGATGTACGCCGGGGACGAGCAGCTCTTCGCCGCCATGGACGCCGGCGCGTCCGGCTTCGTGGGCAAGGACGCCCCCACCTCGACCGTGCTGAGCGCCGCCCGCCAGGCCACGGTGTCCCCCCTGACCTTCACCTGCACGGGCCTCGCGGAGGCCCTGATGCGCCGGATGCGGTCGGGGGCCCCGCGGCTGACCGACCGCGAGCGCCAGGTCCTCGACCTGCTCGCCGAGGGGCTCGGCGTCAGCGCCATCGCCGGACGGCTCTACCTGAGCGAGTCCACGGCCAAGAGCCACATCGGCCGGATCTACGACAAGCTCGGCGCCGCCAACCGCGCCCAGGCCCTGGTCACCGCGATGCGGCTCGGCCTCATCGACAGCGCCGCCCCGCCCGCCTGAGCGGCCGACTGCCCGGACGGCCGACACCCCGCGGGGCCGGGTAGTCCCAACGGACTACTCGACAAACCACCCCAATTGGTCACTTCTGTACGACCAAGCGAACGATGTACGGGTATGTCCGATTCGTCATACTTCATGCAAGGCAGTCGGAGGGACCGCCCCACACACCATCCACCGTCACAGAGATGAGACCACCATGCTCGAGTTCCTGCGCAACCTGCTCCTGCCCAGCCGTCGCGACGAGAACGGCGCCTCCGCCGTCGAGTACGGCCTGCTGGTCGCCGCCATCGCCGCGATCATCGTGGTGCTCGTCTTCGCCATCGGCAACCTGGTCAAGGGCGGCTTCAAGACGACCTGCAGCTCGCTGGCCACCGGCCAGAACACGACCTCCGCCAGCTGCAACTAGTGCGCGAAGGTCGTGAGGGCTCGTTGCGCCCACGCGACCGCAGCGCCGGCGAGCAGGGCTCGTCGGCGATCGAGTACAGCCTGCTCGTCGCCGGGATCGCGGCCGTCCTCGTGATGGTCGTGATGGCGGTGGGCGGGCAGACGCTGGGTCTGTTCGGCCAGACCTGCGACTCGATGAGGGCCGGCTCCTCCGGGTCGCTCGGCGCCACGACCTGCTGACTCACCAGATGTCCTGCGTGGACCACGCACGCAGGCGCGACGGCGGCTCCCCATGAGCGGGTGCGCCCGAGCATCGCACCCGCACTGAACGGGGGGTGGTGAGCCGCCGCCACACGCACGCCCGGCCCGACGCCTCGCGGCGTCGGGTCGGGCGTGCGTCGGTTCCCACCTCAAGATCTGGTCAGGTCAGCCTGAATTTCGGACAAATAACCCTTGTCGGTCAGATACTTCTTCCACGAGGCACCACGCCCCGACTCACGGAAGAGGACCGACAGATGACCGACATTCCTGCGCCACCTGCTCCCGACCGCCCGCCGCGACGAGCACGGCGCCTCCGCCGTCGAGTACGGCCTGCTCGGCGCCGCCATCGCCGCCATCATCGTGGTGCTGGTCTTCGCCATCGGCAAGCTGGTCCAGGGCGGCTTCTCCACCACCTGCACCTCGTTGGCGACCGGCACCTCCTCGACCCAGACCTGCTAGCGCCGACCGTCGTCGAGGGCCCGCGCGATCCCGATCCGCTGCACCAGCGTGGGGTGGGAGCCGAACCAGAACTGGCTCCACGCCGGGGGCGCGGGATCTGCCAGGGCACGCACGGCCAGCTGCACCTGGACCTCCTCGAAGCCCCGCTCGTCACCCGTGGCGGCCAGCGACGCACGATCCGCCCGGGCCTCGATGGCCCGGCTGACGGTGTTCTGCACCGGGCTGGCCAGCAACGTCCCGACGGCGACCAGGGCCAGCACCAGCGGCACCACCTCGGGCTGCCCCACGGAGGTGGCCCCGGCACGGCCGAGCAGCCGGCGTCGCAGGACGACGCCGAGCAGGCCGCCCCCGAAGAGCACGCCGACCGCCCCGAGACCGGTGCCGATCGCGACGTCGTGCGCCCGGGCGTGTCCCAGCTCGTGGGCCACGATCACCAGGGTCTCGCGCTGCGGCACCCCCTCCACCAGGTTGTCGTAGAGCACGACCCGGCGGGTGCTCCCCAGGCCCGAGACGTAGGCGTTCAGGGTGGTCGTGCGACGCGAGGCGTCCGCGACCAGGACGTCGGAGACCGGCACCCCCTCCTCGCGCGCCAGCTCGAGGATGCGTGAGCGGAGCTGTCCGTCCGGCAGCGGCACGAACCGGTTGAACAGCGGCTCGACCGCCAGCGGGTAGAGCCACGACCCCAGCACCACCAGCGTGGCGGCCACCGTCCCGACGACCACGGGCCACTGCCGGGGGGCGCGTCGGGCGGCCCCGACGACGAGCAGGACCACCAGGGCGGCGTACACCCAGGAGACGCCGAGCTGCACGGCCCGGTCCCGCAGCCACCCGGCCAGCGCCTGGTCGGTCAGGCCGTAGGCGAGCGCGTGGCGGCGGGAGAGCAGCGCGAACGGCAACGTGGCCAGCCGTCCCACCAGCAGCACGAGGAAGGTCGCGAGCAGCGCCCGCACCCACCAGCGCCCCGGGATCCGGGCCACCACGCGTGCGCCCAGGGGCGTGAGCCCGAGGACGAGCGAGACCACGGTCGAGGTCGCCAGGCTGGCCCACCCGAGGTGGCGCTGCAGCGCGGCGTACGTCTCGGCGCGGCTGATCTGCGACGCGGTGAGCACCTCGTCGGGTCGGACGGCGACCGGGCGACCTCCCGGCACCCACGACCACGGGACCAGCCAGGCGGCCAGCGCCACGAACAGCACGAGCGAGGCGACCGCCAGCCCCCAGGAGGCCGCCCGACCGGTCGGTGTCGCGGGGGCGGCGGTGGACCGGCGCGGGGACGACGGCGTGCTCACCGCTTCAGCGTGCCACGCCGGCCAGGGACGCCAGGTCCGCGCGCCAGCGCGACACGAACTCGGCCTGGGTCACCCCCAGCTGGTCGACGAAGGCCCGACGCACGGGCGTGCCGGCGCTGACGGCGTCGTAGAGGCGCACCAGCGCGGCCTGCCCGAACTCGTCGGCCACGAACCGGCACGCCAGCCACGCCTCCTCGTAGGTGGCTCCGAGGTCGGAGGCGCGCGGGTCGAGGTCCTCGCGGGAGGGCAGGCCGTCGGGCAGTCCGTCGGAGCGGATCCGCTCCAGCACCTGGGCCGCCGCGGTCTGCACGGGCACCCCGGCGTCGCGGAGCGCGACCGCGTCGGCGAAGCCCTCCAGCAGCCAGGTCGGGACGCTGGTGAAGCTGGCCCCGGTGGCGACGTGGGCCGCCTCGTGGCTCATCACCACCTGGGCCCCCTGCGGGCGCAGGTCGCCGAAGACCCCGGGATTGACGTAGACGCGGACCGGAGCGCCGCGGCGCGTCGAGCCGTCGACGGTCGTGGTGACGGCCGCGATGGCGTCGTACTCCCCCTCGGGCGCGGAGACCGCGGCCTCGAGGGCGGCCTGGTCGCGAGGCACCTCGACCACCAGCGGGCCGTCCCAGCCGGGCAGCGTGCGGCGCACCTGGGTGACGGCACGGGTGACCAGTCCGGGGTAGCGACCGGCGGTGTCGCCCGCGACCTCCACCAGCGTGCGGGGCGTGCGCACCACGGTGGTGGGACCGGTCAGCCACAGCGGGGTCCGGTCGGCACCGGCACCGCCGAACCCGGCGATGCGGACCTCGCCGCCCGCGGGGACCAGCAGCACGCGGGTGTCGACCCGGGCGGCTCGCTGGTCGAGGCCGCGCAGCCCGAAGCGCAGCTCGACGGTCGCGGCCCAGGCCGCTCTGCCCCACCGGTCGCGCTCGGCTCCGGTGACGGCGACGTCGTCGACGTAGCGCAGCGAGAGCTTGTCGAGGCGCAGCGCCTGGGCGTTGGTGGCCACCGCCCCGAGGAGGGAGCGGGCGTCGGGGGCCGCCGTGGCGAGGACGGCGTCCTCGTCGCCCTGCGCCAGGGCACCGACGAAGCGGTCGAGGACGCGCTGGGCGCCGGAGTCGTCACGACCGACCGCCACGTCGTCGGGACGGGGCGGCTCGAGGTCCACCTCGCGGTCGCAGGCCCCGAGGGCCAGGAGCGCGAGGACCAGCAGCGCGGCGAGCGAGCGGCGCGGGGGGCGGCTCGACGCAGCGCCGTCGTCGTGGGGACCGGGCCTGGCCCGGGCCCCCACGACGCGGAGAGGTCGCTCAGCCGGGCCGGACCGCACCGACGTACGGCATGTCGTGCAGGCCGCTGACCTGGACGCCGGAGCTCGGGTTGAGGGCGTTCACGATCTGACCGTTGCCGACGTAGATGCCGACGTGGCTGATCGGGCTGTAGTAGAAGACCAGGTCACCAGGCTGCAGCTCGCTCTCGGAGATTCGCTGTCCCGAAGAGTACTGCGCGCTCGAGCTGTGCGGCAGCGAGACGCCCCGCTGCGCCCAGGCGGCCATGGTGAGGCCGGAGCAGTCGAACGAGCTCGGGCCGGCGGCACCCCAGACGTAGGACTTGCCGACCTGCGCCATGGCGTAGTCGACGACCGAGCCGGACGCCTGGCGAGCCTGCGCGGCCTCCTTCTCGGCCTGCTTCTCGGCGGCGATCTCGTCGAGCCTGGCCTGCAGGCCGGCGGCGCGGCCCTGGGCGCGGTCGAGCGCCGCGCTCGAGCGCGACGCGCGCTGCTGCAGGCGCTGCTCGGCGTCGCGCGCACGCGACAGTCCCTGGCGCAGGTCGACCCGACGCTCGCCCAGCTGCTGCACGGCCTCGCCGGCCTCGGCGAGGCGCTGGCTGGCGCCGTCGGTGTCCTCGGTGACCACGGTGACGTTGGTCAGCAGGGTCTCCGAGCCGGTGCTGAGCCGGGGCTCGGCCGCGGGGGCACCGGTGCCGCCCGACGTGTCGTGGGTGGCGACGACCTCGGCCGCCATCTGGGACCGGAGCGTCTCCACGAGCGTGCGCTCGCGGTCCAGCCGGGCGTCGAGGCGGTCCAGGCGCGTGCGCACGGACGTCAGGGTCCGGGTCGCCCGGTCGTGCTGCCGGGCGGTGGTCTCCGCCTGGGGGGCGAGCGAGTCGGCCTTGGCCTGGGCGGCCTCCGCGGCCTGCTGGAGGTCGCTCTCGGGACTGGCGGCGGCGGGGCCGGCGGAGACGAGTCCGAGTCCGGTCAGGCCGAGGGTGAGTGCGACACAGGCGGTCGCGCGGGCATGGTGGTCTTTCCAACCGTCGAGCACGAGCGGTCGGTCTCCTCTTTGTCGAACGCCTACCAGGTGAGCTGACGGATTCGGGCCCAAAGAAAGCCCTACCAGGTCCTGGCGTCACGGTCGGCGACGCCGCTTCCCGGATTCACCCCACGTACTTGGGTCCCCGGCTCCGGTCCTGACGACTCCCCGAGGAGCGGACCAGATTGAGCGCGGCCTCCGTGGGCACCCCGTCGGTGCCCTGGCGCGGAGGCCAATAGCGCGTGACCCTAGGCGAGATGCCGCGGAGGATCCAACTCCGGATGGCCGTCGCCGCCTGTGGCAAACCTCACGCCGACTCGACGACCGGGCCCTCCACGGGGGTCACCATGCGCAGCGGGGGCACCAGCCCGGAGGAGGCCAGCACCTCCAGGGCGTGCTCCTCCTCGGCGTCGAATCCCAGCTCCGGGGGCGGGCCCAGCAGCACGGTCACCACGCAGTCGTGGCAGGACAGTCCGCGCACCAGGCAGGTGTCGCAGTCGATGCGGACGCTCATCGTGATCTCCTCGGGCCGAGCGGGGGAAGTTCGGTCACGGCGTACTCCAGCACCGCCCACCGACAGCCCCGCCGCGCCGACCTCCTGCGCCACCTTGTCGGTGCCGACACCTAGCGTTCGGCCCATGAGCAGGTGGGACGCGCAGATGAGCTTCGACGAGCTGGGGCGTCCCCTGCGCGACCTCACCTTCTGCGTGGTCGACCTCGAGACCACCGGCGGCTCGGCCGCCGGCGGCTCGATGATCACCGAGGTCGGCGCGGTCAAGGTCCGGGGCGGCGAGGTCCTGGGCGAGTTCCAGACCCTGGTCAACCCGCACGCCGCGATCCCCCCGTTCATCGCCGTGCTCACCGGCATCTCCGACTCGATGGTGGCCACGGCGCCGTCGATCGAGACCGTGCTCCCGGCCTTCCTGGAGTTCGCCCGGGGCTGCGTGCTGGTGGCCCACAACGCCCCGTTCGACGTCGGCTTCCTCCAGCACTTCGCCGCGCAGCAGCAGCGCCCCTGGCCGGCCTTCGAGGTCGTCGACACGGCCAGGCTCGCGCGACGCGTGATCACCCGCGACGACGCCCCCAACTGCAAGCTCTCCTCCCTCGCGGTGGCCTTCGGGTCGACCACCACGCCCGACCACCGCGCGCTCTCCGACGCCCGCGCGACGGTCGACGTGCTGCACGGACTGATGGAGCGCCTCGGCGGCCTGGGCGTGCACACCCTGGAGGAGCTGTCGACCTTCAGCTCCAAGGTGAGCCCGGCGGTGCGCCGCAAGCGCCACCTGGCCGAGCACCTGCCCCACGCCCCCGGCGTCTACCTGTTCCGCGACGAGCAGGAGCGGGTGCTCTACGTCGGCACCTCGCGCGACCTGCGCACCCGGGTCCGGACCTACTTCACCGCCTCCGAGAACCGCGCCCGCATGGGCGAGATGGTGCGGATCGCGACCTCGGTGTCCCACGTCGTGTGCGCGACCCCGCTCGAGGCGCGCGTCCGCGAGCTGCGGCTGATCGCCGCCCACACCCCGAAGTACAACCGGCGCAGCCGGCGGCCCGACAAGGTGCACTGGCTCAAGCTGACGGTCGAGCCGTGGCCGCGGCTCTCCCTGGTCCGCAAGGTCGCCGACGACGGCGCCGACTACCTCGGCCCGTTCGGGTCGCGCCGCACCGCCGAGCGCTGCGTGGACGCCCTGCACGAGAGCTTCCCCCTGCGGCAGTGCACCGGGCGGCTCCCGCTGCTGCCCAGCCGCGCACCCTGCGTGCTGGCCGAGATGGGCCGCTGCCTGTCGCCCTGCGACGGCAGCGTCGACCTCGACACCTACGCCGACCTCGTCGCCCGGGTGCGCACCGCCCTGGTCGCGGACGCCGACGCGGTCGTCGAGGCCCTCACCGCCCGGATGCAGCGGCTGGCGGGCGACGAGCGCTTCGAGGAGGCGGGCTCCCACCGCGACCGGTTGGCGGCCTTCGTGCGGAGCGCCTCGCGGACCCAGCGGCTGGGCTCGCTCACCCGGTGCCCCGAGGTGGTGGCCGCGCGCCGCGAGGACGACCGACGCTGGGCGGTGCACGTGGTGCGCCACGGCCGGCTCGCGGCCGCCGGCGTGATCCCGGTCGAGGCGCACGCGGGCGACTGGGTGACCCAGCTGCGCGCCAGCGCCGAGACCGTCGTGCCCGGCCCCGGACCCGCCCCCGCGGCCACCGCCGAGGAGACCGAGCAGATCCTGCGCTGGCTGGAGCAGCCGGGGGTCCGGCTCGTGCACGTCGAGGGCGACTGGACCAGCCCGGCCCGGGGCGCCGGCCGCCACCTGCAGGTGCACGACGCGGTCGAGGCGTCGCGCCGCGACCTGGTCCCCTTCGACGAGCGCCGCAACCTCGCGACGACCCACCAACCGGTGCGCTGAGCGCCCGGGGAGCGACCGCCCGTGGCGGTACCTTGACCCCATGATCACCGCCATCGTGTTTGTCAAGGCCGACGTCGCCCGCATCCCCGAGGTCGCCCAGGCCATCGCCGCCCTCGACGGCGTGAGCGAGGTCTACAGCGTCACCGGCCAGATCGACCTGATCACGCTGGTCCGCGTGGCCCACCACGACGACGTGGCGGGGGTGGTCGCCGACTCGCTCAACAAGATCCCGGGCGTGCAGGAGACCGAGACCCACATCGCGTTCCGCACCTACTCCAAGCACGACCTCGAGGCGGCCTTCTCCCTCGGGCTCGACTGAGCGACGTGCCTCGACCGGCCGCCGGACCGCTCGGCTTCTACGCCCGCAGCGTCGGCCACGCTGCCGCGATGCGGGCGCGGACGTGGCTGGACCGGCCGCAGCGCTACCGCATCGGCCGCTACGCCGTGACGCTCCCCCCGGCCCACCGACTGCCCTGGTTCCAGGACCTGTTCCCGACGTACGACCGCTACGCCGCCTCCCTGCTGCAGCAGCTCCTGTCCGGGTCCAGGACCCCGTTGCTCGTCGACGTCGGCGCCAACGTGGGCGACACGACCCTGCTGGCCCTCGACGCGGTGCCGCAGCTGCACGTCGTGGCGGTCGAGGGCGACGCCGAGTTCACCTCCTACCTGCGGGACAACACCCGCCAGGTCGCGTCCCGCGTGACGGTGGTGGATCGGTTCCTCTCCGTCCGTGACCAGCGCCCGCTGCAGTACCGCGGCAACAGCTCGACGGGCGGCTTCGTGCCCGCCACCGACGGTGACCCGCTACCGATGCCGACCGGGCTCGACCTGACGGTGACCGAGCTGCTCGCCGACGCCGACCGGCACGACGTCGTGGTGTGGAAGAGCGACACCGACGGGCTGGACCTCACGCTGCTCGAGCAGGACTGGGACATCGTGCTGTCGACCTGCGACGTGGTCTGGTTCGAGTGGGACCCGTTCCTGGACCTCGGGGGGCCGGACCTGCTGCGGCGCACCGCCGACGCGATCGCCGCGACCGACCGCGTCGTGCTGGTCCACGACAACCTCGGACGCCGGCTCGTGACCACTCCGGCCCCCGGGGCCCGCGACGTGCTCCTGGGGCTGACGTCCTGGCTCGGGGAGCCGAGCGTTCCGGGTGAAACTGCCTACCTCGACGTGTGGCTGGTGTCCCCGCGCCTGGCGCGTCGCTCAGCCACGGCCGCCTCCGGCTGGGAGCTGGGCCCGGCGACGCCGTGAGCCGACCGCCGCGGGACGCGCCCCCAGCAGGTGGATCGCGGCCCCGACCAGTGGCGGGACGAGCAGCGCGGCGAGCGCCCGCGGCCCGAGCGGCAGCGGGAGCAGGAGGCAGACCACGGTGGCGACGGCGACCGCGGCCCACCCGGCGACGTGGACCGAGTGCCGTCCGCGAACCAGCGCCCACCACCCCGACAGCGTCACCACGGCCGTCAGGGCCACCCCGAGCACGACCCCGCCCACGAAGGCACCCGAGGTGACGAAGCCGCCGCCGAAGACGAGGAGGAGCAGCCCGGGGCCGGCGATCCAGCCGACCAGGACGGCCAGCCCGGTGCCGACCACCCCAGCGACCACGGGCGCGGCGCGCAGCCGGGAGCCACCCGCCAGCCACCGGATCACCGGGCCCTGGAACGACCCGAGGAGCAGCAGAGGGGCGCGTGCGTTCACCACGACCGCGACCACGACGCCCAGCGCCGCTGCCGACTCCCCCTGCCGGGTCGCCAGCAGCAGGGCGGGGAAGCCGGCGATCGTCACCCCGCTGCAGCCCGCGGCCAGCACCGCCCGGGCCGAGTCCGCGAGGAAGCGCCGCCGCTCCCCCAACACGAGAAGCCGGGTCGACCTGACCTGCTCGGAGGCGGCCGCGAGCACGACCCAGCCGAGCAGGCCCGAGAGGATCGCCACCTGCCAACCGATCCGCGAGCCGGTCAGCAGCAGCGCCCCCACCACCACGACCGACCGCAGGAGTCCCTCGACCAGGATCGTGGCGGCGTACCAGCTCCACGCGCCCCGGCCCGCCAGCGAGCCGGTCACCCCGTTCGCCCAGGCGTAGCCCACGAAGCCCAGGGCCAGCAGCGGCAGCAGTCCCGCCCATCCGGCTCCCCAGACGCGCGGCCCCCACCAGGGAGACGCGGCCACCAGGAGCGCGGCGCCCAGCAGTCCGGCCAGCACGCTCCCGGACCAGACGTGCGCCGAGCCGTGGGACGAGGCTCCACCCGGCCCGCCGACCGGGATGCTCCCACCCCGCTGGCCCGTGGTCGCCACCCTCCTGGTCACCTCCTGCTGGAGCCCGGCGAGCGTCCCCGTCGCGGCGAAGAGCACGCTCCACACGGCCATGAACTCGCCGTAGCCCGAGGGCCCGAGCAGGCGTGCCGCCAGGAGCAGGCCGAACCAGGTGACCGCGGCGCTGGCGACCGACGCTCCGGCCACGCCGGCCATGGCGCCGCGACGCTCACCCACTGGTGCACGCGCTGCGGTAGACGTCGACGTGCTGCTCGGCGCTGCGGTGCCAGCTGAAGGCGGCCGCCTGCGCGACCCGGGCCTGCGTCGCCACCGCCCCCTCGCCGTCCCCCTCGCCACGGGCGAGGGCCTCCAACAGCGCCCGGGCGATGTCGGCCGGGTCGTCCGGGTCGAACCACTCCACGAGGTCACCGCCGACCTCGCGCAGTGCCGGCAGGTCGGACGCGGCGACGGGGCAGCCGTGCGCCAGGGCCTCGAGCACCGGGAGGCCGAACCCCTCGTACTGGCTGGGGAAGACGAGGACCCCGGCGAGCCGGTACAGCTCGGCGAGCTCGGAGGCGGGCACCACGCCGCGGTGCTCCACCCCTGCGGGCAGGGGTCCGAGCGCCTCGCCGCCACCTCCCGTGAGGACCAGGCGCAGGTCGGAGCGGGTGCGTCGCGCCAGGGCGAACGCCTGGAGCAACCGGGCGTGGTTCTTGTGGGGCCACGCCCGGGCCGGATAGAGGACCAGAGGTTCGCGCCGCGGAGGCGGCCCGGGCTCACGAGGAGGAAGCACGACTCCATGCGGGACGACGTGGACCCGGGCGGGGTCGACCCCCAGGCGCTCCACGATGCGCTCGCGGCAGAACTCGCTGACCGTCACGACGGCCGTGGCCCGACGGGCGGGCAGGTCGTAGGCGAGGCGGCGGTAGGTCCGCTCGCCCCGTCCGAACAGGCGCGGCAGGTCGAGGTGCTGCACGTCGTGGAGCGTGACCACCCACGGACGCCGCCGGACCCGCGGGACCGGCACGCTGAACGGGTAGTGCAGGACGTCGCACCCGCGCAGTGCCTCCCGCGTCCCGGTCGGGGGGAGCAGGCCGCGCGCGGCCAGGGCCAGCCGGTCGCGCGTCGACCCGCCGGAGGGCAGGGAGATCTCGAGGAGCTCCCGCGACGACGGCAGCACGTCCCGGGCCGAGGGATTGACGAAGGTCGTGACCTCGACGTCGGAGCGGCGCGACAGCGCGGCCAGCAGCTGCGCGGCGTAGGTCTCGGTGCCACCCATCCCACCCGCGACGAAGGTCCACGCCGGCACCCCGACCCGCAGCGACGTCACCGCCGCAGCGTAGTGGCGCTTGCGGTCTGAGGGGATCACTTGGACCGGGTTCGCGATTTTCGTCCGATCTATCCGAAATCTGCCTACCGTGGAGCCATCCCCCGCCGCAGGAGACCTGATGACCCTCGACCCGAACCCGGACGTGTGCGTCGTGGTGCCCGTGTTCGACGAGTGCAGCACCATCGAGCGCACCGTCACGGACCTGCGTCGCTTCTTCGCCCACGTCGTCTGCGTCGACGACGGCTCGCGAGACGGGTCCGGCCGACTGGCGCGGGCCGCCGGGGCCACCGTCGTCACCCACCCGGTCAACCTGGGGCAGGGGGCGGCACTGCAGACCGGCTTCGACTACGTGGTCAGGCGCACCTCGGCCGCCTTCGCCGTGACCTTCGACGCCGACGGGCAGCACCTCGTTTCCGACGCGGCCCGGATGGTCGAGCGCGCCCGGGACGAGCGCCTCGACGTGGTCCTCGCCTCGCGGTTCGCCGGCACCACCGAGGCCATGCCGCGGTCGCGCGAGGCCGTCCTGCGCGCCGGGGTGGTGTTCACCCGGTGGACCTCCGGCCTGCCGGTCACCGACGCGCACAACGGGCTGCGGGTGCTGAGCCGGCAGGCGCTCACCTCGATCCGGCTGCAGCTCCCCCGCATGGCGTACGCCAGCGAGCTCACCGACGCGATCCTCCCTGCCGGGCTCCGCTGGGCCGAGATGCCCACGACGGTGCTCTACACCGACTACTCACGCGCCAAGGGCCAGCGCAACAGCAACTCGGTCAACATCCTGTTCGACCTCGCGCTCCGCCGGCTGAGGACGGTCAGGTGATGATCAAGGCCCTGCTGGTGCTCGCCGCCGTCGGGGTCGCCGTCCTCCTGCTCCGCGAGTCCGTGCCCGGGCAGAAGCTCCTGCTGCGCCGCCTGGCCGGGCTGGCCGGGGTCGTGGCCGGCATCGTCGCGATCCTGTGGCCCCAGTCGACGACGCTGGTGGCCAACCTGGTTGGCGTCGGACGGGGCACCGACCTCGTCCTGTACGTCGCGGTCTTCGTCTTCCTCTACTACGCGGTCGCCACCTCCCAGCGGCTGCACCACCTGGAGCGGCAGAACGTCGAGCTCGCACGTGCCCTCGCGCTGGCCACGGCGGACGAGCCCGGGGCCGCCCTCCCGGGGCCGGCGGCGTGAGGCCACCCCGGGACGCGAGGCTCCCCCACCGGGTCTTCCTGGCGGTGTTCGTCGGGTCCCTGCTGCTCGAGCTCGCCTGGGTGCTGGCGCTGCCCGCCTTCCGCGGTGCCGACGAGTTCGACCACGCCTACAAGGCCGACGCGGTGGCCCACGGCGAGCTGCGCGCGGTCTCCGAGGCGCGCAGCGGGCGGGGCGGTCTGGTCCCGGTCGCGCCGGAGCTGGTCGCGGCGGCCGGGCCGGTGTGCTCGTCGTACCTCTACACCCGCCCCGACAACTGCCGCTCCGCCGGCTTGACGGCCGACGGCCGGGCACTGGTGGCCTCGGCCGCGGAGTCCTACGACCCCGTGTTCTACGCCGTGGTGGGCACCGTGGCCCGACCGTTCGACGGGGTCGCGGCCCTGGTGGTGATGCGCCTGGCCACCGCGGTGCTCACCAGCCTGCTGCTCGGGACCGCCGCCGCGGTCACCGCCGGCTGGTCGCGCACGGGCTGGCCCCTGCTCGCCCTGGCTGTCGCCTGCACCCCGGTCCTGGTGCAGAGCGGAGCTGTCGCGGCCCCCAACGCGGTCGGCTACGCGGGCGCCGTCCTCGTCTGGGCCGCCGGCCTGAGCCTGGTCCAGCGCGACGGGCCGCCGACGTGGGGGTGGCTCACCCTCGGCTCGGTCACGGTCCTGGTCACCCACACCACCGGCCTGATGTGGCTCTTCCTCGTGCTGCTCGCCGTGCTGCTGCTGCGTCCCCGGACCTGGTGGGCGTCCCGGCTGCGTGCCGAGCGCGGCCCAGCCGCCGGGGCGGCACTGACGGTGGCGGCCTGCGCGGCCGGGTGCCTGGCCTGGATCCGGTACGCCGACACCAACGCCCTGTCCGGCCCCACCGACCAGCCGCCGCTCGAGCTGCCCATGCTCGCGGTCCAGCAGTTCCTGTGGGCGATGCAGACCATCGCGGCCTTCCCGACGCGCAACGAGCCGGCGCCCTCGTGGGTCTACACCTGCTGGATCGCCGTCCTCGCCGTCCTGTGGGGGTACGGCGCCCTCGTGGCCCGGAGCCGCGTGCGCGTCGTCGCGGGACTCGTCCTCGCCGCGTGGTTCGCGGTGCCCCTGGCCCTGACCTTCGTGTCCTACAGCAGCCAGGGCTACGCCTGGCAGGGCCGCTACGCCCTGCCGCTGGCCGTCGGGCTGCCCGCGCTCGCCGGGCTGGCGCTGGAGCGGCGGGGCAGCGCCCCGGCGCGCCCGCTCGTCGCCCTCGTGCTCGCGCTCGTCGCCCTCGCCCACGTCTCCTCCGTCGTCGCCGTCACCCTCGACGAGCGCCGGGCCGACTTCCCGGGCACCTTCGTCCTGGCCGTCCCCGGCGGGCTCGCCGTCGTGGCGCTGCTGGCCGTGGCGGGGGTCGCGGTGGCCGCCCTTCCTGCCCGGCCCGGCCGAGCGGTGCCCGCTCCCCCGGCCGACGTCGCCCTGCGTCCGGAGGTGCGCGCATGAGCGTCCTGTTCGTCGTGCCCACGCTCGGTCGTCGCCCCGAGCTCCTGGAGCGCAGCCTGGCCTCCATCGCCGCCCAGGGCCGCGACGACGTCGACCTCGTCGTGGTGGCCCCGCGCGGCGCCGACCTCGGGGACGCCCTCGAGCGGGTCGGGGCACGGCGGGTCGCCGACCCCGGGCGCGGCGGCATCTCCGGGGCCCTCAACGCCGGCCTGGCCGCCGCGCGGCCCGGCACGACGTGGTTCGCGTGGCTCGGTGACGACGACCTGCTCGCGCCGGGATCGCTCGACACCACGGTCGCCGCGCTCGAGGCCGACGACCGGGCGGTGCTGGCGTACGGCTGGTGCGACTACGTCGACGACCGCGACCAGGTGGTGTTCCGCAGCCGCGCCGGCCGACTGGCCCGCGCGATCCTCACGTTCGGACCGAACCTGGTGCCCCAGCCGGGCTCCCTGATGCGGTACGACGCGGTGCGGGCGGTCGGCGGGCTGGACGAGTCGGTGCGGCTCGCGCTCGACCTCGACCTGTTCCTGCGGCTGCGGCGACGTGGCCGGGTGGTGGCGGTGCCGCGGACGCTGGCGGCGTTCCGCTGGCACGCGGGCTCCTCGACCGTCGAGCAGGGCGAGGCCTCGATGGAGGAGTCGGACCAGGTGCGGATGCGCTACATGCCGCGTCCGGTCGCCGCGGCGTACGACGTGGGGCGCTGGCCCGGTCGCTGGGCGCTGCGGCTGGCCAAGCGGCGGGTGGACCGCAACGTGGCGCGCGCCGCGCTGGCGGGCTAGCTCAGCGGGTCGCGGCGACCCAGCGCTCGAGCGCGGCCCGGGCCGCGCCGGAGTCCAGGGCCTCGTCGGCCCGCCGCATCCCGGTCGCGACCTGCTCCTCGAGCGGGCCGTCGGCCGCGGCGTGGACCGCCAGGGCGGCTCCGGCGTTGAGGACCACCGCGTCGCGCACCGGGCCGCGCTCGCCGTCGAGCAGGCGCCGCACCACCGCCGCGTTGTACGCCGCGTCGCGGCCGCGCAGCCCCTCGGCGGTGCCGCGCGGGACGCCGAGCCGGGCCGGGTCGAGGACCTGCGCGACGACCTCGCCGTCGCGGACCGTCCACACGCGCGAGGTGGTGGTCGTGGTCAGCTCGTCGAGGCCGTCGTCGCCGCGGAACACCCAGGCGTCCACGCCGCGCCGGGCGAAGACGCCGGCCAGGACGGGCGCCATCCGCAGGTCGGCGCAGCCGATCGCCTGGGCCTGCGGACGGGCGGGGTTGGCGATCGGGCCGAGGAAGTTGAAGGTGGTGCCGATGCCGAGCTCGCTGCGGGCCGTGGCGGCGTACCGCAGGGCGGGGTGGAAGGCGGCCGCGAAGCAGAAGGTGATGCCGGCCTCGCCCGCGACGCGCGCGACGGTGGAGGCGGGCAGGTCCAGCCGGATGCCGAGCTGCTCGAGCACGTCGGCGCTGCCGGCCTTGGACGACGCCGAGCGGTTGCCGTGCTTGACGACCACGGCGCCCGCGCCGGCCGCGACGATGGCGGCCATGGTCGAGATGTTGACCGAGAAGGAGCGATCGCCGCCCGTGCCGACGACGTCGAGCAGGCGCCCGGGCACCGACAGCGGGGTGGCCGCGGCGTACATCGCCTCGACCAGGCCCTCCATCTCGTCGACCGTCTCGCCCTTGGCCCGCAGCGCCACCGCGAACCCGGCGACCTGCGCCGAGGTGGCCGTGCCGGCCAGGACCTGTGACATCGCCCACGCGGTCTGCTCGACCGTCAGGTCGGTGCCGGCGACCAGGCCGCCCAGCACCTCGGGCCAGCTGGAGCCGCTCACCTCGGGGCTCACGTCTGGGCTCACGTCTGGGCCGGGACCCGCGATCGCAGCAGCCGGATCACGGTCTCGGCCAGCTCGATCGGGTCCAGGGGGTGCGCGACGGCGGCCTCGGCCCGCGACCAGGTCGCGAGCCAGTTGTCCTGCACGCGCCCGGTGAGCACCAGCACCGGGGGGCAGCGGTAGATCTCGTCCTTGAGCTGCTTGGCGATCCCCATGCCGCCCGCGGGCACGGCCTCGCCGTCGAGGATGGCCAGGTCGACGCCGCCGGCGTCCATCTGCTGGATCACGACCGGCTCGGTGGCGACCTCGACGTACTCCACCTCGGGCAGGTCGGGGTGGGGGCGGCGACCGAGCGCGAGGATCACCTGCTCGCGGGTGTCGGCGTCGTCGCTGTAGACGAGGACCCGCAGCGAGGCCCGGGACGAGGAGGCGTGCGAGGAGGCGGAGGTCACGCCGCGGATGCTACCGCCTGGTGGGCTCGGCCCCGGCGGCGCGCTGGGCGTCGAGCCGGTCCAGCCGGCGGTCCTCGCGGCGGGCCTCGGCGTGCGAGGCGCGCACCCACTGCACGAACAGCACCACGAACATCGTCAGGGCGATCAGGTCGCCCGATCCCCACAGGATGCCGCCGGCGAGGTGCTGGTCGGCGTACGGGTCGGGCAGCCAGGGCATCGAGGCCCTGAGCGAGGGGTACCAGTCGCCGCCGATCAGCCGGGTCTGGCCCATGATCGTGACGCCGAGGAAGGCGTGGAACGGCAGCGTGAGCATCAGCATCAGCAGGCGGAACGGGTGGCTCACCCGCCCCGGCACCGGGTCCACGCCGAGCACGGGGGTGAAGAACAGCGCCCCGACGAGCACCAGGTGGACGTGCATCAGCTCGTGGAGCAGGTCCGAGCGCAGGGTGGCGTCGTACCAGCCGGTGAAGTAGAGGGCCCACGGGCTCAGCACGTAGAGGGCCAGGGCCAGCGGCGCGAAGGTCAGCACCCGGGCGAGGCGGGAGTGCAGCACGGCCAGCAGCCAGCGCCGGGGCCGCCGCGGCAGGGTGCGCAGCGCCAGGGTGACCGGGGCGCCCAGGGCGCACATCACCGGCACCACCATCGACAGCAGCATGTGCTGGACCATGTGGACGCTCAGCAGCGTGGTGTCGTACGCCGCCAGGCCCGACGACGTGGCGAAGAAGAACACCCCGATCCCGCCGCCGACGAAGGCGAGCGTGCGGCCCACGGGCCAGCGGTCGCCGCGCTCGTGGAGACGCCACACGGCGTACAGGTAGAGCCCCGCCGCCCACACGGTGAGCACGAACAGGACCGGCGAGATGCCCCACTCGGTGAGGATGGCGGACGGGGAGAAGGGCGGCACCACTCCAGGTTAGGCCGCGGTTCTCAGCAAAACACCGGGCCCAGGGATGCCCGCTTCACAGGGTCAGGCAATAATGTCCACGTGGCGACTGCAACGGCTATCCCGGCATCCCGGCTCCACGGGCACCACGATCGACCCAGCATGGTCAGCGTGGGCACGATCGTGTGGCTCTCCAGCGAGCTGATGTTCTTCGCGGCCCTGTTCGCCGCCTACTTCACGATCCGCGCGGTGAGCCCCGAGCTGTGGGCCCAGGAGACCGAGCTGCTCAACGTGCCGTTCTCCTCGGCCAACACGATCATCCTCGTGCTGTCCTCGGTGACCTGCCAGCTGGGCGTCTTCAAGGCGGAGGACGGCATCGTCAGCCGCACCGGCAAGCTCCACCAGTTCAAGCTGTGGGGCCTGCGCGAGTGGTTCATCCTCACCTACGTCATGGGCGCCATCTTCATCGGCGGCCAGGCGTTCGAGTACGCCGAGCTCGTCCACGAGGGCCTCACCATCCCCTCGTCGGCCTACGGCACCGTGTTCTACCTCGCGACCGGCTTCCACGGCATCCACGTCCTCGGCGGCCTGATCGCGTTCCTCTTCGTCCTCGGGCGCACCTACCTGGCCCGCAAGTTCACGCACGAGCAGGCCGTCACGGCGATCGTGGTGTCGTACTACTGGCACTTCGTCGACGTCGTGTGGGTCGGCTTGTTCGCGACCGTCTACTTGATCAAGTAGTTCCCCCCAGCAGTCTCAGACTCCCCCGAAGGACGCACTGGTGCGACTCACGCAGAAGCTCGGCAGCCGGCTCACCGGCCGCATCTCGGCGCGGCGCCGCAGCCGTGCCGCGGGACCCCTCGTGGTCCTCGTGGCGCTGCTCATGACGGGCGGGCTCTACTCCGTCCTGTCCCCCGCCACCGCCGAGACCAAGACCGCCGACGAGGACACCGTGGCCCAGGGCCGCGCGCTGTTCCTGGTCGGCTGCGCCTCCTGCCACGGCAAGAACGGCGAGGGCATCCCCACCGCGCAGGGCAACCAGTACGGCCCCTCGCTCATCGGCGTGGGCGCCGCCTCGGTCGACTTCCAGGTCGGCACCGGTCGCATGCCCATGGCCCAGCCCGGCGGCCAGGCGCTGCGCAAGCCCCCGGTCTACGACGCCCAGGAGATCGAGGCCCTCGCGGCGTACGTCGACTCGCTGGGCCCCGGCCCGGCCGTCCCCGCCGAGGAGGACTACGACACCTCCGGCGTCGAGAACGAGTCCGTCGTCCGCGGCGGTGAGCTGTTCCGCACCAACTGCACGGCGTGCCACAACTTCGCCGGCGCCGGTGGCGCCCTGCCCCGCGGTCGCTTCGCGCCCTCGCTGGACGGCGTCTCCAACAAGCACATCTTCGAGGCCATGCTCACCGGTCCGCAGCAGATGCCGGTGTTCTCCGACGAGGTCCTGACCCCCGAGGACAAGCGCGACATCATCGCCTACCTCAACAAGCGCCAGGACTCCCCCGCCTACGGCGGCTTCCAGCTCGGCTCGCTCGGCCCCGTCACCGAGGGCCTCGCCGCCTGGCTCATCGGGATCGGCGGACTGGTCGGGTTCGCGGTCTGGATCGCGGCCCACTCCACCCGCTCGACGAAGAAGAAGGGCGCAGCATGAGCGACCAGCACGAGCTCGCCAGGGTCGAGGCCGACCCGATCGCCGACCCCGGTCTCCCCGCGCACCTCCCCCGTCCCACCGACGTCGACGAGCGCGCCGAGAAGCGTGCCGAGCGCCAGGTCTCGCTCTTCTTCGGGCTCTCGGCCCTGTGCACGCTGGCCTTCTGCGTCTCCTACTTCGTCTTCCAGGTCGGCGACGAGCCCGACGTCATCCTGGGCTTCGGTGCCTCCAACCTGACGATGGGCCTGTTCCTCGGGCTGGCCCTGCTGCTCATCGGCATCGGCACCATCCAGTGGGCCCGCAAGCTCATGGCCGACACCGAGATCGTCGAGTACCGCCACGCCGCGTCGTCCAGCGACGAGGACAAGGAGGAGACGCTCGCCGCGCTCCGCCTCGGCACCGAGGAGAGCGGCATCGCTCGCCGCCCCCTCATCCGCAACAGCCTGCTGGGCTCGGTCCTGCTGCTCGGCGCGCCTGCGGTCATCATGCTGCGCGACCTCGGTCCGCTGCCCGGCGACAAGCTCACCACGACGGTCTGGAAGCGCGGCATGCGTGTCGTCCAGGACGTCAGCGGCACCCCGATCCGCCCTCAGGACATGGAGGTCGGCCAGCTCGTCAACGGCGAGCCCGCCGTCTTCTTCGAGGACGACGAAGAGGGCGAGCCGAAGTACGAAGGCATCGAGCTCCAGGTCGAGAAGGCCAAGGCCGCGGTGATCGTCGTACGCATGCAGCCCGACGACATCAAGCCCTGGCCCGGCCGCGAGAACTGGGGCGTCGACGGCATCCTGTGCTACTCCAAGATCTGCACCCACGTCGGGTGCCCGATCTCCCTGTGGGAGCAGCAGACGCACCACCTGCTGTGCCCCTGCCACCAGTCCACCTTCGACCTCGCCGACAACGGCAAGGTGATCTTCGGGCCTGCCGCCCGTCACCTGCCGCAGCTCCCGTTGGCCGTGGACGGGGAGGGCTACCTGATCGCCACCAGCGACTTCACCGAAGCCGTGGGGCCCAGCTTCTGGGAGCGCAACAACGATGAGCCTGGAGCGTGACAGACATGAGCGCTGACACCGTCGCTCGCACCAACGGAAAGTCGGCCGCCAAGGCCGAGAAGCCCTCGAAGGTCGGCGCTGCCGCCACGTGGGCCGACGACCGGCTCGGCCTCGCCGGGCTGGCCAAGAAGAACCTCCGCAAGGTCTTCCCCGACCACTGGTCGTTCATGCTCGGTGAGATCGCTCTGTGGAGCTTCATCGTGCTGCTGCTGACGGGTGTCTTCCTGACCCTGTGGTACCGCCCGAGCATGGCCGAGGTCGTCTACGACGGGTCCTACTCGCCGCTGCGCGGCCTGGAGATGTCGGAGGCCTACGCCTCCGCGCTGCACATCTCCTTCGACATCCGCGGCGGCCTGCTGATGCGCCAGGTCCACCACTGGGCGGCGATGATCTTCGTCGCCTCGATGATGGTCCACCTGCTCCGCGTCTACTTCACGGGCGCGTTCCGCAAGCCGCGCGAGCTCAACTGGGTCATCGGCTCGCTGCTGCTGCTCCTGGGCACGCTCGAGGGCTTCACCGGGTACTCCCTGCCCGACGACCTGCTGTCCGGCACCGGCATCCGCGCCGCGGACGGCTTCATGAAGTCCATCCCGGTCATCGGCACCTACGCGTCGTTCTTCCTCTTCGGCGGCGAGTTCCCGGGTGACTCGATCATCCCGCGGCTCTACACCGTGCACGTGCTGCTCATCCCGGGCGTCCTGCTCGGCCTGATCGCCGCGCACATGCTGCTGCTCGTCTACCACAAGCACACCCAGTGGCCCGGACCCGGCCGCACGGAGCAGAACGTCGTCGGCTTCCCGATGCTGCCCGTGTACGCCGCCAAGGCCGGCGGGTTCTTCTTCGTGGTCTTCGGCGTCCTGGTCGTCATGGGCGGCCTGATCTCGATCAACCCGGTGTGGGCCTACGGTCCCTACAACCCGGCCGAGGTCACCGCAGGGTCCCAGCCCGACTGGTACATGGGCTGGCCGGACGGCGCGCTGCGCATCATGCCGGGCATCGAGTCCCACTTCCTCGGCGTGACGCTCTCGTGGAACGTCTTCCTCCCGATCATCGTGCTCCCGGGCCTGATGTTCACGATCCTGATGATGCTGCCGTTCCTGGAGTCGTGGATCACCGGCGACAAGCGGGACCACCACTTGCTGGAGCGTCCGCGCAACGCCCCGACCCGCACCGGTCTGATGGTCGCGCTGATGACCTTCTACGGCCTCATGTGGGCCGCCGGCGGCAACGACATCATCGCCATCAAGATGGGTCTGAGCATCAACCAGATCACCTACTTCATGCGTGGAGCGGTGTTCATCGGACCGGTCATCGCCTTCTTCATCGCCCGTCGCTGGTGCATCGCGCTCCAGCGCTCGGACAGCGAGAAGCTGCTGCACGGCTACGAGAGCGGCGTCATCATGCGCGACGCGCAGGGTGGCTACACCGAGCGTCACCTGCCGCTGTCGACCGAGCGCAGCTACACGCTGACCGCGCGGGACCGGGACGAGCTCTTCGTGCCGGCGCTGGAGAGCGACCAGAACGGCGTCACCTCCCCCACGGCCCGCAAGGACCGGGTGCGCGCCCGGCTCTCGCAGCTGTGGTTCGGCGACAACATCCAGAAGCCCACCCGTGAGGAGCTCGAGGAGGCGCACCACCACGCGCAGCTCGAGCACGCGCACGACGTGGCGCTGAGCGGTCACTCCGCCGACGGCCACCAGTTCGACGGTCGCGAGGAGTCCGTGTCGGACAACCAGCTCAGCAGCCGCTGAGCCGGGGCACCACCCAGCACGTCAGCCAGGGCCCGGGAGCACACGCTCCCGGGCCCTGCTGCGTCCCCGGATGCTCCCGGACACGCCTCCCTGCCGTGGGGCCCGCGCGGGAGTGGCGGAGACCCTGCGGGGGTCGAGATGGCCGAGGGCTCCGTAGGGTCGAGTGGGACAGAGGGCGCGCGGACGCCCTCCGGAGCTCTGGCGCCCGTACGCGACGTGGTCGGCCCCCGGGCCCACGACGTGCGCCCCGGCGCCCCAGAACGGCCGTCAGGCCCCCAGAGCCCCCGTACAGCCGCCGACCGGGCAATTCCAGCACGCCCCCCGACCCCGACCGGGCGATTCCAGCACGCCCCACGACCCCGACCGGGCGATTCCAGTACGCCCCACGACCCCGACCGGGCGATTCCAGTACGCCCCACGACCCCGACCGGGCAGTCCGCGCACGCCCGAGAGCGCCGAGCGGACAGTGTCAGCACGCCCCGCGACGCGGACCGGGCAGCTCCAGCACGCGTCAGCGGTCCGGGCAGGCGGTGGCCCCGCCCCGGCGTGACCCGGTGGACGTGCGCGTGCCGCCTGCTTGGTGCTGCAAACGCCCGCTCACCGTCGTAGGCCGTGCTGCAAGCGCCCGCTCGCCGTCGTACGCCGTGCTGCAAACGCCCGCTCGCCGTCGTACGCCGTGCTGCAAACGCCCGCTCACCGTCGTAGGCCGTGCTGCAAGCGCCCGCTCACCGTCGTAGGCCGTGCTGCAGACGCCCGGCTCGGCGGGTCAGCTGAGGGCAGAGCCCTGCTTGTAGTCGCGGAAGCTCTCGTTCCAGTCGCCGAAGCCGTTGGTCAGGTCCATGGGGCGGTCGCTGCCGGTGTAGGTGACGACGTCGCCCATCTTGGACATGTTGTAGAGCCAGCCGGCGTTGGCGGTGCTCATGCCGGTGCAGCCGTGGCTGACGTTGGCGTAGCCCTGGCTGCCGACCGACCACGGGGCGGCGTGGATGAACTCGCCGGAGTAGGTCAGGCGCATGGCGTACTCGACGTTGTCGATGTTGTAGCCGTCGGCGCTGTTGGGGTCGATGCCCACGGTCTCGGAGTTCATCGTCTTGCTGCGGAACTTCTCCACGATGATCTTGGTGCCGGTGCGGGTGGTGTGCAGCGGCTGCTCGCCCGTGGTGATGGGGATGGTGCGCAGGAGCTGGCCGTTGCGGAAGACCTTCATCTGGTGGGTCTGCATGTCGACCTTGCTCACCATGGCGTCGCCGACGGTGAACTTCATGCTGCGGTCCATCTGGCCGTAGATGCCGTTGCCGGCGGGGACGCCCCCGATGTCGGCGTTGACCGAGACCTGGGTGCCGGGCTTCCAGTAGGTGCGCGGGCGCCAGTGCACCTCCTGGTCGCTGATCCAGTGGAAGGCGCCGACCTGGGCGGGCTTGCTGGTGACCTCGAGGTGCTTCTCGATCTCGGCCTTGTCGGTCACGGGGACGTCGAAGCGGATCATCACCGGCATGCCGACGCCGACCGTCTGGCCGTCGCCCACGAAGCTGGGGTACGTCTGCTCGTCGAGGGTGAGGGTGCGCGTCCGGAAGCCGGCGGCGTAGGTCTTCTCCAGGCCCTCGTCGTCGACGGCCGTGCCGGCCACCTTGTAGCGGGTGCCGGAGGCCAGGACGCCCTGGGAGACCCAGCGGGTCTTGTCGGCCGAGAGGGTGCCGGCCAGCGGCGCGCCCTTGCGGGTGGTCACGGCGATGTCCTCGAACGTGCCCGAGGCGACGCGCAGCTTGAGCTTGCGCTGGAGGTCGATGTCGGAGGCGCCGGCCGGGATGTTGCTGACCACCCGGGCGGCGGAGTCCTTCTGCTCCTGGGGACTGGGTGCCGCGGCGGTGCCGCTGGCGGTGTCGTCGTCGGTGGCGCTGGGCGCCCCCGAGCAGGCGCTCACAGCCGTCAGGGCGACCGCGAGGGCGCCGAGGGCGAAACGGGAACGAACAGTCCGGGAGGACATGGGTGACTCCAGCGAGAGCAAGGACAGAGCCATGCCAATCTAACAAGCCCTGCAATACGACACGCGCGCGTCTCGCGTGTCAGGGCCCACACGCCGTGGCGGGCTGCCGACACCGGCAACCCGCCACGACCACGCGGTTCAGCGATCGAGCCTCAGTGGGCGTACTCGCCGCGGTAGTACTCGAAGATGAGGCCGCACAGGGCGACGACGCCCAGGGCCGCACCGATGATGAACAGCCACCAGCCGATGGCCACGCCCAGCGTCATGGTCGCCAGGCACAGCGCGCACCACAGGGGCCACCAGGAGAACGGCGGGAAGAAGCCGAGCTCGCCGGCACCCTCCGCGATCTCGCCGTCCTTGCGGTCCTCGGGCCGCGGCTCCATCTTGCGGGCGTGGAAGCCGAGGTAGAACGCGATCAGCGTGACGAGCAGGAAGGTCATCACCAGCGCCGTGGTGCCCGTGAGGTCCCCGCTGGAGAGCCAGTAGAGCGGCGTCACGATGAGGAAGAAGACGCTGCAGAACACGAACATCAGGTATTCGGCCTTCATCGGGCGCCTCCCTTGTCGTCGCTCTCGAGGTGGCCGAAGCGGCCTTCCATGTCGGGGGCGTCAGCCGCACCGCTGAGGTCGTTGTCGGCGTACTCGAGCGCCGCGATCTCGGGGTGGTGCAGGTCGAACGCCGGGGACTCCGAGCGGATCCGCGGCAGCGTCACGAAGTTGTGGCGCGGCGGCGGGCAGCTGGTGGCCCACTCGAGCGAGCGGCCCCAGCCCCACGGGTCGTCGACGGAGATCTTGGGTCCGCGCGAGCTCTGGTAGACGTTCCACAGGAACGGCAGCGTCGAGAACGCCAGCAGGAACGCGCCGACCGTCGAGATCTGGTTGAGCAGCGTGAACCCGTCGGAGGCGGCGTAGTCGGAGTAGCGACGCGGCATGCCCTCGACACCCAGCCAGTGCTGCACGAGGAACGTGGTGTGGAAGCCGAGGAACAGCAGCCAGAAGTGGACCTTGCCGAGGCGCTCGTCGAGCATCCGGCCGGTCATCTTCGGCCACCAGAAGTAGAAGCCGGCGAACATCGCGAACACGACGGTGCCGAAGACGACGTAGTGGAAGTGCGCGACCACGAAGTAGGAGTCCGACACGTGGAAGTCCAGCGGCGGCGAGGCCAGGATGACGCCGGTCAGACCACCGAAGAGGAAGGTGGTGAGGAAGCCGACGGCCCAGAGCATGGGCGTGTCGAAGCTGATGGACCCGCCCCACATCGTGCCGATCCAGTTGAAGAACTTCACGCCTGTCGGGATCGCGATCAGGAACGTCATGCCGGAGAAGAACGCCAGGTCGACCGCACCGGTGACGAACATGTGGTGGGCCCACACGGCGACCGAGAGGACCGCGATGCCGAGCGTCGCGGCGACGAGGCCGACGTAGCCGAAGATCGGCTTGCGGCTGAAGACCGGCAGGATCTCGGTGATGATGCCGAAGAACGGCAGCGCGAGGATGTAGACCTCTGGGTGGCCGAAGAACCAGAACAGGTGCTGCCACAGGATCGACCCACCGTGGTTGGGGTCGAAGACGTGGGCTCCCAGGCTCCGGTCGGCCTCCAGGGCCAGCAGCGCCGCGGCGAAGATCGGGAACGCGATCAGGATCAGCAGGCTGGTCACGAACGAGTTCCACACGAAGATCGGCATCCGGAACATCGTCATGCCGGGGGCGCGCATGCAGATGATCGTCACCGTGAAGTTGACCGCACCCAGGATGGTGCCGAGACCGGCGAGCCACAGCCCCATGATCCACAGGTCGCCACCGACACCGGGCGAGCGCACGGCGTTCGACAGCGGCGTGTACGCCGTCCAGCCGAAGTCGGCGGCGCCCTCACGGGTGAGGAAGCCGGAGGCCGCGATGATGCCGCCGAACAGGTAGAACCAGTAGGCCAGCATGTTGAGCCGCGGGAACGCCACGTCGGGCGCGCCGATCTGCAGCGGGACGAGCACGTTGGCGAAGCCGAAGAACAGCGGCGTCGCGAACAGCAGCAGCATGATCGTGCCGTGCATCGTGAACAGCTGGTTGTAGACCTCGTCGCTGACCACCTGCGAGCCGGGGAAGGCCAGCTCGGAGCGGATGACCAGCGCCATCAGGCCGCCGACGAGGAACCACACGAACGACGTCGTGAGGTAGAGCTTGCCGATCAGCTTGTGGTCGGTCGTGGTGAGGATGCGCGCGAGCTGGGTGCCCAGGCTGTGCTTGGGCGGTGTGACACGGACGCTGGTGGGGGCGTCGGAGACCGCGGTCACTCGTTTCCTCCGTTGCTCTCGCCGGACTCGAGCCCGGGGACGGTCGTTGCGTCGGACCCGCCGAGGGCCGGACCGGTGTTGCCCTGCTCGGCGAGCGAGGCGAGGTGGTCGTCGTACTCCTGCTGGTCGACGACCTTGACGTCGAAGAGCATCCTCGAGTGGCGCACGCCGCAGAGCTCGGCGCACCGCCCCTCGAAGGTGCCCGTGCGCGTGGGGGTCACGGTGAAGCTGTTGTGGCGTCCGGGGATGACGTCCATCTTGAAGAGGAACGCGGGGACCCAGAAGGAGTGGATGACGTCGGGCGAGGCCAGGTTGAGCTGCACGCTCTTGTCCTTGACCAGCCACAGCGTCGGGCGGTCGGCGGTGGTGCCGACCTCGTAGACGGTGTCGCCGCCCATCGACTCGTAGGTGTCGGTCTTCTCGTCGTAGCCCAGGTTGTAGTTGAACGACCAGGACCACTGCTGGCCGACGACGGTGACGATCTCGTCGGCGTTGTCGTCGTCGTGGAGGACCTCGCCCTGCGCCTTGAGCGTGAAGACGAAGAAGACGAGCACCATCATCACGGGGGCGAGGGTGTAGAAGATCTCGATCGGCAGGTTGTAGCGCGTCTGCACGGGGATCTCGGTCTCGCTGCGGCGGCGGAAGCGCACCGAGGCGTAGAAGATCAGGCCCCACACGACGACACCGGTCAGCATCGCGGCGAGCCACGACCACATCCACAGCGTGTGGACGGCGGGAGCCTCCGCGGTGGCCGAGACGGGCATCGCGAGACGCTTGATCTCGGTCTCCGTCTCGGCGGAGCAGCCACTCAGGAACAGCGCAGCAACGACCAGCAGGCCGAGCAGCGCGGCTCGACGCGGGCGCTTGGGGAACTGCAGACTCACAGAAGAGCCCTTTCGGGTGGTGACCGCACGACGGGACCGCCGACGGAGCCAACTACGGACATCCCAGAGCCTACTACTCGCCCCTCCTGAGACACGGCCGGGTCGTGGGTGGGGAAATGCTGTGGATCGCGTCCCGCGGTGATGACCACAGGGCTCCGGAGGGCCTCAGACGAGGTGGTGGCGGACGTCGGCGGCGGCGTCGTCGCCGTACGCCGTTGCGAGACGCTCCACGAACTGCGGCCGCGTGAAGGTGTACTCCTGGGTGCCCACCTGCTCCACGACGTACGCCGCGAGCACGCAGCCGACCTGCGCCGCCCGCTCGTGCGCCAGGCCCCACTCCAGGGCCGCGAGGAAGCCCGAGCGGAACGCGTCGCCGACGCCCGTGGGCTCGACGGCGCGGACCCCGGGCACCGCGCCGACGACGATCTCCTCCGCGTCCTCGGCCACGACGCGGACGCCGTCCTTGCCGAGGGTGACGACCTGGGTGCCGACCCGCGCGAGCACGTCCTCGGCCGACCAGCCGGTCTTCTGCTGGATCATGTGGGACTCGTACTCGTTGCAGAACAGGTACGCCGCGCCGTCGACCAGCTCGCGGATCATCTCGCCCTCGCCGAAGGCCAACTGCTGGCTGGGGTCGGCCACGAAGGCGTAGCCGCGCTGGCGGCACTCGCGGGTGTGGCGGACCATGCCCTCGGGGTCGTCGGGCCCGATCAGCACGAAGGTCGGCTCCCCCACCCGCGCCGCGATCGGTGCCAGCTCGATCAGCCGCGACTCGCTCATCGCCCCGGGGTAGAAGCTGGCGAACTGCGCCATCGTGGTGTCGGTGGTGCACACGAAGCGGGCGGTGTGCTTGTCCTCGGAGATCCGCACCGAGCCGGTGTCCACGCCGTGGCGCTCCAGCCAGGAGCGGTAGTCGGCGAAGTCCTCCCCCGCGGCCCCCACGAGCACCGGCCGCAGCCCCAGCTGTCCCAGCCCGAAGGCGATGTTGCCGGCGCAGCCCCCGCGCCGGATCTCCAGGTCGTCGACGAGGAAGGACACCGAGAGCTTGTCGAGCTGGTCGACGACCAGCGAGTCGGCGAACTTGCCGCCGAAGCTCATCAGGTGGTCGGTGGCGATCGAGCCGGCGATCAGGAGGGACATGGGTGCCTTTCGTGGGTGGTCCGGGCGCGTGGCGACCCGCCCGAGGACCCTACCCATCGGTACGCGCGATGTACGCACGAGTAGCCCCTAGCGTCGGCTCCATGAGCTACCAGCGACTGGCCTACGACGACCACGACACCACTGCGGCCATGCGGCTGGACTGCACCGCGTGCGGCGACCGGATCGACGTGCCGCGCCAGCGGGTGGACCGGTCGCGGGTGACGATGCCGGCGCCCTCGCTGGACTACGCGGCGTACCCGCGGGAGGTGCGCAAGCCGGTCATCGGCATCGACGAGGCCGCCGCCCACCTGGCCTCGCGGCTGCACCTGCACCTCGACTGAGGCCGGCTCCCCGCGTGGGAGTCCCTGCAGACGGCACGAGAGGCGGCACCCCGACCGGGGTGCCGCCTCTCGTCGCGCCTGGTGGTGCGGGTGGCTCAGTGGAAGCTGTCGCCGCAGGCGCAGGAGCCCGTGGCGTTGGGGTTGTCGATGGTGAACCCCTGCTTCTCGATGCTGTCGACGAAGTCGATGGTGGCGCCGTTGAGGTAGGGCACGCTCATCCGGTCCACGACCACGGCCACGCCGTCGAAGTCGGTGACGACGTCGCCGTCGAGGGTGCGCTCGTCGAAGAAGAGCTGGTAGCGGAGGCCGGAGCAACCGCCGGGCTGCACGGCGATGCGCAGCTGCAGGTCCTCCCGACCCTCCTGGGCCAGCAGGCTCTTGACCTTGCTCGACGCGGTGTCGGTGACGTTGATGCCGTCGGTGCGGATCTCGCTAGCGGTGTCGACCTGCTCGGTCATGAGGCTCTCCAGTGCTGATCGGGTGCGCGATACGACATCTCAATCGTCGCACACGGCCGGATATTCCTGGGCATCACCGCGACCACGTCCTCGCCGTGCGCTCGGCGAGCTCGGCCAGGGCCTGCGCCGGGGCGGCGAACGCGCGCTCCTCGCCCACCAGGTCGACGAGGGCGTACGCCGACTCCACGCCCAGCGCGCGCATCTCGCGCGCCCCGACCAGCACCTGGCCGGCCAGGGCCACCACCGGCACGGTCTGCGCGGCCGCGACCTCCGCGACGCCGTAGGGCACCTTGCCCGAGCGCGACTGGAAGTCGAAGGCGCCCTCGCCGGTCAGCACGAGGTCCGACCCCGCGACCACGTCGGCCAGCCGCACCGCCTCGGCGACCAGGGCCACGCCGCTGGTCTGCTCGGCGCCGAGCAGCTGCAGCGCGAAGCCGAGCCCACCCGCCGCCCCGGTGCCCTTGCGGGCGGCCAGCTTGCGGTCGGTCGCCTCCGCGAAGTGCTGCAGCCAGCCGTCGACCACCACGAGGCGCTCGTCGGGCAGGCCCTTCTGGGGGCCGAAGACCTTCGTGGCGCCGGTGATCCCGAGCAGCGGGTTGTCGACGTCGCTGGCGGTCACCAGCTCGACCCCGGCGACCAGGTCGCGGGCGGGGCCGACGTCGACGCCGGCGACCTCGGCCAGGCCGGCCGGGCCCTCGACCAGGGAGCCCGCGGCGCAGGTGGCACCCAGGGCCGCGAGCAGGCCGGCACCGGCGTCGTTGGTGCCCGAGCCGCCCAGACCGACCACGACGCGGGTCGCCCCGCCGGTCACGGCCGCCCGGACCAGCTCGCCGAGGCCGTACGTCGACCCGTGCTCGGCGCGGCGGTCCTCCGGAGCGGTCAGGTGGAGGCCGACGGCCTCGGCGCACTCGAGGTACGCCGTGGTGCCCACGCGCAGCACGGAGGCCGGCACCGGCACGCCGTACGGGTCGCGGACCGTCACCGCCTGGAGCTCGCCCCCCAGCGCGGCGTGCAGCACGTCGACGAACCCGGGGCCGCCGTCGGACATCGGCACCTGCACCAGCTCGTCCCCGGGCGCCCGTCGCGCCCAGCCCTCCGCGATGGCGGCGGCGGCCTCGACCGCGGTGAGGGTGCCGGCGAACTTGTCGGGAGCGATGACGACGCGCATCCCCGCAACCTAGCCCGACCGGGCGGTGCGGCCCGCGGGCACGTCGATGCGGACCAGTGCGCCGCCCTCCGGCGCCTCGTCCAGGCGGACCGTGCCCCCGTGGGCGCGGACCAGCCGGCGGGCGGTGGCCAGGCCGATGCCGAGGCCCTCCGACGGCTCGTCGCCCTGGACCAGGTGGTCGAAGACGCGCTCGCGCTGCCCCACGGGCACCCCCGGTCCGTTGTCGGCGACCTCGAGCCACCAGGCGCCGGTCGGGTCGTCGACCGCGGCCGGCGGCGTGCGCCCCCCGGAGACCCGGAGCCGGGCCGACGGCGCGGTGCGCGTGAAGCGGGCGGCGTTGGCCACGAGGTTCTGCAGGACCAGCCGCAGCTGCGTCCGGTCGCCCCGCACCACGGGCAGCTCGCCCAGGTCCACGGCGGCACGCTGCAGCTGCAGCGCGAGGTCGTCGCAGACCTCGCCCACCAGCTCGCCGAGGTCGACGTCGTCGTGGAGCACGCGGCCGTCGAGCGAGGCGAAGCGCAGCACGTCGCCGATGAGCACGTCCATCCGGTCGACGCTGCCGACGGCCCGCGCCATCAGCCACTCCCCCTCGGGGTCGGTCTCGCCCTCCCGGTCGGACAGCAGCTCCAGCGACGCCGAGAGCGAGGCCAGCGGTCCCTTGAGGTCGTGGGCGACCTGGGCGGCGAACAGGCTGAGCTGCTCGTTGGACCGCTCGAGTGCCACCCGGGCGGCCGAGAGCCCGCGGACCGCCTCCTCCAGCTGCCGGGTGCGCAGCCGCAGCTCCAGCAGGTCGACCACCCGGTGGGCGAGGTCGCCCAGCAGGGCGTCGACGTCGTCGCCGACGTCGCGGGGCACGTGGTCGAACACGCACAGCGTCCCGAAGACCACGCCCGTCGGGGAGACCAGCTGGTGGGCGCAGTAGAAGCGGAAGCTGTTGCGCTCGCCGGTGACGTAGGGGTTGTCGGCCCAGCGCGGGTCCTGCGAGGCGTCGCGCACCCGCACCGGCGCGCCCTCGTAGAGGACGGACGCACACATCGCGTCCGCACGCCCGCAGACCTCGACGCCCGTGCCGTGGGCCGCGACGGTGTCCTGGTCCCCGGAGCTCATCAGGTTGACCGCCGCGGCCGGGACGTCGGCCAGCTGCGCGGCCAGCCGCGCCAGGTCGGTCAGCTCGGCCCGCGGCAGGCCGGCGACGCGGTACGCCGCCACCTGGGCGTCGCGCACCCGGTCGCGCTCGGAGTCGCGCTCCGCGCGGGGTCCGGGCTCGGGGGCCGCGCTCGGAGGCGGGGCGGGCGAGGGGATGTCGCTGCGCATGGAGCTCCCGCCGTCCGGTCCGGCCGTGGTCCCGACCGGGGTCAGGTCACCACACCAGGTCGCACCCGCGCCAGGTGCCGTCCGTCGCGGGCCGGCGCGCTTCCGGACGAAGCCGGGCGAGTCAGGCGTCGGGCGTCAGGCGTCGGGCAGGGAGAACCAGAACTCGGCGCCGCCCTGGGGCGACTCCCCCACCCCGATGCTGCCGCCGTGCGCCTCCACGATGCGACGGCACGTGGCCAACCCGATCCCGGCGCCGTCGACACCTGCGTCGGCGGCAGCATCGCCGCGCACCAGCAGCTCGAAGACGGCCTCGCGCTGGGCGAGCGGCACTCCCGGACCGTTGTCGGCGACCCGGATCGTGGTGCGGCCGTCGTGCGTCGACCCGCTCAGGGTCACCACGGGACCGTCGGAGGTGGTGGCGTGCTTGAAGGCGTTGGCCACGAGGTTCTGGAGCACGGCCCGGACCTGGACGCGGTCGCCGTACAGCTTGGGGAGCGGCTCGACGACCACCTCGGTCGCGCCGCGACGGGCCGCCAGGTCGACCAGCACCTCCTCGACCACGGCCACGGCGTCGACCTGCTCCGCCTGCAGCCGGCCCCCGAGGACGGCGAAGTCCATCAGCCCCGAGACGGTGCCGTGCATCCGGCGCGCGCTCGACAGCGCCGTTCCGACGAAGGCCGCCAGCTGCGCCCGGTCGTGCTCCTCGCCGTCGAGGTCCTCCTGGATCAGCTCCAGGGCCATCTGGACCGCCGCGAGCGGCCCCTTGACGTCGTGGCTGACCTGGCCGGCGAAGGCCGCCAGGTGCTCGTTGGAGCGACGCAGCTCCTTGCTGCCGCCCGCGAGCACCTGGAGCAGCTGGCCCATGTCGGCCCGCTCGCGGCGCACCTCCATGGCCTGCACGGCCGCCTCGCCGAGCTGCCCCAGGGCGTCGAGCATGGCCTGGGTGATCTCACGCGGCTGCGGGTCGAAGATGCACAGGGTCCCGATCGAGACGCCGTGGGCGGTGACGAGCTGCGCCGCGGCGTACGTCGTGACGGCGCCGGAGGTGACGAAGACGCTGTCGGAGAAGAGGGGGTCGACCCGGGCGTCGGGCACCAGCTGCACCCGCTCGGGTCGACGCAGCGCACGGGCGCACAGCGACGCCTCGAGGTCGTCGCGCCCGACGGCGCCGGTGGAGTCGGCGATGGCGTGCTGGGCCTCGGAGGTGATGACGTTGATGCGCGCGGCCGCGGCGCCGGTCATCAGCGCCGCCGCGCGCACCAGGTGGTCGAGGATCTGCGGCGGCGTGCCGTCGAGGAGGTCGAGAGCGCCGATCTCGGCGTCACGCAGCACCTCCTCCAGCCTCATGCGGCCCATGATAAGCCCCAAATGCCCTTTTCGGACATTTTCCGCCCAAGGGGTTCCTAAAGGGGAAGACCCCAGATCGGCATCCACCGGCTGGTGTCGGCCTCCACGGGGAGGTCCACGCCGACCGCGTCGCGGAGCTGTCGCTCGCGCAGCGTGTCGCGGGTGCTGGCCCCGGTGGGCACGAACGGGTAGAAGGTGCCCTGCTTGTAGAGGTAGACGAGGTACGCCGGCGCCCCCTGCTCGTCGCTGAAGCCGATCACCGAGCACAGCAGGCTGGAGGAGAAACCCTGCGCCTCCAACGAGGCGTTGACGGCGTGCAGGTCGGTGACCAGCGCCGCCGGGTCGGGCGGGTCGGTGCGCACCGTGAGCCAGGTGTAGCCGTAGTCGTCGACCGTGGTCTCGGTGCGGGGTCCGCCGTCCAGGCCCACCAGGTCGCTCGCCTCGGCCTGGCTCAGCCGCGAGGCCTGGCCCTCGGCGGCCCGGAAGCACACCGACCCCGCGCCGCTCGGCCGCAGGCCCAGGCCGGCCTCGAGGGTCATCGCGGCCGACGGCACCGAGAACAGCGCGTCGAGGGTGGCCGCCCGGGGCGTCGTACGACCCCGGATCGCGTCCCAGAAGCCCATCGCGTCAGTAGCTCTTGCCGAGGCTGGCGGAGATCTTCGCGAGCTGGTCGAGCCGCTGCTCCAGCGGCGGGTGGGTGGCGGTCAGCGTGCTCATCGAGACGCCGCGCACGGCCGGGGTGATGAAGAAGGCGTTCATCTTCTGGGCAGCACGCAGGTCGCGCTCCGGGACGGCGTTCATCTGGCCGCTGATCTTGGTCAGCGCCGAGGCCAGCGCGGACGGCTTCTGGGTCAGGTAGGCGCCCGAGCGGTCGGCGCACAGCTCGCGGTAGCGCGAGAGCAGGCGCAGGGCGACGAAGCTGACGGCGTACACCACGAGCGAGACGACCAGGGCCAGGACGAGCGCGATCGCTCCCCCGCCGTTGTCGTTGTTGCCGCGCGAGCGGGCCAGCCCGAAGCCGCCGTACTGCGCCCCCTGGGTGACCATGCCGGCGACGATGCCGGCCGACGACGCGACCGTCATGACGAGGACGTCGCGGTGGGCGACGTGGGACAGCTCGTGGGCGAGCACGCCCTCGAGCTCCTCGACGGTCAGCAGCTGCAGGATGCCGGTCGTCACGCAGACCGCCGAGCGCTCCGGGGAGCGGCCCGTGGCGAACGCGTTGGGGACGTGGGTGTCGGCGATCGCGACGCGGGGCTTGGGCATGTCGGCCATGGCGCAGAGCCGGTCGATCATGCCGTGCAGCTCGGGCGCCTGCTCCGGGGTGACGACCCGGGCCCGCATCGCCTTGAGGGCGACGGTGTCCGAGCGCCACCACTGGAAGAAGGCCACGCCGATGCCGACCAGGCCGATGACGATGGCCAGCGGAGCCGATCGCGAGATCGCCATGAGGGAGACGACGAGGGCCACGAACAGCCCACCGAGCACGAACATCACGGCGGTCATGCGGAGCGTCAGTCCGGAGTCGGGGACGAAGCGGGTGCGGGCCATGTCAGGTGAACGTGCGGGAGGGCACGGGAGGTTCCGTCCTAGCCGGGGATGAGACCCTCGTCACCGAGCATGGCGCGGACCTCCTCGAGGGTCGCGTCGGCCGGCGGCAGGATCAGGTCGGAGTCGTGCAGGACGTCGTCGGGCAGCGGGACGCCGGCGTCGCGTACGCCGTCGAGCAGCGCGGCGAGCGCCTGCGCGAACGCGTCGTGGTCCCCCGCCTCGACGGCCTGCTCCACCGCGGCGTCGAGGCCGTTGAGCCCGTCGACGCGGTCGTCGGCGACCTCGAGCTGGCCCTCGGTGAGGATCCGGACGATCACTTCTGCTCCCCCTCGGGCTGCGCCTGGGCCTGGGCCTGCGGCTGGCCCTGGGGGGCGGCGTCGAGCTGCGGCGTGGCGGAGCTGCCGCCCTTGAGCGCGGCGAGCTCGGCCTCGACGTCGGACTGGCTGCTCATCGCCTCGAGCTCGCGGGAGATGTCGTCGCCGCGGTTGACCGAGCTGGCATCGTCGAGCGCGCCCGAGGCGATCAGCTCGTCGACCGCACCGGCGCGGGCCTGCATCTGCAGGGTCTTGTCCTCGGCGCGCTGGATCGCCATGCCGACGTCGCCCATCTCCTCGGAGATGCCGGAGAAGGCCTCGCCGATGCGGGTCTGGGCCTCGGCGGCGGTGTAGGTCGCCTTGATCGTCTCCTTGCGGGTGCGGAACGACTCGACCTTGGCCGAGAGCCGCTGGGAGGCCAGCGTCAGCTTCTCCTCCTCGCCCTGGAGCTGGGCGTGCTGGGCCTGCAGGTCGCTCAGCTGGCCGGTCAGGGCCGACTTGCGGGTGAGCGCCTCGCGGGCGAGGTCCTCGCGGCCCATGTCGATGGCCTTCTGGGCCTGGGAGGTCAGCTTGTCGCTCTGGTTCTGCAGCTGGTTCATCTGCAGCTCGACCCGCTTGCGGCTCGTCGCCACGTCGGCCACGCCGCGGCGGACCTTCGTGAGCATCTCGAGCTGGCGCTGGTAGCTGTAGTCGAGGGTCTCGCGCGGGTCCTCCGCCTTGTCCAGGGCACTGTTGGCCTTGGCCCGGAAGACCGTGCTGATCCGCTTCATGAGGCTCATGGGCTCACGGTACCGGCCGGTGCCACCGAGTTCGAGGACGTGCGCCGGGTAGGCTCGCGGCCCCCGTCCCCCCACCGCCGTCTCGAGGGATCACGCGTGTTCCGCCGCACCGACAAGTCCGAGCCGACCTCCGCAGCCGCCCCCGCCCCGGGCACGACCGCGAAGGGGACGGGCGCGAAGGGTCGCCCCACCCCGACCCGCCGCGAGGCCGAGGCCGCCGCCCGCGCCCGGGCGCGCTCGGCGACGGACTCCAAGGAGGCCCGCAAGCAGCAGCGGGCCCGCCGGGCCGAGGAGAGCCGCAAGATGCGCGCGGGCATGAAGGCCGGGGACGAGCGGTACCTGATGGCGCGCGACAAGGGGCCGGTCAAGAGCTTCGTGCGCGACTTCGTCGACGGCCGGGTCTCGATCGCGGAGTTCCTGCTGCCGCTGCTGCTGGTGACGTTCCTGCTCCAGGCCTCCGGCAACGACGCGCTGGTCCGCTTCGGCGGGGCGCTGTGGTCCACCACGATCCTCGTCGTCGTGCTCGACACGCTGTGGCTGGTCTTCCGCCTCAAGCGCGCGCTCAAGGCCCGCTTCCCCGAGGAGAACCTCCGCGGTACCACGTTCTACGCCGTGCTGCGCGCGCTCCAGGTGCGCCCGCTGCGCTCCCCCAAGGCCAAGGTCCGGATCGGCGGCGCCCCGAAGGTCTGAGGCTGCGTTGGTCCGAGAGTCAGGACGCCTCGAGCGACATCGGCCCGTAGACCTCGCGGTCGCCCTCGAGCAGGGTGACGGCCGCGACGCCCTGCTCGGCGAGGTCGGGGTAGACCTCCCCCAGCCACGTCTCGGCGTCGCCGCGCGTGGGGAACTCCGTGCGCTCCTGGACCACCACGGCGCCGTCGGCGTCGAGCAGCTGCCACCACCACGGCACGTCGTCGGGCCGGCGGGAGGAGAAGGTCGGGTTCGGGTCCTGGGGTGTGCTCACGGTCGGTCCTCTGCGTCGGGTGCGGTCGGGGGCTGGGTCACGCGTCGCGGACGTGGGAGGCGACGAACGGCGGGGCGGTCACCACGAAGACCTCGCCGCGACCCCGGACGTCGACCAGGACCTCGGCGCCGAGCTGCACCTGCCGGTTGACCAGGGCCAGCGCCACGCCCTTGCGCAGCGTCGGGCTGAAGGTGCCGGAGGTGACGTGGCCGATCGGCAGGTCACGGGTGATCTTGACGCTCATCTGCGGGCGGGCGATGCCCCGGCCCTGGGCCACCAGGCCGCGCAGCACGACGCGCGTGCCGGCCTCCTTCTCCGCGACCAGGGCCTCCTTGCCCCAGAAGGCGGGCTTGGACCAGCCGACCGCCCAGCCCAGGCGCGACTGGTTGGGGGTGACCTCGAGCGAGACGTCCTGCCCGTGCAGCGGGTAGCCCATCTCGGTGCGCAGCGTGTCGCGCGCGCCCAGCCCGGCGGGGAGCAGGCCCAGCGGGGTCCCGGCGGCCACCAGCGCGTCCCACAGGGCCGGTGCGGCGTCGGACGGCAGCACCAGCTCGTAGCCGCGCTCGCCGGTGTAGCCGGTGCGGCACACCACGACGTCGACGCCCTCGTGGGGCGCGACCGCGAAGGACATGTAGTCGTGGCCGGCGGGCAGGCCGAGGGCCTCGAGGACCGCGTCGGAGCGCGGGCCCTGCAGGGCGAGCACGGCGTGCGAGGTGTGCTGGTCGGTCAGCACCAGCCCGGACGGCGCGTCGGCCCGGAGCCGGCGCAGCACCTCGGCGGTGTTGGCGGCGTTGGGCACCAGCAGGACGTGGTCCTCGGCGTGGACGTAGGCGATCAGGTCGTCGACCACGCCACCGGAGGCGGCGTCCAGGGCGAGGGTGTACTGCGCCTGTCCGGGCCCGATGCGGCGCAGGTCGTTGCTGAGGCAGGTGTCGAGGAAGTCGACCGCGCCGGGGCCGCGGACCTCGATCTTGCCGAGGTGGCTCACGTCGAACAGGCCGACCGCCTCGCGCACGGCGGTGTGCTCCTTGATGACGCCCGTGGGGTACTCCAGCGGCATCTCCCACCCGCCGAACTCGGAGAGCTTGGCCCCGAGGGCGAGGTGGCGCTCGTGCAGGGGCGAGTGGAGCAGCGGCATGCGCGGCAGGCTACCCGCTGGCCCCGGCCTACGATGCGGTGCGTGACGACCTACACGCTGCGCAAGGGAAGCCCCGCCAAGACCCGCACCGACGTCGTCGTGGTGGGCGTGGTGCGCACCACGAAGGGCGACCTCGAGGTCGCCACGGGGGGCGAGGACGTCGCCGCGGCGTACGGCCGCCGGTTCAAGCCGCTGCTCAGCTCGATGGCCTTCCGGGGCGACCCGGGAGAGGTGCTGCGGGTGCCCACCGGCGACACCCTGCCCTCGGGCCAGCTGCTGGCGGTCGGCCTGGGCGCGGCCGACGGCGTCACCACCGAGACGCTGCGACGCGCCGCCGGCACCGTCGCCCGCAGCCTCGGCAACGCCGCCTCGGTCGCCCTCGCGCTGCCGCTCGACGAGCCCCTGCGGGTGCGGGCGGTCGTCGAGGGGTTCGTGTCGGGTCTCTACTCCTTCACCAGCTACAAGAGCGGCGCCGAGCCGACGTCGGTCGCGGAGGTCACCCTGCTGAGCCCGACCGCCCGCGACGCCGATGCGGTCGCAGCCGTCGAGCAGGCCCAGGTCGTCGCGGCCGCCGTGGCCCGGGCCCGCGACTGGACCAACACCCCGCCCAACGACCTCTACCCCGAGGTGTTCGCCGAGCAGGTCGCCGACCTGGGCCGCCAGCAGAAGGGCAAGGGGCCCAAGGTCGCGGTCGAGGTGCTCGAGCCCGAGCAGCTGCGGGAGCTCTCCTGCGGCGGCATCCTCGGCGTCGGACAGGGGTCGGCGCGCGAGCCCCGCCTGGTCAGGCTCACCTGGTCGCCCCCCGGGGCGCGGGGACACCTCGCCCTGGTCGGCAAGGGCATCACCTACGACTCGGGCGGCCTGTCTATCAAGTCGGGCAGCTCCATGGCCACCATGAAGTTCGACATGGGCGGCGCCGCGGCCGTCATCGCCGCCACCTTCGCGATCGCCGAGCTCGGCCTGCCCGTGGCCGTCACGACGTACGCCCCGATGGCCGAGAACATGCCGGGCGGGCGCGCGATGCGCCCCGGCGACGTGCTGACGATGCACGACGGCCAGACCGTCGAGGTCACCAACACCGACGCCGAGGGCCGCCTCATCCTGGCCGACGCCCTCGCCATGGCCGTCGAGGACGGCCCCGACGCGATCGTCGACGTCGCCACCCTCACCGGCGGCTGCGTGGTCGCGCTCGGCGAGAAGGTCGCGGGCCTCATGGGCGACGACCCCACCACCGCCGCCCTCACCGAGGCCGCCGAGCGCAGCGGCGAGCTGCTGTGGCGGCTGCCCATCCCGGAGGAGTCGCGCCGGGCCGTCGTGGACACCAAGGTCGCCGACGTGCTGCAGGCCAACTGGGTCCGCTGGGGCGGGACGCTGTACGCCGCGGCCTTCCTCGAGCGCTTCGTCGGCGACGTGCCCTGGGCGCACCTCGACATCGCCGGCAGCGCCTGGAACAGCGGCGGCGCGTGGGGCCACGTGACCCCCGGCGCGACCGGCTACTCGGTCACCACCCTGGTGGAGTACGCCGCGGCCCTCGCCGCCGGCCCGACCGACTAGCGGCGCTCGGGCTCCTCGTCGGGACGCTCGTCCTGGTCGAGGCTGCTCCTCAGCAGCTCCTTCTGGCGCAGCCGCTGGCGGTGGTTGTACTCCCGCATCCGCTGCGGGATCCCGACCAGCCCCGCGTCGTACGACGGGACGCCGTTGCGGTTGGCCAGGTCGTGGGCCCACGCGACCGAGGGCACCCGGCGACGCGTCCACTCGCCGTCGTACGCCACCAGCAGCAGGGTCGTGTCGGTCACCGTGGTGCGCGGCTCGACGAAGCCCTCGACACCTCGACGCGTGGCGATGAAGTCGAGGAGGTGCTGGGCGTCGGCGGCGTCGGAGGCACGCTCGACGGCACGGCCGTCGGTGCGTCGACGGCCGCCGCGACGGAACCGGTCACGCAGCGCCATGGCACCAGTGTGCTGCATCGCCGGTCGTCGCACCGGCGGAACTGCCGCCGGGCCGCGCCGGGTGCGGCGAGAGGGGTGTCAGCCGACTGGTGCAGGAGTGGTTGGATGGTGCCTGACACGCCACGAGGGAGGTCTGACGTGCCAGACGGGTCGGGGACAGCAACCGGGTCGGATCGCGGAGCCCGCGAGTTCGACGTGGTGGTGCTGGGCGCGGGGTCGGGCGGCTACGCCTGTGCGCTGCGCGCCGCCCAGCTCGGCCTGTCCGTCGCGCTCGTCGAGAAGGACAAGCTCGGCGGCACCTGCCTCCACGTCGGCTGCATCCCCACCAAGGCGCTGCTCCACGCCGCCGAGGTCGCCGACTCGGCCCGCCACGCGGAGCGGTTCGGCGTGCGCGCCAGCCTCGAGGGCGTGGACATGGCGGGCGTCAACGCCTACCAGGACGGTGTCGTCTCCCGCCTGTTCAAGGGCCTCGAGGGGCTGGTGAGGAGCCGCGGCATCACCGTCGTCGAGGGCCACGGCCGGCTCGTCGGCCCCCGGACCGTCGAGGTCGACGGCACGGCGTACGTCGGGCGCCACGTCGTGCTCGCCTCGGGCTCGCGGTCGCGCTCGCTGCCCGGGCTCGAGGTGGACGGCACCCGCGTGCTGAGCTCCGAGCACGCGCTGCACCTCGACCGGGTCCCGGAGTCCGTGGTCGTGCTGGGCGGCGGCGTCATCGGCGTCGAGTTCGCCAGCGTGTGGCGCTCCTTCGGCGCCGAGGTGACGATCCTCGAGGCGCTGCCCCACCTGGTGCCGGCCGAGGACGAGCAGTCCTCCAGGGCCCTGGAGCGGGCCTTCCGCAAGCGCGGCATCCGCTTCCACACCGGCACCCGCTTCGAGTCCGTGAAGGTCACCGGCTCGGGCGTCGTGGTCACCGTCGAGGGCGGCGCCACCCACGAGGCCGACCTGCTGCTGGTCGCCGTGGGCCGCGGCCCGGTCACCGACGGCCTCGGCTACGACGAGCAGGGCGTCGCGATGGACCGGGGCTTCGTCACCACCGACGAGCGCTGCCGCACCTCGGTGTCCGGCGTGTACGCCGTGGGCGACATCGTGCCCGGCCTGCAGCTGGCCCACCGCGGCTTCGCGCAGGGCGTCTTCGTCGCCGAGGACATCGCCGGCCTCGAGCCGCGTCCGGTCGCCGAGAGCTCCATCCCCCGCGTCACCTACTCCGAGCCCGAGGTGGCCTCGGTCGGGCTGACCGAGGCCCAGGCCCGCGAGCAGCACGGCGACGCCGTGTCGTCGCTGACCTACGACCTCGGGGGCAACGGCAAGAGCCAGATCCTCGGCACCCAGGGCTTCGTCAAGCTCGTGCGCGTCGAGGACGGCCCCGTCGTCGGCGTGCACCTCGTGGGCAGCCGGGTCGGCGAGCTGGTGGGCGAGGCCCAGCTGATCGTCGGCTGGGAGGCCCACCCCGAGGACGTCGCACCGTTCGTCCACGCCCACCCCACCCAGGACGAGGCGCTCGGCGAGGCCCACCTGGCGCTCGCGGGCAAGCCGTTGCACGCCCATGCCTGACCTGATAGCCCTGCACCAGTAGTCCCCGCACCTCGCACGACCCCCGAACCGAACGCCGCACAGAGCGTGATCTCCGAGCAAAGGAACCCGATGTCGACACCCGTGAACCTCCCCGCGCTGGGTGAGTCCGTCACCGAAGGCACCATCACCCGCTGGCTGAAGTCGGTCGGTGACACCGTCGAGGTCGACGAGCCCCTGCTCGAGGTGTCCACCGACAAGGTGGACACCGAGATCCCCTCCCCCGTCTCCGGCACGCTGCTGGAGATCAAGGCTGACGAGGACGAGACCGTCGAGGTCGGCGCGGAGCTGTGCGTCATCGGCGACGAGGGCGAGGGCGGCGGCTCCGGGTCCGACGACGCCGGCTCCGACGAGGGCGAGGCCGAGACGGCCGAGGCGCCCGACGCCGAGGACGCGGGCGAGCCCGCCCCCGCCGAGGAGGAGCAGGACGAGCCCGCCGAGGAGCCGGAGAAGCCGGCCGCCACGTCGTCCGGCGGCGGCGGTGGCGGTGGCGGCACCCCGGTCACGCTGCCCGCGCTGGGCGAGTCGGTCACCGAGGGCACGGTCACGCGCTGGCTCAAGTCCGTCGGTGACGAGGTCGCCGTCGACGAGCCGCTCCTCGAGGTCTCCACCGACAAGGTCGACACCGAGATCCCCTCGCCCGTGGCGGGCACGCTGCAGTCGATCAAGGTCGAGGAGGACGAGACCGTCGAGGTCGGCGCCGAGCTGTGCGTCATCGGCGACGGCGCCGCGGCCGAGAGCGAGCCCGAGCCGGAGCCCGAGCCCGAGCCGGAGCCCGAGCCGGAGAAGAAGCCCGAGCCGGAGGAGAAGCCCGAGCCCGAGAAGAAGCCCGAGCCGAAGCAGGAGACCCCCGCCCCGACCAAGGAGTCGCGGCAGGAGCCCGAGGCCGACTCCTCGAGCGAGCCCAAGACCGGCCCCCAGGGGTCATCGGGCAGCTCCTCGGGCGGCTCGTCCGACGGCGGCACCTACGTCACGCCGCTGGTGCGCAAGATGGCCGCCGAGCACGGCGTCGACCTGGCGTCGGTGACCGGCACCGGTGTGGGGGGACGGATCCGCAAGCAGGACGTCCTGGCCGCAGCCGAGGCCGCGAAGTCCGCCGCGTCCGCGGCTCCCGAGCCGGCAGCCGACCGGTCCGAGGCCGCCTCGGCGGCGAGCGGCAGCGGCAAGGCGCCGCAGCCGACCGCCCCCAGCCCGCTGCGGGGCAAGACCGAGAAGATCAGCCGGCTGCGCAAGGTGATCGCCAGCCGGATGGTCGAGTCGCTGCAGACCTCCGCGCAGCTGACCCAGGTCGTCGAGGTCGACGTCACCAACATCGCGCGGCTCCGCGACCGGGTGAAGGGCGAGTTCCTGGCCCGCGAGGGCGTCAAGCTCTCCTACCTGCCGTTCTTCGCCAAGGCGACGGTCGACGCCCTGAAGTCGCACCCGGCGCTGAACGCCACCTTCGACCTCGAGGCGGGCGAGGTGACCTACTACGACCGCGAGAACGTCGCGTTCGCGGTGGACACCGAGAAGGGCCTGCTGACCCCGGTCGTCAAGGACGCCGGCGACCTGTCCATCGCCGGTCTGGCCAAGAAGATCGCCGACGTCGCCGAGCGCACCCGCACCAACAAGATCGGTCCCGACGACCTGTCGGGCGGCACCTTCACGATCACCAACCTCGGCAGCGTGGGCGCCCTGTGGGACACCCCGATCATCAACAAGCCGCAGGTCGCGATCCTCGGGCCCGGCACGGTCGTCAAGCGCCCCGTCGTGATCGACGACCCCAACCTGGGCGAGACGATCGCGGTGCGCTACATGGTCTACCTGGCGCTGACCTACGACCACCAGCTGGTCGACGGCGCCGACGCCGGTCGCTTCCTGCAGGACGTCAAGGGACGCCTGGAGTCCGGCAGCTTCGACGTCTGACCCGCAGCACCCGACGCGGTGCTCCGCCGCCACCACCCGGTGGCGGCGGGGCACCGCGTCGGTGCGTCCCGGGCGGAAAACCCGGTGACGTCCGGTCCGGCGGCTGGCACGCTCCTCCACGGCCCGGCCGCGACCAGCGCGGCCGACCGGACGAGGAAGGACCATGGAGGAGATCTCGAAGACGCTGCTGTCCTGGGCGTCGATCCTGGAGGACCACACCCGAGCCCAGGCGGTGACGACGGCGTCGATGCCGTTCATCCACCCCCACCTGGCGCTGATGCCCGACGCCCACCTGGGCCGCGGCGCGACCGTCGGGTCGGTGATCCCGACGCTCGGCGCCGTCATGCCGGCAGCCGTCGGCGTCGACATCGGCTGCGGCATGATCGCCGTGCGCACCGACTGGACCCGCGACCGGCTGCCGGCCGACCGGTCCGTCGTACGCCGGGAGATCGAGCGGTCGGTGCCGCTGAGCGCCGGCGCGGCCAACCGCACGGTCTCGCGCGAGCACACCGAGCAGCGGCTCGTGCAGCTGCGCGCCCTGGCCGAGGAGGCCGGCTTCGACCCCGCGGCGCGCGCGAAGCGCTGGGAGCTGCAGCTGGGCACCCTCGGCTCGGGCAATCACTTCATCGAGGTCACCGTGGACGAGCAGGACCGGGTGTGGCTGTTCCTGCACTCCGGGTCGCGCGGGGTCGGCAACAAGATCGCCCAGCACCACATCGGCGTCGCGCGCGAGCTGTGCCGCCGCTGGTGGATCGACCTGCCCGACCTCGACCTGGCCTACCTGGTGGAGGGCACCCCGGAGTTCAACGCCTACGTCGCCCAGATGCGGTGGGCGCAGATCTACGCGCTGCTCAACCGCGAGGAGATGATGGACCGCGTGCTGCGCTGCTTCGCCGAGTGGGTCGGGGGTGACGTGGCGCGGCTCGAGGAGATCAACTGCCACCACAACTACACCGAGCAGGAGCGGCACTACGGCAAGCAGGTCTGGCTCTCCCGCAAGGGCGCCATCAACGCCGAGGCGGGCCGGCCCGGACTGATCCCCGGGTCGATGGGCACCGCGTCGTACGTCGTGGAGGGCAAGGGGTACGCCCCTTCGCTCCACTCGGCCCCGCACGGCGCCGGCCGGGCGTTCAGCCGCACGGCGGCCCGCAAGGCGTTCTCGGTCGAGCAGCTGCGCGAGGCGATGGTCGGGATCGAGTACCGCGACACCGAGGCCTTCGTCGACGAGATCCCCGCGGCGTACAAGGACATCGACCAGGTGATGGCCGACGCCGCCGACCTCGTCGAGGTGCGCCACGTGCTGCGGCAGGTCGTCAACGTCAAGGGCGACTGACCTGGGGGACGAACCGGGTGCGGATGACGGGTGAAGCTGCCCGTGGGTGTCCGGTTCGTCCCGGTGTTGCGGGCAGTTTCCCCGGCCGACCGGGGAAACTGCCCCACCACCTACATGTGGATCATGTGACCCGCGATGCCCTCGACGGCCTCCTTGACGGCCTCGGAGAGCGTCGGGTGGGCGAAGACGTTGCGGGCGACCTCGTCGGCGGTGAGGTCCCACTTCTGGGCCAGGGTGAGGGCCGGGAGGAGCTCGGTGACGTCGGGGCCGATGAGGTGGGCGCCGATGATCTCGTGGTGGGCGCCGTCGGCGATGATCTTGACGAAGCCGACGGCGTCGCCGAGGCCCTTGGCCTTGCCGTTGGCCGAGAACGGGAACTTGGCGACCTTGACGTCGTAGCCCTTCTCCTTGGCCTGGGCCTCGGTGTAGCCGAAGGACGCGATCTGGGGCTGGCAGTAGGTGGCCCGCGGGATCATGTCGAAGTCGATCTCGATGGTGTCGTGGTCCGCGATCGTCTCGGCGGTGACGATGCCCATCGCCTCGGCGGTGTGGGCGAGCATCAGCTTGCCGGTGACGTCACCGATGGCCCAGACGCCGTCGACGTTCGTGCGACCGCGGGCGTCGACCTCGATCGCGCCGCGCTCGGTCGTCCTCACCCCGGTCTTGTCGAGGCCGTAGCCGTCGAGGCGGGGCGCGAAGCCGATGGCCTGGAGGACCTTGTCGGTCTCGATGACCTCCTCCTTGCCGTCCTTGGAGACGGTGACCTTGACGCCGGAGCCGGTGTCCTCGATCTTCTCGACCTTGGTCTTGAGGCGGACGTCCACGCCGAGCTTCTTGTAGTGCTTGGCGAGCTCCTTGGAGACCTCGACGTCCTCGGTCGGGACCATCCGGTCGAGGAACTCCACGATCGTCACGTCGACGCCGAAGTTCTTCATCACGTAGGCGAACTCCACGCCGATGGCGCCGGAGCCGGCGATCACGATCGACCCGGGGAGCTGGTCGTCGAGGATCTGCTCCTCGTAGGTGACGACGTTGTCGCTCAGCGAGGTGCCGGGCACGAGCCGGGTGGTGGCCCCGGTGGCGATGATGACGTGGTCGGCGGTGACGGTGCGCGAGCCGCCGTCCTCGAGCTCGACCTCGATCGTCTTCGTGTCGGAGAAGGTCCCCCAGCCGTGGATCTCCTCGATCTTGTTCTTCTTCATGAGGAAGTGGACGCCCTTGACGATGGACGCCGAGACCTCGCGCGAGCGCGCGTGGGTGGGCTTGTAGTCCATCGAGACGTCGCCGGTGATGCCGAAGACGTCCTTCTCGTGGGTGAGGATGTGCGACAGCTCGGCGTTGCGGAGCAGCGCCTTCGACGGGATGCAGCCGACGTTGAGGCACACCCCGCCCCAGTACTGCTTCTCGATCACCGCGACCTTGAGGCCGAGCTGCGAGGCGCGGATGGCGGCGACGTAGCCACCGGGGCCCGCACCGAGGACGACGACATCGAAATCACTCACCCCCCGAGCCTATTGCGTCACACCCCTGGTGCGGCAATCCGTGGTGCGCCTCACAGGTGCACCGGCGGCCGCCACCAGCCACGTGGGAGCGTGGGGCCATGCGCTTCCTCCTCGCTGGCTCCTCCGGCTTCCTCGGCACCCAGCTGCGCGAGCAGCTCGTCGGCCGCGGCCACGACGTCACCTCCCTCGTGCGCCGGGCCCCCGGCAGCCAGGAGCTGCGCTGGGACCCGTACGCCGCGCCGCTCGGCGTCGAGGTGGTCGAGGCCCACGACGTGGTCGTCAACCTGGCCGGCTCCCCGCTGGTCGGCAACCCGCACTCGACCCGCTGGGCGCGCGAGCTGATGACCAGCCGCGTCACCACGACCGAGGTGCTCGCCACCGCGATCGCCGCGTCGGAGCGCAAGCCGGTCTTCCTGGCCGGCAACGGCATCAGCTACTACGGCGACCAGGGGTCCGAGCCGCTGACCGAGGCGGCCGAGTCGCGCGGCGACGCGCTGCTCACCCGGGTCTCGCGCGCCTGGCAGGCCGCGGCCTCGCCCGCGTCGGAGGCCGGCGCACGCGTCGTCGTGCTGCGCACCTCCCCCGTGTTCGACCGCCGCTCGATGCCGCTCAAGGCGCTGCGGCTGCTCTTCGCCGCCGGCCTGGGCGGTCGCCTGGGCGACGGCCGGCAGCACATGCCGGTGATCAGCACCCGGGACTGGGTCGACGCGGTCGTGCACACCGCCGAGCACGACGTGGAGGGCCCGGTGAACCTCTGCTCGGAGGTGACGCCGACCAACGCGGAGTTCACCGAGGCGCTGGGCTCGCTGCTCCACCGCCCCGCGGTGGTGCCCGCCCCGTCGTTCGTGCTGCGCAAGGCCGGCGGCGAGCTGGGCGGGCTGGTGCTCGACTCGGTCAACGCCGTCCCGCGGGCGCTGCTCGACAGCGGCTACGCCTTCTCCGACCCCGACGTCCGCGCCGTGCTGGCCGAGGGCCTCTCCCCCAGCCGCTGAGCCGGCCACCGGCTCACCCCGGGCGGACCCGCCCCACCCGCCAGTCGTCACCCGCGCGCACCAGCTCGACGCGGCGCGTGGCGACCTCCGTGGTGGGCAGCGGCCGGCTCCTGCCGTCGCGGACCAGCTCGCCGCCGGCCACCCGGTCGACCACGCGCAGGGTCCAGGTGTCGCCACGGCGCTGCAGCAGCCGGACGGCGAACACCTGGGTGCTGAGCCCGCGCACCCGCCAGCCGGAGGCGGCGTACGCCCGCAGCAGCCGGACGTCGGCCCGCCCCGCCGTCGAACCGGGCCGGTAGAGCGCGCGCAGCGCCCCGGCGTCGCCGGCCGACCAGGCCGCGCCGCGGCGCCGGTCCCAGTCGCGGAGCGCCGCCACCACCCGACCGGTGCGACCGAGGGGGGTGCCGGGGGCCGGCGCCACCGCGACCGTCGTCCGGGCCGCGGGAGGCGGCTGCTCCGAGCCCGTCCGCCCCTGCAGCAGCGTCGCCACCACCAGCACGCCGCACACCAGCACGCCCACCACCCGCCAGACCGTCATGGGTCCAGGCTGCCCGGCCCGGCGGCTGCGCGGGCGGTCGTCCACAGGCGACTTCTGCGGTCGGCGACAGCCAGGGGCTAGCCTCGGGGCGTGGCCGAGCTGCGATTCCAGGACCTCACCGCTGCCCCCGTGGACTACCTCGACGCGTGGGAGCAGCAGCGGCTGCGGCACGCCGAGGTGGTGGCGGGCGACCCCGCGACCGTGATGCTGCTGGAGCACCCGCCGGTGTACACCGCCGGCAAGCGCACCGAGCCCCACGAGCGGCCCAGCGACGGCACGCCGGTCATCGACGTCGACCGCGGCGGCAAGATCACCTTCCACGGCCCCGGCCAGCTGGTGGGCTACCCGATCGTCCGGCTGCCGGACCACGTGCTGGTCGTCGACTACGTGCGCCGCCTCGAGGAGGCCCTGATCCTCGCCTGCGCCGACCTCGGGGTCACCACCGCGCGCGTCCCGGGCCGCAGCGGCGTCTGGCTCCAGGCCGCGCCCGCCACCGACGCCGGCCCCGCGCGGCCCGAGCGCAAGATCGCGGCCATCGGCATCCGGGTCAGCCGCGGCGTCACCATGCACGGGTTCGCGCTCAACTGCGACGTCGACCTCGGCTGGTACGACCGCTTCGTGCCGTGCGGCATCAGCGACGCCGGCGTCACCACGCTCAGCGAGGAGCTCGGGCGACCGGTCACGGTGACCGAGGCCGTCCCGGTGGTCGAGCGCCGCCTGGGCGAGCTGCTGGCGTGGGCGCCGTACGACGCGACGCCGGACTACGAGCCGCGCCCCGAGCCCGGCCGGGCCCAGCTGCGCGTGCCCGTGCTCAACCCCCTCGGCTGAGCCGCCTCGTCCCTCCCCCGCGCACGGCGCCGGGTCGGTGAGACCTGCGTCACCGACGTACGCTGAGGAGGTGACCCAGGTACTGCCCGAAGGCCGCAAGCTCCTCCGACTCGAGGCGCGCAACGCCGAGACCCCCATCGAGCGCAAGCCCGAGTGGATCAAGACGCGCGCCAAGATGGGCCCCCAGTACACCGAGCTGCAGAAGCTCGTGAAGTCCGAGGGCCTGCACACCGTCTGCCAGGAAGCCGGCTGTCCCAACATCTACGAGTGCTGGGAGGACCGCGAGGCGACGTTCCTCATCGGCGGCGACCAGTGCACCCGCCGCTGCGACTTCTGCCAGATCGACACCGGCAAGCCGCAGGCGCTCGACCGCGACGAGCCCCGCCGCGTCGCCGAGTCGGTCCAGACGATGGGCCTGCGCTACGCGACCATCACCGGTGTCGCCCGCGACGACCTGCCCGACGGCGGCGCGTGGCTGTACGCCGAGACCGTCAAGCAGATCCACGAGCTCAACCCCGGCACCGGCGTGGAGAACCTCATCCCCGACTTCAACGGCCGCCCCGAGCTGCTGCGCGAGGTTTTCGAGAGCCGTCCCGAGGTGCTCGCGCACAACGTCGAGACCGTGCCGCGCATCTTCAAGCGGATCCGCCCCGCCTTCACCTACGAGCGGTCGCTCGACGTGATCACGCAGGCCCGCGAGTTCGGCCTGGTCACCAAGTCCAACCTGATCCTCGGCATGGGCGAGACCCGCGAGGAGATCCACCAGGCGCTGGTCGACCTGCACGCGGCCGGCTGCGAGCTCATCACCATCACCCAGTACCTCCGCCCCTCCCCGCGCCACCATCCCGTCGAGCGCTGGGTCAAGCCCGAGGAGTTCGTCGAGATGACGGCCGAGGCCGAGGAGATCGGCTTCGCCGGCGTGCTGAGCGGGCCGCTCGTGCGCTCGTCGTACCGCGCGGGCCGGCTCTACCAGCAGGCCATCGAGGCCCGGGCCACCGCGTCCTGACCCCACCCGGCCGCGTCTGAGAGGATGGCAGACGGCCACCCGACCCACCTGACGAAGGCACCGCGCATGGCGAGCAAGACCGAGAAGAAGCCGAAGGCGAAGAAGGTCAAGGACCCCGACAAGCCGGGGCGGATCAAGCAGATCCGGCAGAGCTACACCATGACCAAGAAGTCCGATCCCAAGATCGGGCTGATCCTCCTCGGCACCTTCGCGCTGGGGTTCCTCGCCGGCTTCGCGGTGATGCTGCTGGTCTTCCGCAGCTCGCTGGTGTTCCCGATCGTCTTCGGCGTCCTGGTCGGCCTGCTGGCCACCCTGATCGTCTTCGGTCGTCGCGCCCAGGCCGCCGCCCTGGCCCAGATCGAGGGCCGGCCCGGTGCCGCCGCCGCCGCGCTCAGCATGCTGCGCCGCGGCTGGAAGACCGACGCCGGCGTCGCGGTCACCAAGCAGCAGGACGTCGTCACCCGGGTCGTGGGTCGCCCCGGCATCGTGCTGATCGGCGAGGGCAACCCCAACCGCCTCCGCCCGCTGCTGACCGCCGAGCGCCGCCGCCACGAGCGGGTGGTCCGCGAGGTCCCGATCCACGAGGTCGTCGTGGGCTACGAGCCCGGCCAGGTGCCCCTCGGCAAGCTCACCAAGCACGTCCAGAAGCTCGGCAAGGACCTCAAGCCCGCGCAGATGACCGACGTCCTGGCCCGCATCAAGGCCATCGACGCCAACCGCTCGGCCGTGGCGATGCCCAAGGGACCGGTGCCGACCTCGATGAAGGGCATGCGCGGCAACATGCGCGGTCGCTGACCGAGGCCGCGAAAACTGCTCGCTCGCACGCGCCAGGCACGCCTAGCCTGGCGACGTGGAGGTCGTCTTCCAGCGCGACGGCGCACGCCGCTACCTGATCAGGCTGCGTCGCCACGGCGCGCGCGACCGCGGGGCCGACGTGCCACCCCGGGTGGGGGTGGGGTCCGGCTCCGTCGATGTGCCCCACGACCTGGTCCACCTCGCCGTGGAGCAGGCCCTCGGACTGCCGCTGGGGATCTACGGCCAGCTGGCCGCCGGGAGCGACCTCGGCGGCTTCTTCGCCCCGCCGCCGCCCGACCGTAGGCCGCTCCAGGACCGACGACGCACGCAGCGGCTCCGCGACCAGGGCCACGACGACGTCGCGCTGTCGGAGTCGTCGGCGGCGTGCGTCGGGCACGACGGCCGGCTCCACCGGGAGCGGCTCGCGACGCTGCTGCGCCCCGCGCAGGTCGTGGCCGTCGAGGCCCGGCTCGAGGAGCTGCTGGCCGCGTGGCGAGCGACGCCGCCGGGCGAGCAGCTGGTGGTGACCTGGGAGGTCAGGCCGTCGGCGTCCGCCGGGGCCGGGCGTACGCCGCGGAGCCGGTCCACAGGTCGTGCAGGCCGCGCCCGGTCGTCGACTGGAAGACCATGGGCGGCACGACGAGGCAGATGAGGAAGGTCCGCACCAGCGCCGGGATGAAGGGCAGCGGCCGGCCGTCGGTGCGCAGCACCCGCACCCCGGTCGCGACCTGGCCGAAGGACCCTCCGAGCACGGCGGTGAAGAAGGTGACCTCGACGAGGAAGACGCCGAGGACCCACCAGCCGGAGTTCGGGTCCTCGAGGTAGCGGCCGAACCCGACCAGCCCCGCCGTCACCAGGGTGGCGGCCACCCAGTCGATGAGCAGGGCGAGGATGCGGCGCCCCCAGGAGGCGTAGTCAGGCACGGTGCGAGCCTAGCGAGCCCGCCCGCGGCGGCGCCGGGGCAGGCCCGTGGTGGCGGGTCCAGGGAGTGGCCTGTGTAACACGCGCGAAACAAACTCGATACGGTCGTGCAACGGCCCGTACGTAGGTTCGCGTCGTCGCGCCAGCAGTGCTGCTGGCGTGCGCTCACCCCATCCACGCGGTCGCGCGGGCGGCCAAGGAGGACTGATGTTCAACAACAGCGAAGAGCTGCTGAAGTACGTGAAGGACGAGGGCGTCGAGATGGTCGACGTCCGCTTCTGTGACCTGCCCGGTGTGATGCAGCACTTCACGGTGCCGGTGTCCTCCTTCGACCAGTCGGTGTTCGACGACGGCCTGAGCTTCGACGGGTCCTCGATCCGCGGCTTCCAGGCGATCCACGAGTCCGACATGTCGCTGTTCCCGGACCCGACCACGGCGTACATCGACCCCTTCCGCGTGGCCAAGACCCTCGTGGTCAACTTCTTCATCCACGACCCGATCACCGGCGAGGCCTACTCCCGCGACCCGCGCAACATCGCGCGCAAGGCGATGGCCTACCTGGCCAGCACCGGCGTCGGCGACACCGCCTACTTCGCCCCCGAGGCCGAGTTCTACGTCTTCGACAACGTCCGGTTCGAGACCAAGGCCAACACCGGCTTCTACGAGATCGACTCCGAGGCCGGCGCCTGGAACTCCGGCTCCGAGGACAACAACCGCGGCTACAAGGTCAAGTACAAGGGCGGCTACTTCCCCGTCGCGCCGTACGACCACTTCGGCGAGCTCCGCGACGAGATGGTCATCGAGCTGGAGAAGTCCGGCCTCCAGGTCGAGCGCGCCCACCACGAGGTCGGCACCGCCGGCCAGGCCGAGATCAACTACAAGTTCGACGAGCTGCTCAAGGCCGCCGACGACGTCATGAAGTTCAAGTACCTCGTGAAGAACGTCGCTTGGCGCAACGGCAAGACCGCGACCTTCATGCCCAAGCCGATCTTCGGCGACAACGGCTCCGGCATGCACGTCCACCAGTCGATCTGGAACAACGGCGAGCCGCTGTTCTACGACGAGACCGGGTACGCCGGCCTGTCCGACATGGCCCGCTACTACATCGGCGGCATCCTCAAGCACGCCCCGTCGCTGCTGGCCTTCACCAACCCGACGGTGAACTCCTACCACCGCCTGGTCCCCGGTTTCGAGGCCCCGATCTCGCTGGTCTACAGCCAGCGCAACCGCTCGGCCTGCGTGCGCATCCCGATCACGGGCGCCAACCCCAAGGCCAAGCGCATCGAGTTCCGCTGCCCCGACCCGTCGGCCAACCCCTACCTCGCCTTCTCGGCGCTGCTGCTGGCCGGCCTCGACGGCATCAAGAACAAGATCGAGCCGTCCGACCCGATCGACAAGGACATCTACGAGCTGCCGCCGGACGAGATGGCCGAGATCAACCAGGTCCCGACCTCGCTCAACGCGGTGCTCGACAACCTCGAGCGCGACCACGAGTTCCTCACCGAGGGCAACGTGTTCACCCCCGACCTGATCGAGACCTGGATCGACTTCAAGCGCACCCAGGAGATCCTGCCCGTGCAGCTGCGGCCGCACCCGCACGAGTTCGAGCTGTACTACGACATCTGAGTGACGCCCAGACGGGCTCGGCCGGTACGCCGGTCGGGCCCGTCTCGTCACCCTGTGCCGTCGGTCGCCTCGTGCGACCTCGCACCACACCCCCGGACGACTCCGCTGCAGTCGGTCGGGGGTGTCGTGCGTTCGGGGAGAACAGGTGGGTCATACCTGCGACACCCCGCCCACAAAGACGCGGGTGAGCAAGCTCAAGACGCTGGACTGTGCGATGCGAAAGTGTGAGCCTCAGGTCGGCGCCGTCCGTTCGAGGCGGGTCGTCCTGTCGAGCCGGACTGGTCGGCGGCGGTCAGTGATGTGGAAGTTCTGATAAGGGCGGCTGCCGCCATCGAAGATGGCCAACGGCTCTAGCCTCCGCAGGCGCATTCCCTTTAGTGATGGGTTAAATGTGTGTCCTGCGATCCAAGCGACGGCTTCTTCGTTTGAGAATGAATCGTGGGACGACGTGACGCTTGGACCCTACGTCCCGTTTTGGGTCGAGAGTCGCCATCAACTCCTCGGTCTGGGCGAGCGACTTCGCGTTTGGTCGCCGACGGAGGCACGAGCCGATCGCCACGCTGAGGGTCGTCGACTGCCTGGTTCACGGGCTCCGTCAGGGTAGGCGCTGCCGTCGTTTGCCTGGCCACGGCAGATCACCTCGTATGTCCTGAACTGCCGTATCCTCAACCAGCACGGCGCAGAGCGTGGAGCTCAGGAGTTGCGGAGGCGAAACCCGACCGCTTTGAAAGCGCCGATGATGTCTTCGGGGCAGTCGTTCGGGATCGCCACGGCGCTGTAGCGGCGGGCTCGCGTCAGTGCGACGTAGGCGATGCGCAGTTCCTCTGCGTCCTCGGGGGCGACCGCCTCGCCAAGTAGCGGCTGAGCCCACAAGGAGCTTTGGCCCCGCGCTCGACCACGCGTCTTGTCAATGACGACAAGGGTGGCTCCTCGGGATTCACCTTTGATGTCGTGCACTGTCTGGGCTGACAGGGTGGCTGGCTGCGGGGTGAAGAATTGTCTCGCCACGTGGCCTTCTTGGCCGGCTGCGGACCGCAGGACTTGTCCGCCTGTCTTTGCTGGAGTGGCGACGAGGGTTGCGGTGACCTGATCCAGCGTTCGTGACGCGGCTCGGATCCAGGCGCGGAGGTCGGTGTCGAGTTCCGGTGCCGCGCGAAGAAGGCACATGACGCCAGATCGCAATTCGCGTCGATCTTGCAGGGCGCTCACGTCCTCGTGTCCATGAGCCGCAAAGCACAGAAGCCGCTCGACTAGTTCGACGTCACTGCGGCTGAGGGTGCCGGAGCCACGCACGGCGGCCACCGCTCTGCCGAGCAATAGCGGCCGAGGTGCGATGTCTACAACGAGTGCGACGCCGTTGATCTCGTCGCAAAGCTTGTTGCTCCGTGCCAAAACTGCAGCGTCGCGCAGGTCTTCGCCCAACTCCGCAAGGCGCGATTCGAACCGAGGCAGGACGGTTCGGGCGTCCCTGGGGTCGTACACCAGGAGTTCAGGCTCGACGGGATGCGAAGCATCCGGACCGACCGCGACATCTGGTGTCGTTCGGCTGCAGAAGTGGACGGCAACATTGCAGATCTTCTGCGACGATCGGTGATTCTCAACTAGATCGATGCGCGTGAGTCCTCGATGCGTCGCGAGGGCCTCGCACCCTTCCGCGCTTGCGCCGGTGTAGGCACTGATTGACTGCTCAATGTCACCGACGAGCGTGAGCGAGTCCAGTCCGCCGGAATCTGCGATCTCCCGCACGCAGGCCAGCTGGAGTTCGCTGGTGTCTTGAGCCTCGTCGATCAACAGTTCGGCGAAACGGCGCGCGACCGATGCGGCAATTGCCGGATGAGTTTGCAGGACGCGAAGAGCGACGTACATGGCGTCGTCGAAGCTCACCAGTCCCCTTCGGAGCATCCTGATCTTCTGTGCGCGTGCCTCATCAGCACATGACTCCATGACTTGTTCCGGGGACGAACCGATGGTTAGGGGCAAGTTTTGCAACCGCATGGACCGATCTGGACGCATCCGGAAACTAGCGATGGAGATCCTCTTGCGGGCGTCTCCATCGACTAAGAGGACGGGCCAGAGGGCGGACTCGTCCTGAACAAGTCTCAGTGTTGGGCCGTTGAAGAGCACGTGGCCAAACGGGTACGTGACATACCTCAGTAGAAATCGATGCAGCGTCCCGATAAAGTGGCGAGAGTTGGGCACAATGCCCAGTTCCTTCGTAATGACGTCACGGATCGCTGCCACGCCAACGTTTGTGTAGGAGCACGCGGCAACAGCAACGTCCGACCGGATGAGCCGCCCGACTCTGGTTGCGGCCGTTCGCGTCTTGCCGCTGCCTGGGCACGCGGCGAGGAACATGTCGCGCTCCAGTTCGACGGCCTTGAGTTGTCGCTCCGTGAGCTCATGCAACGCCGTCGCGAAGTCATGAGTCATACGACTGCACCATCGGGATCGTCGGTCTCGTCAGCGGTCCCAACGGGTGGATCGTCGTCCTCAGCATTCGTCACCCACTCGATCGCGTCGCGAATGTAGTCAGGAACCGTCAGGTCTCGTCCCTCCCCCAGCAGGTCCGCAAGTTCCTGTGCGAAGCGGCCTTTGCAATTAGACACGCTAAGCAGCAGAGCATCGGCCTGCTCGTCAGGACCTAGCCGTTCGCAGTCCCGACGCAAGCGCTTCGCGACGCGCGGCTTAACCCGTTCGAGCGCGTCGACTGCGAGGTTCCAGTTGCCGGCTGCGACAAGGTCCCACTCGAGCGTCTTCGTCGATAGCCGGACGAGCAGATTTGCACCTTCCCGAGCCGCCAGCGCGGCCGCCGTTGCAGACATTTCTGCCTCGTCCTTAAGGTCCTGTTCTTCGGCGTCCTCCTCCGCATCCTGGTCCTCCGTTGGGTCCTGCTTCGGGGGGTCGGCGTCCGAGAGGAGGGCGCACCGCACCGCTAGTCGGTCGGGGGCGAACAGGTCGATGAACGGGCCGAAAGCGACGCCTCCTACGTTGACGACGGTCACCCCGTGCTGAGAAAGCGGTCTCCCCAAACTTTCGGCGATCATTGGGATTAGAAGTTGTTCTGCAGTGCCTTCCACCATCAGAACTGCGCGCGCGAAGAACAGCGAGGACTTGGTGACATCCAGAAACCGTCTGAGGTGGTTTAGCGACCGAGTGGACATTCCGAAGCTCGCAGGTGAGCGAGCAGCGAGTTGCTGGGTGCGAGGATCGCGCAGCAGTATTGTCAGCCGCTCTACGCGAGCACTGCTGGCGAAATTGGGTGAGTGAGTTGTCACGAGGACTTGGTGACCGCTGTCGGCCGTGTGCTGCTCCAAGTAACGCATCAGCAGGTCCTGGAGTTGGGGGTGAAGGTGTGCTTCTGGCTCCTCCACTAGAAGTAGCCGTAGTGATGCGTCGCTGTCCTGCTCGAGGGCGGCCAACAACACGCTCATGTACAGCAGGTTGTTGTAGCCCAATCCATTTTCCGTCAGTTCGAGCGGTGACGTCTGACCAAGAAGGGCTCGCAACGCAACAACGATCCGGTCGAATTTTGGATCGGCCAGAGCTAAGTCTGACTTCGGCGCGAGACTGCTAGCGCCCGTGAGGGCAGCGAGGCGGCCTTGGATGCGGCTCCTCGCCGTATTCAGTGTCGCAACTTTGAAGAGGTCGTCGTTCGCCTGGCCAACGATGCCCTCGATCGTCTGCCGGTCCGCGTGCCCGTCCGGCGCGAGCGCGCCGATCAGAGCCAACAGGCGGTTGTCACGGCCTGGACGCAAGTCAGATGCTGCGTCGCGCAGTGGGTGAAGGTAAGTAAAGGTGACGGCTTCGCGCGCCCACGCTTCGACGTCCGGATGGTTAGAATCGCCGCCAAGCCATTCGGAGTCGATGCGACCGTTGGGCCGAAGGCTCACGCGTAACCGCATCCGTGCGGCTTGAGGGCCAAGGGAAGGCGCCAGGCAGGTAACAAGGCGTGCGGAGTCTTGCTCGTCGAGATCAGTTAGAACCGCTTCGAGCTCAAATTGATCCACCGACCGCGTTCCGTAGCCGTCGTGCGCGAAATCGGACTCCGTGATCCAGAGCCTACCTTTGGGTCCCGCTTCCGGATCGAACAGCAGGCGGCAGGCGTCGATCACATTGGACTTGCCGATGTTGTTCTCCCCTGCCAAAACTGCCAGTTGTCCTGCCATCGGTATCCAGCCAGCAAGATTGCGAAAGCCGGCGGCCCTAATCCCCTGTAGTCGCACACGGCAATGGTGCAGGCGATCACTGTTGGCCCGCTCCTACGACACGCTCCTTACACGACACAGCAGTCCCAATTGGCGAGATGGTCGAACGTAGACGCAGACGCAAGTCACTGCCGGAAGTGCTCAGTTCCACAAGTCGTACCGAATGCTCTGGTCACGTCGAATTCCTGGACAGGTGGTTTGGGGCTTCTCTCGGACAGCGGCCCTGATGGCCGGTTCGTTGATCGCACGCGCTGCGCAGGGGGCTCGGAGGTTCGGGCACGGCGGATTCGCTCAGCCGCAACCCGCGGCCACCCAGCGCTAGCCAGTTCCGCCGCAGGATTACCGCTGTCCGTTCCGTGGCGACCCGCCTGCGACTAGCTCTGAGGGCCCTCAAATGTGAGCCACTGATCCCCACCGTTAACGGGTGTCATTGACGACCAGTACTCGGTCAGCAGGTCCTCAAGCTCCGCAGTCCGAAGCCAGTCGGGAAATGGGTAGACGCCTGGCCACTCGAGGTCCGCGGTCGGTTCAGCTCGAGCGAGCGCACCAGAGTCGGCCGACAGGAGGTAGGGACCGCCGTTGTCGTATGGAAGGAACTCCACGAGCGCGTATCGCAAGCCAAGTGCGTGAAGCAGAGCCAGATCGGTTTCCCAGACCATCCCCGCGGCGCGCTGCGTAGCCCAGTCTGCCGGCGATCGATAGATGGTTCGAATGTGTTCGCCGCCGTCTCTGCACCTTCGCCGTTCCAGACCAGGCACCCGTGGAGGATCCGCCCCTCGGCGCCAGCAAGATCCAAGCCTCCCTTGACCTGAGGCAACAACTCGCTCAATTCGTTGCCCAAGCCGCTGTGCACCAGGGCCGCCATAAAGTCACACGGGTTGTAGACGCGTAGCACCACATCAGCATCTGGGTGCCGTTCCTGTACCTCGTCGAGCCAGAGCTCGACGAGCTGCGTCCACTCTGGGTTGCCGTCCAACGTGTAGGCAAGCCTGTTTCGCATGCGTTGCCACGCAAGGCCAAGCGATGGTCGCCCCACACTGAAGGTTTCTATCTGGCTCCAGGTCAGCGAGCCCTCGGCCATTGCTAGGGCGTCGCCATCGTTCAGAAGGTCGGACTGATCGCTGAAACGCCCAGTTCGAAACACGGCGAGCAGCTCGAGGCCGTTGCTCTCTCGTATACGTCGAAGACGATCTGGGCTCACTAGCTCGAATCCGTCGAGGCGCTGTAGCGCATCAACTGCGACCGCGTACTCCGGGCCCTCATCAGGCGGCATCTCGTCCGGCGGCAGAGTGGGCACTCGTGGGTCACCAGCGACCACGGTTCCGATCGCGATGTGCAACACCGTTCTATGTTCGTTGCCCACTGCAACGCCCAACATGTCGTCGACGCCGACACCATTCAAGATGGGCACGGCCTTCTGCCAAGCAAGTTCGACGCCACGCTGATTTTCCACGTCGGCTCGTAGAGCGACGGTGGCGAGGTCGGTCTCGCTCGGGAGCGGAAGCGGCGTTATCGGCTCGGACACGAGGCTGCGGGGGAAGCTGTCCCCCGTCAAGAGCTTCACCCCCTCTATCGGATACTCGCTCGTGCGGGTTAACTGGCTAAACGGGACAAGAAGCTCGCGCCACGTCGTACTGGCGATGATGGCGCGGACGCCGTCAGACCTGATCCCTCGTTCTCTGCGCAGCAGTTCGCAGTACTTCAGCACCTCGTGAATCGCTTCTCGCGCTGCACTGTCCGATCGTTTCACTTCGATGACAACCAGGAGTCCGCGCCGGTCTCGGGCCAAAACGTCTATGAAGCCGCGAGTCCCCTCAGCGTTAGTCAAGTGGTAGTTGGTCCGCACCGTGACCAATCCAGGCTCTATAAGCTCGGGGCGCACCGCGATCTCGTCACGAACTAGAGTCTCGCGTGGGGTCATCGGCGGCATGCGTGCGATTGAACGCCGTTGTGGCCACCCATGGTAGGCCCGTCTCAGAGCCTTGGGGGTTCTCCCATGACCGTCAAGGGCTCGCGGACTAGCAGCGCTCGAGGCGCTGTCGGGCCTGAAGCGACACAGCTCCTCGGATCTTGAGCGCTGAGGCCATTGCAGCCTTCTGACTGGATGGCGCCTGCCTGGTCGAGGCGGACGAGCTAGCCCCCGGCGTCTGTCGGTACGCCGTAGTCGAGGTGTCCCATTCCGCCGCGTTCGCCTGACCCATGCGGATCAACAGGCGACCAATCGCCCCGCCCAGCGTCATGATCACGGCGCTGCGCATGATGGTCCCGCGCGCCGCACCAGCCCTCGATACCCTTGGGTGTGCCGTATGTGACCTCTGAACCCGTAAAGCGTTGGCTCGGTCCGCGTCGCGAGGCCATCGACAACGTCGCCGCGGGTCACGCCAAGGTCGGCGATCTCACGGGTCCTGGACGCCCCCTCGACGCGAGCAAGCCACTGGCACACGCATACGTCCTTGTCATCGTGAGCCAGTTTCAGGGCTTCATCCGGGACATGCATGACCTTGCCGTCGAAAGGCTCCTGTTCGCGTCGGGAGCAACCCCCAACTTCCTCCCAATCCTCACCGAGGGCATCGTCAGCGCACGAAACATCGACAGGGGCAACCCCACACACAGCAACATCACCAACGACTTCGCAAGCCTGGGTCTGAGTCCCTTCAAGATGGCCACGCGGAACGGACGGTGGGCAACGCCAGGCGACGCCCAGCAGTTCACTCGTCTGATGACCCTGCGCAACGCCCTAGCTCACGGGAACGACGACAGTCTTCGCGCCCTGCTCCTCGGGGGTGGTGTTCAAGACACGGTCAGTTGGGCTCGAGCCCAACTTCCTGTGTTGAACCGTTACGCACGGGTCCTGGATCACATGGTGTGGGACCATTTGAAAGCAACGACCGGAAAGGTGCCGTGGCGATGAAAACGTCGGTCCTGAAGCCCGGACTCTGGGTGCTTGTGCCCTGGGGGCTGGATGAGCCCCGCCGCGGCAAGATCGTTGAAGTGTGGGGCGATCCGCCAACTCAGATCCGCGTCGAACTCGCAGCCCTCGCTGAAGACGAGGAGGCGGCGGTTCTTCTGCTGAGCCCTAGTGTCGTTGAGCCTGCCCCCTGAGTGTCAGCCGCCTCGGTTCGAAGGCTGGGGCGATTCGAGTCCTTGGCATCGTGGTTTCAGTCACCAGCCTGAACTGCGTCTTTTCGCCGCGTGTGCGTCTCCCGTGAGGCCGTCACTGATTAGCGTGCAGCAACCCCGTCCAGCCGCAGCACCGCCGAGTCGTCCCGGTGCACGCCGGAGCCACCGACGTGCTTGTCGCTGATGCCGGGGCCGTTCTTGATGACGTGGACCAGCGCCATGCCGTACCCCCGACCGAGGTCGAAGTCGTCCTTGAGCCAGGTCAGGATGTCGCCCGCCTTGGTGTCGGCGCCGAAGCCGCGTGCGTGGGCGAGGTCGACGAGCTCCTGCGGGGTCACGCCGGTCTTCTTCTCCGCGTTGTCGAGGTAGGCCTGGAAGGACATCGGGTGCTCCTGCGTCGAGGGTGTCACTGCTCCGACCGCGACCGGTCGGCGGACTCATCGCTCAGCCGGTCGGGACCAGCAGCCGGATGTCGTCGACGACCGCCGACCCCTCGTAGAAGTTGAGGTGGGGGTCGCCGATCACGAACGAGTCGGGGTACGCCGAGCCGGCCGGCCAGGTGTGGCGGGTGACGTACGTCCCGGCCGGTCCCGTGTGGGTGAGCGAGCGGTCGAAGCGGCCGTCGTACTCCCCCGGCTCCTGGTTGTAGTGCCAGATCGGGCGCCCGTCCTCGACGAAGTCGTGGTGCAGGCGGTACGTCGCCTGGCCGACGTGGCGGAACGGGCCGCTCAGCTCGATCGTGTAGCCGCTCGCGTCGCGCTCGACGGCGAAGCGGTAGCGCTCGGCCGGCAGCAGCTCCGGGCGCAGCTCGACGCTGGAGGCGAGGTCGCGGTAGCGGCCGTCCGGACCCCAGCGACCGGCGCCGTCGAAGTCGCCGCAGGGGGTGCGGAAGAAGTACTGGTTGGAGACGGAGTTGTTCTCCCTGCGAAACGCGTCGCCGCGCACGAAGGCCGCGTTGACGGCGTTGTAGGTGCCGTCCAGCGTGCTCTCGAGCCGGCCGGTCGCGGGGTTGCAGATGGCGTTCGACGCCGACCACGGCGCCTGGCTGTTGTAGGAGTCGAGCACGACCTTGCGGCGGTAGTGGATGCCCGCGTTGCCGTGCGGTGCCCCGTTGGCGTGGTCGAGGATCGTCAGGAAGTAGAACCCGTTCTCCTTCGTCACGCTCGGGTAGCGGCAGCGTGACCGGCCGGGGATCGCGCCCTGGAAGGTCCACGGGTAGGCCGTCTTGCAGCCGGTCGCGGCGTAGCCGTTGGTCTTCCCGTCGTACGACAGGGAGCCGTGGCGCTCCCCACCGAAGTCGATGCCGCGCAGGGTCATCTCCACGCGGTACGCCGCCGGCAGCGGCCGGGTGGGCCGGATCACCACGCCCGCGTCCCACGAGGGCTCGCGGATCCTGGCCGCCCGCTCGCCGTCGGGCAGGACGGTGGTCGCCAGGCCGGGACGCGAGTCGGGCCGGCCGTCGCGGTCCTTGTCGACGGCCGCGATCTCGGCGGTCAGCCAGCCGTCGTCACCGAAGGCGACCCGCTTGCGGAAGACGCTCAGCGTGCGCAGCTGCCGGGTGAAGGCCGGGTCGCTGATCGCGTGCCACACCTTGCCGTTGTCGTCGAACTGGTCGACCGCCCACCTGCTCGTCGCCGTCTGCGGGTCTCGGACCCACGCGGCCCGGTCGACGGTCAGCGGGGTGTCGAAGTCCTCGGCCTGGAGGACCTCCCAGCCCGTGGTGGCCTGGGGTTGCGCGGCGTACGACAACGGTGGGGCGGCCGGCGTCGCGCTGAGCGCCACGGCCACGACCGACACGAGAGCTGCAGCAGTCCGTCGCACCGCTCCCCCTCCGCCCGCGATGTGAAGCTCCGTCACACCCGCGGCGCACACTACTGCGGGTCGTGGGCGGGGGTTGTTCGAACCGCTTGACATCGTTCGAACACGTGTTCGATCCTTGACCCATGTCGGCGCTGCGCACCACCCCCCTCGATCCCGGGCGGTCGGTCGTGGAGCAGCTGCGCGAGCGGGTCGCGGCCATGGAGCGGCGTCCGGACGCCGAGCCGGTGCCCACCCTGTCAGGCCTCGCCGACGTGCTGCCGCTGCAGTCCGGCGCGACGTACGCCGTGGACTCCGCCTCGCTGGCCCTGGCCGTGGCGGCGGGCGCCTCGCGGGCCGGGGCGTGGGTCGGGTTCGCCGGGTGCCCGGACTTCGGGGCCGAGGCCGCGGCAGAGGTCGGCATCGAGCTCTCGCGCACCGTGCTGGTCCCGGACCCGGGCGAGCACTGGCTCGAGGTGACTGCCGCCCTGGTCGACGTGCTGCGCGTGGTGGTCCTGCGACCGCCCGCGTCGGTGAGCGAGAAGACCGCCGCCGTGCTGCACTCGCGGCTGCGCAACCGCTCGGCCGTGCTGGTCGTCCACGGCCACTGGCCGCGGGTCGAGGCCAGGCTCAGCACGGTCGAGTCCGTGTGGACCGGCCCCGGCGCGGGCACGGGACGGCTCGAGCAGCGGCGTGCCGGCGTCCTCGTGCACCGGGGCGCCCGCCGGCCGCAGCGCGTCGACCTGGGCTGGCCCGGCGTGGAGCGACTCACTGGTGGCCAGGACGTCGACCGGCGCCCCGGGGTCGCCCGGGCGATCGGATGAGACGCCGGTGAGGGTGATGGTCGTGTGGTGCCCCGACTGGTCGGTGGTCGCCGCGCTCGAGGAGTTCGGTGGTCCCTCACGCCTGCCGGCGGCCGTCGTCCACGCCAACCTCGTCGAGGTCTGCAACGGGGCGGCCCGCAGCCAGGGCGTACGCCGCGGCCAGCGCCGGCGCGACGCCCAGGCCGCCTGCCCCGACCTGCTGCTGCTGCCCGCCAACCCCGACCGTGACGCGCGGGCGTTCGAGCCCGTCCTGGCCACGGTCGAGGACCTGCGCCCCGGCGTGGCCGCCCTGCGGCCGGGCCTGCTCGCGGTCCGGGCGCCCGGTCAGGCCTACGGCAGCGAGACCTTCGCTGCCGCGACGGTCGCCGAGGCGCTGGTCGGGTGCGGGGTCAAGGACGTGCGCCTCGGCGTCGCCGACGACCTCTTCGCCGCCGAGCACGCTGCCCGAGCGGCTGATGCCCAGTCGTGGACGATCGTGCCGGCCGGAGGGTCCCCCGCCTTCCTCCGGGGGCTGCCCGTCACGGTGCTCCAGGACGAGGGCGCGCCGGGCCGGGAGCTGGTCAGCCTGCTCCAGCGCCTCGGCATCCGCTCGCTGGGCGGGCTGGCCGACCTGCCGGCCGAGGCCGTCGGTCACCGGCTGGGGGCCTACGGTGCCGGCGTACGCCGCCGGGCGCGGGGCGAGGACCAGTCGCTGTTCGCGGCCCGGACCCCACCGCCGGAGCTCGACGTCGCGGTGCCCTTCGAGCCGCCGCTGGACTCGGTCGAGGCGATCACCTTCAGCGTGCGCAGGACAGCCGAGCGGTTCGTCTCCCAGCTGGCGGGCCGGCAGCTGGTGGCCACGGGCGTGCGCGTGGAGGCCGAGTCGGACGGGGTCGTCTGCTCCTCGCGGGTCTGGATGCACCCCCGCCACTTCGGGGCGCGTGACCTGGTCGACCGGGTGCACTGGCAGCTCCAGTCGGCCGACGTCGGCGGCTCGCTGCGGGCCCGCAAGGACGCCGGGGCCGTCCGGGCGCCGATCGAGCTGGTCCGCTTCGTGCCCGAGGTGGTCGAGCCCGCCGCCGCCCACGGGGAGGCGCTGTGGGGCAGCGCGTCCGACGACCTGGTGGAGCGGGGCGTGGCCCGCGTCCAGGGGATGATCGGCTTCGACGGGGTCCTGAGCCCCGTCCTGCAGGGCGGGCGCAGCCCGGCCTCCCGGCAGTCGCTGGTGCCGTGGGGCGAGCGCGCCGTCGACCTGCGTCCGCTCGACCGGCCCTGGCCGGGCCGGGTGCCGGGACCGCCCCCGGTGCGGGTCTTCGCAGCGCCACGCGACGCGCAGGTCGTCGACGCGTCCGACCACGACGTCCGCGTCACCGATCGCGGAGCCGTGACCGGCGCACCCGCCCGCTTCCGCGCCGAGGGCGGCGACCTGCCGTGGCAGCCCGTTACGTCCTGGGCGGGCCCCTGGCCCACCGACGAGAGCTGGTGGTCCGGGGGCTCGGGGCTGTCCGCCCGCTTCCAGGTCGTCGGTGCCGACGGACGCGCCTGGTTGCTGCTGCGCGCACCCGACGGCTGGTCGCTGGAGGCGGCGTATGACTGAGCACGAGGCCCAGGACGGGGTGCGCTGATGGGCTGGAGCAATCCCGCCATGCGGTGGGCCGAGCTCGAACGCCGGCTCAGCGGGCTCCCCGGCGCCGACGACGCACCGGTCTCGCGGCGCAAGCGGTCCTCCGCACCGACACGTCCGATCGAGCGGCCCGCCGCCGTCACGCCGTACGCCGAGCTGCACTGCCACAGCCACTTCAGCTTCCTCGACGGAGCCAGCTCCCCCACCGAGCTGGTCGAGGAGGCCGTGCGCCTGGGGCTGCACGCCCTCGCGATCACCGACCACGACGGCTTCTACGGCGCCCCGGCGCTGGCCGAGGCCGCGTCGGCCCACGACCTGCCGACCGTCTTCGGCGCCGAGCTCTCCCTCGGCCTGTCCGGCCCCCAGAACGGCGTGCCCGACCCCGAGGGCAGCCACCTGCTGGTGCTCGCCCGTGGCGTCGAGGGCTACCACCGGCTCGCTGCGGCGATGACCGACGCCCACCTGCGGGGGGACGAGAAGGGGCGCCCGGTCTACGCGCTCGAGGACCTCGGAGCGCGAGGACGTGGGCACTGGGCCGTGCTCACGGGCTGCCGCAAAGGTGCGGTCCAGCAGGCGCTCGCCAGCGGTGGCGAGCGGGCGGCCGCGGAGGCGCTGGACCGGTTGACCTCGCTGTTCGGGCTCGAGCACGTCCTGGTGGAGCTCTCGCCGCGACCGGACGCGGGCCAGACCAACGCGGCGCTCGCGCGCCTGGCGGCGGTCCACGGCCTCGACGTCGTCGCGGCGGGCAACGTGCACCACGCCACGCCCGCGCGGCGCCGGGTGGCCTCGGCGATGGCCGCGGTGCGCGCCCGCCGGAGCCTGGCCGACATGGACGGCTGGCTCGACCTCTCGGGCTCGGCCCACCTGCGCAGCGGCGCGGAGACAGCCGCGGCCCTGGCCGACCATCCCGGTGCCGTCGCCCGGAGCGTGTCGCTGGCCGACGAGCTGGCCTTCGACCTCCACAAGGCCTCGCCCGCGCTGCCCAAGCGCCAGATCCCCGAGGGCCACACCGCGGACTCCTGGCTCCGGGTGCTCGCGGAGCGGGGCTTCGCCGAGCGCTACACCGGAGCCCCCCACGAGCGCGAGGCCCGCGACCGCGTCGAGCACGAGCTGCGGGTGATCGCCGAGAAGGACTTCGCGGGCTACTTCGTCATCGTCCACGACATCGTCGCCTTCGCCCGCGGCCGCGGCATCCTGTGCCAGGGCCGAGGCTCCGCGGCCAGCTCGGCGGTCTGCTACGCCCTGGGCATCACCGCCGTCGACGCCGTGTTCTACCGGCTGCCGTTCGAGCGCTTCATCTCCGCCCACCGCGACGAGGAGCCCGACATCGACGTCGACTTCGACTCCGACCGGCGCGAGGAGGTGATCCAGTGGGTCTACGAGACCTACGGCCGGCACAACGCCGCCCAGGTGGCCAACGTGATCGCCTACCAGCCCCGGATGGCGGTGCGTGACGCCGCCAAGGCGCTGGGCTACTCCCCCGGCCAGCAGGACGCCTGGTCCAAGCAGATCGACGGCTGGAAGGCGGTGGTCGCCGGCGACATGGGCGACCCGGCCGCCCACGACGTCCCCGCGCCGGTGGTGGCGCTGGCCGAGGAGCTCCTGGGGGCGCCGCGTCACCTCGGCATCCACTCCGGCGGGATGGTCCTGACCGAGCGACCCATCGGCGAGGTCTGCCCCATCGAGCGGGCGCGGATGGACAAGCGCACGGTGCTGCAGTGGGACAAGGACGCCTGCGAGTCGATGGGCCTGGTCAAGTTCGACCTGCTCGGCCTCGGCATGCTCGGCGCCCTCGACCACACGATGACGCTGGCCGCCGACCACCTGGGTGAGAGGTGGACGCTGGCCACGATGCCCAAGGAGGAGCCGGCGGTCTACGACATGTTGTGCCGCGCGGACTCGATCGGGGTCTTCCAGGTCGAGAGCCGGGCCCAGATCGGCACGCTGCCGCGGCTGCGTCCCCGCGAGTTCTACGACCTCGCCATCGAGATCGCGCTGATCCGGCCCGGTCCGATCCAGGGTGGCGCCGTCCACCCGTACGTCCGCCGCGCCACCGGCCAGGAGCCGGTCACCTACGACCACCCGGAGCTCGTGCCGGTGCTCGAGCGGACCAAGGGCGTGCCGCTCTTCCAGGAGCAGCTGATGGCGATGGCAGTGGCGCTCGGCGACTGCAGCCGTGACGACGCCGACCTGCTGCGCCGGGCGATGGGGTCCAAGCGCGGGGTCGAGCGCATCGAGTCGGTCAAGCACAAGCTCTACGCCGGCATGGAGCGACGCGGCATCACCGGGGACCTCGCCGACTCGATCTACGTCAAGATCCTGTCGTTCGCCAACTTCGGCTTCGCCGAGTCGCACGCGCTGTCGTTCGCGCTGCTGGTCTACGCCTCGTCGTGGTTCAAGCTGCACTACCCCGCGGCCTTCCTGGCGGGGCTGCTGCGCAACCAGCCGATGGGCTTCTACTCGCCCCAGTCCCTGGTGGGGGACGCCCGCCGCCACGGTGTCGACGTACGCCGCCCCGACGTCACGCGCTCGGCGGCGCAGGCGGACCTCGAGCCCTTCGAGCCCTTCGAGACGGTCGCGGAGCGACCTCCTCAGGGACCGAACCCCGCCGGGCGACCTCCTCAGGGACCGAACCCCGCGGGGCGACCTCGTCCGGGCCCGACGGCCTCGCCCACCGGGCTCGATGCCTGTTGCCAGCCGCACTTCGACCGCACCGAGTGGGTGCCCGGCACGCCCGACCCGGTGCCGGCGCACCGGCGCGACGGGGCACTCGCCGTCCGGCTGGGGCTCGACTCGGTGCGCGGGATCGGGACGGAGGTGGCCCGTCGCATCGTCGCGGCGCGGGACGAGGCGCCGTTCCGAGACGTCACCGACCTGTCCCGTCGGGCCGGACTGAGCTCCGCGCAGCTGGAGGCACTGGCCACCGCCGGCGCGTTCGACGCGTGGGGGCTCGGCCGGCGCGAAGCCCTCTGGGCCGCCGGCTTCGCCGAGTCCGCCGACCACCTGCCCGGCACCACCCCTGCGCCGTCGGCGCCGACCCTCCCCGGCCTCAGCGAGCCCGAGATCACGCTGGCCGACCTCTGGGCCACCGGGATCTCGCCCGAGCGCCACCCCGTCGAGCACCTGCGCGAGGAGCTGCGTCGGGCCGGCGTCCGCTCGGTCGCCGACCTCGCCACGACCGAGCCGGGCCGACGCGTCCACGTCGGCGGGCTGATCACCCACCGGCAGCGGCCCGGGACGGCCCTGGGCACCACCTTCCTCAACCTCGAGGACGAGACGGGCATGCTCAACGTCGTCTGCTCGATCGGCGTCATGAAGGTCCACCGCCAGGCAGCGCGCAACCGGGTGGCCGTCGTCGTCCGAGGCCGCCTCGAGCGCAACGAGGGCGTCACCAACCTGATCGCGGACCGGGTCGAGGGCATCGACGTCGTCGTCCCGGGCGCCGGGGCCGTGCTCCAGGCGCGGGCGACCTCGCGCGACTTCCGCTGACGCCCCGACCGGCACGTAACATGGTCCCCGATCGCGATGACCCCACCCGACGACGCCCCCCGCAGGCTGCTCCTGGTCGTCGATGCTCCCTCGCTGCTGCACCGCAACCACCACGCGCGGGCGCACACCCGCATCCTGGACCGGTCGGGACGGCCCGTCTGGGCGCTGCACGGCATGCTGCGCCAGATCCTGGAGTGCATCGAGCGCTTCGAGCCCGACGCAGTCCTGTTCGGCCTCGACGACCGGACCTCCTCGCACCGTCGCGACCGCTACCCGGCGTACAAGGCCGGCCGGGCGCCCAAGCACGCCGAGCTCGTCGAGCAGCTCGAGCGGGCCGGGGCGCTGCTGGAGGCGCTGGGCCTCGCCACGCTGACGCCTCCCGGCCTGGAGGCCGACGACGTCAGCGCTTCCGGGGCGGCGTGGGCCGGACACCACGGCTGGGACTGCGTGATCGTGACCTCCGACCGCGACGCCTTCGCCCACATCAGCGCCCACACCCGGGTGCTGCGGCTCATCGACGGCGGCATCTCCGCCTCACCGCTGCTCACACCGCGGCGACTGCGGCTGATGTACGACGTCGCCGCCGAGAACTACCTGGCGTACGCCGCCCTGCGCGGCGACGCGAGCGACAACCTCCCGGGAGTCGCGGGCATCGGGGAGAAGGCCGCGATGGCGCTGCTCGACGTGGCCGGCGACATGCAGGCGGTCTGGGCCGACGTCGAGCACGACCAGGGCCGCTCGCTCGCAGCGGCACTCGACGCCCAGGCGACCGAGGCGGGTGGTCGCCGGACCGGCGCCACCGTCGTGCGCCGGCTCAGCGCACCCGGCGCCCGGGAGCGCTACGACTTCAACGTCGAGCTGATGTCGGGCCACGCCGACCTCGACCTCGGACTCACGCCCGACCGGCCAGGGACGCCCGGGCTGCTGCCCCTCGACATCGACCGCGTGACCCGGGTGGCGGGGTTCTTCGGGGTCGACGCCACCACGGACCTCGCGGTGCGGGTGCTCACCGGACAGCCCGCGTCGGGGTCCGGGTGGCGGCCGGCAGCCCCTGGCTGATCGCGCCACCCCGGGTGCTGACCGGCCCACGCCGGCCCCCGCGATGATTCCGGGCAGCCGAGGCGGTCAGAAGAGCGACGGCAGCCAGCCGCGCCACGCACCCGAGGAGACCCGATGTCCGGCTACCTGACCACCTACCTGATCTTCGACGGCGACGCCCGCCAGGCCATGGAGCACTACCAGTCCGCGCTCGGCGGCAAGCTCGACGTCATGACCTTCGGCGACATGGGTGCCACGGGCCCGGTCCCGCCGCCGGACGGCGTGATGCACGCGCTGCTCGTCACCGATGACGGCTTCCGGCTGATGGCCTCCGACGGCCCGCCCGGCGAGGAGATCCGTCGCGGCAACGACTTCGGCGTGGCCCTCAGCGGCGACCCGCAGGACGAGGCCCTCCTGCGTGGCTGGTGGGACGCCTTCTCCGCCGGCGGCACGGTCGACGTCCCCCTGGAGAAGCAGATGTGGGGTGCCTACTTCGGGCAGGTCACCGACCAGTTCGGGGTCACCTGGATGTTCAACATCGAGAGCGGCGAGGAGCCCGGGACGTCCTGAGGCGGTCGTCGGGGTCGGGCCCGCGGCGCAGCGGGCCCGACCCTTCGAGACAGGACTTCGTCCTTCCTCAGGGACCGGAGCAGGTGGACTGCGTCCTTCCTCAGGGACCGGAGCAGGTGGACTGCGTCGTTCCTCAGGGACCGGAGCAGGTGGACTTCGTGCTTCCTCGGGGAGCGCGGAGGACGAGCGGTCAGAGCAGGTAGAGCATCTCCTGGTAGGTCGGCAGCGACCACAGGTCGTCGGCCACGACGCCCTCGAGGACATCCGCGGCCTCGCGGACGGCGGCCATCGCGGGGATGACGGTGTCGCGGCAGAAGGTCGCCGCCTCCATGCCGTCCTCGGGGTGGTCGTGCGCCACGGCGGCGGCGAGCTCCTTGAGGCCGGCGCGCAGCGCGGCCAGCGGGACGGAGACGGCCTCGAGGTCGGCGAGGTCTGCCTCGACGCCGGCGGCCTTGAGCGCCGAGACGTTGGTGGCGAGCTCGGTCTGGTAGCGCACCGCGGCGGGCAGGATGATGGTCGTGCCCATCTCGAGGGTGAGGTTGGCCTCGACCGAGATCGACAGGACGTACTGCTCCAGGCCGACCTCGTAGCGCGAGTGCATCTCGCGCTCGTTGAACACGGCGTACTTCCCGAACAGCTCGACGGCCTCGGGCGAGATCAGCTCGGGCAGCGCGTCGACCGTGGTCCGGAGGTTCTTCAGGCCCCGCTGCTCGGCCTCGATCGGCCACTCGTCGGAGTAGCCGTTGCCGTTGAAGATGACCTTGCCGTGGTCGGAGACGATCGAGGTGAGCAGCGCCTGGACGGCCTCGTTGAAGTCGGTGCCCCGGGCCACCTCGGTCTCGAGGTAGGTCGCGGCGTGGTCGAGCGCCTCGGCCATGATCGTGTTGAGCACGACCATGGGGCCGGCGACCGTCTGGTTGGAGCCCGGCGCCCGGAACTCGAAGCGGTTGCCGGTGAAGGCGAACGGGCTGGTGCGGTTGCGGTCGCCCGGGTCCTTGCTCAGGTTGGGCAGCGTGTCGACGCCGATGGTCAGCGTGCCCTTCTCCTTGGAGTGGGTCGCACCGCCCTTGGCGATCTGGTCGAAGACGTCGGCGAGCTGGTCGCCGAGGAAGATCGAGATGATCGCGGGCGGGGCCTCGTTGGCGCCGAGGCGGTGGTCGTTGCTGGCCGAGGCGACCGAGCTGCGCAGCAGCCCGCCGTACAGGTCGACGGCGCGGATCACGGCGGCGCAGAAGACGAGGAACTGCGCGTTGTCGTGCGGGTTGTCGCCGGGCACGAGCAGGCTGCCGAGCTCGGAGTTGCCCAGCGAGAAGTTGACGTGCTTGCCGGAGCCGTTGACCCCGTCGAAGGGCTTCTCGTGGAACAGGCACTCCATGCCGTGCTTGCGGGCGACGGACTTGAAGGTCGTCATCAGCAGCTGCTGGTGGTCGCTCGCCTCGTTGGCGCGCTCGAACATCGGCGCCACCTCGAACTGGCCGGGCGCGACCTCGTTGTGCCGCGTCTTGGCCGGGATGCCGAGCTTGAACAGCTCCCGCTCGGTGTCCATCATGAAGCCGAGCACGCGCTCGGGGATGGCGCCGAAGTAGTGGTCGTCGAACTCCTGGCCCTTGGGCGGCTTGGCGCCGAAGAGGGTGCGACCGGCGTTGAGCAGGTCGGGGCGCGCGGTGAAGAAGTGGCTGTCGACCAGGAAGTACTCCTGCTCGGGGCCGCAGTAGGCCACCACGTTGTCGGGCTCGTCGTGGCCGAAGAGCTCCAGGACCCGCTTGGCCTGGGCCGACATCGCCTGCTGCGAGCGCAGCACCGGGGTCTTGTGGTCGAGCGCCTCGCCGGTCATCGAGATGAAGATGGTGGGGATGCACAGCGTGTTGCCATTGGGGTTCTCCAGGACGTACGCCGGGCTCATGACGTCCCAGCCGGTGTAGCCCCGCGCCTCGAAGGTGTTGCGCAGACCGCCGTTGGGGAACGACGACGCGTCCGGCTCGCCCTGGATGAGGGTCTTGCCGGAGAACGACGCGAAGGCCGTGCCGTCGCCGACGGGGTCGAGGAAGCTGTCGTGCTTCTCCGCGGTCAGGCCGGTCAGCGGGTAGAACACGTGGGCGTAGTGGGTCGCGCCCTTCTCCATGGCCCAGTCCTTCATGGCCGAGGCGACGGCGTCGGCCACGGCGGGGTCCAGCGGCGTCGACTTCTCGATCGTGGAGACCACCGACTTGTAGACGCTCTTGGGCAGCCGCTTCTGCATCACGTTGAGGCTGAAGACGTTCTCGCCGAAGATCTGGCCGGGCTCCTCGCCCGGGTCGAAGCTGAAGGCCGGAGGCACGGAGGACTCGACGCCCTTGATGGCCTGCAGACGGACCTGGTTCGCGGTCATGGGACTCCTAGGTGAGTGGCCGACGGGTGGCCGGGACGTGGCGGGAGGGGACCCGGGGCCGGCTCGTGCGCCCGAACCTAGGCGGGACGTGTCACGGGGTTGTTTCGGCCGCGTGTCCGGGCGCGACCAGCTGCCCCGCACCGGCCACGTCAGGCGAGCAGGACCAGGGCTGCCAGCGCCACCAGCCAGCTGACGAAGCTGCCCACCAGGAAGTACTCGGTGAGGCGGTGGATGCGGGCCTGGTCGGCCCGCGACTGCAGCTCGGGCCAGCGCAGCAGGCCCTTGGCCGCGATCACCACGCTGGCGGCGGTCAGCTCCCCCGCCAGCCCCAGGCCGAGGATGACCAGCCGCTCCATCGGGCCGAGCAGCCGACCGCCCTTGAGCTCCTGCTCGGGGTCCGCGGCGGTGTCGTGCTCGGCGGGGCTGACGGTGCCGGTGACGGCCAGCACCAGCCGCACCAGCACGTTGCCGGTGCTGAGCTGCACCAGCACCGCGCCGAGCACGAGCAGCGCGCGGTCGGGCTGCAGGCCCTCCAGCGGCGGCAGGGTCGCGGCGTCGAGCCAGCGACCCAGCGCCCCGCCTCCCTCGCCGGCCCAGGGCGAGGCTGCGACCGCGAGCAGCAGCGAGCCGGCCAGGACCACCAGCGGCACCGCCGCCGGGCCGCCCGCGAACGCCCGGTGGACGCTCTGGCCCCAGGCCACCACCAGGCCTGCCACCACCACCAGGCCCGCGACCTCGACCGGGGCGGTGAGACCGGCCAGGAGCCCCAGCAGCACCGCCGCGGCGGCACCGACGGCCTCGTCGACCCCGCGCAGGGGCCGGGCGGAGCGCAGCAGGTCGGTCACGCCGCAGCCGACCAGCAGCAGGCCGATCCAGGTCATCGCACGCTCCTCAGCAGCTCGTCGGCCCGCAGCACCACCGCGAGCCCGTCGTGACGCACCCGCTGGCTCACCGCCGAGGCGGAGACGCCCTCCTGCTCGGCGAGCTCCACCTGCGTGCGGCCCAGGAGCAGGCCGCCCAGCAGCCGCAGCGACCGCGTCGAGAGCGATCCCACCACCTGGTCCCGACAGAGCAGCGCGGCCTCGACCGCCGCCGGGTCCGGACCCCCCGCCCCGTCGGCCGGGCGGTAGGAGGTGCGCAGGTGGTGCTGGCCGGGGCGGCGGGCCACGGCCTTGACCGCGTCGATGGCGTCGCGGGCGGCCCACCAGCCGGGCCCGTCCTCGATGCGCGGTGACTCCTGGAGCACGCCGACCCGTCCCCAGCCGACACCGAAGCGCAGGCCGACCGGGCCGACGTCCGGCGTGCCCGCCAGCACGCAGGGCAGCCACAGGGTGGCGTGCAGCGCCTGCCCCACCGTGTCGAAGCACCCCTGGAGCTCGTCACCCACCGTGATGCGCAGCGGCACCCGCGGGCGCAGCTGCCGGTCGGCCGCCTCCAGGGCCTCCTGGAGGCGCCGGTGGAGCTCGTCGCGCTGCGGGGTCGTGCGCGACCCGACCACGTCGCCGATGAGCGTGGCCACCACACCGTCTGCCTGCTTCAGGTCGGCCATCTGAAGATGATAGCTTGATTCGCCCGATGTGAAGCAATCCGCTTCTTGATCACTCCCAGAAGATGCGGTCCACGATCCCTCGGGCATGACGGGCGGTGCGGAGGTAGTCGTTGACCATCTCGTCGGACTCCCCCACGTCGTACATCAGGATCGCCGCGACCGCCGCCCGCTCGCGGGCGTCGCGCGGCAGCATGTCGGACGGCTTGCCCCGGACCTGCACGGTGGCGTTGCGGGCCCGGCTCGCGAACGTCCAGGCCTGGGCCAGGCCCTCGGCGTCGTCGGCGTCGAGCAGGTCGTGCTCGACCGCGACCCGGAGGGCCTCCAGGGTCTTGGTGGTGCGCAGCTCGGGCACCCGGCCGGCGTGGCGCATCTGGAGCAGCTGCACGGTCCACTCGACGTCCGACAGGCCCCCGCGCCCGAGCTTGAAGTGGGTGGCGGGGTCGGCTCCGCGCGGGAGCCGCTCCGCGTCGACGCGGGCCTTGATGCGCCGCACCTCGACCACGTCGTCGGGGCCGAGGCCGGCCTCGGGGAAGCGGATCGGGTCGACGAGGTCGGCGAAGCGCTGCTTGAGGTCGGCGTCGCCGGCGACCGGCTCGGCGCGCAGCAGGGCCTGGGCCTCCCAGACGGCCGACCACTTGGCGTAGTACGCGGCGTACGACTCGAGGGTGCGCACCAGTGGGCCCTGGCGGCCCTCGGGGCGCAGGTCGGCGTCGACCTCCAGCACGGGCTCCTTGCCCTGCTCCTGCAGCAGCCGCCGCAGGTCGTTGACCACCGCCTGGGCCATGGACGCGGCCAGCTGCGGGTCGGCCCCGGGCAGCGGGTCGTGCACGAACATGACGTCGGCGTCGCTGCCGTAGCCGAGCTCGTAGCCGCCGTAGCGGCCCATCGCCACGATCGCGATGCGGGTGGGCATCGCGACCCCGCGGGCCGCCTCGACGCCCCGGGTGACCGCGGCCAGGGTGGCCTCGAGCGTCGCGTCGGTGACGTCGCTCAGCGCATAGCCCACCTCGGCCACCCCGAAGGGCACGCACAGGTCGGCGACGCTGATCCGCAGCAGCTCGCGCCGACGGATCGCCCGCACGGCCTGGACGGCCTCGCGCGGGTCCTCGCGGCGGCGGGCGGCGGCCAGCATCTCGCGCTCGACGGCCTCGCGCCCCAGCGGCTTCAACCCCTCGGTCTCCCCCAGCAGCGCGACCGCCTGGGGTTCGCGCTGCAGCAGGTCGGTGGCGTAGCGGCTGGTCGCGAGGATCTGGGCCATCCGCTGGGCCGCCTGGCCTTCGTCGCGCAGCAGCCGGAGGTACCACGGCGTCGACCCGAGCGCCTCGGAGATCCGCCGGAACCCGAACAGCCCGGCGTCGGGGTCGGGCGCGTCGGCGAACCACTGCAGCATCACCGGCAGCAGCTGGCGCTGGATCTGGGCGCTGCGGCGCACCCCGGAGGTGAGCGCCTCGAGGTGGCGCAGCGCGGCCTTGGGGTCGAGGTAGCCCAGGGCCTTGAGGCGGGCGGTCGCCGCCTCCGGCGAGAGCCGGGCCTCGTCGCTGCTGATCCGCGCCACGGCCGCCAGCAGCGGCCGGTAGAAGATCTTCTCGTGCAGCCGCCGGACCTCCCGGCGGTGGAAGTGCCACAGCTTGTCGAGCTCGGTCACGGGGTCCTTGGTGAAGCCCAGCGACCGGCCCAGCCGGCGCAGCGCGCGCTCGTCCTCGGGCACCACGTGGGTCCGGCGCAGCTGGTGGAGCTGGATGCGGTGCTCCAGGGTGCGCAGGAACGCGTAGGCCTCGTGCAGCTCGGCGCCGTCCTCGCGCCCGATGTAGCCCCGCTCGGTCAGCCGCGCCAGCGCGCTGAGCGTGGTCGGCGGCCGCAGCGCCTCGTCGAGCCGGCCGTGGACCAGCTGCAGCAGCTGCACGGCGAACTCCACGTCGCGCAGGCCACCGGAGCCGAGCTTGAGCTGCCGCTCGGACTGGTCGGCCGGGATGTGGGCGATCACGCGGCGGCGCATCGCCTGGACCTCCTCGACGAAGCCGTCACGCTCGGCGGCCGCCCAGACCAGCGGCGAGACCATGTCGACGTACGCCGCGCCGAGCTCGAGGTCGCCCGCCACCGGTCGGGCCTTGAGCAGGGCCTGGAACTCCCAGGTCTTGGCCCAGCGGCCGTAGTAGCCGGCGTGGCTGGCCAGCGAGCGCACCAGCGGGCCGGACTTGCCCTCGGGCCGCAGGTTGGCGTCGACCGGCCAGATGGTGCCCTCGCGGGTGTGCTCGTGGCAGGCCTGCATCAGCGCCGAGGCCAACTGGGTCGCGGCCCGCAGCGAGGGCTGCTCCTCGGCCCCCGGGAAGGGCTCGGCGACGAAGATGACGTCGACGTCGCTGACGTAGTTGAGCTCGTGGCCGCCGCACTTGCCCATCGCCACCACGGCCAGCCGGGTCAGGTCGGCGCTCGGCCCGACCTTGGTGCGGGCCACCGCCAGACCGGCCTCCAGGGTGGCCGCCGCCAGGTCGCTCAGCTCGGCGGCCACGTCGTCGACGCCCAGGTGGTGGGCCAGGTCGCGGGCCGCCAGGCGCAGCAGCACCCGGCGGTACTCCACCCGCATCGCGTCCAGCGCCTCGGCGTGGGAGAGGGTGGAGCGCGGCCGCTCGTCGTCGGGCTCGGCCCCCACGGCCCGGAGCAGGCCCTCGCGCATCAGCTGCGAGGTGGGCCGGGTCGAGCCGAGCAGGGGGTCGCACAGCTCGTGCCAGTGCTCGGGGTGGCGCCGCAGGTGCTCCCCCAGGGCCTGGCTGGCCCCGAGCACCGACAGCAGCCGCATCGAGGTGCCCTCGTCGTCGGCGACCTCGGTCAGCAGCTGCTCGCGGTCCTCGGCGGCGTCGGCGAGGTCGACCAGGGCGGCGAGCGCCTGGTCGGGGTCGGCGCTGCGCCCCAGCAGCGGCAGCAGCGGCTGCGCGGCCGCGCCGAGGCTCTCCAGCAGCGGGTGCGCCCGCTCGGGGTCGAGGAAGCCCAGCCGCGCCAGGCTGCCCCAGGGTCGTTCGGCTCGGCTCGGCACCGACCGAACCTACCGCGGCGGCCCCGGCCTGCCGGGGTGCACGGTCAGGACGCGGTCCAGGCCCGTGATCCGGAGCAGCTTGAGCGGCTCGGGGCGGCTGCAGACCAGCTCCAGGCGACGGCCGTGGGCCTGCTGCGCCTTCCACGCCCCCACCAGCACGCCCAGGCCCGTCGAGTCGAGGAAGGTGACCTCGTCGAGGTGCACCAGCACCAGGTCGGCCTCCTCCTGCACCGCCGCGGCGAGGGTCTGGCGCAGGCAGGACGAGGTGTGCAGGTCGACCTCGCCGCGCACCGTCACCGTGACGGACTCGCCCGCGAGCCGGAGGTCGGCCTGGGCGCCGTCGGGCAGCAGCAGGCTGCTGAGGCCGCGGGTGACCGAGGGGGCAGGCACGGAGGTCTCGCGTGTCGTCATGGCCCCACCCTCCCGTCGTGGGGCGGGGCGCCGCATCCGTACGGGTACTCAGGGTGGGCCCCCAGGCGTGGCGGGTGGCCGACAGCGCTAGATGACGGGCAGCATCCGGTCGCGCTCGAAGGCGGAGACCTGGCCGCGGTACTCCTCCCACTCCGCACGCTTGTTGCGGAGGAAGAACTCGTAGACGTGCTCGCCCAGGGTGTCGGCGAGCAGCTCGGAGTCCTCGGCGATCTTGATGGCGTCGTTGAGGTTCTTCGGCAGCTGCTCCAGGCCCAGCGCCTTGCGCTCGCGGTCGTTGAGCGACCAGACGTTGTCCTCGGCCTCGCGCGGGAGCTCGTACTCCTCCTCGAGGCCCTTCATGCCGGCGCCGAGGATGACCGCGAAGGCGAGGTAGGGGTTGCACGCGGCGTCGATGCTGCGCAGCTCGATGCGGGTGGACTGCGCCTTGCTGGGCTTGTACATCGGCACCCGCACCATCGCGGAGCGGTTGTTGTGGCCCCACGAGATGTACGACGGGGCCTCGCTGCCGCCGATGAGCCGCTTGTAGGAGTTGACCCACTGGTTGGTGACGCAGGTGATCTCGCTGGCGTGGCGCATGATGCCGGCGATGAAGTGCCGCGCGGTCTTCGACAGCTGGTACTCCGCGCCGGCCTCGAAGAAGGCGTTGGTGTCGCCCTCGAAGAGCGACACGTGGGTGTGCATCCCCGAGCCGGGGTGGGTGGTGAACGGCTTGGGCATGAAGCTGGCCCAGATGCCCTGGCTCAGCGCCACCTCGCGGACCACGGTGCGGAAGGTCATGATGTTGTCGGCCGTCGAGAGCGCGTCGGCGTAGCGCAGGTCGATCTCCTGCTGGCCCGGGCCGCCCTCGTGGTGGCTGAACTCCACCGAGATGCCCATCGACTCGAGCATCGCGATCGCCTCGCGGCGGAAGTCGGCCCCCCGCGACTGGGCGGTGTGGTCGAAGTAGCCGCTGCGGTCGACCGGCACCGGCTCCTCGCCCATCCCGGGACGCCCCTGGAAGAGGTAGAACTCGATCTCGGGGTGGGTGTAGAAGGTGAAGCCGCGGTCGGCAGCCTTCTGGAGGGTGCGCTTGAGGACGAACCGCGGGTCGGCGTACGACGGGGAGCCGTCGGGCATGCCGATGTCGCAGAACATCCGCGCCGTCGAGGGGCCCTCGCCGCGCCACGGCAGCAGCTGGAACGTCGACGGGTCGGGGTGGGCCAGCATGTCGGCCTCGGTGACCCGGGCGAAGCCCTCGATCGCGGAGCCGTCGAAGCCGATGCCCTCGGCGAACGCCCCCTCGAGCTCGGCCGGCGCGACCGAGACCGACTTGAGGTAGCCCAGCACGTCGGTGAACCACAGCCGCACGAAGCGGACGTCACGCTCTTCGAGTGCGCGGAGCACGAAGTCTTCCTGCTTGCCCATGGGGCGAGCCTAGGGCGTCGGTCGTCAGTCGTCGTCGGGCAGGGTGTTGCGCTCGAGCTCGGCGATGGTGGGACGGCCCCGGTTGCAGAACACCTCGAGGTCGACCGAGCTGCGGCCGTTGCTGAACACGGCGTCGACGTCGTCGTCGGGACCGCGCTCGTAGCTGACCGTGCGCCACCCCTGCGCGGGGGTGGCCTCGACGCCGACGGCGTAGCTGCCGCGGCAGCGCACCACGAAGCGTCCCCACTCCCCCCGCAGCGCGCGGCTCGGGCCGGGGTCGGCGAGCTGGGTCGGCGCGACGCTGCCCTCGACGCCCTCGGGGACGACCTCGGAGCCGAGCGGTCCGCGGCCGCGGATGCTGGCCCCGACCGTCGAGACGGCCAGCAGCCCCACGACGACGGCCAGCACCGCCGCGAGCACCCACGCCGTCACGTAGCCGGTCCGCCTCCTCATGGCGACCAGTCTGCTCGGCGTACCTCCACGGCACGCTAGGCGAGGGTTAAGGGCAGCCCAAGTCGGGCGGGACCGCCCGGCGCCTGGGTAGGTTGCGGGCGTGGCCCAGGTGCTGATCATCGAGGACGACGACCGGATCCGGCCGTTGCTGGTCCGCACGCTGCGCGAGCGCGGGTACGCCGTGTCCTCGGCGCCGACCGGCATGGCCGGGCTCAACCTGGCCCTCGAGAGCCGCCCCGACCTGGTCATCCTCGACCTCGGGCTGCCCGACGTGGACGGCACCCAGGTGCTGACGATGCTGCGCTCGGTCAGCGACGTGCCGGTCATCATCGCCAGCGCGCGAGACGACGACCCCGCACTGGTGGGGGCGCTGGACGCGGGGGCCGACGACTACGTGGTCAAGCCCTACACGACCGCCCAGCTGGAGGCCCGGATCCGGGCGGTGCTCCGGCGCACGGGGGCGGGGCCGGCCCGCCGGCAGCTGCTGAGCGTGGGCGGGCTGGAGATCGACGTGCCGGCGCGTCGCACGAGGCTGGACGGGCGGGAGGTCGACCTGACGCCCAAGGAGTTCGACCTGCTGGTGCACCTGGCCGAGCGGCCCGGCGAGGTGGTGAGCAAGAAGGACCTGCTCGCCGAGGTGTGGCAGCAGCCCTGGGGCGGCTCGGACAAGACCGTCGACGTCCACCTGTCGTGGCTGCGGCGCAAGCTGGGCGAGTCGGCCGCCGACCCGCGCTACCTGGTCAGCGTCCGCGGCGTCGGCATCCGCCTCACCGCCCCGGAGCAGTAGCCCGTGCGTCGCAGCCTGATCCTCACCGTCGCCGCCGTCGTGTCGATGGTGCTGCTGGCGATGCTCGTGCCGATGGCCGTGCTGGTGCGCAGCTACGCGCTGGAGGACCGGCTCTCCCGCGCCGCCCTCGAGGTGCAGGCGACCGAGAGCGTGGTCTCGGGGCAGGACACCGGGGCCGTCGCGGTCTACCTCGACCGCATCAACACCTCGACCGGCACCCGCACGAGCGTGCTCTACCCCGGCGGTCCGGCCGTCGGGCCCGACGACGAGGAGGACGCCCGGGTCCAGGAGGCCCGCGAGACGGGACGGGCCCGGGTCGACGACGTCGACGACGGCACCCAGATCCTGGTGCCGGTCTCGCGCGGCGGCAGCTCCTCGCTGCCCTCCCAGACGCCGGTGATCCGGGTCGTGGTGCTGCAGCCGGGCATCCCCGGCGAGGTGCTCCGTGCCTGGCTGATCCTGGCGCTGCTCGGCCTGGTGCTGCTCGGCGGCGCGCTGCTGCTGGCCGACCGGCTCGGGCGCACCTTCGTGGTGCCGCTCCGGGCCCTGGCGCGCCACACCCAGCAGCTGGGCAGCAGCCCCCGCCACACCGAGCCGATCACCCCGACCGGCCCGGTCGAGGTGCAGGAGCTCGGCTCGGCCGTCAACCGGCTGGTCGGCCGGATCGAGCTCCTGCTGGCCCGCGAGCGCGAGTCGGTCTCCGACCTGTCGCACCGCCTGCGCACGCCGGTGACCGCGCTGCGGCTGCGCATCGAGACCCTCGCCGACGCCGACGAGCGACGCCGGCTGGGCGCCGACCTCGACGAGCTCCAGGCCATGGTCGACCAGGTCGTCCGGGAGGCGCGGCGCTCCGAGCGGGAGGGCGTGGACCCCCGCACCGACGCGGTCACCACCCTGGCCGAGCGGATCCGGTTCTGGGTGCCGCTCGCCGAGGACCAGGGCCGGTCGATGGAGGTCGTGGTCGCACCCGCCGAGGCACCGGTCCGCGCCAGCGCCGAGGACCTCGCGGCCCTGGTCGACGTGCTGCTCGACAACGTCTTCAGCCACACCCCCGAGGGCGCGGCCGTGCGGGTCAGCGTCGGACCGGGAGCCGGCGGGGGTGCCGTGGTCGAGGTCGAGGACGCCGGCCCGGGCCTGCCCGAGGGCCTCGAGGTCGTGCGTCGGGGCACCAGCGGCGCGGGCTCCTCGGGGCTGGGCCTCGCGATCGCCGAGCGCACCGCCGCCGAGTCGGGCGGCCGGCTCGTCCTCGGGCGCTCGCCGCTCGGCGGCGCCTCGGTCCGGGTGGAGCTGGCCGGGTCCTAGGCGGACGGCCCGGCGGACCGTGGGGTCTGCCGGGCCGTCGCGACGGGTCGTGCGGGGTGGGTCAGCGGGTGACGATCTTCGACGTGCAGGTGGTGGTGCTCCCGCTCCTGCGGACCTCGACCACGAAGGTGTCCTTGCCGGCGGTGTTGCCGCGGAAGCGGTCGACGCTGATCTCGCCCTCGTCGTCGGCGGTGCGGACCTTGTTGTAGAAGGTCTTGCCGTCGTGCTTCATCAGCACGCGCCAGGTGCTGCCGGGGCGGGCGTCCTCGAGGTCGGTGTCGACGTCGAAGCCGCCGCGCTCGCGGTCGACGTTGAGCTCGTAGGTCGCGGCACCGCAGCGGGCGGTGCGCTCGATGTCGGCCTGGGCGGGGGTGGCGACCAACAGGGTGGCGGGGACGGTGACGGCGGTGAGCAGACCGGCGGCGACGAGCTTCTTCATGGTGGCTCCAGGGGTGGGTGGTGCGGATGGGTGGATGGGGTCGTGCGGGTGGTGCGGTGGTGCGTCCGGCGGGGCCGGTGGGGCGCGGGGTGCAGGCGTCAGAGGGTGACGCGGGCGGTGCAGTCGTCGCCCTGCTCGGGGGCGAGGGTCGCGACGAGCTCGAGGTCGTCGGCGGCGTCGGGCACGAACGAGTCGACGTCGAGCTCGGCGTCCTCGTCGGTCGTGCGCTGGCCCTCGACCAGGACGGTGCCGCCCTGGGCCAGGGCGACGGTCCAGCTCTCGCCGGGGGCCGCGGACTGGAGCTCGAGACCCACGTCGACGCCGCCGTCCTCGCGCTCCGCGCTGAGGGTGTACGTCGCCTGGCCGCAGCTCCCGCGGTCCGAGGCCTCCGCGTCACCGCCGCCCACGACGAGCCACACGCCGGCGCCGACGGCGACCAGCGCCGCGATGCCGGCGGCCACGACCAGGGTCAGGGTCTTCTTCACGGGGTTCCTCCTCCTCGGTCCCGCCGGCCTCGTCGAGGTCCTCGGTGCGGGTGATGGGAGGAGCGTGCCGCGGTCGGGCCTAAGCCCGGACCAGCGATGTCCTAAGGGCTGGTAAAGGTTCCGACGAGGCCCAGCAGCGAGGTCGCGAGCGGTCGCCAGGCGGCCTCGAGCTCGCCGCGGGCGGCGGCCACGCGACGTACGACCTCGTCGAGGCGCTCGCGGGGCTGCTCCCCCGGGTCGTCGTCGGCCCAGTCGGCCACCACGTGCTCGTCGACCTCGGGGTGCAGCTGCACGCCCCACACCGACGGGGCGAACCGGGCCGCCTGGAGCTCGCCGCCGGGAGCGCGGGCCAGCACGACGGTGCCGGGCGGCTGGTCCTGCACGACGTCGCCGTTCCAGTGCAGCCCGCGCCGTGCGGTCCCGGTGAGCGGGCCGAGCAGCGGGTCGGCGGCGGCCTCCTCGCTCCACCCGACGGCAAGCAGGCCGAGCTGCTGGCCGGCCGGGTCGGGACGCGAGCTGCCCCCGAGGGCGACCGCGGCGAGCTGGTGGCCCAGGCACACCCCGAGGGCGGGTACGCCGCTCCCGGCCGCCTCGCGCAGCAGCGCGCGCGTGCCCGGCAGCCAGGCGGCCTCGGCGTCGTCGTGCGCGCCCATCGAGCCGCCGAGCACCAGCAGCACGTCGTGGCCGGCGAGGTCCTCGGGCAGGTCCTCGCCGAGGTAGGGACGGCACACGTCGAGCACGGCGCCCGCCTCGACCAGCCAGCGGCCCAGCAGCGCCGCCGGCGCCTGCGCCTCGTGCTCGACCACCAGCACCCGCGGGGCGCGGCCGTCCCGGGTCCGGGGCTCCGTCGGCACCGCTCAGGCCTCCGGCACGCGCGCCAGGTCGGCCTTCCAGGCCGCGGCGCTGGCGTCGCTGGGCATCCGCCAGTCGCCCCGGGGCGACATGGTGCCGCCGGCGACGACCTTGGGGCCGTTGGGCAGGGCCGAGCGCTTGAACTGGCTGCTGAAGAACCGCTGCACGAAGACGCCGAGCCAGCGCCGGATCTCGGGCAGGTCGTAGGCGGCGCGGTGCTCCTCGGGGAAGTTCGCGGGCCACTCGCCGGCGTCGACGTCACGCCAGGCGTGCAGCGCCAGGAAGGCGATCCGGGTCGGTCGCAGCCCGTGGCGCAGGGTGTGGAAGAGGGTGAAGTCCTGCAGGGCGTACGGGCCCACGCTCGACTCGGTGCTCTGGGGCACCTCGCCCTCACGGGTCGGCACCAGCTCGGGGGTGATCTCCTGCAGCACGATGGCCGACAGCAGCTGGTTGACCGCGTCGTCGGGACCGCCCAGCTGCTCGCTGCTCACCACCCACCGGATGAGGTGCTGGACCAGCGTCTTGGGCACCCCGGAGTTGACCGTGTAGTGCGACATCTGGTCGCCGACGCCGTACGTGCACCAGCCCAGCGCCAGCTCCGAGAGGTCACCGGTGCCCAGGACGATGCCGCCGCGCTGGTTGGCCAGGCGGAACAGGTAGTCGGTGCGCAGGCCGGCCTGGACGTTCTCGAAGGTGACGTCGTAGACCTCCTCGCCCCGGGCGAAGGGGTGGCCCATGTCGGCCAGCAGCTGGGTGGCCGCGGGCCGGATGTCGAGCTCCTCGAAGCTCACCCCGAGCGCGGCCGAGAGGTCGGTGGCGAACCCCTTGGTGGTCTCGCCGGTCGCGAAGCCGGGCATGGTGAAGGCGAGGATGTCGCTGCGCGGGCGGCCCAGCCGGTCCATCGCCTTGGCCGCGACGATCAGCGCGTGGGTGGAGTCCAGGCCGCCGGAGACGCCGATGACGACCCGGGGGTGGCCGATGGCCCGCAGCCGCTGCTCCAGGCCGCTGACCTGGATGTTGTAGGCCTCGTAGCAGTCCTGCGCCAGCCGCGCCGGGTCGTCGGGCACGAACGGGAAGCGGTCGACCTTGCGCAGCAGCCCGATGTCGCCCGGGGGCGGCTCGAGGGCGAACTCGACCTCGGTCCACGCCGCCCGGTCGATGCCGAGCTGGCGACGGTTGTCGTCGAAGGTGCCCTGCCGGAGCCGGTCCTGGCGCAAGCGGTCGAGGTCGACGTCGACGACCGTGCGGCGCGGGCCCGACGGGAAGCGCTCGGACTCCCCCAGGAGGTCGCCGCACTCGTAGACCATCGTCTGGCCGTCCCAGGACAGGTCGGTCGTCGACTCGCCCTCCCCCGCCGCCGCGTAGACGTACGCCGCGAGGCAGCGCGCCGCGGCCGAGCGGACCAGCAGCCGCCGGTCCTCGGCCCGGGCCACCGTGATGGGCGAGCCGGACAGGTTGAGCAGCACCGTCGCCCCGGCCAGGGCGGCCCGCGCGCTCGGCGGCACCGGCACCCACAGGTCCTCGCAGACCTCGGCGAAGACGGTCAGCCCGGGCACGTCGGTGGCCCGGAACAGCAGGTCGGTGCCGAAGGGCACCTCGACGCCGTCCAGCTCGATGGTGCCGCCGGTCAGGCCGGCGCCGGCGGCGTAGTGGCGGGCCTCGTAGAACTCGCGGTAGGTCGGCAGGAACGACTTGGGCGCCACGCCGAGCACCTCGCCGCGGTGGATCACGACGGCACAGTTGTGCAGCCGGTTGTCGTGGAGCAGCGGGGCGCCGACCACCAGCAGCGGGCGCAGCTCCCGGCTGGCGGCGACCAGGGTGGCGATGGCCGCGCGCACGGCGTCGAGCAGCACGTCCTGCATCACCAGGTCGTCGATGGAGTAGCCCGTCAGGCACAGCTCCGGGAACAGCGCGACGGCGACGCCCTCGTCGTGGCAGGCCCGCGCCTGCTCGAGCACGGTCGCCGCGTTGGTGGCCGGGTCGGCGAGCGCGACCGGCATCGTGCAGGCCGCGACGCGGGCGTATCCGTGGGCGTAGGCCGAGGAGAAGTCCACCTCGCCAGTGTCGCAGAACGCCCGCCCGGCGACCGGTCCGGCTCGGTCCCGCCCGGGCGCGACGGACCGCTAGCGTGGCGCCATGAGCGAAGAGACCGCGCCGTACGGCTCCGGCGCCCCGGCCGCTGCCCCGACCACCCCCGGCGCGACCGGCATCCCTGCCAAGCGGATCCGCACCCACGGCCTGCGCGAGCGCAAGCAGCGCGGCGAGCGGTTCGCCATGCTCACGGCGTACGACATGTACACCGCGGAGATCTTCGACGAGGCCGGGGTCGAGGTGCTGCTCGTCGGCGACAGCGCGTCCAACAACGTGCTCGGCAACGAGACCTCGCTCCCGGTGACCGTCGACGAGCTGCTGCCGCTGACCCGGGCGGTGGCGCGCTCCGCCCGCCGGGCGCTCGTGGTCGGCGACCTGCCGTTCGGCTCCTACCAGGGCTCGCCGCAGCAGGCCTACGACACCGCCGTGCGGTTCATGAAGGAGGGCGGCGCCCACGCCGTCAAGCTCGAGGGCGGGCGCGAGATGGCCCCGCAGATCGAGCTGCTCTCCCGCGGCGGGGTGCCGGTGATGGCCCACATCGGCTTCACCCCGCAGAGCGAGCACACCCTGGGCGGCTACCGCGTGCAGGGCCGCGGCGAGGCCGCCGAGCGGGTGCTGGCCGACGCGCACGCCGTGGAGGACGCCGGCGCGTTCGCCGTGGTGATGGAGATGGTGCCCGGCGACGTGGCCGCCCAGGTCACCCGCGAGCTGGGCATCCCCACGATCGGCATCGGCGCCGGCCCGGACTGCGACGGCCAGGTGCTGGTGTGGCAGGACGCCTTCGGCCTGCGGGGCGGTCGGATGGCCCGCTTCGTCAAGCAGTACGCCGACGTCCGCACCACGCTGCTCGACGCGGCCCGGACCTACGCCGACGAGGTCCGCGACGGCTCGTTCCCCTCGCAGGAGCACACCTTCTGAGCACCCGGTCAGCAGGGGGACACGCGAGTTGGTGTCCGTTTTAGGTAGTTTCCGTGTTTTGGCCCATTAGTCGCGTTTCTTGCGCAGACTGGAGCCTCCCCGGCCGGTGGTGACACCGCGGTCCCACCTCCCGGGGACTCAACGTCGGCTCGACTCCCGCGAGGACACCTGATGGCGCTCATCGACACCAAGAAGCGCAGGAAGCGGCGCAAGAAGCGCCGCCCGGTCAGCGTGAAGCCCACGCCGAAGCCCACGCCGAAGCCGAGCCCGGCCCCGACGCCCACCCCGGCCCCGGCGTCACCGAGCCCCAGCGCCCCGGCCCAGCCCACGCAGCCGGCGCCCACGCAGCCCGCCCCGACGCAGCCGGCCGAGCCCACCCCGACCCAGCCGACGCAGCCCAGCCAGCCGACGGTGGAGCCGGGCGCGCCGGTGCCGCTGGTGGCGACCCCCGCCATGAGCGCGACCCTGAAGGCCAGCGCCCGCGAGCGGCTGTTCCTCAACCGCTTCGGCACCGGCTTCTCCCAGCGTGCCCTGGCCCAGCTCCGCTCCGTCGGCACCCCCGAGGAGTGGCTGGCCGCCCAGCTCACCCCGGAGCGGTTCGTCGAGCACCCCAAGGTCGCGACCGTCGACGGCTGGTTCACCAGCCTGCGCACCGACTCCCCCGCGACCCGGTGGACCAACCAGATCACCAGCGTCAAGGGCGGTTGGGAGTACAACCACGAGCTCGGCAACTGGTCGATCCTGCGCCGCGTCTACTCCGAGCGCACCGTGCTGGAGCGGATGACCGGCTTCTGGTCCGACAACCTCCACGTCGCGCTGCACCACGACCGCGCCTGGGTGCACCGGTTCGACTACGACGCCACCATCCGTCGCCACGCGCTGGGCCGGTTCGAGGACCTGCTGGTCGCCACCGCGCTGCACCCCGCGATGCGGCTCTACCTCGACAACTGGAAGAACGTCCGCGACAAGCCCAACGAGAACCAGGGCCGCGAGCTGCTCGAGCTCCACACCGTCGGCCGGGGCGCGGGCTACACCGAGGCGATGGTCAAGGACTCCGCGAAGATCCTCTCCGGCTACACCGTCGACTGGGGCGAGAGCTTCGACGGCTACTACAAGACCGCCGCCCACTACGTCGGCCCGGTCAGCGTCCTGGGCTTCAGCCACGCCAACCCCGCCGCCGACGGCCAGTCGGTCACCGAGGCCTACCTGCGCTACCTGGCCCGCCACCCCGCGACCGCCACGAACCTGGCCACCAAGCTGGCGCGCCACCTGGTCTCCGACGCGCCCTCGGCCGGCCTGGTCGACACCCTGGCGCAGGCCTACCTGGCCAACGGCACCTCCATCGGCGCCATGCTGACCGCGCTGGCCACCCACCCCGAGTTCGCCGGGTCGTCGGGGCTCAAGGTCCGCACGCCCATCGACGACCTGGTCGCCACCGCACGCGTGCTCGAGGTCGACGTGAACGCCGCGCCGGACACCGACGGCGCGTGGTCCAACGCCGCCAACTGGACGCACGGCGGCGAGGCGCTGTTCTCCTGGCCCCGGCCCGACGGGCCTCCCAGCGCGACCACGGCGTGGTCGTCGGCCTCCCGGATGTTCGGCTCCTACTCCATGCACTGGGCCCACGCGGGCGGCTGGTACCCCCGGGGCGCGGCGTACACGCCGTACGCCGGGTGGCTGCCCGCCGCGTCGCTGCGCTTCGACGCCTACGTCGAGCACCTGTGCCAGCGCTGGCTCGGCCGCTCGGCCGATGCCCGCCTCCAGCAGGTCGCCCTCCAGGCGGCCGGGGTCAGCGGACCGTCCGTGACCGTCAACAAGGACTCCGCCGTCGCCCGCTGGATGGCGCCCTCGCTGACCGCCTCGCTGCTCGACAACCCCGACCACATGGCTCCCTGAGGACACGCGATGACCACCACCTCCGACCACCGACCCGACGCCGACACCTGCTGCGACGGGTTCCGGACCAGCCGTCGCTCGGTGCTGCAGGGCGCCCTGGGCCTGGGCACCGGCATGGCCGTGACCCAGATGTTCGGCGACGCCCTCATGCAGACCAGCTACGCCGGCGTCAAGGGCGGCAACACCCTGGTCGTGCTCTCCCTGCGCGGCGGCATCGACGGCCTCGGCATGGTCGTGCCCCACGGCGACCCCGGCTACTACAAGGCCCGCCCCACCACCGCCATCGCCAAGGACCAGGTCGTCTGCGCCGACGCCATGTTCGGCCTCCACCCCAAGATGGCCCCCCTCAAGCCCTTCTGGGCCTCCGGCGAGCTCGCCGCCGTCCACGCCGTCGGCCTCCCCGTCGCCAACCGCTCCCACTTCTCAGCCATCGAGGAGATCGAGGACGCCGCCCCCGGATCCGACGCCCGCTCCGGCTGGATCAACCGCATGATCGGCATGGGCCCCTCCTCCGCCAACGGCGGCATCCTCGACGCCGTCCAGCTCGGCCAGCCCTACGCCACCACCGCCCTGGCCGGCACCCACCCCGTCCTGGCCGCCTCCAGCCTCGACGACCTCAAGGTCCCCGGCCTCGACTCCGGCAACGAGACCCGCCGCTACAACAGCCTCACCACCGCCTGGAGCCAGTACACCGGCGCCATGGGCCGCGCCGCCGGCGACGCCCTCACCATCTCCCGCACCAGCGGCTCCACCATCGCCGCCGTCCCCGCCCCCACCACCGCCTACCCCACCGCCTGGAACGCCGACCCCTTCGCCGAACCCCTGAAGTCGGCCGCACGACTCATCCGCGCCGACCTCGGCACCGACGTCATCGCCATCGACGCCGGCTCCTGGGACTACCACTCCGGCTACGGCCCCGTCGGCTGGGGCAGCATGCAGGCCAGCGTCGACGGCTTCGCCCAGTCCCTGGCCGCGTTCCTCACCGACCTCGGCCCCCTACGCAGCCGCGTCACCGTCGTCACCATCTCCGAGTTCGGCCGCCGCGTCGCCGAGAACGGCTCCGGCGGCTTCGACCACGGCTGGGGCAACATGATGCTGCTCGCCGGCGCCGGCGTGAAGGGCGGCAAGTACTACGGCACCTGGCCCGGCCTCGACGCCAACGCCCTGGCCGAGGGAGACCTCAAGGTCACCACCGACTACCGCAACGTCCTCGGCGAGATCCTCACCAGACGCTTCCCCGAGCGCTCCCTGCCCACCGTGTTCCCCGACGTCACCTACCGGCCCCTCGGAGCCATGGCCTGAGCCCGGACCGACGGCTCGGGGCGCGCCGTCCGGTCGTGCGCCGGGTCGGACCGCGACCGCGGGGCTACCGTGGCGGCATGCGCCGACCGGGTCTCGTGGCCGTCCTCCTCGCCCTCGCCGTCACCGCTGCCGCGGTGCCCGTCGCGCTGTCGCAGCGGGTCGCCCCGTCCGCGGCCGCGGCGGCCCCGACGCTCCAGGTGACCACCGTCGCCTCGGGGCTCGACATCCCCTGGGACGCCCAGCCGCTGCCCGACGGGCGGCTCCTGGTGACCGAGCGCGCCAGCAAGCGGCTGCTGCTCGTCGACGGCTCGAGCGTGCGGCCGGTCTCCTACGAGCCCGGCACGGTCTGGGCCAGCGGCGAGACCGGGCTGATGAGCCTGGCCGTCGACCCCGACTTCGCCTCCAACCGCCGCTTCTACACCTGCCAGGGCGGGTACGCCGGCTCCGGCCGCCACGACGTCAAGGTCCTCGCCTGGACGCTCGGCTCCAGCGGCACCACCGCCACCCGCGCCGGCGTGCTGCTACGCGGCATCCCGGCCACCAGCGGTCGTCACGGTGGCTGCCGGCTGCTCGTGGCGTCGTACGGCGCGCTGCTGGTCGGCACCGGCGACGCGGCCATCGGCCGCAACCCCCACAGCCGCACCTCCCTCGGCGGCAAGGTCCTGCGCCTGAACCGGCAGACCGGCAAGCCCTGGTCGACCAACCCGTTCGCCTCCAGCTCGTCCACGGCGGCGCGCTACGTCTACACCTACGGCCACCGCAACGTGCAGGGCCTCGCCCAGCGCGCCGACGGGTCGCTGTGGTCGGTGGAGCACGGCACCAGCCGCGACGACGAGGTCAACCGGCTGGTCCGGGGCGGCGACTACGGCTGGTCCCCCACCCCGGGCTACGACGAGAGCCGCCCGATGACCGACCACGGCCTGCCGGGCACCCAGCAGTCGGCCCGCTGGCGCTCCGGCTCCCCGACCCTGGCGACCTCGGGCGCGTCCTGGGTCCGCGGCAGCGCCTGGGGCGACTACGCCGGCACCCTCGCCGTCGCGGCCCTCAAGGGCGAGCGGCTGATGTTCATGGGCTTCTCCTCCTCCGGCACGCTGCAGCGCGTCGCCACCCCCGACGCCCTGCGCCAGTACGGCCGCCTCCGCTCGGTCACCTCCCTCCCCGGCGGCGACCTGCTCGTCACCACCGCCAACGGCGGCGGCTCGGACCGGGTGCTCCGGGTCCACCCGGTGGGCTGAGGGGCCGGCGGGGGTCGTCGCGGCCCTCCGGTGCGGTGGCGCGTCGCGGTCCTCCGGCGGTGCGGCGCGTCGTACGAGGTGGTCGTCCCGGCAGCCAGCTCGCACGACCTCCGGCGGGACGTCATCCGACGAGGCCGCCCCGACGACCAGCACGCATGACGTCCCCCGCCGCCAGGTCCCCACCACGCACGACGTCCCGGCCTTGCAGACGGGCCCCGCGGAGAGGCGCCGGCGACCGCCGTTCAGCCACCCCACCCGAGGCGACCGACGCCCCCGACGAGAGCGGCGAGCCACACCACGAGGCCCACCACCGGGACCCAGGCCGTGCGCCGCGGGTGCGGCGTGAACCACCGCACCCCGAGCCCGAGGAGCACCAGCCAGAGCACGAGCAGCAGCGCGACCAGCCACCAGGGGGCGACGACGACGCTGCCGAGCACCAGGAAGAGCAGGCACGCCAGGCCGCCCATGCCGACGAACCCCCACGGCGACACCTGCTCACGGACCACGGCGAACACCCTACGGTCGGCCGACCGCCGGGCTAGCGTGGGCGCCGAACGGGGCCGGTGGTCCGCACCCCTCGTCATCGGTGTCGCTCTCGGAGGCTCCCGTGCTGCTCCCCCGCCCGCTCGTCCTCGCGGTCCTGGGCACCGCGCTCACGCTGCTCCTGGGGCCGGTCGCCCCCGCCGGAGCGGCGCCCGCCACGCCCACCCTGTCCCTGCAGGCGCCCGCGCCGGCCCGGGCCGGGTCGGCCGTCGTGTTCACCGCGACGCTGCTCGACCAGGCCGCGGCACCCGTCACGGGCCGCACCGTCGAGCTGCAGCGCGCGGGCAGCACGCAGGGCACCTGGACCACCTCGACCACGGCGGTCACCGACGCCGCCGGCGTGGCCTCGCTTCGGGTGACGGTGCCTGCGGGCGGCACCACCTGGCGGGCCCGCTGGGCCGGCGACGGCGAGCTGGCCGCGGCCACCTCCGCCCCCGCCACCGCGCAGGGCCTGGTCCTGGCCACGACGCTGGGCATCACCGCCCCCCGCTCGGTCGTCGACGAGCGCGAGGCGACCGTCACGCTGCGCTGGCGTGCGTCGGACGGCAGCCCGGTCCCCGGCGCGGTCACCGTGCAGCGACGCGCCTCGGGCGGCACCTGGAGGACGTACGGCGTGCGCCGCACCGACGCCGACGGCGTGGTGAAGGTGACCTCCGAGCCGCGCTCGGACACCCAGTGGCGCGCCACCGGCAGCCGCGGGACGTGGTGGCAGGCCGCGAGCTCGGCCACAGTCAAGATCGACAACGTGCCCATCGCGGACCCGGTCGTGCTGCCCTCGGCCGCGCCGCGTCCGGCTGCCCTGGCCGCCCAGACCCGCGCCACCACCGCGGGTGCCGACGCCGTGCTCACGGCCGTGCCCGACGCGACCTGGCGCTCGATGGTGGGTCGCAGCTGGCACAGCGGCTGCCCGGTGGGCCGCTCCGGCCTGCGCCTGCTGCGCATCAACTACTGGGGCTTCGACGGCTACCGCTACCGCGGCGAGATGGTGCTGAGCACCGCCGTCGCCGGCCGCGCCGCCGCCGCGCTGACCGACATGTACGCCGCCCAGCTGCCGATCCGCCGGATGTACCGCGTCGACCGCTTCGGCTGGAGCAAGCGGGTGCACGGCGCCGACGACCACGCGTCGATGCGCGCCGACAACACCTCGGCCTTCAACTGCCGCTGGGTGGTCAACCGCCCCGGCGTGATGTCGCCCCACGCGACCGGCCGGGCGATCGACCTCAACACCTGGGAGAACCCCTACGACTCGGCGACCGGCTGGGTGCCCAACTCCTGGTGGGCCACCCGCAGCCACCCCCGCGTCGCCTGGCGCACCAGCAGCCACCCGGTCGTCAAGATCTGGCGCGCCCACGGCTTCCGCTGGACCTACGGCACGGGCGACAGCCAGCACGTCGACGGCCGCGGCACCCCGCTGGCCCGGGGCGGCTTCGTCGGCTGACGCCGCCCCCGCGAGCGGGGCCGGCGCAGCGGGCGGGGCTCAGTCCTCCGTGCGCGAGTCGCCCCAGTCGTCCTTGGCGTCCCAGGACTCGTTGCGCTCCTCGACCTTCTCCAGCGCCCGCGAGGCCTCGGCCTCCGAGTCGTAGGGGCCGAGGCGGTCGGCGGCCTTGCACCCGTCCTTGCCCTCGACGGCGTGGTGCTTCAGGCAGTACCAGAACTGGCTCATGAGCAGCGAAACTACACTTCTGCCCGTGACTGCCATAGCCCCCGGACGGATCTCCGAGCGCCGCCCCGTGCCGGCGTCCATCCCCCGCCCCGAGTACGTCGACCGCCCCGAGCCGCGTCCCTTCACCGGCAACGAGGTCAAGGACGCCGAGACCATCGAGCGGATGCGCGCGGCGAGCCGGCTGGCCGCCCAGGCGCGCGAGCTGGTCGGCTCCCACGTCGTCCCCGGCGTCACCACCGACGAGCTCGACCGCGTCGGCCACGAGTTCCTCTGCGACCACGGCGCCTACCCCTCCACGCTCGGCTACAAGGGCTTCCCCAAGTCGCTGTGCGCGAGCGTCAACGAGGTCATCTGCCACGGCATCCCCGACAGCTACGTCGTCCAGGACGGCGACATCGTCAACATCGACGTCACGGCGTACCTCGACGGCGTCCACGGCGACACCAACGCCACCTTCCTCACCCCCGGGGTCACCGACGAGGTGCGCGACCTCGTCGACGCCACCCGCGAGGCGCTGCGCCGGGCGATCCGCGCGGTGAAGCCGGGCCGCCAGATCAACGTCATCGGGCGGGTCATCGAGTCCTACGCCAAGCGGCACGGCTACGGCGTGGTGCGGGAGTTCACCGGCCACGGCATCGGCACCCACTTCCACAGCGGGCTGGTGGTGCCGCACTACGACGACTCCTACTACGACGACCTGATCCGTCCGGGCATGACCTTCACCATCGAGCCGATGCTCAACCTCGGCACCCACGAGTGGGACATGTGGGAGGACGGCTGGACCGTGGTCACCCGGGACCGTCGCCACTCGGCGCAGTTCGAGCACACCCTGCTCGTCACCGAGGACGGCGCCGAGGTGCTCACCGAGCCCTGACCGGGGGCCGCGGCCGCCCGAAGTGTCCATCTCGCGGCCCGCCACACGAACGACACACACCCTCGCTAGGGTCGCGTGCGTGACCGGGATGTTCGAGGACTACGCCAGCGGGATGGGGGCGGCGTACGACGAGATGTTCGACGCCGAGCAGCTGCGCACCCCCTACCGACAGCTCCAGCCGTCGCTGCAGACGATGGGCACCAGCGAGCTCCAGACCCGGGTGGAGGCGCTGCAGTCGAGCTACCTCGACCAGGGCGTCACCTTCGACATCGGGGGCGAGGAGCGGGCCTTCCCGCTCGACGTGCTGCCCCGGGTGATCGAGATGGAGCACTGGGCCAAGGTCGAGGCCGGCGTCCAGCAGCGGGTCGCGACGTTGGAGAAGTTCCTGGCCGACGTCTACGACGCCGGCGAGGTGCTCAACGACGGGGTGATCCCCCGCCGCGTCATCACCACCTCCTCCCACTTCCACCGTGCCGCCGCCGGCATCGAGCCGCCCAACGGCGTGCGCGTCCACGTCAGCGGCATCGACCTGATCCGCGACGACGCCGGCGAGTTCCGCGTGCTCGAGGACAACGTGCGGGTGCCGTCCGGCGTCTCCTACGTGATGACCAACCGGCGCGCGATCGCCGCCGCCCTGCCCGAGGTCTTCGGCGAGCACCGGATCCGGCCGGTCGCGGGCTACCCGCAGAAGCTGCTGACCGCGCTCCGCGCCGCGGCCCCGGCCGGCGTCACCGACCCGACCGTCGTCGTGCTCACCCCCGGCGTCTTCAACGGCGCCTACTTCGAGCACGCCCTGCTCGCCCGCACCATGGGCGTCGAGCTGGTCGAGGGCCGTGACCTCGAGTGCCGCCGCGGCCGCGTCATGATGCGCACCACCCAGGGCCTGGAGCCGGTGCACGTCATCTACCGCCGCGTCGACGACGAGTTCCTCGACCCGGTGCACTTCCACAGCACCTCGCTGCTGGGCTGCTCCGGGCTGCTCAACGCCGCGCGGGCCGGCAACGTGACGATCGCCAACGCGGTCGGCAACGGCGTCGCCGACGACAAGCTCGTCTACACCTACCTGCCCGACCTGGTGCGCTACTACCTCGGCGAGGAGCCGGTCCTCAAGAACGTCGACACCTGGCGGCTCGGCGACGCCGACCACCGCGAGGAGGTGATGGACCGCCTCGACGAGCTGGTCCTCAAGCCGGTCGACGGCTCCGGCGGCAAGGGCATCGTCATCGGGCCCCACGCCACCCGCGCCGAGCTCGACGAGCTGCGCATCAAGGTGCTGGCCGACCCCCGCTCGTGGATCGCGCAGCCGGTCATCCAGCTGAGCACCGTGCCGACGTACGTCGACGGCAGGATGCGCCCGCGCCACGTCGACCTGCGCCCCTTCGCGGTCAACGACGGCAACCGGGTCTGGGTGCTCCCCGGTGGCCTGACCCGGGTCGCGCTCGGCGAGGGCGAGCTGATCGTCAACTCCTCGCGCGGTGGCGGCTCCAAGGACACCTGGGTGCTCGCGGGGTCGAGCCGGCCCGTGGTGCGCGCCGAGCCCGAGCGGGTCCCCGTCCACGCGACGCCGCAGGACATCGGGCCCGCGCTCGACTCGTTCTCCTCCCCCCAGGACCAGCAGCAGCAACAGCAACAGCAGCAGGTCTCGACGGGGTCGACCGACCAGGAGGTGCTCGGATGCTGAGCCGGATCGCGGAGTCGCTGTTCTGGATCGGGCGCTACGTCGAGCGGGCGGAGGACACCGCCCGCATCCTCGACGTGCAGACCCAGCTGATCCTCGAGGACCCGGGCGTCGACGAGGAGACCACCTGCCGCAGCCTGATGTCGATCATGGGCGTCGAGGTCGAGGACGACGCACCCATCGACAGCGCCGAGATGCTGCGGGTGCTCGCCTACGACACGTCCTCGAGCACCTCGATCTCCGCCACCCTCGCCGCCGCCCGCGAGAGCGCCCGACGCGCGCGCGAGACGCTCTCGACGTCGATGTGGGAGGCGATGAACACCACCTACCGCGCGATCCCCTCGGGCCACTTCCGCTCGATGCGGCCGCCGGTGGCCTTCCGCTGGGTGCGGGACCGCGCCGCCCAGATCAACGGCATCGCCGAGGCGACGATGACCCGCGACGAGGGCTACCAGTTCCTCGTGCTCGGCCGCTCGATCGAGCGGGCCGACATGACCTCGCGGCTGGTGGCGACCGCGGCGCTGTCCTCGGGCTCGGCCTGGGGCACCTCGCTGCGGGCGTGCGGGGCCTACGAGGCGTTCCTGCGCACCTACAAGGGCCTGGAGACCGAGCGCGGCGCGGCGGAGTTCCTGCTGCTCGACCGGCTCTTCCCGCGCTCGGTGGTCTTCGGCCTCACCCAGGCCGAGCGCTCGCTGGAGAGCCTGGAGTCCGCGGGCACCCGCGTGGGCGTCCAGAACGAGGCGCAACGGCTGCTCGGTCGGACCCGTGCCGAGCTGGAGTACCGCTCGCTGAGCGACTTCGTCTCCGAGCTGCCCAGCGAGATGGAGCGGCTGCAGCGCACCTGCGCGCTCGCCACCGACGCCATCACCCGCCGCTACTTCGCCGGGGCCGAGGCCACCGAGTGGCACGGGGTGCGCGCATGAGCGTCGCCCTCCTCCCCCTCGCCCACCCCGACACCCGGGCCCACGTCCCGACGGCCAGGAGGCCCTGATGAGCCTGCAGCTGCGCATCGTGCACACCACCGGCTTCGAGTACACCGGCAAGGCCAACACCTCGTTCAACGAGGCCCGGCTGACCCCGGTCACCCTGCCCGGCCAGATCGTGGTCCACTCCCGCGTCGAGGTCTCCCCCACGCCGTGGACCTACACCTACCGCGACTACTGGGGCTCCCAGGTGACGGCGTTCGAGGTGCTCGACCCCCACACCTCGCTCACCGTCACCGCGACCGCCACGGTGCACACCGACCGGACCCCGGCCGGTCCCCCGGTGATGGGCTGGGAGGACGTGCGCAAGCCGCAGGTGGCCGACCTGCACACCGACTTCCTCACCCTGCCCGACCGGGTGGCGCCCTCGCCCGAGCTCGTGGCGCGGGCCCGCGAGATCGCCGGGCGGAGCGCGAGCCCCAGCGAGGCGGCGTACGCCGTGTGCGCGCTGGTGCACGACGAGGTCCGCTACGTCTCCGGCTCGACCACCGTCGACGCCGTCGCCGCGCACTCCTGGGAGCGCCGCACCGGCGTGTGCCAGGACATGGCCCACATCGTCATCGGCGCCCTGCGCTCGGTCGGGATCCCCGCCCGCTACGTGTCGGGCTACCTCCACCCCAAGGTGCAGCCCGAGGTCGGCGTGCCGGCCAAGGGCGAGTCCCACGCCTGGGTGGAGTGGTGGGACGACGGCTGGCGCGGGTTCGACCCGACCAACGCCACCGAGCCGGGCGACCGCCACGTCGTGACCGCGACCGGACGCGACTACGGCGACGTGAAGCCGCTCTCCGGCATCTTCTCCGGCTCGGGCACCTCGCGGATGTTCGTCGACGTGCAGGTCACCCGGCTGCAGTAGGCCTCCCGCCCGGCACCGCTGCTCCCGGGCGTGGTGACGGCGGTGCGGCATGCTGGCGGTCCGAGCGGTACGGCGACCGAGCCGTCCCGCGTCCACGTGAGGACCCCACGGTGACCCAGAGCGACCACGAGCCGACCGGCAACGCGACCCCGGACCCCAACGCCCCGACCCCGGCGGGTGGGGCTGCGCCCGCGAAGCGCTCCGCCCCCGCCAAGGGCGACCCCGGCCAGGCTGCCGCCAGCGTGGACGGCCCGGCCACCACCCCGGGCAGCAGCAGCAAGAAGCCCACGACGTCGGCGACCCGCAAGGCCCCGGCGCGCAAGGCCCCCGCCAGGAAGGCCTCGGCGACCACGACCTCGACGACCACGGCGTCCGCCACCCGGGCCACCCCGCGGAAGGCCGCCAGCACGACCAGCACCTCCGCCCCGGCCACCAAGGCACCGGCCAAGAAGGCACCCGCGAAGAAGGCACCGGCCACGAAGGCACCGGCGACGAAGGCACCGGCCACGAAGGCTGCCGCTCCCGACCCGGAGCCGTCCGCCCCCGCGCGCGTCGACCTGACTCCCGCCGCCGTCGAGCAGATCGCCCGCGAGACCGCCGAGCGGGTCGCGCGCGAGGTCGTCGAGCAGCTGACCGGCACCCTGTCCCTGCTCGAGCGCGAGACGCGCCGCGCGGTCAAGACGGTGGGGGCCGCCGCCGAGCGGGCGACCTCGCTGGCCGCCGCCGTGGACCCGCGGGCCCGTCGCAGCAAGCGCGACCAGGACAAGACCGACGAGCAGGCCGACGAGAAGTCCGCCAAGGGATCCGGCAAGAAGTCCGCCAAGAAGTCCGAGCCCACCGAGAAGTCGGGCAAGAAGGGCAAGAAGGGCAAGGTCAAGGGCAAGAAGTAGCCCCCCTCCCCTGACGGTGCAGCCCCGGCTCGGGCTGCACCGTCAGGCGTCCCACGTCATGGCCCCAGGGGGGTGGCATGCCCGGCCGCAGGCCGGGTACCGCAGGCCGTCCCACGCTCCGCCACCCGGCTCAGCCGGAGCCGGCGGAGGCCCCCATGACAGGAGACGGCACGACGACGAACCGCGAGCACGACCTCGGTCCGGGAGGCTCCCCCAGCGGATCCACCGCCCGGGGTGCGGGCGGTACGGCGGGTCACCCCTCCGGGTCCGCCACCGGCACGACCGGCGGCTCCTCCGCCCCGTCGTGATGGACCGAGGGGTGACCCGGCCACACCCCCGTCAGTGGTGCTGCGTGCGGTGCCGCGCGAGCACGTCGAGGCCGAAGTCGGCCTCCGGGTCGCGCCACACCGAGTGCGCGTGGTTGGCCCCGCGCTGGGTGTTGTCCCACTCGACGAGCAGGCGCGGCCCCTGCAGCCGGTAGTAGTGCGGCTCCCCCGGCGCCGTCGGTCCCGCCCACGCGAAGTGGACGGCGTCCAGCGCGCGGTCGTCGTACGACGGCAGCGGCGAGATCCCCTCGGGCACCCGGTCGAGGTAGGTGCCGAGCAGGGCGTGCAGCAGCTCGCGCTGCGAGGCGTCGAGCAGGTGGCCGGCCACCCCCTTGGGGGCCTGGGTGTACTCCACCGCCCGGTGGTCCTCGGGGGTGTACGCCGCGGCCTCGTCGATGCGGTCGCTGAGCGCCTGCAGCTTGGCCTGCTCGTCGTCGTCGGGGAAGCGCTCGTCGCGCCAGATGCCGGCCAGCGGGATCACCTGGTCGCCCTCGGAGACGACCGTGCGGTTGGCGGTGACGAAGTCCGAGGGCGCCGTGCCGAGCAGCACCGCCTGGGCGGCCAGCTCGGGCGGGAGCGAGCGCACCAGCTCGCGGCCGAGGTCCTCCACGCGGGCCAGCGGCCGGTTCAGGGCCCCGCCGAGCAGGGGCGAGGACGCCGGGTCGGCGCCCATGAAGCACGGCGTCGTCGAGACCAGCTCGCCGCCGACGACCAGGTTGTTGAGCGAGACGTGGTGGCCGCCGAAGCGCCAGCCCCACGGCCGCTCGCCGCCGGGCTCGCCGAACACGCGCAGGTAGTAGAGCCCCGGGTCGCGTCCCCGCTCGCGGTCGAAGCGGGTCGTGAAGCCCTCGACCCGGTCGAGCACGTTCTCCAGGCCCATCGTGGTGGCGACCGTGACGTAGCCGGCCATCGACAGGCCGGTCGCCACCAGGCGCATCGCCGCCCGCTGCTGGGCGGGCCGCTGGTCGTGGACGGTGAGGCCGCCGTGGTCGGTGGGGGTGTAGAACCAGCGGCGCCGCTCGGCGTCCTCCGGGGCGTCGTACGACGGTCCGGCGCCGTGGGCCGCGGTCCGCTGGTCCTCGGCCAGGGACCCGAGCCAGGCACTCGCGGCCTCGGCCATCTCGTCGGCGATCTGGTGACGGGGATTCATGGGCGCTAGCCTCGCCGACGACCCCCACCTCGTCCACAGGAGGACCCCGTGAGCACACCCACCGACGACAACCGCGACCTGCTGACCGTCATCGCCTACATGCGGGCTGCGGAGGGGAAGACCGAGGAGCTCAAGGCCGCGCTGGAGGCGCTGATCGAGCCGACCAGCCAGGAGGACGGCTACGTCAACTACGACCTGCACCAGGGCGTGGAGGACCCGAGCTTCTTCACCTTCTACGAGAACTGGCACTCCGGGGAGCACCTCGACGCCCACCTCGCCGCACCGCACCTGGTCGACTTCGCGAGCCGAATGGGCGACCTGCTCGACGCCGACGGCCTGACCGTCAACCGGGTCCGCCGCATCGCCTGACCCCGGTCTCCCGCCGGGTGCCTAGGCTCGGCGCATGAGCGAGCACACCCCCTCGGCCCGGCACACCCAGCGGGCCGTCGACCTGGCCCTGTCCAACGTCGGGGCCGGCGGCAAGCCGTTCGCCTGCGTGGTCGTCGAGCGAGCCACCGGCGAGGTCGTCCACGAGGCCACCAACCAGGTCGCGCAGAGCGGCGACGTGTCGGCCCACGCCGAGATCACGGCGATCCGCGAGCTGGCCGCCGGTGGTCGCACCAGCCTCGAGGGCTGCGACGTCTACGTCACGGCCTACCCCTGTCCGATGTGCCTCGGCGCGCTCTACTACGCCGCGCCGGAGGCGGTCCACTTCGCCGCGACCCGCGAGCAGGAGGGCGAGCACTACGAGGACGGCGGCCGCTACATGACGCTGGCGACCTTCTACGACGAGGTCGCGGCGCCGGTGGACCGGCAGCGGTTGCCGCTGGCCCAGGTCGGGGTGGACGACCCGACCGAGCCGTTCCGCCGCTGGACCGAGCGGCACGTGGACTGAGGTGGCGACCGCGGTGCCGCTCGGCTTCGGGCTCCCCGTCTCGGGCAGCTGGGCCACCCCCGCCGCGATGGTCCACGTCGCCCGGCGGGCCGAGGAGCTCGGCTACAGCTCGCTGTGGAGCTTCCAGCGGGTGCTCTACCCGGCCGAGGGCAGCCTCGACCCGGCGTGGGACGACGCCCACAACCCGGCGAAGCGGAGCGCGCGCGACGCGTCGTACCAGCAGGTCCACGAGCCGCTGCTGGCCCTGGCGCACGTCGCGTCGCACACCGAGCGGATCCGGCTCGGCACGGCGACGATCTGCGCGCCGTTCACCCCGCCGGCCCTGCTGGCCAAGTCGGTCGTGACGATGGACCACCTCAGCGGGGGGCGGTTCACGCTCGGCGTCGGCATCGGCTGGATGCCGCACGAGTACGCCGCCGCGGGCGTGCCGCACGAGCGGCGCGGCGCCCGGATGGAGGAGTACCTGCGCTGCCTCGACGCGCTGCTGACGCAGGACCCGGTCGAGTTCGCCGGGGAGTTCTACAGCGTGCCGCCCTCGCAGACGGGGCCGCGGCCGGTGCAGTCGCCCCGGCCGCCCGTGCTGGTCGGCGGCACGGCGCCGGCCGCGCTGCGCCGGGCGGGCCGGCTGGCCGACGGCTGGATCCCGAGCACCCGGCAGTCCCTCGACGAGGTCGCCGAGGGCGCGGCGGTCGTGCGGGACGGCGCCGCGGAAGCCGGCCGCGACCCCGACGCCGTGCAGGTGCTGCTGCGGGTGGTCGTGCAGCCCGACGACGACCTCGCGCGGGTGCGCACCGAGCTGCAGGGGCTGGCGGCGCACGGCGTGACCGAGGCCTTCGTCGACCTCAACTTCGCCCGCGACACCACTGCGGCCAGGGCCGAGCGCGTGCTCGACGCGCTGGCCCCGACCGCCGGCGACTAGATCGCGTCGACCTTCGGCATGATGTCGTTCTTGAGCCGCTTCAGGTCGTCGAGGGTCTTGGAGACCGGCACGTCGGCGAAGGGCGGCCAGATCAGCGGCATGTGCATGCCCGCCTCGGCGTAGCTCTTGAGCCGGTCGGTGATCTGCTGCTCGGTGCCCACGAGCAGGTTGGTCAGCTTGTGGTTGTCGGTCTGGTCGACCTCGGTGTCGGTGATGGTGAACCAGATCATCGAGCACATCTCGACGTCCTCGATGTTGCCGCCGAGCGGCTCGAGCTCGTCGCCGATGGCCTTGCGCCAGCTGGCCAGCTCGGTCGGGGTGTCCTGGATGCCGATCCAGCCCTTGAGGCCGTACTTGGAGATCCGGCGGGCCGAGCGGCGCGGGTCCTTGAGGCCGCTGAAGTAGATCGGCGGGCCGGGCTTCTGGACGGGGTTGTGGCCGAAGCCGGAGGGGCCGAAGTCGGCGAACTCGCCGTGGTACTCGAAGGTCTCGTTGGCCCAGATCCCCTGGCAGATCTCGATGGTCTCGCGGACGTGGCCGTGGCGGCGCGGGAACAGGTGGGTGGCGCTGGAGGCGGCGAACTCCTCGGGCATCCAGCCGGCACCCAGGCCGACGTTGAGGCGTCCCTCGGACAGGTGGTCGATGGTGGCGCACTCGGCGGCGAAGACACCCGGCGAGCGGTACGGCGTGTCGGTGATGCTCATGCCGATGCGCACCTTCGAGGTGCGGGCCGCCAGCCACGGCAGGAGCGGCCACCCCTGGAACCACTTGCCCTTCGAGGAGACCGGCATCTGCAGGGGGAACTGGTCCATCATCCCGAAGGGGTACTCCAGCTCGCCCCGGTCCGAGGACTCCGGGACGATGATGCGGTCCAGCGTCCACACGGAGTCGAACTCGAGGTCCTCCGCCAGGTCGGTGAGGTCCGCGAGCTCCTGCACGGTGACGTGTTCGCGGAACGTCGGAAGGTAGAGGGCGAGCTTCATCGGGCGCCTCCAGGCGAGTGCGGGGTGAGCCGGCTGCGCCACCCCTTCGGGTGTGACGTACCTAACAACGCGGGACCCCGACTTTTCAATGGCCTGCCCGCGCCCTCGCCCTAGCCCTCCTCGGCCAGCTGCGCACGGAGCTCGCGCTTGACGACCTTGCCGTAGTTGTTGGTCGGCAGCGCGTCGACGAAGCGGTAGTCCTTGGGCCGCTTGAAGCGCGCGATCCGCTCGGTGCAGGCACGGTCGAGCTGCTCCACCGTGGGCTCCTCGCCGTCGGCGGCGACGACGAACGCCACCACCGCCTCGCCCCACTCCTCGTCGTGGCGGCCCACGACCGCGACGGCCTGCACCCCTGGGTGGTGCAGCAGCGCCTCCTCCACCTCGCGCGGGTAGATGTTCATGCCGCCGCTGATGATGAGGTCCTTGGACCGGTCGCGCAGCGTGAGGTAGCCGTCGTCGTCGAAGCTGCCGAGGTCACCGCTGTGCAGCCAGCCGTCGCGCAGGGTCTCGGCCGTGGCCTCGGGCTGGCCCCAGTAGCCGGCCATCACGACGTCGCCGCGCACCACCACCTCCCCGACCTCGCCGGGGGGCAGTGCCCGACCGGTGTCGTCGACCACCCGGACCTCGACGTCGGTGCGTGGCGAGCCGACGCCCTGCATCCGGTCGCGCCACCGGGGATGGTCGCGCTCGGCGTGGTCGGCCCGCGAGAGCCCGGTGATGGTCATCGGGGTCTCCCCCTGCCCGTAGATCTGGGCCAGCCGGTCACCGAACACCTCGAGCGCCTGCTCCAGGTCGGCGAGGTACATCGGGGCGCCGCCGTAGACGACCGTCCCGAGGTCGCCGAGGTCGGCTGCGGCCAGTGCGGGGTCGGACGCCAGGCGCCGGACCATCAGGGGCGCGGCGAAGAACGACATCCCCGGCCAGCGCCGCGCCAGCGCGAGCAGCGTCGCGCCGTCGAAGGCGCCGGGCTCGGGCAGCACGCTGACGGCGCCCTTGGCGACGTGGGGCAGGCCGTAGAGGCCGGAGCCGTGGGACAGCGGCGCGGCGTGCACGATGCTCTGGTCCGCCCGCACCTCGTCGACGTCGGCGAAGTAGCTCAGCGAGGCCATCAGCAGGTTGCGGTGGGTGAGCGTCGCGCCCTTGGGACGCCCCGTGGTGCCGCTCGTGTAGAAGAGCCACGCGGGGTCCTCGGGCCCCCGGTCGACGAGCTCGAGCGGGGTCGCGGCGAGCAGCCGGTCCCAGTCCTCCCCGGGCGCCCGCACCACCGAGCGCAGCGACGCCACCGAGCCGAGCAGCGGCTCGACGTCGTCGAGGTGCTCCTCGTCGGTGACGACGGCCCGCGCGCCGCTGTCCTCGAGGACGTAGGAGATCTCGTCGCGGTGCAGGCGCGCGTTGACGGGCACGGCCACCAGCCCCGCGTGCCACGCGGCGTACTGGGCGACGAGGTACTCCGGCCGGTTGCGCATCACCAGGGCCAGCCGGTCACCGGGCTCCAGGCCCAGCTCGGACCGCAGCCCGCCCGCGAGGGCGGCGACGCGGGCGGCGAGCTCGCCCCAGGTCGCGACCAGCCGCTCGCCCTCGGCGACGGCCGGACGCTCGCGCAGCCGCCGTCCGTTGCGCTCCACCCACGACGCCAGGTTCACGACGACCACCTCTCGACCCATCGGCGTGCAGCAGGCTAGACGGACGAGGCCTGGTGTGACGAGGGCCACACGTGAGAACGTCTGGCGATCCGGACCCCCCGTCCCCGAACCGGGAGCCACGCTGTGAAGCTCGACGCCGACGAGGCCCGCACCCGCCTGGCCGCCCACGTCCACGGGGTGCTCAGCACCCTGCACCCCGAGCGCGGGCCCGACCCGCAGCCCGTCGTGTACGCCGTGAGCGAGGACGGCCACGTCGGCGTGCCGATCGACAAGGTCAAGCCCAAGGCGTCGTCCCGGCTGCAGCGCGAGAAGAACCTCGACGCCGACCCGCGCGGCGCGCTGCTGGTCGAGCACTGGGACGCCCAGGACTGGTCGCGGCTGTGGTGGGTGCGCGCCGACCTGGAGCACGTCGCCGACCCGTCGCAGGAGCTGCTCGAGGAGCTCGGGGCCCGTCTCGCCGGGACCGTCCCGCAGTACGCCGACCGGCCGTTCCACCGGGTGCTGGTCTGCCGGATCACGCGGACCACGGGCTGGGCCGCGAGCGAGGACTGACAGCGCCACCGACCGAGGGAGGACCCATGACCAGCACCCACCCGACAGGGCACACCGCCCCCGCCCCCGACCCCGACCGGACCGGCAACGCCCACCGGCAGCGGCTGGCCCAGGAGCTCGTCGAGACCGTCGTCACCGTGCTCGGGTCCCCCGAGGGGCAGCGAGCCACCCACCACAAGGGCATCGTCCTCGGCGGCACCTTCACCGCGACGCCGCGGGCCCGCGAGCTGAGCCGGGCCGCGCACCTCCAGGGCGACCCGGTGCCGGTCACGGCACGCTTCTCCAACGGCTTCCCCAGCGTCGAGGGCCGCGACTCCACCTTCGGCGACCCGCGCGGCATGGCGGTGAAGTTCTACCTGCCCGACGGGCGCACCACCGACCTGGTCGCGCAGGACTGGCCGGTCTTCCCGGCCGGCACGCCCGAGGACTTCCGCGACCTGCTGCTCGCCCAGCACGCCGGCCCCGAGGCGACCGAGCGCTTCCTCGCGGAGCACCCCGACGTCGCCGCGGCGGGCGAGGTCGTCGCCACGGTCGGCGCACCTCCGCTCAGCTGGGCGACGGTGGCCTTCAACGGGCTCAACGCCTTCCGCCTCGTCGACGCCGACGGCCACGGCCAATGGGTGCGCTGGCGCCTGGAGCCCGTGGCCGGGGAGCACGCCCTGCCGGAGGACGAGTGGGAGACCGCCGACCGCGACTACCTCATGGACGGCGTCGTGGACGAGCTGCCCGTGCGCCACCGGCTGCTCGCCCAGCTCGCCGCGCCCGACGACCAGACGGTCGACGCGAGCCGCGCCTGGCCCGCCGACCGGCCCTGGGTCGACCTCGGGCTGGTCGAGCTGACGGAGGTCGACGAGACGCGCGAGCTCGACGGCCAGGTGCTCGTCCACGACCCGATGCGCCTGGTCGACGGCATCGAGCCCTCCGACGACCCCATCCTGCGGATCCGCCCCCACGTGTACGCCGCCTCGGTGACCCGTCGCAGCGGCGTCCCCTGCCCGGCCCACCTGAGGGCCTGAGGGTGCTCCCGGGCGACCGGGACCCGGGGTGCGGACGGGCTGGCTCGTAGGCCGGGTTCTGTTCGCCGGGTGTCCTCGCGGACGCCCGGTTGGCGACCATCCATCTCGGGGTGCCGTTGCCGACACCCTCCAGCGACCTACCCGCGAGCTCGGACGGACCGCCCTCGAACGCTCGCTGTTCGGTCTTGCTCCAGGTGGGGTTTACCGAGCCGCGACGGTCGCCCGCCGCGCTGGTGGTCTCTTGCACCACCGTTTCACCCTTGCCGCTCCCGGCGAGCCGGGAGTGGCGGTCTGTTCTCTGTGGCACTGTCCCGCGGGTCGCCCCGGGTGGGCGTTACCCACCACCTCGTCCTGTGGAGCCCGGACCTTCCTCGACGCACGGGGTCTCCCCCGCCCGACGCGGTCGCCCGGCCAGCCCGTCCGCGGAGCCAGGATAGGCCACGGGGAGGGACGTGGCGGACAAGCGCCAATCAGTTCACATCTGTACCTTTTGCACAGATTTAAACAACCTGTGGAACCCGGGCGCCCTACCATCGTCACAGGGGGTTGACCACGATGACGACGACCGACTTCGCCACGGCGCACGGCACTGCTGCGGTGACCGCGGAGCTGCTGGGCCCGGACGCGCTGCTGGAGAACCTCCAGCTGATCGCGGACGGGGTCGTCGCTGTCGCCGGGTTCGCGGTCGCCGCCATCCGGATCCGCCGCGGGGACCACCTCGTCCTCGTCGTCGACACGGGGATGCCCGAGGAGATCGGCACCCGGATCCCGGTGCAGCTGATGACCGACGAGCTGCTGCTGGCCGACGACTGGGGCGGGCTGCAGTTCGTCCCCCACGAGCGCGGCTCCAGCCCCGACGAGGGCGGCTGGGTGGTGCCCGACGTGGTGGTCAGCGACGCCCCCGACGCCTGGCACCCGCTCGACATGCTCGTCGCCCCGCTGTACGACGACCAGGGCGTCCTGCGCGGCACCCTCGCCTTCGACGAGCCGGTCGACGGCCGCCGGCCGGACGCCGTGCGTCGCCGCACGCTGGAGCGCTTCGCCGGGCTGGCCAGCCGCGCCGTGCTGTCGGCCGTCGAGCGCGAGACCTTCCTCGAGCAGGTCGCGATGGCCGACACGGTCAAGGAGATCGTGCGCACCACCAGCGCCCAGCTCAGCCTCGAGGGCCTGATCCAGGAGAGCAAGCGCACCCTGCTCGACGGCTTCGACGCCCAGCAGGTGTGGATCAAGGCCATCGTCGAGGACGGTCGCGCCGGTGGGGAGTTCCTGCCCGACGACCTCACCACCGCCCTGCCGCCCGCGATCGTGGCCTTCGCCCAGGAGGCCGCGCGGTTCTGCTGGCGCCAGCAGTCGGTGATGACGGTGGGGGCCCACCTGCCCCGGCCCCCGCACATGGACCCCGAGCACCTCGAGCACGTGCTCACCCTGCTCGCCGGCATCGACATGGCCTCGCTGGTCTTCGTGCCGCTCGGCGCGGGGCCCGAGTGCCTGGGCAGCCTGGTGCTGATGCGATCCGACGCCCGTCGGGTCTGGAGCGCCGTGGAGTGCGCCGCCCTGCTGGACATCGGCCACGACCTCGGTCGCGCCACCCTCAACGCCCGCACCTTCGAGCGCGAGCACGCCCTGGTGGCGGAGCTGCAGGCGCTCGACACCTACAAGAGCCAGCTCATCGCCACGGTCTCCCACGAGCTCAAGAGCCCGCTGACCACCGTGCGCGGCCACCTCGAGATGCTCCAGACCGGGGAGGTCGAGATCGGCGACGAGGCCCACGCCTCGCTCACCGCGATCGGCCGCGCCTCGCAGCGGATGTCGCGCGTCATCGAGGACCTGCTGCTGCTGCGGCAGGTGGGCGAGAGCGCCGCCCCGCTGGACCCCGGCCCCGTCGCCGTCGACGAGCTGGTCGAGGACGCCCTGGCGATGTCGGCCCTGGCGATCCGCACCAAGAGGCTGCACGTCGACCTCCAGGCCCCCGAGCGTCCCGTCGTGGCCCTGGGCGAGCACGACGAGCTGGCGACGGTGATGCACAACCTGGTCAGCAACGCCGTGAAGTACACCCCCAGCGGTCGCGCGGTCGACGTGCGCCTGACCTACGCCGACGACGGCACCGACGAGGTCGTGGTGGTGGTGCACGACGAGGGGCTCGGCATCTCCGCGGAGGACCAGGAGCGGCTGTTCACGGAGTTCTTCCGCTCCACCAACCCCGAGGCCGTCGAGCAGCCCGGCACCGGCCTGGGCCTGGCCATCGTGAAGCGGATCGTCGAGCGCCACCACGGCAGCATCGCCGTCACCTCCGAGCTGGGCCGCGGCAGCACCTTCACCATCCGGCTGCCCGGTGCGCCGCCGCACAGCTCCGCGCGCGCGGCCGACGCGCCGCTCCCGCTCGAGCTCCCGGCGCAGCCCGCCTAGACCTCGAAGGCGACCTTGCGGGTCGCCGGGTCCGCCTGGGTCAGCCGCACCCGCACCTCGTCGCCCACCGGCAGCGGGGCCTGGGAGCCCACCCGGGCCTCGACCGCCGGGTCGCGCAGCATCACGGTGCCCTTGCGGGGGTTGTCCTCGGAGGCCTCGAGCACCACGGCGTCGAACTGCTCCCCGACCCGGTCCGCCAGCGCCAGCGCCTCGGCCAGGTCGAGGAGCGCGCGCTCGTAGGCACCCGCCCGCCGACCCGAGTCGCGCATCAGCTCCGGCAGCCGGGGCAGCCCCTCGCGGACCCAGGCCGGCACCGCGGTGCCCGCGTCCAGCGCCGCGCAGACCTCGAGGCCGTAGCGGTCGACGAGGCGCCGCAGCGGCGCCGTCACGTGGGCGTACGACGACGCCAGCGCCGCGTGCTGGCTCTGCTCCGGCACCGTGCCGTCGAACACGGCGTACCCCGCCCCGCGGAGCAGCGTCGTCGCGGCCACCACCATCGCGGCGTGGGCGGGCACGGTCGGGTCGAGCGAGCGCACGAGGTCGGGGTGGGACAGCCCCGCCGGCCACTCGATGCCCAGGGCGCGCGCCGTGCGCCGCAGCCGCCGCACCGCGTCGTCGGGCGCGGGCGGCAGCGTGCGCAGCACGCCGATCCTCCCCGCCAGCATCTTCTCGGCGGCCGCGAAGCCGGTGAGCAGCGAGACCTGCGCGTTCCAGCTCTCGACGGGCAGCATCTCGCGGTACTCCAGGTGCCAGCGGCCGTCGCGCTCCTCCAGCTCCTGCGACGGCATCGGCAGCGAGATCCCGCCGCGGGCCGCCTCCTGGGCGAGCCGCAGCTCGCCCACGGTGCGCAGCAGCGCCAGGGTGCTGCCGGGGTCGGCCCCCTCGACCTGCGGCTGCACCGACGCGTAGTCGAGCTGCGCGGTCGAGCGGACCCGCGCACGCTCCACGTGGGCCGCGGTCGTGCGGCCCTCGGCGTCGAGGCGGACCGTCCACACGAACGCCGGGCGCACCTGGTCGGGCAGCAGCGAGGCCGCACCCTCGCTGAGCACGGGCGGGTGCAGCGGGATCTTGCGGTCGGCGCCGTAGAGCGACTCGCCCCGCTGGTGGGCCTCGACGTCGACCGGGTCGCCCGGGGCGACGAAGGCCACCACGTCGGCGATCGCGTAGTGCACCACGAAGCCGTCGCCGTCGCGCTCGAGGTGCATCGCCTGGTCGAGGTCGCGCGCGCCGGGAGGGTCGATCGTGACGAACGGCAGGTCGGTGCGGTCGGCGTCGGGCAGCCGGGGCGCCGCGGCGTCCCGCTCGGCCGCCTGCTGCACCTCCGGGGAGAACCCGTCGGGCAGCTGCTGCTCGACGCGGATCGTCTCCAGTCCGCGCGCCAGCTCCTCGTGCGCCACGCCCTGCTCCGCGGCCCTGGCCCGGATCACCCGAGTGCCCACGCTGCTCCCCCTCCGCCGGCCCGACGCGGGCCGGGGTCGATGACTGCCGGTCGTCCGGCGCGACGCCGTCCGTCGACCGCACGCTACGCCCCGACGGGGCGCCGCCTACCCTGGCGCCGTGCTCGTGCTGCTGCCGCCCTCCGAGGGCAAGGCCGTCCCCCGACGGGGTCGCCCCCTCGACCTCGCGACGCTGTCGTTCCCGGCGCTCGCCCCGGCGCGGTCCGAGGTGCTCGCCGCGCTCGCCCGGCTGTGCCAGGGAGACCCCGACCGGGCGGCCGAGGTGCTGGGCCTGGGCCCGACCCAAGCCGACGACGTGCGCCGCAACGCCTCGCTCGAGACCGCCCCCACCGCCCGGGCCGACGCGATCTACACCGGCGTGCTCTACGACCACCTCGACCTCGCCGGCCTCGACGCTGCCGCCCGTCGCCGCGCCACCCGCCAGGTGGTGGTGACCTCGTCGCTGTTCGGCCTGCTGCGACCGGGCGACCGCGTCCCGTCGTACCGCCTCTCGGGGACCGTGCGCCTGCCCGACCTCGGCCCCGTCGCCGCCCACTGGCGCGGCGTGCTCGACCCCGTGGCCCGCGAGGCCGCGGGCAGCGGGCTGGTCGTCGACCTGCGCTCGGGCACCTACGCCGCGTTCTGGAAGCCCGAGCCCGACCTCGCCGACCGCGTCGCCACCGTCCGCGTGCTCCACGAGTCGCAGGGCAGGCGCTCGGTCGTCAGCCACTTCAACAAGGCCACCAAGGGCCGCCTGGTCCGCGCCCTGCTCGAGGACGGCGCCCACCCCCGCACACCCGCCGCCCTCGCCCGCGACCTCGAGCGCCTCGGCTGGACCGTCGAGGTCGCCGCCCCCGACCGCCACGGCACCCGCCTCGACGTCGTCGTCACCGAGGTCTGAGCGCCGAGCGGGCGATCGTCGTACGCCGGGGACCGCCGAGCGGGCGATCGTCGTACGCCGGGGAGCGCCGAGCGGGCGGTTGTCGTACGCCGGGGAGCGCCGAGCGGGCGATCGTCGTACGCCGGGGCCGATCGTCAGCGGGGCCTACGAGACCTACCGCCAGACCGGTCGCGGGGGCGCACGACCGTCACGATCCCGGAGGGACCCGCGACGTCCTGATCCGGATGGACTGCGTCGGCTCGGGGCGACTCGAGGTGTCGCTGCGGCGTGGCACCGGGAGCGTGCCCTGCACGGGGACCACGCACCCCTGCGGCGTGGTCATCCTGGGCGCGGGCCGGGCCACGACGGGGGACCGGCCGTCCGACCTGGTGGTGCGCACCGAGGCCGGCCAGCTGGTCCGTCGCCGTCGACGCGTCACCCTCCCGGTCGGGGGACGACGGCTGAGGACGCCTCGGGCGGACCGGGATCGCCCGCTCGGCGTTCCCGGCCGTGCTGCAAACGCCCGCTCGCCGTCGTACGCCGTGCTGCAACCGCCCGTTCGCCGTCGTACGGCGTGCCGCAAACGCCCGCTCGCCGTCCTACGCCGTGCCGCAACCGCCCGCTCGGGGGTCAGCCGAAGACGTGGGTGGGGCGGCCGTTGAAGAGGCGCAGGTTGGCGGCGGGGGTGCCGTCGGGGCCGGTGAAGTAGGAGACCACCGTGACCGAGGCCGGGCCGAGCTCCATCTTGTAGACGGCCTCGAGCGAGGCGCCGAGGGCGTCGGCGACGATCACCTTGATGGGGGTCACGTGGCTGACGGCGACCACCGTGCGCCCGGCGTACGCCGCCAGCAGCCGGTCGCGGCCCTCGAGCACCCGCTGCTGCACCTGGCGCATCGACTCGCCGCCGTGGGGGGCGGAATCGAGATCGCCGAGCCAGGCGGTCAGGTCGTCGGGGAAGCGCTCGCGCACGTCGGCGAAGCTGAGGCCGTCCCAGCTGCCGAACTCCATCTCGGCGATGCCGGGCTCGATGTCGACGTCGTGCCCGAGGTGCTCGGCGAGGATCTCCGCCGTCTCGTGCGTGCGGCGCACCGGGCTGGCCACCAGCGCGTCGAGGTCGTCCTTGAGCGGCGCCAGCCACTCCCCCGTGGCCCGGGCCTGCGCGCGGCCGGTGTCGTTGAGCGGCGGGTTGCTGCTGGCCAGACCGCCGGAGAACAGCTTGCCGAGGGTGTGGTCGGTGACGCCGTGCCGCACCAGGACCAGGGTGGTCGGCGGCTCGCCGCCGGGGCCCCACCCGCGCGAGGGCGCGGGCCGGGCGGGCTGGGAGGTCACCGGCCGGTGTCGCCGGACCCGGGCTGGGCCAGGCCGGACTCGGGGGTGCGCACCAGGATCCGGTCGCACTCCTCGCAGCGAACCACCGTGTCGGGCGGCGTCCGGGCGATGACGCCGAGGTCCGAGGCGTTGAGGGTGAGCCGGCAACCACCGCACTCGCGGCGGCGCAGCGGGGCGGCACCGACGCCGCCCTTGTTGGCGCGCAGCTTCTCGTAGAGTGCGACCAGGTCCTCGGGCAGGCCCTCGGCCGCCGCCTCGCGGTCGCGCACGACCGCGGCGAGCTGGACGTCAAGGTCGGAGGTGGTCGTCATGACGGTGGTCCGGAGGTCCTCGCCGTGCGCCTCGAGGCTGGCCAGCTGCGCCTCCCGCTCGGTCAGCGCCGTCTCGGCGGTCTCGAGCCGCTCCATGACCTCGAGCTCGACGTCCTCGAGGTCGCCGATGCGGCGGTGGAGCGACTGCAGCTCGCCGAGCATCCGCTCCAGGGCCTTGGGGTCCTTGATCTGGCCGGCGTCGACCATGCCCTGGTCGCGGGTCCGGCGGGTCTTGACCTGCTCGACGTCGCGGTCGGCCTGCTTCTGCTCGCGGGTGAGGTCGGCGACCTCGATGCGCAGGTCGCGCACCTCGTTGCTCAGCTGGGTGCGCTGGGCGGCCAACTCCCGCAGCTGCTGGGCCTCGGGCACCGAGCCGATCCGGTGGCGCAGCGTGTCGGCCCGGGAGTCGAGCTCCTGGACGTCGAGCAGCCGGAGCTGGACGGACGGGTCGGCTCTCACCGGTGGGTCTCCTGGGGGTCGACGATCGGTTCGTCAGCGGGCTCGGCGGCCCGGAAGGTCCACGGGTCGGTGCGCACCTCGCTGAGAAGGACCTCCACCGTATCCCCCCACCGCTCCAGCAGCCGCTCCCGGATGACCGGCAGCCAGGTGCTCTCGGCCGCCCAGTGCGCCACGTCGACCAGCGCCGGGGCACCCGCCCCTCCAGGAGCGTCGTGCTCGCGCAGCTCGGAGGCGGGGTGGTGGCGCAGGTCGGAGGTCAGGTAGACGTCGACGCCCTCCTCGCGGGCCCGGTCGAGCAGGAAGTCCCCGGCCCCGCCGCACAGCCCCACCCGGCTCACCACCCGGTCCGGGTCGCCGGCCACCCGGACGCCGTGGGCGGTCGCGGGCAGCACCCGCGCCACGTGCTCGGCGAAGGCCCGCAGCGACACCGGCTCCGGCAGCCGCCCGAGACGTCCCGACCCCCGGGTGGGGTCGTCCGGCTCCGCCTCCAGGGGGCGTACGTCGGTCAGCCCGATCGCCAACGCCAGCGACTCCGACACGCCGCCCACCGGGGAGTCGGCGTTGGTGTGCGCGGCCATCAGCCCGCAGCCGGCGCGCACCAGCCGGTGCACGACGCGGCCCTTGGGGTCGGTCGCGGCGACGCCGTGGACGCCCGAGAGCAGCAGCGGGTGGTGGGTCAGCACCAGCTGGACGTCGCGGGCGACCGCCTCCTCGGCGACGGCCAGCACGGGGTCGACGGCCAGCAGCACGCGCCGCACCGGCTCGGCGGGGTCGCCGCAGACCAGGCCGACGGCGTCCCAGGAGTCGGCGTGGTGGGGCGGGTACCACGCGTCGAGCTGCGCGGCCACCTCCCCGAGGGTCGGCGCGGGCTCGGTCATGCAGCGGAGGGTAGCGGCTGGCCCGGACGGCCTCAGCCGGTCGTGCCCCGCTGGTCCCAGTCGTCGTGCTGCGCCGCGCCGGCGTCCCACTCGGCGGCGGCCCCGGCCCACCGGCTGCTGCTGACGCCGTCGCGCAGGATCACGGCGTGGTCGAAGGCCAGCTCCTCGGCCTCGGGACCGAGCACGTCGCGCACGGCCACCCAGGCGGCGTGCTCGGCGTCGGGACCCGGCTGCGGGTCGACGTCGCGGTCGAGCTCGGCGAGGTGGGCCACGCTGACGATGCGGCGGCGCGGGTCGCGGTGCGGGGCGCCGTACGTCCCGATCTGCACGAGCTCGTCGGGGTGCAGCGCGATCCCGGTCTCGACGTGGAGCTCGCGGGCGGCTGCCGGCGCGAGGTCCTCGTCGACCTCGAGGAAGCCACCGGGCAGCGCCCAGCGACCGGCGTACGGCGCCCGGGCGCGCCGCACCAGCAGCACGTGCAGCACGCCCTCGAGGCCGGTCAGGGCGACGACGTCGACCGAGACCTCGATGCGCGGGTAGGTGGGCACCGGCTCAGTTCACCTGCCGCTCGCGGCCCTCCCAGTAGGGCTGGCGGAGCTTGAACTTCTGCAGCTTCCCCGTGGCCGTGCGCGCGAGCACCTCCCGGAACTCGACCGACGAGGGCGCCTTGTAGCGCGCGACCTTGCTCTTGACGTAGTCGATGAGCTCCTGCTCGGTCAGCTCCGAGCCCTCGGTGCGGACCACGAGGGCCTTGATGGTCTCGCCCCACTTGTCGTCGGGCACGCCGATGACGGCGACCTCCGCGACGTCGGGGTGGGAGAAGATCGCGTCCTCGACCTCGATCGAGGAGACGTTCTCGCCGCCGGTGATGATGACGTCCTTCTTGCGGTCCGAGATCGTCAGGTAGCCGTCGTCGCCGATGACGCCACCGTCGCCGGTGTGGAACCAGCCGTCGGCCAGGGCTGCCGCGCTCTCCTCGGGCTGCTCCCAGTAGCCCTCGAGGACGACGTTGGAGCGGGCCAGCACCTCGCCCGACTCCGACACCTTCAGGGTGCAGCCCAGGGCCGGCTGGCCCTGGCGCACCAGCTTGGCGGCCCGCTCGGCGGGGGCGAGGTCGTCCCACTCGGCCCGGCTGCGGTTGACGGTGAGCAGCGGCGAGGTCTCGGTGAGGCCGTAGATCTGGATGAACTCCCAGCCCAGCTCCTCCTCGACCCGCGCCACGGTGCGGCTCGGAGGTGGCGCGCCGGCGACGATGATGCGCACCCGGTCGCGACCGGGGACCTCGCCCTCCCAGGTCTCGGCGGCCTCCAGCACGGCCGCCACCACCGCGGGGGCGGCGCACATCACGGTCACCCCGTGCCGCTCGACGCGGCGCAGGATCTCGGCGCCGTCGATCTTGCGGATCACGACGTGCCTGACCCCGAGCCCGGTCATCGCGAACGGCATCCCCCAGCCGTTGGCGTGGAACATCGGCAGCGTGTGGAGGTAGACGTCGCGATCGGTGGCGCCCACGTGGAGCGCGAAGGTGGTGGCGTTGGTCCAGATGTTGCGGTGGGTGATCTGCACGCCCTTGGGGCGGGCCGTGGTGCCGGAGGTGTAGTTGATGGTGGCGGTGGCGTTCTCGTCGTGCTCCCACGGCTGCGGGTCGACGCCCTCGGCGTACATGTCCGCGTCGTCGCCGATGACGAACTTCATCTCGCACGAGACGTCGGCCAGGGCCTCGCTCAGCTCGGGGTCGACGTAGAGGACCCGCGCGCCGGAGTGCGCGACGATGTAGGCGACCTCCTCGACGGAGAGCCGGAAGTTGATCGGCACCAGGACGCGGCCGTGGCCCGCGACGCCGAAGAAGGCCGTGAGCAGCCGGGCGCTGTTGTGGGAGACGTAGGCGACGCGGTCGCCGAACCCGACGCCGAGCTCGTCGAGCTTGGCCGCCTGGGCGCGCGCCAGCTCGCCCATCCGGGCGTAGCTCACCTCGCCCAGGCTCTCGGCCGGCTGCGACGGCTCGTCGACGACCCCGGTGCGGTCGGCGTACACGGCCAGCGCGCGGTCGAGGAAATCGGCGGCTGAGAACGGCACGATCACGGTGTGACTCCCCTCACGGACGGAACTGGCCACACCCTAGCCACGCCCGCACACATCCGCTCCGGTCCGAGGGCGCGCACGGCCCCGGTCCCGGCGCCCGACACGTCGGCGTGCCCGCGGCGCCGCGTCGGTTCCTGCCGGGCGGTCAGGCCCCGATGCCGTCCCCGCCGGTGGGCTCGTTGGCCGCGGCGCGGTCCTGGTCGGCGCCACCCTCCAGACGACCCTCGCAACCGGGGGTCGTACAGGCGTGGACCATCTCCTCGCCCGGGCCGGGGCGCGGGTCGTCGTGGGAGTCGACCAGCGCGAGGGGACCACCGCAGACGGGACAGGTGCGTTCGCTCATGGCGCTCCCGTACCCCCTGGTGTGCGAGTCAGCCCGCGACGGGCAGGCTCGCGCTGGCGGGGGTCGCCCGGCCGTCGTCGACGAGCCGCACGTTGCGCACCGCCACCTCGTCGGGGTCGGCGGCGAGCAGGCCCGTGCCGCTGTAGCCCGCGCAGCTGTCGATGAACCGCGTCAGGGACAGGCAGTAGTCCGAGTGCAACCGGGGTCCGCGACGCCAGCCCAGGAAGCCGCGGCGGGAGTCGGGGCAGGTGGTCACGCCGCACAGCGCGTCGCGCCGGGCCCGGGCGTCCAGGGCCCGGCGCGCCGCACGGGCGAGGTTCTGGGGCGTCGCCGCCACTCCCGGGTTGATCGCGCCCGACGTCATGCTCTCCCCCACCCCACGTGCCGTTGGTCCCAGAATATCCGGGTACGCCGCTTCGCACCGGCGACTCGACCAAGTCGCCGATCCCCGTCCTCCGCCAGCCGAGGACACCGGGTGAGGACGCCGGCCGAGGACGCCCGCCGGGGACGGGTCGGCGGCTGCGGCAGGGTGGGCGCAGAGGGGATCGAACCCCCGACCACCTCGTTGTAAGCGAGGGGCTCTACCGCTGAGCTATGCGCCCGTCGCGCCGGCTCGAGAAGGGCACTGGCGCGGGCTCACCCTACGGGAGCGGTCCGGGCGCGGACCAACCGTGCCGGGAAAGCAGAAGTCGCGCCGCTGGCGTCTCGGGTCACCAGCGGCGCGACAAGAGCAATCTAGCCCGGCGGAAGTCCGCCATCCAAGCGAATGGATGAAACTGGTACTTCCGAACTAGACCAGAGCTGCCAGCTGGCGGGCGTGCTCGTCGAGGTCGCGGGCGCGGCCGAGCGGGTGGTGCACCGACCACCGGACGACGCCCTCCCGGTCGATGACGAACGACGACCTCGTGGCGCTGCCCGTGCGCTGGTCGAAGACGCCGTAGGACGACGCGACGGCGCCGTGCGGCCAGAAGTCGCTGAGCATCGGGAAGAAGATGCCGTCGCGGTCGGCCATCGCCCGCTGGGCGTAGATCGGGTCGCAGCTCAGCGTCAGCACGGTCGAGGCGGCGGTCTCGAAGTCGCCGAGCCGGTCGCGCAGACCCGTCAGCTCGCCGGTGCACACGCCGCTGAAGGCGTAGGGGTAGAACACCAGCAGGACGGCCTTGTCGCGCCCCACCTCGGACAGCGTGACGTCCTGACCGTGCTGGTCCGTCAGCGTGAAGTCGGGGGCCGGCGAGCCGTTGGGCAGGGTCATGGCGACATCGTGCCAGCCGGGACCGACGCCCCGGCCGACACCCCGACCCGACCGCTCAGGAGGCGGACTGCTCGTCTGCCGGCTCGTCCTGCTCCCGGCCGCCGTCACCGTCGACGTCGTGCTCCTTGAGGTCCTTCTTGAGGATCTTGCCGGTGGCGTTGCGCGGCAGCTCGTCGAGGAAGACGATCTCGCGCGGCACCTTGTAGCGCGCCAGGTTGTCCTTGACGTGCGCCTTGAGGGTCTCCTCGTCGACGTCGCCGCTGGTGACGACGAAGGCCCGCAGCCGCGTGCCGTAGTCGTCGTCGTCGACGCCGATGGCCGCCACCTCCTGCACCGCCTCGTGGCGCGCCAGGCAGTCCTCGACCTCCTGCGGGAAGACGTTCTCGCCGCCCGAGACGATCATCTCGTCGTCGCGGCCGTCGACGAACAGCCGACCCTGGTCGTCGAAGCGACCGACGTCGCCGCTCGACATCAGGCCGTCGATCATGTCCTTCTTCTCGTCGGTGTCGCCGGTGTAGCCACCGAAGAGCATGGTGTTGCCGACGAAGATCCGGCCCGACTCGCCCTGCGGGACCGGCTGGCCGTCCTGGTCGTAGATCTTCACGACCGTGTTGTACGGCGGCTTGCCGGCCGTCCCGGGGGCGTCGCGCATGTCCTGCGGCTGGGCGATCGTGGCCCACGCGACCTCGGTCGAGCCGTAGGTGTTGTAGAGGTTCTCCCCGAACGCGTCCATCCAGTCGGTCGCCAGGTCACCCGGCAGCGCCGAGCCGGACGCCGCGACGACCTGGAGGAACGACCAGTCGCCGCTGCGCTCCCCGGGGTCGAGCTTCATGATGCGCTGCATCATCACGGGGATCACGACCATCGCGTCGCACTCGTGCTCGCGCAGCGTGGCCAGGCAGTCGGCGGGGTCGAACCTGCGGCGCAGCACGAGCGTGGAGCCGAGCAGCATCGCGAGGTTGAGGTGGGCCCAGCCCCACGTGTGGAACAGCGGGGCCGCGATGTAGGTGCGGCCGCCGGTGCGCAGCGGCATCCGCGAGAGCAGCGCGACCGCGCCGTCGAGGCCGGTCTCGTCGCGCGGGGCGCCCTTCGGGGTGCCGGTGGTGCCCGAGGTGAGGATCACGGGGCGGGTGGTGTGGCCCGGCACCGCGACCGGATCGGCCCCGCCCTCGGCGATGAGGTCCTCGACCAGCACGACGTCGCGGCCGGACGCGGGCTCGCCGTCGTGCCAGGCGACCACGCGGGTCAGGTCGGTGCCGGACGCGTCGACGAGGTCGGTGAACTCCTCGTCGTGGACGATCGCGACGGGCTTCTCGCGCCGGCAGACCTCGCCGAGCTGGGGCGCGGAGAAGGCGGTGTTGAGGTAGAGGATGTCCGCACCGAGCTTGGACAGCGCCGTCGAGACGTCGACGAAGTAGCGGTGGTTGCGGCACAGCACCGCGACGCTGTCGCCCTCCGAGACGCCGATGCCGTGCAGGCCGTGGGCGAGCCGGTCGGCGCGCTCGTCGACCTCGCGCCAGGTGAGCTCGCCGAGCTCGTCGACCAGGCCGAGGCCGTCGGGGTCACGCACCGCCAGGGCGTGCATGCCGCCGGCGAAGCCGATGCCGCGCTGGTGCAGCGTGGTGGCGATGCCGGCCAGGGTGCGCGGGCCGTAGGGGCGGATCACCCCGCTCGCCGCCATCACCTTGACCATCCGGGCATGACGCAGCGCCTGCGTGCCGAGCTGTCGGAACATCGAGGGGGTGCCTCCTGTGGGTGAGCGTCAGCGGGTCTTGGGCGCGACGAGGCGCGTCCCGGACCACTCTCTACCCACAGCAACGGTCGTCGTCGTGGAAAGTCCCGCGATGGGCGCAGATTCGGCCACTTCCGCCGGGTCCACGGCTCCGGGACGTCCGACCTTGGGGCTCAGCAGCCAGATGGCGCCGCCCCCCACGAGGTCGGTCAACGAGTCCACGAGGGCGTCGACCAGGTCGCCGTCGTCGTCGCGCCACCACAGCACCACCGCGTCGACCACGTCGCCGTGGTCACCGTCGACCATGTCGGCGTCGATGGTGTCCTCGATGGACTTGCGGACCTCGTCGTCGACGTCCTCGTCCCAGCCGAGCTCCTGCACGACCATGCCGGGCTTGAGACCCAACCGGTCCCCCAGCCCCACGTCGCCCCCTGCGCTCGGGCTCACCCTGATGCCTCCAACTCTGGTCCCCCAGTTGCCTCACGCGGGGGGCTCCCCGCGTGATCGTGCCCGTAGTCCACTAGACCTGTCTGCCAGACGCAAGCCTGAGCACGCCTGACCCGCCGGTGGGAGGTGGTGGACACCCGCCACCGGACAGGCCCGCGGAACCCCTGCCGGTGGCGCCGACGGCGGCTACGATCCCGGTCCCGGCCCAGGCCGGGTCTCGCACCACCGACGGTCAGGGGGGCCACCGGGTGACGACGTTCCTCGTCTGCGGCGTGGTCGGCCTGGTCGTGCTGCTCGTGTCCCTGGTCCTCGGCGACGTCCTCGACGGCGCCCTGGACGCGCTCGCGGGCGACGCCTTCTCCACCGCGGTGCTCGGCGGCTTCGTCGCGGCCTTCGGCTTCGGCGCCGCGATCGCGGACTCGGCCGGTGCGCCGTTGCTGGTCTCGGTGCCGGTCGGCGTGGTGGCCGGCGTCGCCGTCGGCTGGCTGGCCGCCTGGCTCACCCGCCTGGTCCGCGACGGCGGCAGCGACGGCACCCTCGAGGCCGACGACCTGCTCGGTCGCGAGGGCCAGGTCGTCAGCGCCGTCCCCGCGGACGGCTACGGCACGGTGCGGGTGCTGGTCGGCGGGCACGTCGTACGACTCAACGCGCGGGCGGACGGGGCGATCGAGCCCGGCACGGCCGTGCACGTCACCTCGGTGCTGTCGCCCACCGCTGTCACCGTCGCCCCCGTGTGGGGCGAGCTCGGCACCACCGCCGAGCCCTGATCCCCCGACCCCGACCTCTCGGAAAGGCCCCCACGTGCTGCCTGGCTACGCGATCCCCCTGATCGGCTTCGTCGTCCTGCTCGTCCTCCTCCTGCTGCTGGTGACGAGCCGCTACAAGGTCGCGGGACCCAACCAGGCCTTCATCGTCACCGGCCGCAAGGGCAAGGCGGTGCTCAACCCCGAGACCGGCGCGCTGTCGACCGACCTGTCGGGACAGAAGGTGATCCTCGGCGGCGGCACCTTCGTGATCCCGTTCGTGCAGAAGCTCGCCACGATGGACCTCTCGAGCCGGCGGATCTCGGTGCAGATCCGTGGCGCCGTGTCCGGCCAGGGCATCAAGCTCAACGTCGAGGGCGTCGCCATCGTCAAGGTCGGCGGCAACGCCGACCAGATCCGGCTGGCCGCGCAGCGCTTCCTGTCCCAGCAGCAGGACGTCGAGCCCTTCACCCAGGAGGTGCTCGCCGGTGCGCTGCGGTCGATCGTCGGTGGCCTGACCGTCGAGCAGATCATCCGCGACCGGGCCGCCTTCGCCCAGCGGGTCGCCGACGAGTCCGAGAACTCCCTCACCGGCCAGGGCCTGATCCTCGACACCTTCCAGATCCAGGACGTCACCGACGACGGCAGCTACCTCGCCGACCTCGGTCGCCCCGAGGCCGCGCGCATCGGCCAGGCCGCCTCCATCGCCGAGGCCAACGCCCGCCAGGCCGCGGAGCAGGCCCGCATCAAGGCCGAGGAGGAGATCGCGATCGCGCAGCGGACGCTGGCCCTCAAGCAGGCCGAGATCAAGGCCGAGACCGACGCGGCGTCCGCCCAGGCCGCGGCCGCCGGCCCGCTGCGCCAGGCCGACCGCGACCAGGCGATCCTGCTGGAGCAGGAGAAGGTCGCCGTCCGGCAGGCCGCGCTGACCGAGCGCCAGCTCGAGACCCAGGTGCGCAAGCCCGCCGACGCCGCGCGCTACAAGGTCGAGCAGGAGGCCGAGGCCAACCGGACCGCCGAGATCGCCGGCGCCGAGGCCCGCAAGGCCGCCTCGATCGCCGCCGCCCAGGCCCGGGCCGAGGAGGCCCGGCTGTCCGGCGAGGCCGAGAAGTCGCAGCGCACCGCGCTGGCCGAGGCCGAGGCCATCGAGGGCCAGAAGCGCGGCGAGGCCGAGCGGGCCCGTCGCGTCGCGGAGGCCGAGGCCACGCGGGCCGAGGGCGAGGCGCAGGCCGCCGCCACCCTGGCCGTCGGTCAGGCCGAGGCGGAGGCGATGGACAAGCGCGCCGAGGCGTTCGCGAACTACAACGACGCCGCCGTGCTGCAGATGCTCATCGAGGTGCTGCCCCAGATCGCCAAGGAGGTCGCGGCTCCCATCGGCGCCATCGACCAGCTCACCGTCATCTCCACCGACGGCGCCGGCGCGATGCCCAAGCAGGTGACCGACAACGTGGTGCAGACCCTCTCGATGCTCAAGACCACCACCGGTCTGGACCTCGAGGGCCTCATCAAGCGGACGGTCGAGGGCGCCGTCGGCGGCACCTCCGCCGACGCCTCGACGGCCTCCCGGACGCCCGTCACCCGCGACTAGGGCGGGGGCCGCCGAGTCGGGCGCGGCCACGTACCCGTCAGTAGATTTCCCCCTGCTCGGGTCGGTGGCACGATTGACCCGTGAGCGACTCCGAGAAGACCTCTTCGCAGGACGACCAGACGGCTGTCCCCGCCCAGGCCCCCACCCCCCAGGCCTCGGCTCCGCGCGCCTCTGTCATCCACGAGGGGCTGCCGACCCAGCTGCCCGACATCGACCCCGACGAGACCCAGGACTGGCTCGACTCGTTCGACGCCATGCTGGACGACCGCGGCCGCGACCGGGCCCGCTACGTGATGCTGCGGCTCCTCGAGCGCGCCCGCCAGCACTCCGTCGGCGTCCCCGGGCTGCGCAGCACCGACTACATCAACACCATCGCGCCCGAGCGCGAGCCGTGGTTCCCCGGCGACGAGGAGACCGAGCGCCGGATCCGCGCCTTCATCCGGTGGAACGCCGCGGTGATGGTCTCCGACGCCAACCGGCCCGGGCTGGAGGTCGGCGGCCACATCGCGACGTACCAGTCCTCCGCCTCGCTCTACGAGGTCGGCTTCAACCACTTCTTCAAGGGCAAGGACGCACCCGGCGGCGGCGACCAGATCTACATCCAGGGCCACGCCGCCCCCGGTGTGTACGCCCGCGCCTACCTCGAGGGCCGGCTGACCGAGGAGCAGCTGCTGCGCTTCCGCCAGGAGGTCCAGCACGGCAAGGGCAAGGGGCTCTCGTCGTACCCCCACCCGCGCCTGATGCCGGAGTTCTGGGAGTTCCCCACCGTCTCGATGGGCCTGACCGCCATCAACTCGATCTACCAGGCGCGGTTCAACCGCTACCTGCACAACCGCGGCATCAAGGACACCTCGCAGCAGAACGTCTGGGCCTTCCTCGGCGACGGCGAGATGGCCGAGCCGGAGTCCCTGGGTGCGCTGCGCGTCGCCGCCCGCGAGGAGCTCGACAACCTCACCTGGGTCATCAACTGCAACCTGCAGCAGCTCGACGGCCCCGTGACCGGCAACGGCAAGATCATCCAGGAGCTCGAGGCCAACTTCCGTGGCGCCGGGTGGAACGTCATCAAGGTGATCTGGGGCCGCGAGTGGGACGACCTGCTCGCCCGCGACGTCGACGGCGTGCTGGTCAACGCCATGAACAGCACCCCCGACGGCGCCTTCCAGACCTACTCGGTCGAGGACGGCGCCTACAACCGCGAGCACTTCTTCGGCGCCGACCCGCGCCTGCGCAAGATGGTCGAGCACATGAGCGACCGGCAGATCGAGAAGCTGCCGCGCGGCGGCCACGACTACCGCAAGGTGTACGCCGCCTTCGACAGCGCCGCCAAGCACGCCGGTCAGCCGACCGTGATCCTGGCGCACACCGTCAAGGGCTGGACCATCGAGGGGCTGGAGGGCAAGAACGCCAGCCACCAGATGAAGAAGCTCAAGAAGGACGACCTCAAGAAGTTCCGCGACCGGCTCTACCTGCCGATGTCGGACAAGGAGATCGACGCGACGTACGACGCCACCGGCACCGCGCCCTTCTTCCACCCCGGCAAGGACAGCGCCGAGATCGAGTACATGATGGAGCGCCGCCACCAGCTCGGCGGCTCGATCCCCCGCCGCGTCATCCGGGCCAAGGAGCTCAAGGTCCCCGGCGACGAGAGCTACAAGGAGCTCAAGCAGGGTTCGGGCAAGTCGAAGATCGCCACCACGATGGCCGTCGTCCGGCTGCTGCGCGACTGGATGAAGAACGAGGAGATCGGCAAGCGGATCGTGCCGATCGCCCCCGACGAGTACCGCACCTTCGGCATGGACTCGATGTTCCCGAGCGCCAAGGTCTACAACCCGTTCGGCCAGCGCTACGAGTCGGTCGACCGCAAGCTGCTGCTCAAGTGGCGCGAGGACGTCGACGGGCAGCTGCTCCACGAGGGCATCTCCGAGGCGGGCGCGATGGCGTCGGCCACGGCCGCCGGGTCGTCGTACTCCACCCACGGCGAGGTGATGATCCCGTTCTACATCTTCTACTCGATGTTCGGGTTCCAGCGCACCGGCGACTCGATCTGGGCGATGGCCGACCAGCTGGCCCGCGGCTTCCTCATCGGCGCCACCGCTGGTCGCACCACGCTCACCGGTGAGGGCCTGCAGCACGCCGACGGCCACTCTCCGCTGCTGGCGGCGACCAACCCCGCCGTCGTGCACTACGACCCCGCGCACGCCTACGAGGTCGCGCACATCATGCAGGACGGCCTGCGCCGGATGTACACCTCGACCGAGGAGCACCCCCACGGCGAGGACGTCATCTTCTACATGACCGTCTACAACGAGCCGACCAGCCAGCCCAAGGAGCCCGAGGACCTCGACCTCGAGGGCCTGTTCAAGGGCATCTACAAGTTCGGCGAGGCCCCCGAGTCGACCGGCGGCGACGCGCCCCGCGTGCAGCTGCTCGCCTCCGGCATCGGCTTCCCGTGGGTCGAGAAGGCCCAGCGGCTGCTGGCCGACGACTGGGGCGTGGCGGCCGACCTGTGGTCGGTCACCTCGTGGAACGAGCTGGCCCGCGACGCCGTCGAGGCCGAGAAGTGGTCGCTCAACCACCCCGAGGAGCAGGCCCGCGAGGCCTACGTCACCACCAAGCTCGAGGGTGCCGTCGGTCCGGTCGTCGCGGTCAGCGACTACATGCGCGCCGTGCCCCTGCAGATCGCCCACTGGGTCCCGGAGGACTTCCACGTCCTCGGCACCGACGGCTTCGGCTTCGCCGACACCCGTCCCGCCGCCCGCCGGTTCTTCCAGGTCGACGCCGAGAGCGTCGTCGTGGCGTCGCTGCGGGCCCTCGCCCAGCGCGGCGAGGTCAAGCCCGAGGTCGTCGCCGAGGCCTTCGCGAAGTACCGCATCGACGACCCCACCGCCGTCGCCGACGTGAAGCAGGAGGGCGGGGACGCGTAGGCGTCCGCCTGGGGGGGGCGGTTTCCCCGGTCGACCGGGGAAACCGCCCGCCGAAACGGGCGAAGCGGACGTCAGCGGGCAGTACTCCCGTCACCGGCGTCCGCTTCGTCCGTTCCCGCCAGCGGTCGGCGAGCGGTGGTACGCCGGCACGCGTAGGCGGGCGTGCGGTCACGGGCCGTCGGAGGTGCGTGCGGCGACGGCGCGGGTCCTGCGACCGGACCGCTCAGGCGCCCTTCGTCGGCAGCTGGGCCACGGGGGCGAGGGGGCGGCCGCCGGCGACGGCCTGGTTGGCCGGGGTGGCGGGGCCGTTGCGGAGCAGGGTGCGCCAGCGTCCGCGGTGGTACGCCGCCGGCTGGGTCGCGCGGATGAAGTCGTTGACGATCTTCACGAAGCGCTCGGGGTGGTCCTTGTGGGGGAAGTGCCCGCTGTTGGGCAGGATCTCCACGACGGCGCCGGGGGCGATCCGGGCGGCGTTCTCGGCGTGCTTGGCCGGGATCACCAGGTCGTCGGTGCCCCACACGACCAGCATCGGCATCGCCTGGGTCAGGTAGGCCCGGTCGACCATGGTGACGATCTGGCCCTTCATGTCGACCACCGCGCGCACGACGTGGGCGATGGCCGCGCGGGCGCGGGGGTCCTTGAACGACTCGTAGATGTCGGCGACCTCACCGAGGTCGCGGGTGCCCGTCAGGCCGGTGCGCGAGAGCACCCGCAGGCCGGCCTTTCCGACGTGCCGCACGCCGGGCAGGGTCGCCACGCCCATGGCCTGGTGGAAGCCGGGCAGGGTGATGAGGCGGATCAGCGGGGTGACCTCGGGGCCGAGGCCACCGGGGGCGACCAGGATCATCCGCTCGGTGCGCTCGGGGAACTGGTAGGCGTACTGCATGGCGATGCCGCCGCCGAAGCTGTGGCCGACCACGGTCACCTTGTCGATGCCGAGCACGGTCAGCAGGTCGCGCATGCCGTTGGCGTAGCCGCCCACGCTGTAGTCGGCACGCGGCTTGGAGCTGACGCCGTGGCCGAGCAGGTCCGGGGCGATCACGGTGAAGTGGCGCGCGAGGTCGCGGATGACGGGCGACCAGGTGGTGTGGTCGCAGCCGAGGCCGTGGAGCAGCAGCAGGGCGGGGCCCTGGCCGGCCTTGACGAAGGCCCGCTCGTGGCCGTGGATCGTGACGCGCTGCAGGCGGAAGTCGGGCCCGCTGTCGGGACAGTCGCTGTCCGATCTCATGCGCGCTCCTCGGATAGGGGCCCCTCGCGAGGCGGCGTGTCCCTGGGAGTCAACCACGCACCGGGACCGGCTGGCGGGTCGAACCGCCAGATAGTTGAGATGTGGACCAGACAGGCCGGATCCGCATCCCCGCAGGGCGATTCCCCTGCTCGACGTACCCCCCGGGACCGGGTCCGACACCCCGTAGGCTGCCTCCCGTGCCGCAGACGTTCCCGCCCCACCTCGTGGCCGAGGTGGCCTCGCTCGTCGAGCTGGTCACCGGCACGCCGAGCGCCTCGGTCCGCCCCGAGAGCCGCTTCGTCGACGACCTCGAGGTCGACTCGCTGTCCATGATCGAGGTGCTCGAGGGCCTCGAGCGACGCCTCGGCGTGGTCGTGGCCGACAGCGCGACCTCGCAGCTGGTGCACGTGGGCGACCTCCTCGACTACCTGGTCACCCACGGCGCGCGCTGAGCGGCCCGGCTGCCGCCGGGAGCGCACGGCGGCTCAGACGACGTGGTGCAGCCAGCGCACCGCGACGCCCTCGCCGGCGTGGCGGAAGGTCTCCAGCTCGTCGTCCCAGGGCTTGCCGAGCAGCTTGTCGACCTCGAGCTCGAGGGTGGTCTCGCCGAGCGCGGACTTCACGACCGCCGCCTTGAGCCGGTCCTCGGGGATCATCACGTCGCCGTGCAGCCCGGTGACGGCGTGGAAGACGCCCAGCGTCGGCGTGGCCGAGTAGCGCGCCCCCTCCGTGCTGGACGTGGACTCCTCGGTCACCTCGAAGCGCAGGTGGTTCCAGCCGCGCAGGGCCGAGGTGAGGGCCGCGGCGGTGCCGATCTCGCCCGCCCAGGAGTACTCCGTGCGGTAGCTGCCCGCCTGCGCCGGCTGCGGGGTCCACTCGACGCGCGGCGCCAGGCCGAGCACGCCGCCGACCGCCCACTCGATGTGCGGGCACAGCGCTGAAGGCGCGGAGTGGACGTAGAGCACTCCGCGCGTGGTGGGACGGTTGTTCGCTGCTGCAGTCACGGAGACCTCCTGTGCACCGGCGTCGAGGTACGCCTTCCCCAGCGGTCTCGAGATGGTGCGTGCAGGTCACGTGTCGTGCGTGCAGTGATGGACTTGTGGGTCCATTGTGACCCAGCGGCACGCATGAGACCAGTGAAACGGCAGAAATGCCTCGTCAGGCGCTGCGCGGCAGGCGTACGGCGCCCGCGTCCACCACGAGCCGGGGGTCACGACCCGCGCCGACCAGCCGGCCCCCGGAGCGCCAGGTGGCGCCCTCGACGACCGTGGCGAGCAGGCAGGTGACGTTGTCGCGCCCGCCCGCGGCCAGGGCGGCGGCCACCAGGTCGTCGACCGCGGCGTCGTCGTCGTCGTGGGCCAGCAGCAGCTGCTCCAGGTCGGGCTCGCCCACCAGGTCGGTGAGGCCGTCGCTGCACAGCAGCACGCGGTCCCCCGCCCGCAGCGGCAGCCAGGTGAGGTCACCGGTCTCCCGGGGGTCGCCGGCCAGGACGCGGGTGACGACGTGGCGCCACGGGTGGTGCTCGCGGGCGGACTCCTCGAGGCGACCGGCGTCGAGGAGCTCCTGGACGAAGCTGTGGTCGCGCGTCACCCGGGTGAGGCTGCCCGCGCGCAGCACGTAGCCGCGCGAGTCGCCGAGGTGGAGCAGCGCGAACCGCTCGCCGTCGCCCAGCACGGCGGTGAGCGTCGTGCCCATGCCGGTGCGCCGGTCGTCCTGCCGGACGCCCAGGGCCACCCGCTCCTGGGCCAGCCGCACCGCCTCGCCGAGCACCTGCACCGGGTCCGCGCGCGGGGCGGCGAGGACCGCGGAGGAGAGGACGTGGACGGCCGTGGCGGAGGCGACCTCGCCCGCGGCCGCTCCCCCGACGCCGTCGGCGACGGCCAGGAGGCTGGGGCCCGCGAAGCCCGAGTCCTCGTTGTCCTCGCGCACCAGGCCGGGGTGGCTCGCAGCAGCACCGGAGAAGCTCAGCACCCGACTCACCTCCCTCTCGCTCACCCGGTCCAACGACCACCGGTGGGGTGGTGTTCCCCACCCGGCCCCCTCCGACGTGTGCGCACCCCCACCCGACCCGCCACAATGGCTCGCATGGAATGGCTCCTGCTGGCGGTCTCCGTCGGCCTCGTCCTCGCGTGCGGGGTCTTCGTCGCTGCCGAGTTCAGCTTCGTGACCGTCGACCGCTCCACCGTGGACAAGGCGGCCCAGGCCGGTGACGCCGGGGCCGAGGGGCTGCAGGAGGCGCTGAAGTCGCTGTCCACCCAGCTCTCGGGGGCGCAGGTCGGCATCACGCTGACCAACCTCGCCATCGGCTACCTGGCCGAGCCGGCCATCGCGGGGCTGATCCGCGGGCCGCTGGAGCTGGTCGGCACCCCCGACGCCGCCGTCACCCCGATCGCGGTGGCCGTGGGCCTGGTGCTGGCCACCGGCCTGACCATGATCTTCGGCGAGCTCGTGCCCAAGAACCTCGCCATCGCGCTCCCCCTGGAGGTCGCCAAGGCGACCCAGCGGCCGATGCGGGTCTTCACCACGGTGATGAAGGCGCCGATCCGGCTGCTCAACGGCTCGGCCAACGCCCTGGTCCGTGCGCTGGGCGCCGAGCCCCAGGAGGAGCTGCGCTCGGCCCGCTCGATCGACGAGCTGGCCTCGCTGACCAGCCGCAGCGCCACCGAGGGCACCCTCGACACCGAGACCGCCACGCTGGTGCAGCGCTCGGTCGCCTTCGGTCCGCGCTCGGCCGGCGAGATCATGACCCCCCGGGTGCAGATGGCCTGCGTCGACGCCACCGACCCGGTCAGCGAGATCATCGAGCTCTCCGGCCAGACCGGCTTCTCGAAGTTCCCCGTCATCAAGGGGTCCTCGGACCACGTCGTCGGCTCGGTGCACGTCAAGCAGGCGGTCGCGGTGCCCCGCTCGGAGCGTGGCGACACCCTGGTGCGCGAGGTCATGGTCGAGGCCACCGTGGTGCCCGAGTCGCTGCGGCTGGACCCCCTGCTCTCGCTGCTGCGCGGCGAGGGCTTCCAGATGGCCATCGTGTCCGACGAGTACGGCGGCACGGCCGGCGTGGTCACCCTCGAGGACGTCGTGGAGGAGATCGTGGGCGACATCGCCGACGAGCACGACCGCTACGGCTCCCGGCTGCGCCAGCGCCCCGACGGCTCGTGGATCCTCTCGGGGCTGCTGCGACCCGACGAGGTCGCCGACGGGACCGGGCTGCAGCTGCCCGAGGACGACGCCTACGACACCGTCGCCGGCCTGCTGGTCCGCGAGCTGGGCCGGATCCCCGAGCGTGGCGACCGGGTGCTGGTCCCGCTGCCGGTCGAGGTGCCCGAGGACGACGACGAGGACCCCGTGCAGGAGCACGTCGTGATGCGGGTCGAGCGGATGGACGGCCTGCGGGTCGACCGGATCTCGGTGCGGCGCCTCGTCCCGGAGACGGGTGAGGACCAGTGAGCACCCAGGCCGCCCTGCTGCTCGGCGTCGCCCTGCTGCTCGCCAACGCCTTCTTCGTGGGTGCCGAGTTCGCGCTCGTCTCCGCGCGCCGCACCCAGATCGAGCCGCGGGCCAAGCAGGGCTCGCGGATGGCCCGCTCGACCCTCCAGGCGATGGAGAAGGTCTCGCTGGTGATGGCCGGCGCCCAGCTCGGCATCACGGTGTGCTCGCTCGGCCTCGGCGCCGTGGCCGAGCCGGCGCTGGCACACCTCCTCGAGCCGGTTGCGCACGCCGTCGGCATCCCGGAGGTGTGGGTGCACCCGGTGGCCTTCGTGATCGCCTTGTTCGTGGTGGTCTACCTCCACGTGGTGCTCGGCGAGATGGTGCCCAAGAACCTCGCGCTCGCGGGCCCCGAGCGGGCCGCGCTGGCCTTCGGGCCCCCGATGATGGTCGTCATCACCGTGCTGCGCCCGGTGGTCTGGTTGTTCAACGCCGTCGCCAACGGCCTGATCCGGCTGCTCAAGATCGAGCCGCGCGACGAGGTGAGCTCCTCCTTCACCCGCGAGCAGGTGGAGGCGATGGTCGACGAGTCACGGGCCGAGGGCCTGCTGGAGGAGCGCGAGTACGAGCGCCTCTCCGGTGCGCTGGGCTTCACCTCGCGCACCGTCGCCGACGTGCTGCTCCCGCTCGCCCAGGTGCAGACCGTGCGCCGGGGCGCCCGCGCCTCGGACGTCGAGACCGTGTGCGCGCAGACCGGCTACTCCCGCTTCCCGGTGACCGGCGACGACGGCGCGCTGGTGGGCTACCTGCACATCAAGGACGTCCTGCAGAGCGACCCGCAGGGCCGGGCCCGCATCGTCGAGGACAAGTGGGTGAGGCCGTTCGCGACGGTCCGCGACTCCGACACCCTGGTCAACGCGCTGCAGACGATCCAGGCGCGCGGCGCCCACATGGCCCGGGTCGTCTCCGACCAGGGCGAGGTGCTCGGGGTGGCCACCCTCGAGGACGTCATCGAGGAGCTGGTCGGCGAGATCCGCGACGCCGCCCACGCCGAGGGCCACTAGGCGCTCAGCCGGCAGCGGGTGTCGCCACCGCCGGGAGCGTGAACACGAACGCCGTGCCGGGCCCGGTGGTCCGGGGCCGCGCCACGATGGTGCCGCCGTGGCGCTCCACGATGGTCTGGCAGACCGACAGCCCGATCCCGTGGCCCTCGTAGTCGCTGCCGGCGTGCGCCCGGTGGAGCACCGCGAAGATCGCCTCGTGCTGGCCCGGCGGCACCCCGACGCCGCGGTCGGCGACCACGACCTCGACGTGCTCGCCGACGACCCGGCCCGAGACGGTGACCTCGGCGGCGCGACCGCGCTCGACGTACTTGACGGCGTTGCCCACCAGGTTGCCCAGCAGCTGGCGCACCAGCACCTCGTCGGCGCGCGCCGCCGGCAGCGGGTCGACGGTGATGACGGGCGCCGCGCCCGTCACGGGCTCGCGCCACTGCGCCGCGACCGCCTCGGCGACCGCGGTGAGGTCGACCTCGCCGAGCCGCACCTGCGCGTGCCGCGAGGTGCTGGCCTCCAGCAGGCCCCCGATGAGGCGCCCCATCGTGTCGGTCGCCCCAGAGACGCGGGCCAGCACGCCCAGCACCTCGCCGGAGTCGACCTGGGGGGCCGCGGTCGCCTCGGCCTCGAGCAGCTCGGTCCACCCCTGCACCGTGCCGAGCGGGCCCTTGAGGTCGTGGGCCACCACGTGGGCGAAGGACTCCAGCGCGGCCCGCTGCGCGTGCTCGGCCGTGACGTCGTGGTAGATCACCACCGCCTGGCCCCGTCCGGAGTCGGAGGCGAAGGGCAGCCGTTGAGCGCTGACCCGCAGCACCCGCCTGTCGGCGCCGTCGCCGTGGTGGACCTCGGCGTCCTCGGCCACCACCCGCTCGCCGCGCAGGGCCCGGGCGAACGGCAGCTCGTCGAGGGCGAGGGGGCGGCCGTCGGCCCCCGAGACCCACGGGCCGGACCCGGTCGAGACCTCCCCCTGCGCCGCGACGCCGGGCACCAGCCGGGCCGCGGAGGGGTTGCGCAGCAGCACCCGGCCCTCGTCGTCGAGGACCACGAGCCCCTCGTGCATGGAGTCGATCACGGTCGAGAGCAGCGCCGCCTGGTTGCTGACCTCGGCGTGGGCCCGGCCCACCACGCGCGTCAGGGCCCGGCGCTCGACCGCCTGCAGCGCCAGCAGCATCCCCAGGGCCAGCACCGTGCCGATGAACAGCTGCGAGACCAGCGCCTGCTCGGCCCAGCTCGCTCCGCGGGCGAACGGCCCCACGCCCCGCAGCGTCGCCACCGCCACGCCCGCGCCGACCGCCAGCGAGTGCAGGGCCACGGTGCGGGGCCCGAAGCGCAGCCCCGCCCAGACGCTGGGCACGAGGAGCGGGAAGGCGAGCGGGAGGCCGGCGTACCGCCCGAAGACCAGGACGTAGAGGCCGGTCGTGGCCGCCACCAGCGCGACGAGCTCGAGGAGTCGCTCGGGCCCGCGCGGCACCAGCCCGGCGAACGGGTCGCCCCCGGTCGCCGGGACCCGACCCACGAGCACCACCACCACGGTCAGCACCACCAGGGCGCCGGCGGAGTTGCGGCCCAGCCACAGCAGGGAGTCCAGGGCGTCCCAGCTGCCGCGCAGCAGCCACAGGGCGAGGGTCCCGCTGAGCACCGCGGCCAGCGACGACGACACGGCCGTCACCAGCAGCGCGAGGAAGTCCCGCGGCGCGGTGAGGGGGCGGGTGCCGCCACCGCCGAGCAGGTGGGGGGCGGTGCCGCGCAGCACCAGCGCTCCGACGAAGGCCTGCACCACGTTGGGCACCACGAAGGCCGCGGACAGCGTCGGCTCGAGGCCGGTCCCGAAGTTGAAGCCGAAGGTCGCCACCGCCAGCAGCAGCCCGGCGACGGGCCACCAGCGCTGCGGGGCCAGGCCCAGGAGCAGCACGCTGCCGCCCGCCGCGGGCCACGCCAGGGCGAGGGTCTGGCCGGGGAAGGTCATCTCGCGGCCCAGCACGCCCAGCCCCAGGTACGCCGCGGCGCCGGCCACCAGCAGCGACGCCGTGCGCCCCGCGCCCGCCCGGGCCGACGCGCTGCTCACGCGCTCTCCCGACGGCTCGTCCCCGCCACGGCGACCGTGGCCCGCTCGACGCGCTCGGCGTCGCCCGCGACCACGAGGTACTCGACGTTGCGCAGCCGCCCGACGTCGCCCACCCGGCGACCGGTGCCGTCGTGGATCCCGATCTGCGCCCCGACGTAGCGCTTGGAGTCGAAGCCCAGGACCGCGACCCGCTCGTGGCCCGCGTCGCGCAGCGCCCCGACGAGCAGCTCCGGGGCCATCCACGACTCGTCGGTGCACGAGGCCACCACCAGGGACGCACGGGTGCGCCGCAGCAGGTCGGCCAGCGCCGCGGGCATCCGGGGGCGGCTGTTGAAGACGCTGCGGGTGGCGAGGTCGTCGCGGGCGTCGACCCGCTTGCAGGCCACCCCGTAGTGCTCGGGACGGTCCCAGCGGACCAGCGTCTCCCACACGTGGTAGTTGGTGAAGTAGCGGTGCTGGTTGTACGGCGGGTCCAGGTAGGCCAGGTCGACCGGGGGCAGCGCGTCGACCACCACCGAGGCGTCGCCGCGGACCGTGCGACCGCGGCCGGGGAGCAGGTCGGGGACCTTGAGCTCGAGGTCGGCGTGGCTGCGGGGCGCCCAGCTCTTGAGGTAGGCCATCTGCAGGCCGGTGGTCGAGTCGACCCGGTCGGCCGCGAGCAGCAGCGAGGTGAGCAGCAGCGGCCGCAGCGGGCCCTCGGGGTGGTCGCGCTCGATGGCGTCGCGGACGGCGTCGATGCGACGGCCGTTGTGGGGCTGGAAGAAGCGCGCCCGCTCGCAGAAGGTCTCGGTGACGTAGCCGTCGGTCCCCGGCAGCGCGTCGAGGCGGGCCACCTCGTCGGCGAGCGCGGCGTGGTCGACCTCGGCGGCGTCGGTGGACACGAAGCACTCGCCCAGCACCTGGCTGTACGTCGCGGTGTCGACCGCCGTCACCTCGAGCCCGCGGCGCTTGAGCTCCTGGGCGACCCGGGTGGTCCCGGTGAACAGGTCGACCGCCGTCCGGGCGCCGATCCCGGTGGCCAGGTCACCCAGCACCGGCACGAGGAGCCGTTTCGAGCCGAGGTACTTGATCACGGTCTCGCACTCTAGGGGTCCCGGACCCCGGCCACGGGCGAGTTCGGCGAACCCGCGCGGTGGTGTCGTGCGACGCGCCGGACCGGTCTACATCTCGCCGGAGCCGGCCCGGGCCAGCTCGACCAGGTCGGCCACCGAGTCCACGACGCGGGTGGGGCGGTAGGGGAAGGTGTCGATCATGTCGGGCCGCGTCGAGCCGGTCGTCACCAGCACGGTGCGGATGCCGGCCTCGAGGCCGCTGATGATGTCGGTGTCCATGCGGTCACCGATCATCACGGTGGTCTCGGAGTGGGCCTCGAGCCGGTTGAGCGCGCTGCGCATCATCAGCGGGTTGGGCTTGCCGATGTAGTAGGGCTGGCGACCGGTGGCGGTGCTGATGAGCGCCGCGACCGAGCCCGTGGCCGGCAGCGTGCCCTGCGGGCTGGGACCGCTCGGGTCGGGGTTGGTGGCGATGAAGCGCGAGCCCGCCTCGATGAGGCGGATCGCCTTGGTGATGGCCTCGAAGGAGTAGGTCCGGGTCTCCCCCAGCACGACGTAGTCGGGGTCGCGCTCGGTCATCACGTAGCCGATCTCGTGGAGCGCGGTCGTCATGCCCGCCTCGCCCACGACGTACGCCGTGCCGCCGGGCCGCTGGTCGGCCAGGAAGTCGGCCGTCGCCAGCGCGGAGGTCCAGATCGACTCCTCGGGCACGTCGATGCCGCTGCCGAGGAGCCGGGCCCGCAGGTCGCGCGGGGTGAAGATCGAGTTGTTGGTCAGCACGAGGAACTTCTTGCCCGACGCCTTGAGCGCCTCGATGAAGTCGCTGGCCCCGGGGATGGCGTCCTCCTCGTGGACGAGCACGCCGTCCATGTCGGTGAGCCAGGTCTCGACGGGGCGCACGGTCTCCATGGCCCCCATCGTCCCACGTAGCGTGGCCCGCATGCCGCCCCAGGACCTGCCGCTGATCCGGACCATGCGCGAGCGGATGCGGGCCGGCGAACCGTACGCCGTGGACGCCGGGCTCGTCGAGCTCGGCGACCGCGCCGCCGACCTCACCGACGCCCTCGACGCCGTCCCCGCCCGTGACCGCGCCCGCCGCCAGGAGCTCCTCGAGCGGCTGCTCGCCGCGGTCGGCGAGGACGCGGAGGTGCGCTCGCCGCTGCGGGTCGGCTACGGCTCCGGCATCACGGTCGGCGCCCGCTGGCGGGTCGGCCCCGGCCTCGTCGCCCTCGACTCCGCCCCCATCACCATCGGCGACGACGTCCGCCTCGACGCCCACGTGCAGCTGCTCACGCCGGTGCAACCGCTGGAGGCCGACCGCCGTCGCGCCGGCTGGGAGGCGGCCCGGCCGGTGACGCTGGGCGACGACGTGTGGCTGGGCGCCGGGGTCGTCGTGATGCCGGGCGTCACCATCGGCGCCGGCACCGTCGTGGGCGCCGGCTCGGTGGTCGTCTCCGACCTGCCGGCCGGGGTGCTGGCCGTCGGGAGTCCCGCCCAGGTGATCCGCCAGCTCGGCTGACTAGGCTCGTCGGGTGGATCCCCTCCAGCCCCCGACCACGCCCCCGACCGCTCCCACCCGGCGCACGACGCGGGTCCTGCACGGCCGCGAGCGGCACGACGACTACGAGTGGCTGCGCGCCAAGGAGGACCCCGAGGTGCTCGCGCTCCTCGAGGCCGAGAACGCCTGGACGCGGCACGCCACCGCGCACCTCGCGGAGCTGCGCGACCAGGTGGTCGAGGAGATCCGCAGCCGGACCCGGGAGACCGACCTGTCGGTGCCGACGCGCCGCGGCGGGCACTGGTACTACGGCCGCTCCTTCGTCGGCCGCGAGTACGGCGCCTCCTGCCGCGTCCCCGTCGCCGGGCCCGACGACTGGACCCCGCCCATGCCGGTCGAGACCGACCCCGGCCAGCCCGCGCTCCCGGGCGAGCAGGTGCTGCTCGACCTCGACGCGCTCGCCGAGGGCCACGAGTTCTTCTCGCTCGGCGCCAGCAAGGTCAGCCCCGACGAGCAGCTGCTCGCCTGGGCCACCGACACCGTCGGCGACGAGCGCTACGAGGTGCGCGTCACCGACCTGCGCACCGGCGAGCTGCTGCCCGACCGGCTGACCGGCACCGCCGGCAGCCTCACCTGGGAGCGCGACGGCAGCGCGCTCTACTACGTCACCGTCGACCACGCCTGGCGCGCCGACCGGGTCTGGCGCCACGTCCTGGGCACCGAGCAGGCCGCCGACGAGGTGGTCCTCCACGAGCCCGACGAGCGCTTCCGGGTCGGCGTGGGCCGCACCCGGTCGGACCGGTTCCTCGTGGTGGTGTGCCACTCCAAGACCACCGCGGAGTACCACGTCCTCGACACCGAGCGCCCCGAGCTCGGGCTGCGGCTGTTCCAGGGCCGCCGCGAGGACCTCGACTACAGCCTCGAGCACGCCGTGATCGCCGGCGAGGACCGCTTCGTCATCACCCACAACCACGACGGCCCCGACTTCGCGGTCGCCACCTCGCCGGTCGACCCGACCCCGGTCGAGGCCTGGGAGCCGCTGGTCCCCCACGACCCGTCCGTCCGCATCGAGGACGTCGACGCCTTCGCGACCCACCTGGTCGTCAGCCAGCGCTCGGGTGGCCTGACCAACCTCCGGGTGCTGACCCTGGGTGACGCGGGTGTCGAGGACGACTACCTGGTCGACTTCGACCGCGAGACCTACACGGTGGGCCTGCGCGGCAACCACGAGTTCGACACCCCCGTCGTGCGGCTCGGGTTCGGGTCGCTCTCGGTGCCCTCGTCGGTCTACGACCACGACGTGGCGACCCGGGAGCTGAGGCTGCTGCGGCGCACCCCCGTGCTCGGTGGCTACGACCCCGACGACTACGAGGAGCACCGGCTCTGGGTGCCCGCCCCCGACGGCGAGCAGGTCCCGGTCTCGCTCGTCGTACGACGTGACGCGCGGGCGCGCGGGCCGGTCCCGACCCTGCTCTACGGCTACGGCTCCTACGAGGCCTCGATGGATCCCGGCTTCTCGATCGCGCGACTCTCGCTGCTCGAGCGCGGGGTGGCCTTCGCCATCGCCCACGTGCGCGGCGGCGGCGAGCTCGGCCGGCGGTGGTACGACGACGGCAAGATGGAGCACAAGAAGAACACCTTCACCGACTTCATCGCCTGCGCCCGGTTCCTGCGCGACGAGGGCTGGGCCTCCCGCCTGGTCGCCGAGGGCGGCAGCGCCGGCGGCCTGCTCATGGGCGCGGTCGCCACCCAGGCGCCCGAGCTGTTCGACGGCGTGGTGGCCGGGGTGCCCTTCGTCGACAACCTCACCACCATGCTCGACGCGTCGCTCCCGCTGACGGTCACGGAGTACGACGAGTGGGGCAACCCCGAGGCGGACCCGGAGGTCTACGACTACATCGCGTCGTACGCGCCGTACGACAACGTGACCTCGGGCCCCTACCCCCCGATCCTCGCCGAGACCTCGCTCAACGACACCCGGGTGCTCTACGTCGAGCCCGCCAAGTGGGTCTCCCGGCTCCGCGCCAGCGCCCCCGACCGCCGCCCCGACGTCCTGCTCCGCACCGAGATGGCCGCCGGCCACGGCGGCGTCTCCGGCCGCTACCAGGCCTGGAAGGACCGCGCCTTCACCCTCGCCTGGATCCTCGACCGGCTCGGCCTCGCCTGAGGCGTCGATCCAAGGTGGTCGCGGGTCGCCCGGCGTGGGCGCGCGTCGTACGGCTGGCTGCTCGGCACCGGCGTGCGTCATGCGAGCGGGTCGTCCCGGCGACCACCTCGCACGACGTCCGGGCCGCTCACCGGCTCCACCCCGACCCCGACCAGTGGATCGGGGAGGATCGCTGTCACCTGGTGGCAGCAGACCTCCCCGATGACCACCGACCGTGATCGTGTGGGATCCGCGTCACCAGGTGACCCAGGACCCACACGATCACCTGGTCCGGCCGACCACGACCGCGCTCGATCGCACCGGGGCTGGACCACCGACCGGTCAGGGTCCGCGAGGAGACGTCGCCTCACACCACGATCGGGGCGGCCCCGCCGTCCATCGAGACGATGCTGCCGTTGACGTAGCTGGCGCGGGCGGAGGCGAGGTACATCACCGTCTCGGCGACCTCCCGCGGCTCCGCGAGGCGTCCCAGCGGGGCGCCGGCGGTCTGGCGGGCCAGGGCCTCGTCCTCGGAGATGCCCTCGAGGCGGGCGGCGGCCTTGATGCCCTCGCCGAGCCGCTCGGTGAGCGTGCCGGCGGGGTTGACCGCGTTGACGCGGACGCCCTGGGGCCCGTAGGCGTTGGCCAGCCCGGCCGTGGCCAGCATCAGCGCCGCGTTGGCGGCGCCGCCGGCGAGGTGGGTGGGGTTGGCGAGCTTGCCGCCGAAGCCGATCACGTTGACGATGCTGCCGCGCCCGCGCGCCGCCATCGCCTTCACGACCGGGTCGATGACGTGGACGTAGGTGAAGAACTTCGCCTGCATGGCGCCGCTCCACGCAGCGGCGTCGAGCTCCGGGTACGGCGTGCGCCGCGCGGCGCCCGCCGAGCAGACCAGCACGTCCACCGGTCCGGCCTCCGCCTCGACCCGGGCGACGACGTCGAGCGCCTGCTGCGGGTCGGTCAGGTCGGCCGCGAAGGTCCGCACGCGCTCGCCCGCCCCGAGCCGCTCGGCAGCGGCGTCGAGGTGGTCCTGGCTGCGCGAGACGAGCGCGACCCGCGCCCCCTCCGCGAGGGCGACCTCGGCGCACGCCAGGCCGATGCCCTTGCTGCCGCCGGTGACCAGGACGAGCGCGTCGCGCAGTTCGAGATCCATGCGGGGAGTCTAGGAAGTGCTGCGTAGGGCGGGTGGGGCTCGAACCCACGACCCAAGGATTATGAGTCCTCTGCTCTGACCGACTGAGCTACCGCCCCGCGGGCTCGCGGCCCGATCCAGCAGCCTAGGGCCCACGGCCGCGCCACCGCCGGACCACCCACCGTGCCGGACACCCTGTCCACCAGCCCGCACCATTGGGCACAATAGGCGTCGAGTCCTGCAGCGCGGCTCCTCTCGACCGTACGACGAAGGACTCATCGACCCGTGCCCCTCACGCCACCGCCACTCCCGGTCACCGGGCGCTGGACGCTCGACCTGGCTACGGGGCAGTCGCGGGTCTCCCCCGAGCTGCGGGCGATGACCGGGTGCGGAGCGACGCTGTCGTCGTGGGTGGACCAGCTGGCGCCCGACGCCCGCAAGCGGTTCGCCGAGCAGCTGGCCGGCGCCGTGCAGGACCACCGCTCGTTCGTGGCGCAGCACGCCTTCGCGACCAACGGGGGCGAGCGGGTGCTGAGCGTGCTGGGCCGGGTGGCGCACGACGAGCAGGGCCGGCCGGTGCTGGTCGACGGGGTGGTCGCCGACGTCACCGAGGACGCCGCGCGGATCGTGGCGGGCGCGGTCGGGTCGGCCGGGGAGCACCGGCCCTCGATCGAGCAGGTCAAGGGGGCGCTGATGGCGACGTACGCCATCACCGAGCGGGCCGCCTTCGAGCTACTCCGCGGCATCTCCAACCGCTACAACGTCAAGCTCGCGCTGCTGGCCGAGCAGGTCTCGGCCGCGATGACGGGCGGGACGCCGGCCGGGCGGGCCGGCGAGCCGATCCAGCTGCTGATCCGGGAGGCGGCGCGGGGCCTCGGGGCCGCCCCGGCGTCGCCGGGCGCCGGACCCACGGGCTGACCTGCACGGCTGCGGCCCGCGGCGGCGTACCGTGGGTGACGGGCGGGTCCTCCCGCCCCGGTCCCGGAGGGGACGTGCCCAGGGGGTGCCCGTGCTGACCAGCCTGCAGGTCGCGACCGCGTGCTGACGCTGCTGACCGCGCTGATGACGGCGACGGGCCTGATGCTCGCGGCCCTGGCGGCGTACGTCGGGTGGCGGCGCAGCTCGCGCGCCGGCGTCGCCCTGGCGGTGCTGCTGACCAGCGTCGCGTGGTGGGGCCTGGCCTACGCCCTGGAGCTGGGTGCGGCCGACGTGCCCACCAAGTCGCTGTGGGGCGACCTGAAGTACCTCGGCATCGCCTTCCTCGCCCCGGCCTGGCTGGTCTTCGTGCTGGAGTACACCGACCGCGGCCGGCTGGCGACCCGTCGCACGCTGGTGCTGCTGGCCGTCGAGCCGGTGCTCCTGCTGGCCGCCCTGGCGCTGCCGGCGACCCACGACCTGGTCCACAGCTACCCGCCCGGGGCGTCCGAGCAGGAGCTGCCCGTGGTGGGGACCGGGCCGCTGTTCTGGGTGCACCTCGCCTACTCCAACCTGCTGATCGTCGTGGCCACCGGTCTGTTCCTGGTCAGCATGGTGCGGCTCTCGGGCACCTACCGGCGGATGGCGCTGGTGCTGGTCGCGGCAGCCCTGCTGCCCTGGGTGGTCAACCTGCTGCACAACTTCGAGGTGGGGTGGTCCGCCCGGCTCGACCTGACGCCGTTCGCCTTCATCCTCACCGGCGCCGTGCTCGTGTGGGGGCTGTTCCGGGAGCGGCTGGTGCAGCTGGCGCCGCTGGCGCGCAGCGCCGTGGTCGAGCACATGGTCGACGGGGTGCTCGTCGTCGACGCCTTCGGACGGCTGACCGACGCCAACCCCGCGGCCACCGACCTGCTCGGCGCCTCGCGCTCGCGCCTGGTCGGGCACGCGCTGGAGGAGGTCCTCGCCACCTCCGGCGCCGTCGGCCAGGACGGCCGCGACCTGGTCGCGCTTCCCCACGCCGAGAGCGGGGCGCGCACCTTCGAGGTGCGCCGCGACCCGCTGCAGGACACGGGCGGGCGCGCCGCGGGCGAGCTCGTCATCCTCCACGACGTCACCGACCGGCTTCGGGTCGAGGAGACGCTGGCGGAGCTGCTGGTCGAGCGCTCCCGCGTCGCCGCGGCGCTGCAGCAGAGCCTCACCCCCGGCGAGCTGCCGCCGATGCCCGGGATGGAGGCGGTGGGGCGCTACGAGCCCGCCGGCGACGGCCACGAGATCGGCGGCGACTTCTTCGACGTCTTCCCGCTCGAGGACGACGCCTGGGGCGTGGTGCTGGGCGACGTCAGCGGCAAGGGCGCCGAGGCGGCGGCCGTGACCGCGATGGCGCGCTACACGCTGCGCGCGCTCGCCACCACGCGGCACCCGCCGAGCCGCACCCTCGCGCGGCTCAACCACCAGCTGCTGCACGCCACGGAGCTCGAGCGCCACGCCACCCTGGCGTACGCCGTCGTGCGCCCCGCCGCCGACACCGTCCAGGTCACGGTGAGCCTGGCCGGCCACCACCCGCCGCTGCTCAGCCGTCGCGACGGCGAGGTGGTCCCGGTCGGGGAGCTCGGCACCGTGCTGGCGCTCCTCGAGGACGGCGAGTGGCACGACGTCACCGTCGTGCTCGAGCCCGGCGACCTGCTGTGCCTGTTCACCGACGGGCTGGTCGAGGCGCGACGCGGGCACGAGATGTTCGGGACCGGGCGGGTCGAGGACGTGCTGGGACGCCTGCGCCGGGAGTCGCTGGCCGAGGTCGCCGACGAGCTGGTGCAGGCGCCGCGACGCTTCCACGGCCCCGCCCTGGCCGACGACCTCGCGGTGCTGCTGCTGCGGGCCGTCGGGCGCGCGGGGGCACCCCGGCTGGCCTGAGGCCGGCCGGGGGCCGGTCGGGCCGGGCTCAGCCCTTGTGGCGGGGCTTCTTGTGCGGAGGACCGTCGTGGTGCCGGGGCGGGCCGGAGCGACGCGGGCCGCGGTCGGGCTGCAGGTCGATGAGGATGCCGGAGATGCGCGTGTCGGCGAGCTTGGCCAGCGTCTCCTGCGACAGGTCCGCGGGCAGCTCGACGACCGTGAAGGCCGGCTTGATGTCGATGCGGCCGAAGTCCGAGCGCTTGAGGCCGCCCTCGTTGGCGAGCGCACCGACGATCATCCGGGGCTCCACGCGGTGGCGCTTGCCGACCTGGATCTTCCACGGCACCAGGTTGCTGCCGCTCTCGCGGCGCTCGCGGCGCTCGGGGGCGGGCTCGGGCATGTCCTCGATGAACAGCGGCTCGCCGTCCTGGGCCAGCACCGCCACGGCGGCCGCGACGTCGGCGACGGGCACGTCGTGCTCCGCGGCGTACGTCTCGACGAGCTCGCGGAAGACGCCGAGCTGCGAGTCACCGAGGGCCTGGCTGATCGCCTCGGTGAACTTGGTGACCCGGAACGCGTTGACGTCCTCGACGGTCGGCAGCTGCATCTGCTCAAGGGTGGTCCGGTTGGCCTTCTCGATCGACCGGAGCAGGTAGTTCTCGCGCGGCGTCACGAACGAGATCGCGTCACCGCTGCGACCGGCCCGGCCCGTGCGACCGATGCGGTGCACGTAGGACTCGGTGTCGGTGGGGATGTCGTAGTTGATGACGTGGCTGACCCGCTCGACGTCGAGGCCACGGGCGGCGACGTCGGTGGCCACGAGGATGTCGAGCTTGCCCTTGCGGAGCTGGTCGATGGTGCGTTCGCGCTGGGCCTGGGCGACGTCGCCGTTGAGGGCGGTCGCCGCGAAGCCGCGGGCCCGGAGCCGCTCGGCGAGCTCCTCGGTGGCGTGCTTGGTGCGGACGAAGACGATCATGCCGTCGAAGTTCTCGACCTCGAGGATGCGCGTGAGGGCGTCGACCTTCCGCGGGTGCGGCACCTTGAGGTAGCGCTGCTTGACGTTGGTGGCCGTGCCCTGCGACGACTTCACCGTGATCTCGGTGGCACCGGGGGCGTAGCGCTTGATGATGCGGCGGATCTGCGAGGGCATGGTCGCGCTGAACAGTGCGAGCTGCTTGCCCTCGGGGGTGCGGGCCAGGATCGTCTCGACGTCCTCGGCGAAGCCCATGTTGAGCATCTCGTCGGCCTCGTCGAGGACCACGAAGCGCAGGCCGCTCAGGTCGAGCGTGCCCTTCTCGAGGTGGTCCATGATCCGGCCGGGGGTGCCGACGACGACGTGGACGCCGCGGCGCAGCGCCGAGAGCTGCACGCCGTACCCCTGGCCGCCGTAGACGGGGAGCACGTGCAGGCCCTTGAGGTGGGAGCCGTAGCGGCCGAAGGCCTCGGAGACCTGCAGCGCGAGCTCGCGGGTGGGGGCGAGCACCAGCACCTGGGGCGAGGCCTCGCTGATGTCGATGCGCGAGAGGATCGGGAGCGCGAACGCGGCCGTCTTGCCGGTGCCGGTCTGGGCGAGGCCCACGACGTGCTGGCCGTCGAGGAGCGGCGGGATCGCCTCCGCCTGGATCGCCGAGGGGCTCTCGTAGCCGACGTCCTTGAGGACCTTCTCCACCCGCGGGTCCAGGCCCAGCTCGTCGAACTTGATGCCGTCGTTGCTCTCACTCACCGACCAAGGATAGGGGTGCTCCCGGCTGCGACCTATTCGGCGAGGTGTGCATTGCCCCACCCGCCCCGGAGCCCCCCTGCGGCGCCGCTGCCCGAGCCGCCGACCGGGCCGCTGGACGGGCCGCTGGACGGGCCGCCGCCGGGAGATGGCCTAGCGTCGGGCCATGGACACGCCCCCGCCCCTGCAGCCGCTCGACGAGACCTGGGAGCGGGCGCTGTGCGTGGTCGCCCACCCCGACGACCTCGAGTTCGGCGCGGCGGCCGCGGTGGCCCGGTGGACCGGCCAGGGCAAGTGGGTCGGCTACACGATGGTGACCAGCGGCGAGGCCGGCATCGACGCGATGGAGCCGGAGCGCTGCCGGGTGGTCCGCGAGGCCGAGCAGGTCGAGTCGGCCCGCCTGGTCGGCGTGGACAGCGTCGACTTCCTGCACCAGCCCGACGGCGTGCTCGAGCACGGCGTGGCGCTGCGGCGGCTGCTCGCCGCCGAGGTGCGCCGGCACCGTCCCGACGTCGTGGTGACGGCCAACTTCCGCGACACCTGGGGCGGACGCACCCTCAACCAGGCCGACCACGTCGCGGTCGGCCGCGCGGTCCTCGACGCCGTGCGCGACGCGGGCAACCGGTGGGTCTTCCCCGAGCAGGTGGCCGAGGGGCTCCAGCCGTGGGGCGGCGTGCGCGCGGTGTGGGCCTTCGGCTCCCCCGAGTCCGACCACGCCGTCGACACCACCGACACCTTCGACGCGGGCGTGGCCTCGCTCGAGGCGCACCGGGCCTACATCGACGGCCTGGGGTGGGAGGACTGGGACGCCCGCGACTTCCTCGAGGGCATCGCCCGCAGCACCGGCCAGCGGCTCGGCGTGCCCCTGGCGGCGGCCTTCGAGGTGGTGCCGATGGGCTGGGGCGACTGAGCGGGCGCCGTACGTCGCGACGCTGGCGGCCGACGATGTGACCCAACCCTGACGCAGCGGTAAGGTTGCGCCACGTGACTGCCCCGCACCCCGCTGCTCCCCCCGCTCCCGGCCCCACCGGCCACCCCACGGCCCCGTCCCCGGACCCCCGCTCGACCAGCGTCCGCGCCGCCCTGCGGTCGCCGGCCCTGCTGCGCCGCGAGGTCCTCGCCGGCCTCGTGGTCGCGCTGGCCCTGATCCCCGAGGCGATCTCGTTCTCGATCATCGCCGGGGTCGACCCCCGGGTCGGCCTGTTCGCCTCCTTCACCATGGCGGTCTCGATCGCCTTCCTGGGGGGCCGCCCGGCCATGATCTCGGCGGCCACCGGCGCGGTCGCCCTGGTCGTGGCGCCGGTGGTGCGCGAGCACGGTCTCGACTACCTCGTCGCGACCGTGCTGCTGGGTGGCGCCGTCCAGGTGGTGCTCGGCCTGGCCGGCGTGGCCCGGCTGATGCGGTTCGTGCCGCGCTCGGTGATGGTCGGCTTCGTCAACTCGCTGGCCGTCCTCATCTTCCTGGCCCAGCTGCCCTACCTCGTCGACGTGCCGTTCCTCGTCTACCCGATGGTGGCGGTCGGCATCGCCGTGATGGTGCTGCTCCCCCGGGCCACCACCGCCGTGCCCGCGCCGCTGGTCGCGATCGTGCTGCTCACCGGCTTCACGCTGCTGGCCTCGCTGAGCGTGCCGGACGTCGGCGACCAGGGCGCCCTGCCCGACACCCTGCCGACGCTCGGGCTGCCCGACGTGCCGCTGAGCCTGGAGACGCTGCGCATCATCGCGCCGTACGCCCTGGCGATGGCGGTGGTGGGCCTGCTCGAGTCGCTGCTCACCGCGAAGCTGGTCGACGACCTGACCGACACCCCCTCCTCGAAGACCCGCGAGGCCTGGGGCCAGGGCGGCGCCAACCTCGTCACCGGCCTGTTCGGCGGCATGGGCGGCTGCGCGATGATCGGCCAGACGATGATCAACGTGAAGTCCTCGGGGGCCCGGACCCGGATCTCGACCTTCCTGGCCGGGGTGTTCCTGCTGGTGCTCGTCGTGGGCCTGGGCGACGTGGTGGCGCTGATCCCGATGGCGGCGCTGGTGGCCGTGATGGTGATGGTCTCGGTCGGCACCTTCGACTGGCACAGCGTCCGCCCGGCCACGCTGCGGCGGATGCCGCGCTCGGAGACCGCCGTCATGGTGGCCACGGTCGTGGTCGTCGTCGCCACCCACAACCTCGCGATCGGCGTGGTGGTCGGCGTCCTGGTCGCGATGACGCTCTTCGCGCGGCGCGTCGCCCACCTGACCCACACCTCCCGCGAGCTGGTGACCGAGCCCGACGGCTCGACCACGGCCGTCTACACGGTCACGGGCGAGCTGTTCTTCGCCTCCAGCAACGACCTCTACACCCAGTTCGAGTACGCCGCCGACCCCGCCCGCGTGGTCATCGACCTGCACCGGGCCCACGTGTGGGACGCCTCGACCGTGGCCTCGCTGGACGCCATCGAGACGAAGTACGCCCGCCGCGGGACCACCGTCGAGATCGTCGGCCTCGGCGGCGCCAGCGCCGACCGGCACGAACGCCTGACCGGACACCTCGGCGGGTCCTAGCCGTCCACCTGCCCCGGGCGCGACACAGGCCCTGGTCCCCGCACGGGGACCAGGGCCTGTCGTGTTGCTCCCCCGGTTGGACTCGAACCAACAACCCTCCGGTTAACAGCCGAATGCTCTGCCAATTGAGCTACAGGGGATCGCGCCCGCAAACCCTAGCAACCCCGGCGGGCTGGCGCTAAATCGGGCCGGGGACCGCTGCGGACGGGTCGTCGGCGACGCCGTCGGCGGCCTCCCCGAGCTCGGCGCGCGCCTGCGCGAGGGCCTGGTCGGCGACGGCGGCGACCACCGGGTCGTCCGGGTCCAGCCCGGGGTCGTAGGAGTGCATCCACGCCACCGCCCCGCCCACCGGGCTGCGCCTCGCGATCACCGTCAGCCCGAGGCCGCCGCTCACCGGCACCCGGCGCTGCAGCAGCACGCTGGCCGTCACCCGCTCCCGCAGCAGCTGCAGGAACAGCGGCGGCTCGGCCATCGCCAGGCTCCACTCGGGCCGCGGTCGGCCGAACTCCCCCACCGCGCGCAGCCGCAGCCGCGACTCGTCGGTGTCCCAGCCCGCGTCCTCGACCTGCTCCCAGGGCAGCGCGATCGTGCCGCCCTCGGCGGGGACCAGCACGAGCAGCCGTCGGGTGCCGAGCAGCCAGGTGCCGTCCTCGGCCTGCGCCGAGGCCAGCACCTTCTCGCGCGGTGCGAGAGCGGCCCGCTGCCGCACCTCGGCGGGCACGGGGTCGACCCGGTGACGACCGGGGAAGCCGGGGACCCTCACGGGACGCTCACTGGGACTCCAGGCCCTTCTCGCGCAGCGCGCGGCGGTGCTGCTCGAGCGCCACCAGCTCGCCGAACATCTTGTTGTAGTCGGTCGCGTGCTCGACCGGGTTGGTGCGCTGCAGCCGCGACTTGAGCTCGGCGATCCGGCGCTGGGCGGTCAGCTCGCGCAGCCGGTGCACGTGCTGGGCGACGTAGGCGTCGTTGGGCTCCCCGGCGGAGCGCAGCGGCTCCACGGTCAGCGCGCTGACCAGGCCGGTGAGGCGCGGGTCGGTGACGTGGTCGCGCAGCCGCGAGGCCCACTGGACGTCGGCGGCCCGGACCCCGCCCGCCGCGACCACCGTGGCCCACAGGGCGCGGTAGGCGCCGTGGGTGAAGTCGCCCGGGCCCAGGTCGTCGGCGGCGGCGCCGACCGCCTTGGGGTGCTGGACGACGAGCTTGAGGGTCTCGCGCTCGAGGTAGAACCGCGGGTCGCGGGCGTCGGGCAGGTCGGCGGCCGGGGCGGGGCGGGCGCCCTGGCCACCGGCCTCCTGCTCGGAGCGCTGGCCGGACCGGGTGCGCGGTGCGGCCGTGGCCTGCTCGGGACCGCTGCGGGCCGCGTTGCGCACCGCCCGCTGCACGTCGGCGGGCTCGATGCCGATCATGCCGGCCAGCTCGCGGGAGAACGCGTCGACCTTGGAGCGGTCGCGGATGCTCGTGACCAGCTTGGCCGCCTCCCGCATCGCGTCGATGCGGCCGTCGGCGCGGTCGAGGTCGTAGCGCTGCACCACGTTGGCCAGCACGAAGCGGTAGAGCGGCACGCGGCGGGCGACGAGCTCGCGGACCTCGGCGTCCCCGGACCTCAGCCGCAGGTCGCAGGGGTCCATCCCGCTCGGCTCGATCGCGACGTAGGTCTGCCCGGCGAAGACCTGGTCGCCCTCGAAGGCCCGCAGCGCGGCCTTCTGGCCCGCCTCGTCACCGTCGAAGGTGAAGATCACCTCGCCGCGGAAGTCGTCGTGGTCCTGCAGCAGGCGGCGCACGACGCGCGCGTGGTCGTCGCCGAACGCCGTGCCGCAGGTCGCGACGGCGGTCGTGACGCCGGCCAGGTGGCAGGCCATCACGTCGGTGTAGCCCTCGACGATCACCGCCTGGCTGGCGCGGGCGATCTCGCGGCGGGCCAGGTCGATGCCGTAGAGCACCTGGCTCTTCTTGTAGATCGGCGTCTCGGGGGTGTTGAGGTACTTCGCCTCGATCCGGTCGTCGTCGAAGATGCGCCGCGCCCCGAAGCCGATGGTGTCGCCGCTGCTGTCGCGGATCGGCCACATCAGGCGGCCGCGGAACCGGTCGTAGAGGCCGCGGCCGCGACCGACCAGCCCGGCGGTCACGACCTCGTCGTCGGTGAACCCCTTCTGGCGCAGGTGTCGGTGCAGGTCCTCGCCGCCGCGCGGGGAGAACCCGACCCCGAAGCGGGCCGCGGCCTCGGCGTCGAAGCCGCGGGAGTCGAGGAACTGCCGGGCCTCGAGGGCCTCGGGGGTGGCCAGCTGCTCGGCGTACCACTGGGCGGTGACCTTGTGGGCCTCGACCAGGCGGGGGCGCTGCGGCCCGCCGCGGGGCCGGGCCGGGCCGCCCTCCTCGTAGCGCAGCTGCACGCCGACCTTCTCCGCCAGCCGCTCGACGGTCTCGCTGAAGGACAGCCCGTCCATCTCCATGACGAAGCTGATAACGTCACCGCCGACGCCGCACCCGAAGCAGTGGTAGAAGCCGCGGGACGCGGTGACGTGGAAGGACGGCGACTTCTCGTCGTGGAAGGGGCACAGGCCCTTCATCGAGCCGCCGCCGGCGTTGCGGAGGGTGACGTAGTCGGACACGACGTCGTCGATGCGCGTCTTCTCGCGGACCTCCGCGATGTCCTCTTCCTTGATGCGCCCCGCCACGCCGCGGAGTCTACGGGCCGGCTCCGACCCGCCCGAGAGCCCGCCACCGCCGGCCGGACGGGTCCGCCCACGATCCTGGACAAGCCGCTTGCTCCCGGGAAATGCTGGCACCAGGGCGGGGCAGGGGCAGGCAAGGGGCAGGGGGCCCGACCGATCGGCTGCCGCTCGGACGGGTGGTGGGCGTGTGGTCGTGCTGTCGGGCGGCAGCGACGGCGAGGACGCCGCTCTCGCAGCCATCGTGCGCTCGTCACAGGACGCGGTGATCGCCAAGACGGTCGACGGCCTGATCACGGCCTGGAACCAGGGCGCGACCCAGGTCTACGGCTTCACCCGGGCCGAGATGCTCGGTCGCGACATCGCGGTCCTCTTCCCCGCCGACGCCGCCGAGGACGAGGCCGCCCGGCACGCCCGGGTCGCCGCCGGCGCGGCGGAGAGCGGCTACCGCTGCCGACGCGTGCGCTCCGACGGTCGCGAGGTGGAGGTGGTGATGTCGATGCTGCCGGTGCGCGACGCGGCGGGCCGGATCACCGGCCTGGCGTCGATCTCGCGCCCGGTCAGCGAGGAGGAGCGCGCCCACGAGCAGTTCGCCGCGCTGCTCGACGCCGCTCCCGACGCCATCGTCGGCCTCGACGACGCCGGCCGGGTGGTGGTGCACAACCGGCGGGCCCCGGCGCTGTTCGGGCGCGACGACCTCCAGGGCGTGCCGGTCGAGGAGCTGCTGCCCGGGCTGCACTCCCACCCCCCGGCGGCCGGTGAGGGCGCGGGTGAGGCGGTGTCCATGCGCGGCCACCGCCCGGACGGCTCGGTCTTCCCGGTCGAGGTCAGCCTGTCCCGCACCCCCGACCGGCCGGGCACGGCCCTGATCGCCATCGTGCGCGACGTCACCCGGCAGCGCTCGGTCGAGGCGCAGCTGCGCGAGAGCGCCACCCGGCTGCGCCAGCTCGCCGACAACGTGACGACCGTCTTCACGCTGCGCCAGCTCGACCCCCCGGCGTACCTCTACGTGAGCCCGGGCATCACGCCGCTGACCGGCTACCGACCCGAGGACCTCTACGCCGACCCCACGCTCGCCCTCGGCGGCATGATCCACCCCGACGACCGGGCCGAGGCCGTGCGCCGCCGCAGCGCCGGCGACCTCGGCGAGGGGTCCCTGGTCGAGCAGCGCATCATCCGCACCGACGGCACCGTCCGGTGGGTGCGTGCCTCCTCCGTCCCCGTGCCGAACCCGCACGGCGAGCCGGAGCGCGTCGTGGGGATGGCCGAGGACGTGACCGAACGGGTCGAGGCGCAGCAGCGGCTGCAGGCCGCCGAGGCGGAGGCGCGGGCGGCCAACGAGGCCAAGAACGCGTTCCTGTCGCGGGTCAGCCACGAGCTGCGCACGCCGCTCAACGCGGTGCTCGGGTTCGGCCAGCTGCTCGAGCGCAAGCTGGCCGGCACCGCGGACGAGGACGCCGTGCACCACGTCGTGCAGGGCGGGCGCCACCTGCTGTCGCTCATCGACGACGTCCTCGACATCTCCCGCATCGAGGCGGGGCAGATGTCGGTCAGCCTCGAGCCGGTCGCGCTGCACGAGGTCGCGGCCGAGACGCTGCGGCTGATGGAGCCGATCGCCGCCACCGCCGGGGTGCGGCTGGTGCCGCCGGAGGCCGCCACCGCCCACGTCCGGGCCGACGGCCAGCGGCTGCGGCAGGTGCTGCTCAACCTGGTCTCCAACGCGGTCAAGTACAACCGTCCAGGCGGCACCGTCGTGGTCCGCTGCGAGGTCGACGGCGACGAGGTCCGGCTCGACGTCGTCGACGACGGCCCGGGCATCCCGGCCGAGGTCGAGCACCGGCTGTTCACGCCGTTCGACCGCCTCGGCGCCGAGGGCACGTCGGTCGAGGGCACGGGCGTGGGCCTGGCGCTGAGCCGGGCGCTGGTCGAGCTGATGGACGGACGGCTCGCGCACCACGCCCACGAGGGCGGCGGCGCCGTCTTCACGGTCCGGCTCCCCGTGGCCCGTCCCCACGCCGAGCCGGCCGCCGACCTCGCGCCCGTCGCGGTCGCCGCACCACCCACCACGCCCGGGCACTCCTGCACGCTGCTCTACGTCGAGGACAACACCGCCAACGTCGAGGTGATGCAGGCCGTGCTGGGGCTGCGGCCGGAGTGGGCCTTCGTCCACGCGGGGCTGGGCGGGCTGGCCCTGGACCTGGCCCGCGCGCACCGACCCGACCTGGTGCTGCTCGACCTGCACCTGCCCGACGGCTCGGGCGTCGACGTGCTGCGCTCGCTGCGGCGCGACCCCGCGACGGCCGACACCCGGGTGGTGGTGCTCAGCGCCGACGCCAGCCCCAGCACGATCGCGGGCGTGCTGGGCGAGGGGGCCGACGCCTACCTGGCCAAGCCCTACGAGCTCGACCGGCTCCTCGAGGTGCTCGACGACGCAGCCGCTGCCGCCGCCGGGCGACGTGCGGACGCAGCGGGCTGAGGACCTGGCCACCGGTCGCCTCGCCACCAGGCGCGGCCGGGCACCCTTCCGGGCGGGTTTGGATGGTGCCCAGATGGCTACACGAGGGACATGACCCACCCCACGGCTTCCCCGTCCCCCAGCGGCCAGGCCCCCGGCGACGACCCGACGCTCGGCGCCCTGGTCAACCAGCTGACCACCCAGGTCCCCGAGCTGATCCGCTCCGAGATGAAGCTGGCCCAGGCCGAGCTGACCCAGAAGGGCAAGCGCGTCGGTGCCGGCATCGGCATGTTCAGTGCCGCCGGCCTGCTCGCGTTCCTCGGCCTGGCCACCCTGGTCGCCACCGCCGTGCTGGCGCTCGCGCTGGTCCTCGACGCGTGGCTCGCCGCGCTGGTCGTCGGACTGGTGCTCCTCGTGATCGCCGGGATACTGGCCTTCACCGGGAAGGGCCAGGTCCAGCAGGCCACCCCGCTCGCGCCCGAACGCGCCACCCAGGGCGTCAAGGACGACATCGCCACCGTGAAGGGACAGCGCGCATGAGCCAGCAGACGCCCGACGAGATCCAGGCCGACATCGAGCGGCAGCGCGAGCAGCTGGCCAGCACGGTCGACCAGCTCACGCACAAGCTCGACGTCAAGGCCCAGACCAAGCAACGGGTGGCGACCGCCAAGGACCGCGCCACCACCGACGAGGGCAAGCCCGTGCCCGAGATCTACGGGGCCGTGGCGGGAGCTGCGCTGGCCCTGCTCATCATCCTCGTCCGGTCCCGGCGATGAGCGCTCCGACCGCGCCCGGCACCTCGCAGGGCGCACCCGCTCCGGACGACGGCTCCAAGCCCGACTCCCCCACCGACCTGCACACGCAGTCGTGGGGCTACGTGCTGCGCAAGACGCTGCACGAGTTCGGCGAGGACCAGTGCACCGACATCGCCGCGGCGCTGACCTACTACGCCGTGCTGGCGGTCTTCCCGGCGATCATCGCGCTGGTCTCGATGATCGGCGTGTTCGCCGACCCGGCGGCCGCCGTCGACAACGTCGTGCAGATCCTGCGTCCGCTGGTGTCCAGCCAGATCCTCGGCCTCGTCGAGCCGTTCCTCGAGAACGTCGCGAAGTCCGACGCCGCGGGCGTCGGCCTCGTCATCGGCCTCCTGGCCGCGCTGTGGTCGGCCTCGGGGTACGTCGGCGCCTTCAGCCGCGCGATGAACCGGATCTACGAGATCGAGGAGGGGCGACCGTTCTGGAAGCTGCGCCCCGTGATGCTGCTGCTCACCTTCGTCAGCGTGGTCCTGGCGGCCACGGTGCTGATCCTGCTGGTGGTCTCCGGTCCGATCCTGCAGTCGGTCGGCGACGTGGTGGGCCTGGGCGATGCCGCCGTCACGACGTTCTCGATCGTGAAGTGGCCGCTGGTCCTGGTGATGGTGATCGTCCTGGTGGGCCTGCTCTACTACGTGACGCCCAACATCCAGCAGCCCAAGTTCAAGTGGATCTCGGTGGGGGCCGCTGCCGCCATCGGCATCTGGATCCTGGCCTCGGTGGCGTTCGGGATCTACCTGGCGACCTTCGCCAACTACAGCAAGACCTACGGCGCGGCCGCCTCGGTGATCGTGGCGCTGCTGTTCGTGTGGATCACCAACCTGGCCCTGCTGTTCGGCGCCGAGCTCGACTCCGAGCTCGAGCGGGGCCGCCAGCTCCAGGCCGGCCTGCCGGCCGAGGAGGACCTGCAGCTGCCGCCGCGCGACACGACCAACATCAAGAAGCAGGCGAAGAAGCGCGACAAGGACGCCGCCATGGGTCGCAAGATCCGGCGCGAGGCCAACCGGCGCGACGACGCGTCGGGGGCCGGCAACGACGACGCTCCGCACAGGGAGCAGGAGAGAGGCAACCGATGATCAACAAGCTGGCACTGCTGGCGGCCGGAGGCGTGGGCTACGTGCTCGGCGCCAAGGCCGGGCGCGAGCGCTACGAGCAGCTGCGCGAGTCCTACGAGAAGGTCAAGAACGACCCGCGGGTCCAGGAGAAGGCCCAGCAGGCGGTCGACATCGCTCGCGAGAAGGCGCCGGTCGTGAAGGAGAAGGTCGCCGAGACCGCCGGCGCGGCCAAGGACGCGGCGCAGGACAAGGTCGCGGCCGCCCGGTCGACGAGCAGCGACGGCGCGGCCTCCGAGGCGGACGCCGACGGGGAGCTCAACCCCGACCGGCTCGAGCTCGGCGAGGACACCGGCCCCCGGGGCGACCTGCCCTGAGACCGGCCCCGAGGGCTCCTGGCACGGCGCGAGCACCCGCGCCGCGCAGCACGTGACGACCGGCGTCGACCGGCCCCTGACCGGGGGTCAGTAGGCGCCGGTCATCACGTTGGCGAGGTCCTCGCCGGCGGCGTACCGCTCGAGCTGCTGGCGCACGAGGCGTCGGGCCCGCGGCTGCATGGCGCTGCTGGCGCCGCCGACGTGCGGCGAGAGCAGCAGCCCGGGTGCCTCCCAGAGCGGGTGGTCGGCCGGCAGCGGCTCCGGGTCGGTGACGTCGAGCGCGGCGCGGAGCCGCCCGCTGCGCAGCTCGGCGAGCAGCGCGTCGGTCACCACCACGGGCCCGCGGGCGACGTTGACCAGCAGCGCCCCGTCGCGCATCCGCGCCAGCATCGCGGCGTCGAACAGGCCGGTCGTCTCCTCGGTGCCCGGCACGATCAGCACCACGACGTCGGCCTCGGGCAGCAGGTCGGGCAGCTCGGCGATGGCGTGCACCCCGTCGCGGGCGCTGCGCGCGACCCGGACCACCTCGGCCTCGAAGGGCAGCACCCGACGCTCGATGGCCGCGCCGATCTGGCCGTGGCCGACGATGAGCACGGTCTTGTCGGCCAGCGACTCGCGCTGCTCGAACGCCCAGCGCCGCTCGCCCTGGGCGCGCACGAACTCCGGCACGCCCCGCAGCGAGGCCAGGGTCAGGGTGAGGGTCAGCTCGGCCGTCGACGTGTCGTGGATGCCGCGGCCGTTGCACAGCGTGACGCCCTCGGGCAGGTAGGGCCGCACGTGCTCGACGCCCGCGGTCTGGGTCTGCACGACCTCCAGCTGCGGCATCCGGGCGAGCAGCTCGCCGTCGGAGCGGCTGAAGCGGTAGTGCATGACGTGGAAGCGGACCTCCTCGACGCTCGCCGGCACCTCGTCGCTCGTGGGGTCGACGTGCTCGTAGCGCAGCCCCGCGGGCAGCTCGCCCAGCTCGGCGGGGTCGAAGGGCAGCCAGACCAGCGGATCGCTCATGACGACCATCCTGCACGCTCGGGCGCGGCTGGCCTCAGCGGCACCAGCGGGCGTGCCAGGCGACGGCCGAGGCGTCGGTCAGGCTGGCCAGCTGGTCGAGCAGCACCCGGGCGCGCGCGGCGTCGTCCGTCGCGTCGTCGAAGTCCTGGGCGAACATCGGGTCGAGACCGTCGCGCCCGCGGGCGGCGAGGGCGTCGTGGAGCTCGCCCAGCAGGGTGCGCTGCCGCTCCATCAGGCCGAGGCGCTCCTGGGCGCGCATCACGTAGTGGGCCGCGATCCCCTTGAGGACCGCGATCTCGGTCGCGGTCACCTCGGGCACCACCAGGTCGCCGCCGTGGCGGACCAGCGGGACCGCTCCCCCGTGGGCGGCGAGCGTCGCCTCGTGGACCTGGCCGCAGAAGATGCCGATCAGGTCGCTGGTGAGGTTCTTCCAGGCGGCCAGCGAGCGCCGGGTCCCGTCGTACGCCGCGTGCGGCCACGAGCCGACGGTGCGCAGCCGGGCCAGGGCGTCCTCGAGGGCGGCGGGGTCGACGTCGGGCAGGTACCACTCCCGCACCGCGGCCCAGACCTGCTCCCGCTCCTCGTCGCGCGCGAGCCGGGTGAGGTCGATGCGACCGCCGACGACGCCGTCCTCGAGGTCGTGCACGGAGTAGGCGATGTCGTCGGCGACGTCCATCACCTGCGCCTCGACCGAGCGGCGGGTGCCCTCGACCCCGGTGCGCAGCCAGGCGAAGACGGGGCGGTCGTCGGCGTACACGCCGAACTTCGCGGGCGGGGTGCCGGGCGGGCCCTCGCCGCGGGTCCAGGGGTACTTGGCGCAGGCATCGAGGGTGGCCCGGGTCAGGTTGAGGCCGACCGAGCGGCCCTCGGCGTCGACCGACTTGGCCTCGAGGCGGGTCAGGATGCGCAGCGTCTGGGCGTTGCCCTCGAAGCCGCCGACGGCCGCGCCGAGCTCGTCGAGCGCGGTCTCGCCGTTGTGGCCGAAGGGCGGGTGGCCCATGTCGTGGGCCAGCGCCGCGGTCTCCGCGACGTCGGGGTGGCAGCCCAGCGGGTGCGCGAGGTCGCGCGCGACCTGGGCGACCTCGAGGCTGTGGGTCAGCCGGTTGCGCACGAAGTCGTCGGTCGCGGGACCGAGCACCTGGGTCTTCGCGGCGAGGCGCCGCAGGCTGGCGGCGTGCACCACCCGGGCGCGGTCGCGCTCGAAGGGCGTCCGCTCGGGGGCCCGGACCCGCTTGGTGGGCTCGGTGACCAGCCGGGCGCGGGCGTGGTCGTCGTACAGCTGCTCCCAGGGCGTCGACGGGGGCAGGGCGGGCACGGGCCCGAGGCTAGCCGTCGCCGCGGACGGGCTCAGAGCCAGCCGTTGCTCTCGGCGATGCGGGCCGCCTCGGCGCGGTTGGCGGCCTCGGTCTTGCCGATGGCCGCGGAGAGGTGGTTGCGCACCGTGCCCTCGGAGAGCGAGACCCGCCGCGCGATGGTGGCCACCGACGCGCCGTCCTGCGCGGCGCGCAGCACGTCGGTCTCCCGGGGCGTGAGCGGCGACTCCCCCGCCACGAAGGAGTCGAGGGCCAAGGTGGCGTCGACGACGCGCAGGCCCGCGTGGACGCGACGCACGGCGTCGGCCAGCTGGGTGGCCGGCGTGTTCTTCACGACGAAGCCGTCGGCCCCGGCCTGGATGGCGCGGCGCAGGTAGCCGGGTCGCCCGAAGGTGGTCACGATCAGCACCCGGGTGCCGGGACAGGCGGCGCGGACGGCCGCCGTCGCGGCGATCCCGTCGAGGCCGGGCATCTCGACGTCGAGGAGCGCGACGTCGGGCCCGGTGCGGCGGACGGCGTCCACGACCTCGTCGCCGCGGCCCACCTCGGCCACCACCTCGAGGTCGTGCTCCAGCGAGAGCAGCGCGGCCAGGGCTCCCCGCACCAGGTCCTGGTCGTCGGCGAGCAGCACCCGGATCGGCGCGCTCACGGCAGCACCACGGCGAGCCGGAAGCCGGGGTCGAGGGTCTCGGTCTGCACCGAGCCGCCCAGCGCGGCAGCCCGCTCGCGCAGGCCGAGCAGCCCGTGGCCGCCGCGCCCGGCGTCGTCGGACCCCGCCGGCCCGCGCCCGTCGTCGCGGACCTCGAGACGGCCGGGGGCGATGACGACCTGGCAGTGGCGGGCGTGGCTGTGGCGGATCACGTTGGTGACCCCTTCCCGGACCGTCCAGGCGAACAGCTCGCGCGCCTGGGTCGGCACCATGTCGGTGGCGTTGGGCAGGTCGGCCTCGATCTGCGCCGTCGCGAGCGCCTGGCGGGCCCGCGCCAGCTCGCCCGGCAGCGTGAGGTCGCGGTAGCCCTCGACCGCGCGCCGCACGTCGTCCAGGGCGTCGCGCGAGAGCCGCTCGAGGTCGGCCAGCTCCTGCTCCGCGCGCACCGGGTCGACCGCCAGCAGCCGCCGGGCCAGCTCGGCCTTGACGGTGATCACGGTCAGCGAGTGACCCAGGATGTCGTGCAGGTCGCGGGCGAAGCGGTTGCGCTCGTTGGCGACCGCGAGCGAGCGGTTGGTGTGCTGTGCCTGGACCAGCTGGGCGTTGCGCACCAGCACCTGCTGGATCCCCCAGACCGCCAGCGTCGCGGCCAGCATGCTGAGCAGCAGGGTGCCGTCGGGCTCCCAGCCGGGCACGAGCACCCCCGAGGCGAAGAAGACCGCCGCCGTCAGCAGCGCCGCCGGCAGGCCCCACCGGCGCGGCAGCGTCATGGTGCAGAGCACGCAGACGTAGACCGCGGTCGCGGTGCCGACCTGGCCGAGCGCGAGGCAGGTGGCCGCGGCCAGCAGGGCGCAGACCGCGATCCCCAGCAGCGCCCGGGGAGGGCGCGGGTCGGTGAACCCGCTGCTGCGCATCGCCCGCCGGCGGCCCACCAGGATCGAGAGGTAGACGGCCACGAAGAGCAGGACGAGCGCGAGGCCGGCGTACCCGCGGGCGTCCCGGCGCTGCCAGGCCACCACGAGCGGCTGCACGAGGAACAGCGTCCACACCACGATGAAGAAGATGCCCGCACCGCCCGAGAGCCCCGAGCGGGCGGGCTCGGGGTCCGGCGTCGTGTCCGGGCCCGTCCCGGGGCCCGTCGCGGGACCCGGCGTCGGGCTCGTCCGGGGGCTGGTCACGGGGGCCACGCTAGTGCCGCCCGCCCTCACACCCGGGCCGTGTCGCGGCTCATCCGCCACGCCGCGCCGGCCACGAAGACGGCCAGCCAGCCCAGGGCGTTGACCACGGCGTACCACGGCAGCTCGTGGGTCAGGGGCGAGCGGGCGACCTCGGCGACGCCGTACATCGGGGTCCAGTAGGCGACCTGGCGCACCGCCTCGCTGTAGCTCGACAGCGGGATGAACAGCCCGCCGAGGAAGGACAGCAGCGCCAGGCCCGGGCCGAGCAGCTGCATGGCGTTCTCGCCCGGCACCAGGTAGCCCACGAAGACCCCGAGGGCGGCGAAGGTGAGGGTGCACACCAGCGTCAGCACGGCGCACGCCAGCCAGGTGCCGAGCGGCATGTCGGGACGGCCCTGGGCGGCGCCGACGACGTTGACGACGGTGACCGCCACAGCGCCCATGACGACGGCGACCAGCGCCTTGACCGTGACGTACGCCGCGGGGTGCAGCGGCGTGAGCCGCAGCTGCCGCGACCAGCCCAGCGACCGCTCCAGCGCGACGCCGGTGCCGGCGGAGGCGGCGATCAGCGCGCCGCCGTACAGCGCCATCGAGACCATGACGTAGGCCGAGACGTTGCCCTCGCCGACCCGCTCCTCGCCGCCCCCGCCGGAGCCGAAGACGAAGAACAGCGCCGCGGGGAGCACCAGCGCGAAGACCAGCGTGCGGCGGTTGCGCAGCGAGCGGCGCAGCTCGAGGCGGACCATGGTGGTGTTGAGGCCGCCCAGCGGCGGGACCCGGCGCTCGGCGGGAGCGGCGGGGGTGGCCGGTGTGCTCATCGGGTGCCTCCGGTGGGGATCGGCTGGCGGGTGGACGAGGTCAGGCTCACGAAGGCCTCCTCGAGGCCCCGGGCGACGATCTCGAGGTCGTGGGCGTCGGTGCGGGTCAGCAGCCAGCGGGCGACGGCGTCGCTGTCGGTGGCGTGCACCAGCACCTGGTCGCCGCGCAGGTCGACCTGGTCGACCCCCGGCTGGGCGCCGATCTCCTCGAGCAGCGCGGGCCGGGGGTCCGGCAGCGTGGCGCGCAGGGTGCGGCCGGCGGCCAGGGCCTTGACCTGGCTGCCGGTCCCGTCCGCGACGACGAGGCCCTGGCTGAGCAGCACGACGCGGTCGGCGTGCTGGTCGGCCTCCTCGAGGTAGTGGGTGGCGAACAGCACCGCCCGGCCGCGCTCGGCGTCGGCACGGATCGCGGCCCAGAACGCGCGCCGGCCCTCGACGTCCATGCCCGTGGTGGGCTCGTCGAGCAGCAGCAGCGCGGGATCGGGCAGCAGCGCCATCGCGAACCGCAGCCGCTGCTGCTCGCCGCCCGAGCACCGGTCGACCCGTCGCCCGGCCAGGCCGGTGATGCCCGCGCTCTCGAGCACCTCGTCGACCGGACGGGTGTCGGCGAAGAGGCTGGCGGTGTACTCCACCGTCTCGCGCACCGTCAGGTCCTTGAGCAGCCCGCCGGTCTGCATCACCGCGGCCACCAGGCCGCGCGAGATGGCCGCCCGGGGCTCCATCCCGAAGACCTCGACCGTGCCCGTCGTGGGCGTCGAGAGCCCCAGCAGCAGGTCGATCGTGGTCGTCTTGCCGGCGCCGTTGGGACCCAGGAAGGCCACCATCTCGCCCGGCGCCACGTCGAGGTCGATCCCGCGGATCGCCTCGACGTCACCGAACCGCTTGGTCACGCCCGCGAGGCGTACGGCGCTGGCCCGCGGGCCCCCCGCGCCGAGGTGTGGTGTCGTCATGCGCCCAGCCTGGCCCCGCCGCGGCGTACCCACCCCACGCGGGCGTCACGTCGTGCCGGTGACATCCGTCAGGGGGTGCGCCGGGCGGGCGATCGCAGCACACGTGGAGACGCCGAGCGGGCGATTGCAGCACGCCTGGGGACGCCGAGCGGGCGATCGCAGCACGCGTGGGGACGCCGAGCGGGCGATCGCAGCACGGCTGGGGACGCCGAGCGGGCGATCGCAGCACGGGTGGAGATGCCGACCCGGGCAGTCGTCGTGCGGTCCGTCCCGGGTGGGCGGGCGGGCGACGATTGCCCGCTCGGCGCCGTCCGGCGTACGACGAGTGCCCGCTCGGCGCTCCACGGCGTACGACAAGTGCCCGCTCGGCGCCATGCGGCGTACGCCGATCGCCCGCTCGCCGTGCTCCCGGGTCAGAAGCCGAGGCGGCGCAGCTGCTTGGGGTCGCGCTGCCAGTCCTTGGCGATCTTGACGTGGAGGTCGAGGTAGACCGGGACGCCGAGCATGGCGGTGATCTGCTGGCGGGCCTCGGTGCCGACCTCGCGGAGGCGGGAGCCCTTGTGGCCGATCACGATGCCCTTCTGGGAGTCGCGCTCGACGAAGACGTTGGCGTGGATGACCAGCAGCGGCTTGTCGGGGTCGCGGTCCTCCTTGAGGGCCATCTCCTCGACCACGACGGCGATGGAGTGGGGCAGCTCGTCGCGGACGCCCTCGAGTGCGGCCTCGCGGATCAGGTCGGCGACGATCGCCTCCTCGGGGGCGTCGGAGAGCTCGCCGTCGGGGTAGAGCTGGGGCCCCTCGGGCAGCCGCGCCACGAGCAGGTCGGCCAGCAGCTGCACCTGGTCGCCTGCGACGGCGGAGACGGGCACGATCTCGGCCCACTCGGTGCCGGTCTCCTGGCCGAGCCGGTCGATCGCCATCAGGTGCTCGGCCAGCTGCTCGGGGGTGACCAGGTCGGTCTTGGTGGCCACGGCGAACTTGATCGTCCTCTTGACCTTGGCGAGCTCGTTGACCAGGAACCGGTCGCCCGGACCCGGCTTCTCGTCGGCCGGGAAGCACACGGCGACGACGTCGACCTCGGCCCAGGTGGTCACCACCAGGTCGTTGAGCCGCTCGCCGAGGAGCGTGCGCGGGCGGTGCAGGCCGGGGGTGTCGACGAGGATCAGCTGGGCGTCGGGCCGGTGCACGATGCCGCGCACGACGGTCCGGGTGGTCTGCGGCTTGGAGGAGGTGATGACCACCTTGGTGCCGACCATCGCGTTGGTCAGCGTCGACTTGCCGGCGTTGGGACGCCCGACGAAGCAGGCAAAGCCCGAGCGGTGGGCCGGCGGCTGCGTGTCGCTGCTCATGCGGTGTCCTCGCTGGTGGTGGTGCGCGTGGTGGTGCTGGTCCACGAGGCGTACGCCGGGGGCGGGTCGACCCGCCGGGCCTGCCGGCCGCGGCTGCCGCTCCAGTAGCCCATGACGTCGTGGTGCCGGGTGTCCTGGCCGAGGTCGCGACGGACGTGGCGGCGGATCTCGCGCATCTGGGCCGACTCCCCCGCCATCCAGAAGTATCCCGGACCCGCGGGCCAGTCGAGACCGGCCACGACCCGGGCCAGGTCGCTGCTGCCGGGGTCGGCGTGGTGCCAGGTGGTGGGCGCCGCGAGGTAGTCCTCGAGCGGGCCGTCGGGGCTCTCGGCGTGCAGCTGCAGCGGCAGGTCGGGCCGGGTCGCCGCGAGGTGCTCGGCGATGCGGGCCATCGCCGGCAGCGCGGTCAGGTCGCCGGCCAGCACCACCCAGCCGGCGTCGTCCGGGGGCTCGAAGGAGCCCTTGGGGGCGCCGAGGCCGACTGTGTCGCCGACGCAGTCGTGGCGGGCGGCCCACGCGGTGACCAGGCCCTCGTCGTGCACCACGACGTCGAGCACCAGCTCGCGCCCCTCGAGCCGGCGCACGGTGTAGTAGCGCGTCTGGAACTGGCCCGGCACGGTCAGCGCCAGCCACTCGTCGGGCAGACCGGTGGTGGCCAGGCTGCCGTCGGTCTCCAGGACCAGGCGCACCAGGTGGTCGCTCAGCTGCCGTCGCTCGCGCACGACGGCGGCGTGCGGGGTGCGGGAGCTCACCACGGCAGGTTAGCGGCCGGACCCCCCGCGGCCGGCCACCACCTGCCGCGGCGAGGGATCAGCCGACCCAGTCGGGACGCAGCGGGAAGCTGCTGCGGCCCTCGTCGTCGGTCCGGGTGGCCAGCACCTGGTGGAGCTGGATCTCGTTGCGCTCGAAGCCCATCCGCGACCCGGCCATGTAGAGGCCCCACACCCGCGCGGTGCCCTCGCCGACCTCGGCCACGGCCTCGTCCCAGTGGGCCTCGAGGTTGCGGCACCAGCCGGCCAGCGTCATCGCGTAGTGGACCCGCAGGTTCTCCTCGTGCTGCACCTCGAGGCCGGCGTCCTGGGCCTCGGTGATGATCCGGCCCGAGCCGGTGAGCTCCCCGTCGGGGAACACGTAGCGGTCGATGAAGGCACCGGTCGCGGTGGGCTTGTTGGTCGGGCGGGTGATGCAGTGGTTGAGCAGCCGGCCGCCGGGGCGCAGCTTGTCGCGCAGGAAGCCGAAGTAGGCGGCGTACTGGTCGATGCCGATGTGCTCGGTCAGGCCGATGGAGCTGACGGCGTCGAAGCCGGTCTCCTGGACCGCGCGGTAGTCGAGGTGGCGGACCTCCGCGAGGTGCTCGAGGCCCTCCTCGCGGATCTTCTCCTGCGCCCACTCGGCCTGCTCGCGCGAGAGGGTCACGCCCAGGGCGCGCACGCCGTACTCGCGGGCGGCGTGGCGCACCATGCCGCCCCAGCCGCAGCCGACGTCGAGCAGCCGCTGGCCCTGCTGCAGGCGGAGCTTGCGCGCGACCAGGTCGTACTTCGCGTGCTGGGCCTCCTCCAGCGTCGCGTCCTCGGTCTCGAAGAGCGCGCAGGTGTAGGTCATCGACGGCCCGAGGACCATCTCGTAGAAGCGGTTGGAGACGTCGTAGTGGTGGGAGATCACCTTGCCGTCGCGCTCCGGGGAGTGCCGCAGGCCCTCCATCACCCGGCGCCAGCGCGGCAGGTGCTCCTGCGGCGGCGGGGGCGGCGGGACCAGCTGCGAGAGCCCGATCGAGCGCATCAGGGTCAGCGCCTGCGCCGCGCTCGGGCGGCGGAACCGCATCGCGCGCAGCAGCGTCACCATGCCCTCGTAGGGGTCGCCCGGGTGGACGCCGCGCACGTCGAGGTCGCCCGAGACGTAGGCGCGGGCCAGGCCGAGGTCGCCGGGGGCGGTGATCAGGTACGCCAGGCCGCGCTCGTTCTTGAGGTCGAGCCCGAAGGCGGCGTCCTCGGGGCCGTAGGCGCTGCCGTCGTACGCCGTGAACCGCACCGGGGCGGGTCGCAGCAGCAGGGTCTCGAACATCTGGGCGATGGTCAGCTTGGGGGCCGTGGTCCCGCGGGCTGCACCACCGAAGTCCTTGAGGGTCGTCATCGTCGTCGCACCGCCTTGTCGTAGAGGCTCGTGAGCCGGTCGTGGGGGTCGTAGCGCTGCTTCACCGCAGCCAGGTGGGGTCCGTCGTAGAGCCGGTCGAAGGTCTCGCGGTCGTAGAAGGACTCCGAGTAGAGGGACTTGTGGCCGTCGAGCTCGGCCACCTTGGCCTCGATGGCCCGGTTGAGCGGGCTGTCCGGGGCGTCGTCGCCGACCGGGACCGCGCCCCAGAAGCCGACGTTGACGTAGGTCCGCGCGGGCTCGAGTGGGTACGTCGGCCACGGGTCGGTGCCGGCCTCCGCGTCGCGCAGCCGCAGCGGGCACAGCCACACCGGCCGCATCCCGACCGCCTCGTCGAACCAGTCGAGGAACTCGCCCAGGCGCTCGACCGGGACCTCGATGTCCTGGACCACCCGCTCGCGGCGCGGTCGCCCGGCGCGGCGGTCGAGGCGGTTCATCACGTCGAAGCGCTGGTCGAGGCCGACCAGGCGGTGGTAGCTGTCGGAGCGACGCAGCCGCCGCGGCCAGATGCGGCGCACCACGGGGTGCTGGGCGCCGAAGGCCTGGGAGCACCAGAACCAGTCGGTGTCCCAGCGCCACAGGTAGTCGTAGGTGGTGAGCAGGTCGGTCTCGCGCTCGCCGACCGAGCGCCAGTAGACCTGCTGGCCGGCGTAGTCGGAGCCGGGGCCGTCGGCCTCGACGAAGCGGCCCAGCGTCAGCACGTGGCGGCCCGGCTCGAAGGAGGTGCCGTCCATGGCGTCGACCGCCTCGCCCTCCCAGGCGCCGGTGTCGGTGACCTCGGCGATGGCCTGCTGCAGGGCGTCGGTCCCGGTGAAGCGGACGTGGCGCAGCGCGACGTGGCTGGTGACGGGCATCAGCTCGATGCGCAGCCGGGTGGCGTAGCCGAGCGAGCCATAGGAGTTGGGGAAGGCGCGGAACAGGTCGGCGTGCTCGCCGGTGGGCCCGCAGGTGACGACCTCGCCGGCCCCGGTGAAGACGTCCATCTCGAGCACGGACTCGTGGGGCAGGCCGTGGCGGAACGACGTCGACTCGATGCCGAGCCCGGTGACGGCGCCGCCGAGGGTGATGGTCCGCAGCTGCGGCACGACCAGCGGGGCCAGGCCGTGGGGCAGGGTGGCGTCGACGAGGTCCTCGTAGGTGCACATGCCCTGGACCTCGGCCGTGCGGGCCTCGGCGTCGACCTCGATGACACCGCCGAGCCCGGAGACGTCGAGGCCGGACCCGACCAGGACCTCGCGGGGCCGGAAGAGGTTGGAGGTGCGCTTGGCCAGGCGCACGGGGGCGTCGGCGGGCAGCGCCCGGTAGGACTCCTGCAGGCGGCGCACGGCGTCCGCGTGGGCCTTCCAGCCGGTCGTGGTCGCGGCCTGTCCCCTGCTCAGCAGTCCGACGAGTGGCGGGATCACGAGCGGCACCTCCTGTGGTGGTTGCCTGATGGTGGTTGCTCCGAACAACCATTCTGTCATGGTCGACACCGAAACTGTGCCACCGGGGTCGCCTGGCGGGCGATCCTGCGGCCGTGTCGTGCCCTACGTGGTGGTTCGTCCACCCACGGTGCCGCGCTGGTCGGCCAGGTGGACCGGGACCCCGGGGCCGCCCAGGTCGCGCACGACCGCCAGGTCGGCCTCGCTCGCGCCCTCGCCCTCGGCCGTCAGCAGCACCGCCGCCTCGACGCCGCGGGCCCCGCTGGTGACCGCCATCGCGACGGCGACGCCGAGCGCGGAGACCTGCAGCGAGGGCAGGTCGACGGTGGCCGCGGCGTAGGTGCGGCCGTCGAGGTCGCGCAGGGCGGCACCCTGGGGCGCCCCCGTGCGGGCGCGGGTGGAGCGGGCCAGCACGACCAGCTTGTGGTCCTCGGCGCTCAGAGACTCGGTCACCGGAGCAGTCTAGGAAGCCCCGGGCTCAGGACCGGACGCGGTCGCCGCCGGTGGACGGCTGCTCGGCCGCGGCCGGCTGCACGCGCTCGATGAGCACGGTGCCGACCCGGTTGCGGCGGCCCTTGGTCTCCTCGGCGGTGAACCGCAGGCCCTCGACCTCGACCGTGGAGCCGGCGATGGGGACCTTGCCCAGGTGCTTGGCGAGCAGGCCGCCGACCGAGTCGACCTCCTCCTCGTCGATGCGCACGCCGAACAGCTCGTCGAGGTCGTCGACCGGGAAGCGGGCGGCGACCCGGCGCGAGCCGTCCTCCAGCTCCTCGACCCCCGCCTCCTCGGCGTCGAACTCGTCGGTGATCTCGCCGACGATCTCCTCGAGCAGGTCCTCGATCGTCACGATGCCGGCGGTGCCGCCGTACTCGTCGACGACCACGGCCATGTGGCGCCGCTCGGCCTGCATCTCGCGCAGCAGGTCGTCGACGGGCTTGGAGTCGGGTACCCGGAAGACCGGGCGCATCAGCGGCTCGACCGTCTCGGTGGTGGCGGCGGCGGCGCGGTCGAAGACCCGCTTGCTGACGTCCTTGAGGTAGACGAAGCCCAGGATGTCGTCGGTGTCCTCGCCGGTCACGGGCACCCGGGAGTAGCCGCTGCGCAGGAACAGCGACATCGCCTGGCGCAGGGTCTTGCTGCGCTCGATGTAGACGATGTCGGTGCGGGGCACCATCACCTCGCGGACCGAGGTGTCGCCGAGCTCGAAGACCGAGTGGATCATCCGGCTCTCGTCGGACTCGATGAGGCTGGAGGCCTCGGCCAGGTCGACCATCTCCCGCAGCTCCGCCTCGGAGCCGAACGGCCCCTCGGAGAAGCCCTTCCCGGGGGTGAGCGCGTTGCCGACCAGGATGAGCAGGCGGGGCAGCGGGCCCAGCACCCGGCTCAGCGCGAGCACGGCACCGGCGGTGGCCAGCGAGACCTGCTCGCTGCGCTGGCGGCCGATGGTGCGCGGGCCGACCCCGATGACCACGAACAGCACGACGAACATCACCGCCGTCGCGACCAGGGCCGAGCTCCAGTCGTTGCGGCCCATGAGGTCGAGCACGACCGTCGTGGCCAGCACGACGGCGGCGGTCTCGCTGAGCAGCCGCAGGAACAGCAGCGCGTTGAGGTGGCGCGCCGGGTCGTCGAGGACCCGCAGCAGGTGCACCGCGCCACCGCGCTTCTCGTGGGCGAGCTCGAGGGCGCGGGCGCGGGTGAACGACGACGTGGCCGCCTCGGTGCTGGCCAGCAGCGCCGACAGCGCGACCAGGACCACGATCGCCAGGATCAGGCCCGGACTGTGTCCGTCCATCGGGACGCGCTCAGCTCTCGCCGGCCAGCGCGTGCTGCGCGGCCCGGGAGTCGTGACCGAGCCACTCCCCCAGCAGCTGGGCCTGGAGGGCGAACATCTCGCGGTGCTCCTCCGGCTCGGCGTGGTCGTAGCCCAGCAGGTGCAGGATGCCGTGGACCGTCAGCAGGTCGAGCTCGTCGCTGGCCGCGTGGCCCGCCTGCTCGGCCTGGGCGGCCGCGACGGAGGGGCACAGCACGAGGTCGCCCAGCACGCCCTCCTCCGGCTCGGTGTTGACCAGGCCGGGACGCAGCTCGTCCATCGGGAAGGCCAGCACGTCTGTGGGGCCCTGCTTGTCCATCCACCGGGCGTTGAGCTCGGCGATGGTGTCCTCGTCGACGGCGGACACCGACAGCTCGGCCAGCGGGTGGACGCGCATCCGGTCCATCACGAAGCGCGCCAGCCGCTGCACCCGGAGCTCGTCGAGCTCGACGCCCGACTCGTTCTGGATCTCGATCGTCACCGACGCTCCCCCTGGGCGGCGGGACGGGCGTCGAACTCGTCGTACGCCGCGACGATCTTGCCGACGAGCCGGTGGCGGACCACGTCGTGGCCGGTGAGCCGGTTGAACGCGATGTCCTCGACGTCGTCGAGGATCGACTCGACCACCCGCAGGCCCGACTTGGTGCCCGTGGGCAGGTCGACCTGGGTGACGTCGCCGGTCACCACGATCTTGGAGCCGAAGCCGAGCCGCGTCAGGAACATCTTCATCTGCTCGGGCGAGGTGTTCTGCGCCTCGTCGAGGATGATGAACGCGTCGTTGAGGGTGCGGCCGCGCATGTAGGCCAGCGGGGCGACCTCGATGGTGTTGGACGCCAGCAGCTTGGGGATCGTCTCGGGGTCGAGCATGTCGTGCAGGGCGTCGTACAGCGGGCGCAGGTAGGGGTCGATCTTCTCGCTGAGCGTGCCGGGCAGGAAGCCGAGGCGCTCGCCGGCCTCGACGGCCGGGCGGGTCAGGATGATGCGGTTGACCTTCTTGGCCTGCAGCGCCTGGACCGCCTTGGCCATGGCCAGGTAGGTCTTGCCGGTGCCGGCCGGGCCGATGCCGAAGACGACCGTGTGCTTGTCGATCGAGTCGACGTAGCGCTTCTGGTTGAGCGTCTTGGGACGGATCGTGCGGCCGCGGTTGCTCAGGATGTTGAGCGAGAGCACGTCGGCGGGTCGCTCGGTCGTCTCGGCCTTGAGCATCGTGATGACCCGTTCGACGGTCTCGGCCTGCAGGCCCTGACCGGTGCGGATCAGGGTCACGAGCTCGTCGAGGGCGCGCTCGGCCAGCGCCACGTCGGAGGCGACGCCGGTGAGGGTGATCTCGTTGCCGCGGACGTGGATGTCGGCGTCGAACGCCTTCTCCATCTGCGTGAGGTGCTCGTCGCTGGGACCGAGCAGGGAGACCATGTTGATGCTGGTGGGGACGACGACCGAGTGCTGGGTGCGAGCCTGCTCGGTGCTGTCGGCGCTGCGGGGTTCAGTCATGAAAGGCCCGGGTGGGCCCACCTTCCGTTCGAGTGGACGTGCTGGCCATGCTACGGGAGGCCGAACGCCCGGTCACCCGGGTTCCTTCCCGCCGTCGTAGGCTCGACGGGCGCGCCCGGACCCGGCCTCGGTGCCCTGCCAGGTCGATCTCCGCTGGTGTGCAGGTCGAGCGACGGGGGTACGAGACCGCATGGACCGATCACCACCGGACACCCCACGGGGCCCGGGCGGCTCGGGAGGGGCAGCCCGCACGGCCGTGCTCGTCGTCGACGACGACTCCGGCTTCGCCGACCTGCTGCGGCGCCAGGTGCTCGCGATGTCGGGGGGCCACCGCTGGTTCGACCCCGTCGACGTCGCCGTCACCGCGACCATGGCCCGGGTGGCCCTGCACCGGCGCACGCCGGCGCTGGTGCTGCTCGCCGAGCACCTCCAGGGCCCGCACGGCTTCGGGCTCGAGGCCGTCGCCGGCGGCCTGCGCCGCCCGCCCGTGGTCGTGCTCGTGCCCGAGACCAGCCCCTTCGAGCGGCTGCTCGAGCGCATCGACGAGGCGCTCCAGGACAGGCCGGCGCCCCGGCTGCGGCTGGTGGCGTACGACGGGCCGCAGGACGAGGACCCGGACGACCAGGACGACCCGGCACAGGACCCGGGCCCGGACCGGCACGAGCGCGACTAGCGCCCGTTCAGGGGCGGGTCACCTGCAGGATCCCGAGGCACATCTCGTCGGTGCTGCCCTCGCCCCACACGACGTACTTGTCGGGCTGGCCCTCGAACGCCGGCAGCCGGTCACGCAGCTCCTGGTCGTGGCGGCAGGTCACCCGCAGCTGGTCGCCGGGCTCGAGCACGGTGGGCCGCACCCGTCGGCTCCCCTGGTCGTCGAAGTCCCAGACCCGGGTGTCGAGCAGGGTGCGGGCGCGCGGCGTCCCCGGGTCGACCTCGATCTCGATGGAGCGGCCCAGCAGGTGCATGTGGCCGGCGACGCCGCGCACGGTCTCGCGGGTGGTGACCGGGCGGGTGCAGGTCTGCACCGGACCTGGCTGCAACTCCCCGCACAGCAGGTGCAGCAGGTCGGCGGTCGAGCCCGGCCCCTCGCCGAAGCGGGCCTTGACGTCGCTCAGGGAGGCGGCCCGGTCGCACAGCGGCCCGTCGGCGTGCGCCGCGCGGCAGGGCAGCTCGACCGGCGCGGGCAGCAGCACGGTGCGCAGCAGCCGGGTCTGCGGGGTGCGGTCGGCCAGGCGCAGGTCGACGGCGCTGCGGTCGGGGGCCGCCCCCTGCAGCAGGTTGTAGTGCACCTGCATGACGACGCGATCGCCCTCGCCCAGGCCCACCCCCAGGCCGCGGCCCCACACCTGCTCCCGGCCCCCGGGCGCCCAGGCGCCGAGCCACGGCGCGTCGTCGAGCCCGCCGCCACCGGCGCCGCTGAGCCCGGAGTCGCCGAAGCAGGTCCAGCCCTGTCCGGGCGTGGCGGCGTCGCGCTCCTCGGCCGCCGCGACCCCTGCCGCCGGCACGCGGAAGAGGATGACGTGGTGGACGACGTCGGGGTTGCCCGGGCGGACGTCGAAGCCGGTGATGACCTGGTCGCGGGTGGTCGCGGGGTCGAGCAGGAAGCAGCGGTAGTCGTCGGTGCCGACGCCCGTGGGGGCCCGGGGCGTGTAGTCCTCCGGCATCGCCAGCCGGTCGCGACGCTCGCCGGGGCGCAGCGCGACGGGCGCGGCCCGGGTCGTGTCGGCGCCGTGGCCCGAGGCGTGGCCCGACCCGCTCGGTGGAGCCGCCCCCGGGGCCTCGGTGGTCCCACCGGCCGTGCCCGCCGCAACGGAGCTGTCGTGGCTGCCCGCGTCCGTGCCCGCGTCCGTGCCTGCGTCAGCGCCGCAGCCGGCCAGCACCAGCGCCAGCAGGGCGGCCAGCAGCAGCGGGGCGAGCCCGCGCCGTCGCGACGCCCGCGACCGGCTCACCCGGGCGGCCACCCCAGGTCGCGTCCGCCGAGCAGGTGCAGGTGCACGTGGAAGACGGTCTGGCCGGCCTGGGCCCCGGTGTTGAACACCAGCCGGTAGCCCTCGCCCAGGCCCTCGGCCTCCGCGACCTGGCGGGCGCTGTCGACCAGGGCGGCCACGGTCGCGGGCTCGTGCCGGGCCAGCTCCCCGGCGTTCGCGTGGTGGGAGCGAGGCACCACCAGCACGTGGGTGGGAGCCTGGGGGTTGACGTCGCGGAACGCCACGGTCGTGTCGGACTCGTGGACGACGTCGGCCGGGATCCCCCCGGCCACGATCGTGCAGAACAGGCAGTCCTCGCTCGCGGTCATGGGCCCAGTGTGGCCCACCCGCGTGTGAACCGGGAGGGGTCCACGGGCGTCCCACTAGCGTGACCACCACCCGCCTGTTGCCCCCGCGTCCGGAGGTGCCGCCCGTGACGACCTCGGACGAGGCGCGCCACCCGGTGGACGCGGACACGGCGCTCGAGCGGCTGCACGACGCCCACCACCGTGGCCTGGTGCGGCTGGGCACGCTGCTGCTGGGTGACCCGGGACGGGCCGAGGAGGTCGTCCAGGACACCTGGGTGGAGCTCTACCGACGCTGGGACCGGGTCGGGGGCCGGGTCGACGACGTGGCGGCGTACCTGCGGCAGGCCGTGGTCAACCGCTGCCGCTCGGTGGGTCGGCACCGCGGCGTGGTGGTGCGCCACCGCGCCGAGCCGACGCCTGACGCGGGTCCGGCCGACGAGGCGGTGCTGGCCGAGGTGCGCCGGGACGCGGTCCTGGCTGCCGTCGCCCGCCTGCCGCGGCGACAGCGCGAGGTGGTGGTGCTGCGCTACTACCTCGACCTGTCCGAGCGCGAGATCGCCCGGACCCTCGGCATCAGCCAGGGCGCGGTGAAGAGCCACGCCTCCCGGGGCTCCGCCGCGCTGCGCGCCCGGCTGTCCGAGCACCTGGAGGAGCTCCGATGAGCCAGCACGAGGCCCCGCCCGACCCCGCGCTGGCGGCGCTGCTGCACGACGCCGTCGCCGACGTCCATCCCGAGCAGGGCCCCGGGGAGGTGCGGTCCCGGACCCGCCGGGACGCCGGGGCGTCGACGCGCCGGTGGCTGCCGGTCACCCTCGCCGCCGCGGCCGCGACGGTCGTCGTCATCGGCGGCACCACCTGGGCCGGCGACCGCGACGCCTCCCCCGACCCGCCGGGGGCGCGGGGCGGCGGCGACACGGCCCGCGACGCGACGACCGGACCGGCCCGTCCGTCGGCGCCTGCCCGGCCCTCGGGTCCCGCGGGGCGCACGGTCGAGGTCACGGCGTACGTCGTCGGCGACACCGCGCTGGGGCCCCGCCTGTTCCCCGACCGCCGGACGGTGGGCGACGCCACCGACAGCGACCTCGAGGTGGCCCTGCAGGAGACCGTCGGCGCACCGTCCGCGGATCCCGACCACGCGTCCGCCTGGCCGGTCCGCGGCACCTCGGTCAGCGCTGAGGCCGGCGCCGACGCGATCACCGTCGACCTGCGCGGCGCCGACCCCGGGACCGAGGCGGCACCGGCCTCCGCGCAGCGCGCCGTCCAGGCGCTGGTGTGGACGGCCGACACCGCCACCCGCAGCCGGCTGCCCGTCCGCCTCACCATCGGCGGCGAGGAGGTCGACCGGCTCTGGGGCGTCGACGTCTCCTCCCCGGTCGCCCCGGCGGACGGCGACGACGTCCTGTCCCCCGTCGTCGTCGACACCCCCGGCGAGGGCGGCATCGTCGGCAGCGCCTTCACCGTCACCGGCCGCGCCTCCGCCCCCGAGGCCACCGTCGTGTGGCAGCTCAGGGACGGGGCCGAGGTGGTGCGCGAGGGCCGGGCGACGGCCTCGGAGTGCTGCACCCTGGCGCCGTACACCTTCGAGGTCTCGGCCCCCCTCGGCAGCTTCACGCTCGTGGTGTCCGACACGGACTCGCGTGGGTCGGGGGGATCCGGTGGGTCGGGTGGGTCCGGCGGCGCCGGGGTGACGCGGGACTCCAAGGCGATCAGCGTGAAGTAGGTGGTCGCCGGGTGGTCGGGCGTCGTGGCCCCCGGCCGGGCGGACGTCGTGCGAGGTGGCTGCCGGCCGGGCGGACGTCGTACGAGGTGGTCGCCGGCCGGGCGGACGTCGTGCGAGGTGGTCGCCGGCCGGCTGACGTCGTACGAGGTAGTTGCCGGCCGGGTGGACGTCATGCGAGGTGGCCGCCCCGACGACCCGTTCGCACGACGTCCCGGCCGACGTCGTACGAGGTGGCCGCCCGAGCGACCGACCCGCACGACGCACCCCGCCGCTCGCGCGGCCCGTGCTCCTCCCAGCCCACCCGGTCAGGCCCACCCGTTCAGACCCACCCGGTCAGGCCCACCCGGGAGGATCGGACGGTGACCCCGACCGATGACCCGCGCGAGGACCCCACCGACGTGGCGGCCCTGGTCGAGCGGCTGCCGCTCGGCTGGTCGGAGGCGACGTACGCCGGGCGCCGGTGGGGCGTGGCCAGGAGCCGGACGGCGGGCGGTCGGGCGGGGTCGGTGTACGCCGAGGAGCTGGGCGGGACCGACGTGGTGAGCACCAACGTCTACCGGGTGGGCGGGACCTGGGTGCTCAAGCCGTGCGAGATGCCGGAGGCGAAGGTGCGGGCGTTCCTCGAGGGCCAGCAGCCGCTCACGCCGGAGACGGACGAAGCGGGCGCCCTGGACGGGCGATACTGCCCGCGGAAGTCCGATGTGCCCGGTTCGGCGGGCAGTTTCCCCGGCTGACCGGGGAAACTGCCCGTGCCCCAGCCCCCTACCCCCAGCGCGACGTCCGCGACAGGAGCGCGGCGACGGCGGCGACGCCGGCGGTGGAGGTGCGCAGGACGGGGTCGCCGGTGCGGACGACGTGGGCGGGGGCGAGGGCGGCGAGCTCGTCGTCGGTGAGGCCGCCCTCGGGGCCGACGACCACCGCGATCGAGGTCGCCTCGGCGACGGGCAGGTCCGCCAGGGAGTCGGTCGCGGCCTCGTGGAGGACGACGGCGAGGTCGACGCCGGCGAGCAGGTCGGCGACCTCGGCGGTGGTCGCCATCTCGGTCACCTCCGGCAGCCAGGCGCGGCGCGACTGCTTGGCCGACTCCCGCGCCGTCGCGCGCCACTTGGCCAGCGACTTCGCGGCCCGCTCGCCGCGCCAGACGCCGACGCAGCGGGCGGCGGCCCAGGGCACGATCCGGTCGGTACCGATCTCGGTCAGCACCTCGACGGCCAGCTCGGCGCGCTCGCCCTTGGGGATCGCCTGCACGACGGTGACCGTGGGGGTCGGGCGGTCGCTGCGGCGCACGTCGTCGACGGTCGCGGTCAGGGTCGACTTCGTGGTCGCGGTGACCGTGCAGGTCGCCGCGGTGCCGGCGCCGTCGGCGAGCACGACCTGCTCGCCGACGGCCGTGCGCCGCACCACGACCGCGTGCCGCGCCTCGTCGCCCTCGACCACCACGACGTCGCCGACGCGGGCGTCCGTCACGGGACCGAGGAAGACGGCCAGGCTCACGGGGTCGCCGGGCTCACTTGAAGGCGTCGCGCAGGCGACCGAAGACGCCCTTGTGGGGCTGGGAGATGGTGCCGTCCGGCGACTCCTCGTGGCGCAGCCGGGCCAGCTCGCGCAGCAGCTCCTGCTGGCGGTCGTCGAGGCGTCCGGGGGTCTCGACCTCGACGGTGACGACGAGGTCGCCGCGCACCTGCGAGCGCAGGTGCGGGATGCCGCGGCCGCGCAGCACCTGCTCGGAGCCGGACTGGGTGCCGGGACGGATCTCGACGTCGACCCACAGGTCCATCTCGGTGTCCTCCTCGGCGACGTCGGCCTCGAGCAGGGGCAGCTTGATGGTGGTGCCGAGCGCCGCGGCGGTCATCGGGACCGTGACGTGGCAGCGCAGGTCGGTGCCGTCGCGGGTGAAGACGTCGTGGGTCGGCACGTGGATCTCGACGTACAGGTCGCCCGCGGGCCCGCCGCCGGGGCCGACCTCGCCCTCGCCGGTGAGCTGGACGCGGGTGCCGGTGTCGACGCCCGGGGGGATCTTGACCGTCAGGGTGCGGCGCGACCGGACCCGGCCGTCGCCGGAGCACTCGCGGCAGGGCTCGGGGATGATCTCGCCGTAGCCGCGGCACGCGGGGCACGGCCGCAGCGTCCGGACCTCGCCGAGGAACGAGCGCTGCACCTGCTGCACCTCGCCACGGCCGTGGCAGGTCTCGCAGGTCACCGGCCGCGAGCCGGCGGCGGCACCGCTGCCCTCGCAGACGCCGCAGACCACGGCGGTGTCGACCTTGAGCTCGCGGGTGACGCCGAACGCCGCCTCGGCCAGCTCGACCTCGAGCCGCACCAGGGCGTCCTGGCCACGGCGGGCGCGGGGCCGTGGGCCGCGGCCCTGACCCTGCGCCTGGCCGCCGAAGAAGGCGTCCATGATGTCGGTGAAGGAGAAGCCCGCGCCCTGGGCGCCGCCCCCGCCGCCACGGCCGAAGGGGTCGCCGCCGAGGTCGTACATCCGGCGCTTCTCCGGGTCGGAGAGCACCTCGTACGCCGCCGAGACCTCCTTGAACCGCTCCTGCGTGGAGGGGTCGGGGTTGACGTCGGGGTGCAGCTGACGAGCCAGCCGGCGGTAGGCCTTCTTGATCTCGTCGGCCTCGGCGTCGCGGGAGACGCCGAGGATCTCGTAGGGGTCCTGGCTCACGGGTGCTCTTCCTTGTTCGCGGTGACGGGCCTGGATCAGGCCTGGTCGAGGATGGTGGAGACGTAGCGGGCGACGGCGCGCACGGCGGCCATCGACCCGGGGTAGTCCATGCGGGTGGGACCGACCACGCCGAGGGATCCCACGATCTCCTCGCCGGGGCCGTAGCCGGTGGCGACCACGGAGGTGGACGCGAGCTCCTGGTAGGGACCCTCGTGCCCGATCCGCACCGTGATGGCGTCGGCCGTGGTGGCCTCGCCGAGCAGCTTGAGCAGCACGACGTGCTCCTCCAGCGCCTCGAGCATCGGCTTGATCGAGCGGTCGAAGCCGTCGCCGAAGCGGGCCAGGTTGGCGGTGCCGCCGACCACGACGCGCTCGTCGGTGCGCTCGTTCGACATCGCCTCGACCAGGGCCGCGCCGATGACGGCCACGGGGGTCCGGTCACCGGGCTCGACCTGCTGGGTCAGCTCGCCCAGGGCGGTCGCCGCCTCGGTGATCCGCTGGCCGGTGGCGGCCAGGTTGATGCGCAGCCGCAGCGCGGCCAGCGTGTCGGTGTCGAGCTCCTCGGGCAGCTCCACGACGCGCTGCTCGACGCGGCCGGTCGAGAGGATCAGCACCAGCAGCACCCGGCTGCCGCCGAGCTGGACCAGCTCGACGTGGCGCACCGTGGAGCGCGCGAGCACGGGGTACTGCACGATCGCCACCTGCTGGGTCAGCTGGGCGAGCAGCCGCACCGAGCGCGAGATGACGTCGTCGAGGTCGTGGGCGCCCTCGAGGAAGCGGGAGATGGCGCGCTTCTCGGCGGCCGACATCGGCTTGACCTGGGTCAGCCGGTCGACGAAGAAGCGGTAGCCCTTGTCGGTGGGGATGCGGCCGGCGCTGGTGTGGGGCTGGGCGATCAGCCCCTCCTCCTCGAGCGCGGCCATGTCGTTGCGCACGGTGGCGGGCGAGACACCGAGGTGGTGGCGCTCGACGAGCGCGCGGCTCCCGACCGGCTCGCGGGTCGCGACGTAGTCCTCGACGATGGCTCGCAGCACGGCGAGCCGACGGTCCTCCTGCATCTCGCCTCCTGGGTCCACGCGTGGGTACCCGTGCACGTTGGCACTCCGGTGCACGGAGTGCCAAGTCTACGCAGGGCGCCGTAGGGTCGAGCCGTGTCGGACCCCACAGCCAGCTCCCGTTTCGTCGAGGTCGCCGACCGCGTGTGGGTGGCCCGCTACGACTGGTTCGACGTCAACGTCAGCGTGGTCGAGGGCGAGCGCGGACTGCTCGTCGTCGACACCCACGCGTCCCGCGCGGCGGCCGAGGAGGTGCTCGTCGACCTGCGGCGGCTCTCGGCGCGCCCGGTGGTCGAGATCGTCAACACCCACGTGCACGTCGACCACGTGCTGGGCAACGGCGCGTTCCGGGCGGCGTACGGCGCGGTGCCGGTCACCGCCCACGAGGAGGCCGCGGCCGCGCTGCCCGAGCAGGCCGCCGCCGCGCAGGCCCACGCCCGCGGCTCGGACGACCCGCGCGAGCAGGGCATCGCCGACACCGAGGTCGTGGTGCCGGACCACACCTTCTCCTCGGTCACCGCCATCGACCTCGGCGACCGCGTCGTCGAGCTCGTCCACCCGGGCCGGGGCCACACCTCGGGCGACCTGGTGGCGCGCGTCGAGGGCGCCGACGTGCTGCTGGCCGGCGACCTGGTCGAGGAGGCCGGCAACCCCGTGTGGGGCGAGGACAGCTGGCCGATGGACTGGCCGCTCAGCCTCGACCTGGTGCTCAGCCTGGCCGGGCCGGGCACGGTCGTCGTCCCGGGCCACGGCGCGCCCGTCGACCTCGACTTCGTCACCGAGCAGCGCTCGGCGATCGGGGTCGTGGCCGAGACGGTCCGCGACCTGGCCGGCCGCGGCGTACCCCTCTCGCAGGCGCTGGACACCGGCCAGTGGCCCTACCCCGCGGAGGAGCTGGTCCACGCGGTGCGCCGCGGCTACGAGCAGCTGCCCCGCTCGCAGAAGCGGCTGCCGCTGGTCTAGGCCTCCCCCGGCGCTCGGCCGTTGGGGAACAGGTTGGTCTGGAGCTCGACCGAGCGGTAGCGCGGGTCGTCCTCACGACGGTCCCCGGTGCGCTCCGCCCACCGCGTGGACAGCGCGATCAGGTCGGCCATCAGGTCGGCGGTCTCGGCGACGTCGAGCAGGAGGTGACCGGTGGACTCGCCGGCGGCCTCGCGCCACTGCGTCGGCCACTCCCGCCGGGAGGCGCGCCACGCCTCGTGGCGGCCACGCCGCGATCGCGACCACTCGGCGTCGAGCAGCCGGTAGGCCTCCGCGGCCGACGGGTCGTCCTCGAAGTCGGCTCCGCGGGTGCGCAGGTCCTCCTGGGTGGCACGCCACCAGCGCTCGCGGCCGGTGCCACGGGTGGGGTCGGTCTCCACGAAGCCGTGCCGCTCGAGCTGGCGCAGGTGGTAGCTCGTCGAACCGCTGGACTCCCCCAGCCGCCGGCCCAGCTCCGAGGCGGTCGCGGACCCCTCGGAGACCAGCAGGTCGTAGAGCTGGACCCGCAGCGGGTGGGCGAGTCCCTGGAGCGCCTGCCGGTCGACGCGGCGTACCGGACGGGGGCTGGTCACCGCTCCTCCGGCCGAGGCGTGCGCACCGCGCGGCTGCGCCGCAGGGTCGCGGGCGTGCGGCGCGCTCGCCGGGTGGCGGCCACGAGGTCGTCGCGGCGGGTGCGGGCGAGGGCTTCGTCGAGCTGGTCCATGACGTCCACGGTAGGTGTGCAAAGATATTTTTGCAATGATTTCTTTGCACGACTCGGTTGCTACGGCTGCACCGGTGGCACGAACTCGAAGGTCATCCCGAGCAGCCACAGGAGCAGCAGCACCACCGGCAGGTGGAAGAGGAACTGCACGAAGGTGAACCCCACCAGGTCGCGGGCACGCAGCCCCAGCACCGCGAGCAGCGGCAGCATGAAGAACGGGTTGACCAGGTTGGGCAGCGCCTCGGCGGCGTTGTAGATCTGCACCGTCCAGCCGAGGTTCATCCCGACGTCGGTGGCCGACTGCATGACGTACGGCGCCTCGACCAGCCACTTGCCGCCACCCGAGGGCACCAGGACGCCGAGCAGCGCGGTGTAGATCGCGATCACGACCGCGAACCCACCGCCGCCGCCGAGGTCGGCGAACAGCTCGGCGAGGTGCTCCGAGACGGTCATCCCGCCACTGCCGGTGGCGCGGGTCAGGACGGCGGCCATGGCGGCGTACAGGGGGTACTGCACCAGCACGCCGGCCGTGGTGGGCACCGCCTTGGAGACCGCGTCGAGGAAGTTGCGCGGGGTGCCGTGGAGCACGAGGCCGAGGATCACGAAGACCAGCAGGTAGGTGTTGAGGCTGCTGATCACGGTGAGGAACGGGTTGTCGACGAGCTGGAAGACCAGCCAGAGCAGGGCGATCAGGCCCACGATCATCGGCAGGATCGGCGAGCGCTCGAGGTACTCCCCCGGCTTGGTGCGCGGCGGGGGCGGCGCGATGGTGTCGTCGAGGTCGATGTCCATCTGCTCGGCGGTGCGGATCGCCTCGCCCTGCGGCGCGGACAGCCACGAGATCACCACCGTCAGCACGATGAGGATCACGGCCATGGTCAGCGACTGCCAGGTCAGGATGGTGTCGCCGAAGTCGAGGACCCCGGTGATCTCGAGCAGCTCGGGCGGCAGCGAGGCCGGAGTGGCCTGCAGCTGGGCGGCGGAGGAGGACAGGCCGAGGGCCCACACCGCGCCGAGCCCCATGTACGCCGCGGCGCCGAGCGCGCGGTAGTCGGCCCTCAGGTCGGGACGACGCGCGATCGCGCGCGCCAGCAGCCCGCTGAAGACCAGGCTCAGGCCCCAGTTGAGCATCGAGACCAGGCAGGAGACCAGCGCCACGAAGGCGACGGCCCCGCGGGCCGAGGACGGCACCGTGGCGATCCGCTCGATGAGCCTGGCCGCCGGCGGCGAGGTGGCCACGACATAACCGGTCAGCACCACCATCGCCATCTGGAGGGTGAAGGCCGTCAGGTCCCAGAAGCCGCCGCCGAAGGCCTCGGCGACCCCCTTGGGGCTGGTGCCGTTGACCAGCGCGGCGGCCGAGACGACCACGACGCCGATGAGGGCGAAGACGTAGGCGTCGGGGAACCAGCGCTCGGTCCAGCCGGCCAGTCGCTGGGCGAAGCGGGCCAGGCCGCGCTCCGAGGCGGCAGGGGCGGTCGTCTGGGCCACGGTGTCGGTCCTTCCGGGAGGGGCGACCCCACCGGACCCGGCGAGGTCGCCCCACCCTGGCAGCGATCAGCGCCAGTGACCACCCTGCGCGGCGCCCGGGTGCGCCCGACCGCGCCCGGCCCACGGCGGCCGCGGGCCGACGTGGTGGCGCGAGGCGACGAACCACACCAGCAGCCCGAGCAGCACGAACGGCAGGTGCGTCAGCGCGCTCAGCACGCCCAGGGCGATCAGCACCGGGACCAGCGGGAACGCCCGCCAGCCCGCTCGGGGCGGCACGACCGGTCGCCGCGCCCAGCGGGGCGGGTCGGTCGGCTGCTGCGCGGTGGCGGCCGCACGCGGCACGGCCGGGCCGGGGCCCGGGAGGTCGCCGAACAGCGGGGCGAGCTGGCTGCCGGTGCGGGCGGACCAGGCGACCTCGGCGCGCTCGTCGTGCTCCTCCTTGGTGAGGCGGCCCTGGGCGAAGTGCTCGCCCAGGGCCGCCACCGCTGCCTCGCGGTCGGCGTCACCGATGCGCAGCTCGGCCATCACCGCTCCCGCGGGGCCACGTCGTCGTAGGGCCCGTCGGACTCGTCGTCGTCCGCGTCGTCGTCGAGGGAGCCCTCGGGCCCCTCGGCGAGCAGGCTGTACATCTGGCGACGCGTCTCGGCCAGGATCTGCAGCGCCTTCTCGCGCTGGTCGGGGGTGCCGGAGCTGACGACCTGGACGATGGCGCCCACGGTCTGCCCGATCACCTGCTTGAAGTTGACCGCCTCCGTGTCGTCCTCCTGCTCGACGAACGGCGCCCAGACCGCGTCGACCTCGGTGGCGTGCTCGGCGACGTACGCGAGCCCCTCCTCGGTCAGCTGCAGCGCCTTGCGGCCGGTGGGCGCGTCCTCGACGAGCCCCTCGTCCTCCAGCTGGGCGATGGTCGGGTAGACCGACCCGGGGCTGGGCTTCCAGGCCCCGGCGGTCTTCTCGGCGATCTGCTGGATCACCTGGTAGCCGTTGATCGGCTCCCCGGCGTCGTGCAGCACGCTGATGATGGCGACGCGGACGTCGCCCCGGCGCACCCGGGGCCGACCGCCCCGGCCCCCGCCGCGACGGGGTCCACCGGCCAGGTCGGCGCCGAACATCTGCGCCACCCACGGCGGCGGGCCGCCGAGCGGGCCGCCCCACGGGCCGCCCCAGCTGTCGTGGCCGCCACGGCGGCCGGGTCCCCGGCCGCCGCGCTGGCGCCGGGTGGGTTCGAACTCTGAGCTCCACATGTCGTGCCTCATCTCGAGACCTCCTTCTTCGTCTGTGTGGTGCCGGGTCCGGGTTGGTCACGGACTCTCCGACACAGTCTCGATATGTTGACGATATATCGTGACTGTTCTCGACGCAAGGCCCTTCGAGACGGTCGCCAGGGCGACCTCCTCAGGGACCGAGGGACGGCCTCGGTCCCTGAGGAAGGACGAAGTCCTGTCTCGAAGGGCCCGCCTCGGTCCCTGAGGAAGGACGAAGTCCTGTCTCGAAGGGCCCGCGAGGCTCCACCGCGGGCCGGGCGGGGCGCCGTACCGTGCCGTGGTGCCTCCTCCCTCCCACGGCCCCACGCCTGGTGACCGCTACGGCTCCGACGTCCTCGCCGCCGACTGGCGCATCCCGAAGAACGGCCGCGCGGTGGAGATCGACGCCGACCTCGGGCTCGTCGTCGAGGAGGTGGGGCGCGACTGGGTCGGCGAGATCGTCAAGGTCGAGCGCGACCTCGGCACCGTCACGCTCGAGGACCGCCACCTCAAGCGCCGCACCTTCCCGCTCGGGCCCGGGTTCGTGCTGGAGGGCCGGCCGGTCGTGCTCGTCGCACCGACCCGCCAGGGCCCCCAGAAGGCCACCCGCACGGCGTCCGGCTCGGTCGCCGTGCACGGCACCAAGGCCCGCGTCGCGCGGGCCAGCCGGATCTTCGTCGAGGGCCGCCACGACGCCGAGCTGGTCGAGAAGGTGTGGGGCGACGACCTGCGGATCGAGGGCGTGGTCGTGGAGTACCTCGACGGCGTCGACGACCTCGGCGAGAAGCTCCGCGACTTCGGCCCCGGCCCCGAGCGCCGCGTCGGCGTGCTCGTCGACCACCTGGTCGCGGGCTCCAAGGAGAGCCGGATCGCGCAGTCGGTGATGCGCTCCCCCGTGGGCCGGCACGTGCTGATTGTGGGCCACCCGTTCATCGACATCTGGGCGGCGGTCAAGCCCGAGCGGCTCGGCAAGAAGGCCTGGCCCCAGATCCCGCGCGACGTCGAGTGGAAGAAGGGGGTCTGCCAGAGCTTCGGCTGGCCCCACCGCGAGCAGGCCGACATCGCCCGCGCGTGGAAGCACATCCTCGGCGGCGTCCGCGGTTTCCAGGACCTCGACCCCGCGCTGCTCGGCCGGGTCGAGGAGCTGATCGACTTCGTGACCGAGCCGGGCCACTGATCCGCGGCTAGTCGAGCAGCCGGCGCACCACGGCGTCGGCCAGCAGCCGACCCTCCCGGGTCAGCACCAGCCGCCCCGGTGCGCCGCCCGCCCCGGTCCCGCCTCCCTCGACGACGGCGAGGCCGTCGGCCACGACGCCGGCGACCCCGTGGGTGCGGGCCGGCTCGCCGAGGGCGTCGAGCGGCAGCCCGTCGCGGCGGCGCACCTCCAGCAGCACCCGCTCCAGCGCCCTGGTGTCGGCGTCGAGGGTCTCGCCGTCCTGGCGGGGCGAGGCGTCGACGCGCAGCCGGGCGGCGTACGCGCTGGGGTGCTTGACGTTCCACCAGCGCTCGCCGTCGACGTGGGAGTGGGCGCCGGGGCCGATCCCCCACCAGCTGGCGCTGGTCCAGTAGAGCTCGTTGTGGCGACAGCGGGCGGCGTCGGACGTGGCCCAGTTGGAGACCTCGTACCACCCCAGCCCGGCGGCGGTGAGCAGGTCGTCGGCCAGGACGTACTTCTCGGCCAGGTCGTCCTCGTCGGGCATCGCGACCGCGCCGGTGCGGACCTGGCGGGCCAGGCGGGTGCCGTCCTCGACGATGAGGGAGTACGCCGAGACGTGGTCGGGCTCGCAGGCCAGGGCGCTCTCCAGCGAGGTCCGCCAGTCGGCGACCGACTCCCCCGCGGTGCCGTAGATGAGGTCGAGGCTGACCTGCTCGAAGCCCGCCTCGCGCGCCCACCGCACCGCCCGCGGGACGCCCGCGGGGTCGTGGGTGCGCTCGAGCACCCGCAGCACGTGCGGCACCGCCGACTGCATCCCGAAGGAGACCCGCGTGAAGCCGCCGGCCCGCAGCGTGGCCAGGCTCTCGGGCGTGACGCTGTCGGGGTTGGCCTCGGTGGTGACCTCGACGTCCGCGGCCAGTCCGAGCTCCTCGCGCAGGCTGCCCAGCACCCGGACGAGGTCGTCGGCGGGGAGCAGCGTGGGCGTCCCACCCCCGAAGAAGACCGTGTCGGCCACCGGGCGGTCAGGGCCCAGCGCCGCGGCGGCCTGCTCGACCTCGGCGATCGCGTGCCCGGCGTACGCCGCCTGCGAGCCGCCGCCCCCGAGCTCGGTCGCGGTGTAGGTGTTGAAGTCGCAGTAGCCGCACCGCACCGCGCAGAACGGCACGTGGACGTAGACCCCGAACGGGGTCCCAGGAGGCACGTGCACGGCTCCAGTCTCACACCCGTGTCCCCGGGGCCGACGTACGGTGGGCGGGGACGAAAGGGACCACCCATGACTCCTCGCACCCGTCCGCTGCTCGCCGCCGCCCTCCCCGCGGCGCTCGCCCTCACCCTTTGCGCTGGCCTCGCGCCCGCCGCGGCCCACCCCGACCGGGGTCACCGCGAGCCACCGACCCGGATCGACCTGCCCGACGGGTTCCAGCCCGAGGGCATCGACACCCGCGGCCCGACGGCGTACCTCGGCTCCCGCGTGGACGGCGACGTCTACGCCGCCGACCTGCGCACCGGTCGCGGCCGCGTCCTCAGCCAGGGCGACGGCACGCCCGCCGTCGGCCTCGAGCTGGGTCGTGGCAGCGCGCTGTGGGCGGCCGGCGGCGCCGACGGCGACGTCAAGGTCGTCGACGTGCGGACCGGCCGCACCACCGCGACGTACGAGCTGACGCCGGACCCCGCGCCCGGTGAGAGCTTCGTCAACGACGTGGTCGTCACGGGCCGCACCGCGTGGGTGACCGACTCGCTGCAGGCACGCCTCTACCGCGTCGACCAGGGACGGAGGGGCGAGGCCACGGTGAGCTCGCTGCCCCTGACCGGCGACTGGGTGCAGACCGCCGGCGTCAACAACGCCAACGGCATCGAGACCACCCCCGACGGGCGGGCGCTGCTCGTGGTGCAGTCGTCGACCGGCTACCTCTTCCGCGTCGACCCGACCACGGGCGTCGCCGAGCGGGTCGACCTCGGCGACACCCTGCTCACCAACGGCGACGGCCTGACCCGCGAGGGCCGCACGCTGTTCGCCGTGCAGAACCGGCTCGACCGGGTCGCCGAGCTGCGCCTGTCGCGCGACGGCCGCACCGGCACCCTGCAGCGCACCCTCACCTCCCCGGAGCTCGACGTGCCGACCACCGTCGCCCGGTGGCGCGACGCGCTCTACCTGCCGAACGCGCGGTTCACGACCCCGCCGACCCCGGAGACGGAGTACTGGGTCACGCGGCTCGAGGACCGCTGAGGCGTCGGCTTGGCGGGCCCGCGGGCCTGGCCGGGCGTCGTGCGAGGTGGCCGGCGCACCGGGCGGACGTCGTCCGAGGTGGTGGCCGGGGCGACCACCTCGTACGACGTCGTGCGGGACGTCATGTGATCTGGCCGTCAGGACGACCACCTCGCATGACGTCCGGCGCCGGACGACGCCCGCCGGACACGACCCCGCCCGGCCCGACCCCGCCCGCAGGGGGATCCCGCCCTCAGACGGGGACGTTCAGCGTCGCGACGTACCCCTCGTCGACGCTCCCGGTGACCTTCGCCATCTGGAGCGAGTAGCCGTCGCCGAAGACCATGTCGGAGGAGAGCGAGACGCTGGCCAGGTTGGAGACGCTGGCCTCGTAGCCGTCGGCGGCGTAGACGGTCTCGCAGACGTCCTGCGGGAGGGCGAGCTGGGAGGTGCGGAGCTTGTCGCCCCCGCTGGTCGCGGCGTCGAGGCTCTCGTAGACCTCGAAGTGCACGTGGGGCCAGCGGCCGGAGTAGCAGGCGGGGAAGATCGAGGTGAACTCGACGTAGCCCTTCGCGTCGGTCTCCTGGACGCCGCGCAGGTAGTTCTCGTCGACGATCTCGTCGTCGTACATCGAGTAGCGGCCCTCGCGGTCGCAGTGCCAGGCGTAGACGGCCGCGCCCGAGAGCACCGTGGCGTCGTCGCCGTTCAGGTCGTAGACCTTCATCCGGATCGTGAGCGGGACGCCCTCGGCGGTGCCGCTGGCCGAGCCGAAGCTGGTGGTGAGGTCGCTGCGGACGACGCCGCTCTCGGTGAGCACGTCGGGGCCGTTGCTGCCGTCGCCCGGGTAGGGGCCGGCGGTCTCCTCGGGGATCTCGCCCTCGGCGACCGTGGTGCCCGACGCGCCCGAGGGTGCACCGGGCGGGGTGCCGTCGGCCGCGCCGGACGACGACGAGGACGACGTGGTGTCGTCGGTGCCGCAGCCGACCACGGCGACGGCGCCGACGCCGCCGAACAGGGCGAGCAGGCCGCGGCGGCCGAGGTTGCGCTCGACGATCCGGGGCAGGTCGTGGGACAGCCCGAGGTCGTGGTCCTCGACCTCGTCGTGGGGGGCGGACGGGGGGCGGGACGCGGATCGGGCGCGGGTGCGGTCGGTCATGGGACCGATCCTCACCCGCGCCCTTGTGCGTCTGCTGTGACCCGCCTGTCGAGGAGGTACGCCGTCCGGCGGACCCCGCGACGCGCCGGGATCAGGCGTACATCGAGTCGATGACCCCGCGGTGGTTGGTCTCCACGACGTTGCGCTTGACCTTCATCGAGGGGGTCAGCTCGCCCGACTCGACCGACAGGTCGTGGTCGAGCAGCTCGAAGCGCTTGATCGTCTCCCAGCGGTTGAGCTGGCCGTTGAGGGTGTCGACGTAGCCCTGCACCATCTCGCGGGTCTTCTCGTGGGCCACCACGGTGGCGTAGTCCTGGCCCTCGAGGCCGTTGTCCTTGGCCCAGTCGGTGAGGGCGTCGGGGTCCAGGGTCACCAGCGCGACGCAGTAGTTGCGCTCGTCACCGAAGACCATGAACTGGCTGGCGTAGGGACACACCGCCTTGAACTTCGCCTCGATCGCGGGCGGGGCGATGTACTTGCCGCCCGAGGTCTTGAACAGCTCCTTGATGCGGCCGGTGATGGTGAGGTAGCCGTCCTCGTCGAGGGAGCCCTTGTCACCGGTGCGCAGCCAGCCGTCCTCGGTGAGCGTCTGGGCGGTCTGGTCGGGCAGGTTGTGGTAGCCGTCCATGACGCCGGGTCCCTGGATCTGGATCTCGTCGTTCTCCCCCAGCCGGACCCGGCTGCCCGGGACGACCGGGCCCACGGTGCCGAACTTGTAGTGGTCGGGGTGGTTGACGAAGGAGCCGGCCGAGGTCTCGGTCAGGCCGTAGCCCTCGAGGATGAGGATGCCCGCGGCGTGGAACCACTCGGCGATGTCGCGGTTGAGCGCGGCGGCACCGGAGATGAAGAAGCGGACGCGGCCTCCGAAGCGGTCGCGGATCTTGGAGAAGACCAGCTTGTCGAAGACGCGGTGCTGCAGCTTGAGCAGCAGCGGGACCGACTTGCCCTCGCGCTGGAGCTGGTCGACCTTGCGGCCCACGGCGAAGGCCTGGTTGAAGATCTTCTCCTTGGCGCCGCCCTCGTTGGCCTGCATCGTGACGATGCGCGCGTGGGCCTTCTCGAAGATGCGCGGGGCCGCGCCCATGAAGGTCGGCTTCACGATCGCGAGGTTGTCGATGATCTTGTCGACCCGGCCGTCGACGGCGGTGGCGAAGCCGCAGGCCAGCTGCGTCGAGAGCAGCACCTTGCCGAAGGAGTGCGCCATCGGCAGCCAGAGGAACTGGAGGTCGTCCTCGCCGAGGATCTGCTGGGCCTGGATCGAGGCGCCCTCGTAGGTCCACGACGAGTGCTTGAGCCGCACGCCCTTGGGCTTGCCGGTCGTGCCGGAGGTGTAGATCAGGGTGGCCAGCTGGTCGGGGGCGATCGTCGCGACGACCTGCTCGACCGCGTCGGGCTGACCGGCGAGGTGCTTCTCGCCCAGGGCCGAGAGGTCCTCCAGGCTCAGCACCGCGTCGCCGTCGCCGGCGCCCTCGAAGAGCACGACGGTGCGCAGGTGGGGCAGCTCGGTGCGGTGCTGCTTGATCTTGTCGAGCTGGCTGCCGTCCTCGGCGAAGACCACGCGGCACTCGGAGTCGGCGAGGATGTAGGAGACGTCCTCGGCGATCGTCGAGGGGTAGACCGTCGTGGTCGCCCCGCCGGCGCACATCACCGCGAGGTCGGCCAGGATCCACTCGACCCGGGTGTTGGAGGCGATCCCGACGCGCTGCTCGGGCTCGAGGCCCAGCGCCAGCAGGCCGGCCGCGAGCTTCTCGACCCGCTCGCCGGTCTCCTTCCAGGTCAGCGACGTCCAGGGCTGGCCCTCGGCGGCGGGGTAGCGGTAGGCCTCCCGCTCGGGCGACTTCTGCACCCGCTCGAGGAACTGGGCCGCGACGTTGGGCGAGCGGTTCTCGACGACGGAGAGGTCGGTGTTCACCGGGGACATGGGGCGACTCCTGGAGGGCCGGGCGGGACGGGGACGCGATGTGACGTGGCAGTAACTTAGATCACAGCGCCTGATCCGGCACGCTTGGTGGAGCGGAGCAACCGTCGCGTTGTCCCGGCCAAAGCCGACCGGCCCGGTAGATTAAGCGCCATGACGATCCTCGACACGCCCCTGCCGACGTACGACGCGCCGGTCGTGGTCGTCCCCGCGCCCGGGAGCGGGCCGGGCAACTGGGCCGGTGCCGCCTCGGCGGTGCTGGTCGACGGCGTCACCTACCTGACCTACCGCGTGCGCCGCCCGCTGGCCGAGGGCCGCGGCGTCAGCACCGTGGTCGCCCGCGCCGCGGACGGGATCCACTTCGAGCCGGTGTGCGAGGTGTTCCGCGACGACTTCGGCGCCGAGTCCTTCGAGCGCCCCGTCGTGCTGCGGCGACCCGACGGCGGCTGGCGGCTCTACCTCTCGTGCGCGACGCCGGGCTCCAAGCACTGGTGGATCGAGGCGCTCGACGCCGACACCCCCGAGACGCTGCCGCAGGGGCGGCGCACCGTGGTGCTGCCGGGCGACGAGGCGACGGCCGTCAAGGACCCCGTCATCACCGAGCGCGACGGCCGCTGGGAGATGTGGCTGTGCGAGCACCCGCTCACCGAGCCCGGCCACGAGGACCGGATGTCGACGGCGTACCTCACCAGCGACGACGGCCTCGCGTGGACCCGCCACGGCACCGTGCTGCGCCCCACCGCCGGCACCTGGGACGCCCGCGGCGCCCGGGTGACGACCGTGCTGAGCCACGACCCGCTGGTGGTGCTGTACGACGGCCGCCCCTCGGCCGCCGACAACTGGCACGAGGTCACCTCGGTGGCCCGCGCCGGCGCGGACGGCGTCCTGGTGGCCGACCCCGACGCCCCGGTGCTGCGCTCGCCCGACTCCGACGGCGCCCTGCGGTACGCCGCGGCGGTGCCGCAGCCGGACGGGTCGACCCGCTTCTACTACGAGCTGGCGCGCCCCGACGGCGCCCACGACCTGGTCACGTCGCTGGCTGGTTGAGCCGCTCGTTGCGGCGGCTGCTGAACGACCCGCCGTCGCGGTAGCTGCGCCACTGCTCGAAGGACTCCCCCGTCAGCTCCTCCAGCAGCGCGATGTCCTCGAGGTGCGGCTGCAGCAGGATCGTGCGCTGCTCGGGGGTCAGCCTGGGCCGCCCCTCCTCGCCGCCCTTGTGGAGCTGGTTGATCAGCGGCTTGCTGACCGTGCGCCACACCTGGGGCGGCAGGAACTGCCCGACGGCGGCACCGGCCCGGATGACCGGGCCGACGGTGCGGGCGCGGACGCCGTCCTTGACGAAGGGCCGGCTGTTGTCGGAGGGGATCTGCGCGATCTCCTCGGTCTCGACGCCGAGGAAGTCGAAGACCCGGTTGAGCACCTGGTCGGGGGCGTCGACGAGCTCGCGGTAGCGCAGCAGCAGCACCTGCTCGCGCGGGAAGTGGTCGTAGAGGTCCTTCAGCTGCCGGCCGTACATCCCCATGGCCTGGTAGTGCCAGAACGGCGCCCAGCCGTTGTCGATGCGCTCGGGCTCCCTGCGGACCGCCTCGACGATGTCGGCGCGCGGCTCGAGGCCGTCCATCCACAGGTGCATCCAGTTGGAGTACGCCCGGTCGACGGGGTCGCGCAGGACGGCGATCAGCTTCGCGTCGGGGCGGTCGGCCGCGATCCGGCGCCGGGCGTCGCGGTTGTAGAGGTAGAACGGCGTGCTCTCGCCACGCAGCTGGTCCTCCCCGGCGGCGTCGAACAGGTCGAGGTAGCGCTGCCGCTGCCAGACCCACTCCTGGTTGCTGTGGGCGTCGCCCGGGCCCTTGTACGACGGAGGCGGCGAGTCGCCGCACATGTAGTACTTCGGCTCCTTGACCCGGCTCAGGAACAGCGACGGGTGCTGCGCGAGCGCGGCGTGCAGGGCGCTGGTCCCGGCCTTGGGCGCTCCGACGAGGAAGAAGTCAGGGGGGCGACGACTCATGAGCAAACCCTACCCAGTCGCTCGGCTTAGGACACCATCGATCGACCGGTGGATCGGGACTCAGCCGGCGAGGTAGTCCTCGGCGCGGCGGCGGGCCTCGGTCACCAGGCCGTCGACCCGGAGCAGCTCGGGGAGCAGCGAGCGCTGGGTGGTGAGCGCCCTGAACATCGTCGCCACCGTCACGCCGTGGCCCGGCTGGTGCACCACGCGCAGCTCGTCGCCGGCGCTGACGTGGCCTTCCTGGAGGACGCGCAGGTAGGGACCGGGTCGCCCCTCCTCGGTGAAGCGGCGCACCCAGGCCTTGTCGTCGTAGCCGTTGAGCCGCTGCCAGTTCTTGAAGTCGTTGCACGGGATCCGCACCGAGGCGACCTCGAAGGTCGCGGTGCCGACCTGCCAGCGCTCCCCCAGCTCGGCCTCGTTGACGTCGATGCCGCGGGTGGTGAGGTTCTCGCCGAACTGGCCGTCGCGGACCTCGCGCCCGAGCCGCTCGGCCCACAGGTCGAGGTCCTCGCGGGCGAAGGCGTAGACCGCCTGGTCGGGGCCTCCGTGGTGCTGGGTGTCGGAGACCTGGTCGCCCTCGAGCCCCAGCCGCGCGGCGTACGTCGGACCGGTCACCGGCTGCTTGTCGATCGAGGTGCGGCCGATGCCCGCCCAGGCGAACTCGCGGGGACGGCCGACGTTGACGGAGACGATCTGCACGCGCCCATCCTCACCCACGCGCGAGGTCGTCGCAGAAAGTTCTCACGGGGGTGTCGTATCCAGGTCGGCCCGTTCGTGGAGAGGGTGAGGACCGGGACGGACCGTCCGTCCCGCCGACCAGAGGAGATCCCCATGACCCAGTACCTGCTCTCCGTGCACCACGACGGCTCCGACGTCTACGCCGACGAGGCCCAGATGCAGCAGGCGTTCGCCCAGGTCGACGCCTTCAACACCGAGCTCCGCACCAGCGGCAGCTGGGTCTTCGCCGGCGGGCTCACCGCCCCGTCGGACGCCACCGTGGTCGACGCCTCGACGGGCGAGCCGGTCGTCACCGACGGCCCCTTCGCGGAGTCCAAGGAGCAGCTCGGCGGCTTCTGGGTCGTCGAGGCCCCCGACCTCGACGCCGCCCTCGCCATCGCCGCGAAGGGCTCGGCCGCCTGCATGGGGCCGGTCGAGGTGCGCCCCTTCCAGGGCGAGTGACGCCGGTGGGGGCGAGCGACGCCGACCTCGAGGCGGTCTTCCGCGCCGAGCACGGTCGGGTCGTGGCCGCCCTGGCCCGGCGCTTCGGCGACCTCGACCTGGCCGAGGACGCCACCGGCGAGGCCCTCGTCGTGGCCACCGAGACGTGGCGCGACGAGGGGCTCCCGCCCAACCCCGGCGGCTGGCTCACCACCACCGCCACCCGCAGGGCGCTCGACCGGCTCCGCCGGGAGGGCCGCCGCGACGACAAGCACGCCGAGGCGCAGATGATCACCGACCCCACGCCCCCGCTCCCGACCGGGCCGGTCGAGGACGACCGGCTGCGCCTGGTCTTCACCTGCTGCCACCCCGCGCTGGCGCCCGAGCACCGGGTGGCGCTGACGCTGCGGCTGCTCGGCGGTCTGACCGTCGCCGAGATCGCGGCGGCGTTCCTGGTGCCCGAGACGACGATGGCGCAGCGGATCACGCGCTCGAAGCAGAAGATCGCCCGGGCGGGCATCCCCTACCGGATCCCGTCGGCGCAGGACCTGCCCGCACGTCTCGACGCCGTGCTGGCCGTGCTCTACCTGGTCTTCAACGAGGGCTACCTCGGGTCGTCCGGCCAGGCGCAGCGCACCGACCTGACGAGCGAGGCGATCCGGCTCGCCCGCCAGCTGCGCGAGATGGTGGCGGGCACGCCGTCGCTGGGCGCGCAGCCCGAGGTCGACGGGCTGCTCGCGCTGATGCTGCTCGTCGAGGCCCGGGCCGCCACCCGCGTGAGCGAGGGCCGGTTGGTGCCCCTCGACGAGCAGGACCGCACGCGGTGGGACGCCGCGCTGGTCGAGGAGGGACACCGCCTGGTGCGCGGCTGCCTCGCGCTCGGGCGCCCCGGTCGCTACCAGCTGCAGGCGGCCGTCAACGCCGTCCACACCGATGCGCTCGACGCCTCGCTCACCGAGTGGGGCCAGGTCGTGCAGCTCTACGACCAGCTGCTCGCCCTCACCCGCAGCCCGGTGGTCGCGCTCAACCGCGCCGTCGCGGTGGCGGAGGTCGAGGGCCCCGAGGCGGCGCTGGCGCTGGTCGACCCGCTGGGGCTCGAGGGCTACCACGCGTGGCACGCCACCCGGGCCGACCTGCTGCGACGGCTCGACCGGCCGGCGGAGGCGCGCGCGGCGTACGACGCGGCGATCGGGCTGGCGGGCAGCGAGGAGGAGCGGGCCTTCCTCGTCGGCCGGCGCGACGCGCTGCGCGATCCGACCACCACCTAGTCCTGGACCGCCTTGGCGACCGTGATGCACAGCGTGAACCACTCGTCGTCGGGCACCAGGCGCTCGCGTCCCCGCGGGTCCTGCAGCCGCTCCAGGGCGAGCACGAGCATCCGCACCACCACCCAGTCGCGGGCGCGGTCCTCGTCGAGCCCGGCGGTGTCGACCAGGGCGTGGAAGCGGCGCCGCAGGCCGTCGCGCACGCCTGTGCCGCCGGGCCACGAGAGCTCCTCGAAGCGGTTCCACAGCATCGGGGCCGGCTCGTAGTGGCGGTCGCCGCTCAGGGGCTTCGGATCGATCGCCAGCCACGGCGCGCGGTCGGCGGCCAGCACGTTGCCGTAGTGCAGGTCCGCGTGCACCAGGGTGCCGTCGGTGTCGGGGTCGCCGGCCAGGTCGGCCGCCAGCGAGGCGGCCTGCTCGACCAGCCGGCGCGGCAGCGGCGCCTGGCGGGGCAGCGCCCGGAGCGCGTCGGACCAGCGGGCGGCGCACACCGAGAGCCGGCGCAGCTGCGGGGTCGCGGGCACGTGCAGGTCGGCGTACAGCCCGGCCACGACCTCGCACGCCTCGACGTCCCACGCGTCGGCGAGCGTCTCGTCGTGGAGCCGCTCCAGCAGCAGCGCGCTGCGGTGGGGATCGGCCCGCAGCAGCCGCACCGCACCTCGGCCGGCCCACCGCTGGAGGGCGAGGTGCTCGTGCTCGGCCTCCTCGTGCGGCCAGCCGACCTTGAGCACCGCGGGCGCGCCGCTGCGGCTGCGCACCGGCACCACCAGGGCCGCCTGGCCGTGGGTGGGCGTGCCGTCGGGCCGCAGCTGCCAGTCCTCGACGAGCGCGTCCACGCGGGCCGGCAGCGCGTCCACCCAGCGCTGCCAGTCCGCGCCGCGGCGTGCCATGGCCCGTACACCTTCGGGGAGCACCACGCCGGACATCGAGCAGATCGTGCCATGCCGGTCCAGTCCGGTCGCGCGGCCCTGCGCAGTCGTCATCGCGCCGACACACTCCTTTGGCAGGGTCGGCCGCATGTCGTCCCCCACGTCGTACGCCGTCACGACGGGTGCCCCCACGACCGGGCTCACCGACCTGCCCGCCCGCGAGATCGCGGCCCTGGTCCGCCTCGGGCGGGTCAGCGCCCGCGAGGTCGTGGCCGCCCACCTGGCCCGCATCGCCGAGGTCGACCCGCGGCTGCACGCCGTGGTCCACCTCGAGCCGCACCGCGCGCTGGCCCAGGCGATCCGCCTCGACGCCCGCGTCCGCCGGGGCCTCCCCGGTGGGGCCCTGGCCGGGGTGCCGGTGCTGGTCAAGGACAACATCGACGTCGCCGGCCAGACCACCCGCGCGGGCTCGGAGGGCCACGACGGCGGCCTGGCCAGGCTCGACGCCCCGGTCGTGTCGCGGCTGCGGGCCGCCGGCGCGATCGTGCTCGGGCGCACCAACATGGACGAGCTGGCCATGGGCGCCTCGACCCAGACCTCGGCGCACGGCCCGACCCGCAACCCCGTGGACGCGCGCCGCAGCCCCGGCGGCAGCTCCGGCGGCTCGGCGGCTGCCGTCGCGGCCGGGATGGTGCCGCTGGCGCTGGGCACCGACACCGGGGGCTCGGTGCGCGAGCCCGCCTCCCAGTGCGGCGTGGTGGGTCTGGCGCCCAGCCCCGGCCTGACGCCGATGACCGGCGTGGTGCCCTTCGCCCCCGACCTCGACCGGGTCGGCACCCTGACCCGCGACACCGGCGACGCGGCGCTGGCCCTGGCCGTGCTCTCGGGCCGCGAGCCCGCCCCCCACCGCCTCGACGCGGGCGGCGTGCGCCGGCTGCGCGTCGGCGTGGTCACCGAGCTGCTCGACCGCAACCAGCCCGAGGTCCGGGCGGCCCTCGAGGACTGGGTGGCGCGGCTGCAGGGCCTCGGCGTGGCCGTCACCCCGGTCAGCGTGCCGGACGCCCCCGCCGCCCTCGAGTGCTACACCCACCTCTCGTCCGTGGCCGCCCTCGGCTCGCTCGCGCCCTGGGTCCGCTCGGGCCGGGCCGGCGAGGAGGTGCTGCGGCGCTGGGAGCTGGGCCGGCAGCTGCTGGCCGAGCAGACCCGGCTCGACGCCGCCCGCGAGGTCCGCTGGCGGCTGCGCCGGCAGGCGGCCCAGGCGCTGCGCCAGGTCGACGTGCTGGTCTCCCCGACGATGCCCACGGTCGCGCCCCTGCTCGCCGGCGAGGAGTCCGCGCGCGAGCTCGCCGACCCGATGGGCGCGCCGTACACCGACTGCTGGACCGTCGTGGCCAACCTGGCCGGCCTGGCCGCCGTCTCGGTGCCCGCCGCCGTCGGCGAGGCCGGGCTCCCGGTCGGGGTGATGCTCATGGGCGCGCCCGGCAGCGACGAGCAGCTGCTGGCCCTGCCCCGGCTGCGCCCCTAGCGGGCGCCGGGCCCGACACCACTGGTGGTTGACTCGACCCATGCACCTCGGCGTCGACAGCTTCGTGTCCTCCGTCACCGACCCGTCGACCGGCCACCAGGTCGGTCCGGCGGAGCGCATCGAGCACCTGCTGGAGGAGATCTCGCTCGCCGACCGGGTCGGCCTCTACTCCTTCGGCATCGGCGAGCACCACCGCAGCGAGTACTACGACTCCGCCCCGCAGATCATCCTGGCGGCCGCCGCAGCCCGCACCGAGCGGATCCGGCTCGGCAGCGCGGTCAAGGTGCTCAGCGCCGACGACCCGGTGCGGGTGTTCCAGCAGTTCGCCACCCTCGACCTCATCGCCAAGGGCCGCATCGACCTCGTGGTCGGCCGCGGCTCCTTCACCGAGGCGTTCCCGCTCTTCGGCCTCGACCTGGCCGACTACGACTCGCTGTTCAGCGAGAAGCTCGAGCTGCTGCTCCAGATCCGCGACCAGGTCGAGGTGACCTGGTCCGGACGCCACCGACCGCCGCTGCAGCGCCAGAGCGTCTACCCCCGCCCCGTGCAGGACCCGCTCCCGATCTGGGTCGGCGTGGGCGGCACCCCCGAGTCCTTCGCGCGCGCCGGACTGCTCGGGCTGCCGCTGATGATCGCGATCATCGGCGGCCAGCCGCGCCAGTTCGCCCCGCTGGTCGACCTCTACCGCCGGGCCGGCGCCCAGGCCGGCCACCCTCCCGAGCAGCTGCAGGTGGGCCTGCACGTCTTCGGCTTCGTGGCCGAGAGCACCCGCGCCGCCGGCGACACGATCTACCCCGGCTGGGAGGAGATGTTCGCCAAGATCTCCCGCGAGCGCGGCTTCGCGCCGCCGTCGCGGCCCCAGTTCGACGCGACCGCCGGGCCCGACGGCGCCTTCTTCATGGGCGACCCGCAGACGGTGGCCGAGAAGATCCGGCGCGTGTCCGACCAGCTCGGCGGCGTCGACCGGATCTCGCTGCAGATGACCAACCCGCGCCTGGCGCACGCCGACCTGCTCCGCGGCATCGAGCTGCTCGGGACCGAGGTCGCCCCGCTGGTGGCCCGATGACCACGCCCACCCGCACGCTCGACGTCGACTACCTCGTGGTCGGCGCCGGCGCGACCGGCATGGCCTTCACCGACGCGCTCGTCGACCACTCCGGGGCCACCGTGGCGCTGGTGGACCGGCGACCGGGCGTGGGCGGCCACTGGCGCGAGGCCTACCCCTTCGTCCAGCTCCACCAGGCCTCGACGTTCTACGGCGTCGCCTCCACGGTGCTCGGCGGCGGCCGGGTCCAGGCCGACGGCCCCGAGGCGGGCCTGCTCGAGCGGGCAGGCCAGCCGACGATCCAGGCCTACTACGAGTCGGTCCTGGTGGAGCGGCTGCTCGGCTCCGGACGGGTCGAGCTGCTGGCGGGGTGCGACTACGTCGGCGACGGCGTCGTGGTCGAGCAGGACGGCGGCGCGGCGTACGTCGTGGGCGAGCGGACGCGGCTCGTGGACGCGCGCTACCTCGCCCCGCGGATCCCCGCCGAGACCCCGCCGCGCTTCGCCGTCGGCGAGGGCGTGCGGGTCGTCGCCGTCAACGACCTGCCGGCCGAGCACGAGCGCAGCGGCGTGCCCGGGCAGCACGTCGTGGTGGGCTCCGGCAAGACCGCCACCGACGCCTGCGTGTGGCTGCTGCGCCACGGCGTCGACCCCGACACGATCTGCTGGGTGCGACCGCGCGACCCGTGGATGCTCAACCGGGCGCTGATCCAGCCCAAGCCGGAGGTCTACCTCGGCATGGTGGCCGAGATGATGCGGCTGGCCTCCGACGCCCCGTCGCTCGACGCGCTGTTCCTGCGGCTCGAGGACGCCGGCATCATGCTGCGCGTCGACCCCTCGGTGACGCCGTCGATGGCCAAGGCGCCCACCCTCGGCACCTGGGAGCTCGACCTGCTGCGGAGCATCGACGACGTGGTGCGGCTCGGGCACGTGCAGTCGGTCTCCCGCGGCCGGCTCCACCTCGACGGGGGCTCGGTCGCCATCGCCGACGACGCCCTGGTCGTCAACTGCGCGGCCGACGGCCTGCGGACCCGTCCCTCGCTGCCGATCTGGGGCCCCGAGGCGATCACGCCCCAGCCGGTGCGGGCCGGGTTCCCCTGCTTCGGCGCCGCGATCACCGGCTACGTCGAGGCCACCCGCCCCGCAGGGCCCGACGGCGACGCCGAGAAGAACCGGCTGTGCCCGCCCTCGGCGTACGGCAACTCGCTGGTCGACTGGGCCCGGATGAACGTCGTCGGGATGCGCAACTCCGCCTCCTTCGGCTCCGAGCCGGACATCAAGGACTGGTCCGACCGGGTGGCGCTCAACCCCGCCCGGGTCTCCCCCGACCACCCCGGCTCCCCCGCCCTCGACGACGCCCGCGCCCGCCTGGCCGAGCACGCCGGCCCCGGCGTCGCCCGCCTCGCGGCGCTCGCGGGCCTGACCTCGCCGGCCCCGGACGGCGCCTGATGGTCGCCAGCCGCTCCGCCCGGGAGCGCAAGGCCGCCGTCGAGGCCGGCCCGCTGGCCCGCGTGACGATCGACGTCGACCGGACCAAGGCGTTCGTCTACAAGATCAGCTGCACGACGTGCACGGCCAAGGCGGACAAGCCGTGGTCGGCGTACCGCCCGGGCGGCGACAACGGCTACCTCGCCGCCATGGACCGCTGGACCTTCCACCTGGTCGAGAAGCACCCGGACGCCGACGCCCCCTGCCTGACCTACCTCCCCGACGCCCAGCACCGGCTCCAGGTGCGCCGGGACTCCGGGGGCTGAGACGGCGCAGGGGTCGTCGGGGGCGGGGATCGTCGGGGGCGTCATGCGAGGGGGCCGTCCTGGCGACCGCGACGCATGACGTCGCCCGGGACGTCGTACGAGGGGGTTGCCGGAGCGACCAGCACGCATGACCTCCCGCCCCGGGGCGACCAGAACGCATGACGTCCCCGCCCCGAGGCGGGCACCCCGCCCGACCACCTCGCACGATGCCCGCCCCCGCAGCGACCACGGCGTCCCCGGGTGGACCCGCTGGCTAGCCTCGTCGCATGGCCACCACCACCTCGACGCGACCCGTCGCCGCCCCGCCGCTGGGCGACGACCCGGTCACCCGGCTGTTCGCGAGCCGGAGCGTGGCCGAGCACGTGGTGCGCGGGGTGGTCGGCCTGGTGCTGGTGGTCCTCGCCCTGGCGTACGCCGGGACGACCGCGTGGGCGCTGCTGCTGGTCGTGCCGGCGGTCGTCGCGTGGCGCGGGTGCCCGACGTGCTGGGCCCTGGGCCTGGCGGCCACCCTCAGCCGCGGCCGTGCCGGGTGCGACGACGGGGCCTGCCGGGGCCGCTGAGCCCCCGGGACGGTGCCCCTCGGAGGGGAGCCGCGGCCGGGGTGCGGCGCCGCGAGGCCGACGGGTGGAGCACCTCCGTCGCGGGGTGCGGGCGATCCTCCACGCAGGGGCGTCGGCCGCCCGCCTAGGCGTCGGCTGCCAGCCGGAGGCCGGCGAGGAGCAGGTCGAGGCCGGCGAGGAACTGGTCGGCGTCGTCGTGGACCGCGAACTCGTCGACCACGTAGTGCAGGAAGGGGTACGCCGCGGGGTCGAGCGCGCGCCACTGGTCGGCGTAGCGGCCGACGAACTCGTCGCGGCCGACCTCGCCGGAGAGGACCTCCTGCGGGGGCTGGCGCCCGAGGTCGGCGCCGACCCCGACGACGTACCCCATGACCGCCGACACGGCGTCGAAGCTGCGGCGCGGCGAGAGGCCGAGGCGCATCACCTGCTGGCCGAGGTGGTCGTAGAGGCGCAGGCCGTGGGGCTGCACGTCCGTGTCGCGCAGGAAGTACGCCGCCAACCACGGCCGCGCGACGATCGCGTCGAAGAGCGTCACGCCGATGGTCCGGACGTCGTCGAGCGGGTCCGGGCTGCCGGACGCGGGCGCGACCTCGTCCAGCACCCCGGCCAGCACGTGGTCGCAGGCCCGGTCGAGCAGCTCGTCCTTGCTGGCGACGTACCAGTAGATGCTCGCGACACCGCCACCGAGGCGGGTCGCCAGCGCGCGGAAGGTGAGGGCGGGCTCGCCGGCCTCGTCGAGCAGCGCGACGGCCTCGGAGACCACGGCCTCCAGCGAGTGCGACGCCCGGCGTCGGCCACCGGGGGCGGCGGGCGCGGACGGGGCCGCGGGGCTGTCGGGAGGTCGGGTCGCCATGCGGTCCATCCCACCACACGTTGCATCCTGTCGAACGCTGTTCTAGAGTCCCGAACATCGTTCGATAACCGAACGTCGTTCGAGTCGAGGAGGTCGCCATGAGCGCCACCACCCGCACCACCCCCGAGACCGCCGCGGCCTCCACCTACCCGTCCCTGCGCGCGGCCTGGATCCCCCTGGCCGCCCTGTGCCTGGCCTTCTTCGTCGAGATGGTCGACAACACCCTGCTGACGATCGCGCTGCCCACGATCGGCCGCGACCTCGGCGGCACCACCACCGCGCTGCAGTGGGTGACCGGCGCCTACTCCCTCACCTTCGGCGGCCTGCTGCTGACGGCCGGCTCGGCGGCCGACCGCCTCGGCCGGCGCCGGGTGCTGCTGGTGGGCCTGGCCGTCTTCGGCCTGGTCAGCCTGGCCGTCGTCGCGGTCGACTCCGCCGGGTCCCTGATCGCGCTGCGGGCGGCGCTCGGCGTCGCGGCAGCCGCCATGGCCCCGATCACCAACTCGCTGGTCTTCCGCCTCTTCGAGGAGCAGGCGCTGCGGATGCGGGCGATGACGCTCATGATCGTGGTCGGCATGAGCGGCTTCGTGCTCGGGCCGCTGCTCGGCGGCACCGCCCTGGCGCACGTGCGCTGGGAGTGGCTGCTCGCCGTCAACGCACCCATCGCGCTGATCGCCTGGGTCGGCGTGCGGCTCGGGGTGCCGGCCGACCGCACCGAGGACCTCACCAGCGACCGGCTCGACGTGCCCGGGGCGGTGCTGAGCATCGCGACCATCGGGCTGGCGTGCTTCACCCTGACCAGCGGCGTCGAGCACGGCTGGCTCTCGGTGGCGACCGTCGGCTCCGGGCTCGGTGCGGCGCTCGCGCTGGCGGCGTTCCTGCGCCACGAGGGGCGCACGCCGGAGCCGATGCTCGACCTCACGCTCTTCCGCAGCGGCACCGTGCGGGGCGCCGCGATGGCCCAGGTCGGCACCTCGATCGCCATGGCGGGGGTGATGTTCGCCCTGATCCTGCACTTCCAGTACGCCTGGGGCTGGTCCCCCGTCCGGGCCGGGCTGGCCAACCTGCCGCTCATCGTCACGATGGTCCTCGCGACGCCGCTCTCGGAGTCGCTGGCCCGCCGCCTCGGCCACCGCGGTGCCTGCCTGGTGGGCGCCGGCCTGCTGACCGCCTCGCTGGCCGGGCTCGCCTGGGGCGTGGACCACGGCTACCCGGTGATCGCCGCGTGCATGGTGGTGCTCACGGTCGGCCTGCGGACCGTGATGACCATCTGCGCGGTCGCGCTGGTCGACGCGATGCCGGCCAACCGCACCTCCATCGGCGCCGCGCTCAACGACACCGCCCAGGAGGTCGGCACGAGCGTCGGCACCGCCGTGGTCGGGACCCTGGTGGCCGCCCTCGTCACGGTCTCGCTGCCGGCCGGAGCGTGGAGCAGCGACCTGGTCGCGTCGTTCTTCCACGGCGAGCGGGTGACCTTCGCCGCGCTGGCCGTCCTGGTGGGCGTCGTCGCCGGGTGGGGCGCCTCCACGCTCAGCGACTCGCGCGTCGTGGAGGACCCGCACTGACGTCCCGGGGGCGGCGGCTCAGGCCAGGAGCTCGTCGGTGGCGGCGTCCGGCCGGCCGCCGAAGTACTGGTCGAGGACGGCCGGGAACAGCGGGTCCTCGGGGTCGGCGCGGTGGAACAGCGTCATCGAGGACCGCAGCTTGACCGCGTCGACGTCCCCGAGCACCTCCTCGGCCGACGCGTCCGCGATCGCGAGCACGGCCTGGCAGCACTCCCGCAGCCGAGGACCCAGCACCGGGTGGTCGAGGTAGGCGCGGGCCTCGTCGAGCCCGCGGACGGCGTACGCCCGGGCCGTGGAGCTGCGCCCCAGGCCCTCGACCTGCGGGAACACGAACCACATCCAGTGGCTCTGCTTGCGACCGGACCGCAGCTCGGCCAGGGCCCGGTCGTAGGTGCCGTGCTCGTCCTGGGCGGTCACGAAGCGCTCGAGGTCGGGTGAGGTCATGCCGGTCCGTACCCCGTGCGCCCGCACGCATCCCCGCGGCGGAGCGGGTGGCCTAGCGCTTCTTGTCGGGCGGGCCCGAGGTGGAGAGCGCGGCGATGAACGCCTCCTGGGGGACCTCGACGCGGCCGACCATCTTCATCCGCTTCTTGCCCTCCTTCTGCTTCTCCAGCAGCTTGCGCTTGCGGGTGATGTCACCGCCGTAGCACTTGGCCAGCACGTCCTTGCGGATCGCGCGGATCGTCTCCCGGGCGATGACGCGCGCGCCGATGGCGGCCTGGATCGGCACCTCGTACTGCTGGCGCGGGATCAGCTCGCGCAGCTTGCCGGCCAGCATCACGCCGTAGCCGTACGCCGCGTCGCGGTGCACGATCGCGCTGAACGCGTCGACCGTCTCGCCCTGGAGCAGGATGTCGACCTTGACCAGGTCGGCGGCCTGCTCGCCGGTGGGCTCGTAGTCCAGGGAGGCGTAGCCCTTGGTGCGCGACTTCAGCTGGTCGAAGAAGTCGAAGACGATCTCGCCCATCGGCAGCGTGTAGCGCATCTCGACGCGGTCCTCGGAGAGGTAGTCCATGCCGTCGAGCTGCCCGCGCTTGGACTGGCACAGCTCCATGATCACGCCGATGTAGTCGCTCGGCGAGAGGATCGTGGCCCGCACGACCGGCTCGCGGACCTCGGCGATCTTGCCGTCGTTGGGGTACTCGCTCGGGTTGGTGACCACCCGCTCGCTGCCGTCCTCCATGAGCAGGCCGTAGACCACGTTGGGGGCCGTCGAGATCAGGTCGAGGTTGAACTCCCGCTCGAGGCGCTCGCGCACGATCTCCATGTGGAGCAGGCCGAGGAAGCCGCAGCGGAAGCCGAACCCGAGCGCGCCCGAGGTCTCCGGCTCGTAGGCCAGCGCCGCGTCGTTGAGCTGGAGCCGCTCCAGGGCGTCGCGCAGCGTCGGGTAGTCGTCGCCGTCGATCGGGTAGAGCCCCGAGTAGACCATCGGGTTGGGGTGCTTGTAGCCGCCCAGCGCCTCCGTGGCGCCGTGGTGCTGGCTGGTGACGGTGTCACCGACCCGCGACTGGCGCACGTCCTTCACGCCCGTGATGAGGTAGCCGACCTCCCCCACCCCGAGGTCGCCGGCCTTGACCGGCTCGGGGCTGATGACGCCGACCTCGAGCATCTCGTGCACGACGCCGTTGGACATCATCTTGATGCGGTCGCGGTGGGTGAGCTTGCCGTCGACGACGCGGACGTAGGTGACCACGCCGCGGTAGGTGTCGTAGACCGAGTCGAAGATCAGCGCGCGCGGCGGGGCGTCGGGGTCGCCGACGGGGGCCGGCGTCTGGGCCACGATCTCGTTGAGCAGGTGCTCGACGCCCATGCCGGTCTTGGCGCTCACCTGGAGGACGTCGCCGGGGTCGCAGCCGATGATGCCCGCGAGCTCCGCGGCGTACTTCTCGGGCTGGGCGTTGGGCAGGTCGATCTTGTTGAGCACCGGGATGATGTGCAGGTCCGCGCCGATGGCGAGGTAGAGGTTGGCCAGCGTCTGGGCCTCGATCCCCTGTGCCGCGTCGACGAGCAGCACGGCGGTCTCGCACGCCTCGAGCGAGCGGGAGACCTCGTAGGTGAAGTCGACGTGGCCCGGGGTGTCGATCATGTTGAGGACGTACGTCGCCGGCGGGACCTCGTGGAGCTCGGCCGCCTCGTCGGTGACCGTCCACGGCATCCGCACGGCCTGGCTCTTGATGGTGATGCCGCGCTCGCGCTCGATGTCCATCCGGTCGAGGTACTGCGCCCGGGCGGCCCGCTCGTCGACCACGCCGGTCAGCTGCAGCATCCGGTCGGCCAGCGTCGACTTGCCGTGGTCGATGTGCGCGATGATGCAGAAGTTGCGGATGATCGCGGGGTCGGTCTTCCCCGGGGCGGGCGCGTTGGCGTTCAGGGACACGGACTGCTCTCGGGACGACGGGCACGGCGGGTGGGACGAGCCGCCATCCTCCCACGCACGGGGGCGTCCCTCACACCGGCAGGTGCGAGCCCCACCACCGCAGGACCTCCTCGAAGCGCTGCCGGCGGTGTCGCGGGGTGCCGCTGCGGCTGAGCTCGTGGCCCTCGCCGGGGAACAGCAGCAGCTCGGTCGGCACGCCCCGTGCCCGGAGGTGGGCGAACCACCGCTGGCCCTGCTCGACCGGGCACCGCCAGTCGGCCTCGGAGTGGATCACCAGGGTCGGGGTGGTGACGCGGTCGACGTGCGTCATCGGGCTCTGCTCGCGCGCGGCCTCCGCGGAGCCGTGGTACTCCCCCGGGAAGAACCAGCCGATGTCGGAGGAGCCGTGGAACGACACGCCGTCGAGGTAGCCGCGCTCCACCACGGCCGCGGCGAAGCGGTCGGTGCGGGTGGTGAGCAGCGCCGTCATGTAGCCGCCGTAGGACCCGCCCATGACGCCGACCCGGTCCGCGTCCAGCGGCAGGTCGCTCGCCAGCGCGTGGTCGAGGAAGGCCAGCACGTCGTCGGCGTCGACCGACCCGAGCGCCCCGCGGACCGCCCGGGCGTGCTCGGGGCCGTAGCCGGCGGCGCCGCGCGGGTTGCACATCACCACGGCGTAGCCGGCGCCGGCGTACACCTGGGCCTCGTCGAACAGCGCCCAGTCGTACTGCGCGTGCGGGCCGCCGTGGATGTTCAGCAGCACCGGGTGCGGGCCCTCGCCGTGCGTCGCGGGGTCGGGCAGCACCACCCAGCCGTGCACCGGGTGCCCGTCGCCCGAGGTCGCCTCGAGCTCGGCGAGCGGACGCACGCCGGCCTCGCGCAGCGGGGCAGCGACGTCGGTGAGGAAGCGGGGGCCGCCGTCGCGCACCAGCGCCAGGTCGCCCGTCCGACCGGCATCGGCCACGCTCGCCACGACGGTGTCCCCGTCGGCGGTCGCCGCGAAGCCGCCGACGACGAGCTCGCCGTGGAGCAGCAGCGCGGGCCCGCCGGACCCGTCGGGGTCCAGCGCCAGCAGCCGGCCGCGGCCGCGGTGCAGGTCGCGGACCAGCACCCGGCCGCCGGCGACGACCACGTCGGCGGTGCCGCCGTCGAGCTCGAGGTCGGCCTCCTCGGTCAGGGCCCGCAGGCCCACCGACCCCTCGGGGGCCCGGTCGACCGGCGCCGTGGTGACCCAGGCGCGGCCCTTGCGGCCGACGAAGTCGCGGCCCTGCGGACCGGTGTCCTGGCCGGTGACGACGAGCCGGCCGTCGGGCAGCCACTGCGCCCCACCGACCGCGAGGTCGCCGTGGACGACCGCGCGCGGGTCCGCGACCGGACCGTCCGCCCCGGCGTCGACGACGTGCACGCCGGAGCGCAGGTCGTCCTCGCGGCCCTCGTGGCGCGAGGAGAGGAAGGCCAGCGTGGTGCCGTCGGGGCTCCACACGGGCTCGGTGTCGTCGGCGTCGCCGTCGGTCAGCTGGCGCGGGACCAGCGGCAGCTCGGGCAGCCCGGCCGTCGGGTCGGACCCGAGCCGGGCGAGGTCGGGCAGCGCGAGCACGAACACGTGCTGGCGGCGGTCGCGGGTCCAGCCCACGCCGTCGCGGCGGTAGCCCGGCTCGGTGACCAGCCGCGCGGGCTCGGCCTCCGGACCCGGCGTGCGGCCCTCGGCGTCCTCGGTGCCGTAGCGACCGGGCTCGGGCACGCGGGCGCTCCAGGCCAGCCGGGTGCCGTCGGGGCTCCACCGCGGCGCGCCCACCCCCAGCGGGTGGTCGGTCAGCCGCAGCGGCTCGCCGCCGTCGAGCGCGGTCAGGTGGACCTGCGGCTTCTCGCCCGCGCCCGCCCGGACGAAGGCCACCCAGCGGCCGTCGGGGCTGACGGCGGGCGCGGAGTCGCGCTCCCCCGTGGTGAGCCGCCGTGCCGCGGTCGGACCGTCGCCGGTGGCGCCGGACGTGCCGGTCGGGACGACCCACAGGCCGCCGCGGTAGCTGTCGGAGGCGACGTCCGGACGGGTGACCGCGACCACCGCTCGCGTGCCGTCGGGCGTCAGGGCGGGTCGGCCGCACGCGAGCAGGAGGTCGAGGTCGTCGGGGCGCATCCGTCCAACCTAACGAGGGACCCGGCTCACCCGGTCGGCACCCGGAACCGCAGCTTGGCGCCGCGCCGGTCCTCCAGCACGCCCCCGTTGGCCTCGATCACCGCGCGGGAGGCGTGGTTGTCGGTGTCGCAGGTCACCAGCGCCTCGACGATCCCCCGCTCCCGCGCCAGCGGCAGCACCGCGGCCAGCATGGCGGTCGCGTGGCCCCGCCGCCGGGCGCTGCGACGCACGTCGTACCCGACGTGGCCACCGACCTCGCGCAGCCGGGGGGTCAGCTCGTGGCGCAGCTGCACCCGCCCGAGGTAGTCGGTGCCCTCGACCCACCACCAGGTCGTCGCCGTGACCAGCCCCGGGCGTCGCGGCCGGTCGGTCTCGGCGCGCAGCGCCGCGACGTACTCCGCGAAGCCCGCCTCGCTGCGCCAGCCCGGCTCCTCCAGGAGCAGGTCCTGGCCGATGCCCGAGTCGTCGCCGGTGCGGCCCTCGGCGGCGAACTCGCCCATGGCGGCGAGGAAGGACGTGCGGTACGCCGGGTCCGGCAGCGCGAGGTGGGGCATCGCCCCATCCTCCGAGGCGCCCGCCCCGCCCCGCCACCGGGTTTCCGCGGCGGCGGCGCCTCACTCGGCGCTGGTGACCGCCTCCTTGGTCTTCGCGATCGCGAAGCCCCACGCCTGGCTGACGGTCGGCGAGGGCGGCAGCGCGACCTCGTCGGGGTTCGTGACCACGTCGAGCAGCACCGGCCCGTCGTGGGCCAGCGCCTCGCGCACCGCCTCGTCGACGTCGGCGGGCCGCTCGACCCGGACGCCGTGGAAGCCGATCGCGCGAGCCACCTCGGCGAAGTCGGGGTTGCGCAGCACGGTGCCGAACTCCGGCAGCCCGACCTGCTCCATCTCCAGCTTGACCATGCCGAGACGGCTGTTGTCGAAGACCACGAGCTTGACCGGCAGGTCGTAGGTCACCGCGGTGATGAGGTCGCCCAGCAGCATCGACAGGCCGCCGTCGCCGCACAGCGCGACCACCTGGCGGCCGCGGTCGAGCGCGCTGGCGCCCAGCGCCTGGGGCATGGCGTTGGCCATCGAGCCCAGGTTGTAGGACCCCAGCAGCCGGCGGGCGCCGGTCATCCGGACGTAGCGCGAGAGCCACACCGTGGCCATGCCGGTGTCGGTGGTGAACACGGCGTCCTGCGCGGCGTGGCGGTCGATGGCGGCGGCGAGCAGCTCGGGCCGCACCAGCGCGTCGGGGTTGTCGACCTTGCGGCGCAGGAAGCCGCTCGGCCTGTGGTCGTACGCCGGGTCGGTGAAGCGCTGCTGCTTCTCCTGCCAGGACAGGTACTCCTCGCGGACGGACTCCAGGTGGCCCCGGTCCTCGTGCGGCGCGAGCAGCGGCAGCAGCGCGGCCAGGCCGAGCCCGGCGTCACCGACCAGGGCGTGGTCGACGGGCACCCGGCGCCCGATGTGGGAGCCGCGCACGTCGAGCTGCACCACCTGCTTGCCGGCCGGCAGGAAGTCCCGGTAGGGGAAGTCGGTCCCGACCAGGAACAGCACGTCGCACTCGTCGAACGCGGTCGCGGTGGCCGGGTTGCCGAGCAGCCCGGACTGGCCGACCTCGTAGGGGTTGTCGTCCTCGAGGCCCTCCTTGGCCTTGAGGCTGAGCACCATCGGGGCGGCGAGCCGCTCGGCGACGGCCAGCACCTCCTCGCGGGCGTCCCGGGCGCCGATGCCGACCAGCATCGTGACCCGGCCGCCGGCGTCGAGCGCCGCCGCGGCCTGCTGCAGCGCGTCGGTCTCGGGCACGCTGCGCGGGCGCTGCTCGACGAACCGCGGCACGGGCGTGTGGCGGGGCAGGTCGAGCCCGCCGACGTCACCGGGCAGGGTCAGCACGGCGACGCCGGACTGCTGGAGCGCGGCGTTGCCGGCGGCCTCGATGAGCAGCGGCAGCTGGTCGAGGTGGGTGACGGTGCGGTTGAAGACCGCGACGTCGGCGAACAGGGCGTCGTTGTCGACCTCCTGGAAGAACTCGGTGCCCATCTCCTCGCGGGGCACCTGGCCGCAGATGGCCAGGACCGGCGCGTGGGACTTCTTCGCGTCGTACAGGCCGTTGAGCAGGTGCACCGCACCCGGTCCGACGGTGCCCATGCAGACCGCGAGCCTCCCGGTCAGCTGCGCCTGGGCACTGGCCGCGAAGGCCCCGACCTCCTCGTGGCGCACCCCGATCCACTCGATGCGGTCCTCGCGGCGGATGGCGTCGGTCACGGGGTTGAGGGCATCGCCCACCACGCCCCAGACCGACCGCACGCCGTGCTCGGCCAGAGACTCGATCAACAGCTCGGCCACGGTCGTCATGCGACACTCCTCCGGAAGGGTTCCCCGTCCTCGAGGCCGGGCTCCTCCCGTACCCACCCGGCGCCGGTGGCACCACCCGGGACCGGGTCGCCGGGAGACGGCCGACGATTTGGTCGCGCCCGAGCCCCGCTGGTATCTTCTTCGCTTGTGTCTGGCCGCTGTCGCGAGCAGGCCGCACCCCACGATCCAGCACCACCTTCCACACCCCTGACGTAGACGAGGCGAGCCTGCAGTGGCCAACATCAAGTCCCAGATCAAGCGCAACCGGCAGTCCGAGCTGGCCCACGAGCGCAACAAGGCCGTGAAGACCGGCCTGAAGTCCGCCGTCCGCAAGTTCCGCGAGGCCGCGACCGCCGGCAACGCCGACGAGGCCAAGACCCTCGCCGCCGCCGCGGGCCGCAAGCTCGACAAGGCCGCCAGCAAGGGCGTCATCCACAAGAACCAGGCCGCCAACCGCAAGTCGGCGATGGCCAAGAAGGCCGCCTCCCTCTGAGGCTCCCCCTCTTCGACGCAGGCGTCGCACTCCTCCGGGGTGCGGCGCCTTCGTGCGTCCCGGGGTGCTGACCGGCCCTGCTCGACGCGTCTAGCGCGACGGGCGGGCCCGCACCACGTCGAGCACCATCTTCTCCAGGGCGTACGCCGCGTCGCTGGCCTGGCCCTTGATGTCGGCGTCGGCGCGCGCCACGCACCGGATCGCGCGTCCGAGGCCGTCGGCGTCCCACCCGTGGGCCTGGCGACGCAGCACGTCGACCTTCCACGGCGGCACCCCGACCTCCCGGGCCAGGTCGTTGCCGCGCAGCCCGCGCGGGGCGCCCATCAGCTTGGCCAGGCCCCGGAGGCCGGCGGCGACCGCGCTGGTCACCAACACCGGGGCGGTCCCCCGCTCCAGCGCCCACCGCAGCTCCTCGAGGGCCTTGGCCGCGTGGCCGTGGAGCGCGTGGTCGGCGACGGCGAACGACTTGGCCTCGGCCCGGCCGCCGAAGTACTGCTTGACCATCTCGGTGGTCAGCCTCCTGCCCTCGAAGTCGTTCGCGAGCTGGTGGGCGGCCGCGGACAGCGAGCGCAGGTCCTGGCCGACGGCCTGCACGAGGAAGTCGGCGGCGTCGGGCTCGATGCGGGCGCCGTGGCCCCGGAGCTCGTCGACCACGAAGCCGGGGAACTCCCGCGCCGAGAGGGTGGTCGACCTGACCTCGTGGACGGCGTCGAGCTTGCGCAGCTTGGCCAGGACGCCGCTGCCCTTGGGGCCGCCACCGTGGGCGAGCACCAGCGCCACCTCGTCGGCGGGCGCAGCGGCGTACTGCAGCAGGCCGGGGACCGACTCCTCGGGCAGGTCCTCGAGGCGTCGCACCACGACGCAGCGGATGCTGGAGAACAGCGAGGGCGCCGCGAGGTCGCCGAGCTCGGCCATCGTCAGCGTGGAGGCGGCGGTCTCGGAGACCTCGGACTCGGGGTCGGTGCGACGCACCGAGGCCCGCACCTGGGCGATGGCGCGCTCGCCGAGGAACTCCTCGGGACCGGTGACCAGCACGACCGCGCCGAGCACCTCGCGCGGGACCCCGCGGGTCGCCGTGGCCGAGGAGCTCCGGGCTGCCATGGCGTGACTCTCTCACGCGTCCCCGACAGTTCCCCGACGCCCCCGGGCGCCCCCGGACGCCGTGGCGGCCCCGAGCCGCCTCAGAGCTCGACGCAGCCCGCGACCACCGTGCGGGCGAGACCGCCCACCCAGCGCGCCCCCTGCGCGTCGGTGCTGACGCGGACGCGTCCGTCGTGGCCGGTCGTGGTGCCCTGCCGCACGACGTACGCCGCCGGCAGCACGCCCTCGCCGCCCAGCCAGCGCGCGAACCCGGCGTTGAGGCTGCCGGTGACGGGGTCCTCGGTGACCGACAGGCCCGGGCAGAACGCGCGCACCTCCCAGCCGGCGCCGATCCGCTCGGCCTGCGACGGGTCGTGCTCACCGATGACCCCGAGCGCGAGGTCGCCCAGCGCGACGACGTCGGGCTGCAGCGCCAGCACCGTCGCGGCGTCGACGAGCTGCAGGCCCAGCCACCCCGGTCCGTTGTCGATCCACTCGGCCCGGAGCACCTGGTCGGGACCGACCCGCAGCGCCGCGACGGCCCGCGCCAGGGTGGCGTCGTCGACCGGTCCGGAGCGCAGCAGGTCGGGGGCGCGGAAGGCCAGGGACCGACCCGCGCCGGGCACCGCCGCGGGGGCCGGCTCCTCGACCCGCACCTCCACGAGCCCGAGGCCGCACTCCTGCACCACCACCCCCGGCCGGGCCGGCACTCCCCCGGCCTCGAGCCAGGCGTGCGCCGAGCCCAGGGTGGGGTGGCCCGCGAAGGGCAGCTCCTCGGACGGCGTGAGGATGCGCAACCGGTAGTCGGCTCCCTGCGCCCGCCCGGCGTCGGTCGCGGGGAGCAGGAAGGTCGTCTCCGACAGGTTGGTCCAGCGGGCCAGGTCGGCGAGCACCGCGTCGTCGAGGCCGGTGGCGTCGTGCACCACCGCGACGGGGTTGCCGCTGAGCGGGCCGTGGGCGAAGACGTCGACCTGGGAGAAGGCGTGGCTCGTCATGGCCCGAGCCTGCCACGTGTCTCGACGCCGAGACCCGGGTCGGCGACGACCGCCACGTCCCCCTGCTGGTCGGTGCGGACCACCCGCATCCCGGCGTCGCGCAGCAGCGCCAGCAGCGAGGGCGCCGGGTGGCCGTAGTCGTTGTCGGCGCCCACCGAGATCACCGCCAGCCGCGCCCCCGTGGCCCGCACCAGCGCGGGGTCCTGGCTGGCGCTTCCGTGGTGGGCGACCTTGAGCACGTCGGCCCGCACGCCGCCGGTCTCGCGCAGCAGCCGGGTCTGCGAGTCGTCCTCCTCGTCGCCCATGAGCAGCAGCCGGACGCCCCGGCTCTCGACGAGGAGCACCACGCTGGCGTCGTTGGGCGGCGACCCCGACCCCGCCGGAGGGGCACCGGCCGGCGCGACGACCTGCCAGCGGAGCGGTCCGAGCTCCCGGGCCTCGCCGTACGCCGCCCGCCGCACCGGCACGCCGGCCGCCGCGGCCACCTGCGCCACCAGCCGGGCGCCGGACGCGGGCTCGGCCAGCCCGGTCACCTCGACCGCCCCCACCTCGCGCGAGCCCAGCACGCCGGCCAGCCCGTCGACGTGGTCGGCGTGGAAGTGGGTCAGCACCACGAGCGGCACCCGCCTCACGCCCAGCCGGTCGAGGCAGCGGTCGATGGCCCGCGGGTCCGGCCCGGCGTCGACCACCACGGCCGCGCCCGGCCCGGCGTGCAGCACCAGGCCGTCGCCCTGGCCGACGTCGCAGGCCACCATCACCCACCCGCGGGGCGGCCACCCGGGCGTGGGCAGCGGGACCAGCAGCACCACGACCACCAGGGCGACGGCGGCCAGCGTGGCCCAGCGCCGGGCCACGACGACGCCGACCAGCAGGGCCAGGAGGACCACCAGTCCGGTCAGCAGCGCGAGCGCCGGCGCGCTGGTCGGCCAGGCCGCCGCCGCGGTGGGCACGTCGGCGCTGCGCTCGGCCACCGCCACGATCCACGCCGCGCTCCACGCACCCGGCGCCGCGACCGCCTCGCCGACGGCGGGCCACACCAGGCCGACCACCCCGCCGAGCAGGCCCAGCACGGTGGCCGGGCCGACCGCCGGGGCCGCGAGCAGGTTGGCCGCGACGGCGACCAGGCTGACCTGGCCCGAGAGCGCCGCGACCAGGGGCGTGCACGCGAGCTGGGCCGCCAGCGGGACCGCGAGCGCCTCGGCGGCCCACCGGGGCAGCCAGCGCGCCATCCGGTCGCGCCACCCGGGCGCCAGCCACAGGATGCCGGCGGTGGCCAGGGCGGAGAGCGCGAAGCCGAGCGAGAGCGCCATCCACGGGTCCCACACGAGCAGCAGCAGCACCGCTGCTCCCAGCGCCCGGGTGCCGTGGCGGCGGCCGTGCTGCCCGAGACCGAGCAGCCCCACGGCGCCCATCGCCGCGGCGCGGACCACGCTCGGCTCGGCCCGGGCCAGCAGCAGGAACCCCGCGACCCCGAGCAGGCCGACCACCACCAGCCCCCGCGCGCGTACGCCGGCCCAGCGGGCCAGCAGCAGCAGGCACCCGACCACGAGCGTCAGGTTCGTGCCGGAGACCGCCAGCAGGTGCGTCAGCCCGGCCGTGCGGAAGTCCTCGACCAGGCCTTCGGGCATCGCCGCGTCGTCGCCGTCCACCAGCGCCGGCACCAGCGCCCGGGGGGCGGCGGCCCGGTCGGCCACGGCGTGCCGGATCGAGGCGCGCAGCGCCGCCGCCCCGTCGAGCAGCGGTCCCGGGTGGTCGGTCACCTCGGGTGGGCCTCGCGGGGCGAGCACCCCCGCCAGGTCGTCCGTGCGCGGGGTGTCGAGCCGGCCGGTCGCCACCACCCGGCTGCCCAGGGGCACCGCCCGCCACGACCGGTCGCCCAGCACCAGCACCGGGGCCCGCACCTCGCGGCGGACCCCGCGGCCGGTGACCTCCTCGACCCGCGTCCGCACCACGACCAGGTCGCCGAACCGCCCCGGGCGCACCGCGGGGTCCGAGGTGGTGACCAGCTCGACCCGCACCACCGCCTGCTCGCGGGCCAGCTCGGCGACCGGGCCCGACCGCACGCCGTCGGCGCGCAGCAGGGCCGATCCGGCGACGGCGGCACCGGCCAGGGCCCAGGCGAGCAGCGTCAGCACCGCACGGCCACGACGCCGGCGCTGCCACGCCCGGACCAGGACGGCCGCCCCGAGCACGAACAGCCACCAGGGCGGGGCGAGCAGGGCCACCAGGGCGGCTCCCCACGCCACCAGCGCCAGCACCGGCATCCGCAGGTCGAGCCCGCGCGCGCCGGTCGAGCCGGCGGAGGCGCCGGCCGCGGTCGGGGCCGTGAGCGGCGGGACCGTCACAGGGTGACGTGGGGCGCGAGGTCGGCCAGCGTCTTGTCGCCGATGCCGTCGACCTCGAGCAGCTCGTCGACCGAGGAGAAGGCGCCGTGCGCGCTGCGCCACTCCAGGATGGCCGCGGCGGTGACCGGGCCGACACCGGGCAGGGTGTCGAGCTGCTCGGCGGTCGCCGTGTTGAGGCTGACCAGCGCGCCGGTGGGGGCGGGCGCGGCCCCGGCCGCCGCGGCCGCCGCGCCGCCCGGGCCGGACGCGGCGGGGGCCGCCCGGCCGACGAGCAGCTGCTCGCCGTCGACCAGCACGCGGGCGAGGTTGAGCGAGGTCAGGTCCACCCCCGGTCGTGCGCCCCCGGCGCGGCGCAGCGCGTCGACCACCCGGCTGCCCGCGGGGAGCGTGGCCACCCCGGGGCGCCGCACCCTGCCGGCGACGTCGACGGTCACCTCGCCGCTCGCGGCCCCGACGGCGCCGGAGGCCGGCGGGCCGCCCGGGCTCGCGGTCGCGCCGGCGGCTCCGGTGGCGGCACCGGACGCGGCCGCCCCGGAGGCGAGCGGCACCAGCGGCGAGGCAGCGGGGGGCGCGGCGCCGGACCCCGCCGGCAGCGCCTCGGCGCCCCCGCCGCTGCGCAGCACCAGGACGGCAGCACCGCCGAGGGCGACGACCGCGAGCACCACGACGACCAGCAGCGGCCCCGCGGTGAGCGCGACCCGGCCGTGCAGGGTGTCGGGGACCTGGTCGGCGGCCCAGGCGTGCAGCCGCGCCCACGCCGGGTCCCGCCTGGTGCGGGCGTGCCGGCCCACCGGCGCCAGGGGCGCGGGGTCGGCGACCTCCAGCGGTGCGGTGTCCGCAGCCGCGGCGACCGGCTCGGCCTCGGGCTCCGGCTCGTCGAGACGCCGCAGCCCGGCCTGCTCGAGCTCGCGGCCGAGCAGCTCGAGACGTCGTCGGGCGGCCGCGGCCACCTCTTCCTGGGACTGCCTGCTCATCCCCCGACGCTAGGAAGCGCGCGGCGGCGTCGGTACCGACCGGCCGCGATCTGTGGACAACTCCCACGCCGGGGCGGGGTGTGGACCCTCAGCCCAGGGCGGCGACGGCGACGGCGACCATGCCGGGCCCGACGTGAGCGCCAAGCACGGCGCCGATCTCCAGGACCGGGACCTGCCCCGGGTCGAGGCGGTCCCCCAGGCGACCGGTCAGCCCGGCGGCCAGGCGCTCGGCCCGCTCGCGGCTCTCGAGGTGCGCCACGGCCGCCACGGCGCGTCCCGGCCCCGCCGCCTCCACGGCCAGCTCCTCCAGCCGCTGCAGCGCCTTGGTCGCGGTGCGGACCTTCTCGAAGGCGCCGACGCGGCCGTCCTGCAGCCGCAGGATCGGCTTGATCGCGAGGGCCGAGCCCACGAGGGCGGCGGCGGCGCCCACCCGGCCGCCGCGGCGGAGGTGCTCGAGGGTGTCGACGTAGAACAGCGACGTCGTCGCCCCGGCCCGGGCCTGGGCCTGCCGCGCGACCTCGGCGCCGTCGGCACCGCGCTCCACCGCCTCGGCCGCGGCCAGCACGGCGAAGCCGGTGCCCATGCCGACCTGGCGCGTGTCGACCACGTGCACCGGCACGGGCGCGCGTCGCGCGGCCAGCTGCGCCGACTCGCAGGTGCCGCTCAGCTCGGCCGACAGGTGGACCGAGACGATCTCGTCGGCCCCCTCGGCGGCCAGCCGCTCGTAGACGCGGAGCAGCGTCTCGGGGCCGGGCCGCGAGGTGCTGACGGTGCGGTGGGCCCGGAGCTCGGCGGCGAGCTCGGCCGGGGTGATGCCGTCGGGACCGCCCTCGTCGCGCGGCACGGTGCCGACCACGACCTGCAGGGAGACGACCGTGACGCCGAGCCGCTCCGCGGTGCCGGCCGACAGCGACGCCGTCGAGTCGGTGACCAGGGCGACGCGCATGCGGGCCAGGCTAGCGACCGGCCCCCGCCCCGGGTGCGACGCCCACCTCGTCGCTGCGGACCCGGCGGGCCAGGTCGACCAGGCCCAGCAGCAGGGCCAGCACGACGAGGCCGACCGTGGTGCGCAGCGAGACCGACACGGCCTCGGCGTACTCCCCGCCGGAGCCGACCACGGCGAAGAACTGCGCCAGCACGACGGCGACGCCGATGGCCCCGCCCACGCGCTGCGCGGTCTGCAGCAGCCCGCCCCCGGCGCCGGCACGCGCGGGCTCGACCTCGTCGAGGGCGAGCGTGATGTTGGGCGCGATCACGAGGCCGCCGCCGGCGCCGGCGAGCAGCAGCAGCGGGGCGAGCCGCAGGCCGACCTGCCCGTCGAGGTGCGGCACCAGCAGGTCGACGCCGAGCAGCCCGACCACCACCGCGAGCAGGCCGACGAGCACGAGCACGCGGCCGTAGCGCTGCACGATGCGACCGCCGTAGAAGGCCGTCACGGCCGACCCGACCGCGAACGGCAGCTGGCTGAGCCCGGCCTCGAGGGCGGAGTAGCCCAGCCCCTGCTGGAGGTAGAGCGTCAGCACGATGAAGATCGCGGTGAACCCGGCGAAGTAGCAGGTGCCCAGCCCCAGCCCGAAGACGTACGACGGCACCCGGGCCAGCCGCAGGTCCACGAGCGTCTCGTTGCCCCGGGCCGCCCACCGACGCTCCCACAGCACGAACGCGACCAGCAGCAGCGCCGCGACCCCGAGCAACCACCAGGGCCGCTGCGACAGCGGGGCCCCCTGGCCGCCCTCGACGACGGGCAGCAGCACCAGCAGCATCGAGGTCGCGAACAGCACCACGCCCACGGGGTCCAGGGACTGCCGCGGACCGCGCTCGGTGACCGGCAGCCAGGCCCGGGCCAGCACGAGCAGCAGCAGCCCGATCGGCAGGTTGACGTAGAAGACCAGGCGCCAGCCGATCTCGGGACCGCCGAGCTGCACCAGCAGCCCGCCGAGCAGCGGACCGATCGCCGTGGAGACGCCGATGCTGGCGCCGAACAGCCCGAACGCGCGGCCCCGCTCGGGGCCCTTGAAGAGGTTCTGGATGAAGCCCGAGACCTGCGGCGTGATGAGGCCGCCGCCGACGCCCTGGACCACCCGCGCCACCGAGAGCAGCAGCGCGCTGGGTGCGGCCCCGCAGGCGGCGCTGGCCAGGGTGAACAGCGCGACGCCCCACATGAACACCGTGCGGCGCGAGCGCGCGTCCCCCAGCCGCCCGGCCGGCACCAGCGCCATGCCGAAGGCCAGCGAGTAGCCCGCGACCACCCACTGCAGGTCGCTGTCGTCGGCGTCGAGGCCGGTGCGGATCGAGGGCAGCGCGACGTTGACGATGCTGACGTCGAGCAGGCACATCCCGCCGGCGACCAGGCACACCGCCAGTGCCCTCCAGCGGTCGTCGTGACCCTCCGTGCTCGGGCTCGTCGTCTCGCTGGCGGTCACCTCCCCACGCTAGCCGGGCAGCCTCACGGGCGACCTGACCGCCCGGGCGCTAGCGTCGGCCCCATGCGCATCGTCATCGCCGGAGGACACGGACAGATCGCCCGCCAGCTGGGCCGGCTCGTCAGCCAGGACGGGCACGACGTGGTGGGGCTGATCCGCTCCGCCGAGCACGTGCCGGACCTGGAGGCCGACGGCATCGGCTGGCAGCAGCTCGACCTCGAGGACACCTCGGTCGAGCGGGTCACCGAGATCGTGCGCGGCGCCGACGCCGTGGTCTTCGCCGCCGGTGGGGGCGCCGACGGCAACGCCCGGCGCAAGGAGACCGTGGACAAGGGCGCGGCGATCATGCTGGCCGACGCGGCCGTGGCCGCGGGCGTGCGGCGCTACGTGATGATCTCCTCGATGGGCCAGGACCGCATCGAGGAGGACTCCGACGACGTCTTCCAGGTCTACCTGCGCGCCAAGCGCGACGCCGACGACCACGTCCGCGCCCAGGAGGCCCTCGACTGGACCATCGTCCAGCCCGGCAAGCTGACCGACGACGTCCCCACGGGCACCGTCCAGGTCGGCGACGTGGACTACGGCTCGGTCACCCGCGGCGACGTCGCCCACGTGCTCGCCGAGGTGCTCGAGACCGAGAACACCATCGGCAAGACCTTCGCCGTCGTCGCCGGCGACCGCCCCGTCGCCGAGGCCGTCCGCAAGCTCTGAGCCCGCAGCGGGCCCGACCGGCGAGGCCGGGCCCCGCCTCGGTCGGGCTCGTCCCGGCTAGCCGGCGACGATGTTGACGAGCTTGGGCGCCCGGACGATCACCTTGCGCACGGTCCTGCCCTCCAGCGCGCGCTGCACGGCCTCGTCGGCCAGGGCGGCGGCCTCCAGGTCGGCCTCCGAGACGTCCGGGGCGACCTCCAGGCGGGCCCTGACCTTGCCCTGCACCTGCACGACGGCCGTGACCGACTCCTCGACCAGCAGCGCCTCGTCGACCTCCGGCCAGCCGGCGCGCGCGACGCTCGGCTGGTGACCCAGGCGCTCCCACATCTCCTCCGCCGTGTACGGCGCGACCAGCGACAGCAGCACCGCCACCGCCTCCACGGCCTCGCGGACCGCGGGGTCGGCCGGACCGGCGCCCGTGTCGATGGTCTTGCGGGTGGCGTTGACCAGCTCCATGGTGCGGGCGACGACGACGTTGAAGCGGTGCGACTCCACCAGCGTGGCGGCGTCGTGCAGCGTCCGGTGGGTCAGGCGCCGCAGCGCCACGTCGCCGTCGGCCGGTGAGGTCCCCGGGGCGGAGGTGACGTCGCCGGAGAGCCGCCACACGCGCTGCAGGAAGCGCAGCGAGCCGCCCGGCGACACGTCGGCCCAGTCGATGTCGTCCTCCGGCGGGCTGGCGAAGACCAGCGTCAGCCGCACCGCGTCGACGCCGAACTCCGAGAGCTGGTCGCCCAGGCTGACGCCGTTGCCCAGGGACTTGCTCATCTTGCGGCCGTTGTTGATGACCTTGCCCTGCGACAGGTACGCCGAGAACGGCTCGTCCCAGTCCAGCAGGCCCAGGTCGCGCAGCGCCTTGGTGAAGAACCGGCTGTAGAGCAGGTGCAGCACGGCGTGCTCGTCGCCCCCGACGTACAGGTCGACCGGGCCCCAGGCCCGCGCCAGCTCGGGGTCGAAGGCCTGGGTGTCGTCGTGCGGCGAGAGGTAGCGCAGGAAGTACCACGACGAGTCGACGAAGGTGTCCATCGTGTCGGTGTCGCGGGTGGCGGGTCCGCCGCAGGTGGGGCAGGTGACCTCCACCCAGTCGGTCGCCGCCCCCAGGGGCGAGGTGCCCTTGGGCTTGAGGTCGGCGCCGCGCAGCTCGGGCAGCTCGACCGGCAGCTGGTCGGCGGGCACGGGGACCTCGCCGTCGGTCGGGCAGTGGATGATCGGGATCGGCGCGCCCCAGTAGCGCTGCCGCGACAGCAGCCAGTCGCGCAGCCGGAAGTTGACCGTGCCGCGGCCCAGGCCCTGGCGCTCCAGGTAGGCGATGGCGGTCGACTTGGCCTCGGCCACGCCCATGCCGGACAGGTCGATCTCGTCGTTGGCCGAGTTGATGGCCGGGCCGTCGCCGGTGAAGGCCTCGCCGTCGAAGCCCTCGGGCGGCTGCACGGTGCGCACGACGGGCAGGTCGAAGGCCTGGGCGAAGTCCCAGTCGCGCTGGTCCTGACCGGGCACCGCCATGATCGCGCCGGTGCCGTAGTCGGCCAGCACGTAGTCGGCGGCGTACACCGGGATCTGCTCGCCGGTGAGGGGGTTCAGCGCGGTGCGGCCCAGGGCGACGCCCGTCTTGGGCCGGTCGGTCGAGAGCCGGTTGATCTCCGACTCCTTGCGCACCTCGACCAGGTAGTCCTCCAGCGCGCCCGCCTGCTCCTCGGTGACCAGCTCGGCGGCCAGCGGGGCGTCGGCGGCCACCACCATGAAGGTCGCGCCGAACAGGGTGTCGGGCCGCGTGGTGTAGACGGTCAGCGGCTCCTCGCGGCCCTCGACGACGAAGTCGACGTGGGCGCCCTCGGAGCGGCCGATCCAGTTGCGCTGCGCGTTGACGACCTTGTCCGACCAGGTCGGCTGCAGGTCGTCCAGGGAGTCCAGCAGCTCCTGGGCGTAGGCGGTGGTGCGGAAGTACCACTGGGTCAGCTCGCGCTTGGTGACCTCGGCGCCGCAGCGCTCGCAGGCGCCGTCGACGACCTGCTCGTTGGCCAGCACGGTCTGGTCGTTGGGGCACCAGTTGACCGGGCTGTTCTTGCGGTAGGCCAGGCCCTTGGCGTGCAGCTGCAGGAACAGCCACTGCGTCCAGCGGTAGTACTCCGGGTCGGAGGTGTTGAACCGGCGCGACCAGTCGACGGCCACGCCGTAGCGCTGGAAGGACTCCAGCTGGGTGGCGATGTTGCCGTAGGTGTAGTCGGCCGGGTGGGCGTCGTTGCGGATCGCGGCGTTCTCGGCCGGCAGCCCGAAGGAGTCCCAGCCCATCGGGTTGAGCACCTCGTAGCCGCGCTGCCACCAGTAGCGCGCGACGACGTCGTGCAGCGCGGTCACCTCGGCGTGGCCCATGTGCAGGTCGCCGCTCGGGTAGGGGAACATCGTCAGCGCGTAGCGCTTCTCGCGCGGGCTGTCGTCGTCGGCGCGGAAGGGGTCGAGCTCGTCCCACACGGCGCGCCACTTCTGCTCGGTGGCGTGGACGTCGTAGCGACCGGTGGTGTCGATCTCGGTCTCGTGCTCGCTCATGGCGGGTGCCTTCTGGTCGTCGGTGGTGCTGCCCGGACATGCAAAAGCCCCTCGCAGGGAGGGGCAGCCGCGTCGTTCTCGACGCGGCTAGGAAAGCAGGAGGGCGCGGTTCACACCGCCATCCTAGCGCTGCTCGGCCCGGTCCCGCGCTTCGCACGGGTCGTACGGTGAGGGGCATGGTCCCTGCGGCGCGATGGCTGGTCGTGCTCGCCGTCACGGCGGCCCTGGTCGTCGTCCCGCTCGCGGTCCGCGCCCTGCCCGTGGCGGAGACGCGCGAGAGCGCGCGCGCCCTCGCCGACCGGGTGCAGGCGGCCGACCGCACCGGCTGGTCCGGTGAGGTCGCCACCCAGGGCTCGCTCGAGGTGCCGCTGACCGGCGACACCTTCGGCGGCGTGGTCCGGCTGCTCGGCGAGTCGAGCCGGCTGCGCGTGTGGTGGCAGGGCCCCGAGGACTACCGGGTCGACCGGGTCCGCGAGAGCGGCGAGACCGACCTGGCCCGCGAGGGCGACCGGCTGGTCCGGTGGCGCTACGAGGGCAACCGGGTCAGCGTCACGCCGTACTCCCCCATCCGGCTGCCCGACGACGACGACGTGGTGCCGGTCGCGCTGGCGCAGCGGCTGCTCGCCGGGGCCCGGGCGGGCGAGCTCTCGCGGCTGCCGTCGGAGCGCGTCGCCGGCCGGGCCGCCGCGGGGCTGCGGCTGGTGCCCGACGACGACCGCTCGACCATCACCCGCGTCGACCTGTGGGCCGACCAGGAGTCCGGGCTCCCCCTGCGCGTCGAGGTGTACGCCGGCCCGGCCGGCGAGCGCCCGGTGCTCACGACCGAGGTGACCTCGCTCTCGCTCGGCCGACCGCCGGCCGCGCAGACCCGGCTCGAGATCGCCCCGGGGGTGGAGGTGGCCCGCGGCCGCACGCTCGACGAGGCGGCCGGTGCCAACCGCTACGCCCCGTTCCAGGTGCCCGACGAGGTCGCCGGCCTGGCGCGCCGCGGCGACCCGGCGGACTTCGGCGCGGTCGGGGTCTACGGCCGGGGGCCGACCGCCGTGCTGGCCGTGCCGCTGCGCGACTTCGTGGCCCGCGGGCTGCGCGAGGAGCTGCGCAAGGCCGGCAACGTGCGCGACACCGGCGAGCGTCAGGCCCTGGAGTTCGGCCCGCTCTCGGTCCTGCTCGACGGGGCCGGTCGCGCCACCTACGTCTACCTCGGCACCGTCACGCCCGCGACGCTCGTGCTGGCCGCCGACGACCTCGCGGCCGGCGTGCGCCTGGTCGACCCGGTGGGCCGGTGACCGCGACGGGCGGGGCGACCGCGCCGGTGGTCCGCACCCGCGGCCTGACCAAGGTCTACCGCGGCGGGGTGCGCGCGGTGGACGGCGTCGACCTGGAGGTCCGCGAGGGCGACGTCTACGGCTTCCTGGGCGCCAACGGCTCCGGGAAGACCACGACCGTGCGGATGCTGCTCGGCCTGGTCCTGGCCTCCGAGGGCGACGTCGAGGTGTTCGGCGAGCCGATGCCGCGCAACGGCGCCTCGGTGCTGCCGCGGATCGGCGCGCTGGTCGAGGGGCCGGGCGCCTACCCCCACCTGTCGGGGCGCCGCAACCTGGCCCTGCTCGACGCCATCGACGGCTCGCCGCGCGCCGACCGCCCGGGCCGGATCGGCGCGGTGCTCGAGCAGGTCGGGCTCGACCCCGACGACCGCCGCCCCGCCCGCACCTACAGCCTCGGCATGCGCCAGCGGCTCGGCCTCGCCGGGGCGCTACTGCGCCGGCCCCCGCTGCTGGTCCTCGACGAGCCGACCAACGGCCTGGACCCCCAGGGCATCCGCGAGATGCGCGAGCTGCTGCTGGCCCTCAACCGCGGCGGCACCACGATCTTCCTCTCCAGCCACCTGCTGGCCGAGATCGAGCAGATGTCGACCCGGGTCGGCGTGCTCGACCGGGGCCGGCTGGTGCTCCAGGAGGACATGTCCGTGCTGCAGGCCCCCACCGGTCTGGTGCGGGTGCGCACGCCCGACGTCGCCACGGCGCTGCGGGCGCTCGACGGCCACGTGGCCGACCACGGACCCGGGCACGTGGTCGTGCGCAGCCCCGACCCGGCCGGCCTGGTCGCCCACCTGGTGGAGCGCGGCGTGCGCGTCACCGAGCTCGGTCCCGAGCGCCGCACCCTGGAGGAGATCGTGCTCGCCGCGAGTGAGGCCCCGTGATCCGCGTCGAGCTGGTCAAGCTGCTGACCCGACCCCGCACCTGGGTGACGATCCTGGCGCTGAACGCGCTGCCCACCCTGGTGGCCGTGCTGCTCGCGATCACCGACCTCGGTCCGCGGCCGGGCACCGGCCCGCCCTTCCTCTCGGCCGTGCTGACCGACGGCACGCTGTTCCCCCTGGCCGCCCTCGGCCTCGTGCTGCCGCTCTTCCTCCCGGTCGCCGTGGCGGTGGTCGGGGGCGACGCCGTCGCGGGCGAGGTGCAGAGTGACACCCTGCGCTACCTGCTGGTGCGCCCCGTCGCGCGGCTGCGGCTGCTGGTCGCCAAGCTGGTGAGCGTCGTGGTCTTCGTGGTGCTGGCGGTCTTCGTGGTGGCGGTGGTGGCCTACGTCGAGGGCCAGCTGCTGCTGGGCGACGCCCCGGCGACCGGGGTGGTCAGCGTCTCGGGCTCGACGCTGACCCAGGCCCAGATGACCCAGCGCACCGGGCTGGCGTTCGTGTACGTCGTGCTGGCGATGCTCGGCGTGGCCGCGATCGCGCTGTTCTTCAGCACGCTCACCGACTCCGCCGTCGGGGCCGCCCTCGGCACGATCGGGCTGCTGGTCGCCTCGACGGTGCTGCTGGGCCTCGACGCCGCCGACGCGATCAAGCCCTACCTGCTGACCCGCCACTGGCTGGCCTTCGTCGACCTGTTCCGAGACCCGATCCGGTGGGGCGACGTCGTGGACGGGGTGCTGACGCAGCTGGCCTACCTGGTCGTCTTCGCCGGCGCCGCGTGGGCCAACTTCGCCACCAAGGACGTCACCCGCTAGCGCTCAGCAGCCCGGCGCCGGGGCCCGCACGGGGCCCGGTCCCAGCGCGGCGTCGAGCACGCGCCCGGTGGCCTCGGCCCCCGGCAGCTGGTCGTGGCCCACGACGGCGTCGGGGCACAGGTCCTGGACCAGCACGTTGCGGGCGCCCTGCAGCGCCGCTGACCCCGTGGGGGTGACGACCTCGTCGTCGTCACTGCGCACGGTCGCCCACTGCGGCCCCTGCGGCGTCTCGTCGCCGGCGTCCAGCGAGCGCAGCAGGTCGCTGTCGGGCACCAGCTGCTCGCAGGCCGTCGGGCAGGAGCCCGCGGCGTCGACCGCGAGCTGGGCGACGTCGGTGCCGTGGTGGGGCGAGCCGAGGGTGACCACGCGGCGCACCACGTCGGCGCCGCCGTCGTCGCGGACGTAGAGGCGCGCGATCACGCCGCCGGCGGAGTAGCCGACGAGGTCGACCGACGGCTCGCCGGTGCGCGCGAGGGTCTCGCGCACCAGCGTGGCGAGGCGGCGGGCCTGGACGCGGAGGTCGCCGGTGCCGCCCTGGCTCGGCGCGAACACCACGACCTCGCGGCCCTCGCCGCGGAGCCGCTCGACCAGCGGGTCGAGGGAGGCGACGCGGCCGCCGTACCCGGGGACCGCCACGACGGGTCCGGGCCGCGACTGGTCGACCGACGAGCCGCCGAGCAGGGCGCGGAGGCCCGCCCACGCGGCCACGGCCACGAGGACGAGCACGACCGCGCCGAGCACGGCCCGCGCCAGCCGGCGACGCGCGGGCGGGAGCCCGGCGAAGGGGCCCCTCAGTGCGCCCGGCCGTCGGCGTCGCCGGCGGCCGTGTCCTCGGGCACCACGACCGGGCGCAGCCGCGCCCAGGCGAAGAACACGAGCGCCACTACGACCATGCCGAGGCCGGCCCACAGGTTGACGCGCACGCCGTCGGCCTTGGCCAACTCGCTCTCACCGTCGAAGAACGAGGTGATCACCAGCACGACGCCGAAGATGCCGATGAGCATCGCGATGAAGTTGCGGACGTCGAACGCGCCGGCCCGGTGGGCCTGCTCGGTCGTCCCGTTGCTGTCCTGCGCCATGAGGGTCCCTTACCAGAAGAGGATGTTGAGGAGGACGACGATGCCGAGGCCGACACCGGCCAGGACGTTGGGCTTCTGGTACCACGCCAGCACGCCCTCGCCGTCGTCGTGGAAGTCGGCCTTGGGGGTGAGCGAGTAGACGAGCCCGCGCAGCTCGCTCTCCTCCCGCGGCCGGGTCACCATCGTGACCGCGATGCTCACCACGATGTCGACGACGAACGCCGCACCGGCGGCCACGAAGCTCGCGCCCTGGCCGGAGAGGCCGATCGCGCCGACCGAGAGGCCGCCGAGGGCGTCCTCGGACAGGATGCCGACCACGACGGCTGCCGTGGTGCCCGAGACCAGGCCCACCCAGCCGGCGGTCGCGGTCATCCGCTTCCAGAACATGCCGAGGATGAAGGTCGCGAACAGCGGGGCGTTGAAGAACCCGAACAGGGTCTGCAGGTAGTCCATGATGTTGGAGTACGACGCCGCGAAGGTCGCCGTGCCGATCGCGATGATCGTGGCGCCGAAGGTCGCCGCGCGACCGACCTTGAGGTAGTAGCCGTCGGGCCGGTCCTTGACGACGTAGGTCTCCCACAGGTCGTAGGAGAAGACCGTGTTGAAGGCCGAGATGTTGGCCGCCATGCCGGCCATGAACGACGCGAGGAGACCGGCGATGGCCACGCCCAGCATGCCGTTGGGCAGCAGGTCGCGGATCAGGTAGAGCAGCGCGTTGTTGTAGTCCGGGTCGCCGCCGCTGTTCTTCGGGCCGGAGATCTCGTTGACCAGGACCGCGGCGATCATGCCGGGGAAGATGACGATGAAGGGGACGAACATCTTCGGGAAGGCACCGATGATGGGCGCGCGCTGGGCCGCGGAGATGGAGCTGGAGGCCATCGCGCGCTGGACCTCGACGAAGTTGGTCGTCCAGTAGCCGAAGGACAGCACGAAGCCGAGGCCGAGCACGATGCCGATGACCGAGAGCAGCGGCGAGTCGAAGCCGGTCAGGGCCTGGCCGGGCCACGACGAGAGCTGCTCGGCGCCGCCGGAGCTCGCGGCGACCTTCTCCTTCAGCCCGCCCCAGCCGCCGACCTTGTGCAGGCCGATGAGGGTCAGCGGGAGCAGCGCCGCGACGATGACGAAGAACTGCAGGACCTCGTTGTAGATCGCCGCCGACAGGCCGCCCAGCGAGGTGTAGGTGAGCACCACGATCGCGGCCACGATCAGCGAGACCCACAGGTTCCAGCCGAGGATGATCTCGACGATGTTGGCCAGCAGGTAGAGGTTGATGCCCGCGATCAGCAGCTGGGCCACCGCGAAGCTGATCGCGTTGACCAGGTGGGCCCCGGTGCCGAACCGGCGCCGCATGAACTCGGGGACCGAGCGCACCTTGGAGCCGTAGTAGAAGGGCATCATCACCACGCCGAGGAACAGCATGGCCGGGACGGCGCCGACCCAGAAGTAGTGCACCGTCGGGATGCCGTAGTTGGCGCCGTTGGCCGACATGCCGATGATCTCGACCGCGCCGAGGTTGGCGGAGATGAACGCCAGGCCCGTCACCCAGGCGGGCAGCGAGCGGCCCGAGAGGAAGAAGTCGAGGCTGGTCGAGACCGACCGGCGGGCCAGGACGCCGATCCCCAGCACGAAGGCGAAGTAGACCCCGATGAGGAGGTAGTCCACCCAGTTGGTGTCCAGCCTCAGCGAGCTCTCCGCGGCGAGCACGGTCATGTGCAGTACCTCCCGGGACGGCGGACGGCCCGATGCCGCCTCGGGCACGCTACTCCTCGCCGCTCCCGCACAGCAGCAGCGCCGTCGATAGAGTTCGCGCGTGGCGCCGCGCGGCGCCGAGCGGGTCGAGCACGGTGACGACGGGAGTCTGCGATGAGCTGGTTGGTGACGGGCGGAGCGGGCTACATCGGCTCCCACGTGGTGCGGGCGTTCGCCGAGACCGGCCTCGACGTGGTCGTGGTCGACGACCTCTCCAGCGGCCACCGCGAGTTCGTCTCACCCGACGTCGCGTTCGTCGACGGCAGCATCGTCGACACGGCGCTGCTGGCCGAGACGATGCGCACCCACGCGGTCGAGGGCGTCGTCCACCTGGCGGGCTTCAAGTACGCCGGCGTCTCGGTCGACCGGCCGCTGCACACCTACACCCAGAACGTCACCGGCACCGTCAGCCTGCTCGAGGCGATGGCCGCCACCGGGGCCGGCTCGCTGGTGTTCTCCTCCAGCGCGGCCACGTTCGGCACCGTGGACGTGCCGCTGGTGACCGAGGAGACGCCGACGCACCCGGAGTCGCCGTACGGCGAGAGCAAGCTGATCGGCGAGTGGGTGATCCGCGACCAGGCCCGCGCCACCGGCCTGCGCCACACCTCGCTGCGCTACTTCAACGTCGTCGGCTCCGGCAGCGACGACCTCTACGACACCAGCCCGCACAACCTGCTCCCCATCGTGTTCGAGAAGCTGCTCGCCGGCGAGACGCCCCGCGTCAACGGCACCGACTTCGACACCCCCGACGGCACCTGCGTGCGCGACTACGTCCACGTCGCCGACCTGGCCCGCGCCCACGTCGTCGCCGCCCAGCGCCTGGCCGCCGGGGAGGAGCTGCTGCCCGTCTACAACCTCGGCAGCGGCGAGGGGGCCTCGGTCGCCGAGATCATGGCCGCCATCCGCGCCGTCACCGGCATCGACTTCACGCCCGAGGAGGGCCCCCGCCGCCCCGGCGACCCCGCCCGCATCGTCGCCACCGGCGAGGCCGCCGCCCTCGACCTCGGCTGGGAGATGCGCCACACCCTCGAGGACATGGTCCGCTCCGCCTGGCAGGCCCGCAGCAGCCACTGACCGACCCCGGTCCCCCTGGAAGGACGACGTCTAGTCCCGAAGGGCCCGCCCGCCCCTCGGTCCCTGAGGAAGGACGACGTCCTGTCTCGAAGGGCCCGGACCACGCCCGCCCTTCGAGACGGTCGCCAGGGCGACCTCCTCAGGGAACGAACCCCCTCGGTCCCTGAGGAAGGACGGAGTCCTGTCTCGAAGGGCCAGCGGAGCGGCCTGCCATGATCGGGGCCATGACCTCACCGATCACCGACCTGTTCTCCCTGACCGACAAGGTCGTCATCGTCACGGGCGCCTCCTCGGGCCTCGGCGTGGCCTTCGCGGAGGGGTTCGCCCAGGCGGGGGCCGACGTGGCGCTGGGTGCGCGACGGGTGGCGCGGCTCGACGAGACGGCCGCGCTCGTCGAGGCGGCCGGGCGGCGGGCGCTCAAGGTCGAGACCGACGTGGCCTCGCCGGAGGCGTGCCAGGCCCTGGTCGACGCCACGATGGCGGAGTTCGGCCGCGTCGACGTGCTGGTCAACAACGCCGGGGTCGGCACCGCGGTGCCCGCGACCCGCGAGACGCCCGAGCAGTTCCGCCAGGTCATCGACGTCAACCTCAACGGCTGCTACTGGATGGCCCAGGCCTGCGGGCGCGTGATGCGGCCCGGCTCCTCGATCGTCAACATCTCCTCGGTGCTCGGCCTCACCACCGCCGGCCTCCCGCAGGCGGCGTACGCCGCGTCGAAGGCCGGCCTCATCGGCCTGACCCGCGACCTCGCCCAGCAGTGGACCGGGCGCAAGGGCATCCGCGTCAACGCGCTGGCCCCGGGGTTCTTCGCCTCGGAGATGACCGACACCTACCCCGAGGGCTACCTCGAGGCCCAGCAGCAGCGGATCCCCGCGGGCCGCAAGGGCGACCCCCGCGAGCTGACCGCGAGCGCGATCTTCCTGGCCTCGGCCGCGGGCGGCTACATCACCGGGCAGACGCTCGCCGTCGACGGCGGCATGACGATCACCTGAGCGCCCCTTCGAGACAGGACTCCGTCCTTACTCAGGGACCGAGGGGAACGACGGGTGCCTCAGAGCAGGGCGGCCAGCATCGGCCCGGACTTCCACGCATCCCTGCCCGTGTCTCAGGCCCCGCTCAGACCGACGGGCGACACTGGAGCCATGACCCAGCAGCCGATCCAGGTCCCGTCCTCCGCCCTCAGCCTCGAGTTCCCGATGTCGCTGGGCGTCTTCGAGCGGTACGCCGAGGCGCAGCGCGCCGTCGACCACCTCTCCGACCACGACTTCCCGGTGCAGAACTGCCTCATCGTCGGCACCGACCTGCGCCAGGTCGAGCGGGTCACCGGGCGGCTGACCTGGGGCAAGGTGCTCGTCGGCGGCGTGGCCTCCGGCCTGTGGCTGGGCCTGTTCGTCGGCCTGCTGCTCTCGGTCTTCGGCACCGGCGGGACGCTGGCGATCCTGTCCTCCACGATGGTCTTCGGTGCGGTGTTCGGCGCGATCTGGGCCGCCGCCGGGTACGCCGCCACCCGCGGCCGCCGCGACTTCACCTCGATCAGCCAGGTCGTGGCCACCCGATACGAGCTGCTCGTCGAGCACAAGTTCGCCCAGCAGGGCCGCGAGCTGCTCGCGACCCTCGACGGCCGGACCACCGGACCGATCAGCGGGGCGGCCGAAGGGCCGACCAGTGGGACGACCCCGCCCCCGCCGGGGGTCTGACCCGCTAGGTTCGCCCGGTGCGCCCGCCGACCGACCGTCCGAGCATCATCGTCATCGGCGCCGGGTTCGGGGGCATCGGCACGGCCGTGGCCCTGCGCCGCGCCGGCTACCGCGACGTCACCGTCCTCGAGCGGGGCTCCAGCGTGGGCGGCGTGTGGCGCGACAACACCTACCCGGGTGCGGCCTGCGACGTGCCGTCGTCGCTCTACTCGTTCTCCTTCGCGCCCCACCCCGGCTGGCCGCGGCGCTACTCCCGCCAGCCGGAGATCCGCGACTACATCGAGCGGGCCGCCCGTGACCACGGCGTCCTCGACCAGGTGCGGCTCGGCGTCGAGGTCGCCTCGGCGGCCTACGACGAGGAGGCCAGCCGCTGGCACCTGACCACGACGGCGGGCGAGCAGGTGTCGTGCGACGTGCTGGTCAGCGCGGTCGGCCAGCTCTCGCGGCCGTCGGTCCCCGAGCTGCCGGGCAGCGAGCGCTTCGAGGGCCCGGCCTTCCACTCCGCCCACTGGCCCGAGGACCTCGACCTGGCCGGACGCCGGGTCGCGGTGCTCGGCACCGGTGCGAGCGCGATCCAGTTCGTGCCCGCGATCGCCCCCGAGGCGGCCCACGTCACCGTCTTCCAGCGCTCCGCACCGTACGTCGTGCCGAAGCCCGACCGCGCCTACACCCGGGTGCACCGCGCGGCCTTCCGCCGGGTGCCGGCGCTGCAGGCGGCGGCCCGGGCCGCGGTGATGTGGGTGACCGAGCGCTACAACGAGTCGCTCGTGGACGGCACCCGCCTCAAGCGCCTGGTCCACCTCGCCTGGCGCGCCCAGCTGCGGCTGCAGGTGCGCGACGCGGAGCTGCGACGCCGGCTGCGGCCCGACCACCCGCTGGGCTGCAAGCGGGTGCTGTTCAGCAACGACTGGTACCCCGCCCTGGCCCGCGAGGACGTCAGCCTCGTCACCGAGCCCGTCGTCGAGGTGCTGCCCCACGGCGTGCGCGACGCCGCCGGGGTGGAGCACGCGGCCGACGTGGTCGTCTACGGCACCGGCTTCGCGGCCACCGAGTTCCTGGCGCCGATGCAGGTGACCGGGGTCGGCGGCGCCGACCTGCACGAGCGCTGGCGGCAGGGGGCGCACGCCTACCTCGGTCTGTGCGTGCCCGACTTCCCGAACCTGTTCGTGGTCTACGGCCCCAACACCAACCTCGGCGGCAGCTCGATCGTCAACATGATCGAGGCCGCGGCCGACGGCGTGGTGACCCTGCTGGACCGGATGCGGGCCGGCGGCGCGAGCAGCGTGCGGGTGCGCCCCGAGGTGGCCGCGGCGTTCGACGCCGAGGTGCAGGACCGGTTGCAGCGCAGCGTGTGGGCGTCGTGCTCGAGCTGGTACCGCGAGCCCACCGGCCGGATCACCACCAACTGGCCCGGTCTGGTCGCGGAGTACCAGGACCGCTGCGCGCGCCTGGACCCGGCTCACTTCCAGCTCGTCTGAGGACTCACCCTTTCGGGCGCGGGACGGGCCGCTACCGGTGGGTACGGGAACGACCAGCCCTGCGCCGGGCCTCGGACCCGGCCACCGGACGAAAGGCACGCCTGATGCAGCTTCCCCGTGAGCGCGGACCCGTGAGCCGACGGGTCCTGCAGGCCCTGACCGGGGACCGCACGCCCGGGACGGCCACCGCCGTCCACGAGCTGGCCCTCGGCCCCGAGCCGATGCTGGCCGACGCCGACGCGCAGCTGGCGCTGTGGACCCTCTACGAGCTGCACTACCGCGGCTTCGACGGCGTGCAGGACGACCTCGAGTGGGACCCGACCGTGCTGCGCCTGCGACGCACGCTGGAGCGCCGCTTCGAGCGCGAGCTCCGCGCGGTGGCCTCGGCGCGGCTGACCGGACCGGGGACCGAGAGCTGGAGCGAGGCCGGGACCGACGTCGGCACCCAGCTGCTCGCCCTGTCCCAGACCGGCCGCGGCCCCTCCCCCGCGGCCCACCTGCACCGCCACGCCGGCCGCGAGGACGTCGTGGACTTCCTGCGCGAGCGCAGCGTCCAGCAGCTCAAGGAGTCCGACCCGCAGTCGTTCGTGCTGCCCCGCCTGCACGGGCCGGCCAAGGTCGCCCTGGCCGAGCTGCTCTACGACGAGTTCGGCGGCGGGCGTCCCGAGCGGCTGCACCAGCGGCTCTACGCCGAGGCGATGGCCGGTGTCGGCCTGGACCCGACCTACGGCGCCTACGTCGACCAGGTCAGCGCCACCTCCCTGGCGATGGCCAACGCCGTCTCCTTCTTCGGCCTGCACCGTCGGCTCGCCGGCGCGGCGATGGGCCACCTGGCCGTCTTCGAGGCCACCAGCTCGGTGCCCTCGCGCAAGGTGGCGGCCGGGATGGAGCGCCTGGGGCTGCCCGACGCCGTCGCGGCGTACTTCCACGAGCACGTCGAGGCCGACGCGGTCCACGAGCACCTCGCGGCCCACGACATCTGCGGCGCGATGGTGGCCGAGGACCCCGACCAGCGGGCGAGCGTCCTGCTCGGCGCGGCCGTGTGCCTGCACCTCGACGAGGTGTCGGCGGCCGAGCTGATGAGCCGGTGGACCCCCACCGAGGTGGCCTCGTGATCGCCGTGGGCCCCGACGTCACCGAGCGCGCCTGCCCCGGCGGCCCCGTGCTGGTCCGCGGCGCCGAGGCCGTGGTCGACGACGCCGGCGTCGCGCACGCGGTGACGCGACCGGTGGTCGCGGTGTGCGCCTGCGCGAAGTCCTCCCGGATGCCCTGGTGCGACAGCACCCACAAGTCCATCCAGCCGCGATGAGCACGACCGAGCAGGCGCCCGGTACGACGCCGGAGCAGGTGCCCGGTGGCGTGGAGGTCGAGGTCGCGGAGTTCGGCGAGCTCGAGATCGCCTTCGACGCCCGCGTGCTGCGGCCCCGCCACTGGACCACCGCCCAGTCGCGCTGGGCCCACGCGCTGCTGCCGTCCGCGCCCGAGGGGCCGGTGCTCGAGCTGTGCTCCGGCGCGGGCCACATCGGGCTGCTGGCCGTGCACGGGTCGGAGCGCTCGCTGGTGTGCGTCGACGCGTCGCCCGTCGCCGCGGCGTACACCCGCAGCAACGCGGAGCGGGCGGGCATGGGCGGGCGCGTCGAGGTCCGCCACGGGATGGTCCGTGACGTCCTGGCGCCGGGCGAGCGGTTCGCCCTCGTCATCGCGGACCCGCCGTGGGTGCCCGCGGCCGAGACGGCCCGCTTCCCCGAGGACCCGCTGCTGGCCATCGACGGCGGCCCCGACGGCATGGTGGTGGTCGACGAGTGCCTGCGCGCCCTCGTCGCCCACCTCGCCCCCGGCGGGGCGGCCGTGCTGCAGCTCGGCACGGCCTTCCAGGCCGACGCGGTGGCCCAGCGCCTGCGCGGCACCGACCTGGTGGTCGGCGAGCTGCGGGAGTACGGCGAGCACGGCGTGCTGGTGCGCCTGGACCGCTCCGCCTGACCTCGCCACGGGACCGGACGCCCGGGCGCGTGAGGACGGCGTGAGGATCGCGCCCGGGGCTGCAAGGAACCTGCAAGGACGGCCGCCCGCGGCCGGGCGCGGGGGTCGGATGGCGACGTGACCACGTTGCCGACCGACCTGCTGATGGTGGCGCTGAGCGGCGCCTTCTTCGTCCTGTGCTGGCTCCTCGTCCGGGTGCTCGACCGGTGAGCCCCGGGACCGGGGACCTGGTCGGCCTGGTGCTGGCCGTGCTGGCGCTGGGCTACCTGCTCGTCGCCCTGCTGCTGCCGGAGCGGTTCTGATGGGCGCGTCCGGCGCCGCCCTGCCCGACGGCTGGGCCGCGCTTCTCCAGGCGCTCGTGCTGGTCGCGGCCCTCGCCCTGGCCTGGCGACCGCTGGGCGACCACGTCGCCCGCACCCTGACCTCCGACGAGCACACCCGCGTCGAGCGGGGCGTCTACCGGCTGCTCGGGGTGGACGCCGAGGCCGACCAGCGCTGGGCCGTCTACGCCCGCTCGGTGATCGCGTTCTCGCTCGTGGGGGTCGTCGGGCTCTACCTGCTGCTGCGGCTGCAGGCCTGGCTGCCGCTCTCGCTCGGGCGGCCGGGCATGGAGCCCGCGCTCGCCCTCAACACCGCGGTCTCGTTCGTCACCAACACCAACTGGCAGGCGTACGCCGGCGAGTCCGCGCTCGGTCACCTCGCCCAGATGTCGGGCCTGGCGGTCCAGAACTTCGTCTCGGCGGCCGTCGGCCTGTGCGTGGCGGGGGCGCTGCTGCGCGGGCTGTCGCGCCAGCGGACCGACCGGGTCGGCAACTTCTGGGTGGACCTCGTGCGCGTCAGCCTCCGGGTGCTGCTCCCGATCGCGTTCGTCGCGGCGCTCGTGCTCGTCTCGCTCGGCGTCGTGCAGAACCTCTCGTCGGGCACCGAGGCGACCACGCTGCTGGGCCAGCGCCAGGTTGTCCCGGGTGGACCCGTCGCCTCGCAGGAGGCCGTGAAGCTGCTCGGCACCAACGGGGGCGGCTTCTACAACGCCAACTCGGCCCACCCGTTCGAGAACCCCACCCCGCTGAGCAACCTGCTGCAGGTCTTCCTGCTGCTGCTCCTGCCCGTGGCGCTGACCCGGACCTTCGGCACCCTGGTCGGCGACCGCCGCCAGGGCCTGGCCGTGCTCGGTGTGATGGGCGTGCTGTGGGGGGCCGCCACCCTGGTCGTGACCGCGCTCGAGCTCCACCACCCGGGCTCGGCCGCGCAGCTGGCGGGCGCGTCGATGGAGGGCAAGGAGGTCCGCTTCGGGGTCCCCGGCTCGTCGCTGTTCGCGGTGTCCACGACCGGCACCAGCACCGGCGCGGTCAACTCGTTCCACTCGTCGTACGGCGGGGTCGCCGGCGGCGTGCTGATCCTCATGATGGGGCTCGGCGAGGTGGCCCCCGGCGGCGTCGGGTCGGGCCTGTACGGCCTGCTGCTCCTGGCCGTGCTGACGGTCTTCGTCGCCGGCCTGATGGTCGGCCGCACGCCGGAGTACCTGGGCAAGAAGATCACCGCGCGGGAGATGAAGCTGGTCGCCCTCAGCATCCTCACGATGCCGCTCGTCGTGCTGGTCGGCACGGGCGTCGCGATCTCCCTGCCGGGGCCGCGCTCGTCGATGCTCGGCTCCGGACCGCACGGCCTCTCGGAGGTGCTCTACGCCTTCATGTCGGCCGGCAACAACAACGGCTCGGCCTTCGCCGGACTCAGCGCGGACACCGGCTTCTACGACCTGGCGCTGGCCCTGGCCATGCTCGTCGGCCGGTTCGTGCCGCTGCTGCTGGTCCTGGCGCTGGCCGGCTCCTTCGCGGCCCAGCCCCTGGTGCCGCGGCACGAGGGGACCCTGCCCACCCACGGCCCGCTGTTCGTCACCCTGCTCACCGGCGTGACGCTCGTCGTCGCCGGACTCACCTTCTTCCCGGTGCTCGCACTGGGTCCGCTCGCGGAGGGACTCGCATGACCGCCCTGCTCGACCCCGCCCAGCTCGCGACCTCGCTGCCGTCCGCGGTGCGCAAGCTCGACCCCCGGGTGATGGTCTCCTCCCCCGTCATGTTCGTGGTGGAGGTGGGCGCGGCGCTCGCCACCGCGAGCGCGGCGCTGGACCCCAGCGTCTTCGCCTGGACCGTCGTGGTCTGGCTGTGGCTCACGGTGCTGTTCGCCAACCTGGCCGAGGCCGTGGCCGAGGGCCGGGGCAAGGCCCAGGCGGCCACGCTGCGCCAGGCCACCCGCGACACCGTCGCCCGGCGGCTGCGCGACGACGGCACCGAGGAGCAGGTCGCGGCCTCCTCGCTGCAGCCCGGCGACGTGGTCGTCGTGGAGGCCGGCGAGGTCGTCCCGGGCGACGGTGACGTCGTCGAGGGCGTGGCCAGCGTGGACGAGTCGGCCATCACCGGCGAGTCGGCCCCCGTCATCCGCGAGTCCGGTGGGGACCGCTCGGCGGTCACGGGTGGCACGCGGGTGCTGAGCGACCGGGTCGTGGTGCGGATCACCTCGCGACCCGGCGAGAGCTTCGTGGACCGGATGATCGCCCTGGTCGAGGGCGCCGACCGTCAGAAGACGCCCAACGAGCTGGCCCTGACCATCCTGCTGGCCAGCCTCACCATCATCTTCCTGGCCGCCACCGTCTCGCTGCAGCCGTTCGCGGTCTACAGCGGCGCCCGGCAGTCGCTGGTGGTGCTGACGGCGCTGCTCGTGTGCCTGGTGCCGACGACCATCGGGGCGCTGCTCTCGGCCATCGGCATCGCCGGCATGGACCGGCTGGTGCAGCACCACGTGCTCGCCATGTCGGGACGTGCCGTCGAGGCGGCCGGCGACGTCGGCACGCTGCTGCTCGACAAGACCGGCACCATCACCCTCGGCGACCGCCAGGCCTCCGAGCTGCTCCCCGTCGACGGCGTCGAGGTGCGCCGGCTGGCCGACGCCGCGCACCTCTCGAGCCTCGCCGACGAGACGCCGGAGGGCCGCTCGGTCGTGGCGCTGGCCGTCGCGGCCCACGGCGTGGAGCCGCGCCGCGCGGCCGACCTGCCGCGGGCCGACTTCGTGCCGTTCACCGCCCAGACCCGGATGTCGGGGGTCGACGTCGACGGCCGGGAGGTCCGCAAGGGCGCCGCCGCCTCGGTCGTCGCGTGGGTCCGCGAGCAGGGCGGCGACCCGGGCGAGCAGGTCGGGCGCCTCGCCGACGAGGTGGCCCGGGCCGGCGGCACCCCGCTGGTGGTCGCCGAGCGCGTCGACGGCCGGGCCCGGGTGCTGGGCGTGGTCCACCTCAAGGACGTGGTCAAGCCCGGCATGGTCGAGCGGTTCGCCGAGATGCGCCGGATGGGCATCCGGACCGTGATGATCACCGGCGACAACCCGCTCACCGCCCGCGCCATCGCCACCGAGGCCGGCCTCGACGACTTCCTCGCCGAGGCCACCCCCGAGGACAAGATGGAGCTGATCCGGCGCGAGCAGCGGGGCGGCCGCCTGGTCGCCATGACCGGCGACGGCACCAACGACGCCCCCGCGCTGGCCCAGGCCGACGTCGGGGTGGCGATGAACAGCGGCACCGCCGCCGCCAAGGAGGCCGGCAACATGGTCGACCTCGACTCCGACCCCACCAAGCTGATCGAGATCGTGGCCATCGGCAAGCAGCTGCTCATCACCCGCGGCGCGCTCACGACCTTCTCGATCGCCAACGACGTGGCGAAGTACTTCGCCATCATCCCGGCGATGTTCGCGCCGGCGTACCCCGGCCTGGAGGCCCTCGACGTGATGCACCTGTCCAGCCCCGAGTCCGCGATCCTCTCGGCGGTGGTCTTCAACGCCCTGATCATCGTCGGGCTGATCCCGCTCGCCCTGCGGGGCGTGCGCTACCGCGCCGCCTCGGCCGCGTCGCTGCTGCGCCGCAACCTGCTCGTCTACGGGCTCGGCGGCCTGGTCGCCCCCTTCGCGGGCATCAAGCTGCTCGACCTGGTCGTCTCCCAGCTGCCGGGGCTGGCGTGAGCCGCCGGGGCGCCGGGCAGCTCGGCACCGCCGTGCGCGCGCTGGTCGTGATGACGCTGCTGCTGGGGGTGGCCTACCCGCTGCTGGTGACGGCAATCGCCCAGCTCGCGATGCCCGGGCGCGCCGACGGCTCGCTGGTGGAGCGCGACGGCCGGGTGGTCGGGTCCTCCCTGGTGGGGCAGTCCTTCGCCGGGGACCCGGCGTACTTCTGGTCGCGGCCGTCGGCGGCCGGCGGCGGCTACGACCCGCAGGCCAGCGGGGCCAGCAACCTGGGCCTCGACGACCCCGCGCTGGTCGACGCCGTGCGGGAGCGGCGGCGCCAGGTCGCGGCGGCCAACGGCAGCCGTCCCGGCGACGTCGCCCCCGACGCGCTGCTGGCCAGCGGCTCGGGCCTGGACCCCCACGTCTCCCCGGCGTACGCCGAGCAGCAGGTCGCCCGCGTGGCCCGGGCCCGCGGCCTCGACGTCGAGGTGGTCCGCCGGCTGGTGCGTGCGCACACCGAGGGCCGCACCTGGGGCGTGCTGGGCGAGCCGCGGGTCGACGTGCTGGCCCTCGACCTGGCGCTCGACGCCGTCGGCGAGCGCTCGACCGACGCGGCAGACTGAGCACGTGACCACCCCACCCGCCCCCGGGCAGGCCGCCGACCCCGAGGGGGGCCGCGACCGGTCGCGCGGGCGGCTGCGGGTCTACCTCGGGGCCGCCCCGGGGGTGGGCAAGACCTACGCCATGCTCGGCGAGGGCCGCCGCCGGCTCGAGCGGGGCACCGACGTCGTCGTTGGCCTGGTCGAGTGCCACGGCCGCCGCCACACCGAGGAGATGCTCCAGGGCCTGGAGGTCGTGCCCCGCCGGGTGCTCCCCTACCGCGGCTCGACGTGGGAGGAGATGGACCTCGACGCCGTCCTCGCCCGCCGCCCGCGGCTGGTGCTGGTCGACGAGCTGGCGCACACCAACGTGCCGGGCTCGCGTCACCGCCACCGCTGGGAGGACGTCGAGGAGCTGCTCGCGGCCGGGATCGACGTCATCACCACCGTCAACGTGCAGCACCTCGCCTCGCTCAACGACGTGGTCGAGAAGATCACCGGGGTGCCGCAGCGCGAGACCGTGCCGGACGCCGTGGTGCGGGCCGCCGACCAGATCGAGCTGCGCGACATGACGGCCGAGGCGCTGCGCCGGCGGCTGGCGCACGGCAACGTCTACGCGCCCGACAAGGTGGACGCCGCGCTGGGGCACTACTTCCGGCCCGGCAACCTCAACGCGCTGCGCGAGCTGGCCCTGCTCTGGACGGCCGACCGGGTCGACGACGCCCTCAACCTCTACCGCGAGCAGCACCGCATCAGCGGCACCTGGGAGGCCCGCGAGCGCGTCGTGGTGGCGCTGTCCGGCGGGGTCGAGGGCGAGACCCTGCTGCGGCGGGCCGCCCGGGTGGCGCGGCGCGCGGGCGGCGACCTGGTGGCCGTCCACGTCACCCGCTCCGACGGCCTGCTCGAGACCGGCGGCGCCGACCTCGCCGAGCAGCGCCGGCTCGCCGAGTCGCTGGGCGCGTCGTACCACCAGGTCGTGGGGGACGACGTCGCCGAGGCGCTGCTCGCCTTCGCCCGCGGGCAGAACGCCACCCAGCTGGTGCTGGGCGACAGCCGCCGCTCCCGGCTCGCCGCGCTGCTCGCCGGCCCGGGGGTGGGCACCCGCACGATCCGGGCCTCGGGCGACATCGACGTCCACATCGTCACCCACGCCCACGCCGGGCGGGCCGCGCCGCCGCCGCGACGGGGCAGCGCACTGGGCGCCACCCGGGTCCGCAGCGGGTACGCCGCCGCGCTCGTCGCCCCGCTGCTGCTGGTCGGGCTGCTGCTGCCGTGGCGCGACGACGTCAACCTCGTCAGCGACATGCTGCTGTTCCTGCTGCTCACGGTCACCGTCTCGCTGGTCGGCGGCCTGCGCCCGGCCCTGGTCTCCGCGGTCGTCGGGTCGGCCTCCCTCAACTACTTCTTCACCCCGCCCTACCGGACCCTCGCGGTCACCGACCCCAACAACGCCCTCGCGCTGGCGGTGTTCGTGGCGGTGGCGATGCTGGTCAGCTCGGTGGTCGACCTCGCAGCCCGGCGCACCCGCCAGGCCGCCCGCGCCGCCGCGCAGGCCCAGACGCTGGCCGACCTCACCTCGGTCGTGCTGGCCGAGGGCGACTCGCTGCAGCTGGTGCTGGAGCGGCTGCGGGAGACCTTCGCCCTCGACGCCGTGTCGCTGTGGGAGGGCGAGCAGCTGCTCGCCACCACCGGGGGCGGCTGCCGGCCCGACGACGCGGCCACGGTCGTCCCGGTGGGGGCCGAGCGCGTGCTCGCCCTCGACGGGCGGCTGCTCGAGGCGGAGGACGAGCGGGTGGTCGCGGCCTTCGCGACCCAGGTGGTGGTGCTGCTCGACCGGCGCCGGCTGTGGGCCCGGGCGCAGGAGGCGGGGGCGCTGGCCGAGGTCGACCGCACCCGCACCGCCCTGCTCGCCGCTGTCGGGCACGACCTGCGCACCCCCCTGGCCGCGGCCAAGGCCAGCGTCTCCACGCTCCGCAGCCCCGACCTGCACCTGGGCCCCGAGGACACCGCCGAGCTGCTCGGCGCCGCCGACGAGTCGCTGGACCGGCTGGCGGCGCTGATCGCCAACCTGCTCGACATGAGCCGGCTGCAGGCCGGCGCGATGGCCGTCGAGCTGCGGGCGACCGGGCTCGGCGAGGTGGGCGCCCGTGCGCTCGACGACCTCGGCGCCACCACGGTGGAGCTCGCCGTCGAGCCCGACCTGCCCGACGTCGAGGCCGACCCCGGGCTGCTGGAGCGGGTGCTGGTCAACCTGGTCGCGAACGCCCTGCGCTTCTCCCCCGACGGCGCCCCGCCCCGGCTCACGGCCGGGCGGGTGGGCGACGTCGTCGAGCTGCGGGTGGTCGACCGCGGCCCCGGCATCCCCGTCGACCAGCGCGACCGCGTCTTCGCCCCCTTCCAGCGGCTCGGCGACTCCGACAACACCACCGGGGTCGGCCTCGGGCTGGCGCTCTCGCGCGGGCTCGCGGAGGCCATGGGCGGCAGCCTCGAGGCCGACGACACCCCCGGCGGCGGCCTCACGATGGTGCTGCGGCTGCGCGCCGCGGCCGGGCCCGACGCCGCGCCGGCTCCCGGGCTCCGCGAGCGCTCGGCCGGGGCGCTGCCGTGACGCGGGTGCTCGTCGTCGACGACGAGCCGGCCATCGTCCGGGCGCTGCAGATCAACCTGCGCGCCCGCGGGTACGACGTGCGCACGGCCACCGGCGGCGCCGAGGCCCTGTCCGTGGCGGCCAGCCACCGGCCGGAGATCGTCGTGCTCGACCTGGGGCTGCCCGACCTCGACGGCACCGAGGTCGTGGCCGGGCTGCGCGGCTGGACCACCGTGCCGATCCTGGTGCTCTCGGGCCGCTCCGACTCCGCCGACAAGGTCGAGGCGCTCGACGCGGGTGCCGACGACTACGTGACCAAGCCCTTCGAGATGGACGAGCTGCTCGCCCGGATGCGGGCCATGCTGCGGCGGGCCGGCCGTCCCGAGGACGAGCCCCCGGTGGTCGAGCTGGAGGACGCCACGGTCGACCTGGCCGCGCGACGGGTGGTGCGCGACGGGTCCGACGTACGCCTGACGCCCACTGAGTGGCACCTGCTCGAGGTGCTGGTGCGCCACCCCGGACGGCTGCTCACCCAGGCCCGGCTGCTGTCGGAGGTGTGGGGACCGGGCTACGAGTCGGCCCACGGCAACCTGCGCCTCTACGTCGCCCAGCTGCGCCGCAAGCTGGAGCGCGACCCCGCGCGTCCGCGCCACCTGCTGACCGAGCCCGGGATGGGCTACCGGTTCGAGCCCTGAGCACGCCCGCGCGTCGGGCCCGACCACTAGCGTGGGTCTCGTGACGTCGCGACGGTGGCTGCCGGTGGTGCGGGTGGCGTTCGCGCTGCTGGGCTTCTCCGCGGTGGTGACCGAGCTGGCCACGCTGGTCGAGCGGGGCGCGTTCCGCCCGACCGAGTTCTTCAGCTACTTCACGGTGCAGACCAACCTGCTGGTGGTCGTCGTCCTGCTCGCCACCGCGCTCACCGAGGGTCGCCGACCGCGGCTCCTCGACCGGGTGCGTGGCGCCACGACGGTCTACATGGTCGTCGTGCTCGTCGTCTTCGCCGTGCTCCTGGCCCCCATCGAGGGCGTCGCCCTCACCGCGGTGCCGTGGGACAACACCGTGCTGCACCAGGTGGTGCCGGTGGTGGTCCTCCTCGACTGGGTGGTCGACCCGCCCGCCGAGCGGATCCCGTGGCGGGTCGGCCTGCTGTGGCTGGCCTACCCGCTGCTGTACGCCGCCTGGGCGCTGGTGCGGGGCCTGCTCGACGGGTGGTACCCCTACCCCTTCCTCGACCCCGACGTGGACGGGTACGCCGCCGTGGCCGTCGCCGCGGTCCTGATCGCGGTCGGCTCGGCCGCCGTGGCCTGGCTGGTCACCCGGCTGCCCCGCCGCCCGACCGTGCGGCCGTGACCCCGCCGGAGGGAGCCGCCCCGGCCCCCGTCTTCACGGTGCAGCGCCACCACGCCTCGACGCTGCACTTCGACCTGCGCCTGGAGGTCGGCGGCGTGCTCGTCAGCTGGGCCGTGCCCAAGGGGCCCTCGCTCGACCCGGCCGTCAAGCGGCTGGCCGTCAGGGTCGGCGACCACGACCTCGACCACGCGACGTACGAGGGACGGCACGAGGGGGGCCGGGGTCCGGGCACCAAGATCGTCTGGGACACCGGCACCCTGACCAACCAGACCCGCCGCCGGGGCCGGCCCGTCGAGCTGACCGACGCCGTGGCTGCGGGCCACCTCAAGGTCGAGCTGCACGGCCACCGGCTGGGGGGCGCCTTCGCCCTCACCCGCACGCGGATGGGCGGCCAGGACTCCAGCTGGATCCTCGTCAAGGTTGACGACGCCGGTGCCGTGCCGGGCAGCGACGTCGCGGCCACGGAGCTGACCTCGGTCCTCAGCGGCCGGACCAACGAGGACCTCGAGTCCGAGCCGGGGTCGTGAGCAGATGGTCCCGCGTCGGTCCCGGGACGGCAGAAGTCCCGCCCGGGGACCCCGGACGGGACTTCGATCGGTGGAGCTGAGGGGATTCGAACCCCTGACCCCCTGCATGCCATGCAGGTGCGCTACCAACTGCGCCACAGCCCCTCCGCTGCCTCGTCGGTGTCCCCGGATCGTGTCCGGTTCGCCGTTTCGGCAACGCGGGAAATATTAGCGGTCGACCTCCCGCGACGCGAATCGGGGGTCCCCCCGCGCGACGCGGGGCTCAGACCTCGGGGATCTGACCCGCCGTCTGGTTGTACGCCGCGAGCCGCAGCCGGCCCCCCGCGCGCTCGCGCAGCACCGCCCAGCCGCAGTTGCGCATCGCCTCGAGGCCGTCGGCCGCCCCGAGCGGCCAGCCGAGCAGCCCGGCCACCCCGACCCGCAGCGCGGCGCCGTGGAGCACCGCGACGGCGGTCTGCCCGGGCGCGACGCGCTCCAGGACCTCGCGCAGGGCCGGGACGATCCGCTCCCCCACCTGCTCGACCGTCTCCGCCCCGGCGGCGTCGACGTGGGCGTGCACGTCGAGCGAGCGGGCGGCGTCGGCTCCGACCCGGGCGGCGTACTCGGCGAACGTCAGGCCGGTCCGCGCGCCGGTGTCGTACTCCCGCAGCCGCGGGTCCGCCTCGGCGACCAGGCCGGTCGCCTGCTCCAGGCGCGCGGCGGTCTGCCGCGCGCGGGCGAGGTCGCTGGTGACGAGCAGCACCGGGTCGAGCGCGGCCACGACCGGGGCCATCTGCTCGGCCTGGGCGCGCCCGAGGTGGTCGAGCCCGATGTCGGTGTGGCCCTGGGCGCGGCCCTCGGCGTTCCAGGCGGTGCGCCCGTGGCGCACCAGCACCAGCCGTCGGTCAGCGGCCACGGCCGGGGGTGACGTCGGCGGGCAGCGTCATGGTCGGGCAGTCGCGCCACAGCCGCTCGAGGGCGTAGAACTCGCGCTCCTCGGTGTGCATCACGTGCACCACGATCTCGGCGTAGTCGAGCAGCACCCAGCGGCCCTGGCGCTCTCCCTCGCGCCGCACCGGCTTGGCGCCGGCCTCGCGGAGCCGGTCCTCGACCGCCTCGACGATCGAGCGCACCTGGCGCTCGTTGCCGGCGGAGCAGATGAGGAAGACGTCGGTGATGGCGAGCTGCTCGGAGACGTCGAAGGCCACGATGTCCTCGGCGATCTTGTCCGAGGCGGCGCGGGCGGCGACGTGGGTCAGCTCGACGGCGCGGGTCGATGCGGTCACGGGGTTCCTCCGGTGGTGGCGTAGAGGTCGTGCTTGGCGATGTACTGGACGACGCCGTCGGGCACGAGGTACCACACCGGCTCGCCCTTGGCGCGCCGCTCGCGGCAGTCGGTCGAGGAGATCGCCAGGGCGGGGATCTCGAGGATCGTGACGCGGTCCGACGGGATGCCGTCGAGCGTGCTCTGGCTCATCTCGTAGCCCGGGCGCGTGCAGCCCACGAAGCGGGCCAGGCCGAAGAGCTCCTCGGCGTCGCGCCAGGTGAAGATCTCGGCCAGCGCGTCGGCGCCGGTGATGAAGTAGAGGTCGGCGTCGGGGATCCGCTCGGCCAGGTCGCGCAGCGTGTCGATGGTGTACGTCGGGCCGGAGCGGTCGATGTCGACGCGCGAGACCGTGAACCGCGGGTTGGAGGCGGTCGCGACGACCGTCATCAGGTAGCGGTGCTCGGCCTGGCTGACGTCACGGTCGGACTTCTGCCACGGCTGGCCGGTCGGCACGAAGACGACCTCGTCGAGGTCGAACCACGCCTGCACCTCGCTGGCGGCGACGAGGTGTCCGTGGTGGATGGGGTCGAAGGTGCCGCCCATGACGCCCACGCGCCGGCGCCGACCCTCGGGCGCCGCGAGCGTCTCGGTCCCCTGCGAGCCGCTCAGGAGTGATCGCGTCCCTTGCCGAAGGCGGTGAGGGCGAACACCGCGAAGAGCAGCAGGGCCAGCGCGCCGAGCCCGATCAGGTACGGCGTCGCGCCGGGACCCTCGCCCTCGGCCTCGGAGAGCGGCAGCAGCAGCAGGAGCTCGATCATGGGCCGCAGCCTATCCGGACCTCGCCACCCAGCTCGGGGCAGGCTCAGTGCACGATCAGCCCGACGCCCACCAGCCAGGCCCAGAAGAACAGGGTGCGGCCGAGCAGGCCGGTGACGAAGAAGACCACGACGTTCATCCGCAGCGTGCCGGCGACCATCGCCATCACGAAGAACGGCGGGAAGCCCACGGCCGCCGAGACGAAGTTGAGGGCCCCGCTGAAGACCGGCCGGCCCTCGACCTGGTGACGCCAGCGCTCGAGCTGCGCCTGGCGCTTGGGCTCCCCCATCCGCTTGCGGATCCACGGCACGTCGAAGGCGCCCCGGGAGGCGTAGTACCAGACCAGCTTGCCGATGTTCTGGCCGAGCGAGGCCACCGCCGCGAGCGCCAGCACGTGGGTCTTGCCGTTGCTGGCGTAGACGACCGAGATGTAGGCCTCCATGTTGAACACCGGGATGCTGGAGGAGAGGACCCCGAAGCCCAGGGTGAGCAGGAGGAGCTTCACCGCGTGTGGCCGTCCCCCGTCACGACGTACTTCGTGGAGGTCATCTCCGGCAGCCCCATCGGGCCGCGTGCGTGCAGCTTCTGCGTGGAGATGCCGATCTCGGCGCCGAAGCCGAACTCGCCCCCGTCGGTGAAGCGCGTCGAGGCGTTGACCAGCACGGCCGCCGAGTCGACCTCGGCCACGAAGCGCTCCGCCGCCGCGGCGGAATCGGTGACGATCGCGTCGGAGTGGGCCGAGGACCAGCGCCGCACGTGGCGCAGGGCGGCGTCGAGGTCGGGCACGACGGCCGCGGAGATCTCGAGCGCGAGGTACTCGGTCCCCCAGTCCTCCTCGGTCGCGGGCTCGACGCCGTCGTGGGCGGCGAACGCCGCGTCGCCGTGGATGCGGACGCCGGCCTCCTGCAGCGCGGCCACCACCCGCGGCACGAACGCGTCGGCCACGTCGGCGTGCACGAGCAGCGACTCGGCGGCGTTGCAGACCGAGGTGCGGTGGGTCTTGGCGTTGAGCACGATCCGCAGCGCCATGTCGAGGTCGGCGGCGGCGTCGACGTAGACGTGGCAGTTGCCCACCCCGGTCTCGATGACCGGCACCGTCGACTCCTCGACGACCGAGCTGATCAGCCCGGCGCCGCCGCGCGGGACGAGCACGTCGACCAGGCCGCGGGCCCGCATCAGCTCCTTGACCGACTCGTGGCCCTCCCCCGCCAGCAGCTGCACGACGTCGGCGGGCAGGCCGGCCGACGACGCGCCCGCGCGCAGCGCCGCCACCACGGCGGTGTTGGAGCGCAGCGCGCTCGAGGAGCCGCGCAGCAGCACCGCGTTGCCGCTCTTGAGGCAGATGCCGGCCGCGTCGGCGGTGACGTTGGGCCGGGCCTCGTAGATGATGCCGACGACGCCGAACGGCACGCGGACCTGCCGCAGCCGCAGGCCGTTGGCGAGCGTCGAGCCGCGGACCACCTCGCCCACGGGGTCGGGCAGGCCGGCCACGTCGCGCAGGCCCTGGGCCATCGCCGCGAGCCGGTCGGCGTCGAGCCGCAGCCGGTCGAGCAGGTGCTCCGGGGTGCCCGTGCCGCGGGCCGCCTCGACGTCGCCGGCGTTGGCCGCCAGCACCTCGGTCTCGGCCCGCAGCAGCGCGTCGGCCATGGCGTGGAGGGCGGCGTCCTTGGTGGCCCTGGTCGCCAGGGCCAGGACGGTGGCGGCCTCGCGGGCGCGTCCCGCCAGCTCGGTGAAGGCGGCAGCGGGCATGCGCCCAGCCTAACCGCGCGGCTCGGGGTCCCCGGGGCCGGTCTGGCCCGGTCGCCGGGGTCTCGACGCAGCCGGGTCAGGCCCGGCGGCCCGCCTCCGAGCGGCGCTCGCGGACGCCCTTCTCGACGATCTCGAGGCCGACGACCTCCCAGCCGGGCAGCCGGGCCGACTCGCGGTGCTCGTTCCACAGCCGCATGGCGAGCGAGGCCACGTCGAGCATGGACTCGCCCTGGTCCCAGAACTGGATCTCGGCGGAGTCCCCGGTCGTGGTGACCGAGTCGAGGAAGGGCCGCTCCTCGCTGAGTCGCTGGAGCGCCGCCCGGGCCAGCAGCGGCTCGACGGGCGCACCGCCCACGGTCAGCGTCACGTGCCAGTGACGCACCTCGGTCTCCACCTGGCCCACGCCCCGTCCGACTCGATGCTCATCACGCCGCTCCGCCCCGGGACCGGCGCCGGGCTGCTGCTCCGGCTGCGGCCAGTCTGTCCGAGGTGTGGGACGGGAGACGGCAAAACGGCCAGATTCGCCCTCTTTCGTCAGGATCTGGAACGAGCCCCAGGACCCTCACAGGACGATCAGGTCGTCGCGGTGCACGACCTCGCGCTCGTACGCCGCCCCGAGCTCGCGGGCCAGCTCGCGGGTCGAGCGGCCGAGCAGCCCCGGCAGCTCGTCGGCGCCGTAGTTGACCAGCCCGCGCGCCACCGCCCGCTGGTCCTGGTCGACGATCTCGACGGGGTCGCCCGCCACGAAGCTGCCCACCACGCCGGTCACCCCGGCCGGCAGCAGCGAGGCCCGGCGCTCGGTCAGCGCCCGCACGGCACCGGCGTCGAGGACCAGGCGGCCCTTGGGCTCGGTCGCGTGGGCCAGCCAGAGCAGCCGGGTGGGGCGGCGCTTGCCGGTGGCGTGGAACAGCGTGCCGGTGGGTTCGCCCTCCAGGGCGGCGCGGGCGTGCGCGGCGCTGGTGAGCACGACCGGGATGCCGGCGCCGGTGGCGATCCGGGCGGCGTCGAGCTTGGTCTCCATCCCACCCGTGCCGACCCCGGCCCCGCCGGCGCCACCGACGCGGACGTGGGCGATCTCCTCGAAGGACCGCACGTCGGCGAACCGGGTGCTGCCGGGGTCGCCGGGCGGCGCGTCGTACAGGCCGTCGACGTCGGAGAGCAGCACCAGCAGGTCGGCGTGGACCAGGTGGGCCACCAGCGCGGCCAGCCGGTCGTTGTCGCCGAAGCGGATCTCGGAGGTGGCGACCGTGTCGTTCTCGTTGACGATCGGCACCGCCCCGAGCTCGAGCAGCTTGTCGAAGGTGCGCTGCGCGTTGGCGTAGTGGCTGCGGCGCGTGACGTCGTCGACGGTGAGCAGCACCTGGCCGGTCACGTGGCCGTGGCGCGCGAACTCCTCGGTGTAGCGGTGCACGAGCAGGCCCTGCCCGACCGAGGCGGCCGCCTGCTGCCGGGCCAGGTCACGCGGCCGGCGCCGGAAGGCCAGCGGGGCCAGCCCCGCGGCGATGGCGCCCGAGGAGACGAGCACCAGCTCGGCGCCCCGCAGCCGCACGCCGACCAGGCTCTCGACCAGCGAGCGCACCCGCTCGGGGTCGATGCCGCCGGCCGCGGTGGTCAGCGAGGACGAGCCGACCTTGACCACCACCCGCCGGGCGCCCGTCACGGCCTCGCGGGTCATGCGTCGTCGTCCTCGTCCCAGCCGTCGTCGATCGGCCGGTCGGCCCCGTCGGCCGCGTCGTCCTCGTCGCCGAAGTCGATGTGGGTCAGGCCGTGCTCCTCGTCGTAGCGACGCGCGACGTCGGCGCGCTCCTCGCCCTCGGCCCGCGTCGCCATGGCCGCGTCGATGGCCCGACGGCGGTGGGCCGCGGTGCGCGACTCGGTGAAGCGCTGGTCCTCGCCGCGACGGCCGAGCATCTGGGCACCGGCGTCGATGCCGGGGCGGAAGTCGAAGACCACGGCGTTGTCCGGGTGCCCGATGAGCACGGTGTCGCCCTCCTCCGCGCCGAGCGTGACCAGCTTGGCCTCGACACCGAGCCGCTCGAGGCGGTCGGCGAGGAAGCCGACGGCCTCGTCGTTGCTGAAGTCGGTCTGGCGCACCCAGCGCTCGGGCTTCTCGCCGCGCACGCGCCAGCCCTCGCCGGTGCGCTTGACGGTGAAGTCCTCGCCACCGCTGGTGGAGCGGGGGCGCAGCACGATCCGGGTGGACTCCTCGACGGGCGCCTCGGCGCGGCGGGCGGCCACGATGCCGGCCATCGCGAAGGACAGCTCGCGCAGGCCCTCGTGGCTGGCGGCGCTGACGGTGAAGACGGGCCATCCGCGGCGGGCGACGTCCTCGCGCACGATGTCGGCCATGTCGCGCCCGTCGGGCACGTCGGCCTTGTTGAGGGCCACCAGGCGGGGCCGGTCGGCGAGGCCGCCGTACTGCTCCAGCTCGCGCTCGATGACGTCGAGGTCGCTGACGGGGTCGCGTCCGGGCTCCATCGTGGCCAGGTCGACGACGTGGACCAGGGCGGCGCAGCGCTCGACGTGGCGCAGGAAGTCGTGACCCAGGCCGCGACCCTCGCTGGCCCCCTCGATGAGGCCGGGGACGTCGGCCACGGTGAAGGTGGTGTCGCCCGCCTTGACCACCCCGAGGTTGGGCACCAGCGTGGTGAACGGGTAGTCGGCGATCTTGGGCCGGGCCCGCGAGAGCGCGGCGATGAGGCTGGACTTGCCGGCGCTGGGGAAGCCGACCAGCCCGATGTCGGCGACGACCTTGAGCTCGAGGTGGACCACGAGCTCCTCGCCGGGCTCGCCCAGCAGCGCGAAGCCGGGGGCCTTGCGCTTGGACGAGGCGAGGGCCGCGTTGCCGAGGCCACCCTTGCCGCCCGCGGCGATGATCATCTCGGTGCCGGGGCCCACCAGGTCGCCGAGGACCTCGCCGTGCTCGTCGGTGACGACCGTGCCGTCGGGCACCACCAGCACCATGTCCTCGCCGTGTCCGCCGTTGCGGAAGTCACCGGCGCCGTGGCCGCCGTGGGGCGCGACGCGGCGGGACTGGTGGTGGTAGTCGATCAGGGTGGTGACGTCGGGGTCGACGCGCAGCACGATCGACCCGCCGGGGCCGCCGTTGCCGCCGTCGGGGCCGCCGAGCGGCTTGAACTTCTCGCGGTGCACCGACGCGACGCCGTTGCCCCCTCGTCCGGCGACGAGCTGCAACCGGACCCGGTCGACGAAGGTGGGGACGGCCACGGTGGAACCTCTCGGTGGTGCTCGGTAGGGGTGCTGCTGCGGGTGGTGCGGGAGGGAGCTGCTGGTGGTGCGGGCGCCGTCGGACGGCGACGGGTGCGGCGGTGGGGTGGAACGGCGAAGGGCGCCCCCGAGAAACTCAGGGACGCCCTCGCTCGAAGCGATTCACCGACCGCGGTGCGTCACTCCCCGGCAGGGAGGATGTTGACGACGCGGCGACCGCGCTTGGTGCCGAACTCCACGTTGCCGCCGACGAGGGCGAACAGGGTGTCGTCACCGCCGCGGCCGACGCCGGCCCCGGGGTGGAAGTGGGTCCCACGCTGGCGCACGATGATCTCGCCGGCGTTGACCAGCTGACCACCGAAGCGCTTGACGCCGAGACGCTGCGCGTTGGAGTCGCGGCCGTTCTTGGTGGAAGCCGCACCCTTCTTGTGTGCCATGAGCTCTAGTCCTTTGCCTTCTGGAGGAGACGTGGGGTCCGACGCGGGGTCAGACGGTGATGTCGGTGACCTTGACCTGGGTGTACTTCTGGCGGTGACCCTGGCGCTTCTTGTAGCCGGTCTTGTTCTTGTACTTCTGGATGACGATCTTCGGGCCCTTGGTGGCGCCGAGGACCTCGACGGTCACCCCGGCCTTGTCCAGGCCGGACGAGGTGACGGTCTCGCCGTCCACGACCATGACGACCGGGAGGGTCAGCGACTCGCCGACCCCGCTGTCCGTCTTGTCGATCTCGATGACGTCGCCCACGGCAACCTTCTGCTGCTTGCTGCCAGCGCGCACGACTGCGTACACGGCGACTCACTCTCCTCGGGTCTGGTGCGTTGAAGTCTGGGCTGCGGCGGCTCACGCTGCACCCGGTCCGGGAGACGGCGGGAGCGTGGTGCCACAACGGTCGGGTGTGGGGTGAGCACACCAAGGGTGAACTTTACGGCCCGGCGGGGGCCGGGTCAAAACGACCCCGGCCCCACCGGCCCGGTCTCAGCGCTTGCGGGCGCCCTTGCGCTTGACGGGCACGTGCAGCAGCGATCCGCCCTCACCGGGCTCGCCGTCACCGTCCTCGCCGTCGTACGCCGTGCCGCCGCCGGTGACGTCGGAGTCCTCGGGCGCCTCCGCCTCGGCCAGGGTGCTGGCGAGGTCCTCCCCCGCCGCCCCCGGCTCGACCGGGACGTCGACGGGCTCGGCACCGGGTCCGGCCGCGGTGCCGGCGCCCGCGGGCGTCTCGGCCTCGTCCACCGGGGTGGGCGGTCCGGCCGGGCGTCCGGCACGCCGGCGCCGGGTGCTGGTGACGACCCGGGGGGCCGCCGGCGGGGCGGCCGGGGCCTCGGGCACGAACGGGGCCGGTTCGGGCTCCTGCTCGTCGGACCCCGTGTCGGGCCGGTCGGTGACCTCGGCAGCCGCGGGCGTCTCGGGCGTCTCGGGTGCCTCGGGCTCGGCGGTCGCCACGGGCGTGACCGACGTCTCGTCGGCGTGCTCGACCGGCACGTCCATCGGCTCGGGCGCGGTGCCCGTCGGGTGGCCGACGACGGTGCGCTCGTCGGCGTCCGTCGAGGGGCCGGCGGGCTGCTCGGACGTGGTGTCGGCGTCGTGGTCGGCCCTCGCGGCCGGGGCCCCGGACTCGTCGTCCTTCTCGGGCGGGCGGCTGTGGGCGAGGTCCTTCGGAGAGGGGGTCGCGGAGCCGGCCGCCGCGTCCTGCTGGTCGCCCCGCCCGTCCTGGCTGCCGTCCCGGCCGCCGCCGTTCTGGCCGCCGTTCTGGCCGCCGTTCTGGCCGCCGTTCTGGCCGCCGTTCTGGCCACCCCGGCGACCGTTGCGGCCGCGTCGACCACGGGGCTCGTCGTCGTCCCCGCCCGAGCCGCCACCGCGCGGCGCGACGGGCTGGTCCTCGACGACGACGCCGCGGCCGCGGCAGTGCTCGCAGTCGTGGCTGAAGGACTCGAGCAGACCGGTGCCGATGCGCTTGCGGGTCATCTGCACCAGGCCGAGCGAGGTCACCTCGGCGACCTGGTGGCGGGTCCGGTCGCGGCCCAGGCACTCCACCATCCGGCGCAGCACCAGGTCGCGGTTGGACTCCAGGACCATGTCGATGAAGTCGACGACGATGATGCCGCCGATGTCGCGCAGCCGCAGCTGGCGCACGATCTCCTCGGCAGCCTCGAGGTTGTTCTTGGTGACCGTCTCCTCGAGGTTGCCCCCGGAGCCGGTGAACTTGCCGGTGTTGACGTCGACCACGGTCATGGCCTCGGTGCGGTCGATCACCAGCGAGCCGCCCGAGGGCAGCCAGACCTTGCGGTCGAGGCCCTTGGCGATCTGCTCGTCGACGCGGTACGCCGCGAAGACGTCCTGGCCGCCGCTCTGGCCGACCTCGGCGGGGCCGTAGTGCTGCAGCCGGTCGCGCAGCTCGGGCGCGACGTGGGAGACGTAGCCGTCGACGAGGTCCCAGGCGTCGTCGCCCTGGATGACCAGCTTGGCGAAGTCCTCGGTGAACAGGTCGCGGACGACCTTGAGGGTCAGGTCGGGCTCGCCGTAGAGCAGCTGCGGCGACTTGCCGGAGCGGACCTTCTCCTCGATGTCGTTCCACCGGGCGGTGAGACGCTCGACGTCGAGGGTCAGCTCCTCCTCGGAAGCGCCCTCCGCGGCGGTCCGCACGATGACGCCGGCGCCGCTGGGGACGATCTCCTTGAGCAGGCTCTTGAGACGGTTGCGCTCGGTGTCGGGCAGCTTGCGCGAGATGCCCGAGGTGGTGCCCTCCGGCACGTAGACCAGGAAGCGGCCCGGCAGGCTGATCTGCCCGGTGAGCCGGGCACCCTTGTGGCCGATGGGGTCCTTGCTGACCTGCACCAGGATCGACTGGCCCGAGGTCAGCACGGACTCGATCTTGCGCTGCTGGCCGTCCTTGTGGCCCAGGGCGGCCCAGTTGACCTCGCCGGCGTACAGCACCGCGTTGCGGCCCTTGCCGATGTCGATGAAGGCGGCCTCCATCGACGGGAGCACGTTCTGCACCCGGCCGAGGTAGACGTTGCCGATGAGGGAGGTCTGCGACTCCCGCGCCACGTAGTGCTCGACGAGCACCTTGTCCTCGAGGACGGCGATCTGGGTCAGGTCGGCGCGCTGGCGCACCACCATGACCCGGTCGACGGACTCGCGGCGGGCGAGGAACTCGGCCTCGCTGACGATGGGCGCGCGGCGGCGACCGGCCTCGCGGCCCTCGCGACGGCGCTGCTTCTTCGCCTCGAGCCGGGTCGATCCACCGATGCTGGTGATCTCGTCCTCGACGTTGCGCGGGCGACGGGGCTCGTCGCCGCCGTCGCTGCCCGATCCCCCGCCGTCGCCCGAGCGCCGCCGGCGGCGCCGGCGGCGCGAGCCGCCCCCGCCCTCGGAGCCGTCGTCGCCGGAGTCGTCGCGCTGGTCGTCGTCGTGCTCCGAGGAGGTGGCGTCGCCGCCCTCGTCGGAGTCCTCGGCGTCGTCACGGGACCCGTTGCCCCGGCCACGTCCGCGGTTGCGGGAGCGACCGCCGGATCGCTGGCCGGACCGGCCACCCGAGCCGGACCCGCTCTCGTCGGCGTCGTCGCCCTCGTCGGTCGCGTCCGTGGTGTCGTCCTGGTCCGCTCCCCGGTCGGCGGACCGATCCGTGTCCCGGCCCGTGGAGCCCGAGCGGTCGGTGCCGTCCGCCGGGGCGTCGTCGCCGGTGTCGGCGGCGTCCCGGTCGTCACCGTCGGAGTCGCGGTCCGAGCCACGTCCGCGGCGTCGGCGACCGCCACGACGGCGGCGGCGCCGGGGAGCACCGTCCCCGGACTCGTCGTCGGAGTCGTCCGAGTCGTCGGTGGAGTCGTCGGCGTCGGTGGCGTCGTCGGTGGCGGTGGCGTCGTCGGTGGCGGTGGAGTCGTCGTCCGAGGCGTCCGACGCATCGGCCGCGGCCGTCGCGTCACCCGCGGTCTCCTCCTCGGTGCCGTCCTCGACGGCGGCGGTGGTCGCGGTCGCGTCGGCCCCCTCGACCTCGGCGGGCAGCACCAGCTGGGCCTGCTCCTCGTCGGTCGCCGCGTCGACGGCAGCGGCCTCGGCAGCCTGAGCCGCCTCGGCGGCCTTCCTGGCCGGGGACTTGCGGGTGCGACGGGCGGCCTTCTTGGCCGGGGCCGCCTCGGTCGCGCCCTGGTCGCCGGTCTCGCCGGACGGCTCCGTGGCCGGCAGAGCGGGCTCGGACACCGGCTCCGCCACGGCCTCGGTCGCGGGCTCGGCCACCGGGTCGGACACCGGGGCGGGAGCGGCCTTGCGGGTCGCGCGCTTGCGCGGCGCCGCCTTCTTCACCGGCGCCTGGAACAGCACGGCGGGGGCGGCCGAGACGGGCGCCTCGGTGCCCGCCCCGGTCCCAGCGTCGGACCCGGCGTCGGGGCTGGCGTCGGGGTTGGGAGCGTCGGCGGCCGGCGCGTCGGCCGGGCCCGCCTCGGCGGCGGGCGGGGCGGCCGCGGCCTTCTTGCGCGAGGCCCGCTTGCGCGGCGCCGGGGCGGCCTCTGCCGGCTCGCCGGCCTCGGCGCCGGCCGCCGGGGTGTCGGCGGCCGTGGCCTTCTTGGGCGCGGTCTTGCGGGTGCTCTTGCGAGCGGTCTTGCGGGCCGGGGCCTCGGCGGGGGCGTCGGCCGCGCCGGCCGGCGCGTCGGTGGGCGCCGCGGTCGGCTCCTGGGGGGACGCCCCGGTGGGCGCGTCGTCCGCGGGGGTGCCGGAGGTGGTGTCGTCGTCGAGCACGGGGTGAGCTCCTACTGCACGAGCCCGGTCACGGTTCCCCGTCGGCCGGCTGGTGCTGGTCACGGCGTACGTCGAGCCGCGGGATGCGGCGGGCCGTACGACAAAGCCTTCTGGTGGCGACCACACCCTCCGCCTGTGCGCGTCGGTCGGGCCTGCTCGCACCAACCGCGGTCGCCGGGCCTACAGATGCGGAGAAGCTGTCACCTTCACCGATCGGCCGCGTCGCGGTCGGGTGCCAACGGATCACCCACCGTGCCGTCTGCTTCATCCAGGGGCCCCTGCGCCAACCGCTGCTGGAGGGCGGCGGTGACGTCGAGGCCGGAGGTTGCGTGCAGAGCGGCGAGAACGTCGTCGGGTCTCACGGACGGCGAGCCGTGCCGCAGGACCACGTCGAGTATCGCACACCCGGGCCGTCCGGGGTCCTCTCCGCGGACCGCCGCGCTGTGGATCGCCGCTCGGGCGTCGAAGCGCCGCAGCCCCTTCTTGGTCATCCGCTCGACCAGCACCTCGGGCGTGTCGAGCAGCGTCCGGACCGCGTCCTGCGCCGCCTCGACGGCCGTGCGGTCGAGCGAGAGCCGCCACACCGAGGCCGTCAGCCGGTCCGGCATCGAGCCGCCCGCGCTGGCGACGACCTCGAGGATGTCGAGCCCGTCGGGCAGCGACGCCGCGAGCGAGGCGTGGACGTCGGCCGGGTCGACGACCTCGGCCAGGGCGATCTCGAGGTACTCCGCCTCGCTCGCCGACCCGGTCGGCGCCGCGCCGGCGTAGGAGATGCGCGGGTGGGGGTTGAAGCCCGACGAGTAGGCCATCGGCACCCGGGCGCGGAAGACCGCGCGCTCGAAGGCGCGGCTGAAGTCGCGGTGGCTGGTGAAGCGCAGCCGACCACGCTTGGCGTAGCGGATCCGGAGACGCTGCACCGGCGGGGCCTGCTGCTCGGGCTGCTCTCGCACCCGCAGACCCTAGCCGCGACCGGCACCGCGGGAGCCGTCAGGTCGGCCCTCAGGGCAGCCGCTCGCCGCGCATCTGCGGCGAGGCGTAGACGGTCGAGACCCGGTCGCCCGCGAGCCAGTCGCTCAGCACCGCCGCCCGGTCGGCGAGCGCCGCCGTCGCCTCGGCGCCCACGTCGTGGCGCACCACGGGACGCACCACGCCCGCGTCGTCCTGGACCCAGCACCCGACGACCCGTCCCTGCCACCACGCGGTCGTGCCGCCGTTGCCGTTGCTGTCGAACAGGTAGGGCACGTCTGCGGGATCGAGGTAGAAGCCGCGCTCCTTCCAGCCCATGAGCGTCGGGTCCAGCACCGGCAGCAGCGTGGCCACCCCGGTGCCGGCCTCCTCGTCGTCCTCGGGCGCCTGCTCGTCGCCCGGCAGCACCCAGCCGGTGCCGCGGCTGCCCAGCTCGCCCACCAGCTCGACCTGCACCGCACCCAGGTCGGCCAGGGCGCGGCGCACGGCCGTCTTCGTCGAGCCGAGCCACCAGACCAGGTCGGTCTCGGTGCCGGGACCGAACCGGGCGAGCCAGGCCCCGACCAGGACGCGGTAGCCCTCGTCGGCGGGCAGCGCCTGGGGCACCTCCCCCAGCCAGTCGCGGGTGGGGGTCCAGCGCGGGCGGGCCTGGCGCCAGCCCACGGTGTTCTCCCCGCGCACGACCTGCCCGCGGGCGCCGAGCAGCGTGAGGACCCGGGCCGCGACCGGCGTGCTGCCGCCGTAGCTCTTGCCCGGGCTCTGCTCCAGCCGCAGGTCGAGCACGGGCAGCCGCGCGCGCAGCTCGGAGGTCGTGCCCGGACCGTCGCGGTGCAGGCTCTCCAGCACCTCGGCCGCCACCTGCTCGACCCAGGCGGGGCCGTCCCCGGCGGTGCCCGCCACGCCGGTGAGACCGACCTCCTTGGCCAGCCGCGCGGCCTCGGTGCCGGCGACGCGGGCCGAGGCGCTGCCCCACGCCGCGGGCAGCAGCTCGCGCGGGAAGCCGAAGAGCGTGCGCCGCATCGCGAGCTGCTTGACCACGCTGCGCCGGTCCTGGAGCGCCGCCTCCACGTCGGCCAGGGTCGCGTCGCTGCGCACCGCGACCGACAGCGGCACGCTCGGGGGCTCGGTCGCGTGCAGGCAGACCACCGAGGCCACGGCCTCCTCGACCGACGCCGCGGGCTCGACCAGGCGGTGCCGCCGCAGCAGCCGGCGCCGGCGCTGCTCGTCGGTGATCCGGTGCACCCACCGATCGTGGCACGGCGCGGGGCTCAGGAGGCGTCGCGGGGGTCGACGACCACGAGGTCCGCGACCGCGTCGATCACCAGCTCGTGGGGCACCAGCATCTGCAGGGCCGCCAGCTCGTCGGGGCCCAGGCGCGCCCAGCGGCAGTCGCGGCGGTAGAGCGCGTGCATCCGGGCCACGCCGGAGTAGCCGAACAGCAGCACCCGGCCGTCGGCCGCGCGCCGCAGCTCCACGCGCCGGTCGCCCGGGACGGGGGCGTCCGTCGTGGGCACGTAGACGCCCTCGGACGGGTCGGCGGCCATGGGTCCATCAGACCCGCCCGGCCGCCCGACGACCAGGGCCGGTCCCGGTCCGCGGACCCGCCCCGGCCACGGTGCAGGACCGCCGCTGCTGCACACTGCCGAGGTGACCGCGCCTCACCCCGCTCCTCACCCGCGAGCCGCCGCGCGCCCGGGCCCCCGGCGCGTGCTGGTGGTCGTGGCGATCGTCGCCCTCGCCTTCAACCTGCGGCCCGCCGCGGTCAGCGTCGGCCCGGTGCTGGGCGACCTCCGCGCCGACCTGGGGCTGTCGGGGGCCGAGGCGGGGCTGCTCACCACGCTGCCCGTGCTCGCCTTCGCGGTCTTCGGGGCGCTGGCGCCCCGGCTGGCCCGCGCCGTCGGGCCGCACCGGCTGACGCTGGTGGCGCTGCTGTGCGTCGCGGTCGGCCTGGGGGCGCGCAGCCGCGTGGACCACGAGTCGTCGTTCCTGCTGCTCTCGCTGCTCGCCCTGGCCGGCATGGCGACCGGCAACGTCGTGCTGCCGTCCCTGGTCAAGCTGCACTTCCCCGACCGCATCGGGCTGCTCACCTCGATCTACACCACGGCGCTCGCGGTCGGCCTCACCTCGGCGCTGACCCTGACGGTGCCGGTGGGCGAGGCCACGGGCGGGGGCTGGCGCGACGGCCTGCTCACCTGGGCCCTGGTCGCAGCGGTCGCCGCGGTGCCCTGGATCGGGCTGGTCGGCCGCGACCGCCGCGACCCCGACGTCGAGCGGCCCGCGGGCATCGGGGTGCTCGCCGTCGGCCGCACCCCGCTGGGCCGGCGGATGTCGCTGTTCTTCGGCCTCCAGTCGCTCCAGGCGTACGCCGTGTACGGCTGGTTCGGCGTCGTCTACCGCGACGCCGGGTTCTCCGCGACCACCGCGGGCGTCCTGCTCGGCGTCATCGGGGGCCTGAGCATCCCGCTGTCCCTGCTCATCCCGTGGCTGGTGGCCCGCACCGACGACCAGCGCCCGCTCATGGTCGTGCTGATGACCTGCTACCCCCTCGGGTACGCCGGCCTGGTCCTCGCGCCCGTCGCCGGCGCCTGGCTGTGGGCCGTGCTGGTCGGGATCGGGCTGTGCGCCTTCCCGCTCATCCTCACCCTCATCGGGCTGCGCGCCCGCACCCCCGAGGGTACCGCCGCGCTGTCCGGCTGGGCCCAGTCGGTGGGCTACCTGCTCGCCGCCGTCGGGCCGTTCGGCATGGGCGTGCTCCACGACGCCACGGGCAGCTGGACCGTCCCGCTGCTCGTGCTGCTGGTGCTCGCGGTCCCGCAGCTGCTGGTCGGGCTCTCGGTCGCGCGGCCGGCGTACGTCGAGGACCAGCTGGAGCAGCACGCCCGCTGAGCCCGCCTCCTAGGGTGGGGCGATGACGAGCTCCCGGACCTCGCGCGGCGGACTGGCCCTGGTCGACCACCGGCTGACGGTGCCCCTCGACCACGACGACCCCGGCGGCGAGCAGCTCGAGGTGTTCGCGCGCGAGGTGACCGCCCCCGGCGGCGAGGACCGGCCGTGGCTGGTGTTCCTCCAGGGCGGCCCGGGCCACGAGGCCCCGCGTCCGACCGGGCACCCGCTGGCCCCGGCCTGGATCGGTCGGGCGCTGCGCGACTTCCGGGTGCTGCTCCTCGACCAGCGCGGCACCGGCCTGTCCACGCCGTGGGGCGCTCCCCGCGGCGCCACCCTCGACCCCGAGCGCGAGGCGGCCCGGCTGGTGCACCACCGCGCCGACGCGATCGTGCGCGACGCGGAGGCGCTGCGCGAGCACCTGGGGGTGCGTCGCTGGGCGGTGCTGGGCCAGTCGTTCGGCGGCTTCTGCGTGCTGCACTACCGCTCGCGCTTCCCCGACAGCCTCACCGAGACCTTCTTCACCGGCGGGCTGCCGCCCCTGGCGACCCCGGTCGCCGACGTGTACGCCGCGACGTACGCCACGGTGCGGCGCCTCGACGCCGCGCACCACCGCCGCTTCCCCGAGGACGCCGCGCGGCTGCGGGCCGTGCTCGACCTGGCCGCGGCCGGCGAGCTGGTCCGCCCCGACGGCAGCGCGCTGACGCCGCGGCTGGTCCGCACCGTCGGCAACCAGCTCGGGCTCGACGGCGACGAGGCGCTGCACCACCTGCTCGAGCGCGACCCGCTCTCCCCCGCGTTCGTGCCCGACCTCGAGGCGATGCTGCCCTTCACCGGCCGCAACCCGCTCTACGCGGTGATCCACGAGGCCTGCTACGCCGACGGCGGGCGCACCTCGTGGGCCGCCCACCGCGCACTGCCCGACGACCTCGCCGACGGCAGCGCCGTGCTGACCGGCGAGCACCTGTTCCCCTGGCACTTCGAGGACGAGCCCGGGCTGCGGCCGTACGCCGCCACCGCGGCGCTGCTGGCCGAGCACCCCTGGCCCCGGCTGTACGACGAGGCCTCGCTCGCGGCGGTCGACCTGCCGGGCGCCGCGATCGTCTACGCCGACGACGCCTTCGTCGACCGCGAGCTCTCCGAGCAGACGCTGGCGCACCTGCCCGGCGTGCGCCGCTGGCTGACCGACGAGTGGCCGCACAACGGGCTGCGCCTGGACGGCGTGCGGATCCTCGACCGGCTGCTCACGCTCGCGCGCGGGCCCCGGTAGGCCGGCTCAGACGACCGAGAGCGGGAGCAGCACCTGGCCAGTGGGGCCGATCTGGATGTCGGTGCCCATCTCGGGGCACACCCCGCAGTCGTAGCAGGGGGTCCAGCGGCAGTCCTCGACGTCGATCGAGTCCGCGTCGAGGGCGTCCTCCCAGTCCTGCCACAGCCAGTCCTTGTCGAGGCCCGAGTCGAGGTGGTCCCAGGGCAGCACCTCGTCGTAGCCGCGCTCGCGGGTGGTGAACCACGCGAGGTCCACTCCGGTGCCGGCGAGACCGGCCTCGGTGGCGGCGATCCAGCGGTCGTAGGAGAAGTGCTCGCTCCAGCCGTCGAAGCGGCCGCCGTCGCGCCAGACCTGCTCGATGACCCGACCCACGCGCCGGTCGCCGCGCGAGAGCAGTCCCTCGATGATGCCGGGCTTGCCGTCGTGGTAGCGGAAGCCGATAGCGCGGGCGAACTTCTTGTCCGAGCGCACCAGGTCGCGCAGCTGCTTGAGCCGGCTGTCGGTGGTCTCGACGTCGAGCTGCGGCGCCCACTGGAAGGGCGTGTGCGGCTTGGGCACGAAGCCGCCGATGGACACCGTGCAGCGGATGTCGTTGTGGCCCGCGACCTCGCGGCCCTTGGCGATCACCTTGCGCGCCAGGTCGGCGACCTGGAGGACGTCCTCGTCGGTCTCGGTGGGCAGCCCGACCATGAAGTAGAGCTTCACCTGCCGCCAGCCGTGGGAGTACGCCGCCGCGACGGTGCGGATCAGGTCCTCCTCGGTGACCATCTTGTTGATGACCTTGCGCATCCGCTCCGAGCCGCCCTCGGGGGCGAAGGTGAGGCCCGAGCGCCGGCCGTTGCGGGAGAACTCGTTGGCCAGGGTGATGTTGAAGGCGTCGACCCGGGTGCTGGGCAGCGACAGCGAGACGTTGGAGCCCTCGTAGCGGTCGGCCAGGCCGGTGGCCACCTCGCCGATCTCGGAGTGGTCGGCGCTGGAGAGCGAGAGCAGGCCGACCTCCTCGAAGCCGGTCTTGCGGATGCCGTTCTCGACCATGTCGCCGATCGTGGAGATCGAGCGCTCCCGGACCGGGCGGGTGATCATGCCGGCCTGGCAGAAGCGGCAGCCGCGGGTGCAGCCGCGGAAGATCTCCACGCTGAAGCGCTCGTGCACGGTCTCGGCCAGCGGCACCAGCGGGTTGCGCGGGTAGGGCCACGCGTCGAGGTCCATCAGGGTGTGCTTGCGGACCCGGTCGGGCACGCCCGGCCGGTTGGGGCGGGTGCCGAGCAGGGCGCCGTCGGGGGCGTACGTCGCGTCGTAGAACCGCGGCACGTAGACGCCTCCGCTCGCGGCCAGCCGCAGCAGCAGCCCGTCGCGACCGTCGGGCTCGCCGTCGCCCTTCCACTCGCGCACGACCTCGCTGATCTTGAGGACGATCTCCTCGCCGTCGCCGAGGACGACCGCGTCGACGAAGTCGGCGATCGGCTCGGGGTTGAAGGCGGCGTGGCCGCCGGCGAGCACGACCGGGTCGGCGTCGGTCCGCTCGTCGGTGTGCAGCGGGATGCCGGCCAGGTCGAGCGCCGTCAGCATGTTGGTGTAGCCGAGCTCGGTGGAGAAGGAGAGCCCGAAGACGTCGAAGTCGCGCACGGCGCGGTGGCCGTCGACGGTGAACTGGCTGATGCCCTGGTCGCGCATCACCTGCTCCATGTCGGGCCACACGGCGTAGGTGCGCTCGGCGAGCATCCCCTCCTGCTCGTTGAGCACCTCGTAGAGGATCTGCACGCCCTGGTTGGGCAGGCCCACCTCGTAGGCGTCGGGATACATCAGCGCCCAGCGGACGTCGGTGGAGGCCCACTCCTTGTGCACGGAGTTGAGCTCGCCGCCGACGTACTGGATGGGCTTGCTGACCCGGGAGAGGTGGGGCTCGATCCTGGCGAAGAGGGACTCACCAGCTGAGACAGGCATGCGTAGACCTCGCGACGTCGGGGAATGGTCAACCCTACGTGCCTGCCCAGACACGTCACAAACGCACCATCCGAGCGGCCGAGGGGGGTCGAGGGTGGCAGGTCCTGCCCTGTTCTGGCGTCCGTCGCGACGCCTCCCGCAGGCTGCCCTGCGCGCCTGCTGGGGCCTCGCCCTGCTCGCGACCCCGCTGGCCGCCGTGCTGCACCAGGCCACCGCGTTCGACGACGTCGGGCGCTCCGGGGCCGGGGCTCCCGTGCCCGGACCGGGGCTGGTCGACGCCGTGCCGCTGGTGGCCTTCGCCTGGCTGGCCCTGGTCTGGCTCTGGGCCCCGCCCGGCCGCTCGCTGCCGGGGCCGGGCCGGCGGCTCGCCGCCGTCGGCGCGACCGCCGCGCTGAGCACGCTGCTCGTCACCGCGGTGGGCGTGCTCCTGGGACAGCCCTGGTGGGGTGCGCTCGCCGGCGGTCTCGGCGGCGTCGTGCACGGCGCCACCACGCTGGCGCTGCACCGCTGGCGCACCGGCGACGACGACCTGGTCCCCCACCGGCCCCGCGACCTCGTCTCCCTCGGCACCGCGGCGGTGGCCGGCGCCGTGGTGTCCGCGCCCCTGGCCGCCTGGCCGGCGCTGCTCCCGGGCCTCGCGCTGGCCGACCTGGGGCCGACCGTGCTGGCCGGGGCGGTGCTCGGGGCGTCGTACGTCTTCGTCGGCGGCGCCTGCCTGCTGCTCCTGGTGCAGCGCCGCCGCTCCGACGAGGTGCCGGCCCGGCTGGGCGACGTCTACGTGATGCTGCTGGTGACGGCGGCCGCGATCGCGGCGGTGCTGGCGTTCCCCGAGGTCCCGCTGACCTGGGTCGTGCTGCTGCCGGCGGTGTGGGCCGGCATGACGCTGGGCCCGTGGGCGGCCGCTGCCTTCAGCCTGGTCGCGACCGCGGGGGTGTCGCTGGCCCAGGGCCTGCCGGTCGCGACGGGCGGCCTCACCCCCGACCAGCTGCCCGAGATGGTGGTCGTCGACACCGTGATGACGGCCTTCGTGCTGGTCGTGCTGCTGCTCGCGGTCGTGCGCGACCAGCAGGCCCACCTCGCCGGGGAGGTCGTCCGCCGCCGCCAGGAGGCGCTCGACCAGGCGGGCCTGCTCGGCACCGTCTTCGAGTCGATCAGCGAGGCGCTGGTGCTGATGGACACCCACGGCACCGTGCAGCTGTCGAACGCCGCGGCCGCAGGGGTGCTCGGCGAGCAGCGGCTCGAGAGCGAGCCGGGCCGGTGGCTGCGCCGCCTGGGGAGCTCGCCGTCGTTCACCTACACCTTCCACCGCGACGGCTCCGACGACGGGGCGCGGGTGCTGGCCGTGCAGCTCGCGCGGGTGCAGTACGCCGGCTCCGACAGCGTCGTGGCCATCGTGCGCGACGTCACCAGCGAGCAGCGCCGCATCGACGAGCTGGCCAGCTTCGCCGCGGTCGCCGCCCACGACCTCAAGAGCCCCCTCACCGCCGTCGGTGGCTGGCTCGAGGTCGCCGAGGACATGGTCGGGGCCGACGACGCCCGCGCCCGCGAGGCCCTCGGCCACGGCCTGGCCGCCACCCAGCGGATGACCCGCGAGATCGACGACTGGCTGACCTACAACGTCGCCCGCGAGGGCACCCTGCGCCTGGAGCAGGTGGCCCTGCAGCCGCTGGTCGAGTCGATCGCGGCCAGCCACCCGACCGCCCGCTTCACCCTCGAGGCGCCCGACGTGGTGCGCGCCGACCCGACCCTGCTCCAGCACCTGCTGGCCAACCTGCTCGGCAACGCCGTCAAGTACGCCCACCCCGGACGCGACGCCGTGGTGACCGTGCGCAGCGGGGAGCACCCCTCCGGCCGCGTCCAGGTCGAGGTCGTCGACGAGGGCATCGGCATCCCCGCGGGCGAGGAGCTGGCGATCTTCGAGCCCTTCCGCCGCGCCTCGACCGTGACCGACACCTACGAGGGCTCGGGCATGGGACTGGCGCTGTGCAAGCGGATCGTGCGGCGCCACGGCGGCACCATCACCGCCCGCCGCAACGACGGCCCCGGGACCACCGTCACCGTGGTGCTGCCGCGGGGCACGGCGGCCTGACCCCGGCCGGCCGCGACCGGCCAGCGGCTAGGGGGCGCCGCGCGGCTCCTCCTGCGCGGCCTGGCTGCCGGAGAGCTCGTCGACGAGCAGCAGGTCGCGGCGCACCTGGCCGGCGCGGAACGACGCCCGTCCGACCATGTGGCCCGACACCGGCGCCGTCGCCAGCTGGGCCACCACCACCAGGACGAGCAGGGCGGTCGCGGAGAGGTCGCGCAGCTCCAGCGACAGCCCGCCCGCGACGAGCATCAGGCCCAGCACCTGCGGCTTGGTCGCCGCGTGCATCCGGGTCAGCAGGTCGGGGAAGCGCAGCACTCCGATCGCGGCCACGAGGCTGAACAGCGAGCCCAGCAGCAGCAGCACCGCGCCGAGCACGTCGAGCACACCGGTCCAGCTCATCGGCCCTCCTCCGTCTCGGTCTCGGCCTCGGCCTCGACGTCGTCGCTGCCCGGGCTGTAGCGGGCCACGCTCACCGAGCCCACGAAGCCCAGCAGGGTGGCGACCAGGAGCAGGGGCAGGTTCTCCGCGGTGCGCCGGAAGGCCGCGTCGACCGCGACGCCGCAGATCGTGATGGCCACCAGCACGTCGAAGGAGATCGCCCGGTCGAGCATCGTCGGGCCCAGGGTGATCCGGGCGACCACGAGCATCGCGGCCAGCCCGAGCACCGCGGCGCACACCACCAGCACCACGCTCATCGCGCCTCCCCCACCCCGGTGTCCAGCGGCGCGGTGTCGGCCCCGAACGCCCGGACCAGGCGCGCCTCCTGCGCCCACACCTGCGCGCGGACCCGCTCGACACCAGCCTGGTCGCGCACGTCGAGGGCGTGCAGGAACAGGGTGTGGCTGGAGCGGTGGGCCTCGACCACGACGCTGCCGGGCACCAGGGAGACCATCTCGGCGACGGCGGTCAGCACGATGTCGGACTCGGTGCGCAGCTGCACGGCGACCAGCGCGTTGTGCAGCGGCGTCGGCGGGAACAGCGTCGTGCGGGCCACCTGCAGGCTGGCCACCACGACGTCGACGAGGAAGCGCCCGACCAGCACGGCGAGCGCGACCGGTCGGACCCGCACCTTCATCCGCAGCGGCGGCAGCGGGAAGACCAGGCAGACGGCCACCGAGACCACCACCCCGCCGAGCAGGGAGAACAGGCTGTAGCTGCCCCACAGCACCCACCACACCAGGCTCAGCCAGGCGACCATCGGCCACTGCACGGCGCGGTAGCGCACCGGCCGCACCCGGCCGCGCCGGGTGGTGCGCGTCTGCGGGCTCACCGGTCGACCTCCGTGCCGACGGCGGACAGGTAGGAGTCGCGGCTGCGCAGGTCGGAGGCGGCCCGGTCGGTGAACCCGACCAGGGGGCCGGCCAGCACCGTCAGCGCCAGGCTGACCGCCACCAGGCCGGCGGTGGGCAGCACCATCAGGGCCGGCAGCCGGGAGGGCAGCGCCCCGTCCTGCAGCAGCTGGTGCAGGTCGCGGTCGGGGGCGTCGTCGTCGGCGACCCGGGCGGCGTCGTCGATCTCGTCGGACCCGAAGGCCACGCTGCCGACGTGGACGTGCTGGCGGTGCTGCACCATCTGCGGCACCGCCGAGCCCTCCTGCTCCTCGGGCCCGTGCTGCCCCGAGAGCAGGCGCGCCATCTCGTGGGCCTGCTCGGGCGAGCGCCAGAACGCCAGCGCCCACGTCTTCGCCACGGCGTACAGCGTGAGCAGGCTGGTCAGGGTGCCGCCGGCCACCAGCACCAGCGCCGTCCAGGAGCCGTCGGCCAGGCCCGCCTGGAGCAGCCCCACCTTGCCGAGGAACCCCGACATCGGCGGGATGCCGGCGAGGTTCATCGCCGGCACGAAGAAGAGCACGCCCAGCACCGGCGAGAGCCGCGCCAGCCCGCCCAGGCGCAGCAGCGAGGTGCTGCCCGCGCGGCGCTCGATCAGCCCCACGACGAGGAACAGCGCCGTCTGGATGGTGATGTGGTGGGCGACGTAGAAGACCGCACCGGAGAGCCCGGCCTGGGTGGCCAGGCCGATCCCGAAGATCATGTAGCCGATGTGGCTGACCAGCGTGAAGGAGAGCATGCGCTTGATGTCGGACTGGGCGATGGCCCCGAGGATGCCGATGACCATCGTGGCCAGCGCGGCCCACAGCAGCAGGTCGGTCAGCGGGCTCTGCGGGAACAGCAGCGTCTGCACCCGGATCACGGCGTAGACGCCGACCTTGGTGAGCAGGCCGGCGAAGACCGCGGTCACGGGGGCGGGGGCGGTCGGGTAGCTGTCCGGCAGCCACAGCGAGAGCGGGAAGACGGCCGCCTTGATGGCGAAGGTGACGAGCATCAGCAGCTGCAGCACCAGCGCGACGGAGTCGGGCAGCTCGGCCACGCGCTGCGAGATCTGGGCCAGGTTGAGGGTGCCGAGGGCGGCGTACGTCGTCGCGATGGTGATGAGGAACAGCATCGAGGAGGTCACGTTGACCACGACGTAGATGGTGCCGGCGCGCACCCGGGCGGCCGTGCCCCCGAGCGTGAGCAGCACGTAGCTGGAGAACAGCAGCATCTCGAAGCTGACGAACAGGTTGAACAGGTCGCCGGCGAGGAAGGCGTTGGAGACGCCGGCCACCAGGGTGAGGAAGGTCGGGTGGTAGATCGAGACCGGGGCCTCCTTCTCCTCCCCCGTGATGCCCTGCCCGACGGAGTAGAGCAGCACCGCGAGCGTGACGACCGAGGAGACGAGCAGCATCAGCGCGGCCAGGCGGTCGGCCACGAGGACGATGCCCAGGCCCTCCCAGCCGCCGAGCCACACGACCTGCGGGCCCTGCTGGTCGGCAGCCACGAGCAGCAGCGCGGCAACCACCACGACCGCGGTCAGCACCGCGATGCTGACCAGCCGCTGGGCGCGCGGGTAGCGCGAGAGCATCAAGGTGGCGCCCGTCCCGAGCAGGGGCAGGATGACGGGCAGCGGCACGAGGCTGTTCATCGGCCCTCGTCCTCCTCGGGGTCGTCCTCGTCCTGGCCGTCGGTGCTGAGGCCGAAGCTCTCCGAGGTGGCGTCGTCGATGGCGAGCCGGCGGATGTTGGCGTCCTCGACGTCGTCCTGGACGTCGTCGTGGCCGTGCAGCTGCCACAGCCGGTGGGCCATGGCCAGCAGGAAGGCGATGGTGCCGAGCGTGATCACGATGGCCGTCAGCACCAGCGCCTGCGGCAGCGGGTCGGAGGTGTCGCCGGGGTCCGCGGTGCCGTAGAACGGCGAGTCGCCGGCGCCCCCGCCGGCCGCGAGGAACATCAGGTTGATGCCGTTGCTCAGCACGACCAGGCCCACCAGCACCCGGGTCAGGCTGCGCTCGAGCAGCAGGTAGACCCCGCAGCCGGTCAGCACCATGCAGGTGACCACGAGGGTGAGGTTGACGGTCATCCGCGGCTCAGCTCCTGCTCGGTCGTGCGCTCGCGCTCGGCCCTGAGGATCTGGCGGTCCAGCCGCGACCCGAAGGTGCGCAGCAGGTCGAGCACCAGGCCGACGACCACGAGGTAGACGCCGATGTCGAACCCGACCGAGGACACCAGGTGCACCTCGCCCAGCAGCGGCAGCCCGACGTAGACGTCGGCGGTCTGCAGCACCGACCCGCCGAAGGCCATCGGCCCGAGCCCGGAGAGCGCGGCGACGAACAGGCCGGTGCCGATGAGCACACCCGCGTCCACCGGGGCGGCCTCGTCGAGCTCGTAGCGACCACCTGCGAGGTAGCGCACCATCAGCGCGAGCCCGGTCACCATGCCGGCCGCGAAGCCGCCGCCGGGCAGGTTGTGGCCGGCGACGAGGAGGTAGACCGAGAACACCACCACGGTGTGGAAGACCAGCCGCGTCACCACCTCGAAGATGATCGAGCGGCGGTCGGGGCTCAAGGTGCGGGGACCGGGCAGCCAGACCCGCCGGCCCGGGGTCGTCGGCTGCTTCTCGACGCCCTCGGGGAAGGGGATCTCGTGGACCCGTCGGATGCCCGAGGACCGGGAGTCGAGGAAGATCAGGCTCGCCACCCCGGTCGCGGCGGCCACCAGCACCGAGATCTCCCCGAAGGTGTCCCACGCCCGGATGTCGACCAGGGTCACGTTGACCACGTTGCGGCCGTAGCCCTCGAGGTAGGCCCGCAGCGGGAACGCCTCCGAGATCGGCGTCGCGGTGCGGGCGTTGCCCGCGACCAGCACGAACCCGCCCACCGCGAGGCCGACCAGGCTGGCCAGCGCCATCCGCCAGTAGCGGGTCAGGCGCAGCGGCTTGTCGGTGAAGTAGTCGGGCAGCCGGCGCAGCACCAGGACGAACACGACCAGGCTGACCGTCTCGACCAGCACCTGCGTCAGCGCGATGTCGGGGGCTCCGTGGAGCAGGAACATCAGGGCGCAGCCGTAGCCGCTGATGCCGGCCAGCACGACCGCGCGCAGCCGGCGCCGCGAGCGCACCGTCATCACCGCGGCGGCGACCATCACCAGGGCCACGACCGGCTGGCCGGCCCGGTCCCACCAGACGACGTCGAGCCGGCCGGTCCCGCCGTCGGCGAGCGCGAGCAGCAGCGCCCCGCCCGGCAGCACCAGCACGACGCTGAGGATCACGGCCAGGTACGCCGAGACCGAGCCGCGCTGGAAGCTGCCGGTGACCTCGACGGCCGAGCGGTCGAGCGCGCGCATCCCCCAGCGGTAGATCCGCTCCGCCCCGACCGGACTGGCCACCCGCGCCTGGAAGCGGCACAGCGGCTCGCGCAGCCAGAACACCGCTGCGCCGGCCACGACGGTGATGCCCGAGAGCAGCAGCGGGAGCTCGAGGCCGTGCCACAGCGCGAGGTACTCCTCGTGGCCGCCGGCCGGCAGCTGGTCGGCGTACGGCACCAGGGCCGCGGTGAGCGCTGCGCCCGCGAAGCCCAGCACCAGGGTGAGCCCGGCCAGCAGCACCGGGGCCGCGGCGAAGGGCGGGGCGAGCGGACGCACGGGGGTGGGTGCGACGCCCGGCTTGGAGGCGAAGGCGCCCCACCAGAACCGGGCGGTGTAGCCGACGGTGAGCGTGGAGCCCGCGACCAGGCCGGCCACCACGAGCCACCCGGCCCAGCCGGGCACGCCCGGGGTCTCGCCGTGGGCGACCTCGAGCAGCGCCGCCCAGACCGTCTCCTTGCCCACGAAGCCGAGCAGCGGCGGCAGGCCCGCCATCGACGCCCCGGCGACCGCGGCCGCCACGGCCACGACGGGCAGGCGGCGCCCGACGCCGGAGAGCTGGTGGACGTCGCGGGTGCCGGTGAGCCGGTCGACGATCCCGACCACGAGGAACAGCGTCGCCTTGAACAGGGCGTGGGCCAGCAGCATGGCCATCCCCGCCAGCGCGCCGGTGCGGCTGCCGATCGAGAGCACGACCATGAGGAAGCCGAGCTGGCTGACGGTGCCGTAGGCGAGCATCAGCTTGATGTCGATCTGGCGCAGCGCGCGCCAGCCACCGACGACCATGGTCGTGGTGCCGAGCCCCAGCAGCACCAGGTGCCAGCCGGGCACGTCGGAGAAGGCGGGGGCGAGCAGGGCCACGAGGTAGAGGCCGGCCTTCACCATCGAGGCCGCGTGCAGGTAGGCGCTGACCGGCGTCGGCGCGGCCATCGCCCCGGGGAGCCAGAAGTGGAAGGGGACCTGGGCCGACTTGCTGAGCGCCCCGACGAGCAGCAGCGCGACCGCGACCGTCGTGGCCGTGCCCGTGGGCGGGTCCGCCAGGATCTCGGTGATCCGCGAGGTGCCGGCCTGCTGGCCCAGCACCAGCATGCCGACGAACATCGCCAGGCCGCCCAGGGTGGTGACGACCAGCGCCTCCATGGCGGCGAGACGCGAGGCCCGCTTGGTCGGGTCGAACCCGATCAGCAGGAACGAGAAGATGGTGGTGAGCTCCCAGAACACGAACAGCACCAGCAGGTCGTCGGCCAGGACCAGGCCGAGCATCGCGCCGACGAACGCGGTGAACCAGCTGGTGAACCCCGCCAGCGCGCTGTCGTCGGTGAAGTACCACGTGCAGTAGGCCATCACCAGCACGCCGATGCCGGCCACGACGAGCACCATCAGCCACTGCAGCGCGCCCATCGCGAAGGCCAGCTCGATCCCGAGCCCGGGCACCCAGCGCACCGTCTGGGTGAGGGTCTCGCCGTCGAGCACCCGTCCGGTCTGGAGCAGCGCCCAGACCGTGGTCGCCAGGGGCACCAGGGCCAGGGCCAGGAAGGCACGCCGTCCGAGCGCGCGGACGAGCACCGGGGCCGTCGCGGCAGCGAGGACGTGGGCGACGACGATCAACAGCAACGAGCGGCCTCTCGGTCAAGGTGGGGAGGTCGTGGGTCCATCCTAGTGAACCGGGCCAGTGGACCGACCGGTGTGCCCTACGCTTCCCGGAGCCGGAGGCACGGACGCCAGGGGGCGAGGACATGCGGGTCAGCACCGAGCCGCCCGTCAGGGGGGCCACGATCGCCTTCGTGGCGTGCGTGTTCCTGGTGAGCCCCTACGTCGGTCTCGACAGCTTCGAGGTCGACCCGCGGATCGCCGAGGTCTGGCCGGTCGGCGGCACCGGCTTCGTGCTGCTCACGACCGTGTGGTGGGTACGCCGCGCGGTGCTGGCCGCGGTGCTGGCGGCCATGGTCGCGGTCGTCGTGGTCACCGCCGTGCTCCTCGGCTCCGGCCCGCTCGCCGCGCTGTGGCTGGGCGTGATGGCCGTGGTGCAGTCGCTGCTGATGCTCCTGGCCTACCGGCGGCTGCGCGGTCGCCCCGGGTTCGCGCCCGAGCACGCCCTCGACGTCGGGGCCATGCTGCTCTCGGCGGCCGGGTCGGCCCTCGTGGTCGGGCTGCTGGGCGGCTACCCCCGCCTCGCCGTCGACGAGGTGGCCTCCGAGGTGCTGCTGTGGTGGGTGCTGCGCTCGACGGTGTTCTGCTTCGGCGCCGCCGTCATCTTCACCGTGCTGCTGCACACCCGCCGCCCCGAGGTGCTGCGGCCCAGCTCCTGGCCCAACCGGGTGGCCCTGGCCGCGGTGACCGTGCTGTGCGTGGTGGGGACCTACCACGACCCGTCGTTGCCGCTGTCGTGGCTGCTCATCGTCCCGTGCGTGTGGGGCGGGATGACGCTGACGCTGCGCGGCACGGCGTACCTGGTGCTCTACGTCAGCCTGGTCGCGGCCGGCATGACCTACCTGCCCCAGAACCAGTTCGGGTACGGCGGCCTGCTGCCGGCCGCCTCGATCGTCGACCTGCTCGTCATCGCCAGCACCGCCTTCGCGCTGCTGCTGGCCCTGATGCGCGAGCAGCGCGCCCGCCTCATCGCCGAGCTCGACCACCAGGGTCGCGAGTCGGAGTCGCGCCGGCAGCTGCTCGAGACCGTGCTGGACGCGATGAACGACGGCGTCATGGTCGTCGCCGACGGCGCGGTGCAGACCCACAACACCGCCACCCGCACCCTGCTCGGACGGCCGGTCCCCCACGGCGCCGGGGTGTCGTGGAGCGAGACCTTCGCCGTGGCGGGCCCCGACGGCCGGCCGCTCACCGACGACGAGCTGCGCCGGCTCTTCGGCAGCGGCGACGCGCCCCCGGAGGTGGTCGAGGTCCGCGTCGGCCACGGCGCCGGGGCCCGGGTGCTGGCGATCACCGCCAAGGCGCTGCCGACCACCGGTGACGAGGACGACCCGCGGGTGCTGCTGCTGCACGACGTCACCGCCCAGCGGGCGCGGCTGCGCGAGCTGACCAACTTCGCCGGCATGGTCGCCCACGACCTGCGCGGCCCGCTGACGGTGCTCGACGGCTGGCTCGAGGTCGCCGAGGACGACGAGTCGTCGGCCGAGGAGTCCGAGGCCTCCCTGGTGCGCGCCCGCGAGGCCAGCAGCCGGATGCGCCAGGTCATCGAGGACTGGCTCAACTACACCGTCGTCCAGGAGGGCCGGCTGCGGCCCGAGCCCGTCGAGCTGCACGCCCTGGTGGCCTCGCTGGTCGAGAGCCGCCGCTCCCACAGCTCGCTCGACGAGGAGCCCCGGATCACCCTCGACCTCGCCCACCGGGTGCGCGGCGACGCGGGGCTGCTGCGCCAGCTGCTCGACAACCTGGTCGACAACGCCGTGAAGTACACCGCCCCCGGCCAGGTGCCGGAGGTGCGGGTGGTCTCCCGCGACGACGAGGAGCCCGGCTGGGTGCGGGTCGAGGTGGTCGACGCCGGAGTCGGCATCCCCGAGGGTCAGGAGGAGCTGATCTTCGAGGAGTTCCACACCGGCCCGGTGGCGGGCCGCTCGCAGGGCACCGGCCTCGGGCTCGCGCTCACGCGACGGATCGTGGCGCTGCACGGCGGCACCATGGCCGCTCGCCGCAACCCGGGGGGCGGGTCGACCTTCAGCTTCACCGTGCCCGCGGGCTGAGTCCCCAGCCGGTGCTGCTGCCGCGCATGGCGATGTTCTGCAGCAGCCCGATCGCCATCATCGAGGCGAACATCGAGGACCCGCCGTAGGAGACCAGCGGCAGCGGGACCCCGGTGACCGGCATGATGCCGAGGCACATCCCGACGTTCTGGAAGGTCTGGAAGGCGAACCAGCAGGCGATGCCCGCGGCCGCCACCCGGCCGAACATGTCGTCGGCGCGGCGCGAGATCAGCAGCGCCCGCCACAGCATCACCGCGAACAGCGCGATCAGGACGCCGGCGCCGATGAGGCCGAGCTCCTCCCCCGCCACGGTGAAGATGAAGTCGGTGTGCTGCTCGGGCACGAAGCGCGAGCGGGTCTGCGAGCCGTCGAAGAGGCCCTGGCCGAAGAGGCCGCCGTTGCCGATCGCGATCCGCGCCTGGGTGGTGTTGTAGCCCGCGCCGCGGGGGTCCAGGCCGGGGTCCGTGAAGGCCATGAAGCGGTTGATCTGGTACTGCTTGAGCACCCCGGCGGAGACCACGAGCACCGCCAGCGCGAGCGCGCCGCCGGCGAGACCCGCCAGCCACCGCCGCGGGACGCCGGCCACGGCCAGCACGCCGAAGACGGTCGCCGAGAGCACCAGCATCGTGCCCAGGTCGGGCTGGGCGATGATGAGCAGCGCGGGCAGGCCCGCGATCGCGCACATCAGGGCCACGTCGACGGCCCCGACCTGGCGGCGCCGGGCGGTCTCGGTGCGCTCGGCGATGACCATGGCCATGCCGATCACCACGGCCAGCTTGGCGAACTCCGCCGGCTGGATGGACAGGCCGCCGATGAGCAGCCAGGAGCGCGAGCCGTTGATGGTCGAGCCCATCACCAGCACGAGCAGCAGGCCGACCACCGAGCCGGCGTACACCAGGGGCGTCACGATGCGGACCCAACGGTGGTCGGTGGCCATCACCACCGCCGCCAGCACCAGCCCGATCACGACGTTGACCAGGTGCTTGTGGAGGTACGCCGTGGAGTCGCCGCCGGTGAGCACGTCGTTGGTGGCCGTGGCCGACCACACGAGCAGCGTGCCGAGCACGAGGACCAGGCCGGCGGCGCCCATCAGCACCCAGTCGAGCGCGGGCACCACCAGGCGGCTGCGGGCCACCGTGAAGCGGTGCATCGGGAGGGCGGTCATCTCAGTCCTCCCGCTTCGTGGTGGCCGGCGGCAGGATCGAGCCGTCCTGGGCGAAGGTCGGCAGCCGGCTCGGCGGGCTGACGCCCGGGATCGCGGACTTCGCGAGGTTCACCGAGGTGCCCTTGATGCCGTAGAGCTTCTCCCAGATGGCACGGATCGCCTCGCCGGAGGTGCCGGAGCCGGTGCCGCCCTGGCTGACCATCATCACCACGACGTAGTCCTTGCTGTAGGACGCGACCCACGAGGTGCTCTGCTTGCCGTAGACCTCGGCCGAGCCGGTCTTGGCGCGGATGCTGACCTGGTCGAGCGGGAAGCCCTCGAGCTTCCAGGCCATGGTGCCGGTGCGGGCGACGCCCTTGAGGGCCTCGTCGATGTAGGCCAGCACGTCCTTCTTGACCGGCAGCTTCCTGGCCACGACGGGGGCGAACTCCTTGAGCAGCTTGCCCTCGGGGCTGACGATCGCCTTCGCGACGCGGGGCTCGTAGAGCGTGCCGCCGTTGGACAGCGCGGCGTAGGCCCGGGCGAGCTGGAGGGGCGTGACGACGGTGTCGCCCTGCCCGATGGCGAAGTTGACGGCGTCGCCGGCGCGGTACTCGTAGCCCTCGGCGCAGAACTCCCGCGCGAAGCGGTGCAGGAAGTCCGAGCCGTCCTCCTTGCCGACCTTGCAGTAGTAGTCCTTCATCGACTTGTAGTAGGCGAGCTTCCACCTGCGGTCGGCGATCCGGCCCGAGGCCTCGCCGGGGATGTCGATGCCGGTGGGCTTGCCGAAGCCGAAGGTCTTGGCCACGGAGACCAGCGGGTCCTTGGCGTCGACGTCGGTGGTGTCGCTGCCGTACTTCTGCCAGAAGTCGTAGCCGATCCGGTAGAAGAACGTGTTGCACGAGACCTCGAGGGCCTTGGCGAAGTCGATGTAGCCGTAGGCACCGGACTCGTAGTTCTTGAACACCCGGTTGCCGACCTGGAAGCCCGAGGAGCAGTCGAGGCGGGTGTCGGTGGTGTAGCCGTTGGACAGCGCGCCCGCGGTCATCATCGGCTTCCACGTCGAGCCGGGGGCGAACTGGCCCTGGGTGGCGCGGGAGAGCAGCGGCGTGCCGGCCGCCTCGGAGTAGAGCCGGTCGAGCTGCTTGCTGGTGATGCCGCCCGACCAGACCTCCGGGTCGTAGGTCGGCTGGCTGGCCATCGCCACGACCCGGCCGGTCTTCGCGTCGAGCACGACGGCGGCGCCGGAGTCGGCGACGTAGTTGCGCCCGGTGACGCTGTCGAAGGTGCTGCGGGCCCGCGCGATGGTGCCGGCGAGCTGCTTCTCCACGAACCCCTGCACGTCGGCGTCGATGGAGGTGACCAGGGTGTCGCCGGGCTCGGCCTCGACCTCGCCGGAGTCGCCGAGCACGCGGCCCATCGAGTCGACGGCGACCTTCTTGAAGCCGGGGGTGCCGCGCAGGTAGGAGTCGTAGGCCTTCTCCACGCCGGCGCGGCCCACGACGGAGGCGCCGTTGACCGAGGTGTCCTCGTCCTTCTCGGCCTCCTCCAGCTCGCCGCCGGTGATGGGGCTGAGGTAGCCCAGCACGTGGGCGCCGTTGACGCCGTACGGCGCGGGGTAGGCCCGGACGCTCTCCTGCTGCGCGAGCACCGCGGGGTACTCCTCGGTGCGCTCGAGCAGCTTGACCGCGACCTGCTGCGGGACGTCCTGGGCGACCGGGACGGGCTGGTAGGGCGAGCCGTTCCAGCAGGTGCCGGTCGTGCTGCCCTCCTGGCCGCAGACCACGAGCCGCTCGCGGATCGTGGCCACGGGCTCCTTCACGACCGCCGAGAGCTTGCGCAGGGTGCGGTCCTGCTGCTCGGCGGGCAGCTTGCCGAGCAGGGTGCGGTCGATGCTGACCACCCAGCTGCTGCGGTTGGCCACCAGCGGGCGGCCCATGTCGTCGACGATCAGGCCGCGGGCGGGCTGCACGACGACGTCGCGCACCGACTGCTCGGCGGCGGCGGCCTGGTAGCCCTCGCCGGTGAGCACCTGCATGTACCAGAGGCGGGCGAAGAGCGTGAGGAACAGCGAGAGCACCAGCGCCTGCACGACGATCAGGCGCAGCCTGCTCTTCTCGGAGGTGTTGGGGCGGATGAGGACGGCGGCCATCGGTGTCCTTCTACGCGGCGAGCTCGTGGGCGCGGTGGCGCTCGAAGAGCACCATCAGCGGCGGCAGCAGCAGCGGGGCGACGACGACGTCCCACAGCAGCGCCAGGAAGACGACCGAGAACAGCTGGCCGGCGGGCAGGGCGTGGTCGCCGAGCAGCTGCCCGGTGAAGGCGAAGACCGAGGTGGCGACGAAGGAGCAGGCGGCCACGGTGGCCAGCCCGGCCAGCGCGCTCTGGCGGGCGTCGTGGCGCACGCGGGCGGCGAGCAGCGCGGCCAGCACGAAGGCCAGCGCCCAGCGCCCGGCGAGGTGCTCCGAGGGCGGCGCGAGGTCGAGCAGCAGGCCGGCCGCGAAGGCGGTGACGACGCCGGTCTCGGGACCGCGCACGATGGTCACGGCGACCACCACGACGAGCGCGAGGTTGGGCACGACGCCGTTGACGGCGACCACCCCGAGCACGGCGACCTGCACCACGACGGCCGCGACGACGGCCAGGGCGATCAGGGCGGTGCGGTAGAGCGAGCTCATCGGTCCCCTCCCGAGGAGTCGGACGCGCCGGGCGAGGTGGTGGTGAGGCCGTTGACCACGACGCGGTCGCCGCGGGTGTCCTTGGGCACCACGACGCCGACGACGTCGAGGGAGGTGAAGTCGACGTAGGGGTCGATCACCGCCCGCTTGGCCAGCTCGCGGGGGGTCGAGTAGACCGACTCGACGGTCCCGATCGGGATGCCGGCGACGTACGGCTTGCCGCCCTGGCTGCCCCAGGTCACCACGACGTCGCCCTGGCCGGGCGTGACCGAGTTGTCGACGAGGTCGAGGTCGAGGCGACCGCGCTCGGCGGTGACGCCGCGGCCGCGCAGGAAGCCGATCTCGAGGTTGGAGCCCAGCCGGCCGCCGACGACCGAGTCGGTGTCGACGATGAGCAGCACGGTGGCGGTGGTGCGGGTGACGCTGGTGATGCGGCCGACCAGGCCGTCGTTGTTGAGCACCGTCATGTCGCGGCGCAGGCCCGAGGACGTGCCGGCGTCGATGGTCACGGTGCGGGAGAACGACTGCATCGGCCCCATGCCGACCACGCGGGCCGCGACCAGGGCGTAGCCGGTCTCGTTGGCGGTGCGGGTCAGGCCGTCGAGCTCGGCGAGCCGGTTGCGGTCCAGCGGCACCTGCTCGGCCTGCGAGCGGAGCTGGCTGTTCTGCGCCGAGAGCGTCGCGACCTCCTCGCGCAGGTCGCGGTTGGAGGAGAAGTACGCCAGGGCCGCCCCCAGGGGACGGGTCGCGCGGGCCGTGGTGGCCTCGACGGGGCCGACGACCCCGGCCACGGCGGAGCGCAGCGGGTCGACCGGCGAGCCGTCGTCCCCACCGGCGGCGTCGACGGTGATGACCGCGACGGAGGCGGCGACCACGAGGCCGACGACGACCTTGGACGAGGCACCCGAGCGCTGCCGACCGAAGCCGGGGCGCCCTCCCCCGCGACCGTCGTCGCCGGTGAAGGAGCGGCGCGACGCGCTCGCGCGGCCGCCGCGCAGGCGGTTCTTCGCCACGGGCTAGCGCCTCCGGTCCGAGACGAGGACCTGCTGGAGCGCCTCGAACTCCTCGACGCACTTGCCGGCGCCGAGCACGACCGAGGTCAGCGGGTCGTGGGCCACGTGCACGGGCATGCCGGTCTCGTGGCGGATGCGCTCGTCGAGCCCGAGCAGCAGGGCGCCGCCGCCGGTGAGGACGATGCCGCGGTCCATGATGTCGCCGGCCAGCTCGGGCGGCGTCTGGTCGAGCGTGGTGCGCACGGCGTCGACGATGCTGTGCAGCTGCTCCTCGATGGCGCGGCGGATCTCGGGGCTCGACACCGTGACCGTGCGGGGCAGGCCCGAGACCATGTCGCGCCCGCGGACCTCGGCCTGGCGCTCCTGGGGCAGCGGGAAGGCCGACCCGAGGGTCATCTTGATCTCCTCGGCGGTGCGCTCCCCCAGCATCAGGGAGTGCTCCTTCTTCATCCAGGCCACGATCGCCTGGTCGAGCTGGTCACCGGCGGTGCGCACGCTCAGCGTGGTCACGATGCCGCCCAGCGAGATCACGGCGACCTCGGTGGTGCCGCCCCCGATGTCGACGACCATGTTGCCGGTCGCCTCGTGGACCGGCAGCCCGGCGCCGATGGCCGCGGCCATGGGCTCCTCGATGATGTAGACCCGGCGGCCGCCGGCCTGGTAGCCCGCCTCCTTGACCGCGCGCTGCTCCACGGCGGTGACGCCGCTGGGCACGCAGATGATCATCCGGGGCTTGGCGAAGTAGCGGCGCTTGTGGACCTGCTGGATGAAGAACCGCAGCATCTCCTCGGTGGCGTCGAGGTCGGCGATGACCCCGTCGCGCAGCGGCCGGATGGCCTCGATCCCGTCGGGCGTGCGCCCGATCATCCGCTTGGCCTCGTGGCCGACGGCGAGGATCTCCTGGGTCTGCTGGTTGAGCGCGACCACGGACGGCTCGTCGACGAGGACGCCGCGGCCACGCACGTAGACGAGCGTGTTCGCGGTGCCGAGGTCGACGGCCATGTCACGGCCGATGAGACTGTTGGCCATAGGTTCGCCTCGCAGGTCACAGGGGGGAAGCGGGAGGCGCCCCTCCCGTGCTGCGAGGGTATTTGGCCCGCGGCGTCAGGCCGGCTCGACACGCCGCCCGGTCCACCGACCGGGGGCGATCACCCCACGGTGCGGCGCAGCGTGGGCGGGGTCCGGACGCCGGTGGCCTGCTCCCAGGCGTAGGCCAGCCCGAGCAGCTCCGGCTCGCCCCACCGCGGCCCGATGAGCGACATCCCCACGGGCAGGCCGTGGGCGTGACCGGCGGGCACCGTGACGTTGGGGTAGCCCGAGATCGCGCTGGGGCTCGACGAGCCGACGAGGAAGTGGTCGCCGTTGACGAGGTCGGTGGTCCACGCGGGCGAGTTGGTGGGCGCGATGATCGCGTCGAGGTCGTCGGCGGCCAGGGTGTCGTCGATGGCGGCCCGGGCCGTGGCCCGGGCCGAGCGCCGCGCCTCGACGTACGCCGGGTCGGTGAGCGGGCCGCGGGCCTGGGCGGCCTCGAAGGTCTCCTGGCCGAACCAGCGCAGCTCGCGCTCGGCCTCGGCCCGGTTGAAGCGGATCAGGTCGGCCAGCGTCTTGGGGTACCTCGGGGCGGTCCAGCGCTGCAGGTAGTCGGCGATCGCCGCCTTGAACTCGAACTGCAGGGCGGTGTTCTCGTCGTCGTACGCCGGGTCGATCGGGACGTCGGCGTCGTCGACGACCGTGGCGCCCAGGGCGCGCAGCCGCGAGATGGTGCGCTCCATGACGGCGTCGGTCTCGGGCGAGGACCCGAAGTTGCCCTCGCGCCACACGCCGATCCGCGCACCGCGCAGCGCCGAGCGGTCCAGGGCGTCGAGGTAGCTGCTCGGGACCTCGCCCTGCTGGTCGGCCGTCGCGGCGTCCGCCGGGTCGACGCCCTGCAGCGCGGCGAGCACGACGGCGGCATCGGTCACGTTGCGGGTCATCGGGCCGGCGGTGTCCTGCTCGGGCGAGATCGGCACGATGCCGGTCCGGCTCGCCAGACCGAGGGTGGGCTTGACGCCGACGATGCCGTTCTGGCCCGACGGGCACACGATCGAGCCGTCGGTCTCGGTGCCGATGGCCACGGTGGCCAGGTCGGCCGAGACCGCCACGCCGCTGCCGGCGCTCGATCCGCAGGGGTTGCGGTCCAGGGCGTAGGCGTTGTGGGTCTGGCCGCCGACGGCGCTCCAGCCGCTCGAGGACTGGTCGCCGCGGTAGTTGGCCCACTCCGAGAGGTTGGTCTTGCCCAGCACCAGGGCGCCCGCGGCCTTGAGCCGCTTCACCACGAAGGCGTCGGTCGGGGTGCTCCCCCGCAGCGCCAGCGACCCGGCGGTCGTCGGCATGCCCGTGGTGTTGACGTTGTCCTTGACCAGCACCGGGATGCCGAGCAGCGGGCGGCGGTCGCCGCGGTCCCGGGCGCGGTCGGCCGCCCGGGCCTGGGCCAGCGCCTGCCGGTTGGTGGTGACCACGGCGCCCAGCCGGCCGTCGAGCCGCTCGATGCGGCGCAGGTAGTAGCGGGTGAGCGCGACCGAGGAGAGCCGGTCGCGGGTCATGGCCCGCTGCAGCTGCGGGATCGTCGACCGGTCGACGTCGATGCCCGACACGACCGTGCCGCGAGCGACGGCGGCGCGGGACGCGGACGCCCCGGTCGCGGGGGCCGCGGCGGCCGACGCCAGCGGCGTCGCGGCCAGCGGCGCCGTCAGCGCCACGAGCAGCAGGGCGGGCAGGACAGGTCGCGACATGGTGGCTCCCGAGGGTCGGCGGACCCTCAGCCTCGCGGCGTCACCCGCGGGGCGCAAGCACCCCGGGTGCGCGGGCGCCCGGGGCGTGGTGCGGTGCGGCTGCTCAGGCGTCGAGCGCGGGGAACCACAGCGCGATCTCGCGCTCGGCCGACTCGGGGCCGTCGGAGCCGTGCACGAGGTTCTCGCGGTTGGACAGCGACAGGTCGCCGCGGATGGTGCCGGGAGCGGCCTTGCGGCCGTCGGTCGCGCCGTTGAGCGCCCGGACGACCTCGATCGCCTCGTCGCCCTCGAGCACCGCGGCGAGCAGCGGACCGCTGGTGACGAAGTCGCGCAGCGGCGGGTAGAAGTCGCGCTCGACGTGCTCGGCGTAGTGCGCGTCGGCCTGCGCGGCGTCGATGTGCCGCAGCTCGAGGGCCACCAGGGCCAGGCCCTTGGTCTCGAAGCGGGACAGGATCTCCCCGACCAGGCCGCGGCGTACGGCGTCGGGCTTGAGCAGGACCAGGGTGCGCTGCGACATGGGAGAAACCTAGGCCATCGCCCGCGCGGTCGGGTCAGCCGTCGGTGCGCGGGGCCCCGGGGTAGTTGCCGGTGCGCTCCCACAGGGCGCGCTCGCGCTCGATCTTGGCGCCGAGGAAGTACGCCGTGGCCCACAGCGCCAGGAAGATCAGGCCCACGAAGACCATCGCCCGCACCTCGACGCCCACCGCGATCGCGGCGACCTGGATCGCCCAGCCGAGACCGTAGGCCCACCGGGCGCGCAGCAGGCCGGCCGTGAGCACGCAGGCCACGAACAGCCCGACGCCGATGAGCACCGCGATCGAGGTGGACACGCCGGCCACGGCGATCAGCACCGGGGTGCTGAGCCCGAAGGCGACCGCCTCCAGCGAGAGGATCGCCGCGCACAACCGCCGCTGCATCACAGCTCCCGGCCGCGGTGGCGCAGCAGTCCGCGCGCCTCCCCGACGGTCACGACCGATCCGGTCACCAGCACGGCGCCGGAGCCGATGGCCTCGCCGGAGTCGCCGCCCTGCTCGGCCAGCCCGGCTGCGACGTCGATGGCGTCCTCGAGCCGCGCGGACTCCAGGACGCGGTCCTCGCCGAAGATCCCGATGGCCAGCTCGGCCAGCTCCGAGGCCGGCATCGAGCGCTGGGTGGAGTTCTGGGTGCACACGATCTGGGCCAGGACCGGCTCCAGCTCGCTGAGCAGCGCCTCGTGGTCCTTGTCGGCCATGACGCCGACCACGCCCACCAGCGGGGAGAAGGTGAAGGAGTCCTCCAGCGCCGCGACCAGCGCCTCGGCGCCGTGGGGGTTGTGCGCGGCGTCCAGCACGATCGTGGGCGAGCGCCGGATGATCTCCAGGCGGCCGGGCGAGGTCACCTCGGAGAAGGCCTGGGCGACGACCTCCGCGTCCAGCGGGTCGTCCCCGCCGACGAAGGCCTCGACCGCCGCCAGCGCCAGGGCGGCGTTCTGGGCCTGGTGGGCGCCGTAGAGCGGCAGGAAGATCTCGTCGTAGCTGCCGCGCAGGCCCTGCAGCGAGACCATCTGGCCGCCGACCGCCGGGACCCGGCTGCTCACGCCGAACTCGATGCCCTCGCGGGCCAGGGTGGCGCCGACCTCGGCGCAGCGCTCGACGACCAGCGGCACCACCTCGTCGGGCTGCACGGCCGTGACCACCGTGGCGCCGGCCTTGATGATGCCGACCTTCTCCGCCGCGACGGCGGCCGGCGTCGCCCCGAGGTAGCGCGCGTGGTCGACCGCGATCGGGGTCAGCACGGCCACCCGGGCGTCGAGGACGTTGGTGGCGTCCCAGGCGCCGCCCATGCCGACCTCGACGACCGCGGCGTCGACCGGGGCGTCGGCGAAGGCGGCGTAGGCCATGGCGACGGTGGTCTCGAAGAACGACAGCGGGTGGTCGCCCTGCTCGTCGACGAGGTGGGTGTAGGGCGCGACGTCGTTGAAGGCGGCCACGAAGGCCTCGTCGCTCAGCGGCTCGCCGTCGAGGCTGATCCGCTCGGTCATCGACTCCAGGTGGGGGCTGGTGAAGCGGCCCACGCGCAGGCCGAGCGCCGTGACCAGCGCCTCGACCATCCGCGCGGTCGAGGTCTTGCCGTTGGTGCCGGTGAGGTGGATCGCCGGGTAGGAGCGCTGCGGGTCGCCCAGCAGCTCGAGGATCGCCTCGATGCGGTCGAGGGAGGGCTCGAGGCGGGTCTCGGGCCAGCGGCTGAGGAGCGCGTCCTCCACCTCGGCGTACGTCTCGGCGGGCCGCGCCTGCGGGGGGAGCTCAGTCATCACCACGAGTCTAGGCGGGCGCCGAGACGTTCACGCGCTCGCTCCTCGCCGTTCACCGGACCCCGGCACCGTCGGCCCGTGCCCACCCCCCTGCGCCACCGCCTCGTCGTGTCCCTGACCGCTGCCGTCCTCGCCGGGCTCGTGACCGGGAGCGTGGCCGCCGCCGCGCCCGCGTCCGCCACGGACCGGGCGCCCGGACCCGCCGAGCGCCGCGCGCCGTACTCCTTCGCGGTGATCGGCGACCTGCCCTACGGCCCCACCGAGGAGGCGCGCTTCCCCGGCTTCGTGGACGCCCTGTACGCCGCACCGGGCCTCTCCCTGGTCGCGCACCTCGGCGACGTCAAGAACGGGTCGTCGACCTGCGACGACGCCCGCCTGGAGGCGGTGCGCACCCAGTTCGACCGGCTCCGGGACCCGCTCGTCTACACCCCGGGCGACAACGAGTGGACCGACTGCCACCGCACCAACAACGGCGCCTACCAGCCGCTGGAGCGCCTCGACGCCGTGCGCGACCTGTTCTTCCCCCGGCCCGGTCGCACCCTCGGCGGCGCGATGCGGGTGACCTCGCAGGCCGGCCGCGGCTACCCCGAGAACGTCCGCTGGGTGCGCGCCGACGTCTCCTTCGCGACCCTGCACGTCGTCGGCAGCAACAACGACCTCGCCCCGTGGACCGGGATCGGGCAGACCACCCCCACGGCCGCGCAGGTCCAGGAGCAGTGGCGCCGCATGGACGCCGCCATCGCCAACGTGCACCAGGCCTTCGCCGAGGCGCGGCGCCACCACCGCCGCGCCGTGGTGCTGATGCAGCAGGCCGACATGTTCGACCCGACGGTCACCGACCCGCAGCCCGCGGCGTACTCCGCCTTCCGGCCGCTCGTGCAGGCGATCGTCGACGAGTCGCGACGGTTCCGCGGCCCGGTCCACCTCTTCGACGGCGACAGCCACGTCTACCGCCACGACCGTCCCCTCGCCCGCGGGTCGCAGTGGCTCGACTTCTACCAGGTGCGGGGCCGGGCCGACCGGCTGGTGCGCACCACGGTCGACGGCGAGGAGCGGGGCACCCACACCTACCTGGAGGTCACCGTCTCCCCCCGGAGCCCCCAGGTGCTGCGCATGGAGCGGGTCCCCGTTTCGTAGGATCCGTCCATGACGTCACCCGCCTCGACCGACCCGACCACGACGACCGCGACGCCTGCGGTCGCCGTACCGGACAAGGCGGCGCTGGAGGGCCTGGAGGCGACCTGGTCGCAGCGCTGGAAGGCCGACGACACCTACGCCTTCGACCGCACCCGCCCCCGGTCCGAGGTCTACTCGATCGACACCCCTCCCCCGACCGTGTCGGGGTCGCTCCACGTCGGCCACGTCTTCAGCTACACCCACACCGACCTGGTCGCTCGCTACCAGCGGATGCGGGGCAAGTCGGTCTTCTACCCGATGGGCTGGGACGACAACGGGCTGCCGACCGAGCGCCGGGTCCAGAACTACTTCGGCGTGCGCTGCGACCCCTCGCTGCCCTACGACGCCGACTTCACCCCGCCCGAGAAGCCCGACCCCAAGCGGCAGGTCCCGATCAGCCGGCCCAACTTCATCGCGCTGTGCGAGCGGCTGGTCGAGGAGGACGAGCAGGTCTTCGAGCAGCTGTGGCGCACCCTGGGGCTCTCGGTCGACTGGAAGCAGCACTACACGACCATCGGGCCCAAGGCCCAGCGCGTCAGCCAGCGGGCCTTCCTGCGCAACTTCGCCCGCGGCGAGGCCTACCTGCAGGAGGCGCCCACGCTGTGGGACGTCACCTTCCAGACGGCCGTCGCCCAGGCCGAGCTCGAGGCGCGGGAGTACGCCGGCGCCTACCACCGGGTGGGCTTCCACGCCCCCGACGGCCCGGTGCACGTCGAGACCACCCGCCCCGAGCTGATCGCCAGCGTCGTGGCCCTCATCGCCCACCCCGACGACGAGCGCTACCAGTCGCTGTTCGGCACCACCGTGACCTCGCCCGTCTTCGGCGTCGAGATCCCGGTGCTCGCCCACCCCGCCGCCGAGCCCGACAAGGGCTCGGGCCTGGTGATGTGCTGCACCTTCGGCGACCTCACCGACGTCACCTGGTGGCGCGAGCTGCAGCTCCCGGTCCGCACCGTCATCGGACGTGACGGCCGGCTGACCCGCGAGACCCCGGCCTGGCTCGCGGCGCCGGCGGCAGCGGCGGCGTACGACGAGCTGGCGGGGAAGACGACCTTCAGCGCCCGCGAGGCCATGGTCGCGCTGCTGCGCGCGTCCGGCGACCTCGAGGGCGAGCCGAGGCCGACCCAGCGGATGGCCAACTTCTACGAGAAGGGCGACAAGCCGCTCGAGATCGTCGCCACCCGCCAGTGGTACGTCACCAACGGCGGCCGCAGCGCCGAGCTCCGCGGCGAGATGCTCGAGCGCGGGGCCGAGATCACCTGGGTGCCGAATCACATGAAGCACCGCTTCGACAACTGGGTGGGCGGCCTCAACGGCGACTGGCTCATCTCGCGGCAGCGCTTCTTCGGGATCCCGTTCCCGGTCTGGTACCCCCTCGACGGCGAGGGCGAGCCCGACCACGACCACCCGCTGCTGCCCCGCGAGGACCAGCTGCCGGTCGACCCCTCGACCCAGGCACCGTCCGGGTACGACGAGGACCAGCGCGGCAAGCCGGGCGGGTTCGTCGGCGACCCCGACGTGATGGACACCTGGGCGACCTCCTCGCTCACGCCGCAGATCGCGGGCGGCTGGGAGGAGGACCCCGACCTGTTCGAGCGGGTCTTCCCGATGGACCTGGCCACGCAGGCCCACGACATCATCCGGACCTGGCTGTTCTCCCGGGTGGTGCGCGCCCACTTCGAGAACCATGCCTCGCCGTGGAGCCACGCGCTCATCTCCGGCTTCATCGTCGACCCCGACCGCAAGAAGATGTCGAAGTCCAAGGGCAACGTCGTGGTGCCCTCCGAGGTGCTCGACAAGTACGGCGCCGACGCCGTCCGCTGGCGCGCCGCCATGGCCCGCCCGGGCCTGGACTCCCCCTTCGACGAGACCCAGATGAAGGTGGGGCGCCGGCTGGCGCTCAAGGTCCTCAACGTCGCCAAGTTCGTGCTCGGCAGCGTCGGGGCCACCGCGGTCGATCCCGCCACCGTCACCGCCCCGGTCGACCGCTCGCTGCTGACCCGCCTGGGCACCACCGTCACCGAGGCCACGCGCGCCTTCGACGCCTACGACTACACGACCGCGCTCGAGACGACGGAGAAGTTCTTCTGGGACTTCTGCGACGACTTCGTCGAGCTGGTCAAGGAGCGCGCCTACGGCGACGAGTCGGACCCCGACACCGCGTCGGCCCGGGCAGCGCTGGCCACGGCCCTGCACGTGCAGCTGCGGCTGCTCGCGCCCTTCCTGCCCTACGCGACCGAGGAGGTCTGGTCGTGGTGGCAGCAGGGCTCGGTGCACCTGTCCGCGTGGCCCACCACCTCGGAGCTGGGCGATGCCGCTTCCGGTGACGCCGCCGTGCTCGATGCCGTGGCCGCCGTGCTGGCCGGGGTCCGCGGCGCCAAGTCCACGGCCAAGGTCGGCATGCGGACCCCCGTCGAGCACGCCCGGGTCACCGGCAGCGAGCCCGCCCTGGCGGCGGTCCGCAGCGCCGAGCGCGACCTGCGGGCGGTGGGCTCGATCACCGGCGAGCTCGAGCTGGTGCCGGGCACCGGCGAGGTCACCGTCGAGGCCACCCTGGGCGAGCCGCCGCCGAAGCGCTGACCCGACCGGGGCGGGGGCTCAGTGGCCCTTGCCCCGGGCCTTCCCACCGGCGTGGCCCTGGCCGCTGGTCCTGCCGTTGGCGTGGCTCTTCCCGTGGGCCTCGCCCCTGGCCGTGCCGTCGGAGTGGCCCCGGGTGCCGGCGCGGTCGTGGCCGCCGCCCCGCTCCCGACCCTGGCCCTGACGGGGCGCCCGCTCCGGCCGGTCCGGTGTGGCAGTCCTCGCGGACGCCGACGGCCGCGGCGCCGGGGTCGCGGCGGCCCGTCCCTCACGGCCGTGGCGCTGCTGGCCGGGTGCCTCCGCGTGGCCGGTGCGACGTCCGGTCCGGTCGTCGGCGGACGCGGGACGCCCGGAGCGGCGGTCGTCGTGGCCGGCGACCGGGGACTCGGGGACCGGGGTGCTCGAGGTCGGCGTCGGCTGCGCGTCGTCACGGCCCGAGCCGCGGTGCTCGGTCGCGGCGGACCGGCGCTCGCCGGAGCCGCCCGAGGTCCCGCCCGACGTCGCGCCGGCGCTCCTGCCCAGGGTCCCGCCCGTGGTCCTGGTCGTGGTCGGCGCGGCCGACCGGGCGCCGGAGCCGGCCGGAGCGGCGGTGACCGCCGGAGCGGCGCGGACGTTCTCGACGGTGGTGGTCGCGGCCGTGTCCACCGCGGGGGCGACGGGCTGTGCGGGGGCGGGCGCCAGGCCCAGGCCGACCAGGTCGGGCACCGTCAGGACCACGTCTGGCGTCGACGGGAGCTGCGGGTCGACGAGGTCGCCCGCACGCGGCGTCAGCACCTCGCCCGGCCTCACGGGGGCGGAGGCCTGCAGCCGTGCGCCGTCGCGCAGCCGGCCGACGCCCTCGCGGACCGCCGCCAGGTTCTGCCCCACGATGAGGGCCACCAGGCACAGCACGGCGAGGAAGGCGACCAGCGGTCGCCGGTGCTCGGCCTCCATGACGCTCCCCCCGATGGTGCGCCCCGGTGTCGACGTGGGGCGTGACGTCGTGGCGTCAGATTACGGGCAAATCCGTCCGACCCTCGCACTGGTCTACCAAACGCGCGCAGTGGTCTAACCCGACGAGCCGCGCCTCCCGACCAGCGGGGGGCGCGGCTCGTGGACGAGGCCGGACGAGGTCAGGCGGACTTCTTCTTCTTGGGCTCCTCGCGGGGCACCAGCGTCGGGGCCACGTGGTCGGTGACGACCTCGCCGGTGACGACGACCTTGGCGATGTCGGTGCGCGAGGGCACGTCGTACATCACGTTGAGGAGCACCTCCTCGATGATCGCGCGGAGCCCACGGGCACCGGTGCCACGCTCCATGGCACGGTCCGCGATCGCCTGGACCGCGTCGGTGGTGAACTCCAGCTCGACGCCGTCGAGGTCGAAGAGCTTCTGGTACTGCTTGAGCAGCGCGTTGCGCGGCTCGGTGAGGATCTGCACCAGCGCCGCCTGGTCCAGCTTGTTGACGCTGGCGATGAGCGGCAGCCGCCCGATGAACTCGGGGATCAGGCCGAACTTGACCAGGTCCTCGGGCCGCACCTGGTTGAACATCTCGTCGGGGTCGGTCTCGCGGGTGCTGCGCATCTCGGCGGTGAAGCCGAGCGACTTCTTGCCCACCCGCTGCTCGACGATGTGCTCGAGGCCCGCGAACGCGCCGCCGACCACGAACAGGATGTTGGTGGTGTCGATCTGGATGAACTCCTGGTGCGGGTGCTTGCGGCCCCCCTGCGGCGGCACCGAGGCGGTGGTGCCCTCGAGGATCTTGAGCAGGGCCTGCTGCACGCCCTCGCCCGAGACGTCGCGCGTGATCGACGGGTTCTCGGCCTTGCGGGCCACCTTGTCGATCTCGTCGATGTAGATGATCCCCGTCTCGGCCTTCTTGACGTCGTAGTCGGCGGCCTGGATCAGCTTGAGCAGGATGTTCTCGACGTCCTCGCCGACGTAGCCCGCCTCGGTCAGGGCGGTGGCGTCGGCGATCGCGAACGGCACGTTGAGCATCCGCGCCAGGGTCTGGGCCAGGTAGGTCTTGCCACACCCGGTGGGACCGATGACGAGGATGTTGGACTTCGCCACCTCGACGGCGTCCTCACGGCTCTTGGAGGAGCCCGAGGCGACGCCGGCCTGCACGCGCTTGTAGTGGTTGTAGACCGCCACGGCGAGCGACTTCTTGGCCGTCTCCTGGCCGATCACGTAGGAGTTGAGGAACTCGAAGATCTCGCGCGGCTTGGGCAGCTCGTCGAGGCCCACCTCGGAGGTCTCGTTGAGCTCCTCCTCGATGATCTCGTTGCACAGGTCGATGCACTCGTCGCAGATGTAGACCCCGGGGCCTGCGATCAGCTTCTTGACCTGCTTCTGGCTCTTCCCGCAGAAGGAGCACTTGAGCAAGTCTCCCCCGTCACCGATCCGTGCCACTGGTCACGACTCCCAATCTCCGCGCCGGACGAGTCCGACGTGTATCCGTTCCACCCTGCTCAGGACTGCTGCTGACCGTACTCCGAGATCGCGTCCCCGGGGCGGGGACACGACGATGCCGCGACTAGCGACCGGCCCCGATGGCGACGGCCTTGCGCGACTCCAGGATGGAGTCGATCAGGCCGTACTCGAGGGCCGCGGCCGAGGTCAGGATCTTGTCGCGCTCGATGTCGATGTTGACCTCCTCGGGCGTCTTGCCGGAGTGCTCGGCGATGAGCTTCTCGAGCAGCTCGCGCATCCGCAGGATCTCGTTGGCCTGGATCTCGATGTCCGAGGACTGGCCGTAGGTGCCCTCGGTGTAGGGCTGGTGGATGAGGATCCGGCTGTTGGGCAGCGCCAAGCGCTTGCCCGGCGCACCGGCGGCGAGCAGCACGGCGGCGGCGGACGCGGCCTGGCCCAGGCACACCGTCTGCACGTCGGGCTGGATGAACTGCATCGTGTCGTAGATGGCCGTCATCGCGGTGAACGAGCCACCGGGGCTGTTGATGTAGATCTGGATGTCGCGCGAGGGGTCCATCGACTCCAGGCACAGCAGCTGGGCCATCACCGCGTTGGCGATGTCGTCGCTGATCGGGGTGCCGAGGAAGATGATGCGGTCCTCGAAGAGCTTGGCGTAGGGGTCGATGCGACGGACGCCGTAGGACGTCCGCTCTTCCCACTGCGGGATGTAGTAGTTCATGTCGAGCTCGATTCTGGTCGCGTCGGGACGGTCGGGAGGATCACTGGCCGCGGGCCGGGCGGCCCTCGTCGGCCGCCTCGCGCGCGCTGCTGATGACGTGGTCGATGAAGCCGTAGTCCTTGGCCTGACTGGCGGTGAACCAGCGGTCGCGGTCGGAGTCGCGCTCGATCTGCTCCAGGGTCTGGCCGGTGTGCTCGGCGATCAGCTCCTGCATCACCTTCTTGATGTGCAGCGACTGCTCCGCCTGGATGCGGATGTCGGAGGCCGAGCCGCCCATGCCGCCGGAGGGCTGGTGCATCATGATCCGCGCGTGGGGCAGCGAGTAGCGCTTGCCGGCCGTGCCCGCGCAGAGCAGGAACTGGCCCATGGAGGCGGCCAGGCCCATCGCGACGGTGGCGACGTCGTTGGGGATGTAGTTCATGGTGTCGTAGATCGCCATGCCCGAGTCCACCGAGCCGCCGGGGCTGTTGATGTGGAGGAAGATGTCGGCCTCGGGGTCCTCCGCGCTGAGCAGCAGCAGCTGCGCGCAGATGGCGTTCGCGTTCTGGTCGCGGACCTCGGAACCGAGGAACACGATCCGCTCGCGGAGCAGACGCTGGTAGATGTGGTCGTCGAGGCCGTTCGACGCTCCACCGTTCATCTCGGGAGCGACCTGGCCGGTCATGGGGTTCTGGGTCACGATCCCGACCCTAGACGGCGCCACCGACATTTCCATGGGCAGACCCCCTCTGTTCGCCCACAGCAGATCAGCCGGCGGCCTCGTCCCGCGTGGGCGGGTCGGTGCGGTCGCGCAGCCAGCCGCGGAGGGCCTCGTAGACCCGGTCGTGGTTGAGCAGGTCGAAGTGGTCGCCGCGGATGTGGAGGGTCTCCGCGCCGGGGAACATCTCCTCCCCGCGGCGGGGCCGGCCCATCGCCGAGGCGTACGGCACGAGCAGGTCGCCGAGCGAGCCCGCGGTCACCGAGCGGGGGGACGCGGTCATGGTCGCGGCGACCAGGCGGTAGCGCGCCCGCGGCAGGTTCTGCACGTCGCGCGCCAGCCCGTGGCGCAGGTCGAGGATCCCGACCGAGCGGTACTCCAGGATGCGGCCGAACGGCGCCGCCTCGGGCAGCCGCCCCAGGGCGCCGACGCCGTGGTTGACCACCCGCTCCAGCGGGGCGCCGAGGTGCGGGGTGCCGAGGCAGACCACGTCGGTCACCAGCTCGGTCCACGGGGTGTCGCGGTCGGTGGTCACGGCGCAGGCCGCCCGCAGCACCAGCCCGCCCATGGAGTGGCCGACCAGCGCGAGCCGACGCACCTCGACGGGCCAGTGCTCGAGGAGCCGGTCGAGCAGGGCGGCCATCGCGACGGCGTTCTGCGCGACCGGGAGACCGGTGTTGACCCGGACGAAGACGGGCGTCCAGCCGTCCTCGTCCGCGAGCCGCTCGCCGTAGCTGCGACGGTCCTGCCGGTGCTCGCGCCGGGGCCTGGCCTCGCGGGACCAGAAGGACTCGTTCTCGCACAGGCCGTGGACGAACACGACGACCTTGCCGGTGGCCGCCGGGAACGCCGCCGCGACGCCGGCGGCGTCGAGCACGACGTCCTCGTCGCCGACCCGCACCCCCATGTCGAAGGCGAAGGGGTGCCCCTGCTCGACGAGCCGGTCGCCGATCAGGCCGTTGACCGCCGAGCTGAGGAAGCGGCCCTGGGGCGTGGCCTCGAGGGGGCCTCCGAGACCGCGCCGCCCGGCGTGCTCGAGACCGCGGGCACCGGCCTTGAGGCCCAGGCTGATGCCGGAGTAGACGCAGCGGGCGATGCCGTCGTGGAGCCGGTGGCCCAGGGTCGGGCCGCCCCCCTGGAGACGGTCGTTGATGCCGTGCAGGCGGCCGGCCACGGCGCCGTGGACGTCGCGGATGGTGCCGACGACGAGGTCCTCGGCGTAGTCGGCGGCCAGTGCGGCCGCGTCGAGGGTGCTGGCACGGGAGCTCACAGTGGACAAGTGTTCACCGAAAAGAGGGGCCGGGTCAACGACCCGGCCCCTCCGTCCCGCGTGGCGGGTGCGCTCGTGCGAGCTCAGGCGTCCTTGGACTCGCCCTCGGCGGCCTCGGCGGGCTCCTCGGTCGGCTCGGAGTCCTCGGAGGCCTCGGAGGCCTCGGCCTCCGGGTCACCCAGGCTGCCGTCGGGGCGCAGGTTCTTCAGGTCCACCGGGTTGCCGGACTCGTCGGTGACGGTCGCCGACTCCACGATCTGGGCCAGGGCCTTGCCGCGCACCACCTCCGAGACCATCTCGGGGATGTGGTTGTGCTCGAGCATGTGCTTGATGAACTCCTCGGGGTTCTGCCCCGACTGCTGGGCCCGACGCATCAGGTGGGCCTGGAGCTCGTCCTGCTCGACGCCGATCTCGGAGGTCTTGGCGATCTCGTCGAGCAGGAACTGCGAGGCGACCGCGTCGCGCACGCGCTTCTCCAGCTCGGCCTCGAACTCGTCGATGGTCTGGCCCTCGTTGTCGAGGTAGGACTCCATCGTCATGCCGGCGTAGGCGAGCTGCTGCTCGATCTCCTGGCGACGGGCGGCGAGCTCCTCGGTGACGAGGGTCTCGGGCAGCGGGACCTCGGCGCTGTCGAGCAGCTGCTCCAGGACGGCGTCGCGGGCGGCGGCCGCCTGCTCGAGGCGCTTGCCGCGCTCGAGGCGGGTGGTGACGTCGGCGCGCAGCTCCTCGACGGTGTCGAACTCCGAGGCGGTCTGGGCGAAGTCGTCGTCGAGGTCGGGGAGCTCCTGCTCCTTGACCGCGGAGACCTTGACCAGCACCTGCACGTCCTGGCCGGCGAGGTCGCCGCCCACGAGCTGCGAGGTGAAGGTCGCCTCCTCGCCCGCGGACAGGCCGCGCAGGGCCTCGTCGATGCCCTCGAGCATCTGGCCGGAGCCGACCTTGTAGGAGTAGTCGGAGACCTGGCCGCCCTCGATGGCCTCGCCCTCGGCGGTGCTGGCCTCGAGGTCGATGGTCACCAGGTCGTCGTCCTGGGCGGCGCGCTCGACGTCCTTGAGGGTCGCGAAGCGCTCGCGGAGGGCCTCGACCTGCTCGTCGACGTCCTCGTCGCTCACGGCGAGGTCGTCGACCTGCACGCTCAGCCCGTCGTACGCCGGGACGGTGATCGTCGGGCGGACGTCGACCTCCGCGACGAACTCGAGCAGGGTGTGGTCCTCGAGCTTGGTGACGTCGATCTCGGGCTGCGCGACCGGCTGGAGGTCGTTGTCCTGCAGCGCCTGGACGTAGAGCTGCGGGAGGGCGTCGTTGATGGCCTGGTCGAGGACCGCGCCGCGGCCGACCTGGCGGTCGATGACCGGCGGGGGCACCTTGCCCTTGCGGAAGCCGGGGACGTTCACCTGCTTGGCGATGGTCTGGTAGGCCGCGTCGAGGCTCGGCTTGAGCTCCTCGAAGGGCACCTCGACGGTGATCTTGGCCCGGGTCGGGCTCAGCGTCTCGACGGCGCTCTTCACAGGTCTGTCTCCTCGTGTGTTCGGGGGTGGTGCGGACGGGTCGGGGCGACAGGACTCGAACCTGCGGTCTCCTGCTCCCAAAGCAGGCGCGCTAGCCACTACGCTACGCCCCGTCGAGCGCCCTCCCAGGGGGCTGGGAAGGCCGTGCAGAGCGGATGACGGGAATCGAACCCGCGTCATCAGTTTGGAAGACTGAGGCTCTACCATTGAGCTACATCCGCGCGCGCCTCACTCCTGCGTCAGCAGCGAGGCGGGGACCATCGTGCCACAGCCGCGGCCTCCGGCTCGAACCGGCTACCAGCGCCGGTGGACCACCACGAGGGCCCGGTCGTCGTTGGTCTGCTGCATGGTCGCGACCAGCATCTCGGCGCCGCCGTCGAAGCCGCGCTGCAGCAGCCGCTCCCCCAGGCCGGCGAGCTTGTCGATGCCCAGGGAGATGTCGCGCTGCGCCGTCTCGACGAGCCCGTCGGTGAACAGCAGCAGGCCGTCGCCGGCCGAGAGGTGCCCGGTGACGCACTCGAAGTCGGCGTCCTCCATCAGGCCCAGCACCGGCCCGTCGGAGTTGACCACGCTCCAGCGGCCCGACCCGGCGTGCAGCCACACCGCAGGCGGGTGCCCGGCCTTGCGCAGCTCGAAGTCGCCCGTGGTGAGGTCGAGGTGGAGGTGGATCGCGGTGGCGAACCCCTCCTCCCAGCTCTGGGCGAGCAGGTAGTCGTTGGCGGCCGGCAGGAACTCCTCCCCCGGGAGCGCGGAGACGATGCCGTTGAAGGCGCCGGAGAGGAACAGCGAGCGCGAGCCGGCCTCCACACCCTTGCCGGACACGTCGACCACCACCAGGTCGAGCCGGTCGTCGAGGGTGCGACGGGCCACGATGAAGTCGCCGGCGAAGGAGGTGCCGCCGGCCGCGCGGAAGACCGACTCGGCGAGCCAGCGGTCCGGCAGCGCGGGCAGCTGGCCCTGGCGGTTGATGCGGTCGCGCAGGTCGACGAACATCGACTCCCCACGGCGGCCCGAGACGCCGAGCCGGCTGCGGCGGAACGACGTCGCCATGATGATGATGCCGACGAGGAAGACGATCCCGACCCGGGTGACGTTCTGGTAGATCGGCCTTCCCTCGGCGTTGGTGAAGTCCACCGAGTAGGCCAGCTGCACGGTCACCCCGACGCAGACGAGCACGATGAACCACGGCAGCGACCGCGGCCCCAGGAACAGGCTGCCCATCACCATCGGCAGCACCAGCGCGCCGAACGGGACCCAGGCCTCCTGGGTGAGCCCCAGCACGGTGAGCCCGACCGTGAGCGCGACCAGGCCGAGGAGCGGCAGCCGGTCGGAGACCGACAGCTCTCGTCGGAGGCGCGTCAGCTGGTTGCGGGGCGACATCACGTCTCGCAAGGTCACAAGCGGGCGCTTTCGGTCGGTGCGGGAAGGGGGATCAGACTACGGCGCGGGACCGGAACACGGGCTGGCAACGCGGACACCAGAACAGGTTGCGCTGCTGCAGCTCCTCGGTGCGCACGGTGGCGCCGCACACCAGGCACGGCTGGCCCTGGCGCCGGTAGACGTAGTTCCTGACCCGTCGGCCCTCCACCTTCGACGCCTCCCGCGCGACCGCCGCGTGCTCGGGTCGCAGGGTGCGGATCGCGCCGTCGCGGACGCCGTCGTGCAGCAGCACCACGAGGTCCTCCCACAGCGCCGCGAACTGGCCGCGGCGCAGCGTCCTCCCGGGCCGCAGGGGGTGCAGCCGGTGGCGGAAGAGGACCTCGGCCCGGTAGACGTTGCCGACCCCCGCGACCACCGTCTGGTCCATCAGCATCGCGCCGATGGCGACCTTGCTGCGGCTGATGCGCTCCCAGGCCAGCAGCGGGTCGGCCGCGGGGTCCAGCGGGTCGGGACCCAGCCGGGCCAGGATCGCGGCGTGCTCCTCGGGCGTCACGGTCTCGCAGGCGGTGGCACCGCGCAGGTCGGCCCACGACCGCTCGGAGACCAGCCGCATCCGGACCTGGCCCACCGGGTCGGGGACCTCGCCCCCACGCCGGTCGTGGACCGCGAACTTGCCGTAGAGGCCGAGGTGGACGTGCACGCTCGGCACGTCCTCGAGGTCGAGGAACAGGTGCTTGCCGCGCGAGCTCGCCTCCACGAGGCGGTGGCCGTCGAGCTGCGCGGCCGACTCCGCGAACCTGCCCTGCGGGCTGCTCACCCGGACGACGTCGCCGGCGAAGGCGTCGCGCAGCGAGGTGGCCAGGCGGTGGAGGGTGTGGCCCTCAGGCATCCGGGCCGTGCCCGAGCGCGGAGTCGGGCAGGGGCGGCAGGTCACCGGTCGACTCGTACGCCGCGAGCATCTCGATGCGGCGGGAGTGGCGCTCCTCGCCGCTGAAGTCGGTGGTGAGGAAGACCTCCACGAAGCGCGTCATGTCCTCGAGGCTGTGCATCCGGCCCCCGACCGAGACCACGTTGGCGTCGTTGTGCTGGCGGCCCAGGGCCGCGGTCTCCTCGCTCCAGGCGAGCGCACAGCGCACCCCCGCCACCTTGTTGGCCGCGATCTGCTCGCCGTTGCCGGAGCCACCGATGACCACGCCGAGGCTGCCCGGGTCGGCCACCACGCCGGCGGCCGCCCGCAGGCAGAACACCGGGTAGTCGTCGAGGGCGTCGTAGACGAAGGGGCCGTGGTCGACGGGCTCGAAGCCGTGCTCGCGCAGCCACCCGACGAGGTGGTCCTTCAGCTCGAGGCCGGCGTGGTCGGAGCCGAGGTGCACGCGCATGGGGCCAGGCTAGTCCGGGACGCTCAGCGGGCCAGCAGGGCGTCCAGGCCCACCGCCATCGACGCCGCGAGGCGGAAGTCGATGCGCGGGTCCAGGACCGCCACGGTGTAGCGGTCGCGCAGCGACACCTGCCGCTCGGAGGTCATCACCACCTGGCCGGTGGCGGTGTCGACGAAGTCGAAGTGGAAGGGCAGCGGGATGTCGACGAAGCGCCGCACGAGCGCGACGAGCTGGTTGCGCTCGCGGCCCGTCGCCTCCAGGCCGAGGGCGCTGAGCTGGAAGGTCGAGCGCAGCAGGCTGGCGCCGAAGTCCTTGCGGAAGGAGCCGAGGTGTCCCCCCTCGGCGTCGCGGACGTCGTACCCGGCGCCGAGGTCGAGGCGCTGGCGCGCCTGGAAGGAGAAGACCGGGAGGGTGCGGTCCTCGTCGCGGTAGAAGGTGACCTGCTCCTTGAAGGCCAGCCGCTTCTGCTGCGCGATCGCCATCAGCCGCCCGTCGGAGCCGTCCTCGTGGGACTCGATGATCTCGTAGCGGTTGACCATCATGGTCAGCTTCTGGCGGACGTAGAAGCGGGGAAGATACATCTGCGCGGTCATGCGCCCACCCTAGGAGGACCCGTGCTCCCCTCGTCCGACACCACGGTCGTGCTGTCCGTGGTCGGCGCGCTCGTCGTCGTGCTCGAGGTGGCGCTGCGCGTGGTCGCCCTCGGCGTCATCCCGGGCAACCGCAAGCCCTCGACCGGCATGGCCTGGCTGCTGCTGGTGCTGCTCAGCCCCCTGGTGGGCCTGGTGGCGTTCGCCTTCCTCGGCTCCAACCGGGTCGGCAAGCGTCGTCACGCCCGCCAGCGCGAGATCAACGCCGCCATGAACGAGCGGGTCGACGCGCTCCCCCGCGCGGGCGCCGACGAGCTGCGCCCGGTGGTGCGCACCGTCGTCGAGCTCAACCGCGGGCTGGGCGCGCTGCCGCTGGTCGACGACGTCGACGTGGTGCTGCTGGAGGACTACGCCGACACCATCGCGGCGATGACCGAGGCGGTCGAGCGCGCCCACCACCACGTGCTGGTGGAGTTCTACATCAGCGCCTGGGACGACGTGACCGCGCCGTTCTTCGAGGCGCTGGTGGCCGCCACCGAGCGCGGGGTCTCGGTCCGGCTGCTCTTCGACCACCTCGGCTCGCGCGGCATCCCGGGCTACCGCGGCTTCCTGCGCCGGCTGCGGGCGACCGACATCGACTGGCACCCGATGCTGCCCATCCAGCCGCTGAGGCGCCGCTTCCGCAGGCCCGACCTGCGCAACCACCGCAAGCTGCTCGTGGTCGACGGGCTGGTCGGCTTCACCGGCAGCCTCAACCTGGTCGAGCCGGGCTACAACAAGCCCGCGAACCACCGCGCCGGCCGCGAGTGGGTGGAGCTGATGTGCCGCGTCGAGGGGCCGCTGGTGACCGAGCTGGCGGCGGTGTTCGCCTCCGACTGGTTCTTCGAGACCGACGAGCGGGTCCCCGTGGAGGGCGCCGGCCGGCCCGCGCCCGACCCCCGCTCCGCGGAGGCGGTGACCGGCGTGAAGGCCCAGGTCGTGCCGTCCGGGCCGGGGTACGACGAGGAGAACAACCTGCGGATGTTCACCACCCTCATCTACGCCGCCACCGACCGGATCAGCCTCACCAGCCCCTACTTCGTCCCCGACGAGTCCCTGCTGTACGCCGTCACGACGGCCGCGCGCCGGGGCGTGGCGGTGGAGCTGTTCGTCAGCGAGCAGAGCGACCAGTTCATGGTCGGCCACGCCCAGGCGTCGTTCTACGAGGAGCTGCTGCGCTCGGGGGTGGTGATCCACCTCTACCCCGCGCCGTACGTGCTGCACTCCAAGCACTTCACCGTCGACGACGACGTCGCGGTGATCGGCTCGAGCAACATGGACCAGCGCTCGTTCGCCCTCAACTACGAGGTGTCGGCGATGCTGCTCGGCCCCGAGGTGGTCTCCCGGGTGCGGCAGGTCGAGGACCACTACCGCGCGCTGTCGCGCCCGCTCACCCTCGACGAGTGGGCGCTGCGCCCGCGCCGGACGAGGTACGTCGACAACGTGATGCGGCTGACCTCGGCCCTGCAGTAGGCGCGGCCGGGAGCAGGTCCTCAGCCGTGCTGGCGCAGGAAGCCCGCGACCTGGCGGGTGAGCGGCTCGGCGGCGACGAAGACCGACGGGTGGCGCCAGAAGCCGTGGACCTGCCCGAGGTAGCGGGTCGCGGTCACCTCGACGCCCAGCTCGGCGAGGGTGCGGGCCAGGTGCTCGCCCTCGTCGCGCAGCGGGTCGCCCTCCGCGGTGACCACCAGGGTCGGCGGGAGCGTGGCGAGCCGGTCGGAGAGCAGCGGGGCCAGGTCGGGGTCGTCGAGGTCGGCCGGCGACGCGGCGTACTGCTCCCAGTACCAGGCGGCGCTCGCGGGGTCGAAGCCCACGCCCTCGAGCGCGTAGGAGTCGGAGCCGCCCCGCGGGTCGAGGAACGGGTAGGTCAGCGCCAGCGCGGTGATCCGGCCCGGGTGGCGCAGCGCGGCCACCAGCACGAGGTTGGCACCCGCGCTGTCCCCGTGGGCGTACGTCGGGCCGGCGACCCCCTCGTCGGCGGCGTGCGCCTCGAGCCAGGCCAGCACGGTCGACACGTCGTCGGGCGCCGCCGGGAAGCGGTGCTCGGGCGGTCGCCGGTAGTCCACGCTCAGCACCGCGACGCCCGCCCGGTCGGCCAGCCTCCGGGCGGCGTTGTCGTGGACCTCGACGTCGTTGAGCACGAAGCCGCCGCCGTGCACGTGGACCACCACGCCGGGGGCCGCGCCGGCCGGGACGTAGAGCCGGCAGGGCACCCCGTCGGCGTCGAGGTCGCGGACCTGCTCGACCGGCTCCCGGGGCTCGCGGGCAGCCTGCTCGCGCGCCTCGCGGCGCGACGCGGCGACGTCGAAGGCGGGGTCGTGGACCGGGACCTCGCCGGCGGCGGCCTCGACGGCGCGTCGCACGTGGGGGAACAGCATCAGGCCTCCTCGGTGGCGGGCTCGTCGCCCCGCAGCCGACCCAGCTCCTCGTCGACGACGGCGGTGTCGAGCTTGGTGAAGACCGGGGTCGGCTTGGCCACCGGCGTGCCGACCACCACCGGTCGCCGCTCCCACCGGGCCGCGGTGGTGTAGTCGCCGGTGAGCACCGGGTAGCCCGCTCCCCCGTCGAGGTCCTCGGCCTCGACCAGCTGCGGCATCGGCTGCACCCGGCCCTCGCCGCCCAGCACCTGGTCGACGGCGTTCGCCGAGAACGGCAGGAACGGCGAGAGCACCGTGTTGAGGTCGGTGACGCACTGGGCCAGCACGTGCAGCACGGTGCCGAGTCGCTCGCGCTGGTCGTCGCCCTTGAGCGTCCAGGGCGCGGTGTCGGTGACGTAGCGGTTGACCTCGGAGACCACCCGCATCGCCTCGCCGATCGCCGCCTTCTGGCGGTGCCGGGCGATCAGGTCGCCCACGACCTCGAAGGTGGCGCCCACCCGGTCGAGCAGCGCCTGGTCGGCCGCCTCGAGGGGACCCGCCGGCGGGACCTCGCCGAAGCTCTTCGCGATCATCGACGCCGTGCGGTTGACCAGGTTGCCCCAGCCGGCGACCAGCTCGTCGTTGGTGCGGCGCACGAACTCCGCCCAGGTGAAGTCGCTGTCCTGGTTCTCGGGTCCGGCGGCGGCCACGAAGTAGCGGAACGCGTCGGGCTGGTAGCGGCTGAGCAGGTCGCGGACGTAGATCACCACGCGCTGCGAGGAGGAGAACTTCTTGCCCTCCATGGTGAGGAACTCGCTGGAGACGACCTCGGTCGGCAGGTCGAGGGCGCCGAACCGACCGGGCTCGCCGCCCTTGTCGCCCTTCCCGGAGTAGGCCAGCAGCTCGGCGGGCCAGATCTGGCTGTGGAAGGTGATGTTGTCCTTGCCCATGAAGTAGTAGGACAGCGCCTCGGGGTCGTTCCACCACTGCCGCCAGGCCTCGGGGTCGCCGCCGTTCTCGGCAGCGTTGCGCCGGGCCCACTCGATGCTGGCCGAGAGGTAGCCCACGACCGCGTCGAACCAGACGTAGAGCCGCTTGGTGGGGTTCTCGCGCCACCCGTCGAGCGGGATCGGGATCCCCCAGTCGATGTCGCGCGTCATCGCGCGCGGCCGGATGTCCTCGAGGATGTTCTGGCTGAACTTGATGACGTTGGGGCGCCAGGTGCCGCTCGCCTCGCGCTCGTCGAGCCACTCCCCCAGGGCCGCGGCCAGGGCCGGCAGGTCGAGGAAGAAGTGCTGGGTCTCGACGAACTCCGGCGTCTCCCCGTTGATGCGCGAGCGCGGCCGCACCAGGTCCGCGGGGTCGAGCTGGTTGCCGCAGTTGTCGCACTGGTCGCCGCGGGCCTTGTCGTAGCCGCAGATCGGGCAGGTGCCCTCGATGTAGCGGTCGGGCAGGGTGCGCCCGGTGGAGGGGCTGATGGCGCCGTACGTCGTCTGCTCGATGAAGTAGCCGTTGGCGTGGACGCCGGTGAACAGCTCCTGCACCACCGCGGTGTGGTTGCGGGTGGTGGTGCGCGTGTAGAGGTCGTAGGAGATGCCCAGCGCCGCCAGGTCCTCGGCGATCACCCGGTGGTTCTGGTCGGCCAGCTCCTGCGGCGTCGTGCCGGCCTCGTCGGCCGCGATCAGGATCGGGGTGCCGTGCTCGTCGGTGCCCGAGACCATCAGCACGTCGTGACCGGCCATCCGCATGTAGCGGCTGAACACGTCGGACGGCACGCCGAAGCCGGCCACGTGGCCGATGTGGCGGGGGCCGTTGGCGTAGGGCCAGGCGACGGCGGAGAGGACTCGACTCATGGGGGTGATCCTAGGTTCCGGTGACATCTCGCACTGGCGGTGGGCGGGCGCCCTGCCTAGCGTCGGGCCATGGACGCCGTGACGACGCTGATCGCCGAGGACCTGCTGCTGCTCCTGCTCGACGACGAGTCGGGGAAGCTGAGCCACGCCACCTACCTCGACGTCGGGCTCGGGGGCGCCCTCCTGGTCGACCTCGCCCTGGGCGAGCACGTCGACGTCGACGCACCGGGGAGGAAGTGGGGCTTCACCCAGCCCGGCCGGGTGCGGGTGACCGGGTCGCTGCCCGGCGACCCGGCGCTGCGGGCGGCGTACGACAAGGTCGCGGAGAAGGAGCGCACCGCCCAGGACCTCGTCGGCCGGCTGGGCCGCAAGCAGCGCGACCCGCTGCTGGAGCGGCTGGCCGGGCGCGGGCTGGTCGAGCGCCGCGAGGACAAGGTGCTGGGGCTGTTCCCCACCACCCGGTGGCCGGCCGCCGACGCCCGCCACGAGGAGCACGTGCGGCGCGCGCTGGAGGCCACCCTGCTGCGCGGCGACCGCCCCGACCCGCGCACCGGTGCGCTGGTGGCGCTGCTGCACGGCCTCGGGGTGGCCCACCGCGTCGTCGAGCGCGGCGACGTCGGCGCCGGCGAGGTGAAGAAGCGCGCCAAGGCGGTCGCCGAGGGCGACTGGGCGGCCAAGGGCGTGGCCGACGCCGTGGCCGCGGCCCAGGCGGCGATGGTGGCCGCCATGGCCGCGACCACGGCGGCCACCGCCGCGACGTCGAGCTGAGGTCGGCTAGCTGAAGTCGAGGTCGGCGGAGCGGCTGCGCTTGAGCTCGAAGAACAGCGGGTACGACGCGACGGCGACGCAGCCGTCCCAGAGCTTGCCCGCCTCCTCGCCGCGGGGCGCCTTGGTGATGACGGGCCCGAAGAACGCGGTGTCGTTGATGTGGATGGTGGGCGTGCCGACGTCGTCGCCGACGGCGTCCATGCCCTCGTGGTGGCTCTTCGCCACGGCCTCGTCGAGCGACGTGTCGTCCCAGGCCTCGATCAGCTCGGCCGGCAGGCCGGCGTCGGCGAGGGCGTCGACGCCGATCTGGCGGTCGAACTCCTGCTGCTCGACGTGGATGCGGGTGCCCATGGCCGTGTAGAGAGGCAGCAGCACCTCGCTGCCGTGCTCCTGCTCGGCCTTGATGCACACCCGCACCGGGCCCCAGGCCTTGTCGAGCATCTCGCGGTAGTCCTGCGGGATGTCCTTGTCCCGGTTGAGGTAGGCCAGGCTCATCACGTGCCAGTGCACCTCGATGTCGCGCACCTGCTCGACCTCGAGGATCCACCGCGAGGTGATCCAGGCGAACGGGCAGCGGGGGTCGAACCAGAAGTCAGCGCGGTCTTTGCTCATGACTCCGCAACCTAGCCCGGGTCCGGGCGATTCCCCGCGGTGACATGATGCCGCTCATGCCTGGAACGAACCTGACCCGCGACGAGGCGCAGACCCGCGCCGCCCTGCTGGACGTCACCACCTACGACGTCGAGCTCGACCTCACCCTCGGCGAGACCTCCTTCGGGTCGACCACGACCCTGCGCTTCAGCTGCCGCGAGCCGGGTGCCGCGAGCTTCGCCGACCTGGTCGGTGCCGAGGTCCACGAGATCACCCTCAACGGCCGCGCGCTCGACCCCGCCACGGCGTACGCCGACCACCGGATCGCGCTCGACGACCTCGCCGCCGACAACGAGCTGGTGGTCCGGGCGACCTGCGCCTACTCCCGCACGGGCGAGGGCCTGCACCGCTTCGTCGACCCTGCCGACGACCGGGTCTACACCTACACGCAGTTCGAGGTGCCCGACGCCCGCCGCGTGTTCACCACCTTCGAGCAGCCCGACCTCAAGGGCCGCTTCGTCTTCCACGTCACCGCGCCGTCGGCGTGGCTGGTCGTCTCCAACGCCCCCACCCCCGACCCCGAGCCCCTCGCCGGGCACGACGGGACCTCGGTGTGGCACTTCCCCGCGACCGAGCGGATGTCGACCTACATCACGGCGATCATCGCCGGCGAGTACCACGCGGAGCACGACGTCTACCGCGGCCGCTTCGGCGACATCCCGCTGGGCCACTACTGCCGCCAGTCGCTGGTCGAGCACATGGACACCGCCGAGCTGGTCAAGCTCACCAGCCAGGGCTTCGCCTTCTTCGAGGAGGCCTTCGACTACCCGTACCCGTTCCACAAGTACGACCAGCTCTACGTGCCGGAGTACAACATGGGCGCGATGGAGAACGCCGGCGCCGTGACGCTGCGCGACGAGTACCTCCCCCGCAGCCGCCAGGACGCGTCGTTCTACGAGTTCCGGGCCTCGGTGATCCTCCACGAGATGGCCCACATGTGGTTCGGCGACCTGGTGACCATGCGCTGGTGGGACGACCTGTGGCTCAACGAGTCCTTCGCCGAGTGGGCCTGCTACCACGCCGCGGTCGAGGCGACCGAGTTCGACGAGTCCTGGACCGGCTTCACCAACGCCCGCAAGAACTGGGCGCTGCGCCAGGACCAGCTGCCCAGCACCCACCCGATCGCCGCTGACAACCACGACCTGCAGGCGGTCGAGGTCAACTTCGACGGCATCACCTACGCCAAGGGCGCCTCGGTGCTCAAGCAGCTCGTCGCCTGGGTGGGCCTGGACAACTTCCTGGTCGGGCTGCGGGCCTACTTCAAGGCCCACGCCTTCGACAACTCGGAGTTCAGCGACCTGCTGGGTGCCCTGGAGACCGCCTCGGGGCGCGAGCTGGACTCCTGGGCCAAGGAGTGGCTGCAGACCAGCGGCGTCAACACCCTCACCCCGCGGTTCGAGCTCGACGACGAGGGCCGCTACACCTCCTTCTCGGTGGAGCAGAGCGCGACCGTCGAGCACGCCACGCTGCGCCGCCACCGCCTCGGCATCGGGCTCTACGACGAGGTCGCCAACGACGACGGCGAGCTGCGCCTGGTGCGTCGCACCGCGGTCGAGGTCGACGTCGAGGGCGAGTCGACGGTCGTCGACGCGCTGGTCGGCACCACCCAGCCCGACCTGCTGCTGCTCAACGACGGCGACCTGACCTACGCCAAGATCCGGCTCGACGACCGCTCGCTGGCCACCGTCGTCGGCGGCCTGGGCCGCCTCGACGACTCGCTGGCGCGGGCGCTGTGCTGGGGAGCCGCGTGGGACATGACCCGTGACGCCGAGATGCGGGCGACCGACTTCGTCGAGCTGGTGCTCGGCAACGTCGCCGCCGAGACCGACGCCTTCGGGTCGAGCCGGATCCCGGCGTACGCCTCGCAGGCGGTGCACCACTTCTCCGCCCGCGAGGGCCGCGCGGCGCTGCGCGACCACTGGGAGCAGGGCCTGCGCCGGCTGCTCGACGAGGCCGAGCCGGGCAGCGACCACCAGCTGACCTTCGTGCGCGCCCTGGCGTCGGTGGCCCACTCCGAGGAGTCGCTCGCCCTGGTCGAGAGCCTGCTCGACGGCAGCCGTGCGGTCGAGGGCCTGGTCGTCGACACCGACCTGCGCTGGACCCTGGTCGGCTCCCTGGCCCGGGCCGGGCGCGCCGACGACGCCCGCATCGACGCGGAGCTGGAGCGCGACCACACCATCTCCGGCCAGGAGCGGGCCGCCGCCGCCCGCACGGGCCGCCCCACCGCCGAGGCCAAGGCCGAGGCGTGGGAGCTGGCCGTGGTCCGCGACGACGTGCCCAACGAGACCCAGCGCAGCGTGGTCCTCGGCTTCATGCAGCCGGGCCAGGACGAGGTGCTCGAGCCCTACGTGGAGCGCTACCTGTCGGTGGCCGACACGCTGTGGGAGGAGAAGGGGACGCAGCGCGCCTCCACCGCCCTGGAGCACCTGTTCCCGCGGCCGCTGGCCTCGGCCGCGCTGCTGGAGCGGGTCAACCGCTGGCTCCAGGAGTCACCGGCCAACCCGGCCGCCAAGCGCTACGTCCGCGAGGGCGCGGCCGACGTGGAGCGCTACCTGGCCGGCCAGGAGTTCGACGCCCGCTGAGCGCGGGAGCGCGCCCCGCTCAGCTGCCGTGCAGCGAGCGGGGTGCGCGGGCCGCCTCGGCCAGCTGGTTGACGCCGTGCTTGACGCCGGCGACCACGTCACCGGACGCGAACGCCGACTGCATCCCGGCCACGGCCAGGCGCACGGCGCCATCGTCGAGGCTGCGGCGCACCACCTCGCCGGTGACGACCTCGAGCCGACGTGCGGCGGGGTCGACCAGGATCAGGACGCTGCGGGCGGGGTTGTTCAGCGCGGCGTGCAGGCGCTGGGCGAAGGGACGGGTCTCGCCCTGGGCCGCCCCGACGTAGACGGAGAACTCGAAGCGGCAGGTCGTCTCGGCGGTGCGGATCGCCCGGTCGATCTCGGCCTGCTGCGCGGCGTTGAACTCACCAGCTGGCACTGGTGCCCCCGGCGCCCTTGCTCCCGGCCTCGAGCTGCTGGGGCGAGACCTCGTCGGCCGCGCCCAGGCCCTTGGTCGGACCGCCGAACCACTCGGGCTCCCCGCGCCACGCGGCGCCGGGCTCGTAGCCCTTGTCGCGCGTCAGCGACGGCAGCACCGAGAGCAGCACCACGACCGCGGCGACGCCCAGCGGGATGATGACCAGGACCAGCAGGAAGCCGAGGATCGAGACGTCGGGCGCCTGCTCCCAGCGCTCGGGGGTGTCGGCCGAGGCCGACGACACCAGCGAGGACGCGAGCACGAGGCTCACGGACCCGGCGGCGACCAGGGACAGACGGCCCGGTGAGGGGCGACGGAGACGGCGGCCACGGCGGGCTGGGTCGTGAGTCAACACACGTCGAGTCTAGCCGGGCTCGGCTTGGTCGAGCTCCACGCGGGCTCGTAGCCTCCCTCACATGCTCGTCCCCACCCCCCTGCTCGACATGCCGACCCAGTGCCGAGAGACCGACAGCTGGACCTGCGCCGCGGTCTACGACTGGACCGGCAACGAGGTCGCGGCCCGCGCGGCGACGTGGCTGATCGGCAAGCCGGCCGCGATCGTCGGCCTGCTGCTGGGGGCGCTGGTGGTCCGGTGGCTGGCGACCAAGGCGGTCGACCGCGTCGTGCAGCGCGCCGAGATGACGCCGCTGCCGGGCGCCCGCGCCGTGCACACCCGCCGGGCCCAGCGGGCCCGCAGCCTCGGCACCCTGCTCAAGAGCATCCTCACCACCGTCGTGTTCGGCATCGCCTTCGTGATGGTGCTCTCCGAGATCGGGGTCGACGTCGCGCCGATCCTCGCCAGCGCCGGCGTCCTGGGCCTGGCCATCGGCTTCGGCGCGCAGAACCTCGTCAAGGACTTCCTCTCGGGCGTGATGATGATGGTCGAGGACCAGTACGGCGTCGGCGACGTCGTCGACCTGGGCGAGGCCGTCGGCACCGTCGAGGCGGTCGGCCTGCGCGTCACGCGGCTGCGCGACGTCAACGGCACCGTCTGGTACGTCCGCAACGGCGAGATCCTGCGCGTCGGCAACCAGAGCCAGAACTGGGCGCGCACGGTGCTCGACGTCAACGTCGGCTACACCGAGGACCTGGTGCGGGTGCGCCGGATCCTCGCCGAGGTCGCCCACGGGCTGTGGGAGGACGAGGACTACCGCGACGTGGTCATCGAGGAGCCCGAGGTCTGGGGCGTGGAGAACCTCGGCCCCGACGGCGTCGTGGTCCGCGTGACCCTCAAGACCGCGCCGCTGGAGCAGTGGGCGGTGGCCCGCGAGATGCGCCAGCGCATCAAGGGCCGCTTCGACCACGAGGGCATCGTGATCCCGCTCCCCCAGCGGGTGGTCTGGCACCACGACGCGCCGCCCCGCCCCGGCGACCCCCGCTCCGGCGACCAGCGGCCCGCCCCGGCTGAGTAGGGGTGCTCACCTCGGGTTGAGTCCTTCGGCCGGTGCGCTCGGGACCCCTGCTGCCGGACGATCGGTCCATGAGCCGCCTCCTGGACCCCACCGTCTGCCCGGACTGCCGCGCCGCGCTGGACCCGCGGGCCACCTGCACGGGGTGCGGGCTGCAGCTGCGCGGTGAGCTCGCCACCCGGCTGTGGCAGACGATGCGCACCGCCGACAGCCTGGTCGAGGGGCTGCGCGCGCAGCCGCTGCCGTTGCCCGCCGAGCCGGGCGCCGCCCCCGTGCCACCGCCCGCCGACCAGCAGCGCCACCACGTCCGGCTCCCGGCGGCGTCGGTGCCGACCGTCCTGCTCGGTCTCGGCGGGCTGTGCCTGATGGTCTTCGCGCTGGTCTTCGTCGGCGTCGCCTGGGACGTGCTCGGGCTGCTCGGCCGCACCCTGGTGCTGCTCGGCGTCACGGGCGCGGTCGCGGCGGTGGCCGACCTGGTCACCCGGCGCGGGCTGCGCACGTCGGCCGAGGTGCTGTGGCTGGTGACGGCCGGCATGCTCACGGTCGACGTGTACGCCGCGTGCTCGGCCGGGCTGCTCGGCCTCGACGCCCTCGCCGAGCGCGAGGTGCACGCCCTCGCGGGCGGCACCCTGCTCGCGCTCGGCGCCGGCGTGGCCACCTGGGTGCGCACCCGCCGCAGCGGCAGCCACCCCGCCCCCGTCCGCGAGCTGCTGGGCCTGCAGGTCGTGGCCGTGGTGGGGGCCCTCGTCGTGACGGTCGCCCAGGCCTGGGACCGGCCCGACCCCGTGGCGGGGTCGGCGGTGCTGGTGCCGCTGCTCGGGCTCCTCGCCTGGCTGCTGCACCGCCCCGTGCGCCGGGTCGGCGCCGGTCTCGCCGTGCTGGCGCTGCTGACCTGGCTCGTGCTGCTCGTCTCGCTGTCGACCGGCCCCGCGACGCTCGGCTCGCCCACCCTCGACCTCGTGGCCGGCTCGCTGCTGGTCGTCGCGGCCGCGGCCGTGGCGTCCGCGGCGTCGGCCGTGGCCCGCGCCGCCGGTGCGCTCACCGCGCTGGGCGCGCTGTGGGCGGCCGGGGTGCTCGTGGTCCGTCCGCTCGTCGCGCTCGCGCAGTGGTCCGAGGCGGGCCGGTCGCCCGCGTCGGCCGCCGTCGCGCCCGTCACCTCCCCCGTCACGTCGGCCGTCGCGTCGCCCGCCGGCTGGACGTCGCTGCTGCTGGCCGTGGTGGTGCTCGTGGCCGGCGCGGCTCTGGTCCGCCTCCTGGAGCGCCGCCCGACCTCGGCCCGGCGGGCGTGGGTGGCCCTGGTGCCGGCCGTGCTCGCGGTCGGCGTGACCGGTCTCGCGCTGACCCTGGACGCGCCGCTGTGGGGGGTCGTGCTGGTGGGCCTGGTCGCCGCCGGGACCGCCGGCGCCGCCGCCTGGTGGGCGCGCGACGACGCCCTCGTGGCCTGGTCGACCAGCGCCGTGGCGGCGTACCCCGCGCTGCTGGCCACCGGCTTCGCCCTCACCTCGAGCACGGCGCTGCTGCCGGCCCTGACGCTGACCGCGCTCGGGCTGCCGCTGCTGGCGGCGCTCGTGCTGCGCGACCGCACCGGGTCGGCGGCCTCCGCGGGCACCCTGGCCGTGCTGGCCGCGGGCACCGGCGGCGCCGCGCTGGGGGCCTGGGGGCTCCAGCTCGGCGTCGAGCCCGACCTGCGCGCGCTCGCCGTGGCGGCGTACGCCGGGCTGGTGGCCCTGGTCGCCGCGTCCACCCGGACCACCGCCGCCCGTCTCGGCCTCGAGGCCACCGCTGCCGTCCTGGCCCTGGTCGCGGTCACCACGACGGACGACGACCGGGCCGCGGCCGCGTGCCTGACCGTCGTCGGCACGGCCGTCGCGCTGCTCGCGGTGCTGCGGCGCGACCGCCAGGACCTCGGCTGGGTCGCCGCGGTGGTCCTCGCGGCGGCCACGGCGCTGCGGGTGGTGGTCGAGGAGCCCGCGCCCGAGCTGGTCACGCTGCCGGCGGCCGCGCTGCTCGTCGCCGCGGGCGCCTGGCGGCTGCACCGCGAGCGGGGGCTCGGCAGCGCCCGGGTGCTCGGCAGCGGCCTGTCGCTGGCGCTGCTGCCCAGCCTGCTGCTGGCGCTGGGCGACCCGGTCTCGGTGCGGGGCGCGCTGCTGGGGGCCGCGGCCGTGCTGACCCTGGCCTGGGGCGTCACGCAGCGGCTGACGGCGCCGTTCGTCGCGGGCGCGGCCGTCACCGCGCTGCTCGTGCTGCGCCACCTCGAGCCGGTCGCCGACGCGGTCCCGCGCTGGGTCACCATCGGCGCGGTGGGCGTGGTGCTGCTGGTCCTCGGGGTCACCTGGGAGTCCGGGCTGCGCAACCTGGCGCGGGCCCGGCGCTACCTGGGCGACCTGCGCTGAGCCCCGGACGGCACAATGGCCCGGTGAGCACCTTCTACGACGAGATCGGCGGGAGCACCACGATCCGCAGGATCGTGCACCGCTTCTACGAGGGGGTCGCGACCGACGAGGTGATGCGCCCGATGTACCCCGAGGCCGACCTCGGCCCCGCGGAGGAGCGCTTCGCGCTGTTCCTCGAGCAGTACTGGGGCGGCCCGACCACCTACTCCGAGCGGCGCGGCCACCCCCGGCTGCGGATGCGCCACGCGCCGTTCGCGGTGACGCCGACGGCCGCGCAGCACTGGCTGACGCACTTCCGGGCCGCGCTCGACGAGGTGGCGCTGCCGCCCGAGCAGGACCAGCAGTTCTGGGACTACGTCACCCACGCCGCGCAGTTCATGGTCAACACCCCCGAGGAGCCCGGCCCCGTCAGCTGAGCTCCTGCTGCAGCCGGACCCGCTGCGCCTCCGGCATCGGGCGCGGCCGCTGGGTCTCGGGGTCGAAGCAGACCAGCACGACCGTGGAGGTCGCCAGCACCGTCGGCTCCCCCCGCTCGTCGGGCACCGACGGGTCGACGAGCTCGGCCTCGACGGTGAACGACGACGACCCCAGGTGGCCGATCCGGGCCCGCGCGTCGTACGCCGCCTCCCGCCGCCGCGGCGCCGGTCCGACCAGCCGCAGGTCGGTGCGTGCGACCACCACCCGGCCCCAGTCCTCGCCGCGGGTGTGCAGGTCGGTGAAGTAGCGGATCCGCGCCTCCTGGAAGTACTCCAGCACGGCGTCGTCGCGGGCCTCCCCCGCCACCCCGAGGTCCGAGCGGCGCACCACGACCGGCGACGAGTGGCGCGGCGGACCCGCCGAGCGCTGCACCGGGCGCCAGTCGTGGTCCGGCTCCGGCTGGAGCAGTCCCCCGGCACGGGCCCCGACCTCGACACCGGGCTCGACACCGGGCTCGAGCACCGTGGTCGCCCGCAGGTGCGTCACCCGGCCGTCCGGGGTGTCGTCGTGGACCTCGTGCGCCAGCACCAGCTGCTCGGGCGAGGACGCCACCACCCAGGTGTCGACCAGCGCGGGGCGGCGCCCGAAGACCAGCGGCGCCACGAAGTCGAGGCGGTGCTCCCGCACGGCCCGGTGCACGTCGTCCGGCCCGGCGCCCAGCGCCTCGGCCAGGAAGGCCTCGCGGGCCTCGGTGACGTAGTCGAGGTAGGTCACGTTGTTGACGTGGGCGAGCAGGTCCATGTCGGCCCAGCGCATCGGGCAGGCGTAGGTGTGCGGCACGCGACGATCGTCCCAGGTCTAGGCTGGTCGTCGGCTACCGGCCGGTAGCCATCCCCGGACGCCCAGGAGCACCCATGCCCGAAGCCGTGATCGTCGCCGCCGCCCGCACCCCCATCGGGCGCGCCAACAAGGGCTCGCTCAAGGACTTCCGGCCCGACGACCTCACCGCCCTCGCCGTGCAGGCGGCGCTGGACAAGATCCCCGCGCTCGACCCCACCACGATCGACGACCTGATCCTGGGCTGCGGCCTGCCCGGCGGCGAGTCCGGCTTCAACATGGGCCGGGTCGTCTCCACCCTGCTGGGCCTCGACTCGGTCCCCGGCACCACCGTCACCCGCTACTGCTCCTCCTCGGTGCAGACCTCGCGGATGGCGCTGCACGCGATCAAGGCCGGCGAGGGCGACGTGTTCGTCTCCGCCGGCGTCGAGACCGTGTCGCGCTTCGCCAAGGGCACCTCCGACCACCTCCCCGGCACGGTCAACCCGCGCTTCGACGACGCGCAGAGCCGCAGCGCGACGCTGGCCGAGGGCGGCCACGACTGGCACGACCCCCGCGAGGACGGCGCCCTGCCCGACATCTACGTCGCCATGGGCCAGACGGCCGAGAACGTCGCGAAGCTGCGGGGCCTCGACCGCAAGGAGCTCGACGAGTTCGGCGTCCGCAGCCAGAACCTCGCCGAGAAGGCCATCGCCGACGGGTTCTGGGCTCGCGAGATCACCCCGGTCACCACCCCCGACGGCACCGTCGTCACGGCCGACGACGGCCCCCGCGCCGGCGTCACCTACGAGTCGGTCGCCGGCCTCAAGCCGGTCTTCCGCCCCGACGGCGTGGTCACCGCCGGCAACTGCTGCGGCCTCAACGACGGCGCCGCGGCCGTGGTCGTCATGTCCGACACCAAGGCGGCCGAGCTCGGGCTGACCCCGCTCGCCCGCATCGTCTCCACCGGCGTCAGCGGCCTGTCCCCCGAGATCATGGGCCTCGGCCCCGTCGAGGCCACCCGGCGCGCGCTCGCGATCGCCGGCATGTCGATCGGCGACATCGACCTCGTCGAGATCAACGAGGCCTTCGCCGCGCAGGTCGTCCCGTCGTACCAGGAGCTCGGGATCGACCTCGACCGGCTCAACGTCAACGGCGGCGCGATCGCGGTCGGCCACCCCTTCGGCATGACCGGGGCCCGGCTGCAGAACACGATGATCAACTCGCTGGACTGGCACGACAAGTCGACCGGTCTCATCACCATGTGCGTCGGCGGCGGCCAGGGCATGGCCATGATCCTCGAGCGCGTGTGAACCGCTCCTGAGGTCTCCTCGACCCCGTGGCCGCACCTATGATGCGGCCATGGGGTCTCGGAGGGATGCAGCGGACGACGTCCAGTGGCTCGCGCGCGAGCAGCAGCAGTCGTGGCGCGCCTACATCATGGGGACCGAGCTGCTCCAGCACCAGCTCGACCGCGAGCTCCGCGAGGAGCACGACATCTCCTTCAGCGAGTACGAGATCCTCGTGCGGCTCTCGGAGACGCCCGACCGCCGGATGCGGATGGCACTGCTGGCCGACGCGATGACGCACTCGCGCAGCCGCGTGACGCACACCATCGCCCGGATGGAGCGCGCCGGCCTCGTCGAGCGCCACGCGTCGGAGTCCGACGGCCGCGGCGTCGAGGCCGTGATGACCCAGCAGGGCCACGACCTGCTGGTGCGCGCGGCCCCCAGCCACGTGCGCAGCGTGCGCAAGCACCTCGTCGACCTCGCCTCGCCCGAGGACTTCGAGGCCCTCGGCCGGATCTTCGACGAGGTCAGCGACCGGCTGCTGCGGGGCAAGCCCGCCAGCGCCGACATCCGCTGACGGGCCCGCCCGGCTCCGCTAGTCGCGGGTCAGGCGACGGTGGGTGACGCGGTGCGGCCGCGCCGCCTCCACGCCCAGGCGCTCGATCTTGTTGGCCTCGTACGACGCGAAGTTGCCCTCGAACCAGAACCAGCTGCCCGGCTCGTCGGCGGTGCCCTCCCAGGCCAGGATGTGCGTGGCCGTGCGGTCGAGGAACCACCGGTCGTGGGAGGTGATGACCGCGCAGCCCGGGAACTCCAGCAGCGCGTCCTCCAGCGAGGACAGCGTCTCGACGTCGAGGTCGTTGGTGGGCTCGTCGAGGAGCAGCATGTTGCCGCCCATCTTGAGCGTCAGCGCCAGGTTGAGCCGGTTGCGCTCGCCACCGGAGAGCACGTTGGCCTTCTTCTGCTGGTCGGGGCCCTTGAAGCCGAACGACGCGACGTAGGCGCGCGAGTTCATCTCGAAGTTGGCGACCTTGATGAAGTCGAGCCCGTCGGAGACGACCTCCCAGACGTTCTTGCTGGCGTCGAGGCCACCGCGGCTCTGGTCGACGTAGGAGATCTTGACGGTCTTGCCGACCGTCAGGTCGCCGGCGTCGGGCTGCTGCTGGTCGACAATCATCTTGAACAGCGTGGTCTTGCCGACGCCGTTGGGGCCGATGACGCCCACGATGCCGGCGCGCGGCAGCGAGAAGGACAGGTCGTCGATGAGGATCCGGTCGCCGAAGCCCTTGGTCAGGTGGTCGGCCTCGAGGACGACGTCGCCCAGGCGCGGGCCGGCGGGGATGTTGATCTCCGAGGTGTCGATCTTGCGCATCCGGTCGGCCTCGGCCGCCATCTCCTCGTAGCGCGCGAGCCGCGAGCGGCTCTTGGTCTGGCGGGCCTTGGCGTTGGAGCGGACCCACTCGAGCTCGCGCTCGAGCATCTTGGCGCGCTTGGCGTCCTTCTGGCCCTCGATCTTGAGGCGGTCCTTCTTGGTCTCCAGGTAGGTGGAGTAGTTGCCCTCGTAGGGGTGGGTCTGGCCGCGGTCGAGCTCGAGGATCCACGTGGCCACGTTGTCGAGGAAGTAGCGGTCGTGGGTCACGGCCAGGACGGCGCCCGGGTAGCCCGCGAGGTGGCCCTCCAGCCACTGCACCGACTCGGCGTCGAGGTGGTTGGTGGGCTCGTCGAGGAGCAGCAGGTCGGGCTGCTGGAGGAGCAGCTTGCACAGCGCCACGCGACGGCGCTCACCACCGGAGAGCTGGTCGACGATCGCGTCCGGCGGGGGGCAGCGCAGCGCGTCCATCGCCTGGTCGAGGCGGGAGTCGAGGTCCCACGCGTTGGCGTGGTCGAGGTCGGTCTGGAGGTCGCCCATCTCGCCGAGGAGCTTGTCGTAGTCGGCGTCAGGGTCCGCCAGCTCCTCGGAGATGGCGTTGTAGCGGTCGAGCTTGGCCTTGATCTCGCCGACCGCCTCCTCGACGTTCTCCAGGACGGTGCGGCCCTCGGACAGCGGCGGCTCCTGCTGGAGCATGCCGACGGTGGCCTCGGGGGCCAGCATCGCGTCGCCGTTGTTGGCCTGCTCGAGCCCCGCCATGATCTTCAGCAGGGTGGACTTGCCGGTGCCGTTGGGCCCGACGACGCCGATCTTGGCGTCGGGCAGGAACGACAGCGTGACGTTGTCGAGGACCACCTTGTCGCCGTGGGCCTTGCGGACGTTGTGCAGCGTGTAGACGTATTCAGCCATGGTGACCCCAGCCTAAGGGCTGGGCGCAGGATCAGCCGCGCTCGCACCCGGCGACCAGCGCCGCCAGCGCCCGCTCGAGCTGCTCGTCGGTGCAGCCACCGACCCCCAGGACGATCCCGGTCGCGGTCGCGGTGCGGCAGTAGTCGGCGAGCAGGGGCACGTCGAACCCCGCCTCGCGGGCGGCGTCGCGGGCGGCGAGCGCCCGCTGGGCAGGCATCCGCCACGCGGCGTACATCCCCGCGGGCGGGCCGGCGAGCTCGCCGTGCGGCGCGAGCGCCTCGACCACCCGCGGCAGCCGCCGGGCGTAGACGCGTCGCCCGGAGCGGACCACCCGGTCGACGTAGCCGTCGCGCAGCAGGGACACGAAGGCGCGCTGGACCGGCCACGGCACGGCGTCGTGGGTCGCCTCGCGCAGCGCCACCACCCGCTCGTGCACGGCCGGCGGCGCGACCAGCCAGCCGAGCCGGAGGCTGGGCGCCACCGACTTCGACGCGGTGCCGACGTAGGCGACCTGCTCCCGGTCGAGCGCGGCCATCGCCGGGACGGGAGCGACGTCCCAGCGGAACTCCGAGTCGTAGTCGTCCTCGACGACCAGCGCGCCCGCCGCCCGCGCCACCTCGAGGGTCGCCAGCCGCTCGCCGGCGGGGAGCACGAGGCCGAGGGGGTGCTGGTGGGCCGGGGTGAGGTACGCCGCGGCGCACCCCCGCAGCGTCACGGGCGCCCGTCCGGGCTCGAGGTCGCGGACCTCGCGCCCCGTCGCCCGCGCCAGGGCCACGACCGCGCGGTAGCCCGGGTCCTCGACGGCCACCGCGCCGGCGGGCAGGGTGAGGAGCAGGTGGCGCAGGGCGTCGGTGGTCCCGACCGTCGTCATCACCTCGTCGGCACCCACGACCAGTCCGCGGGTGCGGGCGAGCCGCTCGGCGATCGCCTCGCGCAGCTCGGGCAGGCCGCGCGGGTCGTCGTACCCCGTGGGTGGCCGGGCGGCCGACACCTCGCGCCACGCCCGCCGCCACCCCGCGCGGTGGCGCGGGTCCACCCACGGCGTGCCGGTCCCCATCCCGACCAGTCCCCCACGCTGCCGGGGCGAGGGGTGCCCCGGCCGCACCGGCGGCGCCAGCCCGGCCGAGGCGACGACCGTGCCGGCCCCGCGGTGGGCGCGGGCCCAGCCCTCGGCCACCAGCTGGTCGTAGGCCTGCTGCACGACCGCGCGCGAGACACCCAGCTCCGCGGCCAGGGTGCGGGTGCCGGGGAGCCGGTCCTCGAGGCCGAGGGTGCCGTCGAGGACCAGCGCCCGCAGCTGGCCCGCCACCTGGGCCGGCAGCGGCACCGCGTCGGAGCGGTCGAGGGCGCGCAGCGGGACGCTCGCGGCAGTCACGGGGCCTCCCGGGGGGTGAAGTGGACTGCTGAACTACCCCTCAAGTGGACCATGACACCGGTCCACCTGGAGGGCAGGCTGGGCGCATGGCCGCTGCCGACCTCCCCAGCACCCCGCCCCTGTCCTCCACCCCGCGCACCCGGATCACCCGGCTGCGCGAGCGCGGGCGCACCGATCGCCAGGCGCTGCACGACCTGCTGGCCGACGGCCTGGTCGCCCACGTCGGGGTGGTGCGCGAGGGCCGGCCCGTCGTCGTGCCCAGTGCGTACGCCGTCGACCCGCAGGGCCCCGACGAGGCCGGCAGCCTCTACCTCCACGGGTCGGTGGGCGCCGGCTGGCTGGGCCGGATGGACGGCGCGGAGGTCTGCGTGACCGTGACCGAGCTCGACGGCCTCGTGCTGGCGCGCTCGGCCTTCCACCACTCGATGAACTACCGCTCGGCCGTGGTGCTCGGCCGCGCCCGGCTGGTCACGGACGCGGCCGAACGGCTCCGTGCCCTCGACGCGGTCGTCGACCAGGTCGTGCCCGGTCGCGCGGCGACGCTGCGCCCCATGACCCGCAAGGAGCTGGCCGCCACCGTCGTGCTGGCGGTGCCACTCGCCGAGGCGTCGGTCAAGGAGCGCGCCGGCGACGCGGGCGACGACGACGAGGACGTCGCGGCCGGCACCTGGGCGGGGACGCTGCCCCTGCGCCGCGCCTGCGACGGCGTCGTCAGCAACCCCGACTCGCACGACCGGGTGCCCGACGACGTGCGCCGGCGGGCCGCGCACTGGGCCTGAGGCTCAGGCGGCCGGCTGGACGGGCTCGGCCGGCGCACCGACAGCCGACCGGACCGGCTCCCCCGGATCGCCGGGCTCGAGCGGCTGCGGCCGCGTGGCCTTGCTGAAGGCGCTGGTGCCCTTGGTGAGGTCGTGGCCCACGAAGGTCGCGTCGACCACCCACGAGGTCGAGCTCGGGGCGTCGTCGTCGCGCTTCCAGACGTCGACGCGCACCCGGCCGTGGACCACGACGGCGTCACCGCGCCGCACGGACTCGCGGACGTTGGCGGCCAGGCCGCGCCAGCAGTTGACGGTGTACCACGAGGTCTCGCCGTTCACCCACGTGCCGGCTCGGTGGTAGCGCGGCGTCGAGCCGACCCGGAACGACGCCACCGTGGTCTCGCCCACCTCCCGCACGTCGACGTCTCCCCCGACCCAGCCCTGCAGGGTCACGTAGCTCTCGTTCATCGGTGGACCTCCGGAGTCGCATCGCCGGCGCCGGGTGCGCCGTGCGGCGACCGCAGTCCACCCCGTCGCGCCGACCGTGGGGACGCGTCGACGCCGGGCTGTGGACCCCGTCGCCGCGGACCACGGCTGTGGACGCCCGCGCCACGGGGCACGGCGGCCCGTGTCAGCGCAGCGCCGCGCGCAGCCCGTCGTGGACGCTGCGGTGGGCGGCCAGCTCGGCCCGCACCGGCGCCACCACGAGGTCGTCGGCGACCTCCACCACGCCGGCGCGCAGCCGCTTGTCGGCCTTGCGGGCGCGGGAGCGCGCGGCGATCCCGACCAGGACCCGGGCCAGCAGCGCCACCACCAGCCCGGCGGCCACGCCTCCGACGAGGAGCAGGGTCGGGAGCGCGAAGCCCTGGACCTCCGGCGTGCCCGGCTCGGGCAGCCGCAGGTAGGAGAACACCGCGAGGACCCCGAGCCACACGCCGCCGACCAGCGCGGTCAGCAGCAGCACCCACTGCAGCCCGCGGATCCCGCGGCACCACAGCGGCAGGTCACCCACGCCGAGGTCGGTCGTGGTGGCCACCCGGTCGAGCCGGTCGTCGAGGTCGTCGAAGCGGGAGACCGACGCGCGGCGCACCGCCCGCTGCCACGGGGGCGCGAGGTCGCGGCCGACCTGGTCGCCGAGGGCGCGCACGGTGGTCTCGACGCGGGCGTGCTGCACCTGGCCGGGGGCCGGGAGCGAGGACCGGGCCGCGACGACCAGGTCGCCCCCGCGGGTGCCGCGGTCGAGGTGGAGCCGGCGCAGCGGGTCGGGCTTGAACCGGGCCAGCCAGGACGTGACGGGCCAGCCGGTGGCCTGGCGGCCGCGCACCGTGGTGGCGCGCGCCACGGCGTCGACCACGACGGGCACGCCCGCCGCGTCGGCGAGGGCGTCGTGCAGCTCGCGGCGGTCGCGGTCGCGCAGCTCGCGCGGCTCGGCGTCACCGCTCTCGCGCTGCAGGGCCGTGGCGGCGTCGCCGACGTCGCCCGCGAGCCGGGCCCGGGCCGTGGCCTTGTCGGCCACCCGCCCGGCGACGGCGGCCCGCAGCTCCGGGATGCCCTCGCCGGTGCGGGCCGAGGTGGCCAGCACCGGGACGCCCTCGAGGCCGTCGAGCGCGAGCAGCCGACGCACGTCGTCGAGCACGGCCTCGCGGCGCTCGGGGGCGACCTGGTCGACGTGGTTGAGCACGACGAGCATCACCTCGCGGTGCGAGGCCAGGGGGGCCAGGAAGCGGCGGTGGAGCGCGGCATCGGCGTACTTCTGCGGGTCCAGCACCCAGACCATGAGGTCGGTGAGCCCCACCAGCCGCTCCACCTCGAGGTGGTGGGCGACCTCGGTGGAGTCGTGGTCGGGCAGGTCGAGGAGCACGAGGCCGTCGAGCACGGGCTCGCCGCGGCGCGGCGTCCGGTCGTCGAGCAGCGAGTCGCGCTGCACGCGGTGGCGGGCCGGCACCTCGAGCCAGTCGAGCAGCTCGCTGCCCGGGTCCTCGCCCCACACGCAGGCAGCGGCCTTCGACGTCGTCGGGCGGCGTACGCCGGTCGCGGCGATGTCGAGCCCGACCAGGGCGTTGAAGGTCGACGACTTGCCCGAGCCGGTCGCCCCGGCCAGGGCCACCACGGTGTGGCCGCCCGAGAGCTGCAACCGGGCGCCGGCCCGTCGGGTGACGGCCTCCGCCCGGTCGAGCAGGCCGTCGTCGAGCCGGCCGCGGCCGTGCTCGACCGCCTCGCCCAGCCCGGCGACCCGCTCCTCGAGCCGGTCGCCGCGGCGCAGCAGCCGCCGCGCACCCTCCATGACGCCACTCACGCGGCACCTCCGTTCGAGAACCGCAGGTCGTCGACGCGCCGGGCCAGCGTGCGCAGCCGGTCGGGCACGTCGTCGGGCAGGTCGAGGTCGCCCAGCAGGGCGGTGAAGCGTCGCTGCTCGGCGAGCATCAGCGCGTGGACGCGCTCGGCCAGGTCGGCGCGGGCGGTGGCGGCCAGGCGGCGCACGGCCTGGTCGCCGAAGACGGCCTCGAGCAGCTTCTGGCCCAGCACGGCCGACCCGCCGGCGATGCCGACCTCGGCCCCGGTCACGCCTCCGGTCGAGGCGAAGACCACGACCATCAGGGAGACCGAGAGGCCGTTGACGCCGTAGGCGAGGAACCGCGCGGTGCCGCGCTTGTCGGCACCCTCGGTGCGGACCAGGTCGAGCACCGCGGCCTGCCAGTCGCGGACCAGCCGCTCGGTCGCGGCGCGGCACTCCCGCGAGGCGCGCGAGAGGTCGGTGGCGGTGCCCTCGAGCACCTGGCGTCCGGCGGGGTCGGCCCGCCACGCGCCCTCGGCCCGCTCGGCGGCGGCCTCGGCGTTCTCGATGACGAGCGTCTGCAGGCCCGACTCGACGGCCACCGTGACCCGCTCGGCCTGCTGGGGCTTGCCCATCACGGCCGCGGTCACGCGGTCGCGCAGCCGGCTGATGCGGGACTCCAGGCCGCGCAGGAACTCGCCGGTGCCGACGAAGTCCTGCCAGCGGGCCAGCACCTCGCCGCGCAGCAGGGTGCCGTCGGCCGACGCGTCGTCCACGGCCGTCTCGGCCTGGGCGTAGGCCACCTCGACGTCGCGCTCGAGCCGCGAGCGGGTCTCCAGCTGCGCCGCGCCGGCGTCGGCGATGACGAAGCTGTCGCGGGCGACTGCCTTGACCGCGCCGTCGAGGGTCTGGCGCACGACGGCGCTGCGGGCGCCGGCGTCGGCGCCGAGCTCGGCGAGCCAGCCCCGGATCTCGGCGACCGCGTCGGCCGGGAGCAGGCCGTCGGACCCGAGCGGGCGCTCCTCGACGGTGAACAGCGGCGAGTCGCGCAGGCCGCGCGCGGTCAGCATCCGCGCCAGGTCGTGCGAGACGTCGGTCACCGCCTCGGGCGGGGTGCGGTCGAGCACGACCGCCACCGCGGCGCTGCGCTCGGCGGCGGTGCGCAGGAAGTCCCACGGCACCTGGTCGGCGTAGCGCGCCGCCGAGGTGACGAACAGCCACAGGTCGGCCGCCCCCAGGAGCTGGGTGGCCAGGGTGCGGTTGCGCGCCTCGACGGAGTCGATGTCGGGGGCGTCGAGCAGGGCCAGCCCCTGGGGCACCGACGTGGAGGCGACCAGGCGCAGCGCCTGCGGGTCGTCGGTGGAGCGCTCGGTGCGCTCGAGCTCGGGCAGCACCCGCTGCCGGTCGAACCACGCGGCGTCCTCGGGGTGGTGCACCAGCACCGGCGAGCGCGTGGTGGGGCGCAGCACGCCCGGCTCGGTGACCACCTGACCCACGAGGGAGTTGACCAGCGTCGACTTGCCGGCGCCGGTCGAGCCGCCGACGACCGCCAGCAGCGGCGCGTCGATCTCGCGCAGCCGGGGCAGGACGTAGTCCTCGAGCTGCTCGGCCATCTCGGTGCGGCGGGTGCGGTGGCCGGCCGAGCCCGGGACCTCCAGCGGCAGCCGGACCTGCTCGAGCGCGGCGTGCAGCGCCTGCAGGGTGCCGAGCATGTCGTCCGTCGGCGCGCTCACCAGGGGGTCCGCTGCTGCTCGGCGGGCACGACGGGCAGCTGGGCCTCGGTCGGTCTCGTCGGCTGCGGCCACAGCAGCGAGGGCCGCAGCGCGGCCATCCGGTCGACGTGCTCCTGGCCGAGGACCACGAAGTCGGACGGCGCGACGCCGCGCAGGTAGCGGTGGTGCAGGAAGCCCAGCTCCACGGCCTCGTGCTGGTAGGCGACCATCGTGCGGCGTGCGACCGCACCGCCGGCCGTCTCGGCGTACCTCCGGGCGAAGCGGCGCGCGCGGATGCCGGCGAGCCACGGCACCTCGGCGGGGTGCAGGAAGCCGCGCTCCGCGCAGTCCTCCAGCGCCCGGGTCAGCACCCGGCGCTCGCGGCGCCGCGACCAGATCGCGAAGCCGGCCAGCAGCAGGAAGGCCGGCACCATGAGGAAGACGTACGTCGCGAGCGCGTTGGCGCCGTCGTCGGCGACCAGCGAGCCGTTCCACGCGGCGTGGGCGGCCACGGCCAGCAGGTAGCCCACCAGCGGGCCGAGCACCCGCACCGCGGGGCTGCGGGTGGTCACGGCCAGGCCGACGCCGATGCCGATGAAGGAGGTGAAGAAGGGGTGCGCGAAGGGGCTGATGATGCCGCGCACGACGAACAGGCCGATCGCGCCGCCGACGCCCCCGGGCTGGCCGTCCTGGCCCATGTAGGCCGCCGACAGGTAGAGGATGTTCTCGGTGAAGGCGAACCCGATGCCGACCATGCCGGCGTACACCAGGCCGTCGAGGATGCCGTCGAGCTCGCGGCGCCGGAAGAAGAGCAGCAGCAGGACGAACAGGCCCTTGGAGGCCTCCTCGGTCACCGGGGCGACCACCGCGGTGCTCCACCCGTCGCTGGAGCCGACCAGCAGCCCGTCGGCGACCTGCAGCAGCAGCGCCGCCGAGGTGGCGACGAAGGCGCCCCAGCCCAGCGCGAGCACCAGCAGGCTGCGCGGCTCGGGCTCGTAGCGGTCGAGCCACATGTAGACCGCCACGAGCGGGGCGACGGGGAGCGCGGCCAGCACGACCCCGACCACGAGCGCGCCGGGGGCGCCGGAGAGCAGCAGCACCACGGCCATCACGACCGCCCCGAGCAGCATCACGACCGAGACGGCGACGGTGAACGCGGCGGAGCTGCGGCGTCGTTGCATGGGCGCAAGGGTAACGATCCCGCAGACGTAGCATGACCAGGTGAGCGCAGACCTCGGTGACAGCCAGACCCAGGACGCCCAGGAGCCCCGCGAGGAGGCCCTCGTGGACGCGGAGCCCCACGTGGAGAGCCACGACCCGCCGGTCCCGGACGCCTACGCGAGCTTCATGCGCACCGGCTGGGGCGAGCGCGAGCTCGACCTGCCGGCCCACCCGATCACGCGGTGGGCCGCGGCCCGTCGCGACCGGCTGGCGGCGCAGTTCCCGGGCGAGCGCCTCGTGGTGCCGGCCGGCGGGTTCAAGGTGCGGGCCAACGACACCGACTACCGGTTCCGCGCCGAGACCGCGCACACCTACCTCTCGGGCAACCAGACGACCGACGCGGTGCTGGTCCTCGAGGGCGGCGAGGCCGTCCTCTACGCCCGGCCGCGCAGCTCGCGCGCGACCGACGAGTTCTTCCGCGACCGGCAGTACGGCGAGCTGTGGGCCGGCCGCCGGCCCTCGCTGCGCGAGATCTCCGACTCGCTGGGCGTGGAGACCCGCCACCTCGAGGAGCTGCCGGACCGGCTCGACCAGTCGGCCAAGACCCGGGTGCTGCGCGGCACCGACCCCCGCGTCGACCGGCTCGTCCCGGGCGACCGGGGCCGCGACGACGAGCTGGCCCGGGTGCTGTCCGACCTGCGCCTGGTCAAGGACGAGTGGGAGCTCGGCGAGCTCCAGACCGCCTGCGACACGACGACCCTCGGCTTCGAGGACTCCGTGCGCGAGTGGGACCGGGTGCTCGAGCACGGCGAGCGCTGGATCGAGGGCACCTTCTTCCGCCGGGCCCGCGCCCACGGCAACGACATCGGCTACGACTCCATCGTCGGCGGCGGCGCCCACGCGACCACGCTGCACTGGACCGACAACTCCGGCCCGGTCACCCCGGGCGACCTGCTGCTGCTCGACATGGGCGCCGAGGCCACGTCGCTCTACACCGCCGACGTGACGCGCACGCTCCCGGTCGACGGCCGCTTCACCCCGCTCCAGCGCGACCTCTACTCCCTGGTGCTGGCCGCGCAGGAGGCCGGCTTCGAGGCGGTGCGGCCCGGCGCGGCGTTCCGGGGCGCCCACGAGGCCGCGATGTCGGTGCTGGCCCACGGCCTCGAGGACCTCGGCCTGCTCCCGGTGAGCGCCGAGGAGGCGCTGTCCCCCGACAGCCGGGTCTACGCCCGCTGGACGCTCCACGGCACCAGCCACATGCTCGGCATGGACGTCCACGACTGCGCGGCGACCGACCCCGCGACGTACCCCGGCGGCGAGCTGGCCGAGGGCATGGTGCTGACGGTCGAGCCCGGTCTGTACTTCCAGGAGGACGACCTGCTGGTGCCCGAGGAGCTGCGCGGCACCGGCATCCGCATCGAGGACGACCTGGTCGTCACCGCCGACGGCTACCGCAACCTCTCGGCCGCCCTGCCCCGCGACCCCGGCGCCGTCGAGGAGTGGATGGGCCGGCTGCGGGGCTGAGGCCCCGGGTCGGGCGGCGCACTCAGCCGGCCGAGGTGTCGGTGTCGAGCAGGTAGCCGCCTCCCGGTGCCTCGACGAGGCCCTCGATCTTGCGCTCGGTGCTGGTGGCGCCCCCGGTGGTGCGGTAGCGCAGCGTCACGTCCACCAGGTCGCTGCCCGGACGCGCCCTGGCCGCGAGCACGTCGACGGACTCGATGCCGCTCCAGAACCGGTCGTACGACGCCCGCCCCTGCGCCTTGAGGCTGGGACCGAGCATCGCCCAGGCCTCGTCGGTGCCGCCGGGGGCGGCGGCGAAGTAGTCCCGGACCAGCTGCTCCCGGGCCGCGGCCCCCGTGGCCGAGCCGGAGGCGGACGCCGAGGGCGACTCCGACGGCGTCTCCGTGGGCGAGGCGGAGGCCGACGCGGACGGCGACTCCGAGGGGCTGTCGGACGGGGTCGCCGACGGGGTCCTGGACGGCGTGGCGGACGGGGTGGCCGACGCGTCCGCACCGCTCGCGGCGCCGTCGTCCCCCGTCACCCGGCCCAGCGCCCAGGCCCCGCCCAGGACGGCGACCACGAGCAGGAGCACGAGGGCGGCCGGCCACCGGCGCCGGCGCTCTCGCGGCCGGGTCCGCCCCGGGGTCGGGTCGGGGGCAGGGTCCGGGGTCGGGTCCGGGGTCGGGTCCGGGGTCGGGTCCGGGGTGGACGCGGTCGTGGGGTCGGGCGCCGGGGCCACCGCGGCCGGTCCGGTCACCGTGCGGGCCAGCGTGGCCTCGGGGCGACCCCCGTCGGCCACCCGCCGGAGCACGTGGGCGGCGTCGGCCATCGACCACCGCGACGCCGGGTCGCGGTCGAGCATCCGGTCCAGGGCCGGGGCGAGCACGCCCGCCCGGAGGGGCGGCTCGGGCGGCCGGGTGACGATCTCGTGCAGCACCGCGACCGGGTTGCTCTGCGTGGCGTACGGCGGGGCGCCCTCGACGGCGGCGTACAGCGTCGCGCCGAGCGCCCAGACGTCGTCGCCCGGCGTGGGCGTCGCGCCGCGGGCCAGCTCGGGCGAGAAGTAGCTCGGCGTGCCCGTGAGGCTGCCGGCGAGGGTGAGGGTGTGCTCGCCCTCGGTGCGGGCGATCCCGAAGTCGCTGATCTTGGCCACGCCGTCCTCGCGGACCAGCACGTTGCCCGGCTTCACGTCGCGGTGCACTGTGCCGGCGCGGTGCAGGGCCACGAGCCCGTCGGCGACCTGGGCGCCGATCTCGGCGGCGACGGCCGGGTCGAGCGGGCCGTCCTGCTTGATGATCTCCGAGAGCGAGCGGCCTCGGACCAGCTCCATGACCAGCCAGACCTCCCCCGCCTCCTCGACGACGTCGTAGACGGTGACGACGTGGGGGTGGCTCAGCCCGGCGGACGACCGGGCCTCGCGCAGCGCCCGCGCGGTGTCGGTGAGCGACTCGCCGGGCATCCGACCGACCTGCTTGACGGCGACCACGCGCTGCAGCACCTCGTCGCGGCAGGCCCAGACCGTGCCCATGCCGCCGCGTCCGACCTCGGACTCGACGCGGTAGCGACCGCCGATCACCTTTGGCTGCATCGTGTCCTCTCGCGGGGTCGGGCGCCGTGGGACGCCTCGTCCCGGCGTACCCAGGCGTGCGTCGGGCACGCGCCCGACCTCTGGCATGCTGGTCTCAGGCCCCTGTAGCTCAGCGGATAGAGCGAGAGCCTTCTAATCTCTTGGTCGCAGGTTCGATTCCTGCCGGGGGCGCGTTGAAGGTGCAGGTCGGAGCGGTGCCAACGGTCATCCCACACAGCACGGGAGGCGGGATTGCTAACTCTCTGCTATCGCTACGTTCGATCACTGCTCCCCCACCTTTTGAAGGGCCCCGTAAAGCGCGAGACCGGAGCCGGTGATCGTGTAGACCTCGCCCCCGATTACGGACGACTGGCTCGCCATTCCCTGGCCAGCCAACCTCACCAACGAGTAGGAGAGGCGCTCCTCTGTCATGCCCATTCTCGGTGCGACCTCGCGGGTCGATCGGTTCCCCGTCTCACGTTCGTTGGCGTGGGGGCGGAACACCTCGTGCACCTCTCCGAGATAACGAAGTACAACGATATCGACGCTCACCAGGTTTTGGAGACCGGTCAGTATCAACTCGCAACTTTCGACATCGGTCTGCTGGGCGGCAGCTTGACCGAACGCGCGCCCCATCGCCTCGAGCTTCTGGTGCTGACCCGTCATGGCGGCCTCCCAGAGCAGGCGTGTTACCAGCGGAATCAGTTGCGGATTCTCAACGACGCGTTCGGCTAGGTCCTCGCGGGTCAACTGGGCTGCGTCGCACGCTGCACGAAGCGCAAGCGACCGGTTTCGGGCGTTTTCCTCCCTCATCCTCGCCCCCAACCGCTTGACGACGGGTCCCACCCCCGGCACCAGGGAGCCGGCGATGTCGCCAGCGATGTCTTCAAAAATGTCCGCGCCGCGGCGCATCGAACTCATGCCCCCCACACCGCCCTTGCGAAACTGTCGACGGCTGAGGTGTCGTCTTCGGGGATGACGTCGGCGTAGACGTTCAGGGTGACGCTACCTGGGTCGGCGGGGACGGTGTCGACGTAGTTCTGGTGGTCGCGGCTGTAGGACACCGAGGCCCACTGCTCGTCGCCGCGGGCCTGCCAGGCGTGGAGGTCGCCCTCGTACCAGGTGCCCTCGATGAGGACCTGGATCTCCGAACGGTCGGCGGGGTCGTAGACGCGGTTCACGGGCTGAGTCGGAACGCGCCGCTCGTTACTGGCGCGGATGGGTGTCAGCCCACCCGGACGTTCAACGGGCGGGACCATCGCTGCCGCAGGTCACCCGCCGACAGCTCGATCGTCAGCGTGTAGATGCCTGTCGCGTTCACCGGCAAGGGAATCTGTGCAACCGCCTGCAGGCGATGCGGCAGCGAGGGATCCTTCTTGGCTGGCAAGGTATTGGTGGACTGGTTGTAGAAGAGTGTCTCACCCGAAGGCGATGTTGCACCGAACGACAATGTGACCTGAATGCCGGGCTCAAGAACGCTGTCGTGCTCGTCCTCGGCAATCACGCACATGACTGGCACAAGGTTGGTAGGGACCTCAGGAACGACCCACGTTTGAGGTTCGACCGCCACCGCTGTGATGTGGCCTCGTGCGTCGGTCGCAGCACCCTCACTGACCACGGACATCACTGTTCGCAACTTCACGCCATACCTACCACCGTGTCGATACCGACCGACCTACACGTAGACGTGCGCCAGCTGTCAGGTTCCGTGGACAGGTGCCAACTGTCAGGTTCTAACCACTGGGCGCCATCCGCGATACGCACACTCCCGCCGAGATCGCCTCGGAAGCGGTCGACGAAGGTGCAGGCGACAGTCAAATTCTCTAAGGGTGCAGACCTCAGTTGGGCTGGCCACACATACAGCCACCCTTCCTGCGCGGGGGCATGGAGGACGTGAGGCGACATGTCTGTTATGAACGACAGGGTTTCGCTGTCGTCACTCTCTGCAGCAAGAGTTGCCCACTCCACAGCTAGGTAGACCAGTTCACTGTCGGTGTCGATCTCAGTGACGACCGCATAGCCTGCTACGCCCGACTCCGGTTCGATGACCCGGACGGTCCCGCCAACGTAGATCGGCCCCTGCACGTCCTCGAGACCGGTGAATGTCTGGTTGCCCCTGACTCGGACGTTGAGGTCAATCGTGACGTTCGCAGTCATGGCTCCCTCTTCTCCGGTCCGTCGAACTGTGCCAGAAATGTAGCGGCAATCGCCACACTGGGGTCCTCTTCGCCGAGGTTGACACAGTAGTGGGTCGGTAGCTCGGCCTCCCCCTCCTCACTGCCGTCCTTGACCAAAACGAAGCCGGAGTCGACAAGATTCCCCGCCTTGGCGCAGACGTAGTACTTCTTGTTGTTCAGGGGATCAATCCCCGCCAGCTGCGAGTCGTCAAGCAGCCGCGCAATGAGCTGGTCACGACTCTCGCCCGGACGCGCTGAGTCAGCGAAGACAGACAACCCGTAGTGCTGGGCGCGGCGGAACTCCATTCGCGCACGCTTGAGGACTGCCTCAGTGCTGGTGGGTGCGAAGCGGATGACGACCGCATCCGCAGCAAGATCCACCACCTCCGGCATGGCCGCAACCCTAGTGCGCACCTGTTCCGGAACGTCGGTTCCGCTCAGATCACCTCTGCAATGGGCAAACCCGATGGGTCCTGGATGTCACGATGCAGGCCCCCAATCGCCGGACGGTCTGACCCGCCGATCATCAAGGACCTCTCGTGCGGCGTGTGCGTTGGCGACGATCTGGGCGTGGTCGGAGCGGATCCACACGCGCACCCCGGCGCGGACGTGGGGGATCGTGCCCTTCCTGGCGCGCTTACCGACGGCCTGGCCGCTGATTCCGATGATGTCGGCGGCCTGCTCGAGGTTGAACCACTCTCGTGGTCGTCGTCGGGTGGGGCGGACGCTGGCCGCGGAGGTGTGGCCGACTCCTGCTCAGCCTTGGCCCGGCGGCGTTCCAGACGGCGCTCGAGTACGGCCTCGACGTCGGCGCGCAGCAGTGACGCGTGCGGGCCGCGCGTGCCGCGGGACCGGATCTCGCCGCGGGTCACGAGCTTGGGGACGTTGGAGACGTGGACGCCGAGGATCTGCGCGGCCTGGGCGTAGGCGTAGTCGCCGTGGTTGCGGCCGGCGTCTACGTTGTGCGGCACCTGGGCAGGGTAGAACGAACTAGGTGACCTCGATCTGACCCTGCGAGTTCTCCCAGCGCACCCCCGTGGGCAGAGCCCGAGGAACGGCCTCCCAGGGCAGTGCGTCGAGGAACTGCACAAGGTGGTGCGTGTCGATGTCGATGACCTCCCCGGGCTTGAACCACTTGAGCACCTTCGCGCGTCCACTCCAGTCCTTCGATGCCCGTCCCTTGTTGTGAACGATGTCGTTGCGATACAGGCGCAGATCTCCAAGGGCGTCGACCATCACCTCTTCGACAGGGACACCACGGGCCGCCGCAAGGCGCTCGCGCAGCGGTTCCCAGTCCGCCATGAGCGTCACTGCCCACTGCTTGAACAGGACAGTGTGACCGGAGCCGCCTCGGTCGAACTCGCGGAGGAGATCGCCCCACTGCATCATTCCAAGCGGTCGGGTGTCAGCGTCGGATCCTTCCCCGTCACCGATGAGGACGAAGTTGTCGAGAGACACATCGGGGTGAACCTGATGCATGTGACGACTGAGGTAGAACATGCCCGAACTCGCAAAGACGGAGACCGCCAACGACTCCGCGATCATGTACTTGATCGCCTCAACAACCTCGTCCTCGGTCTCCGACTCGATCGAGTTGCCGCTGTCCGTCTCACTCTGCGTCATCCGCGGACAGTAGGCGCCCCGGGACGGGGTCGACCTAGGTGTGGCGGGAATTCGCCAGCATGGATTTCCCTGCTGCTGCAACAAGAAGCCTGCGCAAACCCACCTCGGTCGCCCATCTGGCGGCGCTCCTGATTTCGGCGCCGCCTAGATCCGCCTCAGTCCGGCCGCCAGACCTCGATGAGTGTCAGCCCGAGTAGCCGCACTGCGAGCTGGTCCGCTGCTCGTCCAGTAAGACACCCGTCCCGGCGTGCACGGTAGTAGGCACGCTCCTCTGCCGAGTGCTGTCGGCCACCACGGGCGGCGAAGCCACCCCGCGCCTCGACGCGCTTGAGAAGCGGCGCCGCCGACAACTTGGCGGGGCGCCGCGTTGAACCGTCCAACAGCCGACCGGACTCCTGCTTCGCCGGTTCCGCGCTGTAGCGGTGAGCCATCAACCAACCCCACGAGCTGTACGTCCGCCCGCAGTCTCGGCACACCATCGCCGGCGTCGCCGCCTCCCCACGCGAGGTCAGGACGTACGGCACCGGCTCGTCGACGCCGGCGCTCACGACTCGACCTCGTTCACCAGAGCCCACATGGCCTCCCGGGTCTCCCGGGTCTCAGTGGCAGCGAGGATCGCGGCCACCAGCCCGGCGCCCAGGACGACCTCGAGCGGGCCGTGGTCGTCCAGCAGGACGACCTGGGGGCGGCTCCGCGGGCTGTGCTGGGTGAGGTAACAGTGCCAGCCAGTGATGGCGAGCTGGACGTTGTCGCTGGTGTGGGTGGCGTCCTCCCCGACGTGCTCGTGGGTTGCAGCCCACCCCGGGACCTGGTGATGTCGCGGGACGCGTCCCGCCGCGCACGCCTGGCTACCTAGCGGCGTCACCGTCCTTCCTGTGCTCGCAGAGGTCGCCGCGCTGCCAGGCCATCAGGCAGGCGTGGTCGATGCGCCAGCGGCCGCGGTCGCCGTCGCGGTGGGCGTGGAGATCGCCGTCGGCGATGCCATCCGTGACGTCCCTGGCGCGCACCTGCAGCCGCTCAGCGGCCTCGGTGGTGCCATAGGTCGCTCTCTCCGTGGCGCCGAGTGCGGCGTGGGGGTAGAGGTCGGGCCGCGGCGGCAACACGTCGGGCCACGCGAGCACAGGTGCTCCCGCCCGGCGGGTGTTGCCCTCGATCAGCGCCTCGAGGTCCTCGGCGCGGATGCGGGTCTTGGTGCGGGTGCCGGTCGCCGCGATCTCGACGACAGGCAGCCGGCCGGCGGCGATGAGCCCGTAGATGTGGCCGCGGCTGCAGTCGAGCTGCTCGGCCGCGTGCGTGACCGACAGCAACCGGGTCCCGGTCCTGGGGGCGCTCAAGACTCCCCACCAGCCTTACGGCGGCGCGACTGAGCGGACTTGAGCGCGATGCGCTGGTAGAACGCCCTGCGCGCGTTCTCGGCCCGCATTGCGCGCTCCTCAGCCGGGAGGGTCCGGTCGGGGTCGACCTCGTCCTCGAAGCGACGGAGCATGCCGTCCCGGGCAGGCTGCGTTGCCGCCGAGCGGTCGGGCTCTCTGGCCCATCTGGCGTTGGCGGCGATCTGCCGGCGCTCGGCCTCGGTCTCTCGACGCCGGGTGGGCTCGAGCTCGTCGTCGGTCATGTACGGGTCCTCCTCCTGGCGCCTCGAGCGGCGCCGGTTGCTAACGGCGTGCTACTCGACGACCTAGGATCGGGCCCGACTGGTCAGGAGGAAGAGTCGGCTGCAACGCCGCTCCCCCGCCTGATCAGGGCAGGGTCGGACAAGCCAGGATGACGCGGGACCGACTTCTAATCTCTTGGTCGCAGGTTCGATTCCTGCCGGGGGCGCGTCGCGGGTCGTCAACAGGAGGTCGGGGCCCATCAACACCGTCGAGCAGGGCGAGGAGCCCGACGAGCGCTTCTTCTCCGGGGACCCCGCGACCGTGGTCGCCCACCTCGTCGAGGCCGCGCGCACGGCCGGCTGGACGCTGCAGACCGTCGAGGACGACGGCCGGCGCCTGGTGTGGGTCGACCAGGGCGACCCGTCGCCCGGACGCGCCGTCCTCGAGGCGGTGCTGATGCCCGACCCCAACCACGGCTGCCTCGTCCGGCTCAGCGAGACCTACGCCGGACCCGACGCGCCGGCCGCGCCCGTCTCAGCGACGTAGGCCTCCACCTCCGCGCGGACCCGCGCCCGCACGTCGTCGGAGGCGTACGACGCGTCGAGCGCGGTCAGCGACAGGTCGGCCAGCCCCCGCTCGTCGAGGTCGAGCAAGTCGGCGGCGATGGCGTACTCCCGGTTGAGCGTGGTGCCGAACATCGGCGGGTCGTCGCTGTTGACCGTGACCAGCACGCCCGCGTCGCGGAACGCCCGGATCGGGTGCTCCTCGAGGCTGGCGACCGCGCGCGTCGCGACGTTGGACGAGGGGCACACCTCGAGGGGCACCCGGGCCTCGGCCAGGTGGGCCAGCAGGGCGGGGTCCTGGGCGGCCGACGTGCCGTGGCCGATGCGCTCGGCACCCAGCAGCTCCAGCGCGTCCCAGATCGTCTGCGGACCGGTCGTCTCCCCGGCGTGCGGCAGCGAGTGCAGGCCGGCGGCCCGTGCGGCGTCGAAGTGGCGCTGGAACTGCGGCCGCGGCACGCCGATCTCCGGTCCGCCGAGGCCCAGCGCGACCAGCGAGTCGGGCGCGTGGTCCAGCACGTAGCCGAGGGTGGCGTCCGCGCCGGGCACCCCCAGCTCGCCGGGGATGTCGTAGATCCAGCGCAGCACCAGCCCGAAGTCGCGCTCCGCGGCGACCCGGGCGTCCTCGATGGCCTCGGTGAAGGCCTCGATCGGGATGCCGGTCAGCACCGAGGTGTGCGGCGTGCAGGTGAGCTCGGCGTAGCGCACCTGCTGCCCCTCGGCCATCTCGCGGGCCACCTCGTAGGTGAGCAGCCGGACGTCCTCGGGGGTGCGGATCAGGTCGACGACGGCGAGGTAGACCTCGATGAAGTGGGCGAAGTCGCGGAAGGCGAAGAAGTCGCGCAGCGCGTCGGGGTCGCTCGGCACCGTGCCCGGGTGGCGCGACGCCAGCTCGCTGACGATGCGGGGCGACGCGGAGCCGACGTGGTGGACGTGCAGCTCGGTCTTGGGCAGGCGGGCGATGAACGAGGTGAGGTCGGCCATGACGGGCAAGCATTCCACCGACCGCTCAGCTCGTGGCGACGGCCCGCTCCAGGTCGTCGACCATCGCGCTGATGGAGGAGCCCTCCAGCGGCTTCCCGTCGAGGGTGACCGTCGGGGTGCCCTGCACGCCGGCCTTCTCGGCCGTGGCGTCGGCCGCGTCGACGAACTGCTGGTCGATCGTGCCGGACCGGATCGCGTCGAGGACCTTGCCGTCGCTCACGCCGGCGTCCTTCGCCCAGTCGGCGAGCTGGGCGTCGTCGGGCTTGGAGGAGGCGGCCTCGTAGGGCTGCTCGTCGTAGAGCTTGTCGTGGAAGGCCAGCGCCTGGGCGGGGGTGCCCTGGGCGAGGACGATGCCCCACGCGTTGAGCGCACGCTCCGAGTAGTCGTCCTGGAGCAGGTGGAACGGGCGGTACTCCACCCGCACCGTGCCCGCGGCCGCCCCGGCCTGCAGGAACGACCGCGAGCCGTTCTCGAGCTCGCGGCAGTAGGGGCACAGGAAGTCCTCGTAGACGACGACCTGGTGGGCGGCGTCCTTCGGACCGATCACCAGCGCCTGCCCCGAGGCCGCGGCGGGCACGTCGGCGCTGGGCGCGTCCTGGGAGCCGTCGCCGCCGCTGAAGATGACGACGCCGGCCACCAGCGCGCAGACCACGACCACGGCCGCCAGCGCGACCAGGAGCCGGCGGTTGCGCTCCTTGGTCGCGGCCTCGTGCTGCAGCGCGGCGGCGCGCGTGGTCCGGTCGGGTCGGCCCGACCCGGGTCGGTCGGTTCGCTTCTGGGCCATCAGGCGCCTCGTTCTCTCTCGTCGGTCACGCCGGGAAGACCAGGCCGTCCAGCGCCAGGCGGGTGCGACGTACCCACCACACCAGGCCCGAAGCGGCCAGCAGGCCTGCGTCGCGGGCGATCTCCCAGGGGTACTGCGAGAACGCGTCGGGGTCGTAGCCGCCGTCGCCGAAGCAACCGCAGCTGATCGGGATGCCGCGCACCCACACCGAGGCGATCCCCACGATGAAGGCCGCCAGCAGCAGGGCCGACGCGGCAGCTGCGACGCGGGTGAACAGCCCCAGCACGAGCAGCACCCCCACCGCGATCTCGACCGCCGGGAGCCCGCGTCCCACGGCGTCGGCGGCAGCCGGCGGGAGCAGCTGGTAGGCGCGCACGGCGGTGACGCTCGCCTCGGGGTCCGGCAGCTTGAGCCACCCGGCCCAGATCCAGGTCCCGCCCACCACCAGGCGCGCGAGGAGACCGAGCCAGCGCGACATGCGCCCACCGTAGGGGGCCGCGCTGGCGGTCGGGTGAGGAAACACCATGAGTAGGCTGAGTCGTTGTGACCGAGCGACTGGTGTGGATCGACTGCGAGATGACGGGGCTCGACCTGGAGGCCGACGCCCTGGTCGAGGTGGCCGCGCTGGTCAGCGACTTCGACCTCAACGTCCTCGGCGAGGGCGTCGACGTGGTGATCAAGCCGCCCCAGCAGGCGCTCGACCAGATGGTCGAGTTCGTCCACCAGATGCACACCAGCTCCGGCCTGCTCACCGAGCTGGAGTCGGGCGTCAGCCTGGCCGAGGCCGAGGAGGCGGTCCTGACCTACGTGCGGTCGCAGTGCCCCGAGGGCAGCCGCCCGCCGCTCGCCGGCAACTCGGTGGCCACCGACCGCGCCTTCATCAGCCGCGACATGCCGCAGCTCGAGCAGGCCCTGCACTACCGGATCGTCGACGTCTCCTCCATCAAGGAGCTCTCGCGCCGGTGGTTCCCCCGCGCCTACTACAACGCCCCCCAGAAGGGCGGCAACCACCGCGCGCTCGCCGACATCCAGGAGAGCATCGAGGAGCTGCGCTACTACCGCGACGCCGTCTTCGTGCCCCCGCCCGGGCCGGACTCCAAGGAGGCCAAGCGCATCGCCGCGCTCCACCAGGCCTCGCTGACGCAGCCTCACTAGCCCCGATTTCAGGCCCCGGCAGGGAGCCGTTAGACTCCCTGTCGGTTCTTCCCTCCACGGGAAGCCATGGTGGGTATAGCTCAGCTGGTAGAGCGCCGCCTTGTGGTGGCGGATGTCGCGGGTTCAAGTCCCGTTACTCACCCCGGTGGTCGAGCCCCCGGTCGCAGCGATGCGGCCGGGGGCTCGTCCCCTTCCCGGGCACTCCCGGCCGCGCTCAGAACGCGTGGGCCAGCAGGTCGGCGTACAGCTCGTGCTCGTCGACCGGGAGGCCGCGCGAGCGGAACCACCGGCAGACGTTGGTGCAGTCGCGCAGCAGGAAGTCCGGCCCGGCCGGGTTGGCCACCAGGTCCACGACCTGCGGGAGATCGATGACGACCAGCCGCTCCCCCGCCGCCAGCACGTTGTACGCCGACAGGTCGCCGTGAACGAGCCCGTGCCGGGCGAGCTCGGCCAGGACGTGCACGAGCTGGTCGTGGTACGACGCCAGCAGCGCGCGGTCCGGCCGGGTCTGGGCCAGCCGCGGCGCGCTGGCCCCGTCGACGGTGATCCACTCCATGAGGAGCTCGGTCCCGTCGAGCTGCACCGGGTAGGGCACGGGCAGGCCCAAGCCGTGCAGCCGGACCAGCGCCTCCCACTCGGCCCAGGCCCACTGGCCGGCGGCGACCGCCCGGCCGTACGCCGACCGCTTGGCCACCGCGCGGGCGTCACGGGTACGGCGGGTCCGACGGCCCGCGGTGTAGTCGCCCGAGCGGTGGAAGTCGCGGTGCTCCTCGCCGCGGTAGCGCTTGGCCGCCATCACCACGCCGCGATCGGGCTCGTGGGGGTCGGCCCGCTCGAGCAGGAAGACGTCGCCCTCCTTGCCGGTCTTGAGGATGCCGAGGTCGGTGTCCACCGCACCCCGGGAGGTCACCACCCAGTCGGGGCGCGGCTCGGGTCCCCGACACAGCGGGTCGACGTCGAGCCAGGTCGACCAGCGGCGGCCGGGTCCCTCCGGGTCGTCGTAGGGGTCCCAGTCGACGACGTACGCCGGGTCGACGTCGTCGGTGGTCCGCTGGCTGGTCGAGCCAGCAGGGTCAGCCGGGTCGGTGGTGCGGTCCTGCGGAGGCGTGGGCACGAGGGCTCCAGGGGGTCGGGAGGGATCGGTCTGCGGACAGGCCGAGGACGGTCGTGGTCACGTCAGCTCCTCTCGACGGGCACCGGCGGTCTCCGGTGGCTCGGACCCAGCGTGGCCGCGTCGACGAGGGGTGGGCAACGGGTTTTCGCGCGGGACTGTCCGGCACACTGACCCGGTGACGAAGCGAGCTCTGGTCCTCGGCGGCGGCGGCATCACCGGGATCGCCTGGGAGACCGGGCTGCTGGCCGGCCTGGCCGAGGCGGGCGTCGACCTGACCACGGCCGACCGGGTGGTCGGCACCTCGGCCGGCTCCATCGTCGGGGCGCAGGTCACCTCGGCCATCCCGCTCGAGGAGCTCTACCGCCGCCAGCTGCTCACGCCCGCCGAGCTGGGCGACACCGCCCCGCTGGCCTCGATCGGCCCGGCGGTCGCGGCGCGCTTCGCCGTGGCCCTGCTGCGGGCCCGGGGCGACGTCGAGCGCTTCGGCCGGATCCTGGGCCGGCAGGCGGTGGCCCTGACCGCGAAGGGGCGCACGCCGACGGTCGCGGAGCGCTACGAGCAGGTGGCCCAGCGCATCGGCGGCCTGGAGTGGACCGACCGCGACCTCGTGGTGACCGCGGTCGACGTGGAGACGGGGCGGCTCGTGGCGTTCGGCCCGCGCGGCCCCCACCCGGAGGTGTCGCTCGAGGACGCCGTGAACGCCTCGTGCGCCGTGCCGTGCGTCTACCCGCCGATCCCGATCGGGGGACGCACCTACGTCGACGGCGGCGCCCGCTCCGGCGCCAACGCCGACCTCGCGGCCGGGGCCGACACCGTCGTGGTCCTCTCCCCGCTCGACCGCGGCATCGGCCCGATCCGCAGCGCGACCCGGCAGCTCGAGGAGCTGGGCGTGCCGCACGTGGTCATCACGCCCGACGCCGGCTCCCGGGCCGCCATCGGCAAGAACGTCCTGGACCCCGCCGCCCGCCCGCCGTCGGCCCGCGCAGGCCGCGCCCAGGCCCCCGCCCACGTCGAGCAGCTCCGCGCGCTCTGGGGCTGAAGGATCCCCTCGGCCCCCGAGAACGTCGCCCACCGGTCCCTGAGGAGGTCGCCCTGGCGACCGTCTCGAAGGGCCGCCCCTCGCCCCCTGAGGAGGTCGGCCTCGCGACCGTCTCGAAGGGCCGGCCCTTCGAGACAGGACTCCGTCCTTCCTCAGGGACCGAGGGCGGTCATTCCTCGAGGACCGGAGGGGGCCCTTCGTCAGGACCGGGGGCCCTGGTCAGGGGGCGAGGGGGTCGGCGAGGGCCTCGAGGAGGGCGTCGCCCCACTTGTCGAGCTTGCCGGCGCCGATGCCGGAGATGCCGGAGAGGGCGGCGCGGTCGGTGGGCTGCTCGGCGGCGACCTGGCGCAGCGTGGCGTCGTGGAAGATGACGTACGCCGGGAGGCCGGCCTCCTTGGCCGTGGTGGCCCGCCAGCTGCGGAGCCGCTCGAAGCGGTCCTCCCCCGCGGCGTCGAGCGCGATCGCGTCGGCCGCCGCGCTGCGGCGCCCCGAGCCGGCGGAGCGCTTGCGCGACGAGCGGGGCGCCTCGGTGCGCAGCGGCACCTGGCGGCCGGAGCGGAGCACCTCGTTGGAGCCCTCGGTCAGCTCGAGGGTGCCGTAGCCGTCGGCCGTGACGGCCAGCAGTCGCCGCGCCAGGAGCTGGCGCACGACCCCCCGCCACCCGGCCGCGTCGAGCTCGGTGCCGATGCCGAAGACCGACAGGTCGGTGTGACCGAGCTGGGTGACCCGCGGAGTGGCGTTGCCGAGCAGGATGTCGACGACGTGGCCGGCGCCGTACCGCTGGCCGCGCTGGTGCAGCCGGACGACCGCGGAGAGCAGCTTCTGCGCGGCGACGGTGCCGTCCCAGGTCTGCGGCGGGCTGGTGCAGGTGTCGCAGTTGCCGCAGGGCTGGGCGTCCTGGCCGAAGTAGGCGAGCAGCTGCACGCGGCGGCACTCCACGGTCTCGCACAGCGCGAGCATCGCGTCGAGGTTCTGGCCGAGGCGGCGCCGGTGGGCCGCGTCGCCGTCGGAGGTGTCGATCATCCGGCGCTGCTGCACGACGTCGGCCAGGCCGTAGGCCAGCCAGGCCGTGGCGGGAGCACCGTCGCGTCCGGCGCGGCCGGTCTCCTGGTAGTAGCCCTCGACCGACTTGGGCAGGTCGAGGTGGGCCACGAAGCGCACGTCGGGCTTGTCGATGCCCATGCCGAAGGCGATCGTCGCGGTCATCACCAGGCCGGGCTCGCGCAGGAACCGCGCCTGGTGGTCCGCGCGGACCGACGCTTCCAGACCGGCGTGGTACGGCAGCGCGGTGATGCCGTTCTTGGACAGGAACGCCGCCGTCTCCTCGACCGACCTGCGCGAGAGGCAGTAGACGATGCCGGCGTCGCCCGCGTGCTCGGTGCGCAGCAGCTCGAGCAGCTGGGCGCGCGGGTTGTCCTTGGACACGATGCGGTACTCGATGTTGGGCCGGTCGAAGCTGGCCACGGAGGTGCGCGCCGACTGCAGGTGGAGCCGCTCGGTGATGTCGACCGCGGTCGCGGCGGTGGCGGTCGCGGTCAGCGCGATCCGGGGCACGTCGGGCCACCGGTCGCCGAGGACCGCCAGCTGGAGGTAGTCGGGCCGGAAGTCGTGGCCCCACGAGGAGACGCAGTGCGCCTCGTCGATCGCGAACAGCGCGATCCGGCCGCGGTCGAGCAGCTGCAGCGTGGAGGGCACCGAGAGCCGCTCGGGGGCGAGGTAGAGCAGGTCGAGCTCGCCGCCGACGTACGCCGCCTCGACCGCCCGGCGCTGGTCGGGGTCCTGCGTGGAGTTGAGGAAGGCCGCGCGCACCCCCAGCGCGGCGAGGGCGTCGACCTGGTCCTGCATCAGCGCGATCAGCGGCGAGACCACCACGCCGGTGCCGGGGCGCACCAGCGCGGGCACCTGGTAGCACAGCGACTTCCCGGCGCCGGTCGGCATCAGCACGACCGCGTCGCCCCCGGCGACGACGGTGTCGATCACCTCGGCCTGGTCACCCCGGAACCCGGGGTAGCCGAACACCGTCCGCAGCACCTCCAGCGGGCTGGTCGTGCTGGTCGCGGTGGTGGGGTCGGGCATGTGGCCCATCGTCTCAGGAGCGGGACAGGCCCGGGCTCAGGGACCCACAGGGCGGCCCAGCACCGCGATGCAGTGCCACAGCAGCTTGAGGTCCTGGGGGTCCTCGCCCCCGGCGAGCGCGGCACGACCGAGGATGGCGGCGTCCAGGACGCCGGCGGCTGCGACGCGACGACCGACCTCGACGACGTGGGGCCCGCGGAGGTCGGGGCGCGCCTGGAGGTCCTCGAGCAGCAGCCGGCGTCCCTCGTGCCACTCGACCGGCACGCCCAGGTCCCACGCCTGCTGCTCGGTGGCCGTGCCACGGAAGGACGGGTCGAGGACGACGGCCTCCACGTCGGTGCCCAGCTCCACCGGGCCGTGGACGTGCGCCTCGACGTAGTCGTCGAGGACTCCCCCCTCGGCCGGCCCGAGCTCGCCCGCGCGCAGGCGGGCGTCGAAGCGCTCCACCAGCGGCAGCAGGTCGAAGCGGTCGGCGGTCCCCGTCGCCGTGGGCTCGGACACCGAGTCGGGGAAGCAGAACGTGCTGCGGTCGAGGACCGCCTCCGTCAGGCGCAGGTGGGCCGACCCGAAGCGCGGGGCGCCCCCGATGCGCCGCCGGCGGTGGTCGAGGGCGCCGTACTTCGGGCGCTCCGCGGGGGCGGCGTCGTCGTAGGCGCGTCCGAACAGGCGCTGCTCCCACCGCCAGCGAGCGCCGCCCCGGTGGGCGCCGAGCCCGCCGTTGCTCGTGCCGGTCTCGAACTGCGACCGGTAGGCACCGTCCCGGGCGAGGCCCGTGAGCACGCTCGTCGCACCGAGCACGCGGTCCGGGTGGAAGTTGAGCGTCACCCGCAGCGACCGGTCCAGCGGTCCGCCCGACGACGTGCCGGCCACGTGCGCGAGGGCCCGCCGCGCCCGCTCGCCCGTCCGTCCACCCGGCCGATGGTGCCAAAGGACCGGCCGGTGCCGCAGGCCCCGCTCGCCTCAGGAGCGGGTGTGCTCCGCGGGGATGCTCCCCAGACGACCCTTCTGGAAGTCCTCGTAGGCCGCCACCACCTCCGCGCGGGTGTTCATCACGAACGGCCCGGCCCAGGCGATCGGCTCGCGGATCGGCTGCCCGCCCAGCACGACGACGTCCAGGGCCGGGGTGCGCCCGTCCTGCGTGCGGTCGGCCTCGACGCTGACGAAGTCGCCCGCGCCCAGCACGGCCAGCTGCCCGGCCGAGACCGGGCGACGCTCGTCGCCCACGGTGCCGCGGCCCGAGAGCACGTAGACCAGCCCGTTGTACGCCGCCTCCCACGGCAGGTCGAGCCGCGCGCCCGGCTCGAGGGTCGGGTGCACCAGCGTCATCGGGGTGTACGTCGACCCGGGGCCGCGGGTCGACCCGACCCGACCGGCGATGACCCGCACCAGCGCGCCGGCGTCCGCGGAGGTGGCCAAGCCGACCTGGCCCGAGGTGATCGGCTGGTAGGCCGGCGTCGACCACTTGGCGTCGCGCGGCAGGTTGACCCACAGCTGCAGGCCGTGGAAGAGCCCGCCCCGGGTGACCAGCCACTCCGGCGGGGCCTCGATGTGCAGCAGGCCCGACCCGGCGGTCATCCACTGGGTGTCGCCGTCGGTGATCGACCCGCCACCGCCGTGGCTGTCGTGGTGGTCCATGACGCCGTCGATCATGTAGGTCACGGTCTCGAAGCCGCGGTGGGGGTGCCACGAGGTGCCCTTGGGCTCGCCCGGGGCGTACTCCACCTCCCCCATCTGGTCCAGGTGCACGAAGGGGTCGAGGTCGCGCAGGTCGACGCCGGCGAAGGCGCGGCGGACGGGGAAGCCCTCGCCCTCGTAGCCCTGCGGCGCGGTGACGACCTGCGTCACCGGACGCACGGTGTCGCCGAGGCCCGGCGCGGCCAGGCGCTCCAGGACGGTCAGGTCGGACACGGTCACAGCGGGCATCGGGCACCTCCGGGGTGGGATCAGTGTGGACCCAACGCTAGTTGAAGATTCAATGTTCCCGGCGGGCGGTAGGTTGCCCGCCATGGGAGCGGGAGCGCAGCGCGCGGCGTACGACGTGGTGATCGTGGGGGGCGGCCACAACGGCCTGACGGCGGCGGCGTACCTCTCCGGGGCGGGGCTCTCGGTGCTGGTCCTCGAGCGGCTCGGCCACACGGGTGGCGCGGCCATCAGCACCCGGGCCTTCCCGGGGCTGCCGGCACGGCTCTCGCGCTACTCCTACCTGGTCTCGCTGCTCCCCGAGCAGCTCGCCCGCGAGCTCGACCTGCCGCTGGAGCTGGTCTCGCGCCGCACCGCGTCGTACTCCCCCACGGTGCGCGACGGGCGCCACGTCGGCCTGCTCGTGGAGCGCGAGGAGGGCGAGGCGACCCGGCGGTCGTTCGCCGAGCTGACCGGCGGCGAGCAGGAGCACGCCGCGTGGCAGCGCTTCTACGCCGAGGTTGGCGACCTGGCGCGGGTCGTCGCCCCGACCCTGATGGCCCCGCTCCCGACCGCCCGGGGCCTGCGCGAGCAGGTCGACCCGGCGACGTGGGACGCCATCGTCGAGCAGCCGCTGGGCCGGGTCGTCGAGGAGCGCTTCGCCGACGACCTGGTGCGCGGCGTGGTCGCCACCGACGCGCTCATCGGCACCTTCGCCTCGCTGCACGACCCCTCCCTGGTGCAGAACCGCTGCTTCCTCTACCACCTCATCGGCAACGGCACCGGCGAGTGGAAGGTCCCCGTCGGGGGCATGGGCGCGGTCACCGGGGCGCTCGCCCGCACCGCGACCGTGCGCGGTGCCGAGATCCTCACCGGCGCGGGCGTCAGCGCGATCCGCCCCGGGGTCGGGGGCGACGGCGCCGAGGTGGTCTGGCACGACGGCGAGCGCGAGCACGGCGTCCGCGCCGACCGCGTGCTGTCCAACGTCGCCCCGTGGGTGCTGCGCCTGCTGCTCGAGGAGGAGGGCACGTCGGCCGACAAGCCGTCGGGGGCCCAGCTCAAGATCAACTTCCTGCTCTCCCGCCTGCCCCGGCTCCGGAGCGGGCACGACCCCCGCGAGGCCTTCGCCGGCACCCTGCACGTCGCCGAGGAGTACTCCGTGCTGGAGCGCTCCTGGGCCGAGGCGGCGGCCGGCCAGGTGCCCTCGACGCCGCCGGGCGAGTTCTACTGCCACTCCCTCACCGACCCCTCGATCCTGGGCGAGCTGGCCGACGACGGCGTCCACACGCTGACCTACTTCGGGCTGCACATGCCCTCCGAGCTGTTCGCCTCCGACCGCGCGGGCCGTCGTGACGAGGCGGTGCGCAAGGCGATCGCCGCCATCGACGTGCACCTCGCCGAGCCCCTCGAGGACTGCCTGCTGCGCGGCCCCGACGGACGCCCGTGCCTGGAGGCCAAGGTGCCGCAGGACGTCGAGGACGACCTCGCGATGCCCGGCGGCCACATCTTCCACGGCGACCTGGAGTGGCCGTGGGCCGGCGACCGGCAGGCCCTCGACACCGCTGCGCAGCAGTGGGGCGTGGCCACGGACCACGAGGACGTGCTGCTCTGCGGCTCGGGCGCCCGCCGCGGCGGCGCCGTCAGCGGGCTCGGGGGTCACAACGCGGCGCAGGCCGTGCTCGCCGAGCGCTGAGCGACGCGCCCGCAGGGGCGTGCCGGTCCAGAGGTCTGGACCAGGACGCCCCGAGCATGACCGTCCACTGACAGGACCGGGCGCTCGGACCTACCCTCGTCGTGCGGCGGGTCGGCACCCCTCGCGGGCGAACGGGGAGCCATGAAGGACGACGCACGCACGGCCGCACTACCGCACCTGCCGTCCCTCGACGGCCTCAGGACGCTGGCGGTGGTGCTGACCTCGCTCATCCACCTCGAGCCCGACCTGGTCCCCGGTGGCTTCATCGGGGTCGACGTCTTCTTCGTGCTCAGCGGCTTCCTCATCACCAGCATCCTGCTGCGCGAGCACGCCCTCACGGGCCGCCTGGACCTGCGCCGCTTCTACGTCCGTCGCGCCCGCCGGCTGCTGCCCGCCGTGCTCGCGCTGATGGCGGTCTTCGGACTGGTCACCGTGCTGCTCACGCCGACCGTGCGCGACCTCGTCGTCGCGGCGGTCACCTTCGGCGGGGTGATGACCTACACCATGAACTGGGCCTCGGTCGTGGGCCACGACGTGCCCTGGCAGGTGGACCACCTGTGGTCGCTCTCGGTCGAGGAGCAGTTCTACCTGCTCTGGCCCCTGGTGCTGATCTTCTTCCTGCCCCGCGTGCGCCGACGCACGCTGCTGGCGCTCACGCTCGCCGGCGTCGCGCTCTCGACGGTCGCGCAGGCCGTCGTCTTCGACGGCACCCACAGCGTGTCCATCGCCTACGAGGCCAGCCCGCTGCACGCGCAGGGCATCCTCATCGGCTGCGCCGTCGCCCAGGTCTTCGCCCGACGCCCCGACCCCACGGTCGCCTTCGAGTGGTTCGGCCGACGCAGCTGGACGACCTGGCTGGGCCTGGCCGCGCTCGGCGCGATGGCCGTGGGCCTCGACCTCGACCACCGGCCGGCGTACAACGGGGGGATCCTGCTGGCCTCGGTCGCCGCCGCTGTGGTGGTGGTGGGGCTGATCTCGCAGGACATGGCCGGTCGCGACAGCACCGTGCGCCGGTGGTTCTCCAGCGCGCCGATGGTGGCGCTGGGCAAGCGGTCCTACTCGATCTACCTGTGGCAGAACTTCATGGCGTGGGCGCTCACGCCCCTGCTGCGCGACAGCCTGCTGTGGGTCCCCGCCAACGTGGTCGCCACCCTGGCCGCCGCGGAGCTGTCCTACCGCTTCGTCGAGCGCCGCTGGATGAGCCCGCGCCCGCCCCGCGCGACCCGGACGCCGCGTCGCCAGCCGACCCACCGGGCGGCCGACGCACTACGGTGAGCGGCACCCACCACCGAGGAGCGCCCATGAGCGTCAACGTCGTCGCCGTCATCACCGCCAAGCCCGGGTCCGAGGACGCCGTGCGCGCCGCCCTCGAAGCGCTGGTGGCCCCCACCCGCGCCGAGGCGGGGTGCCTGTCCTACGACCTGTCCGAGTCGGTCGCCGCCCCCGGCACCTTCGTCACCGTCGAGGAGTGGAGCGACCCCTCCGACCTCGACCAGCACCTCGCCACCGACCACGTCCAGGGCGCCCTGGCCAGCGTCGGGGAGCAGCTCGCCGCACCCCCGGCGATCCACCCGCTCAAGCCGCTCGTCGTCGGCTGACTGCGTCCCGGACCACCTCCGCGCGGGGGTGGTCCAGGACACACCGCCCCGATTTCACCCCGGGGTCGGTGGCTGATAACGTTCCACTCGCTTCACGCGCCAGTAGCTCAATTGGCAGAGCAGCTGACTCTTAATCAGCGGGTTCGGGGTTCAAGTCCCTGCTGGCGCACAAAGACCCAGGTCAGGTCCCTCCGGGGGCCTGGCCTTCGTCGTTCCCCATTGTTTTGCCATTGTTTTCGCCCGACGGCGCTATGTCCCGTAACCGGTCGTCGAGTGCGAGCGCTGCGGGCGAGCCAACCGACCGGCGGGCGAGATAGACGTCCTGGGTCATGGAGATCCGGCTGTGCCCGAGCTGGTCCGCGATCAGGCGCGCCGACAGCGCCGCCTCGTCGAGGATGGTCGCTGCGGTCTTTCGGAACGTGTGGGACGTGACCCACGGCATCCCCGCGGACTCTCGCGCCTCGCGCAGCTCGCGGCGGACGTTTGAAGGATCTCGGAAGCCGCCGACCACGTCGGGGAACAGCGGCTGGTCGAGTCGTGCCCCGCTCATGAAGCGCCGCTGCAGCACGGCCAAGGCCGATGCCGGGAGGTCCAGCAATCGATCCCCCGAACTCGTCTTGGTGGACTTGCGGAGCAGCCCCTCCCCACGGACACGGACGAGCGTGCTGCTCACGTGCACCGTGCCGGCCGCGAAGTCGACCTCCGACCACACCGTCGCCAGCGCCTCCCCGATGCGAACTCCCGTGGCCAGCATGAAGAACACGAGCTCGGGGAGATCGTGCCGTCTCGCCTTCTCGTCCTGAGCCAGCCACGTCAGCAGCTCGACGCGTTCTGCCGCCTCGAGCGCACGCGGTGAGCGCCGCGCCGTCGACTCGATGCGCTCCACCTCGCGGACTGGGTTGGCCAGCGCAGCACCGTGCCGCACCGCTTGGCCCATGACTCCTGAGATCACCGACCGAGCCGTCTTGGCCGTCGCTGGACTGACCGTGCTCTTGATGCTCGAGATCACTCGGTCCACGAGAGGGGTGGTGATCTCCCCGAGTCGGAGCTCTCCCATAGCCGGCAGCACGTGCAGCCGCAGCTGACGCCGGTAGATCTCGGCCGTGGACGGCGATCGGCTGCCATCGGACACCAGCGAGTCGATCCGCTGGACCCATAGAGCTGCGGCGTCGCTGAACCGAGACATGCTCGTCAGCTCACCTCGTCGACCTGCCTGAGAACGGTTCTGCAGCTTGGCGCGCAGGGTCTGGCTGGCCTGGGTCGACGTCCTGCCGCTGGCCTCGACCAGGCGGGTGACCCCGTCGAAGTCGCGGTAGTAGGCCCGCGCCCTGAAGCGTTTGGTCGGCTTCCCGCCGACAGGGTCGGTCCTGATCAAGCCCCACGATCCCAACGGAAGCGGTCTGCGGCCCATCGCTCAGGACGCTTGCGAGGTCTGACCGGCGACCCAGGCCCGCACCTCGTCGGGGCGGTAGCGCACCTTGTTGCCAAGGCGGTAGCCCGGCGGTCCGTACCCTCGGCCACGCCACCCGTAGAGCGTGGCGGCGGCGAGCCCGAGGTACGTCGCCGTCTCGTGCACGCTCCACAGCGCCTCGAACCTGCTGGGTGCATCCGCTTCCACCACGAGCGCTACTCCTTGTCGCCAGGACCCGCAGGTCTGTTGCCGCTTGATAGCTCCTTCGACATGGAACATCGCTGTCGACTTGATCGGGACCCCAGGAGCGAGACGTCTGAGCGCGTCCCTAGGAAGAGCGGACGCGCATTGACGGCCTGAGTGGAGGCCCTTGCAGGCGTGCCCCGCCAGGTGCCAGCGGCCGGCGTACCTCAGGGCCCACCCTGGCCACCGCGCCGATAGCGCTCGGAGAACTCGTACTACGACCCAGGAACTCCGTCGGCGGGTCTGCCATTTCGCACTGCATCTTGAACGCGAATAGCTGCAGCGCGCAAGCGCACGTGGGCAGCCTCAGCCGCTTCCCGGTCCAACTGCAAAGACGTGCGCATGACATTGATCGCCATTTGCAACTTGTCAGGGAAGATCATGGGCTCGGCGTCGTTCCGCACGACCATGGCGAATCGCACGCGGTGTCGCTTCCCCAGCGAGTTGAGGAGGTCCACCTCGTCCTTCTCGGCGAGGTCGTAGTGCAGATCGTGAACGATCCGATTGCGCAGCACATTAAGACGCTTGAAGGCCCCCTTCTCGTCTTCAGCCATCAGACCGTGGGCCGCCACCAGTCCAACCTTCAGATCAAAGGGCAATCGGATGAGGCTCACCTGATTCGGAAAAGGCATCGCCGCACGCAAGGAGTTCAGCAGCTCAGCTTCCAGCCACAGGTGGCCAAACAGGACTGAAGACCGCGGCGAACCGTCACCGACGTCTTCAAAGAAGCGATCCTCGACTGGCTGCTCTCCACTCATCCTGCGAACTTGCCACAACCGGGCTTGGGGCCGTCGCAGAGGCCAAGCAATCTCGATCGGCGCCGAACCTGCCCGTCACGCCGCATCCCACTCGACGCCGGGTCCCGCCCGCGAGCGGGCCATGAGCAGGGGAATTCCGCGCCCGACATAGACGAAGCTCGACACGACCTCGAAGCCCGTCGGCGCGTCGTCGGCGACCAGCGGGTGAACCTCCTGCGGCGCAGTGCCACGACTGCCGCGGTGCATCTTGCGTGCGAGTCGCAGCTGGCCGAAGGTCACGGAATAGGCTCGTGACTTCGTGATCGGGTGTCCACGGTAGGCCAGCGTGGCGAGGCACAGCTGCATGCGTCGGTACGCCTCGTGTTGTCCACTGAGCCAGCACGCGGCTCGCACCAGATTCACTGCATGTGGACTTGCACCTCCGGCGCGCGCTTGGCCAGGCGTCCTCACCCGAGCCGGCAGGCCGAAGTCCTCCGTCGTCTTGGTCAGGTACTTCGCCAGGTACGCCGCGACCTGCTCTGGATGCACCACGCGGGCGGCCCTGTCGGAGTTGCGCGCCACAGCACCGCTGATGGACCTCAGATCGATCTGCGCCCCCCACTTCAGCTCGCGACTGCCGCCGTCCACGAGCAGTTCCGACTCGAGCGCTACGCGCCCCGCAGCGACCACGATGGCGCGCTCCAGATCATCCGTGTCCAGAGACAGGTCGCATCGTGGGCCGTGGGGCCCCTCCGGGCCGTCGAGCCGGATGGGTGCGTGGAAGTGCACGACTCCCCGAGCTTGGAACTCGACCACTTTGGAGTACGAGATCCGGCACGCCTTTCGGAAGTCACTGACTCGCAGACCGACGACCTTGGCGAGCTCGCGCTGCAGCGCGATGCAGAAGCGTCTCCAGAGCTCCGGGGCGTGCCACTGCCACAGCACATGCCCGACGTAGTCGTAGCAGTCCTCGCACAACGGTTCCCCAACCGATCGATCGTGCTTGTCGTGGCGGCGGTGGCACCACATCGGCCGGCCGTGCGGGCAACGCGGGTGGTCCCGTCGAGGCCGGCACGGGCCCCCTCCCCTAGTGCCGTGGACCGGACCGAAGGACGGCGCGGTGAGGGTGAGGAAGGTGCACGGGCGCTTCGCAACATCGGCGGGTACGCCCTTGCCGCCGGCGAGCCCGCAGAGCAACAGGTGCCAGGCATCGCCCTTGTACTCCCGCGAGCAGCTGGGGCACACCCGCGCACGGCGGTCGCCGCACCGCACGTACACCTGGCCGTCGAGCTCGCTGGCCGAGTCGTACAGCGTCGTGATCTCCCCCGTCCGGGTGTCGACCAGGTTGCGCTGGCCCCGCAGGCGCACGGGTTGGACGCAGCCACGCGCGCGTCGTTCGGCGTCGTGGCGGTAGACATCCCGGTGCAGGCTGGCGGCCTCAGCGGCCGTCGTTGGACTGCCGGGGCTCACACGTTGTCCGAGGCGCGGTCGGCTCGACGTCCGCGCCTTTGGTGCTCGGGACGGACGGGCAGCACGGACAAGGTGGTGGGCGTGGCGAACATAGTCGCCGTCTCGCGGATCAGCTCGTCGGAGGCGTAGCCGGCTCGGACTTTCACTGGTGGCCCACCGGCCTCCGGCACGACGTATCCAGTGCCGGGCACGTCCACGGACAGACGGTGGCAGTGCGCGCCCGCCTGCACAGCGGCCTCCCCCAGCACCATCGTCGACTCAGATGAGTCCTTGAGCCGCAGGCCCACCATTTGCGTGAAGAGCCCACGCGCTGGCACGACGTCCTTGCGCGGGTCCTGCAGGCAGGCGAACACCACGAACCCGGGCGCTCGACCTTGCGAGAGCAGGATGTTGAGGGCGACGTCAGCACGACGCTGGAGCTCCCGGTCGATCGAGTACGCCGTCAGGGCGGCTAGCTCGTCGATGACGATGACGTGCAGTGGGTCATCAGTCGTGGGCTCGTGGCTGCGGACGTGGCCGGCGTACTGCCGGGTCCGCCTCTGAAGCCACTGGACGAGGAGCTCGAGCAGCGCGACCGCCTCTGCCTGGGAGGTCGCTACGGTCGTGAAGAGCCCACGCCCCATCAGGATCTCCATGCCGCCCTTGAGGTCGATGCCGTGCAGCTGGATGCGGCTGTCACGTACCGCTGGCGCCAGCCCGAAGACGAAGGACCACAGCACGGCCCCCTTGCCCGATCCCGAGCACCCTGCGACCAACGTGTGGGGGCCGATTGGAAGAGCCCAGTCACTGCCGTTCCACTCACGTCCGATGACCACGCTGGCGCCTCGAACGCGCCGCGGGACTGTCGCTGCGAAAGGCTCGCCCAGCACGTCCTCGAAAGCCAGCGAGATGCGCACGTCTCGCGTTCCGTCAGGCTCGACGCGGATCTGCGAGGCCCCGAAGCAGGAGCGCAGCGCCTCAGCCTGCTGCTCGAAACCGGCGATGGTCTGACCGCCGGCCAGCCGGGTGCGAAGCACGAGTCGCGGCCATCTCGACACGACCCGCAGGGCGGGACGCTCGTTGGCCAGGCCGCACGACGCCAGCGCGTCTACCCACTCGAGCCTCGCGATCTGGGCTCGATAGCGTCCGACGATCGGGCCGGCGAGGCGCCAGTAGCTCCCAGGCCGAAGCAGCATCCACGACCTGGCAACCACCATGAACGCGCCCGCCACGGCGATCGCAGTCGGCGCCGACCCCCAGGCGAGCCAGACCAGAGCAAGAGCAACGACGACGTGGCCGGGATGCCGCTTTGACAACCAGGCCAGGAGATTCACCCAGAAGCGGGTCTCGGACCACGCCGTCGCTGCCGTCTTGGAGAGGGTCATGCGACCCGGTGCTCGCCGGCCCGGAATCGGCGTACGGCGTCGTCGAGGATGTCGATTCCCTCGCTGAGCGTCGACCGGGCCACGTTGAGCACCTCGTAGAGGTCGCCGCCCGGGGCGTCGCCGAGTCCGCGGCACTGGCGAGCCAGGTCGTCGTACACGACCTTGAGTGCCGCCGACCACCGCATCAGCTCCTCGGCGGCCTCGTCCTCGGTGGTCACGTCGAGGAAGCGGAACCACTCGTGCGTCGACGAGCGCGCCACGTCACTGGCTCTTAACGGCGACCACGGTCAGGACGAGGCCAGCGGTCTCCGCGGTCCAGCCGGTCGGGCTCTGACTGATGAACTCGACCTCGTGCTCTCCGTAGATGAGCCGCTTGCGGAGCTTGCGCTTCGCCATCTCGTCCCCGACGTGCACGGTGACGAGCGGCAGCTTGTCCGAGTCGGTCGGCGGCACCACCTCGATGCGGGAGACCTCCTGCTGGCGCCCCAGGAGGTCGGCCGTTCGTCCGAGCGCGTCGGCGAGGTCACCGAGCACCCAGCTCCCCCACTCCACGTCCCATCCCACCGACATCTCAGGCCACCGCCTTGTCGGACCGCTGCGCCGAGCCGCTGGCGGGGGTGCTCGGGGTGGTGACCTCCTTGGCCCGCAAGGACCAGGCGATGCGAGAGAAGTTGCCGGTGTCCTCGACGTACGCCGTCGCCGTCATGCCGGCGAAGCGCACCGGCCGAAAGGGCAGCTCGCCCTCGTGGCGGTCCAGCACCGGCATCACCTTGGCGCTGACCTTCACCGTCATCGTCCGGTTGGACTTCTTCGCCTCCGGGTCGGCGTCGACGACGTCGACCGCCCAGACGGGCATGCCGGAGTCCGGGTCAGCCGCCTGGACCGGTGCCTCCCGGGTCGACCGGTCGAAGTCACGAACCGGCGAGATCTCACCCACCATGTAGGCCCCGAACGGGAAGACGATGTCGAACTCGACGGGCAGCTTGCGTGGGATGGCCATGGGTTCCTCCTGAGGTCGATTGCTGACCTCAGCGAACTACCTGCACCGGGGACGCCCACACCACACGATTGGGACGCAATTGAACGTCCCCCTGACGGAGTGAAGGCGGGTTCCACGCCCTTCCCGCCCAGATTGACGCTGCTGCCCACGATCCCCAATCGCCTATAAACTCACAACCTGCGGCACCGGTGGAAAGGCTCCGCCGCGGCCCACGAGCTCGCGGGATCGCGGGCTCTCGAGGTCCATACGTTCAGTTGCTCCGCGGGTGTCTCAGGCAGTGATCCGCGGGCGGCAGGCCGCACTCGCGACTCATTTCGGTCGGCAGCCGCCCTACCGCTAGGAGACGAGTCGAGGGTCCAAATCGCCCTTGGCGCGTCCTGGGCGACTCGCGCATTCTGCCGCCTGATACATCGCCCCAACCCTGACGCGCTCGTGCGACGGTGTCTGCATCGTGCGAGAGGATTTCTGCGAGTGAGTGGCGTCGACACCGTCAGGGGCATCAACTACCAGCACTGTCATGCCTTGCTCGCCGCGCTCGACGTTGCGGCCGACCCGACACTGGCGGGGATTCGGGTCGAAGGCACCGAGGACGTCTTAGACCTCGAGGTGCTCGGACCTAATCCTTCGGGTGGTTCGCCCGTTGTCGTGCGCGGAGCCCAGATGAAGTCCCGCGTCGCGCCCTACACGTGGGCGAAGGGCGACCTGCTGAAGATCCTTCGACGTTGGGCTGATCTCACGGCCAGCAAGAGTGCAGCCTTCGAATTCTTGACTGATGGCGAGCTAGCCGCCTCCGGTCACGTCGTCGTCGCCGCTTTGGACGCTGCTCGTGGCGGTGACCTAAGACTGATCGCCGGATTGCTCGGCGTCCCTGACACCGATCCGATGTGCAAGGTTGCGGCCCGTGTGCACGTCGTCTCAGAACCTGGTTCTGTCGAAGCGCTGCTGCTCTCGGCCGAAATCGAGGTCCGGGCTCTCTTGAGCATCGGAACACGGCACCCGGACGCCGAGAAGGAGTCCATCGACCGGGTCAACGAGCTGTTCCGGCTGATCTCCACCCGGTCGGGTATGAGTGACGCAGACGACCGGATCGTCAGCCGTGAAGAGATCGTTGCGGTCCTGGGCGGGGCGAGTGACCTGCCCGCCGCCGACCGTTGGGCGAGCGCCCTGGGTGGCGAGTATCAGGCTGCTGCTGCCGCTCTTGACGTAAGTGACGAAGTCACCCCGGCGCTGCGAGCCGGTTGGCAGAGCGAGGAGCTGCGCATCGAAGACCTCGACCGCACGTCGACGCCGCTCGTGCTCGCGGGCCGGACCGGATCCGGAAAGTCGACAGTGGCGCGCCTGTGGCGCCACAACGCCGCAGTCGCCGGCCGATCAGTGGTCGTTTGTCACGTGGAGGCGTACATCGCCAACAGGCTCGATCGTCTCGTCGCGGACGCTGTCGGGGACCTAGTTGGGCGCAACCTGCCGCGAGCCGTGGGACGACAGACGCTGGCCGATCCCAGCACGACTCTGGTTCTCGACGGCGTCTCCGAGGTGCCGCCGCATCTGCGTGGTGTCCTCGCTGAGGAACTGCGGACCCATCTGGCCGGCGGCCACAATGCCCGGGTCGTGGTGGTCGGTCGCGACGAGACTTTATGCGCGAGTGTCTACCCGACCTCGGTCGCCGCTGGCCGTTTGTTCCCCCACGCGTTCGGTCGCGAACAACGCACCGAGTTGACCGCGAAGGTCCTCTCACGGATCGCCGAGACGGAACCAACACCAGGCCCCGACTCTGCCGGCGGGCCAGTACAGCCCTACAAGCACAGTGAACCCGGTGGGCCGGGTGACGTGCCGGCGGACGAGTTCGCCCGCGAATCCGCCACCGCTTTGGCCCGGGTCGAGCACGCCCTCGGCGACGCGGCCGGTAACCCCATGCTGCTGCGGTTGGCGTTGGAACTGGTGGCCGACGGGGTGCCCTTTACGGATAGGGCATCGGTTTACGGGGGCAGTGTCGAGCGGATGGCGGCCCGAACGAACGCCGGAGACGTACGCATCGCGTCGGCGATGCTGGGCGTGGTGTTCGCGAGGCTGCTCGATCAGGGCAAGCGATACGCGAACCCGCTGGAGTGGGAGCGACTGTTCAGCGAGGCTGCGGCCCTACTTCAGAACGACGGTATCGCGACCGAGGTCGCGCACATCCGTGAAGCGGTCGCGCGTAGCGGCTTGATCAACGCGATCGTGACCGGGATCGGATCGACGACGCTAAAGGGTCCGGTCCACGACTCGTTTGCGGACTACTTCGCCGCACGCGCCCACGCAGACGGTTTGGTGCACCTTCCGGTCACGCTTGTCGAGAACGATGAGAACCGGGTCTTGCTCTCGGCACAGATGCTGATGTTCAGTGACGCCGATGTTCTGGCGGTCGCCGAGCGACTTCCCTTCACGCTGGTTCGGCTCAGCGAGTCCGACCACAACACGATCACCGACGACACTCCTGAGTTTGTGGCGAGGATCCTCAGCGCTGTACTGCCGGACCTGGCAGCCGCGGGGGTGACCATGTGGCGGCGTCAAGACGGCACCCCGCTCGCCCAGGTCGGCGCCGGCATTAGTGGCTGGGTCGGGATTGAGGATGCGCCGGATCTGTTCGCCGGCACGACCGTGGTAACCGAACCCGGAGACGGTCCCGTCGCTGTCGCGACCCGGCTGTGGCAATGGATCCTGCACCATCGGCTCGGTCGCAGCAGCAGCCTGCGGCCCCGTACCCCGCGGTCACGGCAGGAAGCGTGCGATCAGCTGACCGCGCACACGGACCTAGTGGTCGCCGCGGCCAAACTCATTCTCGCCGAGGTCGCGCCCCGGGTCGCTGCCGAGCGTCTGGCCCAGACCGTCGGCCCGTTGGGTATTACTGGCGTCGTCTACGAACGCGAAGGCCGAGAGTTAGGACCTGACGGGTGGCCAGTCAGGTTCCGGCACTCACCGGCAACGCACTTGGTGCCCGCCCCAGACAACTCCCCCGCAACCGACCGGACCCACGGCGAAGACAGGTTCACCACGTGGGGAGACGTCGAGTCGCATGTCTCTACGTCGCCCGAACGCGAGGCCGCGAAGAAGATCAGAAGCGCGATTGTGAAGCTGACCCGGAACCACTGGTTATGACTCCGCCCACCAACTCTTCAAGGGAGTACCCGCATGAGCGTGCAGCACTCGACGTCACCGGACCTCTGGAGGGCCGTGTGGCGGCTGGCCGACGCGTGGTCAGAGACGCCGCTGGTGAAGGACTTTGCCGCAACCCTGCCCCGCAACCAGGGGTTTGAGAACCGCGGTGACAGTGCGACTGGGATTCCTGCGCTCCTCCAGCATCTCGACATGCATGCCGGGATGATGATGAAGCCCTTGATGTTCGGAAGCCGCGTTCCCGTTCTGCTGGATCAGCCACTTATCAGCGGCGGGACTCCTGCCGTCGACCAGAGCGAGATCGCGGCGTGGTTGACAATGGCAAACCAAATTGAAACTGCGCACCGAATGACACTGGCGTGGCTCCGCTCTCGACTGGCTGGGTACCCGATTCTTCGCGCACCCCAACTCGCTCCTGGGACGCCGCTAACGACGTTCGAGATGACGATCCACTACGGATGGGCTAAGGAGGAGTTCTCTGCCGGGCTAAATCAGCTGCCAGCGCCACCGAGCGTTCCCAATCTACTAGGCGCCCACGTCAACGCGTCACGCGAACTTGATGAGGCCGCCCGGGACCTAGTCAGGACTCTCGAAGTGTCGCCGGCGTGGATCCGTTTTCACGACTCACTGGACGGGCTAGGCGAGGTCGGGAAGGTAGCGCTCCGAGATGCGCGTCGGGAACTAGCCGAGCGGCTATCATTGGAAGCAGTAGACGATCACGAGGAAAATTTTGCTCTGCCGCGGGCCGAGTACCGCGCTCACACGACCGCCGAGGTCATCGACTCGTTGACCGATTCGGCACGGAAGTACGCCGACGCATTCAACGACGTCCACAAACTCCTCACGCTCGTCGCCTGCGAGATCTTCGGGGAGCTAGCCCTATTCGGCGAACCGTGGCCGCTTCCGGTGCTGAAGCTTGCGACACCCCAGCCGGGACAGCCGATCGTCGCGTTCGAGGGCCAAGGCGCCGCCGGCTTATTTCTTGACCCCGGTCAGGTGCTGTGGCTATCCAACGAGTCCGTGCCCGACGCTGTTCGCATAGAGACTAAGTCGATGAAGTTCGACGTCGAAGGGTTGCGTCAACATTTTCAGGCACGCGTCCTGATCGGAACGGGTGAAGGGTGGCCCGCGTCAACCATTCAGATTCAGGCGGATGCTGCTGAGTAGAAGACGTACAGCCATCATCCGCCTGCGCCGAACAACATGTGACTGCACGAACCTGTGGCGCACCAACTCTTCGGCAAGCTTGGCCGGTCACGAGAGCCACAATTTTCGTTTGGTTCGACCGCAACGGTTGATAGGCACTGCGCTAACCTGCACATATGCCGCTCTTAATCAGTGCTCACGCGACTACATAGCCTGCCGTGGCGACTGCGTCATTCCGCCGCTTGGTGAATGCACTCGAGCACCCAGACGTAACTTGGTACGAGCAGGCGCTAACCTGCGGGACGCGCCCGTCCTGGGCGAGGGGCGCGCCAACCCGCGCTAGGTTGCCGCTGCGGTCGACGACGGCGAATCTTGTGCAATCGGTGGTCCGTGGTGGCCGGGGGTGCGATGCGACTCCCCGTCCCGCATCAGCCATTACGGCTGTTGCCCACCCTGCGTGCAACGCGTCGGCGTCGTCTACGTAGGAGTGACGGATTCGGTGTCGCACGGGCCACAGAACTGTATGACCGTTGATGTCGGCAGCCCGGTTCTGTCGAGCCGGCTGTCGGTGGGGTTTGCGACACTCCTCTCATGCACGACACGCGCTCCTTCGCTACCCGCAGCCTCATGTGGAAGGTGCGCCATAGTGCGTGGCTCCTCGCGGTGATCCTTGGGGTCGGTTCGTTTTCGTGCGTTGGCTTCATCTACTGCGCTGTCCGCGTGCGTTCTACTACGTGGAAGCGTCGTGCCGTTGTCGTGACCGCGTTGAGTTTGGTCGGCCTGATTTCGCTGGTGACGCCCGTCGAGCCCATCCAAGACTTGGGCGCTGGCTACGCAGCCTTTCTGTGGCTCGGCCTCATCGGCTACGGCCTCTTCGTGAACCGTGACTATCTTCGGTGGCGGTCCGCCCAGTCGCCCATCGCGCCGCCCCCAGCACCATGGCCGCCTGTCGTCCCCGTCGCAGCGGCCCCGAAGCCAGCCGCTACTCCGACGGGCCCGGTGCCCGACCGACGCGGGGGGTCTGTGCCGAACGGAACGGCCGGTCGACGGGGCTCGCCCCTGCCGGCACAGGCAGTTTCGTCTCTCGTAAACGAGGTGCCGCGCTTTGAAGCCCCGCCTATCGAACCGGGCGGTCGGGTCGTTTCGTCTTGGCAGGAGGCTGAGGCTCTTGCCGCGTGGCACATGAGGCAGCTCGGCTTCGACGACGCCGAGATGACTCCACCTGGCGCGGACGGCGGCCTTGACGTCCGGGCGAATGATGCGGTGGCCCAGGTCAAGCACTACGCCACACCCATTGGCGCTCCGGTTGTTCAGCAGCTTCGCGGGGCAGCCCACGGTAGGGGCGCTGCGTTGTTCTATAGCCTCACCGGCTACACGAAGGCCGCGGTCGAGTATGCGAACGCAGCCGCCGTCGCGCTCTTCACCTACGACGAGGGCGGTGTTGTGCGGCCGTTGAATCATGCGGCTCAGACTCTTCACGACCGCGCTGGTGGCGACGATGCCTTTGATGCTGCCGAGTTCGAGAAGCAGGCGCAGCTCGCCGCGTTGCTTCAGCAGTACTTCGACGTCATGAACGCCAAGTACATCGAGGTGGCGAAGCGAGCCCTCGAAGCCGCTAACGGGGACAACACTTCGCTGATCTTCCGCTCCGCCGTTGCCGAGAACGCGCGGGTCGCGGCGATCTTGGAGTCACTCGGGGTCAACGGTGGACCTGTCTCGTCCGACCGCATCATTGACGCCTCTTCTGCGATTGCTCAGGCTGCTATCCGGCTCGCCGAGGATCTCGAGAGGTTGTATCGCTGACTGGTTCGGTGATCTGTTAGTCGGTCGCTTGCTGGAAGCGCGCGCGGTGGAACTGGCAGACGAACTGCAACAGCGTCGACTTGCCCTGGCCTGGGCCGCCGACGATGAGTGGGTTCCCCGTCCACTGCGGGTGCAGCAATGCCTGGGCGGCGCCCGTGAACTACTGCGTCACCCGGTGCATCTTGCGCGATCTGAGCGAGGAGGGCAGCAGCTTCTGTGTCGCCCCGTGACGCGAAGAAGACGTCGACGAACATAAAGTCAACCCGATGGCCTTCGAGCTTGGGTCTGCCGAAAGAGCACCTTGTCGTCGACCTCGTACTGATCGGCCACGTAGGCGCGGACGGTTCCGGAAATCCGCTCGCGTCGCTCCTCCTGCCGCTCGTGTCGCCGCATCATCTTGGTGAGGGTGTCCGGGTCGTACGCCCGACCTTTCTCGGAGTCGATGAAGGTATGGTGGATGCTGCATAGCAGGGTTCGATTCTTGTATGTCTCCAACTTGTTGGCCGGGTAGTTCGCGTCGTAGCGGGGCCCCTCGGGTGACGGCGAGTAGACGTGAGCTTCCTCGCCGACGATGGTTTGCAAAGTCTCCCCCCCCCTCCTGGCATCGACCTCGCCCGCCGTCAGTTGGCGCCGACATTGCGGGAAGGCGCACAGGTGCCGGGAACAAGCCCACAGGGTCTTCCGGTCCTGCGGCGACAGGCCCACGGTTTCTGGCTGGTGTTCGACTTGACTTGATATTGACGGCTTCATCCTCCCAACGGACATCTGCACGCGCCCGGTCCAGCGATCGCGGATCACACACCCGATCGCTCTGCCAAGTCCTTGGGTAGCGCTGCGCGGGTGTCCGGTTGATCGAGCAAGTGGCCTGGCTGGAGAACGATGAACTCGCGCTCGACAGCGTCGACGGTGAAAAGCCACTTCACGGGAAGAAGCGATGCTGGTCCTAGCCACGCGTCATACCGCCGCGTTGGTCGTGGACTCCGTGGCTCCTGCGTCGCGTACGGCGTCTTGCACCGGCTAGGTGCCGCGCCCCAAAGAGACTCCTTTGGCGCGATGATGAATGCGTGGCTATACCCGCTCTGATCGTGTCCGTTCTGGCTTTGGTGTTCACCGTGGCGTCGTTTTGGTGGCTTCAAGCCAGACCCGGCAGGCTGGTCGCATACGAGCCCAGCACTTGGGCTGCCTACCTCTCGCAAGACCGCTCCGCATTGCGTCTTCCCCTGGTGCTGCATAACACGGGTGCCACCGCGCTGGTCGTGATGGAACTGCGGGTAGCTTTCGCAGAGGGCCAGTTCATGGTTTGGGAACACACCCGAACCACATTGATCCCTCAGTCAGACGACGTTCAGGACGCACGGACCCCGTTCAGCATTGCCGGCAGAAGCACCCACGAGCTGGTGGCGGAATTTCGCGGAACCTTCCCAGGCAAGGTGCCAGTTGGACGACCTCACCGCATCGTCGTCGAGGCGCGCTCTTCGAGAGGCTCGGGCTGGCGCGAGGTGCTCGCCTACGACTTGCGACTGGAGAATTTCGTGCATCCCGTCACCTACATCGTCTATACGAACGAGCAGAACTATCTGCCGCAGGAGGAGCTGGCCGCAGGAGTCGAGCGCCGCAACAAGCTGCGCGAGCAGTGGGGGCTCCCTGACAGAGAACCGGACACCGCCTGAGGTGGGTCATACCGCCGCGCGGAGGTTAGCTGAGTCTGTGCGGAGGTGGCTCCGACTTGGTTACCTGCACGCATGCAACGCTTGGAGCAGATTCTGTGTGGCGGCACCACTTGTCACTCCAGCCAAACGAGTCGAATGGGATACGAACTCCTCGCCGGCGGCACCGCCAGGAACATCCACCTGAAGTAATCCTCCTCACTCACGACGTCAACCACCTCAAGTCCCCCGCAATCAAACACGTCGCTCACCGCTCGGACGTCGTACACGAAGCCTTCGGGCAGGGACAGGATCACCCGCCGGCCGCGAAGCGTCTTGGCCTCGGCGGCCGGCTGCGGCGCACGCGCGGGTGGTCGACCGAAGTACGGCAGCTGCTCGCCGGTCATGCTCGCGGCCGCAACTCGACGCGGGCCACGACCAGCGGGTGGTCACTGATCTGAGCCCGCTGGAGTGACGTGTCGACCGAGTACCCTAGCCACTGGGCGTACCGGTTGCCGAAGACCCAGTCGATGCCCATCCGCGCGGGTGGCCGACACGTCGACCCGTGCGAGCCGCCGGCTGGCGATGACAGCGTGCTGCCCGATGTCAGGGCGCAGAACGCCGACGAACGATCGTTGAGGTCACCGATCAGGAAGGCCGGGACATCGTAGGTCTGGGTGATGGCCCGCATCGTGGCCAGCTCGCGGCGCACGGCCTCGGCCCGGTGGCGCGGTGCCTGGCGGCTGCCCACGTTCGCGACGTTGTGGACGTTGAAGAAGATCGCCTCCTCACCGGACCGGAGGTCACGGAGGCGCACCAGCGGCATCTCCGTCAGGCGCCCCTTCCAGTAGGGGATCGGCACCGTGTCGGCGCTGACGAAGGCCCAGCGATCGCGACGCCAGACCACGGAGTTGGCTGTCTGGCCGGGCGGCGCATAGACGGCGTACCGGTCCCCCGCTGTCCGCGTCAGCACGTCGTGCTGCGGCCGTTGCAGCTCCTGAAGCCCGACGACGTCGACGTCGTAGCGGTCCAACGCCTGGATGACACCGCCCATCCGACTCACACCGGAGTCCCACTCTGGCTTCTTGCCCCGCTGCTCGGTGTGCGACTGCCCGAGCACGTTGAAGCTGGCCAGCACGAAGCTGTCGCCAACGGATGAGGTCTGCGAGCGGACCGGCTGCGTCTCGGCTGACTTGCCGACGTGTCGGTTCAGCCACTCGCTGGGGTCGACGGCATCCTCGTAGATGGACCCACCCCGGGGGTGGACCTCGAAGTGCAGGTGGCAACCGGTGGAGTTTCCGAGCGTGCCGACCTCTCCGATCTGCTGGCCAGCTCGCACGACGTCGCCGTCCGAGACGGTGACACGCTGCATGTGGGCGTACCAGGTCGTCAGGGAGCCCTCCCCCGTGCTGACCTGCACCAGCCACCGGCCCGCCCAGACCTGGTCGGTGCGGATGACGATGCGGCCGGACGTCGCAGCTACGACCGGCGTGCCGCAAGGCAGCGAGAAGTCGGTGCCCGTGTGCCCGCGCGCCCACCGGCCGCCACTGGACCCGAAGTTACGTCGGTCGCTCGCCGCGTCGCGGTCCGAGACGGGAAGCGTGACGGGGCCGCCCACGACCTCCGGCGTCGAACAGTCGACGCCCCATGCTTCTGTCGTCGAGACGTCAGCGCCCTCGAGCTGTCCGAGCAGGCGGACCGCGAGGGCCTCGTCGTCGGCGTAGGCATCGGGGTACGCCGACCGCTGGACGGCCTGGGCGGCTCGCGTGACCGGCAGGGTCTGCCACCCCGGGACCTGCAGCAGCCTCTTGTAGAACTTGGCCGCGGACGTGGCGGGATTCATCAGGTCGGACATCGACCCCCACCACGGCCACTGCTGCTGGAAGACGCCGATCGAGCCGTGGTCGCTCCCCACCGCCTGGTGCGGGAGCCTGAGGGACCTCCCGACGCCGCGTTGGTCAGGACCAAGGTCTCCTCCGAGCCCGTCGTTGGCGTAGTTGAGGAACCGCGACTCCTGGGAGGCCGTGGCGAGAGCGACGAGCTGACCGCGCGGGCTGACGCCCATCCCACGTCCCACGGACACGATGGTCGCGGCGTTGCGGGTCTGCTCGGCCGACAGGCCTTGGAGGGGGTTCACCGTTTCGTCCTCGACCACCGCCGAGACCTGCGTGAGCTCGTCACACGCACCCTGGGCGACCTCGCTCCGTCCTCCGGTCATGGCCGCCACGATGAGGAGCGGCGGACCCACCAGGAGTCCCGTACCGAGCATGGCACCGACGCCCCACCTCCATCCGAAGCCGCTCATCGGACACCTGCCTGACCATCGTGCGCGTCGCGGTCCTCGGGCGGTCGGTAGATGGGGTAGACGGCCTCGCCGTCGTACCACTCGGGCTCCGTCGGCGGTGGTGGGACACCGCGCGACATCGGCTTGGGCACGAATCCCTCCGGCAGCTCGCGGACGGGACGTGCGATCGGCGGAGCAGCCAGTGCCCCGGCGACGCGGCTTGTCGTGCGACCGGGCTGCGACACGCCCTCAGTCGAAGGATGCCCAACAGGACTCGAAGCTTGAGCCGACGAGGCACCCTCTGGGGGACGTCGCTGCGACGGCACGACCGGCGCCGACGGTGCGGCTTCCGCCCGGGCAGGCGGATCGTCAGATGCGTCCTTCGCCGCCGAGCTGGCAGCGGCTGCTGCACCGGCTGACGCGCCGCCAGTCAGGGCGGCTGCAGACGCCACGACGATCTGCTTCCCCCGATGCTTCGCTCGACGCCCGGCTCGCCCGAAAGAGTCGTTCATCGAGCCCAGGTGATTGCCGTTGGGGTTGACCATCGCGCCCAGTCGACGGAACGGCCTGAGTGCCTGCCACATCACGAACGTGAACAGAGGCATGAGCACGAGCCCGAGCCAGGCCGGTGACCCGTTGCCGGGGTTGAGCAGGATGCCCAGGACCGCGACCGTCACGCCCGCCCCGATGCCGAAGAGGATGGCGTTGACGACGGCAGCGGCGACGGTCCGACCGACGCCGGTCACGAGCCCACCGGCCGAGGGAAAGAGGCCGAGCACGGCGAAGGCCGGGAAGAGCATGACCGCCAGGCGCACGATCATGAAGCATCCGAGCATCAGCAGTGCGGCAAGCAGCAGGAAAGGGAGTGAGAGGCACGCAGCGGCGGCCGAGAGCAGCGCGTACCCCACCCGGGTCTCGGACCGCGTCCCGCGCAAGTTCTCGTACGCCTCGGGGTCGCGCTCCTTGATCTCGTCCGCGACGTCCAGCCAGCGGTCCTCCTTGGCCTCAAAGATCTCCTTCGCGCGGTCAGGGTCGCTCTCCGCGGCGGCGGCCTCGCGCCACGTCAGTGCCTGGGCCTTGAACAGCTCGGGCCCGTACTCGATCGCAGTCGGGCTGTCGGCGTCGCCCAGGGTGCCGGCTAGCCAGGCGCGGTAGAGGATCGACTCCTGCACCTGCGATGCCACCGCCGTGCCCGGATCGGTGGTCGTCGGATCGCTGTCGAGACGTCCGACCACCGCGCCCACGGTCGAGGTCACGGTGCTGTCCGCGACCTGCCCGGCAGCGACGGGCCACCGGAAGAGCACGGTGGCGAGCACCAGGACGAGCAGCGCCCAGGCTGCGGCCGATGCGGTCGAGGAGAACGCTCGTCTGCGGGCCATCGCGATCATCGAGAGGCCCAGCACCCCGAGCACGACGGGCGCCCAGTTGGCGAACAGGCTGTCGTGCAGGCCGGTCGCCACGCGGGACACGACGGGATCGAACCCGCCGAGGAACGACGGCTTGAACGCGACCTGGGTCAGCGACCCCGTCATGGCCGTCAGCGCGATCGGGATCTGGGTGGTCCAGTTGCTGACCGCGGTGCCGATGACCGCGTCCGGTTGTCGCAGGGCATCGGGACCACACCCCAGGTCGTAGGTGTGCCAGCGCAGCCCGGCATACCCGTATTGCTCGAAGATGGTCGTGCTGCTGCCCTTGGCGAAGGGGTCCCCGGCTGGGGGCAGCTCGGCGGGCTCGCGCGCGAACATCCCGGCCACCCCCATGCCCGGAGACTCGGGCGCCGGGGCGTCCTTGCAGTCGCTGACCCCGGGCAGGTTGGGCAGGTCGGGCAAGGGCACCTCAGGAAGCAACGACCCCGGATCAGACGGGTCGTCGACCGCCACCGCGGGCGTCGAGGCCAGGACCAGGAGACCGAGGAGCAGCAGCACGACCAGCCTCGTCAGGGCCCTCATGCGACCTGCTCCACCTGGTTCGTACCCATAGCACCACGACCAGCAGTGGTGTTCAGCGCTGCGAGCAGACCTGGGTTGGCGGACAGGTCGATCCCCACCTTATCGACGTTGCCGTCCACGTCGCGCATCACAAACTCGCGGTTGGCATGGCCCCCTCGACTGCTCGAGAGGGAGGCGAGCGCACGCTCGTACCCCACCCCCGTCGGGACGCGCAGCATGCGCAGGGCATCCCGCGCCGCCTCCTCGTCCTCGATGCGGCCGACGAACGCGGCCGACATGAAGTTGGCGACATCCATCCCGAGGACGTCTGCGGGGTTCTGCGACGAGGCGAGGACGCAGGTGTTCCACTTCCTGGAGTCGCGGCCCAGACGGGTGAAGAGCGCGCGGCCGGCAGACCACTCCCCCAGGAAGTGCGTCTCGTCGAGGGCGACGAGCTTGCGGCTCTGCATGTCACGTCCGTAGACGGCACGGGTCGCGTACCAGGCTGCGAGGTGGAGGAGCGGCACCGCCATCTGCTCCGAGGTCGACCAGTGCTCGCGTGGCACCGTCCGCGGTGGCAGCACCAGACCCGGCATGGTCAGCACCGTCAGGCTCGCCGTCGACCGTTCCGCCGTTGGCTCGACCCCGGGGAAGAAGAGTCGGGACAACGGGAGCTCCGCCATGTCGCGAAGGTAGTTGGACACGATGCGACCGTGGGGGTCATCCAAGGACTCGAGGATCCGCACCACGTCCCACAGGGACGACGAACGCTCGCCCCCGGTGGCTCGCACCGCGTCGGAGACCACCAGTGACGTCTGAGGCAGCGCATTGACCGACGGAGGGAGGAGCATCTTGATGACGTCCATCGCCAGCAACTTGCGGTCCTGCGCTGCCATCACCGTCGCCTCGAGAAACGCCTCATCGGAGCCGAATCCTTCGCGACGTGGGGCGGCCACCACGTCGAACGGGTTGAGGGTGCCGTTGGCGGCCGCCGTGAGGTCGATGTGCTCACCGTGGCCGGCGATCTCAGGCAGCTCCACCAGGCGCGAGAGCGGACCCGATGGGTCCAGGACGACCGACGGGATGCCGCGTCTGACCGCGTCGTAGGTCAGCTGGCCGAGCAGCACGCTCTTGCCTGCCCCGAGTCCGCCGACGACCGGGACCAGGCCGGACGTCTCGCGCACCTCCGTCGCGTAGTGCGTGTCGAACATGACTGCTCGGCGCGAGGCACCGGTCGTGCAGCCGATGTAGGGACCGCGTCGATCACCCAGCCGGCTCGAGGCGGTCGGCACGCCTGCAGCGACGTACATCGCAGGCAGCCGTCGGCGGTGCGCTGCCGTCGAGACGGGCTCACCGGGGATGAACTCGCGCAGCAGCCCGTACTGACCGCGCGGGTGCTCGATCGTGACCCGGCGCGATCGGTAGGACGTGACGACCTGACGTGCGCGCTCGAGGCACGCCTCCTCGGTCGGACCGGCGACGGCGAGCCGGAACCAGCCGTGGACCCGGGCTGCGGTGACGTCGGCGCCTCGAGTCATCTGGTCGTCGATCTGGCGGGCCTGGTCTGCCTGGCGGCCCAGAGCGAGCGGCTCGTCCAGGTCGTGCTCGGAGTAGTGGCGCTGCATGTCGCGGACGACCAGCAGCTTGCGCTGAATGGCGCGGCGCGCCTCGACGCCCGAGAGGACGTCGAACTGGCAGGACCACTCGACCGGGAACGGCAACCGGTCGGTGTGCGAGAGCCACGGGTCCAGAGCCGGGTCGGGTGCGTCGATCTCCTCGAGCCGGCCAACGGATAGCACGGCGGCGTGACGGGTCGTCGCTTCGCGCATGCCGCGGCTCGTCAGGCGGACCGTCCGGTCGAGCGGGCCGGCGGCGTACTCGACCTCGTCCTCGAAGGCCTGGAGGTCGCCGGGATCCCACGTCGTCACCGACGTCGGGCTCAGCTCCGCAGGAGCCGGCATGCCGACCCCGACCGACCGGCGTACGAGCCACTCCATCTCCCCGGCTGTCGCGGGCCGACCGTCGAGGCCGGGCAGCGCCACGGTCTCGGTCACTTGCTCGCGCCTGGCGAGCAGCCGGGCGTGCTCCACGTTGCCGGGGTGACGCCACAGTGCCCCGATCATCCGGTGTGTGGCAGCACGGTTGCCCAGTCGTACGCCGAGGAACACGTCCTTGTCGCCCAGCGTCTGGTGTCGCAGGTGCTTCTGCATCGTGACCAGATGCTCCGACCACGGCTCCGTGTCCGGGCTCGAGAGCGGAGCCGGAGTCAGTTCGTGCAGCCGTCGTGCCCACGCCGCGGCGGGATAGGGGCGAGAGGTCACCCTGAGGTGCAGCCGATGTCCCGCCAGCCAGGCCAGGCCGTCCCCGATGCCGTAGAGGAGCTGCTCCCGCTGACGGTCCGACCTGAACGACCACGACTGCGTCGGCAGCACGAACCACGCCCAGGCCTCGTGGGCCGTGAAGCAGAGGTTGTCCTCGATGTTCTGCAGCGAGATCACCGACCGCGTGGCGGGGTCCTTGTCACGACGTCGCAGCACGATGGCTCCTCGAACGGACCTTGACCGCGGTCACACGGACGGGTCGCGTGGACCTGGGCTGGCGCGGCGTACGCATCTCGACGCGGAGCAGGTGCAGGACGCTGACGAGCGGGCGCTCGTGGTCGATGACGCCAGTCAGGGCGTACGTCCCCAGGATGGTCAGGACGACCTCCCACACGGGTGGCACGCTGACGCGCATCGGCAGCACTGCCTCGACCAGGAGCACCGAGACGAACAGCGTCAACCAGATGCCGTACGCCGAGTAGCGCGCAGACCACGGCAGGGTCATCCCCTGTGGGCCGAGCCACACCGCGTCGACGCGGTAGACCTCGTCGTCGGGTCGGATCAGCACGGCGACTCAGCCTCGGAAGACGAAGGTCGCGATGCTGCCGGCGAACCCGTAGAAGAGTGCAGCGCCCGCGATGACGACGCATCCCAGCATGATGTTGGTGACCGTCATCGCGTTCTGGCTCATCTGGCCCTTGCGAGCGCTGGCGATGATGCCGATCCCGACGACCAGCAGCACCAGCGGGATGATGTTCTGCACCGCCCACTGGACGACGCCTCGCGAGTTGAAGTCTGGTGCGGCCAGCACGGTGATCTGAGCAAGCAGGTTGTTCATCGGACGACCTCCCGAGAAGGCCCGACGAGACAGCAGCAACGAAGCCGCCTCTCCCGAACGAGCGCGGTGTGACTGAAGTAGCGGTAGACGAACACGACGCTTCGTCGAAATGGAAGTCCCCGTTTCACAGCCTGTGGAAAACCCGCACACATTCCTGTTGCTAGAGGGGTTCTAGAGCAGTGGCGCGCTGTTGTGTGACGGTCGGGGCGCGGAATGATGGCGTGCATTCGCCAAGTACGTCAGCCGCAGCCGGGCCCCAAAACCGCAGATCAGAGACGTCCTGGTGCGTCCGCGTCTCGTTTCCGCTACCAACTGTGGTCATTAGCCAATCGGACACACGTGAATTCGTCTCGAAAACGAGAACTGGCGCGGCCACTGATCGAACGGATCGTTGTCCACAATCTGTCGGCAACCCTTCCAATGGACGTCCTGAGACGTCTACGTTCTCCAAAACGTCCCAGGACGTACTCGGGAGAATCAGATGAGCAACGAACGCCTGCGCACGCAGATGACCACCCGTCGAGTGACGACGCTCGACGTGGCCACCGCTCTCCAGGTGGACCCCAAGACGGTCGAGCGGTGGGTGGCGACTGGCCGTGTGCCGCACCAACGACACCGACTCGCAACGTCTGAGCTGCTCGGCGTCGAGGAGACCTACCTCTGGCCGCAGCTGCTCACAGGTGACGGCAGTCGCGGGTCCAGCAACTCCGAGGTGGTAGCTGTCTATCCCCACCGGGGAGCCGTACCAGGTGAGCTGTGGGACCGCATGGTCGAGCAGGTGCAGTCAGAGGTGGACGTCCTGGTCTACTCGGGACTCTTCCTGCTCGACACCCATCCCGGCCTGCCGACCAGCCTGGCGGACCGGGCTGCTCGGGGTCTTCGGGCTCGCTTCCTCTACGGCGACCCTGACTCCTCCACCGTCGCCTGGCGCGGCGAGGAAGAGGGCATCGGAGAGAACCTTGCCGCTCGGATCCGTCTGGCGCTGACGTACATGGGTCCGGCCATGGGCGTGGACGGCATCGAGATCCGGCAGCACCAGAGCATCCTGTACAACTCCCTCTACCGATTCGACGACGAGCTGCTGGTCAACACGCACGTGATGGGCTCCCCTGCACCCTCCAACCCCGTCCTCCATCTGCGCCGAGTCGAGGGTGGCCACCTGTTCGACCACTACCTGCGCTCGTTCGAACGGGTATGGGTCGACGCCGCACCGGTCGACCGGGCTGCGGCATCCTGATCACATGGGCAAGCGCATCGACTACATCAACGATCCGGCGGCCCCGCCGGCCAACAGCGTCGTTCCCTCGGTCGTCGCAATCGTGCAGGACGACGAAGGCCGCGTCCTCCTCATCCACAAGACCGACAACGACCTCTGGGCACTGCCGGGCGGCGGTCACGAGATCGGCGAGTCCATCAGCGACACGGTCGTCCGCGAGGTCAAGGAGGAGACCGGATACGACGTGGAGGTCGACGACCTGGTCGGCACCTATACCGACCCCGGCCATGTCATGGCCTACGAGGACGGCGAAGTGCGACAGCAGTTCTCCATCGCCTTTCGGGCGCATGTCACTGGCGGTGATGCACGGACCAGCAGCGAGAGCAAGGCCGTCAAGTGGGTGGCACCCGAGAAGCTGGACAAGCTGCCCATGCACCCGTCGATGTCTCTCCGACTGCAGCATGGCGTCGAGGAACGCAGATCGCCTTATCTCGGGTGAATGCTCGAAGCCTGCGCACGAGACGCCGCGCTCCTCAGGTATTTGTGCGAGCGGGTGACAGAGCGGTGGACAGCATGCTCCGCCGGGTACCGGTCGTAGATCTCCGCCAACCGCTCCTCCACTGAGATCTCACCACCAGTGGGAGACGATGTGAGATCCGCAAGGATGAGACGGTCAAGCAACTCCTGGCGCGGCCGATCGAAGGCATTCAGCTCGTGAGCGAGTCCACGCTCGTCGGCTTCGTATTCGGCGCCGGTATGGAAGGCCACCAGGCTCACGATTCTTGCGGGTAGGCCCAGAGCCCTCAGGTGCACGGCACCGTCTATGGCATGCATGCCGGTTCTGCGCAGTGCGGGGTCGTAGCCGATGTCATGAACCAAAGCGGCCACCATCAGGTGCCGCCTCGAAGCCTCAGCCAGCTTGCGTGCGATCTGCACGTGCCGCGCTGCCGACAGCGAGTGGTTCAACCTGGCTGGCATGGACCCTAGGTGCGTCGCGGCCAGGCGAAGGCCCCACGCGGTCAGGTCGGATGCGGACACTGCACCACGCTATCGAGGTACTGGAAGGGTCCGTCGGTCAGTCTCAGTGCCGTTCAGGTCATAGGCGGCGCATCGGTCGGGCTGAGGTTCGATCCGGCAACCCCTGACCCCAGAGCGCCTGACCCACGACACCTGATGTCTGCCAGTGCCGTCTGTGCGACACGGATGGCGAAGAGGCCAGGTGGGCCTGCTGCACGGATCGGTGACATCTGATCTGCCCAGAGTCGTGACACTCCGTTTGCACTACCGGCGACAACCACGCGAAGACCGACAGGTTCCCGACCCACCGAGACAACAAACCCGCCTGCGACGCGGAGCATCCGACATCTACCTCGAGCACACCGAAACGCTGTCCGGACCGACGTCGGACCCGCATGGCCTGTCGTCGGGCGGGAACACGAAGCAGGCCGGCCCACCCGGGCCGGTCGTGACCATCCAACCGAGGAGCTGCAAGCACATGGCCGACGACGACCACAATCTGAAGGTCCACGACTCCGGCGGCGAGGGGCGGCCCGTCGTTCTCATCCATGGCTGGCCGCTTTCCGGCGCGGCCTGGTCCGAGCAGGTGCCGATCCTGAAAGACGCCGGGTTCCGTCCCATCGCCTACGACCGTCGCGGCTTCGGCGACTCCGACCCTGGCGACAGCTACGACTACGACGCCCTCGCCGGCGACCTGGACAACATCCTGACCGACCTCGATCTCAGCGACGTGACCCTCGTGGGCTTCTCGATGGGCGGTGGGGAGGTGGCGCGCTACATCTCGCTCTACGGCGAGGACCGGCTCCACTCGGTGGTGTTCGCAGCGGCCGTCCCGCCGTACCTGCTGCAGGGCGAGGACAACCCCGACGGGCCCCTGACCCAGGACGCGGCGTCTGAGATGCGCAGCGGGCTGGATGCCGACCGCGACGCCTTCTTCGACGACTTCACCCGCCGGTTCTTCTCTGCCGGGGACGAGCTCAAGGTCAGCGACGACCAGCGGCAGCAGGCCGTCGCGCTGTGCCAGAAGTCTGATCAGGACGCCGCGCTGAGATGCATGGACGCCTTCGGCACCACCGACTTCCGCAAGGACCTCGAGAAGGTCACCGTGCCCACCCTGGTTATTCACGGCGACAGCGACAGCATCGTCCCCCTTGAAGGGTCCGGACAGCGCACCCACAAGACCATCGAGGGCAGCCAGCTCGTCGTCCTCGAGGGCGCGCCCCACGGCTGCAACGTCAGCCACGCCTCGGAGTTCAATGACGCGCTGCTCGAGTTTCTGCGCGGCTGACCGATGCGACCTTGGGCGAGCCCTGGCCGGCCTTGAGTCGGCCAAGGCACACACCCGCCCCCCACATGCGGGACAGCAGCTGCGAATGCCCTCATTCCCGGATCCTGGCTGAAAGGAAGTCGCCGGTGGTGGGTCGGTGAATGGACGAGCCCTGAACGGTCAGACCGTCAGGGCTCTTCCGGGACCATCCACGGTCGGCAACGTCTTGTCCACACCCCCGCCGTACCTGATCGGCGGCAGCAGGCGAGCTACCCGCTCGGCCGAGTGGGTACGTCGCAGCCATGAGCTCCTCGCAGTCAAAGCACACCCCTCCCGCCGGCGTCAAGAAGGTCGGCCAGCGCGCCGTCAAGTGGATCGAGGACGGTAAGGCCGGGAAGAACTTCACCGACGTCGGCAAGCACCGCGCCCACCAGCTCGCTGACGGCGAGGACCTCAGCGACGACGATGTGAAGAAGATGTTGGCCTACTTCGCGAGGCACGCCGTCGACAAGGACGCTGAGGGCTTCAAGAAGGGTGGCGACGGCTTCCCCTCCCCCGGTCGGGTCGCTTGGGACGCCTGGGGCGGCGACGAGGGCGATCGTTGGGTGCGCGGCATCGACGTCTAGCTCAGACGTCGCGGTCAGCTTCGGCTGAGTGCCTCGTGCCCCTTCGCGTCCCCCATTGCGCTTTCTGCACCTTGATGTCCGCCTCGTACAGGAAGAGCTTGCCGTCCGCCGGCGCGTCAGAGGCCGAGTGTCGACTTGCGTACCCACGACGTCGTCGCAGGACGTGTGTTGACTGAATCCGTCGTGAGATTGGTGACAGAGTCACTGACTCCGACAATCGACCCGCTGCTCAGCCCTGCACAAGAGATGCGAACCCCGGAGAAGTGCTCAAGCACCGGGCCTCATCAGTCGACCAATCGGTGCCGTTTGGGCGGCACGGAATCCTAAGTGCCGCCCACGAGACTCTTGGCAGGTCTCACAAGGGGACCGACACGATTTCTCCGGGGCGTTGGTAGTGAACTTGAATCGCCCCGCGCTCCCGACACCTTTTCGCTCGGTCAGCGCCCTGGCACTAGCTAGTGCAAGAGTGCCCAACCCGGTCCGAGGCGGCAACGACGTCGCGACACAGCCCCACAGAAGGTCTACCAGGATGGAGCAGGACCTGATCCCCATGGCGCCTGGTCACCGGGCGACGTGCCAGCCGGATGAGAAACGTAGAGAAACTGACGGGCCACGGCGTCAAGCGGTCTGGCGGATGCAGCTGCCCGGTCGGCAAGAACATCAAAAGCACGCTCGGGCGCAATGTCGTGTTGGCGACCTAGCTCTTCGGCCGCCTCGAGGATGACCGCCATGTCGGCGACCGCGCTTGCCAGGCGTGCCACGTCGGCGGAGGCGTGGGACCGAAGCAGGGATGCGGCGTCCTGCAGGGTGTTCGAGTCGGGGTCGTAGCGGTTGAGGGCCGCCACCGTGGTGGTGAGCTGGCTGGCGATGTGGTCCAGCCCTTCTCCGACCCACCTGGCGAGCTGGCGGGCGACCGCGCGCCGCGTGCTGGCCGAGTGGACGCCGTGCTCGCAGGTGGCGTTGTCTCGTGGTCCGGCTTGTCCTGGCAGCGACCGTGCCGTGCTGTCGCGCCAGTCAGAACCTGACCAGAATCGGTGCTCCCCCGGACGATCCACATCGCGGTACCAGCCTGCAGCCGCGCCGGGGCGCGGACCACCTGTGTTGGGCAACTGACGGCACCTGTTCGTGATGACTTGGTTCAGAGTGTTGTGGCGCGGTGTGTCACGACAAGTCCGTTGTGCCGACTTTCACCGGGACCGGCAGTGGAGCCGCCTGACTGGAGCAGTTCCTGGACCTGGTCGGTGCTGGTCATGAGGTGCTCCTTGGTGAGGGTGGAACGGCGGCACGGAGCGCTCGGCCGGCCTCCAAGGCACGCGGGGCCGTTCAAGGATGTGGCACCGTCGTGACGACCGCAGGACTGCGGCACGGTGATCTGCCTGCGATACCCGGGGGGCCGGGGCGGGCAAGGTGGGGCGATATCGACTGGTCAAGTCAGACATACAATGTAAGGCCGCGTCAAGGAGCTTGCACGAATGGACTTTCTGGATCCAGGACGGGGATTCTCAATCACTCCAGACCAATCTTAGAGAGAACAGCCCGCTGCCCGTTTTCGTCATGGTCGACTGGATACCGTCGAGTCCGACGAGGAGGACGACGTGCCGATGACAGGCGAGCGACCCACGCTGATGCCGACCTGGTGAACGGCGATCCTCTGCCGTCCAACAAGGCCCCACTGAGCCGTCGTCGCGTGGTGGACGCCGCCCTGGCCTACATCGACCAGGACGGACTACCCAGTCTGACGATGCGCCGCCTGGGCAACCTGCTCGGGGTCGAGGCGATGTCGCTGTACCGGTACGTGCCCGGCAAGCAGGAACTGCTGGACGCCGTCGTAGAGCGTCTGGTCCTTAACCTCGAGGACGACGAGCTGGTGCTGCGGGAGCCAGAGGACGGTTGGGAGGACTTCTTGCAACGCCTGGCGCACGGCATTCGCAGGATTGCGCTCGAGCACCCCAAGGCGTTTCCCCTTGTCGTCTCCCGACCGGCGGGGGGCCCCTGGTTGCGGCCCCCGCTCCGCAGCCTCGAGTGGGTCGAGTCCTTTCTGAACGGCCTCATCGTCGAGGGCTTCACCGAGGACGACGCCCTCGGCGCATACCGCGCCTTCACCAGTTTCTTGTTGGGCCACCTGTTGCTCGAGGTCGCGACCCACGGCGCCGATGTCGGGCCGCTCGACGTGCTGGAGGACGGGTCTTCCCAGGACGACGCCCTCGCTGGCTACTCCACGGTGCGACGACTGCGGACCCGACTCTCCGAGGATCAGTCGCGCGTCGAGTTCGAGGAGTCGCTCGAGAGCCTTCTCGACCGGATGGCCCTGCTGCTTGCGGCATCAAGCCAGGTTGACTGACCCTCACCACGCGGCAAGGTTTACGCTGTAAAGTTTTTCCGAAAACCTCGTCCGACGGCGCATTCCGGGGGTACGGAATATTTCCGTGTCATCCCCGATCGTGAGGAAATCTTAATGAAAGACAGTCTGACGCAGGCCCTGAGCAGTGGGCTGAGCACCGTCGCCGAGTTCGTCCCGAAGCTGCTGATCTTCCTGGTCATCCTGATCGTGGGGCTGTTCGTCGCCAAGGCGATCGGCAAGGCGCTGGGTGCGCTGCTGGAGAAGGCGGGGTTCGATCGCGCTGTCGAGCGTGGCGGGATCAAGGACGCGCTCGCGCAGTCCAAGTTCGACGCCAGTGACATCGTGGCCAAGATCATCCACTACACCCTCATGCTGTTCGTGCTCCAGCTCGCCTTCGGGGTCTTCGGCCCCAACCCGATCAGCGACCTCCTGACCCAGGTCATCACCTTCCTGCCCAGCCTCGTCGTCGCGATCATCATCGTGGTCGTGGCCGCAGCCATCGCCGCCGGCGTCAAGACCCTCATTGAGGGCACGCTCGGCGGCCTTTCCTACGGGAAGACCTTGGCCAACATCGCCTCGGCGTTCATCCTGTTCCTCGGCGTGGTCGCCGCCCTCAACCAGGTCGGAGTCGCGACTACGGTGACGACCCCGATCCTGATTGCGATCCTGGCGACCATCGGCGGCGTCATCGTCGTGGGTGCCGGCGGCGGCCTGATCAAGCCCATGCAGCACCGCTGGGAGCGTTACCTCAGCGCTGCTGAGGACGAGGCGCCTCGAGTCCGCAGGGAAGCCGGCCAAGCACCCAGCGCCAGCGAACAGGCACGCCGGGCCCAGAGCCGGGTCGAGTCCGACACCCGCACCTCTGGTGCGAGCCCCCACTCGAGCTGAGCCCCAGCGGCTAGATCCCCGAGCGGGCCTATGACCCGCTCGGGGATCCGGCAGCGACACCACGGCCGCAGTGGCGTTGCTTTCTCCGGCTGCGCCGCGGTTGGAAGCAGCGAATGCAGGCTGCCCGCGCCACCGATTTCACCCCCTGGGGTGAGTGCTGCGCTGCTGATGTGACTGCCAGGATTTCAGCGTCAACATGGCGCTGCGCGAGGTCAGGCAGTATCCAATACGACTCGGCCCTCGAAGACTCCGCGCGTGCTTCCGACGCGTGAGAGCGAACGGTGATGAATGCTGTCGATGAGTTCTCTTCATCGGGGACCCGCCTCCGGGCTAGAACCCGAAGAGCCTCTTCGCCAGCAAGACGACAGCGAGCCGAGCTCACTGCGTCGCTGTTCCGGCGTCGGCTCACCGCGCCGGACGACCCCACTCGAGCCGCCTTGCTCGAGCAGGTCGTCGAGCTGCACCTGGACGTCGCCGCCAGCATCGCCGGGAGTTACGGCTCGCGCGGAGTGGACGGGGAGGATCTCCGACAGGTCGCCTGCGTGGGACTGCTCAATGCCGCAAGGCGGTTCGACATCGATGCTGGCTTTGACTTCATGTCATTCGCGGTCCCGACCATCCGCGGCGAGATCCGGCGGTACTTCCGTGACCTGGGTTGGACCGTTCGGCCACCGCGCCGCGTCCAGGAGCTTCAGCAGCACCTGCCCGCCGCACGCGCCGAACTCGAGCGCACACTTGGGCGCTCGCCACGTCCCGGCGAGCTCGCGACGCATCTCGGCGTCAAGACAAACGACGTGGTCGAGGCGGTCAGCGCCACGGGGTGCTACTCGCCTCGCTCGTTGGACGAGCCAACCTCGGCGGACGACGGCCAATCGCTGTACGACCTGCTCGGCACCTCGGACCGGCAGCGGGGCGCTGCTGAAGCCCGGGTTCTGCTGGCGCCCCTCGTGCGGGAACTGAGCGAGCGCGACCGACACGTGCTGAGCATGAGATTCTTCGCGCAGTGCACCCAGAGGGAGATCGCGGCCAACATCGGCGTCACGCAGATGCAGGTGTCGCGGATGCTCACGCGCATCCTGCGCGACCTACGCCGTCAACTCGCCGACGAACAGGGGTGACCGGCGCGTTCGACGGTCACGCCATGTCGAAGGCATGTCATCGCTACGACCGACAAGCGGTCCCCCTCGGGGCCACTGAGCAGCAGCCGCCAACCCCTGCGGACGGCAGCCGGCCACTGACCATCTTCCTCGTAAAGCACCTGCAGCGTCGGTACAGTCGTCCGCCGGAGACCGGGTGCTGGGTCCCGCCCGGCAACCGGGCGCCAGCGTCGCCAGGAAGGAGTCCACGATGCCCGACGTGACACCAAGGTTGAGCGAGCTGCCCGTCATCGGCACCCTCCCGGCCGAGACCCTCAAGGATCTCGAGCGGGTCGGCCGTCTGGTCCGGATTCCCGCTGGCTGGTCCCCCGTCCACGAGCTGGAGCCCGCTGACAAGGCCTACGTCGTGCTCGTTGGCCAGCTCGAAGTGACGCAGGGTGACTCCCCGATCGCCACGATCGGACCAGGTTCTCTGGCGGGCGAGATGGGACTCGTGGACCACCGGCTGCGCAACGCCCGTCTCGTGGCCGTCCATCCAGTGACGGTGCTTGCATGGCCCAGGGCCGACTTCCAACGACTCCGTCACGCCCACCAGGACTTCGACCTCCTGGTCCGCCACACCACCCAGGAACGCCACGTGCAGAACGACATCACCCCCTGACCAAGATCCACCGCGACCCAATCGTGCGCGTGCATGGAGCCGACCCGCCCATCTCAGCCAGTCTCGGCTCGGCAGCCGACCCGCTGATCGCATCAGTCTCTAGCACGCGCTTGGATGTCGTTACACGCACAAGTCCGCGTCAGGCACATCCCTGATGACCCCAGAACACACCGAGGCAGGGTTCCCACGCCGGCCCACACCACCCGGGGACGGGCATAACCAACAGCCCGAAGATTCACAGAGCAGCACAACAGAGCCACGCTCCCTGGACGATCGCTTGCCTGATCCGTCCCCGAAGAGATGTCCTCGCATGACAGTCGGCACCACGGGTACCTCACGACGCATGACAACGATCCGCGCACTGGTGCTGTCCTGCAGCTTGAAGAAGTCCCCCGCCCCCTCGAGTTCCGAGCTCCTCGGCACCCAGGTGCTCGACGCGCTGCGCACCGAGGCCAGTGCCTCCGGAGCTGGCATCGAGGTCAGCGGCGAGGTCTTGCGCGTGGTCGACCATCCGGTGGCGTTCGGTGTCAGCACCGACGAGGGTGGCGGCGACGGTTGGCCGACCATCCGTGCCAAGTTGCTTGAGGCCGACGTCCTGGTATTGGCCACCCCGATCTGGATGGGCCAACCCGCCTCGGTGTGCAAGATGGTCCTCGAGCGCCTCGACGCCGAGTTGTCCGAGACCGACGACGCGGGCCGCACCACCACGTTGGGCAAGGTCGCAGTGGTCGCAGTCGTCGGCAACGAGGATGGCGCTCACCACACCACCGCCGAGGTGCTGCAGGGCCTGAATGACGTCGGGTTCAGCATCGCCGCGAACGCCAGCACCTACTGGGTCGGTGAGGCCATGCAAGGTGTTGACTACAACGACCACGAGCACACCCCCGACGCCACCGCCGGCACCACCACCGTCGCCGCCCGCAACGCGTTGCATCTGATCGGACTCCTGCACCAGCACGGATACCCGGGGCAGTCCTAACGGCACACGGGAGATGGGCTGCAGAGGTGCAGCAGACAGACGCGCGTCGCGTTCTGGAACGCGCATCACGATCACCCTGTCCCACGCGCCATAGAACTTCCCAGCCACCCACTGCAAGAGAGACTCATGGACGACCTCCTCGACCACCTCGGCGACGTCGTGGTCACCACCGGGTCCATGGCCTGGCAGATCGCCTGGTCGCTGGTCCTCGGATTCGCGCTCTCCGCCGTCGTCCAGGCGGTCGTACGCCGCGAGGCGATCTCCCGCCTCCTGGGCGACGACCGCCCGGCCACCTTGGCGAAGGCGACCGGCCTGGGCATCGCGTCCTCGTCCTGCTCCTACGCGGCCGTCGCCCTCGCGCGGTCGCTGTTCCGCAAGGGCGCCAGCTTCAGCGCCGCCATCGTCTTCGAGATCGCCAGCACCAACCTGGTCATCGAGCTCGGCATCATCCTCGCCCTGGTCCTCGGTTGGCAGTTCACGCTCGCGGAGTTCCTCGGCGGGCCAGTCATCATCGTCCTGATGGCGCTCGTCTTCCGCTTCCTGGTCCGAGCGCACCTCATCGAAGCCGCCCGCGCCCAGTCGGACAAGGGACTGTCGGGCTCCATGGAGGGCCACGCCTCGATGGACATGTCCGTCCAGCGCGACGGCAGTTTCTGGCAACGGCTGCTCAGTCCCGAGGGCTACACCTCAGTCAGCCACATCTTCGTCATGGAGTGGGCCGCCGTCCTGCGCGACATCGTCATCGGTCTCCTCATCGCGGGCGCCGTGGCCGCCTGGGTCCCCGACACCTTCTGGCAGCAGCTGTTCCTGACCGAGCACCCGGTGCTCTCGCAGCTGTGGGGCCCGATCGTGGGGCCGATCATCGCGATCCTCAGCTTCGTCTGCTCCATCGGCAACGTGCCTCTCGCCGGGGTCCTGTGGAACGGCGGGATCAGCTTCGGCGGAGTCACCTCCTTCCTCTTCGCCGACCTCATCATCGTGCCGATCCTGGTCATCTACCGGAAGTACTACGGGACCCGCATGATGCTCGTCCTCCTCGGCGCCTTCTACGCCACGATGGTGCTGGGCGGGTACGTCGTCGAGCTGGTCTTCGGCGCCCTGGGACTCGTCCCCTCCGAGCGTGACGCCGCGGTGGCGCCCGAGAGCATCACGTGGAACTACACCACCTGGCTCAACATCGTCTTCCTGGTCGTCGCCATCGCGCTCGTCGTCCGCTTCTACCGCACGGGCGGGGCCAAGATGATGTCCATGATGAACACCCCCGAGAGCGACCACCGGTGAGGCACCCAGGGCCCGGCGGTGGCCACCGTCCGGCAGCAGGGGGGATCACGGGCGCTGACGCCCTCGACCCGGCCACGGGCGAGACGGGCCCACCGTGAGTCCCTGGCACAGGGTGCGCAACGCGATCCGCACCCAGCTGTGGCCGCTCCCCGTGCTGGCTGTGCTGGTCGCAGTCGCCGGCGGGGTCCTCCTGCCCGAGCTGGACCGCTCCCTCGATGGCGGTTCCGGACGCTGGCGCGACGATGTGCTGTTCGGCGGCGACGCCGACGCCGCCCGCACCTTGCTCGACGCCATCAGCAGCTCGCTGATCACCGTCACGTCGCTCACCTTCTCCCTGACCGTCGTGACGCTCCAGCTCGCCAGCAGTCAGTTCTCCCCACGCCTGCTGCGCACCTTCACCCGCGACCGGTTCGTCCAGCTCACCCTGGCCCTGTTCCTCGCCACCTTCGCCTTCTCGCTGACCGCGATGAGGAGCGTCCGCAACGGCGATGACTCCGGCGGCCAGTTCGTGCCACGTCTGTCCGTCACCGTGGCCCTCGTCATGGCGCTCGCGAGCGTGCTCGGCCTCGTCCTGTTCCTGGCGCACCTGACCCGCGAGATCCGCGTCGAGACCATGTTGCGCAACGTGCACCGAGACGCGCGGGCCACCATGGAGCAGCTGACCTCTCCCCGGGACTCCCCCGCCCCGTCGCCGGCGGCCCGGCTCGCGGCCCGACGCGCCACCGACATCGCCCTCCTCAGCGCCTCCTCCGGCTTCCTGACCCGCATCGACCGGCAGAGCCTCGTGGACGCCGCTTCGAGCAACGACGCCATCGTCTACATCACGGCCCTGCCCGGCAGCTCCCTCGTCCAAGGGATGCCGATCGGGCACGCGAGGTTCGCGGCGGGCAGCCGTCCGGACGCGGCGGCGTGCGACGCCTTCGCGGGCGAGGTTACCCGGGCGGTGCGCACGGGTTTCGAGCGCACCGAGCCGGAGGACCTCGCGTACGGATTGCGGCAGCTCACCGACGTCGCCACCAAGGCCCTCTCCCCCGGGATCAACGACCCGACGACCGCGGTGCACGCCCTCAGCCACGCCTCGGCCCTGCTCTGCGAGCTGGCGCACCGCGAGCTCGGCCCCACCACCTGGCACGACGAGAGCGGCGCGCTGCGCGCCGTCGTCGCGCGTCCCGACCTGGCGGACCTGCTGGAGCTGGCGGTCGGACAGCCGCGACGCTACGGCGCCTCGGACCTCGACGTCGTCAAGCGGCTCTTCGGGCTGCTGCACGAGCTCGCCCACCACGTCACCTCGCTGTCGGTTCCCGCGGTGAGCAACCAGCTCGATCGGCTACGACGGACAGCCGACCAGCAGCCCTTCGACGACGTGGAAAGGGCCGAGCTGCAACGGTTGGCCGACATCGTCACGGCAGCGCTCGCCTGAGGTGGCCGGAGCCATCCGCTGACGGCAGAGTGAAAGTGGTCAAACGCGACGTGCCTGCCCATCGCCCTCGAGCACGGGACAGGCCGGGACGCAACAGGGCCCGGAGCCGATGTCGGCTCCGGGCCCTGCGCCCACGCCCCGGGTGCAAGCTCCACCCACACCGGGGCGGGAGCTACGGGGCGACCGGTGGTGTCAGTCGCCGGGGGTGGTGTTGACGGTGATCTTCGCGATGCCGACCAGCAGGCCGGGCTTGACCGCGTCGGTCTTGAAGGTCTGGTTCAGCAGACCCGCGGCGACGGGCGAGATCTCGACCTTGGTGCCCTGCAGGGTGGCCGTGCCGTCACCGGTCTTCAGGGGGTTCAGGGTGCGCCCGTCGAGGGTGAACACGTAGGCGCTGGACGCAGCGACCTCGCCGTTGACCAGCACGTCGCCGTAGACGCGGGACACGCCCGGGTCGACGTTGAGGTTGTTGATCTCGACCTTGGTGTCACCAGCGGTCAGGGAGAGACCGGAGCCCTCGTGCTGGACCTGGCCGATGACGTACGGCGAGACGGTGCCGGGCTTGAAGACCGTGACGTTGCCGCCCGAGATCGGGAACTGCAGCGTGCCGCCGCCACCGACGAGCTTGGCCTTGCCGGTGGTGCCGGGGGTCAGCTTCAGCGACTTCAGGGCGTCGACGAAACCGGCGTCCAGGGCGACCTGGGTGTTCTTGCCGGTCAGCGAGTCGATCGCCGCGACGGGCTTGGGAGCGGCCTGCGTGGACGCCGAGGACGACGAGGACGACGAGGCGGAAGCGCTCGAGTCGTCGCTGCTGCCGCAAGCAGCCATGGTGCCGGTCATCGCGACCAGCGCGATCGCGGCGAGGCCCTTGCGGCCCTTGGTGGTGAGCATCGTGCTCATGGGGAGTCAACTCCTGTTGATGGCTGTGTGTGTCACATGGAGTTCGCCACCACCGCACCCACGGATGGGTAACTGAGTCACTATGATTCTCAGCGCCACCAGGCACGTGACCGCGCCCGGGCCCGCGCCCAGGCCCAACGGAGTCAGCCGAGAGCCTGACGCGGCTCGCTCCGGACCAGGGCCCGAAGGACCTCGGTGAGCGACGACGCCACGACCGTCGCCGGAAGACCTACCACCTGCGCGGCCTCCCGGTAGGAGACACCGCAGTCGAGGACCAGTGCCAGCGCTCCCCTCCTCGCCAACGACCACACCCCGACCACGCCGTCATCAACGTCGTCATCCACGTCGTTCTCGACTGCGACGTGGCGACTGGCGACGAACACCGCCTGGGCCACCAGCACCCTCTGCACCATCCACGGAAGCGTCTCGCGCGCAGCCGCCGACCGGTCGTAGTCCCCCAGCCCCCTCGTCAGCGCAACCACGGCATGACCATCGCTTCCCGTGACGGCACGTGCTAACGCCAGCAGCAGGCTTCCGTCGCGGTCGAAGATCCTCGAGAGGTCGCGCCCCGGCAGCTCCAAATCCATTGCGGTAGTCACTTCGACAGCATTGCAGCCGACAACCCCGCACATCGTGAAACGGCGACAAGGGGACTCGCCTGACCGCCCCAACACGAACGAGGCGGCGTTAGCGCGGAGTTGATGACGGCACGGTGCCTCGACCCACCACCACGAAGCTCATACTTTGGGGGAACGACCACAGTCACGATCGGACAGGGATACCAAATCCCGTGTCGTCGACCTGCGGCGACTTGAACAATCGAGAAGCGTGACTGGACTCAAGACAGCACACGCTCGCCCAAGAACTCCGCCCAGGCGCAGTGACTGGATCGTCTTTCCAGCCCCTCGCCGACCGCCCAAGCGGGTGACCGCGCCTGCCCGGTCAGGTCAATCCACATGTGGTCGGCGCGGACGCGAGACGTGGCGACGAAGTTGTCCTTGCTGGTGCTTCGCCCTACGACGCTCGGGTAGGGCCTCGACATCGGCGGTGTGGGGCGTGAGCAGCACCCGCAAGAACGGGACCGCGTTCGCCGGTGCGGAAACTGAGAGGACCGGGCTGATTGGACGGTGGTTGCCTCTCGGCCCCAGGTATCCGAACGATCGAGCCCAGCCGTCATCGACAGCGATACGGATTGCGGGGACAGGACCTGACCGGATTCGCTGCGGTCTGGTACCGGCTAGGTATCGGTGGTGCAGGCCGGTTCTTCGGCTCAAGCAAGGTGATTGCCGGGGCGGCCACCGCACCGACCAGACATGCAACAGCGCAGGGAAATCCGAAGAACCGATATGGCGTCCTGCGAGGCGCGCGATGCTGCGTCGCAGGGTCAAGTGAGATTTGGCTGATGTCCTGCTGGGGACCGCCTCCCGGGCGAGGGTGGGGCCGGCGCCTGGGAGGCCGCGCCACCCCCCAGCCAGTGCAGCGACCCCGCGGGGCCGCCAGTGTGCTCCAGTGTCCACGGGGCAGGGGCCGGGTCCTGATGCAGATGGACTAGCTGAGCACTAGGACGTGGAGCAGTCGTGTGCGCTGATGTGGCCGGCGTCGGAGGTACCGGCGTCGTCGTCTTCGACAGGGACCTGGCCGCGGGGATCAGTCGAGCGGACGCGGCGGCTGGGCACGGTCGTGGTGTGGCGGTTGCGATCGGGCAGGGTGTAGTCGAGGTGGGCCCACCAGATGCCGGCTCGCCGGATCCAGGCGCGGAGCTCGCCGGCGAGCCACGCATCGCCGATCTGTACTTCCACACCGGGGCGGTCGCCGGCGCGGAACGGCCGGTACTCACGAGTCACCATGCGCGGAGTCTGCCCGCTGTGCGCGAATATAGACACGGGAATGGTGCTGGCGTGATCAATAAGTCGCCTGTCAGAGGCTCGGGCCCGTTTGAGGCGCCCGGATCGGGGCAGCCTGAGGTGGATGTCTTCTTCACCTCAACCGTCGTCGCACGAGTCTGGTTGGTATCGCCATCCCGATGACCACCGCCTGCACCGGTTCTGGACCGGGACAGCGTGGGTGACGCAGGACGAGCAGCTCGACGACGAGGCGGTGGTGTCGTCGACACCAGACCAGGGACGTGGCATTGAGGACTCCCCGCCGCAGGTGGCCCGGCCGAACGCGCGACCGCCCCGGCTGTCGGAGGCGTGAGGGGCATCCGAGTCCGGGGCGCCCGAGACACGTGGACCGCAGGCGAAGGACGGCCCCCCGGGACGTAACGGGGGGTTCGCCCGGAAGGCCGCCGGGGCAAGCATGCCTCGTTCTCAGGTGTCGGCTGACGGCTTGACGTAGTTCGTCCCACCCCATGTGTCGCCCGCACGGTGGGGGCTCGGCGCATCGTCCGCCGGGGGGACCGATGAGCCGTGGCAAGCGCATTGCGCGGGCCGTCGGCTACCCAGCATCGCACGGGCGGCCGACGGGCCTGTGGGGTCACGGCGTCACCTTTCGGCCTCGGTTGTGGTCTCCTCCGCGGGATCGGGCCGGCGCTCTCGTAGGGTGTGGCAGATGGATGCCCCCATTCCCGAGGGCGACGAGCAGACCCGCGACATCGCCAACGTGTTCCTCGACGTACTGGCGACGCTCGACCCCGACACTGACCCGTCCGGCGAGCTCCTGCAGCGTTTGCTGCCCGACGTGCAGCGGCACCTGGTGGACGCAGGGGCGATCATCGCCGAGGTGGATACCGAGACCGGTGCCGTGCAGGCGAACCCGACTGCGCTGGTGGCTACGGTGCTCGCGCTGTTGGAGATCTTCCTGACCTTCTCAACCCTTGACACCGATGAGGACCGCCTGGTGTTGATCCATCGGGCTCGAGAGCACGTCGACGCAGTCTTCGGCGCCTGATCACCTCCGACCCACCCACGGCAGCGCCGCCTCGCCTTCTGCGAACACCACGCCACGCCTCGCAACAGGTCGCGCGATGACCCGGCCACGCCTCGGGACCCGACTCGGATGCGACAGGTTGACCAGCCGTCCACAGCGAAGTGCGAACTCGTTCGCACTAACACACTCGCCCGCATGGCACCCATATGCGACTATTAGTGTAAAGCACCCGATACCACTCTATGCTGAGCAGCCAGTGGCAAAGCAAGGAAAGGTGTGTGCGCGATGGCTGCAGCACTTCCCTTCGACCCGGCCATCCGACCTACCGTCATGCCGCAAGCACCCACGCCCACCGGGGACATCCGGGTCAGAGCAGTCCTGGAGGCCATCTCAGGCACTCCAGTACCCGAGGTCGCCGCAACCTACGGCTTTGAAGACGTCATGCTCCATCGGTGGCTCGAGTCCTTCCTCCGAGCCGGCGCGGCCCAGATCACCAACACTCCCCAGGCGCAGCTTGCTGAGCAAAGAGACCGATTCCTGGCTGCCTTCGCGCACGAGCTACGCACCCCCCTCTCGGTGGCACGCGGCTGGGCAGGAATGTTGGCTGATGGAGATCTCGGACCCGAGTTGACCCAGACCACTGCACGCAAGCTCGAAGCTGCGCTCGGCGACGTCGCCGAGCGGATGAGCGATGCCGAACGGCTCTCCGCGGTTGCACTCGGACGCCTGAGGGTGCACCGGCGCCATTGCACCCTTCACGACATCATCGCCTCGGCCGGCGTCCCCACCGACGATCTCAAGAGCGACCTCACCAGCCGCACCTTCAGCACGGACCCCGATCTGGCTGCCCGAGCCCTCCACGACCTGTGGCAGGCCGCGGGCCTCCCCCCCACACCACGACGACGTCGCCTCGAAGTGCGCCTCACCCGCTTGTGGCTGGAGCTGCGCATCACCCGCATGGCAGATCCCATCGAGCCACGAACCCTGATCGCGCTGTTCGAACCCTTCGACACGAACGACGACGACACCGGAGTCAGCCTCGGCCTCTACCTCGCGCGTGCGCTCGCGGTTGCCCTGGGAGGCACCATCGGGCTCGAGCAGGATGAATTTGCCGGCCATTTCCTCCTGCGGCTCCCTCTGGCCCCCCGCCCCCGTGACCCTCGCCCAATCAGCCACACCACAAAGAACGGAACCCCATGATCTTCAAGCTCGCCTGCGGTGATGTGATGCCTGGCTGCGCCTCGACCTTCGAAAACATCGACAGGACAAGCCTCATGCAAGATGTCGCCGCACATGCTGCCAGCGACCACGGCATCACCGAGATCACGCCCGACGTACACGCCGCGATCAATGGCCACGTGCAGGCGCTCCCCGCCTGAGGATCTCCCCACCCGCCACAGTCTCGACCGACCGTCGAAGCCTGCTACGCGAAATCGATTGTGGGGCCGCACGCCCGGTCAGACTCGGAGATGCGTCCCCCGCCCGGCCGCCAGGGCACCGACAGCCCTAACAGGACCCGGCGCAACCACGCCGGGGCAGAGGACCACGACGTCACGCGTGCGCGCAGCCGTTCATGGCAGCGTCGCTGGCTGCACGGGCAGTGGTCTTCATCTCCGTCGGTAGAGGCGGTTCGCGGTGGTCCACACACTTCGACCATGATCGTCTCGGGTGCACCCAAGCCGCTCCAAGCCTGGCGCAACATCGCTGGACCCGTCACCCTCCTGCTGGCCTGGGACGTCGCCGTCACCTGGGCCTACATGCACGGATGGCTCGGGTTTCGCGACATCACCATCCAGTACACCCTCTACGGCACTGCCGTGGCCCTGTTCCTCGGCTTCATGGTCAACGCCTCGTACGCCCGGTGGTGGGAGGCCAGGACGTTGTGGGGCTCGATCACCAACCACTCCCGCAACCTGGGCCGCGAAGCGGTGACCCTGCTCACCGCCGAGTCTGCCGATGCGCGTGAGGGGCTCGTCGACGAGGTCGTGTGCGCCCAGGTGGCCTACGTCCACGTCCTGCGGACCTCGCTGCGTGGCCAGGACCCGCCGCAGGAGCTCGACCTCTACACGACCAGCGCCGCCGGCGCTCGCATCCGGGGAGCGACCAACCGCCCCAACGCCACGCTGAACGAGATCGGCGCCCTCGTGGCAGAAGCACGCCGGCGCGGCATGGTGGAGCACCTGCCCCGGGTGCAGATCGAGGGGACCTTGGCCGTGCTGGCGGACTCCCAGGGCGGACTCGAACGGATCAAGAACACGCCGCTTCCCGTCCAGTACAGGTTCCTGCCGTCGTTCTTCGCCCGCATCTTCTGCATCGTCCTGCCCTTCGCCATCGTGCAGGACCTGCTGTGGCTGACCCCGATCGGCTCCGGCCTGGTCGGCATCATGTACCTCCTGGCGGTCCAGGTCGGACGCGACCTCGCCGACCCGTTCCGCGACAGCATCCACGACGTCCCCATGACCGCGATCGCCCGCACCATCGAGATCGACCTGCTCGAGACCATCGGCCATCGAGCACCCGAGAAGGTGGTGCCCGAGCACGAGGTGCTGTGGTGAGCCGTCCCTGCGCGGGAGGTCAGCCGAGAGCGGGAGCAGGGCCGCGGGGCACCAGCCCCCGGAGCACGGCGGTGAGCGAGGACGCCACCGCCTCCGCCGGGAGACCGACCACCTGCGCAGCGTCTCGGTAGGACACCCCGCAGTCGAGGCACAGGGCCACCGCCGCCTGCTCCGCCACGGCGCGCGACCACCGCGGCACCGCCCGACCGGACACGTCGTCGACCGCGTCCAGGGAGCGGCAGGCGACGAACACCGCCTGGGCCACCAGGACCCGCTGGACCACCCACGGGAGCGTCTCGAGCGCGGCCGCGGACCGGCCGTAGTCCGCAAGTCCCGTCGCCAGGGCCGCCAAGGCGCGGTCGTCGCTCCTCGTGACGGCGCGCGCCAGCGCGAGCAGCGTGCTCCCGTCCCGGTCGAAGATCACCGCCAGGTCACGCCCGGGCAGGTTCGGAGGCGTCGCGGTGATCACCGGGACAGCATCGCAGCAAGGGGCCCCGCGCACCGTCGAACCACCAGGGCGTTCCCCGGCCCCGACGGAGTCGACCGATCACGCCCCCAGGTCCCGTGACGCCCGATACGGTCTAATTATCCGTTTTGGGGGCGGTCCACTGCCCCCGAGCCCGTCCCTCGTGCCTCGGGAGCCCGCGTGTCCCCCGCCCCTGCTCGGACCCGCTCGGCCGTCGGCCGCCTGCTGGTCCTCGTCCTCGCGCTGACGAGCCTGGGACTGGTCGCCGCACCCGCGAGCCAGGCCTCCCCCTCACCACCGCAGCCGGTCGTGATCGGGAGCCGGCTCGTCGACGCCCGTTCGGGCGACGACCTCGAGGTGGCGGGCGTCAACCGCTCCGGCTCGGAGTACGCCTGCGTCCAGGGGTGGGGGCTGTTCGACGGGCCCGTCGACGACCAGGCCATCGCCGCCATCGCGGCCTGGGGCACCAACGTCATCAGGATCCCCCTCAACGAGAGCTGCTGGCTCGGCCTCGACGGGGTCCGCCCGGAGCTCGCCGCGGCGGCGTACCGCAGGGCCATCGGTGACCTCGTCGACCGGGCCGCGCGCCACGGCCTCGCCGCCATCCTGGACCTGCACTGGGCCTCCCCCGGGGCCACGCCCGCGACGCACCAGGAGGTCGCGCCCAACCGCGACCACACCCCGGCCTTCTGGACCAGCGTCGCCAGCGCCTACCGGACGAACCCGTCGGTGGTGTTCGAGCTGTACAACGAACCCCGCGACATCTCGTGGGCCTGCTGGCGCGACGGGTGCACGACGCCGTCCGGGTGGCGGGCCGCCGGTGCGCAGGAGCTGGTCGACGCCGTGCGTGCGACGGGGGCCCGCCAACCGATCGTCCTCGACGGACTCAACTGGGGTGGCGACCTCAGCCAGTGGTCCGCCCACGCCCCCGTCGACCCGCTCGACGGCCTCGTCGCAGGTTGGCACGCCTACAGCTTCTCCGGCTGCCGCACGCCGTCCTGCTGGGAGGACACGGTCGCCCCGGTCACCGCCGACCACCCCGTCCTGCTCACCGAGGTCGGCCAGGACGGTTGCGCCACGGACTTCCTCGAGACAATCCTGCCGTGGGCCGACGCGCACCGCGTCGGCTACCTCGCGTGGTCGTGGAACACCGCCTCGTGCAGCGGCGGTCCCTCCCTCATCACCGACTACGACGGCACACCCACGGCGTTCGGTGCCGGCTACCGCCGGCACCTGGACCAACGACGTGCCAGCCCGCAGAGCCCCCCGGTCCCCGCTCCGAGCCCACCGAGCAGCCCACCGACCAGCCCGGCCCCCGACCCCGCCCCCGCGCGTCCCGTCGACCCGACCGCGGTCTTCGACTTCGAGGACGGCACGCCGCATGGGTGGTCCACCCGGTGGGGCTCGGTGGGGGTCTCGGCCGGCCGCGGTCCGGCCAGCTCCGGGTCCGGCAGCCTCCAGCTCTCGCTGACGGGCAGCGGATACCCGGCAGTCGGGGTCGACCGCGGGGTCGACCGCAGGATCGACGGGCTGGGCGCCGGGTCGACGGTCGGCTTCCGCGTCCACCTCCCCCCGTCGGCAGGAACGAGCAGCGGCGTGGGTGTCGCGCCCGTGGTCCTCGACGCCGGCTGGACCGCGACCGTCCTGCGGCACCAGACCCTGCGCCCCGGCTGGAACACGGTCGTCTTCCGCGTCCCCGAGACCACCGAGCCCCCACAGGTCCTCGGCATGCAGGTCGACGACCCCCGTGGGTGGAGGGGCGTCCTCTCCCTCGACCGCGTCACCGTCACCCGGCTGCGGCACACCTTCGAGGCCCGCACCGGCCACGGCTGGCGCGCCACCAGCGGACGTGCGACGGTGCGCTGCACCGAGGCGGCGTCGCGTGAGGGCCGCGGGTCCCTGGGCATCGGCCTCCCCGGCGGCAGCCGGCACGCCCTCGCCACCACCCAGGTGCGCGACCTCGTGCCCGGCGCCGTGGCCTCGATCAGCGTGTGGGGGCCCCGCGGGGTCCGCGCCTCCGTGGCACCGGTGGTCCACCACCGGACCGGTGCGGTCCTCCTGCCGGCCCGTCAACTCTCGCCCGGGTGGAACGACCTCACCGTGACCGTCCCGGAGGGAGACCAAGCCGTGACCGCCCTCGGCCTCCGGATCACCACGACGGGCGGCTGGCGCGGACGGCTGCTGCTGGACAGCGTGGCCTGGTGATGTCCGAGGAGTGAGACGGCCGGTGCGCGCTGCACCTCGCAAACCTCGCTATCCAGGTGGTTACTTGAAAGGAACCAAAGAGTGAGGTGAACAACGAGTTTCCTACCCATCTGCCCCATCGGTCCGATCCGTATCCCTCGACATGAGCGACGTCCCGTCTGCCCACACGACCGCACCCGACCCCCGCACCACTCGCTCCACCCGCTCCACCCGCTCTGCCGCACCGACACCGCCCGTGCCGAGCGAGCTCCCCGCCCGCAACCTGGTCGTGATCCCCACGTACGACGAGATCGACAACCTCGAGCACGTCGTCGCCCGCACCCTGGCGGTGCACCCCTCGCTCGACGTCCTGGTCGTCGACGACAACAGCCCGGACGGCACCGGACGGCTGGCCGACGTGCTCGCCCAGCGGAGCGGACGGGTCCACGTGCTCCACCGCGCCGGGAAGCAAGGACTGGGGGCGGCATACCTCGCCGGCTTCGGCTGGGCGCTGGACCGTGACTACGACACCGTGGCCGAGCTGGACGCCGACGGGTCCCACCAGCCCGAGCAGCTCACGCGGCTGTTCGCCGCCCTGCCCGGCGCCGACCTCGTGCTGGGGTCTCGATGGGTCCGCGGCGGAGGAGTCGAGAACTGGCCGAAGCGCCGCGAGGTCCTCTCCCGAGGGGGCAACTGGTACACCCGACGTGCGCTGCGACTCCCGCTGCGCGACGCCACCGGGGGCTTCCGAGTCTTCCGCAGCGACGCCCTGCGCGCCCTCGACCTGGGCGACGTCTCATCCCACGGCTACTGCTTCCAGGTAGACCTCGCTCGACGCGCGGTCCGGAGCGGGATGGCCGTAGTCGAGGTCCCCATCGACTTCCGGGAGCGCGAGCACGGTGTCTCGAAGATGAGCGGCTCCATCGTGCGCGAGGCGCTGTGGCGCGTCACCGTCTGGGGGGTCCAGGACCGGATGCGTCCTGCTGCGCCCCCCGGCCGCCACCGCCTCCCCGAGCGTCAGCGCCGCTGACCACGCTCGCACCCGTGGCCGACGCTCGACCGGGCCCGGCCGTGCTCACCCTCGTCCTGGAGGAGACCCAGGTGCTTCCACACCCGCCCCACCTTGCCCACCCCACCCCCACCCGTCGACGCCCCAGGCACCGGCGCGCCCTCGCCGTCCTGGGGCTGCCCGTCGCGAGCCTCGCGGCCTCGCTGGCGATGACGGTCCCGGCCGCGGAAGCGTCCGCGTCGACCACCACCCAGAGCATCTCTGCCACCGCGACCTCGCTGGTCCCGGTCGCCGCCGCCCCCGACGTCGCGGCCGCCGACGACGACCAGCTGCTTCCCCCGGGCCAGCAGGCGCCGGCCGAGCCGTCCGCACCGGACCGGAGCAGCACCACCGACACGTCGGGCCCCACGGACAGCCCCACGTCCTGGCTCGGCGTGCTCGGCCTGAGCGCCCTGCTCGCGGTGTCGCTGCTGATGACCGTGGTGGCGCTCACCACCTTGTGGTGGATGCTGCACGCCTGGCGCAGCACCCAGTCGCTGGGCGCCACCCGCTTCTCCACCACGACCCTGCCCCCGCAGCGGTCCTTCTCCCTGATGGTCCCGGCGCGGCACGAGGAGGCTGTGCTGGCCCACACGATCGACGAGCTCGCCAAGTCCGACCACCCCGACTTCGAGATCCTCGTCCTCATCGGCCACGACGACCCCACCACCGAGGCCGTCGCCCGTGACGCCGAACGCCGCCACCCCGGGCTGGTGCGCGTCGTCATCGACCACAGCGTGCCCAAGAACAAGCCGCGCGCCATGAACACCGCCCTCCCCCACGTCACCAAGGACGTGGTGGGCGTCTTCGACGCGGAGGACGAGGTCCACCCGCGCCTGCTCGGCCTGGTCGACTCCCGGTTCACCGAGACGGGCGCTGACCTGGTGCAGGGCGGCGTGCAGCTGATGAACGTGCAGTCCTCCTGGTGGTCGCTGCGCAACTGCCTGGAGTACTACTTCTGGTTCCGCTCGCGGCTGCACTTCCACGCCGAGGCCCGGTTCATCCCGCTCGGCGGCAACACCGTCTTCGTCCGCACCGACCTGCTCCGTGCCGCAGGCGGCTGGGACGGCGACTGCCTCGCCGAGGACTGCGAGCTCGGGGTCCGCCTCTCCACCCGGGGCGCGCGCGTGGCCGTGGCCTACGACCCCGAGGTTGTCACCCGCGAGGAGACGCCCGGCTCCCTGACGTCGCTGTTCAAGCAGCGCACCCGGTGGAGCCAGGGCTTCCTCCAGGTCCTCAAGAAGGGTGCCTGGAAGGAGCTCCCCACGCGACGCCAGCGGGCCCTGGCCCGCTACACCCTCGCGATGCCCTTCCTGCAGGCCTTCACCGGCCTGATGATCCCCGTCTCAGTGCTGCTGGCGCTGTTCGCCAAGGTGCCGACGATCGTGGCCATGGCCACCTTCCTCCCCGTCGTGCCCACCCTGGTGACGCTGGTCGTGGAGGCCGCCGGCCTCGGTGAGTTCGCCCGCAGCTACCGGGTCAAGGTCCGGTTCCGCGACTACCTCAAGCTCGTGCTGGGCACCTTCCCGTACCAGGTGTTCCTGGCCGCCGCCGCGATCCGCGCCGCTTGGCGCGAGTTCCGCGGGGACTCGTCCTGGGAGAAGACGGAGCACACCGGTGCCCACGTCAACCCCACCCCGCACGGGTCCCCGGAGGGACCCGTCGGGCCGTCTGCCGAGCCCACCTCTGAGGCCGGCACCGGACCGGCTCAAGAACCGGTCCGACTCCCCCGTCAGCGGGCCGCCCAGCGGTCGGCCGAACCCGAGATCCGCTCAATCGAGGACGGCGAGCACGTGGTGCTCTCCGCCGAGACCGAGCACGAGGTGAATCGATGACCACACTGCTCGAACGACCCACGACAGCACCTCCGGCCGCTCCGGATGCCGGGCCCCGGACCCGGTGGCGCGACCGCGTGCGGCGGCACCGTCACACCCTCCTCTACGTGCTGCCGCTGCTCGCGCTCACGGCCGTGGTCAGCCGGTTCGGCATGGCCGGCTCACCGCAGCGCATCGACGACGAGGGCACCTACACCGCCCAGGCGTACGCCGTGGAGAAGCTGGGCACCCTCACGCACTACACCTACTGGTACGACCACCCGCCGCTCGGATGGGTCCAGATCGCCGGTTGGACCTGGCTGACCGACGGCTTCGACCGGTACGACGTCTCGGTGCTGGCTGCGCGCGAGGCGATGGTCGCCTTCCACGTGGTCGCAGCGGCACTGCTGTGGGTGCTGGCGCGACGTCTCGACCTCGGCCGCCCCGCGGCCGCCGTGGCGCTGGTGCTGTTCGCACTGTCCCCGCTCTCGCTGCAGTTCTCCCGGACCGTCTACCTCGACAACGTCGCGCTGCCCTGGCTGATCGCGGCCTTCGTCCTGGCGCTGAGCCGACAGCGTCAGCTGCTGGCGTTCGCCGGCTCGGCCCTGTGCTTCGGCGTGGCCGTGCTCAGCAAGGAGACCTTCCTGCTGGTGCTGCCCTTCCTGGCCTGGCAGATGTGGCGCTCCGCGGGTGCCGACACCCGGCGCTACACCCTCTCCGTGGCCGGGTCGCTGCTGACCCTCGTGCTGTCCGCCTACGCCCTGTTCGCCCTGGTCAAGGGCGAGGTCTTCCCCGGGCGCGACCGGGTGTCGCTCTTCGAGGGCATCGCCTTCCAGCTGGTCAGCCGTGAGGACAGCGGCAGCGTCCTCGACCGCACCTCCCAGGCCGGTCGTTCGGTCGCGGTCTGGTTGACCCTCGACCCCGTGCTGCCCGTCGCGGCCGTCGTGGCCGGTCTCGTCGCGCTGACCGTCAGCCGGCTGCGCGTCTACGCCGTCACGTTCCTGGCCCTCACCGCGGTCGTGTTCAAGCCCGGGTACCTGCCCGTGCCGTACGTCGTGGTGCTGCTCCCCTTCGCCGCGCTGCTCGTCGCCGCCGTGGTGGACCTCGGCGTGCGCCGCGGTGGCCGCTGGGTCACCGCCCTGACCGTGGTGGCCTCCGTGGTGGCCGCCGTCGTGGCTGTCCCGCTCTGGGCGGTACAGCAGCGCGGCCTCTTCCTCGCCGACCTCGACCGCCCGCTGCGCGAGGCCCAGACCTGGATCACGCAGAACGTGGACCGAGGTGACCGGCTGCTCGTGGACGACGCTTCCTGGGTCGACCTCGTCGAGGCGGGATTCCCCCGTCAGGACGTCGTCTGGTATTACAAGGCCGACACCGACTCCGACGTCTCGGCACTGGCACCCGGTGGCTGGACCGACTACGACTACGTCCTGGTCACCCAGGCCCTGCGCCGTTCCATCGACACGGCTCCCACCGTCCAGGACGCCCTGGACAACTCGACGCGCACGGCGATCTTCGGCTCCGGCGAGAACCAGGTCGAGGTCTACCGGGTCGACGACCGAGGTCGCCAGGCGATCGACGAGGCGGTCCAGCGCGACCAGCAGGCGCGCACCGCCGCCGGCCAGGCACTGCTGGAGAACCCCCGGCTCCGTCTCTCCGACCAGGCTGCCTCCCAGCTGCGTGACGGCGAGGTCGACGCCCGGCTGGTCTCGCTGCTGGCCCAGGTCAGCAGCGAGACGACCATCGAGGTCGCCGACTTCCCGGCGGTCTTCGGTGAGGACGGCCAGGTCCCACGTCGCACCCTGACCGTCACCTCGGTCGACGGAGAGCCGGTCGACTCCGCGGCGGGCGACGACCTCGTCGCGTCCATCCGGGGCCAGGTCGGCAGCTTCGCCCCCCAGGAGGCAGCGCGCGACGACGGCGAGCTGATCGTCCGGTACGCCGGGGCCGACCCCACCGACCTGCTGCCCGCCACGACCCCCTGACACCTCCCCACCCCACAAGGAGCCTCTCGTGAACCACCTCCCCCAGACCACCGTCCCCCAGGGCCGGCGCACCGGACGACGCGCCACCGCCGTCGTCGCCACCGTGCTCGTGGCCACCCTCGTCACCCTCGCCGGCGGTCTCGTCGCCGCGGCCTCCGCCGCACCCGTCACCGCCGACCCGACCACGGGGTGGATCCGGGCGGGGCACCTCTCACCCGGGACCCCCAAGGCCGACGTACGACTGACACCGTTCAAGGGCGGTCGGACCCAGACGCTGAGCAACGTCGCGTTCGGCGAGCTCACCGACTACGAGCGCGTGCCCACCGGCCTGTACACCGTCTCCCTGGTCCGCGCCGGATCCCCGATGTCGGCGGCGCCGATGATCTCCCAGAACGTCCGGGTCTCCGAGGGGGCGGCCTCCACCGTGATCGCGACGGGCGAGGGCGAGCAGGTACGCGCCACCGTCCTGTCCGACGACCTCACCGCACCTCCCGCCGGGCAGGCCAAGGTCCGCCTGGTCTCGGCCGCCACCGACCCGGGGACCGTCGACGCCAAGGTCGTCGCGGGCCCCACCCTGGCGCAGGACGTGACCACCGGCTCCTCCACCGGGTACGCCGACGTGGGCGCGCAGACCTGGTCCGTCCAGGTCGCCGGCAGCGACGGCGAGGGCTCCGTGACCCGTCGGGTCCCCGTCGAGGCCGGGGGCGTCTACACGCTCGTCGCGCTCAACGACGCGCAGGGAGGTCTCGAGCTCAAGGCGGTCCAGGACAGCGGCAGCTCGACCGCCGCCGACGGCGCGATGCCCACGGGCGGCGTCGACACCGGAGCCGGCGGCCTGGCCGACAGCCAGGACGGCGGCACCGGCACCCTCGCGACCCTGCTGGCCGCCGCCGTCGCTGCTGGCGGCGTCCTCCTCCTGCGTCGCAGGGTGACTGCGTGAGGGGCCGCGACGACCGAGGCCGCGGCCCGTCCCGGCACCTCGTGCCGTGGGTGGCCGTCAGCCTCCTCAGCGTCCTGGTCGCGGGGGTCCTCGCCGTGGTCGTCACCCGGGGCGACGTCCCGGAGTCCGCGGAGCAGCCCCGCACCCCGTTGGCGGCGCGCGCCACCACGATCGACGCCCGGGCGTTCCTGGACACCTACGTCGACGCCGGTCGGGTCGTCCGCACCGACCAGGGTGGGGACACCGTGAGCGAGGGGCAGGCCTACGGCATGCTCATCGCCCTCGGCGCCGACGACCGGGAGGCCTTCGAGGAGCTGTGGCGCTGGACCCGGGAGAACCTCGGACGCGACGACGGCTTGATCAGCTGGCGGTGGCAGGACGGCTCCGTGGTCGATCCCTCCTCCGCCGCCGACGCCGACCTCGACATCGCCCGCGCCCTGGTGCAGGCCGGTGACGCGTTCGGTCGCCCGTCCTACGTCGAGGCCGGCGTGGAGCTCGGGCGGGCGATCCTGGACCACGAGACCGTGTCCACGCCCGCGGGCCTGGTGCTCGTGGCCGGCCAGTGGGCCACCGACGCGCCGTACTCCTTCAACCCCAGCTACGTCTCCCCGGCGGCGACCGACGTGCTGGCCCGGGCCTCCGGCGATCCTCGTTGGACCCAGGTGGAGCGAGGCTCACGCGCCGCCGTCGATTCCCTGACCCGCGACGGGCAGCTGCCCCCGGACTGGGCCCAGCTCGACGAGGACGGCACCGTCCGTGCCGTCAACGGACCCGGCGGCCAGCCGGTGCAGTACAGCTACGACGCCGCGCGCACGGTGCTGCGCCACGCCGAGTCGTGCGACCCCGTCGACCGCCGGCTCGCCACCGACCTGGCCGAGGTCGTGGCCCGCAGCGGCCGACCCGCCGTCGCCACCTACGACCTCGCCGGCTCGCCCCAGACCGATGTCTCGAGCCCCCTGGTCACCGTCGCGCAGGCCTCCGGCCTGGCCGCGGCAGGTCAGGACGCACGGGCGGTCGAGGAGATCCGCCGGGCCGGGGACCAGCAGCAGCAGTCCCCCACCTACTACGGGGACGCGTGGACCGTGCTGGGCCCGATGCTGCTCACCGACCCCGCCCTCGGCGGCTGCCCCCTCCTGGAGGACTCCCGATGACCCGCTTGCGCCCAGGCCTGGTGGCCCTGCTCGGCCTGGTGGTCGTCGCTGCCGTCGCGCTCGTCCTGCTCGTCACGCACCGCCCGGCCACCACCGCTCCGGTGCCGGACTCCCCCGTGGCGGCGCGAGCGGAACCGCCGGCCTCGACCTCCGCGTCCGAGGACCTCCTCGTCACCCCCGAGCGGTCCGGTGACGCCGCACCCGTCCGCGTCCGGATCCCGTCGCTGGACGTCAGCTCCACCCTCGAGGAACTGCGCACCGACCGCCGCGGCCAGCTCGAGGCGCCCCGCGCGTGGCAGCAGGCCGGCTGGTTCGCCGACGGCACCGCGCCCGGAGCGCCCGGCCCGGCCGTCATCGCCGGTCACGTCGACTCACCCGACGGGCCGGCCGTGTTCGCCCGGCTGAGCGACCTGCGACCCGGTGACACCATCGAGGTCGACCAGGCCGACGGAGCCACCGTCCGCTTCCAGGTCGACCGCACCCAGGTGGTCCCGAAGGACGGGTTCCCCACCCGGGACGTCTACGGCCCCACCCCGGACGCCCAGCTGCGGCTGATCACCTGCGACGGTCCCTACGTCGAGTCGGCGGGCGGCTACCAGGACAACTTCGTCGTCTACGCCAGCGAGGTGACCGCGTGAGCGCCCGCGACCAGCTCCGACGTGCCGGCCGACGGCTCGACCTGACCCGGCTGATGGGGTCCGGGGTGCAGCTCGTCGCCCGCTTCGGTCTCATCGGCCTGCTCGCCTTCGTGGTCGACGTCGGGCTGTTCAACCTCGCCCGCCACGCCCTGGACCTCGGGCCCCTGACGTCCAAGACCATCTCGGTGGCGGTCGCGACCACCGTCGCCTTCCTCGGCAACCGGTCGTGGACCTTCTCCGAGCGCCAGAGCCAGCACGGCGCCCGGACGGCGTACGTCCTGTTCTTCGTCTTCAACGGGATCGGGCTGGCGATCAGCCTCGGCTGCCTCTACGTCTCCACCTACCTGCTTGCGCTCACCTCACCTCTGGCCGAGAACATCTCCTCCAACGTCGTGGGACTGGCCCTCGGGACCCTGTTCCGCTTCTGGGCCTACGAGCGATGGGTCTTCCCCGGAGCCCCCAACGGGCAATTTGACGAGGAGCGCGACCTGGTCGACGCCCTCCGATAGAGGTCAGGACACTGGATCCAGGGTCCCGGCGGGAGCCTGGGCTTAAAGGTCCTGAGGGCCAGTTAGACGTACTTCAGTCGACTCAGTTGAGCCACCAGCCATGCCGATATGCTGGCGGTGGCGGCCTCCCGAACGATGGCCCCACCCACATCCGGGAGGCCGCCGCCATGCCCCGTCCGGTTCCTCGTCCCACCGGTCAGTCCCACGTCTGGCACGGGAAACCAGCTCTCGACGCTAGGAGGCTTTGGCACTGATCCACATCCACCGCGCACGCCTCGTTGGTGAGAACTTTCTTTACTCCGTCAAGGCACCGGCTCCGCCGGTGCGGCGCCCGGACTGCGGGCGGCGCTGGCGCGCCGTCCTCCCCGGCCGCGCACTGATGGGTCGGGCTAGCGCCTACGTGTACTGCTGGCGGCGCGGCGCACTTGCAACCGCCCAACTGCGCTAGGCAATGCTGACCAGCAAAGGTCCTGAACCGCTAGCGTCGGTTCGTGTCGTACCTCGTCGACGTCCTCCTCGCCATTGGCACAGGGATGGGCCTGTGGGCGGTGCTCCCGCGGGGGGGTCGTCCTGATTCGAGGGAAGGTCATCCGAGACCATGACGGTCGGCCGGTGAATGACACCTGGCAGTTGACGAACGACTCGCCGCTGTCGATCAAGATCACCAGCGCGAAGTACTACGCAACTGAGACCCTCAACGACCCCAACGGACCATGGCTGGACCTTCGACCGGGACTGTACGAGGAGCGCGGGCTCGACCTACACCTCGACGATGAGATGTCCGAGATGCAGCGAGTGGATACCGCAAGCCCCACGTGGCGCGGCGTGCTGATAAGGCCCGGCGACACCCTGACCGCTTGTGTGCCAAACCTGGTCGACTTGCGTATCAACTATCGCCGGGCGGGACTGTGGGGCCTAGCTGAACGGCGTTCGGTCTGGGTCCGCGGAGGGGTGTGAACAGAACTCGCCAGGCGGCGCCAAGCGATCAGCAGATCAGGGCTGGGTGTTCCCGCCGTTGCAAGTCGTAAGTCGAACGCTCCCAGTGACTGCCATACACGTCCGTGAATACGAGTGACACGCCCGCCGTCAACTCAAGGAAGACCACTTCGGTGCGTCGCACCTTGTAAGTGTCCTTGAGACGCTCCCCGGGCAGGACGACCCCATAGACGACCTCCATCATGTGAGGTGCGTCGTCAGTGCCGACCATCAGTACTGCGTCCGTGAGCGGGTATGCGCCCGAATTGTGAACCTCCACTTTGACCGGCATGAATCCACGGCCCCACCAAGGAGGAGCGCCACGCCGGTTTGGGCGCCAGATTGCCTTAACCCCTACCGCATGAGCCATGGCCTCGCGGCGCGCAGACTCGTCGTCGCGTTCTCGGTCCTGGGCGACCCGCGATTCGCGGGCGTTGTGCCGTAGTTGCCAGACCGCTGCCCCGAAACCGGCTGCGGTCGCCAACGCTCCGATCCACTCGGCCAAACTGCCCAGTTCCATGTGCACAAGATAAGACTCGGCACCGACAGCGCCCGCCTTCGTGTCGCAGAGAGCGACCTCCCAGCCGGAAGCGCATTCGCAGGTTAGGCGCGTGGATCTACCGGCATCCCCTGCCGCTGCAGTGTCCGGACCGGGCACGCCGCTTCAAGGCCGCTCCGCGTCGCTCTGCGATCGAGCAAGCTCGAGCCTTGACCCTGCGCCCCCGGCCCTGGTTCGGCGGCTATCAGGGGATGCCGGAGGTGTGGGCTGCCGGCACCCCTGAGCCACCGTTTATGCCATCCCAATCAGCCCGAACATGGGCCAGTCCGCGATCAAACGACCCAGGTCAACAGCCGGCCTTTGTGCAGGTCACAGCGGCATTGCCACCATCGGCGCCTCAACCGAGCAAACCGCCGTCGCTAATCAGCGGGTTCGGGGTTCAAGTCCCTGCTGGCGCACAGATCGATCGGAGGCCAGGCCCTGAGGGCCTGGCCTTCGTGGTTCCCCATCGCTTTCCTTCTTGGTCACGCTTGACGTGCCACCGTGGGGCACGGCTCCAGTGCGCTGTGGGGCTAACCGGCTCGGAGCGACGCTCAGCAGCGAGGGCCATGTGAGACACCGTCGAACAGCAGCGTGGACACGCCGGTGCCAGTGACCCCGACAGTGCGCCCGCCCTGACCGCGCGGCGCAGCTAGCAGGTCGGACGCGACCGCGCGCGAGTCGAGCAACGGACGTCCGAGCTCGTGGCACACATGGATCACCTCACCCGGGCAGGACCGCCAAGCCGCCCTACCACCGGGGCACGCGATGGCGGATGCCCTCCATGCAGGTGCGCGGACCATGTGGATCAAGGACTGCCGCGCACCTGATTCGTCATTGCAGCCGGGTCGGGCCCTGCAACCGAGGAAGCGGTGGCCACCCTCGTCAGGCCGGCTATGGACACTCCTCACCGTCGCTGCCCTCGTCGATCAGGCCCGTGCTGGCTGCAGAACCGCCATGTGCGCTGGCCGAGGTCTCCTGCGCACCAGGTGACCACCTCGTGCCGGTCCAGAAGCGATGGCGCAGTGGATGCGATGGGTCGAGATACCACCCACGCGCCACGGGTCTTGCCGACTTGTAGAAGGTCACTACGTCCACTGCCACCGCCCCGAATCAGTGCTGCCCGAACGAACAGGCGCGTCCCTGAAGATGTCGCCTCGACGTGTTCTCGATATGTGCTTCGCCCCGCTGGCCATGCCCGATCTCAACGTCGTGGCCTTCCTCGTGCGAGCACGACGCGCCGGCCCCAGGGAGGGGCGGCGAGCTGGGGGCGGCGACCCGACGGTGCCTCTTCGTGTCAGCACGCAACCCCTCCGGGTGTCACCTCGTCATCACGAGAGGCTGCGCCAGCTGCGTGCCTTCCACGACTCCTCGCGCCAGCTGCGGGCCTTCCAGCTGTTGCCCCGCCAGCTCCGCGCCTGCCAGACGTCGTCGGACCAGCCCTCGTCGGCCCACGGCTTGCCGCTCCACGAGTCGCCGGTCCACCTCACCCCGAGGACCTGCTTGTCCTTCCACTTCTCGCCGGTCCAGGCGCGCCCGTTCCACAGGCCCTTGGACCACGTGGCGCCCTGATGCTGGGCAGCGACCCAGGCGGCACCGTTCCACGCTGACCCGAGTGCGTCGATCTCTCCTGTCAGTGCGATCCCGGTCCCGGGGTCGACGACGTGCTCGCCGCCGCGGGAGGCTTCGAGCGAGCCGAGCCCGGTCGAAGCAGGCAGGGCGCTGGGAGCCACGTCCGGGGTGGCCTTGGACCTGACCAGCGCAAGAGCCGCAGCCACGTCGGTGACGCCGGCCCCCTGCGCGGGATCCGCCTGACCGAGCGGACGTGCAGTCCTCATCAAGACGGCCTTGACCTCGTCCGGGGTCAGCCTGGGCTTGGCGTCGAAGAGCAGGGCGGCCTCACCCGCGACGATGGCTGCGGCCTGCGACGTGCCGCTGCCGCGGAAGTATCGACCTTCGTCGTCGCCTGCCACCAGGCCCTCAGGGTGCTGCAGGTCAGCGTTCGACCCGGGGGCTCGCAAGGAGACCACGGACTTGCCCGGGGCGAGCACGTCCGCTCGACGCTCGTCGTTCCCGACGCTGCTGAAGTCGGCGACGGTGTCGTCGTCGGTGGCGATCGTCCCCCGGTGGTCGACGGCACCGACCGCGAGCACGTGCGGGTCGACGGCCGGCATGAGCAACGAGGACCCGTCAGACCCGTCGTTGCCGGCCGAGCTGACCACCAAGATGCCGTTGCGCCAAGCGTTCTCGACGGCCCGCGCCAACGGGTCGACCTGCCAGGACTGCGTCGAGGCGGTCCCGTAGGCCAGGTTCAGGACCCGGATCCGCATGCCCGCGTCGTCACGGTGCTCGACGACCCAGTCGATGGCGGCGATCACCTGGGACACGTCGGCACCACCGTCACCGGTGCCCACCTTGACGTTGAGGAGCTTGGCGTCGGGCGCCACCCCGGCGAAGAGGGAGGGATCGGGCCGCTTGGGATCGAACCCGCGGTCCGCGCCGGCGATGAGGCCAGCGAGGTGGGTACCGTGGCCGAACCCGTCGCGGTACCGGGTCCCGGCTTCCTGGCTCTCGAACGACAGATCTGGACCGTCGAGGAACCGTGCGCCGTCGTCGAGACCCGCCACCGGTGCCGTGCCCGTGTCCACCATCGCCACCGTGACGTCCTTGCCGGTGACGCCCAGCGCCCACGCAGCCTGGGCCCCGATGGACCTGGTGGTGGAGAAGGCCGAGCCCAGGTCCAGGGAGGCGTCCCAGGAACCGGTGCGCTTGCTCGCGCGCTTGCCCTGCTTGCTGGTGTCATCACCCCACTCGGTCTCCGCCACCCCGTTCGTGGCGTCGTCCGACCCGGTCGTCGTCGCCGTGACGTCGCCGCTCTCGAGAGGTGCGGCATCCGCTGCCGGACTCCCTGCCCACGCGACGCTCGTCAGCAGCGCGGCACAAGCCAGCGTGGACACGCTGGCTCGCTTCCAGGCGATGCTCCCCATGTGCATTCCCTCCAGAGAACAGTTCGAGTTGCGTGACACACCGATTCTCGGATCAATCCGACAAATCTGATATGGGAGCTTTTCGGTCCGGAATTCTGGACTAGACCGTCGTATGGACTTGCTTGACACGCTGCTGCGGCACCAAGAGGTACGGCGGCGCACCGCAGCCCGTTCGCCTCCAGCGGTTTGCGGGCGTGTGCGTCCCTCAGGCCCGCGTTGGTGACTGGCGTGCTGCGGCAGCGGTCGCTCACCCCGGCACCACCACCGGCTCATGTCGCTGGGGATCGACCAGACCAGGGCGGGTAGCTGAGTCCACGGATGCACGAGGCCGCGCTCTCCCCTGGTGCGCGAACGACGGAGTCAGTAGACGACGAAGGTCGAAGCGGAGCGAGACCTTGACAGGACCATCGGCTACCAGCCGCCAGACAACGTCGTGCCACAGCGGGCCACGTCGGCCCAGGGCCGGTACCGGCGATGCAGCAGGGGTACTCGCCTGTGTCGGCCATCCGCGTTCGAAGGTGCGCCAAGGTGCTGGGCAAGCCCGCTCCGACTCTCTGTTCTCAGCGGTCTGCGGGTGGCACCGGATCGGGGGTCCGTCGCACGCAACCGTTGTCTAGTGCCCGGAGGACGGCGGCTGCGGCGCCTGCCCGTGCGGCTTGAAGTGATGACAGTGGTGGTGAGGCAGCGGATACCGCTGGATCCGAGACTTCCCGGTGACGTCACGCACCAACCGCAGACCGGCGGCCCGAGCAGTCCGCCGCGCACCGGGTCGACCCGGCCGGCGGGCGCGAACGGGAGGCGCTGAGTCCGGCGGGAGGCCGGCTGCCGAAGGGCCCGTCCGCGGGCTGCCGTCCAGCGCGCGAGCCGCTAGCGGTGGTGAACTGCGCGTGCGGGCGGTCAGGTGCCGGCACCACCGTCTCCACCGACACCACCCCACGTGTGACCGGGCTGGCCCTGGTCTTGCTGGCCTGCGCCCAGGGGCCGGTCGCCCCTGCGAGCCTTGGCCCGATCCCTGTGCCACTGCCGGTTGAGGTCTGCGGAGCTCAGCGGCGCAGCCCGAGGGTCGGAGGGCGTGGCCGCAGGAGATCGGCGGGCTAGTCGGTCCCACACCGCAGCGATGAGGTTCACAGGAAACATGATGCGACTGGGCGGACGGACGGGGAAGGGGCATTCGATGCTGGTCGCGGGCTCTTGCGGCCCAGCAGGGGTGAGCGCATCCTGGGAGTGAGCCCAGGTCCACACGTGTGCCGATCCCGGGGGGCGGGACGAAGGAGCCTGGCCGTGCTCGTAGTGATCGTGCTTGTACTCGTCCTCGGTGCCGTGCTGCTTGCGGGCTACCGGTCTGACCGTCGGCACCGAGCCCGGGGTGAAGACACCCGCGTGCTCGCCGCCCGGTCCACGCGTGTGGCGGCGCGAGAGCGCCTGTCAACCTGGGACCGTCCGGGTTTCTGAAACGGCGGCTACGGCTTGGCCCGCGGCGTGGCGATGCCTCTCAGCCACCCATCAGCGACATCGCGGCCTGCGCAGACATCCCGGGCGAGGCTGAGCCACCGTTCATGCCATCCCCATCAGCCAGGAACCCCCAAGCCACCATCACGTGACAGTGGCCGACGGAGTGCACGTCAGCAGGTCGAACCGGCATCGCCACGGTCGGCGCCACAACCCGGCCAACCACCGCTGCTCATCAGCGGGTTCGGGGTTCACGTCCCTGCTGGCGCACCGAGAGGTCAGGTCCCTCCGGGGCCCGACCTGCGTCGTTCCCGGTACCGTCTCCGCGTGGTGGTTCGCACCAGGGCCGACGTCCCGCAGCGCGACATCGCGCACCGGCTCCATCCGGCCTTGACCTCGCGCCCGACAGCCACGAGGCTGCACCATCCTCGGTCTCTCTCGTGCCAGGCACGTCGCCCACCCAGGAGCTCACGAAGGGTCCGCACCTTGAACGACAGCATCGCTCGTGCCATCGCGCACGCCGCCAACCGCATGAGCGAGACGGCGACCGTGGAGGAGACCCTCGAGGTCATCGTCCGCAGTGCCGCCGAGGCCCTGCCGCACTTCGACCACGTGGGCATCGGCACCAAGGACGGCGAGGAGCCCATGCAGACGCGAGCAGCCTCCAGCGATCTCGTCCGCCAGCTGGACGACATCCAGAACACCGTGGGCCAGGGCCCGTGCCTGGAGAGCCTGCAGGGCACCGAGGTGATCGTCGCGCCCCACATCCACCACGAGCAGCGATGGCCGAAGTACGTGCCGTCGGCCGTGGCCATCGGCCTCCAGGCTCAGCTGGCGGTGCGGCTGCACCTCGACGCGAGCGGCACCATGGGCGGGCTCAACCTGTACTCGACCTCACGCGACCAGATCGCGGCCGACGACATCACCACCGCCGCCCTCTTCGCCACCCATGCCGCCGTCGCCCTGGGGAAGGCCCACGAGGTGGAGAGCCTGAGCCATGCGGTCGCCACCCGCCAGCTCATCGGCCAGGCCATCGGGATCCTGATGCACCAGTACAGCCTGGACGAGAAGTCCGCTCAGGCCTTCCTGTGGCGCGCGTCGTCGACGTCGAACGTCAAGGTGCGCGACATCGCCGAGCGGATCCTCGCCGAGGCCAACAGGGCCGGCGCCAGCACCTAGCAGCGAACGCGCGAGCGGTCCAGGCGCCTTGGTCTCGACGCCTGGACCTAGGGCCACGACACGCCGGCATGCGGCCACCCATCACCTGCGGTACCCGGTCGTCCCGCACGCATGACGCCCGGGCTGCGGTGGCCCGACGTCGCCCGGGTCCGACCCGCCCCCAGGAGGCGACGCCGTCGACGAATGACCCTGTCGGAACAGGTCAGGTCTCGTCCTCCTGTGCCGATGGTCCCTTTTGTCTGCTGTCGAGATCTTGGGGGAACCGTGACTTCTGCACCGGAGCTCGTCTCGTGGGTCGGGTCCGAGACCGGCCCGGCGTTCGACGACGACCTGCTGCGACACGTCCTCGACTCGCATGGTGTCCGGGCGACGTACCAGCCCCTGGTCGACCTCGACGACGGGCGCATCGTGGCCTTCGAGTCGCTCGCGCGGGGGCCCATCGGGTCCGCCTTGGAACAGCCCGACGCGCTCTTCGGCGCCGCTCGTCGTGCCGGTCGGGTGAGCGACCTCGACGCTGCGTGCCGACTGGCTGCGGTGGCCGGTGCGCGTGCGGCCGGGCTCGCGGCGCCGTACCGCCTGTTCGTCAACGCCGAGCCCGAGGCCCTCACGGCGTGGGAGCCCGAGTCGATGCACGCCCAGGGCGACCTGCCCATCACCGTGGTCGTCGAGCTCACGGAGCGCGCTCTCGCAGCCCGACCTGCGGAGCTCCTGCAGGCCGTCGCTCGGATGCGGACGCTCGGCTGGGGTGTCGCCCTGGACGACGTCGGCGCGGTCCCGGAGTCCCTCGCGCTGCTGCCGATGCTGCGGCCCGACGTGATCAAGCTGGACATGCGCCTGGTGCAGCAGCGCGCGACGGCCGACGTCGCTGCGGTGATGAACGCTGTCCACGCGGAAGCCGAGCGGTCGGGCACCGTGATCCTCGCCGAGGGGCTCGAGACCAAGGAGCACGTGCAGACGGCACGCGCCTTCGGGGCGACCCTGGGGCAGGGCTGGTTCTTCGGGCGGCCTGGTCCGCTGGTCGCACCGCTCCCGCCCTTCACCGGCCGACCGGTCGTGATCCTCAAGCACGACTCTCACGAGCCGCACCCCTCCCCGTTCGAGCACGTGGCGGCGTCGCGGACGGCCCGGCAGGCGGTCAAGCCGCTGCTCATCGAGGTGAGCAAGCAGCTGGAGGCCCAGGCACGCCACGCCGGTGACAGCGCCGTCGTGCTCTCGTCCTTCCAGAGCGCCCAGTTCTTCACCACGGACACGATCCGCCGCTACACCGACCTCGCCGAGCACACCGCCTTCGTCGGCGCGCTGGGTGAAGGCATGTCACCCGAGCCCTGCCCAGGGGTGCGGGGTGCCGTCCTGGAGGACGACGACCCCGTCCGAGGTGAGTGGGACATCGCCGTCCTGGGACCCCACTTCTCCGCGACCCTGGTCGCCCGGGACCTGGGCGACGACGGGCCCGACCGGAACCGCCGGTTCGAGTTCGTCCTGTCCCACGATCGTGAGCTCACCATCGCCGTCGCCAACTCCCTGATGTCGCGGATCTGGCCCGAGCCGCGACGCCTGGACCCGCCCCTCAGGACCCCCGACGCCCAGACGGAGGCCCTGGCCGCGCTGGCTGCCGCTGCGCACGAGCGCGAGTCGCAGCACGTCCTCGGCCATGACACCAGCATCCCCGCGGAGGTCTCGCCCCTCATCCTCGAGCGCGCGCTGGCCGCTGCCACCGCCGGCATCACCGTGGCCGACGTGCGCGACCCCCGGCACCCCCTCATCTGGGTCAACCGCGCCTTCACCGACCTCACCGGCTACACCTCCGACGACGTGCTCGGTCGCAACTGCCGGTTCCTGCAGGGGCCGGCCACCGACCCGCAGGTGGTCTCCGACATGCGCTCGGCCATCGCGGACGGCCGCGAGCTGCGGGTGCTGCTCCGCAACCTGCGCAAGGACGGGACGTGGTGGTGGAACGAGGTCCACCTCTCCCCCGTCATCGGGGACGGTGGTGAGCTCACGCACTACATCGGCGTGCAGAACGACGTCACCTCGCGGGTGGAGGCCGAGGAGAAGATCATGCAGATGGCCTACAACGACGCCCTGACCGGCCTGCCCAACCGGATCCGGCTCGCCGAGCGCATGGAGGTCAGCCTCGCCCGCGGCCGGGCCCACGACCGGTGCACCGGCCTGCTGTTCATCGACCTCGACAACTTCAAGCACGTCAACGACCAGTACGGCCACACAGCCGGCGACGACCTGCTGCGCCGGGTGGCCGCTCGACTGCGCAGCGTCGTCCGGGCCGAGGACCTGCTGGCGCGCCACGGCGGTGACGAGTTCCTGGTCCTGCTCAGCGACCTGGCACCCGAGAGCGCCCGCGAGGTCGTCGGCCGAGTGGCGGCCAGCATGACCGAGGCCCTCCAGGCGCCGTTCGACATCCCCGGGTGCCGCTGGACGGTGCAGGCCAGCATCGGTACCAGCGTCGCCCCCCACGACGGCCAGACCGCCGACGAGCTGCTGGGCCGGGCCGACTCGGCCATGTACGCCGTGAAGCAGACACGGGACGTCGCGCGCCACTGACGCCCCACCCGCAGCAGGCGGCCTCGAACAGCCGGGGCCACCGCACGAACGGTTCGGCTGCGGCCCACCTGGCTCGCCAGGCCCCACTCGGGACCTCGACGGTCAGTGACACCGATCGGAGCACCACCGTGGGCCCATCCCCCCACCGCGACGCACCAGACCTCGACTCGGTCCTCGACGCCGTCCCCATGCTGGTCGTCGTCATCGACCGCGAGACCCAGCACGTCGTGCGCATGAACCGCATCGCCCTGCACACCCTGGAGTGCACCCCCGAGCAGGTCATCGGGGTCCGGTGGCAGGAGCTCGTGGACGAGCAGACAGCGCCCGTGATGCACGCTGCCATGTCGGGCGAGCGCAGCACCATGGGGCTGGAGAGCACGATCACCTCGGGATCAGGTCACCCGCGACGCGTCCTCTGGTCGGTGGGACGGGCCCTCGAGTCGACGGCCATGACCGCCGACCACGTCGTGCTCACCGGGCTCGACGTCACCCCGACCGGACCTCCCCAAGGCCTCTTCAGCCACGTCGTGAAGGGCAAGTCGACCCCGATGATCGTCGGCACGGACCTCGCCGGCCGGGTGACGCTGTTCAACTCCACCGCCGAGCACGTGCTCGGGCGCTCGGCCTGCGACATGGTCGGACGTGCGCTGCCCGCTGAGCTGTTCGAGCAGGCCGAGATCGCCGAGCGCGCCCACCGCCTCGGCGTACCGGCCGACCTGACGCTGCTCACCCGAGACCTCTCCGGCCTCGACCGGCGGCGCTCCGACGTCGACCTGGGGCCGCTCGACCGCCGACAGCGACGCGGCGGGGGCCCGCAGGACCGGCGCGGAGGGGGTCCGGGCGACCGACGGGACCGGCGCAGCGGGAGCGCCGACGACCGGCGCTCCGGCGGAGCCCAGGACCGCCGCGGGTCAGGCGCGCAGCCCCGGGACTGGACCCTGATCCGCAGCGACGGCGCTCGGCTGACCGCGTCCGTGAGCATCACGCGGGTGGCGGGCGACTCCACCGACCACGTCGGCTACCTCGCCATCGCCGAGGACGTCACCGAGCAGCGGCGCACGCGCAACCTCCTGATCGCGGGCCTGGAGAAGGAGGCCGAGGCCGTACGCCGCCTGCGCGAGCTTGACCGGGCCCGCACCGACTTCGTGGCCACCGTCAGCCACGAGCTGCGCACGCCCATCACCAGCATCCTGGGCTACGTCGAGGTCCTGCTCGACGCCGTCGCCGACCAACCCCCCTCGGTGCACCACGACATGCTCGAGGCCGTGCGCCGCAACGGTGAGCGGATGCACTCCCTGGCCGAGAACCTGCTGACCCTGTCCAGCTTCGAGGCCGGCGAGTTCTCCATGAAGGTCACCTCGCTGGACCTGCGCACGGTGGTCGAGCGGGCCGAGCAGGCCCTACGTCCCTTCATCGACGAGCGGCGCCTGACCACCTCCTTCGAGCTGCCCAGCCACCCGGTCCCCGTGCAGGGCGACCTCGCCCACCTCGAGCGGGTGCTCCTCAACCTGATGAGCAACGCCCTCAAGTTCACCGAGGACGGCGGCCGGGTGACCTGCCGGCTGTCGTCGTGCCACGGACAGGCCGTGCTCGAGGTCGTCGACACCGGCATCGGGGTCCCGGCCGCCGAGCAGGGCCAGCTCTTCACACGGTTCTTCCGGTCGTCGACCGCGGAGAAGCGCGCCATCCAGGGCACCGGCATCGGTCTCAACGTGGTGGACGCGATCGTGCGTCGCCACGGAGGTGTCATCGAGGTGGACTCCGAGGAGGGCCGAGGCACCTCCATGCTGGTCCGCCTGCCACTGCACGTCACCCGGGACCCCGACCCGGTGACGACGACGGACGCCCCTCAGCAGTCAGCAGGGGTCCTGGTCGACTCCTGACCGAGTTCGTGCCGGGTGTGGGCCAGCGACGTACGCCGAGCCGCACGGATCGGACGCCACCCGACGCACACAGGGCCCGGAGCCGATGTCGGCTCCAGGCCCTGCGCTCACGCCCCGGGTGCAAGCTCCACCCACACCGGGGCGGGAGCTACGGGGCGACCGGTGGTGTCAGTCGCCGGGGGTGGTGTTGACGGTGATCTTCGCGATGCCGACCAGCAGGCCGGGCTTGACCGCGTCGGTCTTGAAGGTCTGGTTCAGCAGACCCGCGGCGACGGGCGAGATCTCGACCTTGGTGCCCTGCAGGGTGGCCGTGCCGTCACCGGTCTTCAGGGGGTTCAGGGTGCGCCCGTCGAGGGTGAACACGTAGGCGCTGGACGCAGCGACCTCGCCGTTGACCAGCACGTCGCCGTAGACGCGGGACACGCCCGGGTCGACGTTGAGGTTGTTGATCTCGACCTTGGTGTCACCAGCGGTCAGGGAGAGACCGGAGCCCTCGTGCTGGACCTGGCCGATGACGTACGGCGAGACGGTGCCGGGCTTGAAGACCGTGACGTTGCCGCCCGAGATCGGGAACTGCAGCGTGCCGCCGCCACCGACGAGCTTGGCCTTGCCGGTGGTGCCGGGGGTCAGCTTCAGCGACTTCAGGGCGTCGACGAAGCCGGCGTCCAGGGCGACCTGGGTGTTCTTGCCGGTCAGCGAGTCGATCGCCGCGACGGGCTTGGGAGCGGCCTGCGTGGACGCCGAGGACGACGAGGACGACGAGGACGACGAGGCGGAAGCGCTCGAGTCGTCGCTGCTGCCGCAAGCGGCCATGGTGCCGGTCATCGCGACCAGCGCGATCGCGGCGAGGCCCTTGCGGCCCTTGGTGGTGAGCATCGTGCTCATGGGGAGTCAACTCCTGTTGATGGCTGTGTGTGTGACACATGGAGTTCGCCACCACCGCACCCGCGGATGGGTGACCTGAGTCACTACGTCCTGACATGTCGTCGCGATCTGGCACGCAGAGGCGCCCGGCACGCCACTGCACCCGCCGGTGGTGCGGGCGACCCGGGGCCGGACCTCCCCTGCGTCTTCCCACGCAAACTGGGCGAGGCTCGTGTCGAACTGCAGGTGTGCTGGGCCTGGCCGTCGGAGTCGTCGGCGGCGGCTCTCTGCTCGAGCACTTCTGCTGAACAGCGTCTCCTGGGCTCAGGTGCCGCCGGCCCTGCTGACCGTCGGTCCGGCCCTCGTGCTCGGCGGTGGTGCCTCGACGACAGCGAGGTCTGGGACTCGGACGGACGCCTGCTCGCAGGCGAAACATCCAGGCAGTTTTAGCGAGTGGCCACTCTCCAAGTTAGGCTGGTGGGGTGGTCACCCAGGTCGAGCGCAGCGCCGCTGCCGTCACGCGGCTGCTGGACGCCACCGAGGTGGTGCTGCACGAGCGCGGGTACGCCGGCACCACCACGACCGCGGTGTGCGAGCAGGCCGGCCTGAGCCAGGGGGGCCTGTTCCGGCACTTCCCGACGCGGCGTGCCCTGCTGGTCGCGACGGCTCGCCGCGTGGCCGAGCGCCAGACCACCGACGTCCCGACCGGGCTCGACCTGCCGGGTGCGCTGCACCACCTGCGCGATCGGGTGCGGTCGCGGTCCAACGTGGTGTGGCACGAGCTGGTGCACGCGTCCCGCACCGACCCCGAGCTCCGCGACGGGCTCGCACCGGCCCTGCGGGAGTACCACCGCCGCACCGCGGCAGCGGTCACCTCGCTGCTGCCGACCGGACGGGCGTGGACCCCCGAGCACCAGCGAGCGCTGCGCCTGGCCGTGACCTACCTCGACGGCGAGGCGGCCGTCGCGCACGTCCTGCCCGACCCCGACCGGGACCAGGACGCCCTGCAGGCGCTCCTGGAGCTGCTCCGACCATTCTTCGAGGAGGCACCGTGAACACCGACGACTTCCAGCCCGACGCCATCGTCGTGGGCGCCGGGCTGGCCGGCCTGGTCGCCACCCACGAGCTCGTGCTCGCCGGCAAGCGGGTCCTGGTCCTGGACCAGGAGAACCGCGCCAACCTCGGGGGCCAGGCCTTCTGGTCGCTGGGCGGCCTGTTCTTCGTCGACTCCCCCGAGCAGCGCCGGATGGGCATCAAGGACTCCGCGGAGCTCGCCTGGCACGACTGGCAGGGCTCGGCCGGCTTCGGACCCGACCCCGAGGTCGCGTCCGTGGAGGACGAGGACGGCTGGGGCCGCCGCTGGGCCCGGGCCTACGTCGCCTTCGCCACCCACGAGAAGCGCGACTACCTGCGCGCGCTGGGGCTGCGGTCGGTCCCCATGGTCGGCTGGGCCGAGCGCGGCGGCGCCGACGCCCAGGGCCACGGCAACTCGGTGCCCCGCTTCCACCTGACCTGGGGCACCGGCCCCGAGGTCGTGCGCGTCTTCGAGGAGCCCGTGCTCGGGGGCGAGCGCAACGGTCTGGTGACCTTCGGCTTCCGCCACCGCGTCGACGAGCTCGTCGTCGAGGACGGCGCCGTCGTCGGCGTGCGAGGCGCGGTGCTCGAGCCCACCGACGCGGCCCGGGGCGAGGCGTCCTCCCGCACGGTCACCAGGGGCTTCGACCTGAGGGCGCCGGCCGTCATCGTCACCTCCGGCGGCATCGGCGGCAACCACGACCTGGTCCGGGAGACCTGGCCCACCGAGCGGATGGGGCCCGCCCCGGAGCACCTGATCTCCGGGGTCCCGGCGCACGTCGACGGTCGCATGCTGGCCATCACCGAGGCCGCCGGCGGCCGGGTGGTCAACCGCGACCGGATGTGGCACTACACCGAGGGGATCCACAACTGGGACCCGATCTGGCCCCAGCACGCCATCCGGGTCATCCCCGGACCCTCCTCGCTGTGGCTCGATGCCACCGGACACCGCTTCCCGGCCCCCAACTTCCCGGGCTGCGACAACCTGCGCACCATGCGCGCGATCCTCGCCACCGGCTACGACTACTCGTGGTTCGTGCTGACCCAGTCGATCATCGAGAAGGAGTTCGCCCTCTCGGGCTCCGAGCAGAACCCCGACCTGACCGAGAAGGACCTCCGGGTGCTGCTGCGCGAGCGGCTGTCCAAGGGCGCACCCAGCCCGGTCGAGGCCTTCAAGGAGCACGGCGAGGACTTCGTGGTCGCCCACGACGTGCGCGACCTCGTCGCCGGCATGAACGAGCTGGCGCGGCCCGGCACGGCCGGCGACGCACCCGTGCTGGACGCCGACGAGGTCGAGTCGATGATCCGGGCGCGCGACCGGGAGCTCGACAACGCTTTCTCCAAGGACGCGCAGCTGATGCTGGTGGCCAACGCCCGCAGGTCGCTGACCGACAAGCTGGTCCGCGTGGCCAAGCCGCACCGGCTGCTCGACCCGGCGCACGGCCCGCTGGTCGCCGTGCGCCTCAACATCTTGACCCGCAAGACCCTCGGCGGGCTGCAGACCGACCTCGAGTCACGCGTCCTCGGGCCCGACGGCCGATCGGTGCCGGGCCTGTACGCCGCCGGCGAGGTCGCCGGTTTCGGGGGCGGCGGGGTCCACGGCCACAACGCCCTGGAGGGCACCTTCCTCGGCGGCTGCATCTTCTCCGGACGGATCGCGGGACGGGCGGTCGCCTCGTCCTGACGCCGGACGTGCTGCACGGGCGTCACACCGACGGGGCGACGGCACGCCTCTCGCGCTGCAGCCACCGCACGGCCGGCCAGCCGGTGACGAGGCCCAGGACGATGCCGGCCTGCATCAGGAACCAGAAGCTGCCCTCGCTGGCCGGGGGCATGTACTCGTTGAAGTGCAGCAGGAGCATCCACCCGCCCATGCCGACGTCGAAGGCCAGCACCGTCACGACGGCGGCGACCGCGGCCGACGCGAGCGACGACCGGTGCGGCGTGGAACCGCTGGGCGAGGAGTCGGCGCGGGACGCCGTGCGCTCGTAGGCGACGAGCAGCAGCATCGCGAGGACACCGATGACGATGATCATGACCCACAGGTCGATGCCGGCGATGGTGAGGCCCGACACCAGCACCAGCGGTACGCCGACCAGGTGCGCCACCGCCGAGGCGGCGCCTCCGGGCAGCCCCGCCACCGCCGCCGAGGCCGTGCCGGGCGCCGCGCGCCGCGGCGCCCCGGCTCGCTCCGCCCGGCCCTGCCGGCGGTAGAGCGGGAGCGTGAACGGCCCGAGGTAGAGGCCCGAGGCGATCCACACCAGCTCGGTGGCGACCGTCGGGTGCCGGCGTCCGCGGTGGACGTCGACCGCGACCGCGACGGCGGTCGCGACGCACAGCACGATCCACACCCACGCCACGGGCGTCACCCACGCGGGCACCCGGTCCACCATCTGCACGTCCCTGCCCGCCCACTTCCCGTGTCGCTGCCAATGTCACTGCTCGGCACGCCCGGCGGCGACCAGCGCCAGGATGCCAGGCCGGGGCACACCCGCAGCCGGTCCGGGCGGCGCCGGTGGCCCTCAGCCGTCGACGCCGATGAACATCGGGTCGCCGCCGGTGGTGTCGATGGTGCCGATCCGGGTGCACGCCCCCGACGGGACCTCGCAGTCGTAGACCGGCGCCCTGCTCGCCCTCCCGGAGGCGGCGGCGAGGACCGAGCCGTCGGTGTCGACCGCGAACCAGGTCCCTCCGTCCACGCGCAGCCGCACCGGGCGACCCTCGGGCTCGGTCGGCTCCAGGTTGGGCGACCAGGACAGGACGTGCCCACCATCCAGGGTCAGCTGGGCATCGACGGCGCCACGGGTGGTCGGCCAGCCGGCGACCGGGTTGTCGGCCGCCGGGGTGGGCGCCGTGCCGTCCCACAGGATCCGGCCCCCGCGCACGTCCGCGACGCGGAGGTCGGGGCCGCCGAGCGAGGTCCACCCCCGCTCCCCCGACGCCTCCGGGTCCCAGACTTGGGTGCCGTCGGAGGTCTGCACGAAGACCAGTCCGCGGTCGACGGCCTCGACCCGGACCGAGCGGCACGCCCCTCCCGAGCAGAGCACCTCGCGGGACCCGACGGTGCGACCGGTGTCGAGCCGCACCAGGAGCACGCTGACGCCGTCGGGCGAGGGCTGCGCCAGGGCGACGAGCGGCTGCACGGCGTCGGCCTTCGCCGAGGGCCGCACGCCGGCGCGGGTGTCGGTCGGCGTCGGGGCCAGGGTGCGGTCGACGCCGTCCTCGCCGAGCAGGTGAGGGGTCTGCGACCCGTCGAAGAACACCAGACCGTACGACGTCGCCAGCGCCTCGGTGTCGAGGTAGCCCATGTCCTCGATCGGGAAGGTCCGACCACCCAGCGAGAGGTTGCCGTCGGGCGAGGGGTCGGCGAAGCCGCGCAGGCCCTGGTCGTAGTCGAGGGCCCCGACCGGCGCGAAGCTCTGCGCGCGTGGCGACCGCGAGGGTGGCTCGGACAACGCGCCCAGGTGGGGCACCACGAGCGCGACCGCGAGGGCCGCGGTCCCCGCGGCGGCGAGCACCCCGGCCCGGCGCCGACGACGCAGGCTCCGGCCGTGGCGCACGGCCGCGTCGATGTCGGGCACCGGCGGGACCACGGCCTCCACGTGGGTCGCGATCGCGCGCTCCAGCTGGTCCTGCAGGCTCATGAGGGCTCTCCGTCCGTGACGAGGTCGGCCGCGGCGGCGTACCGGCGGCGCAGGGTGGCCAGCGCGTCCGAGGCCTGGGACTTCACCGTGCCCCGGCTGCACCCGAGGGTCTCGGCGATCTGCTGCTCGCTGAGGTCGTCGTAGTAGCGCAGCACCAGGACCGCCCGGCTGCCGCGGCCCCAGCTCCATGAGCAGCGGCCACAGCTCGGAGCGCTCCACCACCGACGGCTCGGTGGCGTCGTACGCCGTGTGGCCGGGCTCGGGCGCCGCCACCGGTCGCTCGGCGCGCCACCAGGTCCGGCGGCGCAGGTCGAGGACCTCGTTGACGGCGATCCGGCGCACGTACGCCTCGGGCCGGTGCGTCGACCGCACCCGGCGCCACGACGCGTAGGCCTTGGCCATCGCCGACTGCACCGCGTCCTCGGCACGCCCGGCGTCACCGCTGATGGCGTACGCCACCCGGAACAGGCGCGACCAGGACGCGGAGGCGAACTCCGCGAACTCCGCCTCGTCGCTCTCACGCATCCGTGCCCCTCGTCGCGCGGCCCGGTCCCGGCCCCACACCCCTCAGACGTGGCGACGCCCCGGTCCGGTTGGGTGGGTACTGACACCGTCCTGGACGCCTCGGCCGCTCAGTCCAGGTCGAGCTGCGCCGCGACCACCTGGGGCCGCGCCGACCGGGGCAGCGAGACCGCCCACCCCTCGCCCCCGGCGCGGCCGCAGGGCCGCGACCGCTCCGGCGCACCGACCGGGGCGCAGGCGGCGGCCAGCAGCCGGCCACCCTCGACCCGCACGGTGGTCGCGAGCCGCTCGCGGCGCAGCCCCAGCTCGAGCGAGGTCGTCCGGGCCAGCGCCCGCCCCGGGACCGAGCCGCTGCGCGTCACGGCACCGGTGAGCACGTAGCTCACGTGCAGCGACGACGTGGCCGCGAAGGCGTAGCGGCGCCCCCGGTCGCCCACCGTCGTCGGAGCGTCCTGGACGCCGGAGTCGGTCGCCACCCGCACGTCGCGCGCCTCGACCCCGCCCGCGACCGACGGGGGCACCGCGAGCACGAACGAGCCGGCCGGGCCCGAGGGCCGCACCCAGTGGTCGACCCGCAGCTGGCCCGAGGCGAGCACCCGGGTGCGCACCAGCTCGCTGCCGGCCGGCACCACCGCCGGCGGGGCGAAGCGCACCGAGGCGGCGCTGGCCCGCGGCAGGGTGGCCGGCACGTCGACGCGCACCAGCTGCGCCACCACGAGCGCGGCGAGCACCAGGCCTACGACCAGGGCGGCCGCGACCACCGCCGCCGGCCGGACCGGCAGCGTGCGGGGCGCGACGTGGCGTCCGGTCGAGCTCACCGCGCACCTCCCCGCCGGACGGGGGCGCCCAGCGACGTGGCCGTCACCACGGCCAGGCGCTGGTAGCCACCGCGCGACGCGTCGTACGGCGGCGCGCAGGTGACGAGCACGATGCGGCGCTCCCCGGCCGGGTCGGTCAGGTCGGTGCGACCGGTGAGCGGTCCCTGCTCGACCAGCTCGCGCGAGGTCGCGACGAAGGTCTGCTGGAGCGTGGCCGAGGAGAGCACGAAGTGGTCACCGGCCTCGACCTCGAGGAGGGAGGCGAACGCTCCGAGCCCCTGGGTGGCCGAGTCGACGTGACCGGCGAGCAGGGTCACCCCGAACGGGTCGCCGACCCGGGCCCCGCCGCGCCACCAGCCCGCGCGGCGCACGTCGTCCGGCACCTCGAGGAGACCGTCGGAGCGGGTGTCCACCGCCGCCAGCTGCACGGCGTCGCCGGCGGGCAGCAGCAGCTGCTGCGGGACCTCGGGGCGCTGGGCCCCGGCGCGCCGCGCCGGTGTGGCCTCCACCGCCCGCGGGGCCACGGTGCCGTCGGCCGTCGGCCCGGACGAGGCGGTGGCGGCGTCGCCGGACGGCGTGGTGCCGCAGCCCGCGGCGACCCCCAGGCCGACGACCAGCAGCGCGGGCGCGGCCCTGCGCAGCCGGCCACCGGACACCGTGGACCTCACGGCCGGCTCGCGGGCAGGGACCGGCCGCGGGGCTGCAGCGACGACACGGTGAAGGGCACCACCGCACCGCGCACCAACCCGGCCGACCCGGTGTCGATGGTGCGGGGCACCACGGATCCGTCCGCGCGCAGGCCCACAACGTGGGTGATGGCCTGCATCGAGCCGCGCCGGGGGTTGCCGACGGCGTAGACCATCGTGGCCGTGCCCGCGGCGAGGTCGACCGACAGCGGCCCGAGGATCGGGTCCTCGGTGGTGCCCGTCGCGACGAGCGAGGCCCGGTGGGTGCCGGCCGGCACGTCCGCCTCGGCGTACTCCCCGTTGGCGATGTTGGTGAAGACCGTCGTGCCGTCGAGGACGACGTCGGCGGGCACGACGGTGGCGGTGTGGGCCAGCAGCACCCGCGCCTTGCCCGGGCCCAGCGGCGTGCTCGGCACCCGGTAGGTGCTCACGACCGGCGGAGCGCCCGGCGAGGCGGGCAGGTGGAGCACCACGTCGGTGCTCGAGCCCGGCCGGACCGTCACCCGGGTGGTGACCGCTCGGTCGCCCTCCGCGCCTCCGAAGCGCAACCGGTGGGTGCCGGCCGGCAGCTCCAGCGGGCCCGTCTTCGAGCCCACCCCGAGCGCGCTGCCCCGGTCGCGGCCGTCGACGGCCAGGTCGACCTCGGCCCCGGGCACGGCCTGCACGACGGTGACCTGGCCGGTGGCGGGATCGACCGCGGTGCTGGCGGCGTGAGCCGAGGGCGCGGCCGTCAGCGGGGCCAGCGCGAGCGCGCCCGCGACCACCGACCCCAGCGTCGTGCCGAGCGTCCTCATCCTGGGCTCCCCTCGGTGCGTGGCCCGGGCCGCACCTCGAGCCACATGACCCCACATTTCGACACCGGTCAAGCCCCACGGGTCCGCCTTGGGAGGTTGATCCACAACTGTCCTGCGAGGCTGGGCCCATGACCACGCGATCGACGATCCCCTGGAGCTCCGGCCGCTGGACCCACCCGCCCGAGCAGGCGGTGGAGGAGGGTGCCGACCTGGTCGTCACCGCCCGCGAGGGCAGCGACGCGTGGCGCCACACGTCGTACGGCTTCGTGCACGAGAGCGAGCACGCCCTGCTGGCACCGCTGGCCGTGGGTCGCGCGGTCGAGGTCGCGGTCCACGTCGACATGGCCGAGCAGTTCGACCAGGCGGGCGTGTTCGTGCGGCTCGGCCCGCCCGGCACCGTCGACGCCTGGGTCAAGGCCGGGCTCGAGCAGGCCGACGGGGTCGTCCAGCTCGGCGCCGTGGTCACCCTCGGCCGGTCGGACTGGTCGGTGGCGCCGGTGCCGGGCTGGAGGGGGCGCACCGCGACCGTGCGGGTGAGCCGCGCCGCGGAGTCGCTGACCGTGCGGGCCCGCGTCGACGACGAGCCGTTCGCGCTGGTCCGGGTCTGCCCCGCGCCGGAGGGCGTCGAGGTCGCGGCCGGGCCGTTCACCTGCGCACCCAGCCGGCCCGGCTGGACCGCGCGCTTCCGCTCGTGGACCGAGACCGAGGCCGACGCCGCGCTGCACTGAGCCGGCTCGAGGTCAGGTCGGGCCGGCTTGCGCGACCCCCTACGGTCGGGGCATGAGCCTGCCTGGTCCCGGTCGTCTGCCCATGTCCACCACCCTCACCCGCCACCGGCCCGTCGTGCTGGTCGTCGCCTGGGTGCTCGCGGTCGTCTCCGGTGGCTACTTCCTGCCCTGGGCGCTCGCCGTCACCCGCGGCAAGACCAACGCGACCACCATCGGCTGGGTCAACTTCCTGCTCGGCTGGACGATCGTCGGATGGGTCGTCGCCCTGGTGATGTCGCTGCGCCCCCACGCCACCCACACCTTCTAGCCGCAGTTTGCCCGGTGCCCGGCCGGGTACCAGCCGCGCAGGGACGTCCGCACCGCCGCGGCCCCTGACCGGGAGGCACCGCCCATGAACCTCAGCTCCGTCATCGTCCTCGTCGTCGTCGTGGTCGCCGTGCTGCTGCTGGCCGCGCTCGTGCTGCGCTCCACGCGGACCAAGAAGCGCGAGGCCCAGCGGGAGCGTGCCGGCGAGCTGCGGCAGGACGCCGCCGCCGTCGCCGCCGACCACGAGGCCCAGGAACGCCGCGCCCACGAGGTCGAGTCGGAGGCGGAGGCCGCCAAGGCCCGCGCCGCCCGCCTCGAGGACGAGGCCCGCGAGCAGCGCCTGGCCGCCGAGCAGGCCCGGGCCGCCCAGGAGGACCGCGTCCGCGAGGCCGACCGGCTGGACCCCGACGTGGACCACCGCTCCGACGACTACCGCCCCGACCTCGACGCCGCCGCGGCCGCCGGGTCCGGCAGCACCAGCGCCACCACGGGTCACCACGACCAGGGCCACGTCCAGGGCCACGTCCAGGGCCGCGACCCGGTGCAGGGCCACGAGCAGGAGCCGGCCGGCTCGCCGCTGACCGAGGACCCGCAGGCTCCGGCCACCCGTCCCACGGACCCGCACGACCCCGACTTCGGGACGCGCGAGCGCGCCTGACCCCACCCGGGGCGACGGACACCCGTCAGTTTGCGACCGGTTCGGGGGTTTCGTCGGTCTGATCCCGTGGGGTGACCTACCTTCGGAGGCGATCTCGCCCGACCGCCGCGAAGGAACGAAGCGTGCCGACCGTGCTGGCCCGTGCCCTCGGCTCCGTGAGCCTGGGCTCGATCGCGCTCGCGACGGCGTACGTCTCCCTCGACCGCAGTCCCGTGCCCGACCTGGTCTCGCGCTGGTGGCTGGCCACGGCCGTCGCGACCGTGCTGCTGATGAAGCTCCCCCGCGAGCACGTGCGGCGCACCGCGATCGCCCTCGGCGTCGGGTTCCTCGTGGTCGGACTGGTCACCGGTCAGGGCGTGGTGCTCAGCCTGGGGCTGGCGGTCGGCAACGTCGTCGAGTCCCTGGTCGTGGTCCGCTGGGTGACCCGCTTCGAGCCGGGACGCGCGGCGCTGGCGTCGTGGACGGCGTACCGCCGCTGGCTGGTGGGCATCGGGCTCGGCTGCGCCGCCTCGGCCGTCGTGGTCACCCTGGCCCTGGTGGGCCCCTCGGGCAACGCGCCGTGGAACCCCCTGGTGTGGCTGTTCGTGTGCCACGTCGCCGCCCAGACCACCGTGCTGCCGCTGTTCATGGAGCAGCCGCGCCACCGGGTGCGGCTCAGCCCCACCGAGGTCGGCGCCCACGTCGTGCTGCTGGCGGCCGGCGCCACCATGTGCCTGACCGCCCGGCCCGACCAGCCCCTGGCCTTCCTGCTGCTGCCGCTGCTGATCTGGTCGGCTGCACGCTTCCCACCGGCCTGGGCCAAGGTCGAGATGTACGCCGTGGCGCTGGGCCTGGCGATCCTCAGCGCCTCCGGCCACGGCCCCTTCGTCCCGGTCGCCCCCGACGCCGGGCTGCTCGACATGGGCGCGACCGTGCAGACCTTCGTGGCGGTCGCCGCCGTCACCGCGGTCGCCTTCATGGTGGCGGTGTGCGAGCTGCGGGCCTCGCTGCGCCACAACCGCGAGGCGGAGCTGCAGCTGGGCCAGCTGCTCGACTCGGCGAGCGGCACGGCCTTCATCGCCACCGACCTCGACGGCGTCATCACCTGGTTCAGCCCCGGTGCCGAGCAGCTGCTGGGCTACCGGGCCGACGACCTGGTCGGCAGCAGCGACCCGGTCCGCTTCCACGACGACCGCGAGATCCACGAGCGGGCGCGCGCGCTCGGCGTCGCCCCCGGGTACGCCGCCGTGACCGCCCCGGTGGCAGCCGGGGCCGAGCAGGACACCCGTGACTGGACCTACCTGCGCCGTGACGGCAGCCAGGCCACCGTGTCGGTGAGCGTGACCGCGGTCCGGGGCGTCGACGGCGCCCGCGTGGGCTTCCTCAGCGTGGTGCGCGACGTGACCGACCGGCGGGCGGCCGAGCAGGCGATGCTGCAGGCGCTGGACAAGGAGCGCGAGACCAACCGCCGGATGCTCGAGCTCGACCGGGCCAAGAACGAGTTCGTCAGCTCGGTCAGCCACGAGCTGCGCACCCCGCTGACCAGCATCGTGGGCTACACCGAGATCCTGGGCCACGACCTCGCCGACAACCTGACGCAGATGCAGCGCGACCTCGTGGACCGGATCGACCGCAACGGCGAGCGACTGCTCAGCCTCGTCGAGGACCTGCTGACGCTGGCCCGCGTCGAGGACGGCGAGCTGCGCCTCGACCTGGTCGAGACCGACCTGTGCCGCCCCGTGCGGACCGCTGGCGAGGAGGTCGCGCACGCCGCCCGCAAGCGCCGCATCGCGCTCCAGGTGCGCACGCCCGACCACCCGGTCGTGCTCATGGCCGACCCGGGCCACGTCGAGCGGCTGGTCCTCAACCTGCTCAGCAACGCCATCAAGTTCACCCCGGAGGGCGGCTGCGTCGACCTGCTGCTCGAGGTCGACGAGACCCACGCGGTGGTCGTGGTCAGCGACAGCGGGGTGGGGATCCCGCTGGAGGAGCAGGACCAGCTGTTCACCCGCTTCTTCCGCTCCTCGACCGCCACCGCGGGGGCGATCCAGGGCACCGGGCTCGGCCTGGCGATCGTGCGCTCGATCGCGCAGGCGCACGGCGGCAGCATCGAGGTCGACTCCGCGCCGTCGGAGGGCACCACCTTCACCTTCCGGCTGCCGCTGCGCGCGGTCGTGCCAAAGGTCGTGCCCGACCTCGACGGCGGCGCCGCGGGGGCCCCGCTCGCGCTCCCGGCCGGGGCCGAGCCGACGCGCTAGGCGGCGTCGCTGCCGGTGCGCGAGCTCAGTCGCGGACCACGCGACGGACGAGGACGAAGAGCGCGACGACGCCGGCCACCCCGCCGACGACCTTGATGATGTTGTCCTGGCGGGGCGCACCGCTCGGGTCCACGAAGTAGGCCTTCACCGAGGCGACCTCGCGCTTGACGATCGTCTTGGGGCTGGCCCGGTAGACGAGCTGGTCGATGGTCGCGGCGAGGCGGTCGCGAGTCTGCTCGATCTCGCGCTCGAGGGACGACACCTGGTCGTTCACAGTGGCTGGCTCCTGTCGGATCACACGTCGCGTGCCCGGCCGGGAGGTCCCGGCGGGCGGTCAGGCAGGAAGGTTACCAACGGCCCCGGGGCGCGGCAGGCTGGCCGGGTCGAAGCCGAACGGCAGCTCCAGCCGGTGGCGGCGCATCAGCTCCGCGTCCGTCATCAGGTCGTACGTCGCCCCGTCGGCCACCACCTGGCCGTCGTGCAGCACGACCGACCGCGGGCACAGCTCCAGGGCGTAGGGCAGGTCGTGCGTGACCATGAGGATCGTGACGTCCAGCGCCCGGAGCAGGTCGGCCAGCTCGCGGCGCGAGGCCGGGTCGAGGTTGGACGACGGCTCGTCCAGCACCAGGATCTCGGGCTGCATCACCAGCACGGTCGCGACCGCCACCCGACGGCGCTGGCCGAAGGAGAGGTGGTGGGGCGGCCGGTCGGCGTGCTCGGCCATGCCGACCTGCGCCAGGGCGGCCTCGACGCGGTCCTGGAGCTCGCTGCCGCGCACGCCCAGGTTGGCCGGTCCGAAGGCGACGTCCTGGCGGACCGTGGGCATGAACAGCTGGTCGTCCGGGTCCTGGAACACGATGCCGACCCGACGGCGGACCTCCTGCAGGTGGGCCTTCTCGACCGGCATCCCCGACACGTGCACCGAGCCCGCGCCGGCGGTGAGGATGCCGTTGAGGTGGAGCACCAGCGTGGTCTTGCCAGCCCCGTTGGGGCCCAGCAGGGCGACCCGCTCGCCGCGGTGGACGTGCAGGTCGACGCCGAACAGGGCCTGGTGGCCGTCGGGATAGGCGTGGGCGAGACCGCGCACGTCGAGGACCGGGACGCTCACGCGTGGGCCTCCCGCCGGTGGTCGTCGAGGTCGGGCATGCGGCCGTCGTACCCCCGGGCGAGCATGGCGAGGTGCACCCGCTCGCCGCGCTCGTAGGAGCGGATGAACAGCGCGCCGAGCGTGCGCCCCAGCAGCGGCCAGTGGCGCGGCGAGCGCGGGTCGAGGCCGCGCGAGCGCATCGCGACGGTCATCCGGCCGAGCTCGGCCGTCACCACGTCGAGGTAGCGCAGCATGAAGCCCATGATCTGCACGATCTGGTCGGGCATCCGCAGCCGCCGCAGCCCCACCAGGACGTCCTGCGGCTCGGTGGTGGCCGCCAGGGTCAGCGAGGCGAGCACGCCCAGCGACCCCTTGACCAGCAGCCCCCAGGCCGCCAGCAGGCCGGGCCCCGAGAGCGAGAGGCCGAGCACCTCGACCCGCTCCCCCTCGGCGATGAACGGCACCAGCACCGCGAACAGCACGAACGGCGTCTCCACCAGCATCCGCTTGGCCAGGAACAGCGGCGGCACCCGGCTGAGCGCGACCACGGCGAGCAGCACCACCAGGTGGACCCCGAACACCGGGAACCACTGGCGGGGGGTGGCCACCACCACGAGGACGAAGCCGAGCAGCACCAGCAGCTTCACGTGCGCCGGCGCGCGGTGGACGACGCTGTGGCCGTGGACGTGCAGGCGGTGGCCGTGGCCGGCCCCCACCGGGTCAGGCCCCCGCGCGGGTGGGGCGGCGCTCGTCGTCGGTCGACCCCGCGGGCTCGTCGCGGCGTCGGAGCAGCCAGAACAGGCCTCCGGCGAGCAGCAGCGTGATCCCGGCGCCCGCGACCCCGGCGATGCCGCCGCTGAGGCGGTCGTCGTCGACGCCCTTGGTCTGGTAGCCCGCGAACGGCCCCTCGGCGGTCGGCGAGGCCTGCTCCCGGTCGATGAAGCCGGTCTTCTCGGCGACGAAGTTGAGGCCGTCGGGGTGGGAGCTGGCGTAGAAGCTGCCGACCCCGGCGATCAGCAGGCTGACCACGAGGAAGGCGAGCAGGAAGCGGGTGCGGCTCATGCGGTCTCCTGCCGGCGGATCGTCTGCTGGGGGACGACGGGCTCGCGGATCTCGAGGGCGCGCTCGCCGAGGACGCGCCGGGCGCCGTGGACCAGGTCGGGCCGGACCGCGACCACGGCCCCCACGACCAGCGCGGTGATGACGGCCTCGCCGACGCCGATGACGACGTGCCAGGCGAGCATCGCGGTCAGCACCCGCTCGAAGGCGATGGGTGCGGTGCCGCCGACCTCGAAGAGCAGCGCGAACACCAGGGCGGCGCACGGCACGCTGACCAGGGCACCGAAGGCGGCCGCCGGCGCGACGGAGCCGAGCCGCCGGGGCAGCACCCGTCGGGCGAGCACGAAGGCCCCCCAGCCCACCCAGACACCCACGATCGCCATCAGGTCGATGTTGGTGCCGATGGCCGTGATGCCTCCGTCGGCCATGAACAGCGCCTGGACGATGAGCACGGTCGACAGGCACAGGGTCGCGGTCCACGGGCCGACGAGCACGGCGGCGAGCGCCCCGCCCAGCAGGTGGCCGCTGGTGCCCGCCGCGACGGGGAAGTTCATCATCTGGCCGGCGAAGACGAAGGTGGCGACGAGGCCGGCCATGGGGGCGGTACGGTCGTCGAGCTCCCGCCGGGCACCGCGCAGCGCCAGGGCGAGCCCACCCGCTGCGACCACCCCGGTGGCGATGGACGTCGGTGCGTCGAGGAACCCGTCGGGAACGTGCATGCGACGCACACTACGTTATTGCAAAACGTTCGCAACAACTCTCCGACCGGACAGGACAGGACCCCCCGATGAGCGAGCCGACCCCCACCCCCGCCGCCCGCCTCTCCCCCGGGGACGAGGCCCCCGACTTCACGCTGCCGACCGACACCGGCGACCAGGTCAGCCTCTCCTCGCTGCGCGGCCGCAAGGTGATCGTCTACTTCTACCCGGCGGCGATGACCCCGGGCTGCTCCACGCAGGCCTGCGACTTCACCGACTCGCTCGACTCCCTGCGCGGCGCGGGCTACGAGGTCGTCGGCATCTCGCCGGACAAGCCCGCCAAGCTGGCGAAGTTCCGCGAGCGCGACGGCCTCACCATCACGCTGGCCTCCGACGAGGACCGCGCGGTGATGTCGGCGTACGGCGCGTTCGGCGAGAAGAAGCTCTACGGCAAGGTCGTCCAGGGCGTCATCCGCTCCACCGTCGTGGTCGACGAGGAGGGCCGCGTCGAGGTCGCGCAGTACAACGTCAAGGCCACCGGCCACGTCGCCAAGCTCCGCAAGGACCTGGGTCTGGCCACCGCCTGAGCTGTCGGCGGGCGACCGTACGGTCCTGCTGTGGCCGCCCATCGCAAGTACACCCGGGAGCTCCTCGAGGAGGCCGTCCGCCACTCGACGTCGGTCGCCGACGTGCTGCGGTTCCTGGGGCTGCTTCAGGCCGGCGGCACGCACGCCCACGTGAGTCGCACCATCCGGGCGTTCGACCTCGACACCACGCACTTCGTCCGTCACCAGGGCGGAGGCCAGCACCGCAGACTCGGGCCCGAGCACGTCTTCCAGGTGCTGCCTGCGGGATGCACCGACGCCCCGCCCTCCTAGACTCCATCCACCCGTCGGAGTGGTGGAACCGGTAGACACGCGGCACTTAGGATGCCGTGCCTCAGGGCGTGGGGGTTCGAGTCCCCCCTCCGACACCCAGGCCGCGCGACCTGTCGTCTCGTCAGCCCCGCAGGGCGGCCGCCACCTGCGGTGCGATCTCGCGCAGGGCGCGGCCCCGGTGGGAGACGGCGTCCTTGTCGTCGGGCGTCATCTCCGCGGCCGTGAGGTCCGCCCCGGCCGCCTGGTCGTCGGGCACGAACAGCACGTCGTAGCCGAAGCCCCCGGACCCGCGGGTCTCGCGGACGACGCGGCCCGGCATCCGGCCCTCGACGACGAGCTCGGTGCCGTCGGGGGCGGCGTACGCCACGGCACAGCGGAACTGTCCCGCCCGGCGCGGGTCGGGGACGTCGGCCAGCTGGTCGAGCAGCAGCGCGTTGTTGCGCTCGTCGCTGCGCGGCTGGCCCGACCAGCGGGCCGAGAGCACCCCCGGCATGCCGTTGAGGGCGTCGACGCACAGGCCGCTGTCGTCGGCCAGGGAGGGCAGGCCGGTGGCCCGCAGCCCGGCCCGCGCCTTGAGCAGGGCGTTGCCCTCGAAGGTGGGCTCGTCCTCGACCGGCTCGTCGTAGGCCACCACGTCGTCGAGCCCGAGCACCTCGACACCGGGCAGGTGCGCCTCGAGGATGCGTCGCATCTCGGCCAGCTTCTTGGCGTTGCGCGAGGCCAGGAAGACCTGCGTGCCGCCCGGGCTCCCGGCGCTCACCCCTGGAGGGCCTCGGCCTGGATCCGGGTCAGGTCGGCGCAGCCCGAGACCGCGAGGTCGAGCAGCGCGTCGAGCTCGCGGCGGTCGAAGGGGGCGCCCTCGGCCGTGCCCTGGACCTCGATGAACCTGCCGGTGCCGTCGATGACGACGTTCATGTCGGTCTCGGCGCGCACGTCCTCCTCGTAGGGCAGGTCGAGGCGCGGGACGCCGTCGATGATGCCGACCGAGACGGCGGCCACCGAGCCGGTGAGCGGGTCGCCGCTCAGGGCGCCCTGGCCGCGCAGGTGCGCCACGGCGTCGGCGAGGGCGACGTAGGCCCCGGTGATCGCGGCGGTGCGGGTGCCGCCGTCGGCCTGGAGGACGTCGCAGTCGAGCACGATGGTGTTCTCGCCGAGGGCCTGGTAGTCGATGACCGCGCGCAGCGAGCGGCCGACCAGCCGCGAGATCTCGTGGGTGCGGCCACCGATCTTGCCCTTGACCGACTCGCGGTCCGAGCGGGTGTTGGTGGCCGACGGGAGCATGGCGTACTCCGCGGTGACCCAGCCCAGCCCGGAGCCCTTGCGCCAGCGGGGCACGCCCTCGGAGGCCGAGGCGGCGCACAGCACCCGGGTGCGGCCGAACTCGACGAGCACGGAGCCGGCCGGGTGGTCCTGCCAGTGGCGGGTGAGGGTGATGGGGCGCAGCTCGTCGTCGGCGCGCCCGTCTGCTCGGGTCGTCATGCGGGCGAGCCTACGGGGCGGGCTACTTCACCTCGGCGCGCAGGATCCGCACCAGCCCGAGACCGAGCGGGAGGCCCAGCCACAGCAGCCCCGAGACCAGGAGGTGGGCCCACTCGACGCCCGAGATGCTCCAGTCGAACAGCGGCGCCTGGGCGTTGGCGAAGTCGATCCAGGGCCGCAGGTCCTCGAACCAGCCGATCAGCCCGGCGGCCACGGCGAACAGGATCGGGACCACGAAGGAGTAGGCGAAGTAGACGACGATCGCGGCGGCCGTGTTGAGCAGCAGCGCGGCGATCGCGAAGCCGGTGACCATCGAGACGCCCTGGAGCACCACGAAGCCCTGCAGCGAGGTGTCGCCGAGGTCCCACGAGATGTCGCTGCCCGACAGCACGCCGAAGACCAGGTTGCTGAGCACGGCGGTCACGACCGCGATCACGGCCACCACCAGGGCCAGCACGAGCCCGGCCACCAGCTTGGCCAGCACCACGCGGCTGCGGGCGGGCTCGAGCGCGAAGGTGACCATCGCGGTCCGCTGCCCCCACTCCCCCGTGACGAGCATGATGCCGAGCACGGGCAGCAGCAGCCCGGTGGTGTACGTCGTGGTGGCCATCAGCACGCCGAAGTCGAGCGGCAGGTCCTGCACCGCGAAGGTGACCATGGCCAGCACCATCACCACGATGGTCAGGCCGGCGGTCACCGCGAGCAGCCAGAAGCCGGCCCGCGTGTCGTAGCTCTTGCGCAGCTCCACCTTGACCAGCCGGCTGAACGGCGTCCGGATGGTGCGGGACAGGTCGAGGGTCTGGCTCATCGAGGCGCTCCCGGGGTCGCGGTGGGGGCCTGCGGTGCGGACGTCTGGAGCGGCTCGCGGGCGTCGTCGGCGGTCAGCTGGAGGAACATCTCCTCCAGGCCGGCGCCCTCGGCGGGCCGCAGCTCGACCAGCACCACGCCGGCGGCCGCCGCGGCGCGGCCGACGTCGACGGGGTCGGCCTCGGCACGGAAGGCACCGTCGCCCGAGGGCAGCGCCGCGATCCCCGCGGCCGCCAGGGCCTGCGCCAGGGCACCGGTCTCGAGCGGCTTCACGTAGGTGCCCTTGGTCTGCAGCAGCTCGGCCTTGCTGCCCTGGGCCACGATCCGGCCGCGGCCGATGAGCACCATCTCGTCGGCGATCATCTCCACCTCGTGGAGCAGGTGCGAGGAGAGCAGCACGGTGCCGCCGCCGGCGGCGAAGCTGCGCAGCAGCCCGCGCATCCAGTGGATGCCGGCGGGGTCGAGCCCGTTGACGGGCTCGTCGAGGACGAGGACCGAGGGGTCCCCCAGCAGCGCGTTGGCGATGCCGAGCCGCTGCCGCATGCCGAGGGAGTAGTTGCGGACCCGGCGCTTGGCCTCGACCCCGTCCAGGCCGACCAGGGCCAGCATCGCCTCGACCCGCTCCTTGCCCACGCCCATCGTGTCGGCCGAGAGCCGCAGGATCTCGCGGCCGGTGCGGCCGGCGTGCTGGGCGGAGGCGTCGAGCAGGACGCCGACGTGGCGCGAGGGGTTGGGGATGTCGGCATACGCGTGGCCGCCGATCAGCGCCCGGCCCTCGTCGGCCGAGGTCAGGCCGACCATGATGCGCATGCTGGTGGACTTGCCGGCGCCGTTGGGTCCGAGGAACCCGGTCACCAGACCGGGCTTGGCGGTGAAGGAGACCCGGTCGACCGCCGTGAAGCTCCCGTAGCGCCTCGTCACGTTCTCGAGGGTGATCACGCGCGCCATCATGCCAAGCCGGAGCGGCGCGGACGTGAAGGTCAAGTGCCCTGGGCGCGGCTCCCGGGGGGCCGCGACAGGCCGTGGAGCTCGTCGAGGTCGGCCCGCCACCGCGGATCCGCGAGCAGCGCCTGCTCGTGGGCCGCGACCACGGCCTCGAGCACCTCGAGGCGGCGGCGACCGACGCGGGCGAGGTGCACCCGCACCCGCCGGCGGTCCTCCCCCGCCTGCCGCCGGTAGACCAGCGCGGCGTCGGCCAGGGCGTCGGTGACCCGGGTGAGCGTCGCCGCGGGCAGCGCGAGGACCTCGGACAGCTCGCCCATGGTGTGGCCCTCGCCGTCCCCCAGCGCCCGCAGCAGCCGCCACTGGTCGAGCGTGCAGCCGTCGGCGGCCAGGGCCTCGGCGGCCCCGCGGGCCGCCCGGCGCTGGAGCGCGCTGAGCCGGTCGACCAGCGACGGGGGCAGCGCGTCGGCGTGGCTCGTGCGGTCGGGCGCGGGCACGGTGGTGGTCGTCACGGCCGTCGTCCCCATCGCCCGGCACCCCCTCGTCCTCCCGGTGACGCGGAGCATACTCACCCCGTGGAGATCGAGGTGGCGCTCACCGACCCGCTGGAGGCGCGGCTGGTCCCGCGCCCCGCCGGTCGGCTCCGCGTCGGCCTGGTGATCCCGCAGTCGGGCCCGCTGGGCCTCACCGGGCCCTCCGCCCTGGACGCCGCGCTGCTGGCGGCCCACGAGGTCAACACGGGCGACCGGGTGCGGGGGCGGGCCCTGGACCTGGTGCTCGTCGACGGTGGTCGGCGGCCCGCGGAGGTCGCCGCGGAGGTGGCGGCGCTGACCGCGGTCGGGGCGGTCGACGCGCTCGTCGGCTTCCACACCAGCGACGTGCACCGTGCCATCGAGACGGTCGTCGGCGGCCGCACGCCGTACGTCTTCACGCCGCCGCACGAGGGCGGCCGGCGCCGCGCCGGGGTGGTCTGCCTGGGGCCGGACCCCGCCCGGCAGCTGCGCGGACCGATCGCCTGGCTGACGCGGACCCACCTGCTGCGGCGCTGGGCGCTGGTCGGCAGCGACTACATCTGGCCCCGGTCGGTGCACCGCCACGCCCGTCGGCTGGTGGCCGAGCAGGGCGCCGCGGTGGTGCTCGAGGCCCGGGTGCCGCTGGGCGGTGTCGACGAGCGTCTCGACCGGCTCCTCGACGACCTGGCCACCTCGCGGGCCGACGCCGTGCTGCTCAGCCTCGTCGGACGCGACCTGGCCGCCTTCAACGCCGCCGCCCGCGCGGCGGGGCTCGACCGCCGCCTGGTGCGGCTCTCGGGCGCGCTGGAGGAGAACGGCCTGATGGCCTCCGACGGCGACCGCACCGGCACCCTGTACGCCGCGATGTCGTCGTTCACCTCGCTGACCGACGACGCCCACCTCGACCTCGCCGCCCGCCACGCGGCCCTGCTCGGCCCGCAGGCACCCGTCCTCGACTCGTACGCCGAGGGCGTCCACGACGGCATCCACCTCGTCGCCTCGCTGGCCTCCCGCGACGCGCTGGACGCCCTGGTCGCGACCGACCGGACGCCCCTGTCGCGCTCGGCCCCCGAGGTCGGCGCCGTGCGCAGCCGCCGCGGGATGCACCTGGCCCGGGCCGAGGCCTTCGGGTTCGAGGTCGTCGCCGGCGCGCCCACGGGTCGGACACGAGATCCTTCCATCTGGAAGTAGTTGGTCCTAGGCTCCCCCGTGGCCGCACCGGCGGCCCGGACCCCGACGAGGACCCCCATGCGCGAACCCGACCTCTCGCCCCACGACGTGGAGCGCTACGGCTACACCCAGGAGCTGCACCGCTCGCTCAGCTTCACCGACCTGCTGGTCTACGGCCTGGTCTTCATGGTCCCGATCGCCCCCTTCGGCATCTTCGGCGGCGTCTTCCAGGGCTCGGGCGGGATGGTGGCGCTGGCCTACGCCATCGGCATGGTGGCGATGATGTTCACCGCCCTGTCGTACGCCGAGATGTCGCGGGCCTTCCCGATGGCGGGCTCGGTCTACACCTACGCCGGCCGCGGCATCGCCGCCCCGGTCGGGTTCCTGTCGGGCTGGATGATCCTGCTCGACTACGTGCTGATCCCCGGCCTGCTCTACCTGATCGCCTCGATCGCGATGCACTCGCTGCTCGGCAGCATCCCGGTCTGGCTGTGGCTGGTCGCCTTCGTGCTGCTCAACACGGTCGTGAACTACACGGGCATCGAGATGACCGCCAAGGTCAACAAGGTGATGCTGGTGGGCGAGCTCGTGGTGCTGGCGATCTTCGTCGTCATCGGCGTCGTCGCGCTGGCCATGGGCCGAGGCCGCGGCTTCGACCTCACCCCGCTCTACAACGCCGACACCTTCTCGGTCTCGCTGGTGCTCGGCGCGGTCTCGATCGCGGTGCTGTCCTTCCTGGGCTTCGACGGCATCTCGATGCTGGCGGAGGAGAACAAGGAGTCCGCGCACGCGATCGGCCGCGCCATGATCGCCGCGCTGCTGCTCGCCGGCACCCTGTTCGTCGTGCAGACCTGGATCGCCGCGCTGCTCGTGCCCGACCCGCAGGCGCTGATCCGCGACGGCGACTCCGGCGGCACCGCCTTCTACGACGCGGCCGCCGTGGCGGCCGGTCCGTGGCTGGCCAAGCTGACCGCGCTGGCCACCGCCATCGCGTGGGGCTTCGCCAACGCGCTGGTCGCCCAGCTCGCCACGTCGCGGCTGCTCTACGCCATGGCCCGCGACCGCCAGCTGCCGTCGTTCCTGGCCAAGGTCCACCCCACCAAGGGCGTCCCGGTCAACGCGACCCTGCTCGTCGCCGTGGTCTCCCTCGTCCTCGGCCTCTACATGGCCTCGCGCGACGACGGCATCACGCTGCTCAGCACGCTGGTCAACTTCGGCGCCCTCAGCGCCTTCCTCGTGCTCCACGTCTCCGTGGTCTGGCACCACGTCGTGCGCCACGGCAGCCGCGAGTGGTTCAAGCACCTGGTCTCCCCCGTGCTCGGCTTCGTGATCCTGGCCTTCGTCGTCGTCAACGCTGACGTCGCCGCCCAGACCCTCGGCTTCGTGTGGCTGGCCATCGGCGTCGCGCTCCTGGTCTTCCTGCTCGCGACCGGCCGTCGCCCCGAGCTCGTGCTCGACGACACGGCCGGTGCGGACCAGGGGGCGACCCGATGACCGAGGTCCGTCGCCTGGCCCCGACCCCGGAGCAGTACTCCTTCGCCTTCGGGGGCCGCGAGCCGCTGCTCACCGTCGCGCCCGGCACGATCGTCGAGGTCACCACCGAGGACTGCTTCGGGGGCCTGGTGCGCGGCCACGACGACCTGCCCAGCCAGGTCTGCACGTTCCCCTACCTCAACCCCGTCAGCGGCCCGATCGCCGTCGAGGGCGCCGAGGTGGGCGACACCCTGGCCGTGCACTTCGTGGAGATCGTGCCGCGCCGGGACTGGGCGGTCTCGACGACCTTCCCGCACTTCGGGGCGCTCACCACCACCCACGAGACCGCCATGCTGCACCCCGCCCTCGAGGAGCGGGTGTGGGTCTACGAGCTCGACGTCGCCGCCGGCACCTGCCGCTTCACCGCCCGCCGCTCCGACTTCTCGGTCGAGCTGCCGCTGGACCCGATGCACGGGACCGTGGGGGTCGCCCCGGCGGCCGGCGAGGTCCTGATGAGCATCACGCCCGCCGCGCACGGCGGCAACATGGACACCCCCGAGCTGCGGGCCGGCGTCACGGCGTACTTCCCGGTCAACGTGCCCGGCGGGATGCTCTCGATCGGCGACGGCCACGCCCGCCAGGGCGAGGGCGAGGTCTGCGGGACCGCCGTCGAGGCAGCCATGGACACCGTGGTCGTGGTCGACCTGGTCAAGGGCGGCGCCCCGTCGTCGCCCCGCCTGGAGAGCGACGACTTCCTCATGACCACGGGCTCGACGCGGCCGCTGGAGGACGCCTACCGGATGAGCCAGCTCGACCTCGTCGGGTGGACCGGCTCCCTGCTCGGGCTCGACGACCTCGACGCCCTCCAGCTGGTCAGCCAGGCCGGCCTGGCGCCGGTGGGCAACGTCGTGGACACCAGCTACACGATGGTCAGCAAGCTGCCCAAGGCGCTGCTCGGCGCCGCCACGGCGTACGACGGGACGCACGACCGGCTGCGCCGCATCGGGGCGGAGCACCTGCGTCGGCGCTGAGGCTCAGACGTCGTACGTCGCGCCCGGCACGGCGAGCTCGGCCGGGCCGGCGTACTCCCCCTGGGCCTCGCGGAGGACCTGCTCCCGGTCGTGCCACGGCGGGACGTGCGTCAGCACCAGCTTGCGGGAGCCGGCGCCGGCGGCCGTGCGGCCGGCCTCGGCGCCCGTGAGGTGGAGGTCCGGCGGGTTGGGGGCGCCCTCCATGAAGGACGCCTCGCAGAGGAACACGTCGGCCTCGCGGGCGGTGTCGTCGAGCCCGTGGCACACGCCGGTGTCTCCCGAGTAGGCCAGCACCCGGCCGTCGGCCTCGATCCGCAGGCCGTACGCCGTCACCGGGTGCACCACCCGGCGGGCGGTCACGGTGAAGGGACCGACCTGGATCGCGGTGGTGCCGTAGGGCACGAAGTCGAACTCCTCGGTCATGCCCGGCTCCTCCTCGAGGTCGTAGGCGCGCGCCATCCGCCCCGCGGTGTCGGTCGGACCCCACACCGGGATCCGCGGCATCGCGCCGTCGGGGTGGTACTTGCGCATCACGTAGTAGCCGCACAGGTCGAGGCAGTGGTCGGCGTGCAGGTGGGAGAGGAAGACCCCGTCGATGGTCGCGGCGTCGACGTAGCGCTGCAGCTGGCCCAGGGCGCCGTTGCCGAGGTCGAGCAGGATCCGCCAGGTGCGGCCGCCGTGCTCGGCCTCGACGAGGTAGCAGCTGGCCGAGGACTCGGGGCCGGGGTAGGAGCCCGAGCAGCCGACGACGGTGAGCCTCATCCGGCCATCACCCAGGCGCCGCCGGCGTACTGCGTCGCCTGCTGGAGCTCGGGGCCGAGGAAGCGACGGCCGATGGTGGCGAACTCCTCGGGCTGCCCGGTGGTGAGGAAGCGGTGGACGGGCCGGTCGCCCGACTGGTCCTGGACCCGACGCTCGAGGCCGTGCTGGACCAGCGTGCGGTAGACGTCCTTGGCGCACTCCTCGGCGCTGCTCACCAGCGTGACGCCGTCGCCCATGACCAGCGAGATGACGCCGGTCAGCAGCGGGTAGTGGGTGCAGCCGAGGATGAGGGTGTCGACGTCGTCGGCCAGCAGCGGGTCGAGGTAGTCGTGGGCCGCGGCCAGCAGCTCGGGTCCGCTGGTGACGCCCTGCTCGACCAGCTCGACGAAGCGCGGGCAGACCCGCGTGGACAGGGTCACCTGCGGCACCGCGGCGAAGGCGTCGTCGTAGGCCATCGACTCGGCGGTGGCGCGGGTGCAGATGACGCCGACGCGACCGCTGCGGGAGGCGGCCACGGCGCGCCGCGCGGCGGGCAGGATCACCTCGACCACGGGGACGTCGTAGCGCTCGCGGGCGTCGCGCAGCACCGCGGCGCTGGCGGAGTTGCAGGCGATGACGAGGGTCTTGACGCCCTGCTCGACGAGGTGGTCGAGGCACTCGAGGGCGTACTCGCGGACCTCGCCGATCGGCTTGGGGCCGTAGGGCTGGCGCGCGGTGTCGCCGAGGTAGACGACCAGCTCGTGGGGCAGCTGGTCCATCACGGCACGGGCGACCGTGAGCCCCCCGAAGCCCGAGTCGAAGATCCCGATCGGCGCGTCACTCACAGGGGCGAGGCTAACCGGCCACGTGGCTCAGCGGGGCGTTTGGCGAGCCAGGTCACGACGTGTCAGCCACCACAGGCCGGCGACCGGCAGCACGAGCGGCACGAAGCCGTAGCCCGCACCGAAGTCCGACCACACCGTCTGGTCCGGGTAGTCCTGGGGCAGCACGAGGCTGGTCAGCCCCACGGCGAGCACGCCGACGAGCTCGATGCCGACGGTCGCCAGGCCCAGGCGGCGCCGGCCGGTGGCGAGCGCGAAGGTCGCCACGCAGTAGACGAGCGCCGCCAGCGCGCTGAGCAGGTAGGGCACCGGGGCCTGGGAGAACTCCGTCGACAGCTGCAGCACCGACCGGCCGGTGGCGGCGAAGGCGAACACGCCGTAGACGAACACCAGCACCCGGCCGAAGCCGCGGGTCAGCGCGCCGGAGCGGCGGGTCGGCTCAGCCACCGGCCCTCATCCCCGCCAGCGTCCAGATGTCGCTGAGCCGCAGGAACATGAACGGCACCAGCAGCACCGCGACCAGCAGGACGGCGGTGCCGCCGCGGGTCCGCTCGCCGACCGACCACACCACCCCGGCGGGCAGCAGCAGGACGGTGCCGACCAGGTAGCCGACGTACTCCACGACGGGCAGCGCGTCGGGCGCACCGTCGCCCAGCGCCCGGACCACGCCGAGCACCAGGAGCAGGAGCAGCAGCACCTCGACGGCCGCCAGCAGGTTGAGCAGCCACCGGTCGGGGGTGCGGTCGCGCACCAGCAGCACCACGATCCAGACCGTGGCCACCGCGCAGCCCGCGCCGGCGACCGTCATCACGGCGGCGAACGCGCTCACGCCCAGAGCTGCCCTTCGAGCCGGTCCTCGGCCTCGTCGATCGTGCCCTCGTAGGCGCCGGTCGAGAGGTACTTCCAGCCGCCGTCGCACACGATGAAGGCGATGTCGGCCCGCTCCCCCGCCTTGACGGCCTTGGCCGCCTGGCCGAGCGCGGCGTGCAGGATGGCGCCGGTCGAGATGCCGGCGAAGATGCCCTCGGCCTCGAGCAGCTCGCGCACCCGGCGCACCGCGTCGCGGGGCCCGACCGAGAAGCGGGTGTCGATGAGCGAGGCGTCGTAGAGCTCCGGGACGAAGCCCTCGTCGAGGTTGCGCAGGCCGTAGACCAGCTCGCCGTAGCGCGGCTCGGCCGCGACGATCCGCACGTCGGGCTTGTGGGCCCGGAAGTAGCGGCTGACGCCCATCAGGGTGCCGGTGGTGCCGAGACCGCCGATGAAGTGGGTGACCTCGGGCAGGTCGGCCAGGATCTCGGGGCCGGTGCCCTCCTCGTGGGAGAGCGCGTTGGCGTGGTTGCCGTACTGGTAGAGCATCACCCAGTCGGGGTGCTCCTCCGCGACCCGCTTGGCCACCCGCACGGCCTCGTTGGAGCCGCCCGCGGCGGGCGAGGACACGATCTCGGCGCCCCACATCCGCAGCAGCAGCCGCCGCTCCTCGCTGGTGTTCTCCGGCATCACGCACACCAGGCGGTAGCCCTTGAGCTTGGCCGCCATGGCCAGGGAGATGCCGGTGTTGCCCGAGGTCGGCTCGAGGATGGTGCAGCCGGGCCGCAGCAGGCCGTCCTGCTCGGCCTGCTCGATCATCCGCAGCGCCGGCCGGTCCTTGATGGACCCGGTCGGGTTGCGGTCCTCCAGCTTCGCCCACAGGCGTACGTCGGGCGACGGCGAGAGCCGCGGCAACCCGATCAGCGGGGTGCCGCCGACCGAGTCGAGGAGGTTGTCGAAGCGGGTCATCCGCCGGCGACGGCGGGGAGCACGACGACCTGGTCGCCGTCGGAGAGCTCGGTGCCGAGCCCACCGGTGAAGCGGACGTCCTCGTCGTTGACGTAGAGGTTGACGAAGCGGCGCAGGTCGTCCTGGCCGTCCTTCTGCTCCACGAGGCGGTCCTTGAGACCGGGGTGGTTGCTCTCCAGGTCGGCGATCAGGTCGGCCAGCGTGGCGCCGGCGCCCTGGACGGCCTTCTCACCGCCGGTGTAGGTGCGCAGGATGGTCGGGATGCGGACCTCGATGGTCATGAGTACTCCTTCACGAAGGTGACCTCTTCCTCGGCCACCTCGCCGTCGATGATGCGGTATGACCTGAACTCCACAGGCCCGTCGCTATTCCCGTGCTCGCGTGTGCTGACGAGCACGTAGTGCGCACCGGGCTCGCTCGCGAGCCCGATGTCGGTGCGGCTGGGGTAGGCCTCGGTGGCGGTGTGCGAGTGGTAGACCACGACCGGCTCCTCGTCGCGGTCCCACAGGTCCTTGTAGAGCGCGAGCAGCTCCTGGGAGTCGAACTCGTAGAACGTCGGGGAGCTCGCCGCGTTGACCATCTCGACCACGCGCTCGGCGCGGTCGCTGCCCTCGGGGCCGGCGACGATGCCGCAGGCCTCGTCGGGGTGGTCACGCTTCGCGTGCGCGACCAGCTGGTCGCGCACGGCCGTGGTGAGGGTCAGCACGGGGAAAGGGTAGGCGAGATCAGGCTGCGGACCGGACCAGGGTCTCCTGGAGGAACCCCAGCCACTCGTAGATCGCGTGCACCTGGGACCGCGGGTCCTCCTCGGGCAGGTCGTGCCAGTGCTCCTCGTCACCGTCCTCGATGCCGAGCCGGGTGGCGATCGCGAGGCGCATGTCGGTGAACGAGCGCATCCACGTCATGGCGGCCGCGTCGTCGAGCTCGACGTCGATGAACACGCCGTCCTCGGGCTCGGTGCCGAGGCCGGCCTCCTCGAGGGCGTCGATGACGGCCGCGGCGGCCGAGGCCTTGCCGTCGCGCAGCGTGGCCTCGGTGAAGCGCCGGAAGTCCGAGGCCGCCTCCTCGTCCTCGAGGTACGCCGTGGGGAACAGCCGCGCCAGCACGGGGTCCTCGGGCTCGGTGGTGGGCCCGGAGAAGTCGAGCAGCTGCTCGAGGGGGTCGCCGGTGGGCTGGGTCGCCTCCTCGTTGCGCAGCAGCTCGATCAGCTGACCGGCCAGCGAGCGCAGCAGGTCGGCCTCGAAGGCGGTGAAGGTGGCCACGGCGAGGCCGCTGCGGCGCACCCGCTTGAAGCCGCTCACGGGGCGTCCGAGCGCTGCATCGTGGCCCACAGGCCGAACTCGTGCATCGCCTGCACGTCGCGCTCCATCTCCTCGCGGGTGCCGGTGGACACCACGGAGCGGCCGTCCTCGTGCACTTCCATCATCAGCTTCTCGGCCTTCTTCCTCGAGTAGCCGAAGTGCCGCTGGAACACGAAGGTGACGTAAGACATCAGGTTGACCGGGTCGTTCCACACGATCGTCACCCACGGCGTCTGCAGCCCGGTGACCTCGTCGACGACGGGTTCGTCGAGCTCGACGGGAGAGGTGGGCACGACCTCATTGTGCACGGGCCCGTCGGCCCCGCCCTAGGGTGACCCGGTGACCACCGCGCTGCTCACCGACCACTACGAGCTCACGATGCTGCAGGCCGCGCTTGCCTCCGGGGCGGCCGACCGCCGCTCGTTCTTCGAGCTCTTCCCCCGGCGGCTGCCGGCCGGACGCCGCTACGGCGTGGTCGCGGGCGTCGGGCGGGCGCTGGACGCCATCGAGGACTTCCGCTTCGGCGAGGCCGAGCTGCAGATGCTCTCCGAGGAGCGCATCGTCGACGACCGCACCCTGGCGTGGCTGGCCGACTACCGCTTCCACGGCAACATCTGGGGGTACGCCGAGGGCGAGGTCTACTTCCCCTACTCCCCCCTCATGGTCGTCGAGTCGACCTTCGCCGAGGCGGTCGTGCTCGAGACGGTGCTGCTCTCGATCTACAACCACGACTCGGCCATCGCCTCGGCCGCCTCGCGGATGACCTGGGCGGCCGGCGACCGGCCCTGCATCGAGATGGGCTCGCGGCGCACCCACGAGTGGGCGGCGGTGGCGAGCGCGCGGGCGGCGTACGTCGCGGGGTTCACGGCGAGCTCCAACCTGATGGCGCGGCTGCGCTACGACGTGCCCACCACCGGCACCAGCGCCCACTCCTTCACGCTGCTGCACGACAGCGAGGCCGACGCGTTCCGCGCGCAGGTCGACTCGCTGGGGCGCTCCACGACGCTGCTCGTCGACACCTACGACATCGAGGAGGCGGTCCGGCTCGGGGTCGAGGTCGCCGGCGCCGAGCTCGGGGCGGTGCGCATCGACTCGGGCGACCTCGGCGTGCTGGCCCACCGGGTCCGCGCCCAGCTCGACGACCTCGGCGCCCACGACACCCGCATCATCGTCACCTCCGACCTCGACGAGTTCGCCATCGCCGGGCTCTCGTCGGCGCCGGTCGACGGCTACGGCGTCGGCACCGAGCTCGTGGTCGGCAGCGGCCACCCCACCTGCGGCTTCGTCTACAAGCTGGTCGCCCGCGAGGACGACCACGGCCGGCTCGTCGGCGTCGCGAAGAAGAGCACCGACAAGATCTCCATCGGCGGCCGCAAGTACGCCCTGCGACGGCTCTCCCCGCGGGGCGTCGCCGAGGCCGAGGTGGTCGGCATCGGCCAGCCCGCCGTCAACGACGGCGACGACCGGGTGCTGCTCACCCCGCTGGTCAAGGACGGCGAGGTCGTCGGGCGCGAGCCGCTCAAGGCCGCCCGGCAGCGCCACCTGCGCTCGCGCGGCGAGCTGCCGCTGGTCGCCCGCCAGCTCTCCAAGGGCGACCCCGTGATCGAGACCGTCCACGAGCGATAGCCTCGGGCCCCATGAGCCAGGCGCTGATCGTCGTCGACGTCCAGAACGACTTCTGCGAGGGGGGCTCGCTGCCGGTCACCGGTGGCGCCGCCGTCGCGGCCAAGATCTCCGAGCTGCTCGGCGGGGCGACGTCGTACGACGCGGTCGTGGCCACCCGCGACCACCACGTCGACCCGGGCGCCCACTGGTCGAGCGACCCCGACTACGTCGACACCTGGCCCCGGCACTGCGAGGTCGGCACGACGGGCGAGGAGTTCCACCCCGACCTGGTCAACCGGCCCTTCGACGCGATCTTCCTCAAGGGCGAGCACCAGGCGGCGTACTCCGGGTTCGAGGGCACCGCCTCCGACGGCTCCGCCCTGGCCGACTGGCTCCGCGAGCGCGGCGTGGACCACGTCGACGTGTGCGGCATCGCCACCGACCACTGCGTCCGCGCCACCGCCCTCGACGCCGTCCGCGCGGGCTTCTCCACGCGCCTGCTCGGCGACCTGTGCGCCGGCGTCGCCCCCGCCTCCACCGAGGCCGCGCTCGCCGAGATGCGCGAGGCCGGCGTCCAGCTCGCCTGACCCCTCGAGACGGTCGCCAGGGCGACCTCCTCGGGGAACGACCACGTGTCGGTCCCTGAGGAAGGACGAAGTCCTGTCTCGAAGGGCCCGATCCGACCCCGACCACCGGTCCCTGAGGAAGGACGAAGTCCTGTCTCGAAGGGCCCGATCCGACCCCGACCACCGGTCCCTGAGGAAGGACGAAGTCCTGTCTCGAAGGGCCCGATCCCGCCACGACCCTTCGAGACGGTCGCTGGAGCGACCTCCTCAGGGAACGAGCGTCGAAGGGCCCCGGACGAGCCTCGGCGGGCTACTCCCCGCGGAACACCGGGGGCCGGCGCTCGGCGAAGGCCCGCATGCCCTCGGCGGCGTCGGCCGTGCGCAGCAGCACCGCCTGGCCCGCACGCTCCCGGGCGAAGGCGGCCTCGAGGCCGTCGAGGGCGGCGGCGTTGACGGCGCGCTTGGTGGCGGCCTGCGCCAGCGGCGGACCGGCGGCGAGGCGGGCCACGAGTTCGGCGAGCACGCCCGCGTGGTCGGCGTCGGCTGCGACGTGGGAGACCAGCCCGGCGGCGTGAGCCTCCTCCGCACCCACGCGCTCCGAGAGCAGCGCGAGCCGCATCGCCCGCGCCCGGCCGACGGCGGCGACGACCAGGGCGGAGGCCCCGCCGTCGGGCATCAGGCCGATGCCGGTGAAGGCCAGGGTGAGCGAGGCCGACGCGGTGGCGACGACCAGGTCGCAGGCCAGCGCGAGGGGGACGCCGACACCGGCCGCGACGCCGTTGAGCCCGCACACCACCGGGGTGTCGAGCTCGAGCACCGCCCGGACCAGGGCGTTGGCGCCGTCGACGGAGCCGCCGTCGTAGTTGTCATGGGCGTCCTGCCCGCCCAGGTCGGCCCCGGCGCAGAAGGCCCGGCCGGCGCCGGTGAGCACCACGACCCGCACCTCCTCGCGGGCCTGGGCGCCCCGCAGCTCGGCGGTCAGCGCCGCCACCATCTCGCCGGTGAGCGCGTTGTACTGCTCGGGCCGCTGCAGCGTCAGCCACAGCGCCGCGCCCTCCAGCCGTACGTCGACGCCGGTGCTCGTGGGGGTCATCGCGCCAGCGTCCCAAAGCGCGACGAGGTGCGTGATCCACGCCACGCCGGTAAAGTCGAGGGGATGGTCCACACCCTGGTGATCGCCGACGAGATCGCGTCCAACCTGCAGGAACGCACCCTGCGGGAGATCGCGCCCGACCTCGTGCTGTCCGCCGGCGACCTGCCCTGGGACTACCTCGAGTGGGTGGTCTCCACCGTCAACTGCCCGATGGTCTTCGTGCCGGGCAACCACGACCCCGAGGTCCGCTCGGCCCGCGAGAGCCGCAGCGGCCTGTGGACCGAGGGCGGGATGTTCTCCGACGGTCCGCGTCCGCTCGGCGTCATCCACGGCGACCAGCAGGTCGTGGAGGTGGCCGGGCTGCGGATCGCCGGACTCGGCGGGTGCGTGCGCTACCGGCCCGGCCCCCACCAGTACACCCAGCGCCAGTTCGCCACCCGCGCGGCGCGGCTGGCCCGCAAGGCGCGGCGCGGCGGTCCGGTCGACGTGCTGCTCACCCACGCCCCGCCGTTCGGGGTCGGCGACGAGGAGGACCGCCCCCACGTCGGGATCGAGGCGCTGCACCCCCTCATCGCCAAGCTCGAGCCGACCTGGCACCTGCACGGCCACATCCACCCCTTCGGGATGGCCAAGCCCGACCGCGTGATCGGCGACACGGTGATCCGCAACGTGATCCCCTGGCGCGTGCTGGACATCACCCCCCGAACCGCTGCGATCGTCTCGAAGCCGGCCTGAGGCGGAGGACAATGGAGCCATGGTGAGAGACACCGGCTCCCCCCGCCTCGATGCCGAGAACGACTTCCTGCGTGCCCGTCGGCACCAGTCGCTGTCGAAGCTCGCGGGCTGGCTGCGCGCCGACGCGGACGCCGCCAAGGAGAGCCTGTCGTTCTCCGAGGTGGTCGCGGCCCTCGGCCGTCGCGGCGAGCGCTCCCTCGGCGTCCAGCTGATCCCACTGGAGCAGATCGTCGGCTCGGTCGACAAGGTCCGCGACTTCGACCGCCGCTTCCGCCCGACCTCCGACCGCAGCCGCCAGCGCTGGGAGCAGATCTCGCGCAAGACCCGCGAGGGCCACTCGTTCCCGCCGATCGACGTCTACAAGCTCGGCAACCTCTACTTCGTGCGCGACGGCCACCACCGCGTCTCGGTCGCCCGGTCGCTCGGCGCCACCGAGATCGAGGCGCTGGTCACCGAGATCGACACCGTGGTGGACACCGAGGGCATCGGCGGGCGCCGCGACCTCGACGGCAAGAACTGGGGCTTGCGGTTCCTCAAGCGGGTGCCGCTCACGGGTCGTCGCCGCGCCGAGATCACCTGCTCGGACCCCCACGACTACCACCGGCTCGCCGAGATGGTCGAGGCCTGGGCCGCGCGGCTGATGCACGCCGAGGGCGCCTACTTCGACAAGGAGGAGATGGCCCGGCGCTGGTTCGACGAGGAGTATTCCCCCGTGCTGGAGATGATCGACTCCGCGGGCGTCCGCGGCCCCCTCGAGACGGGTGCCGACGCCTACATCCGGGTCGCGGGCGAGCGCTACCGGTTGATCCGCGAGCACGCCTGGAACAACGACGTGATGGACATGATCCGCGAGCAGCAGCAGCGGGCGCGCCGACGCACGACGCCCGGCGGGGCCGTCCGGGCCTGACCCGGACGACCCCTCCTCCCGGGCCCGGTCTCAGGCGGGGGTGCCTGCCTCGGCGTGGCTGGTGTCGGTGAGGTTGTCGCCGGTGTCGGCGTCGAAGACGTGCATCTTCGAGGTGTCGACCCACAGGTGGGCCTGCTCGCCGGAGCGCACCCGGGCGGCGGCGTCGAGGCGCGCGTTGACCTGCGTGCCCTCGCCGTGCATGTCCTGGCCGGTGTCGGCGGCGAGGTCGTCGAGGTCGCGCGAGGCGGCGGCGTCGCCGCGGATGGTGAAGTAGGCGAACACGTCGGAGCCCATCGACTCGACCAGGTCGACGCCGACGTCGAACGTCGAGCCGGGCTTGTCGCCGACCAGCGCGGCGTCCTCGAAGTGCTCGGGACGGATGCCGACGATCACCTGCTTGCCCTTGGCCCGGCTGACCGCCTGCCGGATCCGGTCGGGCATCTGCAGCGGGCCGAGGCCGGTCTGCAGGGTGTCGCCCTCGATGGTGGCGGGCAGGAAGTTCATCGCGGGGCTGCCGATGAAGCCGGCGACGAACAGGTTGCGGGGGCTCTCGTAGAGCTCGCTGGGCGAGCCGACCTGCTGCACGATGCCGCCGCGCATCACCACGACGCGGTCGCCGAGCGTCATCGCCTCGGTCTGGTCGTGGGTGACGTAGAGGGTGGTGGTGCCCAGCGACTTCTGGATCCGCGAGACCTGGGTGCGCATCTGCACGCGCAGCTTGGCGTCGAGGTTGGACAGCGGCTCGTCCATGAGGAAGGCCTTGGGGTTGCGCACGATCGCGCGGCCCATGGCGACGCGCTGGCGCTGGCCGCCCGAGAGGTTGGCCGGCTTGCGGTCGAGGTGCTGGGTCAGCTCCAGCATGGTCGCGGCCTCGTCGACCTTGGTCTTGATCGTCGCCTTGTCCACGCCCGCCAGCGTGAGCGGGAACGCCATGTTCTCCCCCACCGTCATGTGCGGGTAGAGCGCGTAGGACTGGAAGACCATCGCGATGTCGCGGTCCTTGGGCGCCTTGTCGTTGACGACCTTGCCGTCGATGCGCAGCTCGCCCTGGGTGATGTCCTCGAGCCCGGCGACCATGTTGAGCGTCGTGGACTTCCCGCAGCCCGAGGGGCCGACCAGGATGATGAACTCGCCGTCGGCGATGTGCAGGTTGAAGTCGTCGACGGCCAGCGCGCCGTCGGGGTACCTCTTGACCACGTGGTCCAGGACGATGTCAGCCACGAGATGCTCCTTTGTTGGTGGTCGCGGGCCTCAGCCCTTGACCGCTCCGGACGTGAGACCGGCGACGATGCGCCGCTGGAAGAACAGCACGAAGATCACGATCGGGATCGTGATGATGACCGCCGCCGCGGCGATGGCGGCCGTCGGCTTCTCGAAGGTGGTGGCGCCGGTGAAGTAGCTCATCGCCGCCGGCACGGTGCGGGCGTTGTTGGTCGAGGTCAGCGAGATGGCGAACAGGAAGTCGTTCCAGCAGGCGATGAAGACCAGGATCGCGGTGGTGAACACGCCCGGCATGGCCAGCGGCGCGATCACCTTGCGGAAGGCCTGGTACGGCGTGGCGCCGTCCATCTTGGCGGCCTTCTCCAGCTCCCACGGGATCTCGCGGAAGAACGCCGAGAGGGTGTAGATGCCCAGCGGCAGCGCGAAGGTGATGTAGGGCAGAATCAGCCCCGGCCAGGTGTCGAACAGGCCCAGCGTCGTCCAGATCTTGAACAGCGGCGTCACCAGCGCGATCTGCGGGAACATCGAGACCAGCAGCGACATCGCCACGATGGTCCGCTTGCCGGGGAAGTCCAGCCGGGCGATGGCGTACGCCGCCATGGTGCCGAGCACCAGCGCGATGAAGGTCGCGATCAGGCAGATGCCGATCGAGTTGACCAGCGCGCGGATGAAGTCCTGGTTGCTGAAGATCTGGGAGTACGCCGTGCCGACCGGGTTGCGCGGCAGCAGGTTGCCGTCGTTGAGGGTGTCGTCGCCCTTGAGGGAGAGCGAGATGATCCAGACGACGGGGATGAAGGCGTAGAGCAGGACCAGCACGTCGGCGACGGCCCAGCCCGCCTTCTTCGCGGGGCTGATCGTGGCGGTGCTCATCGGCTCTCTCCTTGCCCCGGGGCGGCCGCTCCGAAGAGCTTGACGAACACGAAGGCGATGATCGCGATCGTGAGGAAGATCAGCACCGACATCGCCGACCCGATGCCGAGGTTGAGCCCGCGGATCAGGTTGTTGTAGGCGACGCCGGACACCGAGGCCGTCCCGTTGGACCCGCCCGTCAGCACGTAGATGTTGTCGAAGATGCGGAACGCGTCGAGGGTGCGGAACAGCAGCGCCACCAGGATCGAGGGCTTGATCAGCGGGACCGTGATCTTCCAGAAGCGCTGCCAGGCGGTGGCGCCGTCCATCGAGGCCGCCTTGAGGAGGTCCTCGGGCACCAGCGCGAGGCCGGCCATGAGCAGCAGCGCCATGAACGGCACCGTCTTCCAGACCTCGGCCAGGATGATGATCCAGATCGCGGTCCACTTGTCGGTCAGCGGCGCGGAGTCGCCGGCCAGCCAGCCCAGCCCCTGGGTCCAGGCGAAGCGCCAGGAGAAGGCGGCCACCACGGTGACGATGGCGTACGGCACCAGCGCCGAGGTGCGGACCAGGCCGCGACCCACCAGCGTCCGGTGCATCACCACCGCCAGGACCATGCCGAGGACCAGCTCGAAGAAGGTGCTGATCACCGTGATGAACATCGTGACGCCGAAGGCGTTCCACCAGATGCCGCTGGTCAGGACGGTGACGTAGTTGTCGAGGCCGATGAACTCGTTCTGACCCGGCAGCCGCAGGTCGGCCTTGAAGAACGACAGGTAGATCGCGTAGAGGATCGGGTACGCCGTGACGGCGATCATCACGAGCACCGCGGGTGCGCAGAGCATCATGCCGAGGCGGCGCTCGGCCCGCTTGCCCTCGCTGGCGCGCTTCCTGGCGATCGCCACGCCCTCGTCGTCGGTCTCCTGGGGTCGGCTGGTCGTCGTGCTCACGGGAGGATCCCCTTGCCGTCGATGGCGTCCTGGATCTTGCTCTTGAGCTCCTCGGCCGTCTTCTCCGGGTCGATGGAGCTCGGGGGCGAGAGCGTGCTCGACACGATGGTCGAGATGTTCTGGTAGAGCGGCGTCACCGGGCGCGGCACCGCCGTCTCCAGCTCGGCGAGGATCTCGGGGGCCATCGGGTAGGCCTTCTTGAACTCCGGCTCCTCGAAGACGCTCTTGATGACCGGCACGTTGCCGGCGTCGAGCGCGCCCTGCAGCAGGTTGTCGGGGTTGCGCAGGCACATGGCGGCGTCGTAGGCGAGGTCGGGATGCTTGGAGTACTTGCTGATCGCGTAGTTCATGCCGCCGAGGGTGGCCTTGGGCTCCTCCCCGGAGGCGAACTCCGGCAGCTCCTCGACGCCGAGGTCCTGGGCCACCTCGGGGTTGGCGGCCTTCATCGCCGACAGCACGTAGGGCCAGTTCATGATGAACGCCGCCTCGCCGTTCTGCATCTGGGCGAACAGCTCGGGCTCCTGGCTGTTGGACAGCGACTTCGAGGCCACCCCGCTGGTCGCGAGCTGCTTGATGATCTTCAGGGCCTCGACGGTCTTGTCGTCGACGGTGACCTCGGTGCTGTCCTCGTTGACCAGGGTGCCGCCGAGCGAGGACAGGATGGTGTTGAACCCGACGACGTAGCCCTCGTACTGCGCGGCGGTGATGCCGACGACGTAGGGCTTGTCCTCGGTCTTGAGCTTCTCGGCCTGGGAGATGACGTCCTGCCAGGTCTTCGGCGGGTCGGGCACCAGCGACTTGCGGAACCACAGCAGCTGCACGTTGGTGGTGCGCGGGATGCCGTAGAGCTTGTCCTTCCAGGTCGCGGTGTCGATCGGCGGCTGCAGGACGTCGTCGGTCGCGGCCTCGGCCTTCTCGCCGGTGAGCTCGCGGATCCAGCCGGCCTCGGCGAACTCCGCGGTCCAGGTGACGTCCATGCCGAGGACGTCCATGCCGTCGTCCTGCGCGGCGAGGCGGCGCACGAACTGCTCGCGCTGGCTGTCGGCGTCGCTGGGGATGAGGTTGCCGACGATGCGGTAACGCCCCTGGGCCGCCTCGTTGCAGCTGGCCAGGATCTTGTCGAAGCCGGCGTCGGAGGCGCTGCCGTAGAGGTTGATGGTCGGCACGCCGCCGTCCGACCCGCCGCACGCGGTCAGCGCCCCGCTGGCCACCATCCCGGCCACCGCCACGGCGACGAACCGGCGGCGGCGGCGGCCGAGTCGCGGTCCAGGTGCGCTGCGTCTGCTCATGAGGCGGCTCCTCGTCCCGGGATGACGTGATGCAGATCACATCGGGCAACGAAGGTAGACCTGCCGGGTCGCGGGACACAAGAACCCCGCGGCGTGCCGCCGCGGGGTCCTCGCAGGTGGGAGCGGGGTGCGTGGCCCCCCGGTGCCCGGTCCGGTCAGCCCAGGTGGAGCCACGCGGTGGAGTCGGCCGGGAGCGTCGCACCCTCGAGCCCGAGGCTGCTCACGAGCACCTCGGCGTCCGCCGGCAGCTGCACGTCGGACCCGCCGACGTTGGTCACCACCCGCACCGTCGCGCCGTCGCCGTGGAGGTCGAAGGCGACGACGTCGTCACCGAGGTCGACCCAGGTGAGGGTGCGGGTGCCGAGGTGGTGCTCGCGGCGCAGCCGCAGCAGCTCGCGGTAGAGCTCGAGCGTGGAGCCCGGCACGCCGGTCTGCCGGTCGACGGCGAGGTCGGCGTACACCTCGGGCTGCGGGAGCCAGGAGGCCTCGGTCGGACCGAAGCCGCAGGACGGGGCGTCGCCCTCCCACGGCACCGGCACCCGGCAGCCGTCGCGGCCGCGCTCGGTGTGGCCCGAGCGCACCCAGGTCGGGTCCTCCAGGACGTCGTCGGGCAGCTCGGTCGCCTCGGGCAGGCCCAGCTCCTCGCCCTGGTAGAGGTAGGCCGAGCCGGGCAGCGCGAGCATCATCGCGGTGGCCGCGCGGGCGCGCCGCAGGCCGAGCTCGGCGTCGGGCTGCGGGTCCTCGGGACCGATGCCGCCCATGCGCACGGGCTCCGGCACGACGGGGTAGCCCAGCCGCGAGGCGTGGCGCACGACGTCGTGGTTGGACAGCACCCAGGTCTGCACCGCGCCGTGGGGCTCGACCGCCGCCAGCGACTCGCCGATGGAGTCGCGCAGGTGGGGGGCGGACCACGGGGTGACGAGGAAGGGGAAGTTGAAGCCCTGGTGCAGCTCGTCGGGGCGGACGTACGCCGCGAGCGCCTCGGCCGGCGTCACCCACGCCTCGGCGCACAGGATCCGGTCGGCGTCCTCGCCCTCGACGGCGTAGGAGTCGGTGACGCGGCGCCAGCGGCGGTAGATCTCGTGGACGTCGGGCTGGTCCCACATCGGGTGGTCGGCGGTGCGGCCGAGCATCTCGTGGCTGAGCACGGCGTCGTCGGGCAGGCCCTCCGCCTTGACCAGGCCGTGGGCGACGTCGATGCGGAAGCCGTCGACGCCCCGGTCGAGCCAGAAGCGCAGGTTGCGCTCCATCTCGTCGCCGACCTCGGGGTTGTCCCAGTCGAAGTCGGGCTGGGTGACGTCGAACAGGTGGAGGTACCACTGGCCGGGCGACCCGTCGGCCTCGGTCACCCGCGTCCACGCCGGACCACCGAAGTTGCTGATCCAGTTGTTGGGCGCCTCGGCGCCGTCGGGGCCCTTGCCGTCGCGGAAGACGTAGCGCGCGCGCTCGGGGCTGCCGGGCGCCGCGGCGAGGGCCTCCTGGAACCAGACGTGGTCGCTCGAGGAGTGGTTGGGGACGATGTCGACGATGACCCGCAGGCCGAGCTCGTGGGCGCGGGCGATCATGGCGTCGGCGTCGGCCAGCGTGCCGAAGCGCGGGTCGACGTCGCGGTAGTCGGCCACGTCGTACCCCGCGTCGTGCTGCGGCGAGGTGTAGAAGGGCGAGAGCCAGACGGCGTCGACGCCGAGGTCGCGCAGGTGCGGGAGCCGCGAGGTGATGCCGGGCAGGTCGCCCATGCCGTCGCCGTCGCCGTCGGCCCACGAGCGCGGGTAGACCTGGTAGATGACGGCGTGGCGCCACCAGGGCGCGCTCGTGGCGGACTGGCCAGCGGGCTGCGTCGCGGGCTGGGCAGGCGTGTTCTCGGTCATGGACCCCACTTGTTCGGCGAGCTGTCGTGTCGCCGAGAAGGCTACGGGGCGGGTCGGACGCCGGGGTCAGCCCCCGTGGCCCGCGTGGGCCCCGGGGAGGTTGCCCGGCAGCACCCCGCTGTGGGCCGACATCAGGGCGAGCACCACGGTCACCGCGACCACGACCAGCGCCGCGGCCACCAGGGGCAGGGGGGCCCGCGACCCTCCGGCACGCACCCAGAAGGCCAGCGCCGTGAGGGCCAGGGAGAAGTAGAGCGCCAGCTCGACGGTCTCCTGGAACGCCACGACCGGGGCGATGTCGAGCACCAGCATCGCCGCGCGGTACGCCGCGATCGCGACGAACCCGGGCAGCGCGACCAGGGGCGGCGCCACGGCGTACCAGAACCCGGTGGTGGCCCGGCCCGGCCGGGAGCGGAACGCCAGCGAGAGCGAGGCGGCGACCAGGCCGAGGAGCAGCTCGAAGACCTTGAAGACGTCCTCGAGGTCGACGCCGACGTCGATGTTGTGGATGTTGGTCTCGGACTGGTGGTTGAGGCTGCGGAGCTCGGCCGGCGTGGCCAGCCCCAGCACGCGCTGGCCCCACGAGATCTCCTCGCCGGCCAGCACCAGCATCCCCACGGCGACGAGCACCATCAGCGCCGCCAGCCCCGGACGGCCCGACCGCCGGAAGCGCACGGCGGCGAGCACGCTGACGACCAGGGCGAAGGCGCACGGCGCGAACTGCGCCCACTCGACGGGGTGGTCCTCCTGCTGGACGGTGTAGAACGTGGACCGCGCGACCACGAACAGCACGGCCACCGCGACCGCGACCACGACGGGGGCGAGCACGAGCGCGGCCGCCCAGCGGGCGCCGACACCGTCGGCGGCGGCGTCGGCCACGAGGCGGCCGCGCCACCCCGCAGCCCGTTCCCCACCCGCGCGGTGCAGTGGTGTCGACGTCGCCGCCATGCGTGCCCTCCCGCCTGTTCGGACCGAGGTCGTCCGGTGTTCAATTACACCGCACCCGCCGGACAGCTGGCCTAGACACGACATCCCGGATTCAGGCGGTCGGCCCCCTCCCCGCCCAGGTCCAGGCGTACGCCGGGTCCTCGACCGCCGCGCCCGCCTCGCCGAGCTCGAGCGGCCGGAAGGTGTCGACCATGACCGCGAGCTCGTCGAAGTGGTCGACCCCGATGGAGGCCTCGATCGCGCTGGGCTGCGGCCCGTGGGCGTGGCCGCCGGGGTGCAGCGAGATCGAGCCGAGGCCGATGCCCGAGCCCTTGCGCGCCTCGTAGTCGCCGCCGACGTAGAACATCACCTCGTCGGAGTCGACGTTGGAGTGGTAGTAGGGCACCGGGATCGACTGCGGGTGGTAGTCGACCTTGCGCGGGCAGAACGCGCAGATCACGTAGCCGCCGGCCTCGAAGACCTGGTGCACCGGCGGCGGCTGGTGGACCTTGCCGGTGATCGGCATGAAGTCCTCGACGTTGAACGTGTAGGGGTAGAGGCAGCCGTCCCACCCGACCACGTCGAGCGGGTGCGTGGCGTAGGTCAGCCGGGTGCCGACCAGGCCGCCCGGTCCGTTGCCCCGGTGCTTGACCAGCACCTCGACGTCCTCGCCCTCGAGGAGCAGCGGCTCGGTGGGGCCGTGCAGGTCGCGCTCGCAGTAGGGCGCGTGCTCCAGCAGCTGGCCGTAGCGCGACAGGTAGCGCTTCGGCGGTGCGACGTGGCTGGTCGACTCGATGGCGTAGAGCCGGCTGACCTCGCCGTCGACGTCGGAGGGCACCCACCGGTGGGTGGTCGCGCGCGGGACGACGACGAAGTCGCCGGTGCGGTAGGACAGCCGGCCGAAGACCGTCTCGAGGGTGCCGCTGCCGTCCTCGACGTAGACGCACTCGTCGCCGACGGCGTTGCGGTACCACGGCGACGGCGCGTCGCTCACGACGTACTGGATCCGCACGTCGGCGTTGCCCAGCACCTGCCGGCGACCGGTGACCGGGTCGCCGCCGACCGGCTGGTCGTGGAGCCTGAGGTGGCGCGGCTTGAGCGGGTGGTTGGGCGTGGTGGTCAGGTCGGGCAGCTCCCAGACCTGGCTGTCGACGATCGCGGACGGCACGCCGCGGTGGTAGAGCAGCGAGGAGTCGCTGGAGAAGCCCTCCTCCCCCATCAGCTCCTCGTGCCGCAGCCGACCCTCGGGATCGCGGAACGCCGTGTGCCGGGTGCGCGGGACGTCGCCGACGCTTCGGTAGTAAGCCACGCCCGCCACCCTGCCCCGCGTCCTCTAGCCTCGCAACATGCCCGCTCCCTGGCTGCACCAGCTCCTCGACGACGCCGCTGTGCTGCCGCCCCGCGGCGAGCTGCTGGCCCGCGCCCTGGCCGCCCACGCACCGCTGCGCCGCGGGGACCACGCCGAGGCCGTGGGCGGCTTCACCGTCACCGACCGCGACTTCCCCCACCTGCGCACGGGCGACCTCCCGCTGCACCTGCGCCTGGCCGGCGGCGCCGGGATGCTGGAGGCGGCGCTGCGCTCGCTGCCGGGCGCCGCGGTGGCCGTGCGGCGCGTCGAGGTCGCCCTGCGCGACGAGGCCGACCTCGCCCACAACGCCCGGCGCGTGGTCCAGGTCCTCGACGGCGCGGAGCCCTCGGTCGTCGACCCGCTGGCCGTGCACGTCGGCGTGCCGGTGCCGCCGGACGCCCCGTCGGCGGGCTGGCTCGCGGCGCTCGACGAGCTGGCCGCTCGCGAGCTGGGCCTGCTGCTGCCGCTCGGGGACGGGGTGTCCGCGACGGGCACGGCCGTGGCCGTGGAGGCGGCCCTCGACCGGGAGCTGCCGATCACCTTCCGCGGCGCCGGACCCGACGACGCGCTGACCGCGCTGCGCGCCGTGCGGACCGCGCTGGACGGCGACGGCGTCGAGGCGGTCGCCGCCGCGCTCGCCGACCCGGCCGGAGCGGCCGGCTGGGTGCGCTCGGACCCCGCCGTGGCCGCCCGCACCCGACGCTGGTGCGTCTCGGTCTCGGTGCCCGACCTGCCGGCGGCGCTGTCGCACCTGGCGTCACGGGGTCTGCTCGACGAGCCGGCGACGTGACCTGCTGGGTCGAGGGCGTGGCCGGGTCGGGGCACGACCTGGACCACCTGCCGCACGCCGTCGTCCGGACCGCCTCGCGCGGCCCCCACGTGGTGGTGCGGGTCGGTGACCTGGCGCTCGACCTGGCCGCCCTGACCGGCGAGGCGGTCCTGGCCACCGGCACGCTCGACGCCTTCCTGGCCCAGGGGCCGGCCACGTGGACGCGGGTGCGCGAGCAGGTGGTCGCGGCGCTCACCTCGCCGACGCGGCGGGCCGAGGTCGAGCCGCTGCTCACCCCCGTCGACGAGGTGGTGCCGCTGCTGCCGGTCGAGGTGGCCGACTACGTCGACTTCTACTGCTCGCTGCACCACGCCACCAACGTCGGACGCATCTTCCGGCCCGACGGCGAGGCGCTGACCCCGGCGTGGCGGCGGCTGCCGATCGGCTACCACGGCCGCGCCGGCACGGTGGTCGTCTCCGGCACCGACGTGCGGCGCCCGCGCGGGCAGCGCCCGTCGTACGGCCCCACCGAGCGGCTCGACCTGGAGGCCGAGCTCGGCTTCGTGGTCGGCGTGCCCTCGGCCCAGGGCGAGCCGGTGCCGACCGCGGCGTGGGCCGACCACGTCTTCGGCGTGACGCTGCTCAACGACTGGTCGGCACGCGACGTGCAGGCCTTCGAGTACCGCCCGCTCGGTCCCTTCCTCGGCAAGTCCTTCGCGACCTCGGTCAGCGGCTGGGTCACCCCGCTGGCCGCGCTCGAGGCCGCGCGGGTGCCGCTGCCCGGCCAGGACCCGCCGCCGCTCCCGCACCTGGCGGTGGCCGAGCCGGCGGGCTACGACATCGACCTCGAGGTGGTGCTCGACGACGAGGTCGTCAGCCGGCCGCCGTACGCCTCGACGTACTGGTCGCCCGCCCAGATGCTCGCCCACCTGACCTCCAACGGCGCCTCGCTGCGCACCGGCGACCTCTTCGCGAGCGGCACCGTCAGCGGGCCCGGCCCCGACCAGCGCGGGTCGCTGCTCGAGCTGACCTGGGGCGGCACCGAGCCGCTGCCGGACGGACGGACCTGGCTGCGCGACGGCGACACCGTCACCCTGCGCGCGACGGCGCCCGGTGCCCTGGGCGGCCGGATCGCGCTCGGCGAGGTGACCGGGACGGTGCTCCCGGCGCCGGCCTGAGGGTCCCGCCGGCTCCGGGCCGCGGGCTGTCGGGGGCGCGTGGTTGGCTGGCGCCATGACCGAGTCGAGCACCACCTCCTCCCCTGGTTCGTCCCCCGTCGTCGTCGTCACCGGCGCCAACGGGCTCGTCGGCGCGCGCACCGTCGCGGCCCTGGTGGAGCGCGGTGCCAGCGTGCGCGCCGTCGTGCGCCGGGCCGGCACGGCGCCCGCGCTGCCCGGCGTCGAGGAGCACGTCGGCGACTTCTTCGACCCCGAGGTCGCCGAGACCGTCGTCCAGGGCGCCGAGGCCGTCGTCACCACGGTCCACCCCATGGGCTCGGACCTCGAGACCCAGCAGCGCATCGCCGTCGAGGGCACCCCCGTGATCGCGCGCGCCGCCCGCGACGCCGGGGTCACGCGGCTGGTCCACGTCTCGACCGCGGCCGTCTACGACCGCTCCCCCGAGGCCGGCGACGTCGACGAGGACTCGCCCCTGGTCGGGGAGGACGGCGGCGACTACCCGGTCACCAAGCTGGCCACCGACCGCGCGCTGGCCGAGGTCGACGGGCTGACCACGGTGCTGCTGCGGCCGCCGGCCATCCTCGGCGCCGGCGAGACCTCGGTGTGGAACACCCTGCGTCCCGCCGCCGTCCGCGACGACGAGCAGGCCCGGCAGGCGCACCCCGACCAGACCTTCCCCTGGGTCCACGTCGACGACCTCGCGGCCGTGGCGGCCGACCTGGCCGCGGGCCGGATCCCGATCGGCACGGACCCCGCCACCGGCCCCGTCGCGGGCGCGACCACCGCGCTCAACGTGACCGGCGAGCACGCCACGCAGCGCGACTACTACGGCACCGTCGCGGGGGCGCTCGGCGTCGAGATGCAGTGGCAGGACGGGCCGGCCTGGACCGGTCGCTTCTCCGCCGACCGGGCGCACGCCTGGGGCTGGGCCCCGGCCGTGGGGCGCGACCAGGCGCTGTCCGAGATCGACGCCGGGCTGCGCGCGTGAGCCTCCGGATGCGCCTGGAGCTGGTGCCGCTGCGCTCGACCGACGTCGACCGCAGCAAGGCCTTCTACGTCGACCAGGTCGGCTTCGGCCTCGACCACGACGTCGAGCCCGGCAACGGCATGCGGATCGTGCAGCTGACGCCCCCGGGCTCGAGCTGCTCGGTCGTGGTCGGCACCGGCATGGGCGACCCGGACGGGCCCCCGGTCTCGGGGCTGCACCTCGTGGTCGACGACCTCGACGCGGTGCGCGAGGAGCTGCTGGGGCGCGGCGTCCCCGTCTCGGAGGTGCAGGACCTCGGCGGCGGCGTCCGCTACGCCTACTTCAGCGACCCCGACGGCAACTCCTGGGCGCTGCAGCAGATCTCGCGCTGACCTGCGGTCCCGGCCCGTCGTTCCTCAGGGCTGCTGGTCGGCCAGGACCCGGGTTCGGGCATGGTCACGCCTGGGCGGTCGGCACCAGCGCGGCCAGCACCACCCCGGCGTCGACGTCGCGCCGCAGGTCCTCGCGCGAGGTGGTGCCGTCGGGCCGCACCGCCGCCTCCACCAGCAGCACGGCCGCCTGGCCCTGCTCGACGACCCGCGCCAGCCAGGCCCGGTCGAGGTCGGTCAGGGGGATGCGGCTCGCGCCGTCGGCCCCGATGCGCAGGAGCAGCTCGGCCTCCTCCTCCCCCGTGCGGGTCAGGGCACAGCCGTTGGCGGGCTCCAGCTCGAGGTCGTCGGTCTCGACCACCGGGCGGAAGCCGCGCCGCTCGAGCAGCGTCTTCATGGCGTCGCGGGCGCGGTCGCCCTCGACCACGGGCACCGGCGGCAGCTGGAGCACGAGGAAGTCAGGCCCGGTGTGGGTGGCCCAGCGGATCCGGCGGTCGGGCGCAGGCAGGTCGGTCACCGCACCAGCCTCTCAGGCACCCGAGCGACCAAGGTCACAGCGGCAACCGGTCTGGGCCCCCCGGTCGTCGGGCACGGAGGACCATGAGCAACTCCCAGGACACAGGTCCGGCAGAACAGGCCCGCAGCGGTCTCCTCGACAGCGTCGCCGGCAAGGCGAAGGAGGTCGTCGGCGCCGTGCGCGGCAAGGACGACCTGGTCGAGGAGGGCCAGCTCCAGCAGGCCGGCGCCCGGCAGCGCAAGGAAGCGGTCGCCGACGAGGCCGTCGCCGACGCCAAGCGCCAGGAGGCCAGCGAGGAGCTGCGCGAGACCAGCACCGAGGCCGCCCGCGAGCAGGGCCAGGCCCGCGCCCAGGCCGAGACCGACAAGGCCGCTGCCGACCGCCAGGCCCGCCAGGAGCGCGAGGAGGCCGAGCGGATCGGCGTACGTCGCGAGTCCGCCGGCCGCCAGCAGGCCGAGCAGCACGCCAACGACCTGGCCGAGACCCGCCTCCGCGAGGCGGAGGCCGTCGAGTCCGACGCCGACGCCACCGAGCGCCGCGCCCGCGACGAGCAGGCCCGCCTGCAGCGCGAGGCCGACGCCGCCGACCAGCAGGCCGCGCAGCTGCGCGCCCGCACCGAGAACGACACGTGAGGACCACCATGATCAGCACCGTCATCGCCCTGCCCTACGAGATCGCCCGCCTGCCTCTGGTGGCCGTCGACAACCGCCTGGTCGGACGCCTGGCCGAGGACTCGTTCGCGCGGGTCGGCCTGGACCGCACCATCGGCTCGGCCGACCGGATCGCCGGCACCCTGCTGCGCAACCGCGCCATCGCCGAGCGCGGCACCGAGCGCCTCGAGCGCTCGGAGAAGCTGCAGGCCGCCGTCCAGCTCGAGGAGGAGGCCGCCACCCGTCGTGAGCAGGCCGCCAAGAAGGCCGCCGCCGGGCGCAAGCAGGCCGCGCGCAAGCGCAAGCAGGCCCAGGAGCGCGCCGAGCAGGGCCTGAAGGAGGCCGACGAGGCCGAGGCCCGCGGCAAGGCGAAGGCCAAGGCCGACGCCGCGAAGCTGGAGGCCGCGAAGAAGGCCGAGGCCGAGAAGCGTGCCGACGACAAGGCTGCCGCGGCCGAGAAGCGCCAGCAGGCCGCCGACGCCGAGGCGAAGGCCAAGAAGGACGCCGCCCAGCGCGAGGCCAAGAAGGAGCTCGACGACGCCCGCGCCACCAAGAAGGCGGCCGACGACGCCCGCGCGGACGCCGCGCGCCTCGGCGAGCTGACCGAGGCCAAGAAGCAGGAGCGCCAGCAGGCCCAGCAGGACGGGTCCGGCACCGCGAAGTAGCCCCACCGACGACGGGGAGGACCACTGCCACCAGCTGGCAGCGGACCTCCCCGTCGTCGCGCTCCGGCACGGACGGGCGGCATACTCCGCGGATGAGCGAGATGGAGTTCGAGTTCGAGGGTGAGATCGTCGAGTGGCGCGGTCCCGCGCCGTACTACTACGTCGCGATCCCCGAGGACGTCAGCGAGGACATCAAGCTCGCCGCCAAGGGCATCGAGTACTGGGGCCAGGTCCCCGTCGAGGTGCGCATCAACGGCGCCAACTTCACCACCGCGCTGTTCCCCAAGGACGGCGCCTACCTGCTCCCCCTCAAGGTGGCCGCCCGCCGGGCCGCCGGCATCGACCTCGCCACCGACGACCTGCTCACCGTCGCCCTCGACGTCGGCCGCCGTCGCCCGGGTGGCTGACCTGCCGGCGATGGGTCTGAGCGGTCGAGCGGGATAGTCCGAGACGTTCGGCAGCCGTTGTGTCCCGATCGTCCTGTCGAACGTCTCGGACTATCCCCACCGGGAGGCAGCACCCCCCCACCCCACGCACCCGACGTACGCCGCGTGGGGCCGGGCCGGCGATGAGTCCCGCGGGCCAGGACGGTCTGCCCCTCGACCGCCGCGCCCGTGCGGCGCCGAACCGAGGAGGCCCCCGTGCCGCGCTACCTGATCTCCTTCGACGAGGGATCCATGACGTTCCCGGAGGCCGAGCTGCCCGACGTCGCCGCGGCGTCTCTCGCCGTGGTGGCCGATGCCGAGGCGGCCGGTGTCTGGGTCTACGGCGCCGGGGTGGGGCCCGAGCCCGCGAGCGTGGTCGCCACCGACGGCACCGTGTCGCGCGACCCCGCCCTCGACGCCAAGCCGCACGTCGGCGGCTTCTGCGTCCTCGACGTGCCGACGCGCGAGGAGGCCGAGGCGTGGGCCGGCCGGATCGCGGAGGCGTGCCGCTGCGCCCAGGAGGTGCGCGCGCTCCTGGTCGACCCGCGCGACTGAGCCCGTCCCCCGCCGGCCGCCACGGGCGGGGCCGGGACGACCGGGTCAGGCCCGGGCGCGGGCCCGCGCGGCGGCGACGGGGTCTGCGGGCACGGCCTGGACGCCGGGGACCGGGAGCAGCGGCAGCCGCACGGTGAAGATGCTGCCGACCCCGAGCTCGCTCTCGACGCCGATGGTCCCGCCCATCAGCTCGGCGAGCTGGCGGCAGATCGCCAGGCCGAGGCCGGTGCCCTCGTAGCGACGGGTGGCGGACCCGTCGACCTGGCTGAAGACCTCGAAGATGGAAGTGTGCGCCGCCTCGGGGATGCCGATGCCGGTGTCGGCCACCACGAGCGCCACGCCGGGGGTGCCGTCCTCGGCGTCGGCGGGCTCCACCGCGAGGCTGACGCGTCCGTGGTGGGTGAACTTGAGGGCGTTGTCGAGCAGGTTCGTCATCACCTGGAACAGCCGGCCGGGGTCACCGACGACGACCCGCGGCACCCGTGGGTCGAGGTGCCACTCGAAGCGCGTGCCGCTCGCGCTCGCGCGGGGCTCGTAGACCTCGGCGGCGTCACCCACCATGGCGTGCAGGTCGAACCTCGTCGAGGCCAGGGAGAGCTCCCCCGCCTCGATGCGGGAGAAGTCGAGGATGCCCTCGACGAGCCGCTTGAGCAGCTCGCCCTGGCGGTGCATCTTCTCCACCAGGCTGACCTGGAGGCCGTCGAGGTCGGTGTCCTCGAGGATCTCGGCCGTGGCCAGCACCGTGGTGAGCGGCGTGCGGATCTCGTGGCTCATGTTGGCCAGGAAGAGCGACTTGGCCTCGGACGCGGCGAGGGCGGCGTCGCGCGCGACCGCGAGCTCGTCCGCCAGCGCCTCGAGGTCGCTGGTGCTGCGGGCCCGCTCGACGGCGACGCCCGCGTGCGCGGCCAGCGCCTCGAAGACCTGCACGTCGTCGGTCCCGAAGGTCTCCTTCTCGAAGGACCGGTCGCACACGAGCAGCACGTAGCGGGTGGCGCCGCTGCCGCGCAGCGGGGCGGCGAGGCCGTCGCCGTGGGCCGCGACCACGCCCGCCGCGACCGGTTCGGGCTCGTCGCGACGTCCGGGACGGGAGCGCTCGTGCTGCACGACGCCCTGCTCGAGCGCGGCCCACCACCAGGCGTCGGGCTCGTGGGGCGCGAGCACGCCCTCGCCTCCGCCCCCGGGGCGGGAGGCGTAGCAGCGCACCTGGTGGTCGTCGACGACCTCGACGAGGTAGGCGTGCTCGGCGTGCATCAGGTCGGCGGCCTCCCCCAGGACGATGTCGACGACCTCGGGCAGCGACCGGGCGGCCGACGTCCGGTCGACGAAGCGGTAGAGCAGCTGGGTCTGCGCGTGGCCGCGGGCCAGCGCGATGTAGACGCGGTAGGCCAGCACGAGCAGCACCACGACGACGCCCAGCAGCGGCAGCGCGGAGGGCTGCACGAGCACGAGGGTGGCGACGAGCAGGGCGACGCAGGTGTTGATGAACGCCGCGACCGATCCCGACCGCATCGCCTCCTGCAGCACCTCGCCGTCGAAGGCGTTCTCGGTGAGGCTGATCGCGGCCGTGACGGCGGCGGCCGAGATCAGGTCGGTGGCCAGCACCGCGACCAGGACGGCCACCCAGCCCGTCCACGACAGCGGGTCGCCGCCCTGCAGGATCGCGTGGTACGTCAACACCCCCAGCGCCGCCTCGAGCGCGAACATCGCCGCGTTGAAGGCCAGCTTGACCCCGCCCATGCGAGCGGCGACGACCAGCGCGAGCACCGCCCCGACGACGTACGCCGTGACGTACTGCTGCGGGACGAGGAAGGTGAGACCGAGCACCGCGGGGATCTCGCGCAGCGTGTGTCCGTGGGCGTTGCGCTGGGTCGGCAGGTGGATGACCACCACCTCGGCCAGCGCGAACAGCGGCACCAGCGCGGCCCAGCGCAGGCCCGGCACGGCCGCACCGGGGTCGTCGACCATGGCCGGCGCCGCGATGAGGAGCGCGGCCACGGCCATGGCCGCCGCGAGCAGCCAGGTGAGGACCAGCTGGCGACGTCCGGGACCGGGCTCGTCGGCCTCGGACCCGGGGGTCCCCACCGCCGTCACCTCGGACGGCACCGCGGACGGGACGGCGGGGACGGCGACGGGTGCGACCACGCGCTCGCCCCCGGGGCCTACCGGGAGCTGCTCGAGGGCCATGGGGCGTCCCGTCCCGGCCGACCCCCGCACGACCCGGTCGGGGCGGCCGCGCGGACGCGTCGTACCGCCGTCCCGGGGTCGTCGAGGTCCATGCGCGCTCCTTGCAGGTGAGGCCGCACCGCTCGCGGCTACTTCACACGTCGTCCTGACGGTAGGCCAACTGAGCCGATTTGTCGGGCTAATCCGATTCATTCCGAGACGGCGACCAGGGTCGCCGACCCTCCTGCCTCCTCGACCCCGTCGCAGCTGCCACGGCGTTCCGCCCGGCGTCAAGGGTGGGCACGAACCGGACCATCTCGGACATGACACTGCCGCACATGACTGTCCAAATAGTCCGTTTCAGGGGCATCATTGCCTGGTCGCGGCGACGACGTCGGACACGAGCCACCTGGAGGGACCTGACGATGAGCATCACGTGGACGAGGAGCACACCGGTCGTGGTCCTGGTGTCGGCCCTGCTGGCGGCGGGCGCGGGACCCGCGCTGGCCGAGGACCTCCCCGACCAGCCGGCGCCGCAGGCCGAGGTCGAGGCCCCCGGCGGCGTGGTCGAGCCCGACTGGGGCGACGACGACACGCGGGAGGGCACGCAGGCCTCCCACGGCGTCGGCGGCTGGAACGCTGCCCAGGACCTCGGCTCGCTGTGGTCGCTGACCCGCGGCATCGGCGCCCAGGCGGCGTGGGCGCGAGGCGCGACCGGGAAGGGCGTCACCGTGGCGCTCATCGACACCGGCGTCGTCGGCGTCCCGGGGCTGGCCCAGGACGACAAGGTCGTCGACGGCCCCGACCTGTCCTTCGAGGGCCAGGGCGAGGGGACCCGCTACCTCGACGGGTTCGGCCACGGCACCCACCTCGCCGGCATCATCGCCGGCAAGGACGACGGCTTCGACCCGAGGAGGCCGCAGCCGGGGCTGTTCGCCGGGGTCGCCCCCGACGCCGAGCTGCTCAACATGAAGGTCGCCACGGGTGACGGTGGCGCCGACGTGTCCCAGGTGATCGCGGCCATCGACTGGGTGGTGGAGCACCGCCGCGACGAGGGCATGGACGTCCGGGTGATCAACCTGTCCTACGGCACCACCTCCGAGCAGGGCTGGCAGGTCGACCCCCTGGCCCGCGCCGTCGAGAACGCCTGGGACCACGACATCCTCGTCGTCGCCTCCTCCGGCAACGACGGCCTCCAGGCGCCGAGCCTGCTGATGCCGGCCGTCGACCCGCACATCCTGGCCGTCGGCGCCACCGACCACCTCGGCACCGACTCCACCGCGGACGACGTGGTGGCCGACTTCACCAACGGCGGCGACGACGTACGCCGCTCCGACGTGCTCGCCCCGGGCAAGTCGGTGGTCTCGCTCCGCGTGCCCGGCTCCTTCGCCGACGAGGCCCACCCCGAGGGTCGCCTCGCCGGTGACGACGAGGGTCGCTTCTTCCGCGGCAGCGGCACCTCCCAGGCCGCCGCGGTCGTCTCCGGCGAGGCCGCGCTGCTCTTCAGCGCCCAGCCCCAGCTGACGGCCGCGCAGGCCAAGGCCGTGCTGCTGCAGACCGCGGTCCCGCTCGCCGGCGACGACCCGGCCCAGGGCCACGGCGTCACCGACGTCGCGGCCGCCGTGGAGATGGTGCAGTCCGGGGCCGCACTGCCCTCCTCGACCTCCTCGCAGCCGGCCTCGACCGGCCTGGGCTCCCTCGAGGCCACCCGCGGTGGCGAGCACGTCGTCGACCCCGCGACGGGCGAGCCGCTCGTCGGCGAGCGCGACGCGCAGGGCTCGCCCTGGCACCCGCTCGCGTGGGTCCAGGCGCAGGACCAGGGCGCGACCTGGGTCGACGGCACGTGGAACACCAAGACGTGGACCGGCACCACGTGGGAGCACCGACAGGTCCTTCCCGCCCCGTGGACCGGCAGCTCCTGGACCGGCGTCCCCTGGGCCGAGCACGCCTGGCCGACCGACCAGTTCCAGGCGCGCAGCTGGCGCGGCGACAGCTGGAAGGCGCGCAGCTGGCGCGGCAACAGCTGGAAGGCCCGGAGCTGGCGCGGAGCGCCGTGACCCCCTCGTGACGGCTACCTGACGACGAGCGCCCGACCCCCTCCCGGCAGCGGGGGTCGGGCGCTCGTCCGCGTCAGCGGGGTGTGGGCCCGGCTGGATCCATCAGACCGGACTCGTAGGCGACGACGACCGCCTGGACACGGGTCTCCGCTCCGAGCTTGGCCAGGATGTGCGAGACGTGGGTCTTCACGGTCGCCTCGCTGATGCGCAGCCGCAGCGCGATCCCCGCGTTGCTCTCGCCCGAGGCGAGCTCACGCAGCAGCGTCGTCTCGCGCGGTGTCAGGACGCGGAGCAGCTGGTCGCCGACGCTGGCCCGGGTCGCGAAGCTGGCCACCAGGCGCACCGTGAGGCGGGCGTCGAAGAGGGCGACACCGTCGACGGCAGCGCGCACCGCAGCGACCAGTCGCTCCTCCGGCGCGTCCTTCAACAGGTAGCCGCAGGCACCGGCCTGCACGGCGGTCCAGACGTAGCGGTCGAGGTCGAACGACGTGAGCACGACGACCGCGGGCGGCTCGGTGAGACGCCGCAAGCGGCGCGTCGCCTCGATGCCGTCGACCCGGGGCATCCGCACGTCGACCAGGGCCACGTCCGGGCGCACGGACCGCGCCACCTCCACCGCTTCCTCGCCGTCGGCTGCCTCGGCCACGACCTCGATGCCGTCGGCCGCCGCGAGGATCCCCCGCAGCCCGCGCCGCACGAGCCGGTCGTCGTCCACGACCAGCACCCGCACCGGGGTGGGCGTCGCCACCTCAGCGCCCCACCGGCAGCTGCGCGCGCACGGCGAACCCGCCGTCGTCGTCCCTGCGCACGACCAGCCGGCCGCCGACCAGCGCTGCCCGCTCGGCCATCCCCACGAGGCCCCGGCCACCTCCCGGGTCGGGCACGGCCGGACCCTCGTCACGGACCTCGACCACCAGGTCGGGGCCGGTCCAGTCGAGGACGACGTGGGCCACGCCCGAGCCGGAGTGGCGCATCACGTTGGTGAGGGCCTCCTGCACGATCCGGTAGGCGGCCAGGGAGAGCCCGTCGTTCACGGCGCGCGGGTCGCCCCGCACGCTCAGGTCGACCTGGAGCCCGGCCGAGGTGGTGCGGCCCGCGAGGTCCGCGAGGTCGTCCAGCCCCGGCAGCGGGTGGTGCCGCACCGGTGCGGGGTCGGGGCCGAGCTCCGTATCCCGCCCCTGGTCGAGCTCGAGGAGCAGCCGGACGTCGGCCAAGGCCCGGGTGCCGACCTCCTCGACGTCGCGCAGCGCCTCGAGACCCGCGGCGGGATCGACGTGGTGCTCGTGCACGCCGCCACGCGCCCGCAGCACCATCACCGAGATGGAGTGGCCGAGCACGTCGTGCAGCTCGCGTGCCAGCCTCGCCCGCTCCGCCTGGACGGCGAGGCGGGTGTTCGCCTCGGAGGTCTGCAGCACGCTCGCGGCGACCTGCTCGGACTGCCGCGAGTGCTCGATGTGCACGCGCACGGCCGCGGCGACGCCCCACGCCATGGTGGCGTAGACGGCGTTGGCGACGACCGCCCCCGTGGCCTCGAACCGCGGGTCGACGGCCCCCTGCAGCACGAGCAGCACGAGCGACCCGGTGCCGGCCAGGACCGATCCTCGCCACGACCGGGGACCGAGAGCCGCGACGTAGGTGGCCACCAGGAACACCGACACTCCCTGGGCCAGCAGCTCGACGTCGCGGACCCAGGGCGTGCCTGCCAGGAAAACCAGCTGGATCCCGAGACCCACGGCGACCGGCGCAGCGCCCCTCAGGGCCAGCGGGAGCGTGGTCAGCGCAGCCCACAGGACGAGCAGCGCGGTGGTCTCGTGGGTCGCGCCGAGCTGCGCGAACGACCCCACCGCCAGCACGATGGCCAGCAGCGCGTCGCGCACGCGTGGGTCCAGGACCGCGGCCCTCATGCCAGCGACCCTAGGCGGCGCGGGCCGTCTCGGCATCCGTCGCAGGTCGTACGCCGGGTCCTCCCGTCCCCCTCGCGAACGACCCCGGTCCACCTGCCGCCGGACGCGGCGAGTGGCGATCGTTCCTAGCGTCGGTGGTCGACCACAGCCGACCCCCTGGAGATCCGATGCACCGTCCCAGCCCCACCTCAGCCTCCGCCGACACCCCGGCCGCCGGCGACCCCGCCACCACGAGGGTCGCCCGCCGCCAGCAGTGGGCCGGCGTCCTGCTCGTCCTCGGCGGCGCCACCCTCGCCGCTGCCGCGATCGTGCAGCCCCGCGGGAGCGACGAGGAGCTCGCCGTGTCCCTGGCCGAGTCGTCCGCGGCGTGGAGCAGCTGGGGACTGCTGATCATGGCCACGGCGCTGCTGCAGCTGCCGGCCGTCGTCATGCTCCGGGCCGCGATCACCAGCGGACCCGGGGTACGCCTGGTCGCCGCGGGTGGGGGCCTCACTGCCGCGTCGCTCGTGGCGCTCTTCGCCTTCGGCCAGTCCCACGCCGAGGGCGCGACGATGGTGGGCAGCCCGCCCGTGTCGCCCGAGCTGCTCGAGGCGTTCGCCCGCACCGACAGCTCGGTCAGCCTCGGCGTGACCGCCGTGCTCGCGCTGATCGGCTTCCACCTCGGGTGGCCGCTCCTGCTCGCGGGGCTCGCGCGCGCCGGCGCCCTGCCGGCGCCACTGGCCATCGTCGGCGGCCTGGCCGTGCTGCTGTCGTTCTTCGGCGCCGCGCTCGGACCCCTGGGAGAGGTCGCGCTCTTCGTGGTGGCCGCGTCGTCGCTCGCCGCGGTCGGGCTGCACGTCCTGCGGGGCTCGCCCCCTCCGTCCTGACCGGCGGTCCCGGCGCCGTACGGCCTCGCGGCCCCTCCGCCCGCGCCCGAGAAGCGGCCGTTCCTAGACTGCAGCGGTGCCAGGACCGAGTGACGAGGGAGCGCGGGCAGCGTTCCGGCGCGGCGTACGCCTGGGCGTGCCGTTCGCGGCGGTCGGCTTCCTGCTGAGCCTGTCGTTCGCGGTCCTCGCGCGTCAGGCAGGTTTCAGCGTCGCGCAGGCCATCGCCACGTCCGTGATCGTCTTCGCCGGCTCGGCGCAGTTCGCGCTGCTGTCCGTGGTCACCGTCGGGGGCGGCATCCCCGCCGCCCTGACGGCGGCGAGCCTGATGAACGCGCGGTTCCTCGCCATGGGGGTCGCCCTGGCCCCCTCGCTGCCCGGCGGGCCGTTGAAGCGCGCGGCCCAGGGGCAGACGGTCGTCGACGCCTCGTGGGCGCTCGCCAACCGGGGTGACGGCACCTTCGACCGGTGGCTGCTGTTCGGGACGACGCTCCCCCAGTACGTCACCTGGGCGCTCGGGTCGGTCGTCGGCTCGGTCTTCGGCAGCGCCCTCGGCGACACCCACCGGCTCGGCCTCGACGCGATCTACCCGGTCTTCTTCCTCTCGCTGCTGATCGCGGAGCTGCGGGACCGCACGTCCCGCTGGGCCGCCGTGGGCGGTGGCCTCGTCGCGCTCGCCCTGGTGCCGATCAGTCCCCCGGGCATCCCCATCCTGGCCGCCAGCACCGTGGCCCTCATCGGCCTCGCCCGGAGGCCGGCGTGAGCCTGACGTACACCCAGGTCTGGGTCCTCATCCTCGGCTGCGCCGCCCTGACCGCGCTCATCAAGGCCTTCGGCCCCGTGCTCCTCGGCGGCCGGGAGATGCCGCCGTGGATCACCCGCGTCATCGTCCTGATGGCCCCCACCCTGCTGTGCGCCCTGGTCGTGACCTCGGTGTTCGCCAGTGGCCGCTCGTGGTCGGTGGGCGCCCACACCATCGGCGTCGCCGTCGCCGCGGTGATGCTGTGGCGGCGGCTGCCCCTGTTGCTGTGCGTGCTCGTGGCGGTCGTCGTCACGGCAGGGGTGCGCGCGCTCTGACGCCTCGGCCCGGTCGTGAGCCGGTCGTTGCCTCGAGACCGTGCCGAGAGCTGTCCATGCGTCGGCAGCCAGCGGGCGCCACGAACGCGGCGGAAGGACGCGCCATCGAAGGCACTGATGGCGGCAGGTGCAGACGTCCTCGGTCGCGGTGTCGTGACTGCGCGAGGCTCACGGCGTACGGGTGCCGTAGACCTTGGCGGCGCGGCGGGCGTAGATGCTGGGTGCGAGGCGCGGGACCAGCAGGCGGGGTACGAGAGGGGCGGAGGCGAGCATCGCCTTGAGAACCACGGGGTCTCCCTCGTAGGCGAACATGCCGAAGACGAGTGGCAGCGCAGGCTTGGGCGTGCTGGCAGCACCGTGCTCTCCGATGGCGTGCCACTCGGCTGCCGTCAGGTACGTCGCAGCGAGCGGGAGCAGGTTGCGCTCCTCGTCGTCCAGGTGCTCGGTGAGCAGGACTGACAGGCTCTCGAGGGCCTGGACGAGCGCGTCGCGGCTGACGGTGGAGGCGTTCTCGATCCAGGCGTGCCGTGCGACACCGACAGCGCCGAGCGCCTCGTGAAGGCCTTCGTGCTGCGCCTCGGCACGTTCGAGCAGCGGTCGCAGGTTCGCAGGGAGACGGCCGTACATCAGTGGCCAGAGCAACTCGTCCTCCCCCTCGTGATGGTGGTGCAGCAGGTCGCACACGAGCCTGAGGTGGTCCTCGACGACGCGGGCCTGGACGCGGTCGCCGTCGGCGACGCCGGCGACGGCTCCGCTCAAGAGACGGAACTCCCGCAGCATGGCGGTGTGGACGACGACCATGTCGCGTGTGTCAACCTCTGCGTGGTCGACCTCGGAGACGATCGGCGTGGTGCTGCGCGGGGCGTTCTCCTCGCCGGTCGGGCAGATCCAGCCCGGCTTGGTGTAGTCCCACCAGCAGCGCGAGGTATGGGCGTGGGTGGCGGGGTGGACGGGGGTCACGGAGTCTTCGTTCATGCCACGAGGTTCGGTCCTGGGCGGGGTGCGGGCCCATCCCAGAAATGTGGGGAATCAAGGATCGCCGTTGTCTCGGACCATCGGCGGCATGAGGATGGCGGCATGCCTGTGACTAGGTGGGTGAGCCTGGAGGACCGGCTGCGCGCGTGCCTCGATGGCGAGGCACTCGAGCTGCCGACGCTCGCCGGCGAGGTGTATGCGGCGGTCGCCCGCCACGTTCCCTACGACTTCGCGTGCCTGGCCACCACGGACCCGGCGTCCGGGGTGGTGACGTGGGCGTCCAAGACGCGAGACCTCGGCATCGGTGACGAGGAGTTCGCGGCTGCCGAGTACGGCTCGGCGACCGACATCAACAAGTTCGAGGACATCGCACGCCGCCAACCGCCGGTCGGCGCGATCCACCTCGACACCGGCGGCCACCCTGAGCTCAGCTACCGGCACCGCGAGTTCATGCAGCGACGCTTCGGGTTCACCGACGAGCTGCGCGCCGCGTTCGTGAGCCGTGGTGCCTGCTGGGGCGCACTGGGCCTGGCGCGCGCAGCCGGCGATCCGCCGTACACGCAAGACGACCTCGACCAGGTTGCCACCATCTGCGACCTGGTCGCAGGCGCGATCCAACGCAGCCTGTTCCGACACGGAACGGCCGCGGACCCGGTGCCCGTTCCTTCCGGTCCGTCTGTTCTGATCGTCGATCCCACGAACCGGCTGACCCAGGCCACCCCGGCGGCGCGAGCAGCGATCCAGGACCTCGGCGGATTCGATCACGGCTCACTGCCTGCCAGTGTGCTGGCCGTGATCGCCACCACGCGGCTGCGCGGGGAACCGTTTCAGTCGCGCACCCAGCTGGAGGACGGCCGATGGCTCACGCTGTGTGCCGCACCCCTTGCGGGGTCGACCGGCGGGTCAGCTGACATCGTCGTCACCCTCGAGCGCACACCGCGCTCCGTGCTCAGTCGCCTCGCTCTCACGGCACACGGCCTCACATCACGCGAGGAGGATGTCGCCCTGCTGGTGCTCCAAGGCGTCGACACGAGAGGCATCGCCCAGTCGCTGCACATGTCGCCGCACACCGTTCAGGACCATCTGAAGGCAATCTTCACCAAGCTCCGCGTCGGCAGTCGACGCGAGATGACCGCGCGGCTGACCCTCGACTGACACCATTGCTGCAGGAGGACACCTCGCTGAGTGGCGACGTTTCCGCGGCGGACACCTGGACGATCAGCTCGGCTCCCGAGCCGACGTCCTCCTACGGAGTCACTGTCAGGCGAGAGCGAGCTGATCGTCCGCGTGCCCGGAGCGCTGCCCCGACCGGGTCTCGAGAAGTGCGTGCGTCTGACAGGCGGTGGAATGGGCGAGGCACTGGCGCCACTACCCAAGCAACAGCGCCCCCCGCCACGTCCGCTCCTGGTGGGCCGGGAGCAGCCGGTTCTCCCGCAGAAACGCCAGCGGCTTCTCCCCCATCCACTGCATCGTGGCGCGGTAGTGCGGGTTGCCGAGGGCCGCGCGTCGGCCGACCCGCGGGTCGATGCCGACGGCGCGGTAGATCTCCGGGTTGACCAGCGAGCGGGCCACCATGAAGCAGGTCTGGGCGGTCAGCACCTGCTGCTTGAGCAGCGCGAGGCCGGAGAGGTCGGCGACCTGGCGGCGCACCTCGTCCCGGGCGAAGGTCATGTGGCGCGCCTCCTCGAGCACGTGGATCCGCGCGACCATGCGGGTCACCGGCTGCACCCGCTCGTCCTTCATCACCTCGCGCTGCCAGGTGTCGAGGATCTCCTCGGCCACCAGGATCGAGGCGTACGCCGAGGGCCCGCGCACCACCGCGTTGAAGAGCCGGCCGAGGCGGTGGACCTTCGCGGGCGGGCCGTACGCCGGCACGCCGAAGTGGGCGATCGACTTGCCGAACATCGTCGAGTGGCGGCACTCGTCGGCCACCTCGGTCAGGGCGTAGTGCATGTGCGCGGCGGTCGGGTCGTCGTCGTACGCGTCGCGCAGCATCATCTGCATGAGGATCAGCTCGAACCACAGCCCCACGCTCGCGATCGAGGCGACCTCGTGGTGGGACAGCGTGATCCGCTGCTCCTGGGTCAGGCCCTCCCACAGGTCGGTGCCGTAGAGCGACATCCGCTCCGGCTGCATCCCCCACAGGGTCGGGTCGACGGGAGCGTCCCAGTCGATGTCGACCTCGGGGTCGTAGGAGTGGCGCGCCGACGACCGGAGCAGCCGCTCGGGGACCGACGTGGGGGAAGCGGTGGTCGTCATCAGGACTCCTGACTCGCAGTAACTGTTACTTGCCGTAACAGTCAGCTACTGTGACGCGCATGACACGCCGCGTCAAGGACGTCACCGACCAGGTCAAGCAGCTCGTGTCGCCCGACGACGGGCGCTCCTCCCGCTGGGACGAGCACCGCGAGGCGCGCCGCGCCGAGCTGGTCGACGCCGCCGTCCGCGCCATCGACGAGCACGGCCCGACGGCGTCGATCGCGCAGGTCTCGGCGTCGGCGGGGGTGAGCCGCCCGGTGCTCTACCGCTACTTCACCGACAAGGACGACCTCTACCGTGCCGTCGGCGCCTGGGGCGCAGCGCAGGTGATCGAGGGCCTGATGCCGGTGCTGCTGGGCGACGCCCCGGTCCGCGAGCGCGTCGAGCGCGGCTGCGCGGTCTACCTGGATCTCATCGCCGCCCACCCGCACGTGTTCTTCCTGCTCGTCGAGCACCGCAGCGGTGACGACCCGCTCGCCGACGGCAAGGAGATGGTCGCGGCCACCATCGCCCGCACCCTGGGCGACGCGCTGCGCGACCTCGGGCTCGACGCCGCCGGAGCGGAGCCCTGGGCCCACGGGCTGGTCGGCCTCGGGCTCTCCACCGGCGAGTGGTGGCTGCGGCGCCGCACCATGAGCCGCGCGGCGGTCTCGCGCTACCTCAGCTCCTTCGTCTGGCACGCCTTCGAGGGCATCGCCGCCGAGCACGGCGTCCGCGTCGAGGGCGACGGCACGCTGCGGCTGGTGGCCGAGTGAGCACGCCCGGGTCCGTGACCCACGAGCCCCAGGAGGCGTACGACGGCCCCGCCCACGTCGGTGACCTCGAGCTGCAGGTGCGGCTGCGGGGTCACTTCGAGCCGATCGACGGCCGCTTCCACTGGTGGGGCCGGCTCGCCGCCGACGCGTCGCTCGACGACGCGGTGGCGGGCTCGACGGTCACGCTGCGGACGGCGTACGGCGAGGCGCCGGGCCGGCTCTCCGACCGCGACCCGTGGCGCCGTTTCCGGATCGCGGGGACGGGGCGGCCGCCGTTCTGAGCCGCCCCTTCGAGACACGACTCCGTCGTTCCTCAGGGGACGACAGCCCCGTTCCCTGAGGAGGGCCGCCAGGCCCGTCTCGAAGGGCCAGGCCCGTCTCGAAGGGCCAGGCCCGTCTCGAAGGGCTCAGGCGGCGATGGTCGTGCCGCAGATCCCGCACACCTCGAGCTCGCGGCGCTTCCAGCGGGCGACCGGCACGAAGAACAGCGTGAGCTGGCGGTGCTCCCGCACCCGCGCCCACGTCGTCGCGTTGTGGCAGCGGGGGCAGGTGCGCGTCGCGCCGGCGCCGAGCGGCTTCTGGCGGGTGGCGAGGCCGAAGAGGAGGAACACCGCGCCAGCGTAGGGAGCCGAGCCTGAGCCCCCCGCGCCCCGGCTCGGCTCCCCGACGTGCACCGCCTAGGCGGTGCGGAGGTGCTCGGGGTCGACCACCCGGGCGGCGACGGGGCCGGTGAGGCGCACCGCGAGGCGTACGGCGACCAGCGCAAGCCACGGCGTCACCGCCACCCCGAGCAGGGTCGTCAGCACGGCGAAGAGACCGCCGTCGAGCAGGGCGATCCCGAGCCCGCCGAGCGCCGCGCCGATCACGGCCATCGGGACCGCCACCAGGGCGCCCTCACGGACCTGGGAGGCACGGATGTCGCCGGTCGGCACGCCGAGCGCGTGCAGCGAGGCCATCGAGCGCTGCCGGTCGGTGAGCGTCTCCGCGGAGTGCACCGCCAGCGACAGGCTCACCACCACGAGCGCGCCGACCAGGCACACCGCGACCAGCACCATCGGGAACAGGTAGTAGGCCTCCGCCTGGCCCGCGTCGACCAGGCTCCCCAGCAGGCCCGCCACCGCACCGGCGGCCAGCCCGATGCCCCCGACCGCCGCCCCGGCGCGTCCCGCGGCGCGCGGGTCGGCCACCAGCCGCTGCGCGGCGAGCAGGCCCGGGACGTCGCCGACCCGTCCGGCGGCCCGCCGACCCAGGACGTACGCCGTCCACGGCGCGAGCAGCAGCAGCCCCAGCACCGCGAGCCCCAGGGCACCGAAGAGCCCGACGTCGGCGAGCGTGCGGCCGTGCGCCGAGATCGCCACGCCCATCAGCACCGCGGCCACCACCAGCACGACCAGGCCCCACGGCCGCGGCCGGCGCCGGGTGCTGCGGCGGGTGACGCCGTGGGGCGTGGTCGTGACCGTGCGGCCGGTCGCCAGGCCCATCACCAGGCCCAGCAGCGCGACGCCCAGCACGACCAGCAGCACGCCCCACCAGGGCGGGGAGACCGTGGTCGGGACCAGCCTGAGGCCGACGCCCGTCCCGGAGAAGGTGCACCCGACGTAGTCGGCCGTCTCGCGGCACTGGGGCCCGCCGGTGGGCGTCCCGCCGAGCACGACCCGCAGCAGCCACCACAGGCCGACACCCAGCACGGCCCCGGCCAGGGCGGGCAGCGCCACCTCGCCGGCGCCGAGCAGGCGCACCTCCCCCGGCGTCGCGCCGGCCAGCCGCAGCCCGGCCAGGCGACGCTCGCGGGCCGCGTTGCCCAGGCGCAGCGCCTGGTGGAGCAGCAGGAGCAGCGGCACCGTCAGGATCGCGGCCCCGAAGGCGACACCACCCCGGGTGCCGGACTCCGCGACGATGGCGAGCAGCTGCTCGTCGGCGTACTCGGGCATCAGCAGGATGCTCACCGCCACCAGCAGCAGGGCCGTCACGACGGCGGTGCACCCGGCGACCAGCACCGGACGCGTCCAGCCGCCGCGGCGGAGCAGCATCACGACCAGCGCCCTCACGGCGTCACCGCCGCTGACGGGTCGAGGGTGCCGTCACGGAGCACGACCTCGCGGTCGGCGTACGCCGCGACGCGGTTGTCGTGGGTGACCAGCACGATCGCCGCGCCGGTGTCGCGGGCGGTCGAGACGAGCACCTCCATGACCTCCTCGCCGCTGACGGTGTCGAGGGCGCCGGTGGGCTCGTCGGCGAAGACGACCGCGGGGCCGGTGACCAGCGCCCGGGCCATCGCCACCCGCTGGGACTCCCCGCCCGACAGGTCGCCGGGCAGCGCGTCGGCCAGGCCGTGGGCACCGAGCCGCTCCAGCCAGGCCAGCGCCGCGGTGCGCGCGGCCGCCCGGTCGTGGCGCTCGAGCAGCAGCGGCACCATGACGTTCTGCACGGCCGACAGCTCGGGCACGAGCTGGCCGAACTGGAGCACCAGCCCGAACTCGCGCCGCCGCAGCCGGGTCCGCTCGCCCTCCCCCAGGTCGTCGAGCCGACGGCCGTCGTAGGTCACCGACCCGGCCTCGGGGCGCAGCACTCCGGCCAGGCACAGCAGCAGCGTCGACTTGCCGCTGCCCGAGGGGCCGGTCAGCGCCAGCACCTCGCCCGCCGCGACGTCGACCGACGCCCCGCGCAGCGCCTCGGTGCGACCGAAGGACTTGTGCAGGGCATGGGCTCGCAGCAGCCCCGTCGTGGTGGTCATCGCAGTGCGGTCCTCTCCTCGGCGACCCGAGAGGCCGCGGTGTCCAGCCACCTCAGGTCGGCGTCGAGGTGGAAGATCGTGTGGTCCAGCGCGATCCGCGCCTCGACGTCGACCGCGGCACGCTGCTCGGCGACCAGGCCGCGCATCCGGTCGAGGTGCAGCGCCCGCTGGGCGGTGAGGAACGGCCGCGCGTCGCGGTGCAGGCGCAGCGCGGTGACGGTCTTGCGGACCAGCTCCTCCGCGGCGTACGGCCCCGGCGCCTCCGGCGTGGCCAGCCAGTCGAGCAGCGCCTCCTCGCCGGGACCGGCGATGGCGTAGACGGTGCGCTCCGGGCCGCCGTCGTTCTCGGTGGTCGCGACCTCGATCTGGCCGTCGCGCTCGAGGCGGGCCAGGGTCGCGTAGACCTGCCCGTAGGCCAGGGGCTTGGCCCCCGGGAGGCGCGCGTCGTGCTCGCGCTTGAGGTCGTAGCCGTGGGCCGGGCCGGCGGCCAGGATCCCGAGGAGGACGTGGGCGGTGGGCATGCCGGGACTATACACACAGAGACTACTCGAAGTGAATAGTCGCGTTCCAGCTCGGAGTTGATATCCATAGCCTTCCTATGCATACTGGTTGTCATGAGCAACCACGCGGTCGTCGAGGTCCAGGACCTCAGCAACGAGCTCGTGGTGCTGAGCGCCCGCCTGGTCCGCGTCGTGCGTCGCAACACCACCGACGTCCCGGCCGCCAGCACCCGGCTGCTCAGCCTGCTCGACGAGCTCGGCCCCAGCGCCGTGGGCGCCCTGGCCGAGGCCGACCGATGCAGCCAGCCGACCATGACCGGGCTGGTCAAGGGCCTCGTCGAGAAGGGGTGGGCCGCGCGCTCGCCCCACCCCGACGACGCGCGCTCCAGCCTGGTCGCGCTGACGCCGGCCGGCCTCGAGCAGCTCGCCCACGTCCGTGAGCGCAACGCCGCGCTCGTCGCGGAGCGGATCCGGGACGCCGACCTCTCGCCGCAGGACCTCGCCACCACCGTGGCCGTGCTGCGCGACCTCGTCGGCTAGCGCCCCACCGCTCGCACCACCCGTCCCCACCAGCCAGAGGAAGTCATGCTGAAGCAACCACGTGCCGTCTGGGCGGTCGCCTTCGCCTGTGTCATCGCCTTCATGGGCATCGGCCTGGTCGACCCGATCCTGAAGTCCATCGCCTCCCAGCTGGACGCGACGCCCAGCCAGGTGTCGCTGATGTTCACCAGCTACATGGCCATCATGGGCATCGCGATGCTCGTCACCGGCGTCGTCTCGAGCCGCATCGGCGCCAAGCGCACCCTGCTCTCCGGGCTCGTGCTCATCATCATCTTCGCCGCGCTCGCCGGGGCCTCCGACTCCGTCAGCGCGATCGTCGCCTTCCGCGCCGGCTGGGGCCTGGGCAACGCGCTGTTCGTCGCGACGGCGCTGGCCACCATCGTGATGTCGGCCAAGGGGTCGACCGGCCAGGCGATCATCCTGTTCGAGGCCGCCCTGGGCATCGGCATCGCGTCGGGCCCGCTCATCGGCGGCGTCCTGGGCGAGCAGTCGTGGCGCGCCCCGTTCTTCGGCGTCTCGGTGCTGATGGTGATCGCGCTCGTCGGCACGGCGGTCTTCCTGCCCAGCACCCCGCCGACCGGGCGTCGCACGTCGCTGGCCGACCCGTTCAAGGCGCTCACCCACAAGCCGCTGCTCGTCGTCGCGGTCACCGCGATCTTCTACAACATCGGCTTCTTCACCATCCTCGCCGCCGGCCCGTTCGCGCTGCCGGAGCTGGGGATCATCCAGATCGGCTGGGTCTACTTCGGCTGGGGCCTGCTGGTCGCCTTCGTCTCGGTGGTCGTCGCCCCGATCGTGCAGCGCGCCATCGGCACCGTGCCGGCCATCCTGGCCACCCTCGTGCTGTTCACCGCCGACCTCGCGATCATGGGCATCTTCGCCGACCACCCGACCGTGGTGATCGTCGGCATCATCGCCTCGGGCGCCTTCATCGGCTCCAACAACACCCTCATCACCGAGGCCGTCATGGGTGCGGCGCCCGTCGAGCGGCCCGTCGCGTCCGCGGCGTACAGCTTCGTGCGGTTCACCGGCGGCGCCGTCGGCCCCTACGTCGCCCTGCGCCTGTTCGGCTCCGAGGCCGCCCCGCACGTGCACGCGCCCTTCTGGTTCGGCGCGATCATGGTCGCCATCGGTGTCGCCGTCCTCGCCGCCGGCGCCCGCACCGTCGCCGCGACCACGCACCACGAGGAGACCGAGCAGCAGGAGGCCGAGGCCGTCCTGGTCGGCGACCTCGACTGACCCCCGGTCCCTGGGCCTCTCGGGGCTCCGGGACCTCGGGGCCTCGGGATCCCGGGGCCTCGGGCCTCGGGATCCCGGTAGTCCGCGACGTTCGGCACCCTCCAGCCCCCTGGAAGGCTGCCGAACGTCGCGGACTACCCGTCTCTGGTCCGAAACTGGCGCCCATCGCCCATCCGTGCTGCAATATATTGCATGCCGATCAGCGAGGTCCCCCTCCGACGCCGCCTGCTGCGCGACGACGTCCACGACCGGCTCGTCGACGCGCTGGTCAGCGGCGAGCTCGCGCCGGGCGAGCAGCTGCGCGACCAGGAGCTGGCCGAGCGCCTCGGCGTCAGCCGCACGCCGGTCCGCGAGGCCCTGCTCCGCCTCGAGCAGGTCGGGTTCGTCGAGACCAGTCCCGGGCGCTCGACCGTCGTGACGCAGCCGGAGGCCCGCGCCGTCCGCGAGGCGCAGTCCGTCGTCGCGGCCATGCACCAGCTCGCCGTCCGGGAGGCCGCTCCCCTGCTCACCGCCGACGACCTCGACGAGATGCGCGCCGCCAACCTCGACTTCGCGGCGGCCCTCGAGCGCGGCGACGTCGACGCGGCGCTGGCGGCCGACGACCTGCTCCACGGCGTGCCCGTCCGGGCCGCCGGCAACCGTGCCGTGGCGGCCGTGCTGGCCCAGCACACCCCGCTCGTGCGCCGCGCCGAGCGGCTGCGCTTCTCCTCCCTCGCCGGCCGCGGCTCGGTCGACCTGCACGACCGCCTGGTCGACCACCTGGCCCGCCGCGACGCCGAGGCCGCCGCCGCGGTCGAGCTCGCCACCTGGCAGACGCTGAGCCACCTCGTCGACCTCGAGCCCGACACCACCCCGGCCTGAGCCGGGCCCGCCCGGCCGCGATCCACCCACGCCCACCCGCCACCCGTCACCCCGTCCCAGGAGATCCCGATGAAGCTGCACGAGTTCCCCCGCTACCCGCTGACCTTCGGCCCCAGCCCGGTGCACCCGCTGGAGCGGCTGACCGCCCACCTCGGCGGCGCCTCGATCTGGGCCAAGCGCGAGGACGTCAGCTCGGGGCTGGCCTTCGGCGGCAACAAGACCCGCAAGCTGGAGTACATCGTCCCCGACGTGCTGGCCTCCGGCGCGGACACGCTGGTCTCGATCGGCGGCTACCAGTCCAACCACACCCGCCAGGTCGCCGCGGTCGCCGCCAGGCTCGGCCTCGGCTGCCGGCTGGTCCAGGAGAAGTGGGTCGACTGGGACGACCCCGTCAACGCGTCCGTCGGCAACATCCTGCTCTCGCGGATCATGGGGGCCGACGTCCGACTCGACGACAGCGGCTTCGACATCGGCATCCGGCAGTCGTGGGAGGACGCGCTGCGGGAGGTCGAGGAGGCCGGCGGCACGCCGTACGCCATCCCGGCCGGCGCCTCGGAGCACCGCCTCGGCGGCCTCGGGTTCGCCAACTGGGCCTTCGAGGTGGCCGAGCAGGAGCAGCAGCTCGACGTCTTCTTCGACACCATCGTGGTCTGCACCGTCACCGGCTCGACCCACGCCGGCATGATCGCCGGCTTCGCGGCCCTCGAGGACCTCACCGGCCGCACGCGCCGCGTGATCGGCATCGACGCCTCCGCGACCCTGGACAAGACCCGCGCCCAGGTCGCCCGGATCGCCCGCCACACCGCCGAGCTGATCGAGCTCGGCCGCGACCTGCGCGACGACGAGATCACCGTGCTGGAGGGCTGGGCCGGCGACCTGTACGGCATCCCCGTCGAGTCCACCGTCGACGCCATCCGCCTCAGCGGCCGGCTCGAGGGCATGATCATCGACCCGGTCTACGAGGGGAAGTCGATGGCCGGCCTCGTCGACCTCGTCACCTCCGGCGACATCTCCCCCGACTCGACGGTCCTCTACGCCCACCTCGGGGGCCAACCGGCGCTGAACGCGTACTCCGGGGTGTTCGCGTAGGGCAGTGCAGCGGGGTGCGGGGCGTCATGCGAGGTGGTCGTCCGAGCACCCCCGCCACCGGGACGTCATGCGGGGTGGTCGTCCTGGCGACCGGTGCGCATGACCTCCCGCCGAGCGTCGTACGAGGTGGCTGCCCCGGCGACCGGTGCGCATGACGCATCCCGACGCTGGGTGACCACATCGCATGACGCATCCCCGCGCTGGGTGACCACACCGCGCGACGCACCCCGGCACCCCACGGACGCAGCCCCGCGCGACCCGCCCTCAGCGCACCCGCACCACGTTGGTGCCGGCCGCCTTGTCGTGCAGCGCCTGGCCGCGGGGGTCCCACAGTGGCCAGAGGCCGTCGAGGAGCGGCAGGAGGCCGGCGACGGAGCCCAGGAACGGGACGGCGGTGAGGGCCTGCGGGCCGAGCTGGACGCCGAGCCGCTTGGCGATCGTCGACCACCCGAGCCGGCCGGGGGCCTCGCGCAGCCGGACCCGCATCCCGAGGAGCAGCTTGCCGGGGGTCGCGCCGCGCCAGCGCAGGAACGACGCGTGGTAGACGATCGCCACCGCCAGGGTGACCAGGGCGATGCCCGCGAGGGGGCCGGCGAGGTCGGCGTACATCTCGAAGCCGTTGGGCTGCCGGACCGGCGCACCGCTCTCGGCGGCCTCGAACGAGGCCCGGAACGTCTCGGCGTAGTAGGCGAGCACCTGCCGCACGAACGGGAACGCCAGGGCGTACCCCACCAGCCCCGTGACCAGCCCGTCGAGGACCAGCGCCGCGAGGCGACGGCCCCACCCGGCGAGCTCCTCGCCGTCGGGGGTGCGCTTCACGCCGTCCGGCCCGGCCGAGCCGTACGCCGCGCCACCTCCCGGTGCGAGGTGCCCGGTCCACTGCCGGCCGTCCCACCACCGCAGGGTGGAGGTGCCGCCGGAGCGGGGGTCGGGGTCGGGGTACCAGCCGGGCGCGGTCTCGCTCACGGGGCCAGGGTGGCAGCACCGTCGTGCCGACGCGGGCGTTTCCCCGGAGACCGCGACCGCCGGCCCACCAGCACCGGGACGCCAGCACCGGCACCCGGGCACCGCCCCGCGGCGTACCGCCCTCCGGTGCGGTGGCGTCGACCCCGGGCACGGCGTGTCGCGGTCGTCCAGGAGCAACAGCTCCGCGTCACGTGCGGTCCCGGCTCGCCCACTCCCGGATCTTCTCGATCCGGGCGCCGAGCTGCTCGACGGTGGCAGCGGCGGCGGGTGGGCCGCCGCACTGCTTGCGCAGCGTCGAGTGGGTGATGCCGTGGGCCTGGCCGGTGCGGTGGAACCACGCGGAGACCAGGCCGTTGAGCTCGCGGCGCATCACGGTCAGCTGCTCGTGGGTGGAGATCTCGGCGGCCGGTCGGGGGGCGGGCTCGGACGTGCCCGGGGCGGACCCCGCACCCCCCGAGGGCGTACGCCGCCGCGCCCGCTCGCTCTGCCGGTGGCGGAGCAGGTCGCGCACCTGGTCGGCCTCGAGCAGCCCGGGGATGCCGAGGAAGTCCATCTCCTCCTCGGAGCCGACGTGCACCTCGCCCTCGTGGCCGAACTCGCCGCCGTCGTAGAGCACCCGGTCGAAGCGGGCCTCGGAGCCCATCGCGGTGAAGACGCCGAGCTCCTCGGCGCTGGCCGACTCGCTCTCGTTGGCGCGCGCGAGGAGCTCGTCCTCGGCGGCGAAGATGTCGTCCTCGTCGGTGATCTTCTTGCCGAGCACGTGGTCGCGCTCCACCTCCATGGCCGAGGCGTGGCCGAGCAGCAGCGGCACCGACGGCAGGAAGATCGAGGCGGTCTCGCCGCGCTTGCGGGCGCGCACGAAGCGGCCCACCGCCTGGGCGAAGAACAGCGGCGTGGAGGTGGTGGTGGCGTAGACGCCGACGGCCAGCCGCGGCACGTCGACGCCCTCGGAGACCATCCGGACCGCGACCATCCAGCGCGAGCCGTCCTCGGTGAAGGCGGCGATCTTCTTCGACCCGGCCTTCTCGTCGGAGAGCACGACGGTCGGTTTCTCGCCCGTGATCTCGGTCAGCAGCCGCGCGTAGGCGCGGGCCGCGGTCTGGTCGGTGGCGATCACGAGCCCGCCCGCGTCGGGCACGTGGCGCCGGACCTCGGAGAGCCGGCGGTCGGCGGCCTGCAGCACCGCGGGCATCCAGGAGCCGCCCGGGTCGAGCGCGGTGCGCAGCGCCTGGGCCGTCAGGTCCTTGGTCAGCGGCTCCCCCAACCGGGCCGCGACCTCGTCGCCCGCCCGGGTGCGCCACTGCATCGCGCCGCTGTAGGCCATGAAGAGCACCGGGCGCACGACGTGGTCGGCCAGCGCGCGGGCGTAGCCGTAGGTGTAGTCGGCCACCGAGCGCGGGATGCCGTCCTCGTCGGGGGCGTAGCTCACGAACGGGATCGGGTTGATGTCGGAGCGGAACGGCGTGCCGGTCAGCGCCAGCCGTCGCCGGGCCGGCTCGAAGGCCTCCCGGACGGCCTCGCCCCACGACATGGCGTCGCCGGCGTGGTGGACCTCGTCGAGGATGACCAGGGTGTTGAAGCGCTCGGTGCGGATCCGGTGGGCCAACGGGTTGGCCGCGACGCCGGCGTACGTCAGCGCGACGCCCACGAAGTCGCCGCTGCTGCGCGACTTGGCCGAGTAGTGGGGGTCGAGCGGGATGCCGACCCGGGCGGCGGCCTCGGCCCACTGGGTCTTGAGGTGCTCGGTCGGCGCCACCACGATCACCCGCTCGACGACGCGGCGCTCGAGCAGCTGGTTGGCCACCGTCAGCGCGAAGGTCGTCTTGCCGGCGCCGGGGGTCGCCACGGCGAGGAAGTCGCGGGGGCTGCGCTCGGCGTAGGTCTGCAGGGCAGCGGTCTGCCACGCGCGCAGGCTGGGAGCCGTGCCCCAGGCCGCGCGACCGGGGTACGCCGGCGACAGGTCGATCTGGGCCGGGAGGGACGCGTCGGTCAAGGGGCCACGTAGCGGTACTCGAGGAACGCGGCGTCCATGCGCGCCACCTGTCCCGGGGTGAACTGGTCCATGCAGGAGTCGTAGGAGTAGTCCATGAAGTTGGTGACGGGGTCGAGGCCCCTGGCCTTGCAGGTGTCGCGGCCGATCTCGCACTCGTAGCTGGGCTCGGCCTCGGCCGGGGTGTCGGAGACCAGGTCACCGCCCTTGCAGCCGCCCTGGAAGGGGTGCAGCAGGCCCAGCCAGTGGCCGACCTCGTGGATGACGGTGTCACCGAGGTTGTAGCCGTCGGCCCGCCCGCCGGGGAGCGAGTCGACGTTGATGGTGACGCCGTCCTGCGCCGGGCGGGCGGCGTACTGCCAGGGGAAGCGGGCCCAGCCGAGCAGCTGCTGGCCCGGCCGGCCGCCGCCGGTGAAGTAGAGGTTGAGCGAGGCCGAGCGACCGCGGTGCAGCGCCCGGCGCATCCGCTCGTCGCGCAGGCTGCCCGGCGCCGCGTGGAACCACGCGTCGGAGCGGCGGGTGTTGCTCGAGGCCAGCGTGAAGGCGTAGCGGGTGCTCGAGCCGTCGGCGCTCTGGGCGCCGGCGTAGCCCTCGTTGAGCGTGGCCACGACCTGGGCCACCCGGGCGGCGCTGAGCGCCGTGCGCTCGCCGCGGTGGGTGCCGGTGATGACGTGGGCGTGGACCGGGATGGTCACCACGTCGGGCAGCACCGGCTCCACCTCGGCCCGCAGCACGCGGCGCGACGTCTCGACCGGCCGCAGCGCGGCCAGGTCGGCGGCGCCCACGACCGGCGTGTCGGACCCGCGCGAGCGCCAGGACGGGACCCGGGACGACGCGGTGGCGGCGGTCGCGGGGCCCGCGCAGGGCACGGCGGTGACCGGGGCCGCGGCCTGGCTCGGGGCCGCCAGCAGCGGCACCGCCAGCACGGCCCCCAGCGCGAGGGGCAGCAGTCGGGTCAGCACGAGGCTCACTCGCCTCCGCCGGCGCGGTCCCCGTTGCCGGCTCCGTCGCCGTCCCCGCCACCGCTCATGGTCTCCCAGATCTCCTTGCAGGAGGGGCAGACGGGGAAGCGCTGCGGGTCGCGGCTGGGCACCCACACCTTGCCGCACAGGGCGATGACCGGGGTGCCGTTGACCATGGCCTCCATGAGCTTGTCCTTCGGCACGTAGTGCGAGAACCGCTCGTGGTCGCCGTTGTCGGTCGGCTGCGTGCGCTCCTCGACGATGGTGTCCTCGAGGACACCGGTGCCGAAGCCGGTCTGGTGGGGAGTGCTCACCGAGGCATTCTACCTACGCGGGCAGCAGGGAGCGGAGCCGATCGGCGAGCCGGGGCCTGACCTGCGAGCGCGCCGCCTGCTCCAGGCGACGACCGGTCTCCAGCGCCTGTCCGCGGTCCTGGTCGGCCAGCCCGGCCGCCTCGGTGAGCCGGCGGCGCTCGATGTCGCGGGCCCGCAGCAGCATGTCGCGCAGCGCGTCCCCGGTCGTCGGGTCGGCCAGCAGGTCGTCCAGGAGGCGGCGCACGCCGGGCAGCTGCTCGGCCGTCTGCGACCACGCCTCGCAGACCGCGGCCCGGCGGTCGGCGGTGGGGCGCGAGAGCGAGCGGTCGAGCGCGCCGGTCAGCCGGGCGCTCCACCGCAGCAGCAGCACGCCGACCAGGTCGAGGTCGTCGGGGAAGGCGTCGCGCAGGCCCGGGACGTCGTGCGGGACGGTGCCGTCGACGCGTCGGTCGAGCGTGGCCACCACGGTGCGCAGGGTCTCGGCGCGGGATGGACGGGGGAAGCTCATGGGCGTCACCTTTCTGTGACGGTTCACATACCAGGAGTACGTACTCCGAGTATGTACCCCGTCGCCGCGACTTCCCCGGGGACGGACGGGTGACGTCACCCACACGCGGGAGACCGACCCGGGACGCGCGGCACCTAGGATCCACAGGTGCCCCCTGCCTCGCTGCGCCAGCGCTTCTCGGCCTCGACCAAGCGCCAGCTCGTCGAGGTCGCCACCCGGGAGTTCGCCGAGCACGGCTACCGCGGCACCAGCCTCGACGCCGTCGTCACCGGGGCCGAGGTCACCAAGGGCGCGCTCTACCACCACTTTAGCGGCAAGCAGGCCCTCTTCGAGGCGGTCTTCACCCGGGTCGAGCACGACGCGACGCGCCGCATCCGCGACGACATGGCCGGGGTCGAGGACCCGTGGGAGAAGGCGCTCACCGGTCTGCGGGCGTTCCTCGCGGTGGTGCAGGAGCCGACCTACCAGCGGGTGGTGATCCAGGACGGACCCGCGATCCTGGGCTACGAGCGCTTCCGCGAGCAGGAGGAGCGCACCAGCTTCGCGCTGGTGCACGACGTGGTCGTGACGGTGCTCGAGGCCTCGACCGACGAGCTCGACGACGCGATGCGCCAGACCTTCAGCCAGATCTTCTTCGGGGCGATCTCGGCCGCCGGGGAGAGCGTCACCACCGCCAGCGACCCCGCGGCCGCCGTGCGTCGCATCGAGGCCGCGATCGGGTTCATCCTCACCGGGCTCCGCGCGCTGTCCGACCAGGGCATCGCGCTCACCGACCCCGGCTGAGCCGGGTCAGCCGACGTCGACCCGGCCCCCGTCGGCGTCGCGCGGCACCAGCTCGATCCAGGTGCGCCCGGCCGGCACCTCCAGCCGACCGGCGGCGGTGCGCAGCTTGAGCGGGGTCGCGCGGGACAGCTTGCTCCAGGTCCCGCGCACCAGCTCGCCCCCGTGGAACAGCAGGGCGTCGCCCTTGCCCTGGTAGATCGTCTCCGGCACCGGGTTGCCCGCGGGGTCGAGGTAGCCCGCGTCGCCCACCTCGACGCGCAGCACGAGCAGGTTGTCCGGCACGAACCGGTCGCCCTCGGCGGCGTGGCTGTTGTCGTTGACGTAGCGACCCTTCTCGTAGCGCCACGACGTGGTGTGCTCGTCGCTGAAGACCGCGTCGACCGTGCGTGCCTTCGAGGCGCCGGTGAAGCCGGACCGGCTCCCCCACGGCAGGTAGCTGGGCGGTACGACGGGGTCGTCGTCGATCGACCGGATCAGCTCCGGCAGCCGCACCATCAGGTTGTAGGGCATCCGCCGGGCGCTGTCGCGGTAGTAGCCCGGGTCGGTCTCCTCGTCGTAGAAGCTGATGCCGTTCTGCTTGAGCCGCAGCAGGGTCGGCGGGGCGGCGCCGCTGGCCACGATGGTCGCGTGGGCCGGCATCACGATGCCGATGTCGGTGGCGCGCATCGAGCGCACCGGGCCCACCACCGGGGGCACGCGCTGGTAGAAGAAGGCCGCCAGCCGGGTCTCGCCGCCCTCGACGAGCTCCTCGGTCACCAGGTCGGCCGAGGACAGGCCGACCTGCGGCTCGCTGCTGGACGAGTTGTCGATCTTGGCCACCAGGACCGGGCGGTCCGGGGTGGCCGTGGTCACCTTGCGTCCGGTCAGGGGCCACAGCGCGGCCAGCGTGGTCCCGCCCTGGATCGGCTGGGAGTCGGGGGTGCCGGTCGCGGTCGGCGCGTCCCCGCCCCCGCCCGCGCACGCGGCCGTGGCCAGCAGACCGGCGGCGAGCAGGGAGGCGGCGAGCGCACGAGGACGCGTCGGGCGGGTCATGGGCGCCAGCATGACGGAGCGGGCCCTGCGATCGACGCAGGGCCCGCCGTGTCCTCGAGCATTCAGCAGTGGTTCACACGAGATTCAGATCTTGGCGCCACCGTCGACGTACAGGGTCTGGCCGGTGATGTAGGACGCCTCGTCGCTGCACAGGAACGCCACGGCGGCGGCGATGTCCTCCGGGAAGCCCACCCGCTTGACCGGGTTGCGGTCGGCAGCGGCAGCGCGGAAGTCCTCGACGCTCATGCCGACGCGGCGCGCGGTGTCGTCGGTCATCTCGGTCGCGATGAAGCCCGGCGCGACGGCGTTGACGTTGACGCCGAACTTGCCCAGCTCCAGGGCCAGGGTGCGGGTGAACCCCTGCACGCCGGCCTTGGCGGCGGAGTAGTTGGCCTGGCCGCGGTTGCCGTTGGCCGAGACGCTCGAGAGGCCGACGATCTTGCCGTACTTCTGGTCCACGAAGCTCTTCTGGACGGCCTTGCTCATGAGGAAGGCGCCCTTGAGGTGCACCCCCATGACCGAGTCCCAGTCGTCCTCGCTCATCTTGAACAGCAGGTTGTCGCGGGTGATGCCGGCGTTGTTGACGAGGATGTGGACGCTGCCCAGCTCCTCGACCACGCGGGCGACCGCGGCCTCGACCGAGGCGCCGTCCGAGACGTTGGCGCCGATGCCGATCGCCGGGGCCGTGCCACCGAGCTCCGCGGCGGTGGCAGCGGCCTGCTGCTCGTCGAGGTCGAGGACCGCGACCGCGGCGCCCTCCTCGGCGAAGCGGCGGGCGATGGCCGCCCCGATGCCGCGCGCTGCGCCGGTGACGATGGCCACCCGTCCGTCGAAACGACCCATCTGGTCCGTCCTTCCTCGAAGTCCTTCTCGGCTGTTGTTACCGAGTGGTCACTCTAGTGCGGCGGCGATGCGGGCCGCCCAGGCGTCCCGGTCGTCGCGGTCGGCGTACGTCGTGCGGGGCCAGAAGAAGCCCCGCAGGCCGTCGCCCCTCGTGCGTGGCACCACGTGGCAGTGCAGGTGCGGGACCGACTGGGAGACCGTGTTGTTCATCGCCACGAAGCTGCCCTGGGCGCCCAGGCCCTCGACCATCGCGGTCGCCAGCCGCTGGACGGCTGCCAGGAACGGCTCGCGCAGCCGGTCGGGCAGCTCGGGCAGGGTCTCGACGTGCTCGCGGGGCACCAGCAGCACGTGCCCCTTGAACAGCGGGCGGACGTCGAGGAAGGCGACGAGGTCGTCGTCGGCCCACGCGACCGACGCCTCCTCCTCCCCCGCCGCGATCCGGCAGAAGAGGCAGGAGGTGGCCGTCGTCATCAGCTGAGCTGCTCGGGCTCCACGTCGGACTTGTGGCCCTCGTCGGAGCCGACCGCGTCGCCGTTGCCCTCGGAGGCGTCGTGGCCGGCGGTGTTGGGCTCGAGCCGGATCACGATGCCCTTCGAGGTCGGGGTGTTGCTGGCCTCGGCGGTGGAGTCGAGCGGGATCAGCGGGTTGGTCTCGGGGTAGTACGCCGCGGCGCAGCCCTTCGGGGTGGCGTAGGAGACGATCCGGAACGACGACGCGCGGCGCTCGGTGCCGTCCTCCCACTCGCTGACCAGGTCGACCAGGTCGCCCTCCTGCCACGGCGACTCGGTGATGTCGTCGGGGTGCAGGAAGACCACGCGGCGGCCGTCGGAGATGCCGCGGTAGCGGTCCGAGAGGCCGTAGATGGTGGTGTTGAACTGGTCGTGGCTGCGCATGGTCTGCAGCAGCAGCCGACCCTCGGGCTGCTGGAGCACGCTCATCGGCACCACGCTGAAGACCGCCTTGCCGGGCTCGGTCGGGAAGGTGCGGGTGTCGCGCGGCGGGTGCGGCAGCACGAAGCCGCCGGGCTGGTCGACCTTCTCGTCGTACGCCGCGCAGCCGGGCACCACGACCGAGATGGCCCTGCGGATCTCGGTGTAGTCGGCGCGGTAGCTGCTCCACGGGACCGGGCCGTCGGTGCCCAGCGTCGCCTCGGCGATCGAGCACAGGATGTCGACCTCGGAGCGCAGCGTGGGGGCGGCCGGCTTGAGCGGCCCGCGGGAGGCGTGCACGGCCGACATCGAGTCCTCGACCGTGACGCGCTGGTCGCGACCGCCGGTGCGGTCCTGCTCGCTGCGACCCAGGGGCGGGAGGATCAGCGCCACGTCGCCGCAGGTGACGTGGGAGCGGTTGAGCTTGGTCGAGACCTGCACCGTCAGCTCGGCCTGCTGCATCGCCGACTCGGTGACGACCGTGTCGGGCGCCGCCTGCACGAAGTTGCCGCCGAGGCCCATGAAGACCTTGGCCTTGCCGTCGCGCAGCGCCCGGATGGAGTCGACGGTGTCGAGGCCGTGCTCACGGGGCGGGTCGATGCCGTGGTGGGCGGCCAGGGCGTCGAGGAAGTGGTCGGGGACCTTCTCCCAGATGCCCATGGTGCGGTCGCCCTGCACGTTGGAGTGGCCGCGCACGGGGCACAGGCCGGCGCCGGGCTTGCCGATGTTGCCCTGCATGAGGGAGACGTTGACGATCTCCTTGATGGTGCCGACGGAGTTGCGGTGCTGGGTGATGCCCATGGCCCAGCAGTGCACGGTCGCGTCGGAGTCGATGAGCATCTGCGCGGCCTCGCGGACCTGCGCCTGCGTCAGGCCGGTGGCCCGCTCGACCTCGGTCCAGTCGAGGTTCTTCAGCTCGGCGGCCCAGGCGTCGAAGCCCACGGTCGAGCTCTCGATGAAGTCGCGGTCCAGCACGCCGCCCTGGCGCTCCTCGGCCTCGAGCAGCACCGCCGCGACGCCCTGCCACAGGGCGAGGTCGCCGTTGATGCGGATCGGCAGGAACATGTCGGCCAGGCCGGTGCCGATGCCGCTGACGCCGCGCGGCGTCTGCGGGTTGTCGAAGCGGAACAGGCCGGCCTCGGGCAGCGGGTTGATCGCGAGGATCTTGGCGCCGTTCTGCTTGGCGATCTCCAGCGCGCTGAGCATGCGCGGGTGGTTGGTGCCGGGGTTCTGGCCGCTGATGATGATCAGCTCGGCGTGGTGGACGTCGTCCAGGCTGACCGAGCCCTTGCCGATGCCGATCGTCTCGGCGAGCGCGACCGAGGTCGACTCGTGGCACATGTTGGAGCAGTCGGGGAGGTTGTTGGTGCCGTAGGTCCGGGAGAACAGCTGGTAGACGTACGCCGCCTCGTTGGAGACCTTGCCGGAGGTGTAGAAGATCGCCTCGTCGGGGCTCGCCAGGCTGCGCAGCTTGTCGCCGACCAGGGCGAAGGCGTCCTCCCACGAGATCGGCTCGTAGTGGGTGCCGCCGCTGCGCTTGACCACCGGGTGCACGAGGCGGCCCTGGTGGCCCAGCCAGTAGTCGGTGCGGCCGGAGAGGTCGGCGAGGCTGTTCTCGGCGAAGAACTCGTGGGACACGGTGCGCTTGGTGGCCTCCTCGGCCACGGCCTTGGCGCCGTTCTCGCAGAACTCCGCGGCGTGGCGGTGCTCGGGGTCGGGGTCGGGCCAGGCGCAGCCCTGGCAGTCGAAGCCGTCGGCCTGGTTGAGCTTGAGCAGCGTCCGGGCCGTCCGGTAGGGACCCATCTGCTCCAGCGAGCGCTTCATGGACACCGCCACGGCCGGCACGCCCGCCGCCGCCTTCTTGCGGTGGCCGACCTTGAGGTTGTTCTCGTCGATGTCGGCCATGGGGGCCTTGCGTCGCAGCACCATGGGGCCTTTGTACCCCCGCGAACCTCGGGCAATCGGCGCGGGGTGCGTGCCGCGTGGTCGACGGCGGGCCCCGCTCAGGGCACCAGCACGACCTTGCCGCCGGCGTGACCGTCGGTCACCAGCGCGGTGGCGGCCGCCACCTCGGCGAGCGGGAAGGTGCGCGCCACCACGACCTCGAGGGCACCGCGCTCGACCAGGTCGGTCAGCACCAGCCGGCCACGGCTGCGGATCTCGGTGCCCGGGTCGGCACCGGGCCCGCTGCCGAGCAGCTGGACGCCGTCGTCCAGCGCGCGACCGAAGGCCGCCACCGTCGCGATCCGCCGCCGGTCGGTCACGAGCTCGAGCGAGACGTCGACGGCCTCGTCGGTGCCGACCGTGTCGAGGGCGACGTCGATCCCCTCGGGAGCGGCCTCGCGGACCCGGTCGGCCAGCCCCGCGCCGTACGCCACCGGCACGACGCCGCGGGCCCGCAGGTCGTCGTGGCGGTCGGGCCGGGCGGTGCCGACCACCGTGGCCCCGCGCTCGAGCGCCAGCTGGGCGGTGGTGAGGCCGACGCCGCCGGCGACGCCGTGGACCAGCACGGTGTCGGCGCCGGTGACGCCCGTCGCCTCGAGCAGGTGGTACGCCGTGACGCCGGTCAGCGACAGGCCCGCGGCCGCCTCGAAGCCCAGGCCGGCCGGCTTGGGGAACACCGAGGTCGCGGGGACGGTCACCGCGCCGGCGTACCCGCCGCTGACGGGGTAGCCGATCACCTCGTCGCCCACCTCCACGGGACCTGCGGGGCCGGTCGCGCCCTCGCCCGCGGCCGTGACCACGCCGGCGACCTCGAGACCGACCCTCAGCGGCAGGGAGGCCGGGTCGGCGCCCATCGTCCCGCCGACGTTCTTGGCGTCGACCGGGTTGATCCCCGCGGCGCGCACCTCGACGGTGACCTCGCCCGGCCCGGGCACGGGCACCTCGACCTCGACCAGCTCGAGGACCTCGGGCCCGCCGTAGGCGGTGGCGACGACGGCGGTGGTGGTGGCAGGGACGTTGGCGGCGGTCACGGGTGCTCCTCGGGGTCCGGGGTCTCCCCGGTGCAAGGCCGCCGCCCCGGCGGATGTTCCGCCCGGGTCAGCCGACGGCGTGCGGAGCGGGCTGCTCGACCTCGGCGGCGGGACCGTCCCTCTCACCGGTGCGGGCCGCCCCGACGCCGGCGGCGACCACGAAGCCGATCCCCAGCACCGCCAGGCCCGTCGGCACCTGGCCGAGCAGCACCAGGCCGACCAGCAGCGCGAAGGCCGGCTCGAGGCTCATCAGCGTCCCGAACGCCGCGGCGTGCAGCCGGCGCAGCGCCACCAGCTCCAGGCTGAAGGGCACGACGGGCAGCAGCAGCGCCAGGCCCAGGCCGACCAGCCACAGCTCGGGGGTCAGCTGCGGGAGCGTCGCGGGGCCGGCGACGGCCGCGGCGACCAGGCCCGCGACGGGCATCGAGATCGCCAGCCCGGACAGACCGGCCACCTGGTCGCCGACCCGCTGGGTGAGCAGGATGTACGCCGCCCAGCAGCACGCCGCGCCCAGCGCGAAGGCCACGCCCACCGGGTCGGCCCGGCCGTCCCACGGCTCGGTGAGCAGCAGCACCCCGGCCCCCGCGAGCAGCGGCCAGACCCAGCGGCCGGTCCCCCGCCCGCGCAGCACGGCGACCCCGAGCGGGCCGAGGAACTCCAGAGCGCTGGCGGTGCCGAGCGGCAGCCGCGCGACGGCCTCCATGAAGAGCAGCGTCACCGTCGCGGTCACCACGCCCAGCGCCACGCAGGCCGCGACCGCGTCGCGGGTCCAGCGCACCCGCCAGGGACGGCCCACGACGAGCAGCAGCACCCCGGCCCAGGACAGCCGCAGGAAGGCCGCGCCGTCGGTGCCGATGCGGTCGATCAGCCCGACCGAGACGGCCAGGCCGAGCTGCACGCACAGCATCGAGGCGCAGGCCAGCAGCGCGCCCTGCCGGGCGGCGGAGGGGCCGGGGCCGGTCGGGCCGGTCGTGCCGGTCGGATCGGTGACGGGGTGGGTGGTCGCGCTCACGGGTCCAGTCAACGACCTGGTGACCGTCCGCGTCCACGCGTCTTGGCTGCACGCACCGTCCTGGTTTCGTGGACAATGGCGGCCATGGACGTCCACCGCCTCGGCCTGCTGCTCGACCTGTCCCGCCTCGGGTCGATGCGCGAGGTCGCCGACACCCGGGGGTTGAGCACCTCGGCGGTCTCCCAGCAGCTGGCCACCCTGGCCCGCGAGGCCGGCACGGCGCTGGTCGAGCCCGTGGGCCGCCGGGTGCGGCTGACCCCCGCGGGCCGTCGGCTGGCCGAGCACGCCGTGACCATCCTGGCCGCCGTCGAGGCCGCCCGGCTCGACCTCGACCCCGATGCCGCCCCGGTCGGCACGGTGCGGGTGGGTGGCTTCGCGACCGGCGTGCGACGCACGCTGCTGCCCGCGATGGCCGCGCTCGCCGAGGCGCACCCGGGCGTGGAGGTGGTGGTGCACGAGTACGAGCCGCTCGAGACGGTCGCACTGCTCGAGGCCGACGACCTCGACCTCGGGCTCAGCTACGACTACGGCCTGGCGCCGGTGTCGTGGCCGGCGACGCTGCGGGCGGTGCCGCTGTGGCGCACGCCCTGGGGGCTGGGCGTGCCCGCCACCGAGCTCGAGCGCCACCCCGCCGCGGACGCCCGCGACCTGGCGCGGTGGGCCGACCGGGCCTGGGTCGTCAACTCCCGCAACACCGCCGACGCCGACGTCGTGCGCGCGCTCGGGGCGATGGCGGGCTTCACGCCGCGGCTGGCCCACTCCATCGACAGCCTCGACCTCGTGGAGGACCTCGTCGTCGCCCAGGACTGCGTCGCGCTGCTGCCGCTGGACCGGCCGACCGGGCCCGGGGTGCGGGTGCTGCCGCTGGCCGAGGACGCCGCCGTGCTCCAGGCGTGGGCCGTCACCCGCCGCGGCCGCGACGCGTGGCCGCCGCTGCGCGTGCTGCTCGAGGCGCTGCGGGCGACGTCGGCGGACGCCGCGGCCTGAGCGCGTGCCAGGCTCGCCCGCATGACCGACGCGCACCCCGGCCCCCTCCCCCGGACCGATCGGCCCACCTGGCCCGAGGGCCTGCCCGGCATCGCCTTCGGGGCCGACCACAACCCCGAGCAGTGGGACGAGTCGGTGTGGCTCGAGGACGTCCGGCTGATGCGCGAGGCCGGGGTCACCATGGTGAGCGTCGGCATCTTCTCCTGGGCGCTGCTGGAGCCCCGTCCCGGGGAGATCGACCTGGGCTGGCTGGACCGGGTGGTCGACCTGCTCCACGCCCACGGCATCGCCGTCGACCTGGCGACGCCGACCGCCGCCCCGCCCGCCTGGCTGTACGCCGCGCACCCCGAGGCCTGGGTGGTCGACCGCGCCGGCGTCCGCCTCGGGCCGGGCTCCCGCGGGATCATGTGCCCCAGCTCGCCGGCGTACGCCGAGGCCGCCACGCGGATCACCCGCGCCCTGGCCGAGCGGTACGCCGCCCACCCGGCCGTGCGGATGTGGCACGTCCACAACGAGTACGGCGCGCCCGTCCACGAGTGCCACTGCGCGACCTCGCAGGTGGCCTTCCGCGACTGGCTGCGGGAGCGCCACGGCGACCTCGACACGCTGAACGCGGCCTGGGGCACGGCCTTCTGGGGCCAGCGCCACGGCACCTGGGAGGAGGTGCGGACCCCGGCGGCCGCCGCCTCGGTGGTCAACCCGGCCCAGCAGCTCGACTTCGCGCGCTTCTGCGACGACGAGCTGCGCGCCTGCTTCGTGCGCGAGCGCGACCTGCTCCACGCCGCGGGCGACGCCGTCGGGCGGCCGCTGCCGGTGACGACCAACTTCATGGCGACCAGCTGCGCCCACGTCGACTACTGGGCCTGGGCCCGCGAGGTCGACGTCGTCGCCAACGACCACTACCTGACCGGCGAGCGCCGCGACGCCCACGTGCTGCTGGCGATGGACGCCGACCTCACCCGCTCGCTGGCCCGCGGTCGCCCGTGGATCCTCATGGAGCACTCCACCTCGGCGGTCAACTGGCAGCCGCGCAACATCGCCAAGCGGCCGGGCGAGATGGCCCGCGGCTCGCTGTCGCACCTGGGCCGCGGTGCCGACGGCATCCTGTTCTTCCAGTGGCGCGCCTCGCGCAGCGGCGCGGAGAAGTTCCACTCCGCGATGCTGCCGCACGGCGGCACCGCGACCCGGGGCTGGCGCGAGGTCGTCGCGCTGGGCCGGGCCGTGGGGCGGCTGGCCGAGGTGGCCGGCAGCCGCACGGTGGCGCGCGTCGCGCTGCTGTGGGACTGGGAGTCCTGCTGGGCCCAGGACCTGGAGTGGCGCCCGAGCACCGACCTGTCCCACCGGGAGCGCACCGAGGCCTTCTACTCCGCCCTCTGGGCCGCCGGGGTCACGGTCGACTTCGCCCACCCCGGCGACGACCTGGCGGCGTACGACCTCGTGGTGGCGCCGCAGCTCTACCTCGTCACCGCCGCCTCGGCTGCGTCCCTGGACGCCTACGTCCGCGGCGGCGGCACCCTGCTGGTGTCGTTCTTCAGCGGCGTCGTCGACGAGCACGACGCCGTCCACCCCGAGGGCCTCTCCGGTCCGCTGGGCACCACCCTGGGCCTGCAGGTCGAGGAGTTCCACCCGCTGCGCGCCGACGAGTCGGTCGCGCTCGCGAGCGGCCTGCGCGGCGACGTCTGGTCCGAGCACGTCGTGGTGGGCGAGGACACCGAGGTGCTCGACACCTTCGCCGACGGGCCCGTGGCCGGTCTGCCGGCGCTCACCCGCCGCCGGCTCGGCGGCGGCCAGGCGTGGTACGTCGCCACCCGCGTCGACGGCCCCGCGCTGGCCACCCTGGTCGACCGGGTCTGCGAGGCGGCCGGCGTCGAGCGGCTCGACCTGCCAGCCGGGCTGGAGGTGGTCACCCGCACGTCCGAGGCCGGCGCGGCGTACGTCGTCGCGCTCAACCACGCCGACACCCCGGCCGCCCTGCCGGCGCACGTGACCGGCCTCGACCTGCTCACCGGGGCCCGCGTCGAGCCCGGGGCCCACCTGGACGCCGGTGCGGCCGCCGTGGTCCGGCTGGACTGACCGGACCCACCCGGGCCGGACTACCCGGGCAGCTCGAGCTCCAGGTCGAGCCAGCGGGCGAGGTCGACGAGCTCGGCCCGCACGCCGGCCGCCACCGTCGCGCCGAAGGGGACGTCCTCGTGGACGGCGGCCACGCGGAGCACCCCCTGGGCGCGCTCGGCCTTGGCGTCGACCTTGCCGACCAGCCGGTCGCCGTGGAGCACCGGCAGGGCGTAGTAGCCCCAGCGCCGCTTCGCCGCGGGCTTGTACATCTCCAGCACGTAGTCGAACTCGAAGACCTCCCCCATCCGCCGGCGGTCGTGCAGCAGCCGGTCGAAGGGCGAGAGCAGCGCGGTGCGCCCCGCGAAGCGCTGCGCGCGGGTGGCCTCGAGCAGCTCCGGGTCGACGCGCCACTGGCCGGGGACGCCCTCGACGACGGCCGGTTCGCCGGCCGCGCCGACCACGACCGGCTCGCCGGGCACCTCGGGGCCGCTCGCGCGCGCCAGCCCCAGCGAGCGCAGCCGCTGCTCGTCGCGCCGCCGCAGCGCCTCCTGGAGCGGCACCTGCGGCCCGTCGGGGTAGACCCGCTCGGCCAGGTCCCACAGCCGGTCGCGGCCGGTGCCGCCCGCCGCCGCGACCTCGCCGCGGGCGACCAGGAAGCCGAGCAGCATCTGGACGTTCTTGCGGTCGTTCCACCCCGAGGAGGTCCAGGGCTGCACGCAGGTGTCGGGCAGGTCGCGCAGGTGCAGCGGCCCGTCGGTGCGCAGCAGGTCCAGCACGTCCATCCGACAGGCGTTGTTGGCCTCGACCCAGGCGGCGTTGCCGCGCTGCCAGGCCGTGAGGTCGCCGACGCCGGGCCAGGCGTCCATCTCCGCGCGGAACAGCGCGACGTCCTCGGCCGGCCGCAGCGCCCCGCGCAGCTCCACGACGCGCTGCTCGTCGACGAGGTCCCACAGCTCGCGAGCGGCGTACGACGACCCCAGCCGGCTCCACAGCACCAGCTCCGCGCTGGGCGCCACCGCCCGGGTCGGGTCGAGCTGGAGCAGGGGCAGCGCGCGCACCGTGTCCTCGACGTCCGTGGGTCGCTCGCGGGTCAGCAGCTGCGCGCGCACGGCGAGGCGACGGGCGTCGCGCCGGCTGAGCTGGTGGGCCTCGACCATCCCCGGATCGTAGGCCCGCACCTGCGGGACCGTCCGCGCGCACGTGAGCAGGCCCACACCCCGCGCACCCCTCGCCGATTCGTCCCGGCAGCGGGTGCGAGGCTAGTGTCAGGACGTGATCCCCTCGTTTGTCGCTCGGACTAGTTGTCTTAGCCGCTGTCCCGGCTCCGCCTGCTCCTGAGCCCCGCCGTCCGGCGCCCGGTCGCCCCCACGGGCACGGCCCCGGCCCGCTCCTCGCCCCACCACCCGCACCGCCGGTCCGGTGGGCGCTGCCCACCCGCGCCCGCTGCCGACCGCACCCGCACGCCCACCCGAAAGGCTCCACCGTGTCCGACGCCCTGCCCCAGATCGCCCCACCGAAGTCCCGCCGCACGCCGCTGCTCGTCGGCCTCGCCGTCCTCGTCCTCGTCCTCGTGGCGCTGGTCGTGACCTTCCTCGTCGTGCGCAACGGCGACGACGACGCGGCCGCCGGCGGCCAGGAGCGCACCAAGGTCGTGCTCGGCACGGTCGGCGCGAGCGACCCCTACTGGGCCACGTTCACGGCCGAGGCCGCCAAGCACGGCATCGACCTCGAGGTGAAGGACTTCGCCGACTACGCGCAGCTCAACCCCGCGCTGAGCGAGGGCGAGCTCGACGTCAACCAGTTCCAGCACCTCGTCTACCTCTCGGAGTACAACACCGGCAACGACGCCGACCTGGCCCCGGTGGGCTCGACCGCGATCTATCCGCTGGCGCTCTACTCGAGCAAGGTCGACTCGGTCGAGGAGATCCAGCAGGGCGACACCGTGGTCGTGCCCGACGACGACAGCAACCAGGCCCGCGGCCTGCTGCTGCTCCAGTCGCAGGGCCTCGTGGAGCTCGAGGGCGGCGGCAGCATCTACTCGACGCTGGCCGACGTCGACCAGAGCGCCTCCAAGGTGAAGGTCAAGGCGATCAAGGCCGACCTGACGCCGACCTCGCTGCCCGACGTGACCGCGGCCGTCATCAACAACGACTTCGTCGAGAAGGCGGGCCTGGAGTTCGACGACGCCATCGCCAAGGACGACGCCAGCGACCCGTCGGCACTGCCCTACGTCAACGTCTTCGCCGTGCGCGCCGAGGACCGCGACGACCCGACGTACCTCGAGCTCGTGAAGATCTACCAGGACAGCAAGGACGTCCTCGCGGGCGCCGACGAGGTCTCCGGCGGCACCGCGGAGTTCGTCAAGCTGCCGGCGTCGACGCTGCAGTCGACCCTCGACGAGGTCGAGGCCGAGACCGCGGCGAAGGGGTAGTCACCATGGCCCTGGTCGAGATGCGCGACGTGCACAAGACCTTCCCCGCGACCCGCGGCGGGGCACCCGTCGAGGCGATCCGCGGCGTCGACCTCGACGTCGAGGCCGGTGAGATCGTCGGCGTCGTCGGCTACTCCGGCGCCGGCAAGTCGACGCTGGTGCGGCTGGTCAACGCGCTCGAGACCACCACGTCGGGCAGCGTCAAGGTCGACGGCCGCGAGATCACCACGCTGCGCGAGAAGGAGCTGCAGCAGGTGCGGCTGGGCATCGGGATGATCTTCCAGCAGTTCAACCTGTTCGACTCCCGCACCGTGTGGGGCAACATCGCCTACCCCCTGCAGGTGGCGGGGATGCCGAAGGACCAGCAGGCCAAGCGGGTCTCGGACCTGCTGCACTTCGTGGGACTGGCCGAGAAGGCGCACTCCTACCCCGACCAGCTCTCCGGCGGGCAGAAGCAGCGCGTCGGCATCGCCCGGGCGCTGGCCACCTCCCCCAGCCTGCTGCTGGCCGACGAGTCCACCAGCGCGCTCGACCCCGAGACCACCGAGGAGGTCCTCGCGCTGCTGCGGCGGGTCAACCGCGAGCTCGGCATCACGATCGTCGTCATCACCCACGAGATGGAGGTGGTCCGCTCGCTGGCCCACCGGGTGCTGGTGATGGAGGCCGGCCGCGTCGTCGAGCAGGGGCCGGTGCTCGAGGTGCTGTCGAACCCCCAGCAGCCGGTCACCCGTCGCTTCGTGGGCACGATCATCGACGACGAGCCCGGCCCCGAGGTGCTCGCGGGCCTGCGCGCCCGCCACCCCGGCCGCTTCGTGAAGCTGGCCTTCCGGGGCTCGCAGACCCGGCAGTCCGACGTCTTCGCCGAGCTGCTGCGCCGCGAGGTCCGCTTCGAGCTCGTCTACGGCGGCATCGAGGAGGTCCAGGGCGACACCTTCGGCAACCTCACCCTCGCGCTCGAGGGCGACCCGGGCGCGGTCGACGACGCCGTCGCCGCGCTCGCCGACCTCGTCCCGACCCGGGAGCTGGCCCGATGAACGTCGACACCAACCTGCCCGACCTGTGGCCGCTGGTGTGGCAGGCGACGTACGAGACCCTCTACATCGTCGGGATCACGCTGCTCCTCGGCGGCCTGCTCGGGCTGCTGCTCGGGCTGGCGCTCTACGTCACGCGCCGCGGCGGCCTCTACGCCAACCGCGTCGTCCACACCGTGCTCAACGTGCTGGTCAACTTCTTCCGGCCGATCCCGTTCGTCATCTTCATCGCCGCCGTGCAGCCGCTGGCGCGCGTGGTCGTCGGCATCGGCATCGGCAACCGGGCGATCATCTTCGCCCTCACCCTGGCCGCCACCTTCGGCATCAGCCGCATCGTCGAGCAGAACCTCGTCACCGTGCAGCCCGGCGTCATCGAGGCCGCCCGGTCCGTGGGCGCCAGCCGGATGCGCATCATCCGCACGGTGCTCGTCCCCGAGGCGCTGGGCCCGCTGATCCTGGGCTACACCTACGTCTTCGTGGCGATCGTCGACATGTCGGCCATCGCGGGTGTCGTCGGTGGTGGCGGCCTGGGCAACTTCGCCCTGCAGTACGGCTACCGCCAGTTCGACACCGTCGTCACCTGGACCACCGTCGCCATCATCGTGCTGCTGGTCCAGCTGGTCCAGCTCCTCGGCAACACGACCGCCCGGCGCGTGCTCCGGAGGTGACCTCCGCGCCACGGCGCGACCTGGACAGCCCCGGACGCCCAGTGGATATCCGCGGGCCGGTCCGCGGTGGTGGGATGGGCCGAGCAGCCCACCCGGGCGGACCACGCACTGCTGATCGGCAGGACGTGGCCGCCCCCAGGGCGGGCGACCTGCCGGGACGGCAGGACCCGGCGCCCTGCCAGGGACGGCAGAGCAGGCCCGGGTCGACGCGGTGGCACGCCACAGGCGGCGCCCCGTGGTCCGAGCTCGGTCGGGCCACGGGGCCCGGCCACGCGGTGCTCCACGATCAGGACGCCAGCGTCTGCGACGGCGTCTCCCCGAACGCCTCCCGGTACTGGGCCGCGAACCGCCCCTGGTGGAGCAGACCGAGTCCCACCGCCACCGCCTGCACCGTGGTGCTGCCCGGATCGGCCTCCCTCAGGACCCGGTGGGCCCGCCGCAGCCGGACCGCGCGCAGGTGGGCCATCGGCGTCGTGCCCAGGTCGCGCTGGAACCCGGCCTGCAGGGCCCGCACGCTCAGGTGGACCTCGGCCGCGAGTCCCACGGTGGTCCAGGGCTCCTCCGGCCGGCCCTCCAGCAGCTCGGCCGCCCGCCGGACCACCCTCCCGGTGGCGCTCCCGCGGCCACCGGCGGCGTCGTCGCTGTAGTTGTGGCGGTGCCCCAGGAGGAGCGAGTCGAGCAGCAACCCCTCGACGTGCCGGCCGGCGACGTCGTTCGACAGCAGCCCGGACGGGTGGGCGACCTCCTGCGCCACGAGGTCCAGCACCGCTCGGGTCCGGTCCCCGCTGCCGGTGGGACCCGGGTCGAAGTCGAAGCGCAGCCCCGAGCGGACCGAGCGCCCGAGCAGGCGCTCGAGCTCCCCCTCCAGGGCAGGACGGGGGACCATCAGGCACAGCTGGGCGCAGTCGGCCGACCAGGTGATCTCCGCGGGCGCACCCGGGGAGAAGACCAGGGGCTGTCCCACCGTCGTCAGCACGGGCTCCTCCCCCGAGCCCCGGCCCGAGAGGGCGCGGCCCCGGACGGGCATGTCGACGTGGAAGTGGTCGGCCTCCCCCGTCCGCTGCTGGACCTCCTGCCCGTAGGAGAGCCGTCCCGCGGTCACGGCTCCGATGCGCAGGCCCGAGAAGCTCATCTCCAGGGTCGCGGACCGTGGCAGGCGGAGCCGGTTGGGCAGGTAGTGGCGTCGCACGATGTCCTCGGCCTCGTCGGGGTCCGTCGTGCGCTCCGTGGTCCGGGCCGCGACGCCGGGACTCCCGTCTGCCCCACCCCGGTCGGGGTACGGCACAGGACGAGGTCCCCCGGCGGTTCTCGGACGCCCGTCCACGGTGCCTTCTCCCCAGCGACATGGTCGCTCTGGTAGCCGCTCAGCGCACTCACCTGTCCCGGGTGCGCAGAAGATCGGCCGACTCGTCCTGTCGCGTCGTCGCGGCGTCCACAGTTGGGGTCCGGGCTCACTCTACGGCCCGGTCGGCCGAGGAGCGACCTCTTCCGGAACCGCTGGCCGCGGGGTCCGTGGTGGAGGTGACACCCACCCGCTCGCGGTGGGGGCGACGCTCCTGCCCGGGGCCGGGCCACCTGCCCTGCCGAGCCCACCACGTCGGAGGTAGCACGCTCCATGTTGACGACCCAGGACCCCGTCCCCGGCCCGGCGACGCCCGTCACCACGGTCGACCAGGCGACCGTGCAGGCACTGATGTGCCGCGCCGGCCTCGCGGTCGCCGTGCTCGACGGCTCCGGTCGGCTCTCGATGCTCAGCCCCGCGCTGGAACGCCTCCTGCACCGGCGGTTCGAGGTCGTGCCGTCCGAGTCGCTGGCCGAGGTCTTCCACCTCTACGGCGACGGGGGCGCCCGGCTCCTGGAGACCCACGAGATCCCGATCGTGAGGGCGTCGCGGGGCGAGGTGGTCGACGGGGCGACCGTCACCGTCAAGACCCCGGGCCAGCCCGTGCGGCACCTGCGCGTCAACGCGACCCCGATGGTCGGGGGCCACGGCGAGCGCCAGGGCGCGTGGGCGCTGATGACCGACGTCACCGGTCTGGTGGCGGCTGCCCGAGGGGAGCTCAACCGGTCCCTCGCCGAGACCGTGAACCACCACCTCCGGACGCCGCTGACCACGATGCTGGGCCACGCCGAGCTGCTGATGGACCAGCAGGACGACTTCGCCGAGGAGGCCCGGCACTCCCTGGAGGCCCTGTGGGGGGCCGGCCAGCGCCTCAACGAGGTCGTGGCCGCCATCTCCGAGTGGATCGACCTCGCCTACACCCCCACCGGCAGGAAGAGGGGCAACGGCCGCGGGCGGGGGACCGACCTGGCCGACCACCTGGACAGCAGGCAGCGCCTCCCCTGATGCGCGCGGCCGGCCCGGGTGCGGTCGGAGAAGCAAGACGCCCCGCCGGTGTCGGCGGGGCGTCTCCTCACGAGGGCTGTGGTGATGGTGGAGCTGGCGGGAATCGAACCCGCGTCCTAAAGCGCCGTGCCAGGTCTTCTCCGGGTGCAGTTCGTGATGTCGCTTTTCTCGGCCCCGGCGCTCCCACGAACAGGTCGCCGACGGGCCCAGTCAGGAAAGTGTCCCGATCGACCCTCCTGACAGGAGTCGATCAGCAAGCCCTCTAGATGACGTCAGGGTCCGGGACGAGGGCAGATGCCCGGTCTGACGCTTCGGTCACTGCTCAGGCAGCGAGAGCGAAGTCAGTGCGATTGGAGTCGGCACTTGTGGTTTCCAACGAGCGTTCACGAGATGACGTTGGCTCCTCGACCCGCTTCTCCTGGGACCAACGTCCTCAGTCGAAACCAATCAGCCCCTCTTGAGTTGTGCATCGCCAGTGTAACCGCCATCGCCCCGCGTGGCATTCCCGTAGCGCCGCTCCACCGCCCGGACGGCCTCCAGCAGCTCCGGCGGCCCCTCCGCGGTGAAGTCGACGCCGAGCGCGCCCACCCAGAACGCGACGTCCTCGGTCGAGCGGCCGGCGATGCGGACCCGGCAGCGTTCCTGCCCGAGCACCTCGATGCTCCCGGTGGTCCACCAGCCCATCCGCTCCTCCACCGAGGCGGCCGACGCCTCGAGCACCACGACGCCGGTGACCTGCTGCTGGACCGAGCGGGTCCGCTGCGCGACGTACGCCGCCAGGTCCTCGGCCGGGAGCTCGCGCGGTCGGAAGCGGTGGCCGACGCCGCGCAGCTCGCGCACCCGGTCGACGCGGAAGGTGCGCCAGTCGTCGCGACCGAGGTCGTGGGCCACGAGGTACCACCGCTGGCCCAGGCTGACGAGCCGGTAGGGCTCGGCCCGGCGCTCGGTGGCGGCGCCGGTGTGGTCGGCGTACCCGAAGCGGACCACCTCGCGGTCGCGGATGCAGGACGCGAGGTCGGCCAGCAGCGCGCCGGCGACCTCGGGGCCACGCCGGCGGGGGGCGGCGCGGACCGTGCTCGCCCGCAGCGCGTCGACCTGGCCGCGCAACCGGGTGGGCAGCACCTGGAGCAGCTTGGTCAGCGCCCGCAGCGAGGTCTCCTCCATCCCCACGACCGAGGCCTGGGAGGCCCCGAGCGCCACCGCCACCGCCACGGCCTCCTCGTCGTCGAGCAGCAGCGGCGGCATCGCCTGACCGGCGGCCAGCCGGTAGCCGCCGGCGGCGCCGCGCGAGGCGTGGACCGGGTAGCCGAGCTGCCGCAGCCGCTCGACGTCGTTGCGCACCGTGCGCTCGGAGACCTCCAGCCGACGCGCGAGCTCGGGCCCCGGCCACTCGCGCGGGGTCTGCAGCAGCGAGAGCAGGGTGAGGAGTCGCCCGGGAGTGCCGGGAGTGCCGTCGGCCATGGGTCCAGACTAGGCCGGAATTAGGAACGCCACGTGCCTGATGCGCCCCTAGCGTCGGCGTCATGACCACGACACAGACCCCACCGGTGCTCGACCCGACCGACGTCCCGGAGCCGCTCCCCCGCCGCGCCTGGGCCGGACTCGCGGTGCTGCTGACCGCGATGATCCTCAACATCCTCGACTCCACGATCGTCAACGTGGCGGCCCCCACGATCCAGGCCGACCTCGCGATGACCCCCTCGGCCCTGGAGTGGGTCGCGGCGGCGTACACCCTGGCGCTGGCGGTGGGCATCATGGCCGGCGCCCGGCTCGGCGACGTCGTGGGGCGCCGCCGGATGCTGGTGCTCGGGCTGGTCGGCTTCGCCGCCACCTCGCTGGCCTGCTCCCTGGCCTGGGACGGCACCTGGCTGGTGGTCGCCCGGGCCCTGCAGGGGCTGGCGGCGGCCGTGATGGTGCCGCAGACCTTCGGGCTGCTGCGCGACGTCTTCCCGCCCCGCCACCTGGGCAAGGCGTTCGCCGCCTTCGGCCCGGTGATCGGGCTCTCGACCGTGCTCGGCCCGGTCGTGGCGGGCCTGCTGCTGCGCGCCGACCTGCTCGGCAGCAGCTGGCGTGCGCTGTTCTGGCTCAACCTGCCGCTGTGCGCCGCGGCCCTGCTCGCCGCCCACCGGGTGCTGCCCGCGGGCGCGCCCCGTCGCCACGGCCTGCGCCTGGACTGGGGCGGCACCCTGCTCCTGGGCCTGGCCAGCTTCCTGCTCGTCTTCCCGCTCGTCGACGGCCGGGCGCTGGGCTGGCCGACCTGGGTCCTGGGCGTCCTGGTCGCCTCGGCCCCGGTGCTCGCGGTGTTCGTGGTGCACCAGCGCCGCCGCGGCCGCGCCGGTCGCACCACCCTCATCGAGGCCAGCGTGCTGACCAAGCGGTCCTACGTCAGCGGCGTCGCGTTCACGATGTTCTTCTTCGGCAGCATCGTCGGCGTCTCGCTGACCGTCGGCCTGTTCCTCCAGCTCGGGCTCGGCTTCGGCCCGATGCACGCGGCGCTCTACCTGGCCGCGCTCGCGGTGGGCGCCTTCGTCGGCTCCGGCGTCGGCGCCTGGGCCGCGACCGCGGTCGGGCGGCCGATCCTGCACGTCGGCCTGGTGCTGATGATGCTCGGCACCGCGGTGCTGTGGCTCTCGCTGCGGGCCGTCGAGGCCACCGAGACCGTCGGCCTGGCCCGCCTCGCTCCCGGGCTGTTCGTCTTCGGGCTCGGCATGGGGATGATCTTCGTGCCGCTCTTCAGCATCATCATGGGCGAGGTCGACGACCGCGAGGTCGGCTCGGCCAGCGGCCTGCTGGAGTCGGTGCAGCAGCTCGGCGCGTCCCTGGGCGTCGCGGTGCTGGGCACGCTGTTCTTCGGTCGCCTCGGCCTCGAGGAGGTCGGCCCGGTCGCGGCCGTCCGGGCCGGGCGCCACCTCGAGGCGCTCGAGGTCACCCTGCTCGCCACCCTCGGCGTGCTGGGCCTGGCGTGGTGCCTGGGCTGGCTGCTGCCGCGCCGGGCGCGCGCCGACCACTGAGGCCGATCCGCCCCCGGACAGGCACGGGGAGGGGGACGATGGGGCGGTGCGCCGCCTCGTCGTCCTCCTCCTCGCGCTGCTGCCCGTGCTCGTCGCCGGCCCCACCCCGTCACCGGCCGCCGCAGCAGCAGCCCCCGAGCCGCTCCCGCTGCCCGTCGGCGTGCGGGCCGACTACCAGCTCGGCGGCGTGCGCGACGTGCCCGACGACGTCGGGATCGTGGTGCGCGACCGCCACGCGGAGCCCGCGGGGGTCTACGACGTCTGCTACGTCAACGGCTTCCAGACCCAGCCCGACGAGCAGGCGTTCTGGAAGGGCCACCCCCGGCTGGTGCTGCGCCGCCACGGCCGCCCGGTGGTCGACTCCGCCTGGGGCGAGCAGCTGCTCGACCTGCGCACCGCGGCCAGGCGGGCCGCGCTGGCCCGGATCGTCGCCCGCTGGACGGCGCAGTGCGCCCGCGACGGCTACGAGGCCGTCGAGCTGGACAACCTCGACTCCTGGACCCGCAGCCGCGGGCTGCTGACGGCGACGCAGGCGACGGCGTACGCCCGGGCGCTGGTGCGCGACGCGCACGCGGTGGGCCTCGCGGTGGCGCAGAAGAACCGCGCCGGGTGGGACGGCCGGACGGTGGGGTTCGACTTCGCGGTCGCCGAGGAGTGCGGCCGCTACCGCGAGTGCGCGGCGTACGCCGAGGACTACGGCCGGCGGGTGGTGGCCGTGGAGTACCGCGCGCAGGACCTGAGCTGGACCTGCGCCCACCACGGCGACCTGGCCGTGGTGCTGCGCGACGTCGACGTCACCCCCGACGGCGTCAGGCGCTGGTGCCCCCAGCCGTGAGCGTCGGCGCGCCGAACAGCTCGGCGCCGTTGTGCCACAGCACCCGTCGCAGCCAGTCCTCCCCCAGCCCGGGGTGCCGCTCCTCGAGGGCCAGCAACCCGTCGAGCTGCTCGCGGTAGGGGTAGGGGATCGTCGGGAAGTCCGAGCCCAGCAGCACCTTGTCGCCGAGGTCGGCCAGGCGCGGCAGCAGGTCGTCGGGGTAGCCGCCGTCGGCGTCGAAGAAGTCCGTGAACACCATCGTGGTGTCGAGCCGGACGTGCTCGTGGGTCTCGGCCATGGTGAGGAACTCGGCGTACTCCGGCGCCCCCATGTGGGCCACCACGACCGGCAGCCGCGGGTGACGCGCCAGCAGCCGCGCGAGGTGCTGCGGGCCGGTGAACCGGTTGCCGACCGGGCCCGACCCCACGTGGGTCACGATCGGGACCCCGGCGTCCTCGAGCAGCCCGAAGGCGTCGTCGAGCAGCGGGTCGTCGAGCAGGAACTCCCCCACCTGGGTGTGCAGCTTGAAGACCTCGACGCCGCCCTCGAGCAGCTCCTCGACGTACGCCGTGACGCCGTCCTCGGGGTAGAAGGTCGCCGACCACAGGCACTCGGGCACCCGCTCGGCGAAGTCGCGCGCCCACTCGTTGAGCCAGGTCGCGACGCCCGGTCGGTGGGCGTAGGGCAGCGCCGAGAAGCGGCGCACGCCGAACGCGCGGAGCTGCGCGACCCGCTGGTCGTGGTCGTGGCGGTAGCGGATCGGCCACTCCCGCCCGATCTTGGGGCCCGCCTGGTCGAAGACCGCCCACACCTTGTCCTGGATCGACTGCGGCAGGAAGTGGACGTGGACGTCGAAGAGCCCGGGCAGCCCGAGGTCGCGCCAGACCGGCGCGACCTCGGGCTCGTCCGGGGCGAAGATCGAGGCGGGCTGGGGGGTCTCGGTCACAGACCGAAGGTAGCCAGCCAGTCCCGGGTGGCGCGCACGTCGACGCGCTGGAACCCCTGGACGGAGCGGCACTTCTCGCCGCTGCCGTTGCTGTAGCTGGTGACCGCGGCGATGGTGCTCCCGAAGTAGACCGGGCCGCCGGAGTCGCCGACGCAGGTCTCGCCGAACTCGTCGTTGGTGGAGGTGCCGTTGGTCTGCAGCACCTGCGGGGTCAGCTTCTGGCCGGGCATGTCGACGTAGCGGCGCAGCAGCGGGTAGGTCATCGGCGTCGCCTTCTGCGGGCCGACGAGCGGCTTGCGGACCTCGGCACCGTAGCCGACCGCGCGGAAGACCGTGGCCGACAGCTGGCTCTTGGCGATGGTGTCGAGCGAGCCGAGCGGGGCCAGCCTGGCCGGCGTGATGGTCGTGACGGGCTGGTCGAGGACGACCACCGCCACGTCGTTCCAGGTGTCGAGGTCGGTGAAGTGGGAGTACTGCGGGTGGGAGACGGCCGTGCCGCTGCGCAGGCCCGCGGCGCGGAGCTCGGCGTCGGTGTAGCCGGCGGCCGGGTCGGCGGCAGCCGGGACCGGCAGCGGCGGCTCCTCGGCGATGACGGAGTCGAAGCTCACCGCGACCCGGCCGACGGCGTCGTCGAAGCAGTGGGCGGCGCTGAGCACCACGGTGGGGCTGACCAGCGCGCCGCTGCAGCGGACCCGGAACCCGTCGGCGTAGAGGACGAGGAGCCCGGTGGCCGGGTGGGCCGTGCCGTCGGCGGTGCCGTTGGTGCTGGCCGCGGCGGGCCCGGTGGTCCCGCCGCCGGCGGTGCCGAGTGCGAGCAGGGCGAGCAGGAGGACGGCGAGACGCCGGAGCGAGACGGAGGAGCGCATGCGCGTAGCGAATCAGGAACGCGCGGGCGGGGTGGGCGTTTTCAGCCCATCCCCTTGAGCTGGCGGCCCAGTGCCTGCTCCTTCTCGCGGTTGGCGGTGCGCTCGGCGATGGCGTGCCGCTTGTCGTAGGACTTCTTGCCGCGCGCCAGGGCCAGCTCCACCTTGGCGCGACCGTCCTTGAAGTAGAGCGACAGCGGCACCAGCGTGTAGCCGCGCTCGTTGACCCGCCGCTCCAGCTTGTCGATCTCGGCACGGTGCAGCAGCAGCTTGCGGACCCGCCGCGGCTCGTGGTTGGTCCAGGTGCCCTGGGTGTACTCCGGGATGTGCACGCCGTGCAGGTAGGCCTCGCCGTGGTCGATCTCGGCGAACCCGTCGACCAGGGTCGCGCGCCCGGCACGCAGCGACTTCACCTCGGTGCCCTGGAGCACCAGACCGGCCTCCAGGGTGTCGTCGACGTGGTAGTCGTGGCGCGCCTTGCGGTTCTGCGCCACGAGCTTGCGCCCCTGCTCCTTGACCATCCCCCCATCCTCCCAGGTCGGGCCAGCGGACCCGACCCCACGGTCGACCGGGGCCGGGCGTCAGAGGTAGCGCATCGGGTCGACGGGGTTGCCGTCGAGCAGCACGCTGAAGTGCAGGTGGCAGGCGGTCGACCAGCCCGTCGTGCCGGCGTACCCGACGACCTGGCCGCGCCCGACGCGCTGGCCGGCGCCCACGGCGTAGGAGCTGAGGTGGTTGTAGACGACCGTCATGTTCTTGCCGTTGACCTGGCCGACGTCGAGGTAGAGCCGGTTGCCGTAGACGTCGGACCACGCCGTGGAGATCACGGTGCCGGCGGCGACCGCGACGTTGGGGGTGCCGCAGGGGGCGTGGAAGTCGGTGCCGTCGTGCAGGCCGTAGTAGCCGTAGATCGGGTGGATCCGGTAGCCGTAGGGCGAGGTCACGTAGCCCGGGACCGGGCGGGCGAGGAAGCCGCCCGAGGCGCCGGTGACGCCGCCGCGCTGACGGGCGGCGCGCTCGAGGATGAGGCGCTTGATGCGTGCGGCCTGCTGCTCGGCGGCCCGCAGCTGGCCGGCGTCGGCGGCGCGGGCACGACCGGCCTGGGCCTCGGCCGCGCGGCGCCCCACGACCAGGGAGGCGACCTCGGTGCGGGCGGCGGCGGCCTGCCGCTCGAGCTCCTGGCTGCGCGAGAGGTTGGTCGCGGCGGCGGCGCGCTGCTCGGCGACCGCCTCCTTGGCGGCGGCGACCTCCGCCTCCTCGGCCACCATCGCGGCCCGGGTGGCCCGCAGCTCGTCGAGGGTGAGGTCCTGGCGGCTCATCAGCGAGTCCACGGTGTTGAGCTGGCTGGTGGCCTCGGCCGGGTCCTGGGAGTTGAGCACCACCGAGAGCCCCATCATCGAGGGGTCGCCGTTGACGTACATGCTGGCCGCGAGCCGCCCGATGTCGGCGCGCTGGCCGCGCACCCGCTCACGGGCCACCTCCAGCGCCGCCTGCGCCCGCGCCAGCCGGGCCTCGGCCGCCTCGAGCCGGGCCTGCATCCGCAGGTCGAGCCGACGCGCCTCGACCAGCTCGGCCTGGGCCGCGCCGAGCCGCTGCTGCGCGCCCGAGAGCTTCGCGCGCGCCTCGCGCAGGCGCGTGGCCGCGGCCGCGAGCGCCCTGCTGGACTCCTGGAGGTCCTCCTGGGCACTGCGGACGTCGCTGCGCGCGTCGCGCTGCTTGTCGCGCAGGTCGTCGTCGGCGGTGGCGATGGGCACCGTGACCACCACGCTGGACAGCGCCAGCAGGGCGGAGACGGTCATCGCTGCCGTCGACGGTGTCCGGGGGAAGCGAAGCACCGAGGTCGCCAATCGATATGGGGGAAGAGGCCCGACGACGGTAACCCGGTGGGTTCAGACTCTGAGGTATTTGCGCGTCATCACGAGTGTCGGCAGCAGCGTCAGCGCCAGGCCCAGCGCGGCCACGCCGCCGATGGCGACCAGGGAGTCCTGCCAGTCCACCCACTCCACGATCGTGGAGGTCGGGCGCAGCATCCCGTAGATCACGACCTGCATGAACACCAGCAGCGTGCCGGCGGCCAGGCCGACGCCGACGAGCGCCGAGACCAGGATCTCGATGAGGAACGGCAGCGAGATGTAGAGCCGCGAGGCCCCCACCAGGCGCATGATGCCGATCTCCTTGCGCCGGGCGTACGCCGCCATCCGGATGGTGTTGCCGACCTGCATGATCGCGGCGAGGAGCAGGAACGCCGCGACCGCGATCGCCCCCCACTTCATGACCTCGATCCAGAAGTAGATCGGCTTGAGCACCTGCCGCAGGTCGCGCACGGCGGCCACGCCCTGCTGGTCGGCCAGCGCCGACTCGATGCCCTCGAACTGGTTGGGGTCCTTGAGCTGCACCCAGAAGGACTCCTGCATGTCCTTGGCGGTGACCGTGGAGTAGATCTCCTGCTCGGCGGCGTCCTTGTCGAGGTAGACCCGCTTCCAGGTCGCGAACGCCTGCTCCTTGCTCTGGAAGTAGTGCGACTCGACCTCGGGGCTGGTCTCGACGACCTGCTCGATGGCGGCCTTCTGGGCGGCGGTGACCTCGCCGTCGGCGCAGGTCGGCACCTGGCTGTTCTGGTTGCACATGAAGACGGTGATCTGGAGCTTGGAGCCCCAGAACCGCTCGGCCTTGTCGGCCTGGGCGTTGAGCAGCAGGCCCATGCCGACCAGGGTGAGCGAGACGAAGATGGTCACGACCAGCGCGACCGACATCGACACGTTGCGACGCAGGCCGGTGCGGGTCTCGGAGAAGACGTAGCGGAGGTGCACGGGAGATCGGCTCCTAGTAGGTGTGGCCGTAGACGCCGCGCAGCTGGTCGCGCACGACCGAGCCGTGCTCGAGCTCGATGACCCGCTTGCGCATCTGGTCGACGATCTCGACGTCGTGGCTGGCCATCAGCACGGTGGTGCCGGTGCGGTTGATCCGGTCGAGCAGCTTCATGATCCCGGCGCTGGTGGCCGGGTCGAGGTTGCCGGTCGGCTCGTCGGCGATGAGGATCTTGGGCCGGTTGACGAAGGCCCGGGCGATGGCGACGCGCTGCTGCTCGCCGCCCGAGAGCTCGTCGGGCATCCGGCGGCCCTTGCCCTCCAGGCCCACGAGCTCCAGGGTCTCGGGCACCAGCCGGTTGATCTGGGCCTTGGGCTTGCCGATGACCTGGAGCGCGAAGGCGACGTTCTGGGCCACGGTCTTGTTGGGCAGCAGCCGGAAGTCCTGGAAGACGGTGCCGACCTGGCGGCGCAGCTGCGGCACCCGCCAGCTCCGCATCCGGCCCAGCTCGCGGCCGTCGACGAAGACCTGGCCGCTGGAGGCCCGGATCTCGCGCAGCACCAGCCGCAGGAAGGTGGACTTGCCCGAGCCGGACTCGCCGACGAGGAAGACGAACTCGCCCTCGTCGATGATCGCGGTGACGTCGTCGAGGGCCTTGGCGGTGTGACCGGGGTAGGTCGCGGTGACGTTCTCGAATCTGATCACGGCGGTGGGTGGGCCGGTGTCGGGGATGTCGGGGGCACGCAGGGGTTGCGTCCGGACCGCTGGCAACGCTAAGCGCTGGGCCCTACGGTTGCCCGCATGTGCGCATCCTCGGCCCGTCGCCGTGTCGGGGTCCGGGCGCTGCGGGTCCCGCTGGGCGCGGTGCTGGCGGGGCTGCTGCTGGGCGGCTGCTCCTCCTCCGGGGGGCCGGTGGCCACCGCGACCCCCTCCCCCACGCCGATGTCGCGCCTGGAGACCAACGCCCTCGAGCTGCCCCGCATCGACTTCTGCTCGCTGGTGCCCGACGACGCGGTGGCCGACGCGCTCGGCAACGCCTCGGGCGCCGACGAGCGGCCGCGGAGCGCGGCGTACGGCAACGGCGACCAGCTGGCCCTGGCCGACATCGGTCGCGACCGGGTCCAGGAGCTGGGCTGCAGCTGGAGCGCTGGCGGCACCGCGGCCCGCGCATGGCTGTTCGCCCGGCCGGCCGACGCCGCCCTGGCCCGCCGGGTGCGCGCCGAGGCGGCGGAGCGCACCGGGTGCCGCGTGGTCGACGCGCCGTTCGGCCGGGCCGCCTTCCGCCAGAGCTGCGACGCGACCCAGGACCGGCAGCGGGTCCGCTACGCCGGGCTGTTCGACCAGACCTGGCTCACCTGCGAGGTCGCTGGCCCGCGCGACGTCGGGGCCGCGGGGCAGCAGGCGTCCACCAGGCGGCGTGCCGAGCAGTGGTGCGTGCGCGTGGCCTCTAGCCTGGCAGAGGCCCGATGAGCAGTCCGCACCTCGGGCACCGCTTCCTGGAAGGTGCTCGGGCATGCGCTCACCTCGCTGGACCGTCGGAGTGCTCGGGCTGACGCTCGCCGCGACCTCCCTCACGCTCGCGCCGTCGATCTCGACGGCCGCCGTCACGCCGGCCACGCTGGCCCGCACCGTCTCCGACCCGGGTGCCGGCGCCTCGGGCACGGCCGACGCCGCGCTGGGCAACGGCCTGGGCCGGGTGCTCGCCGGCGACGGCTCCCGTCGCCGCGGCGCTACCCCGAGCGGCCCCCGCCTGGACGACGAGCGGCTGGTCGTGCGCGACGCGCAGGGCCGGGTGCGGGTCTACCTCACCCCGCAGGCCGACGCCGACCGCGGCGTCTTCCGGCGCAACGCGGAGCGCCTCGGCTTCGTCACGGAGTACGTCGACCCGACGAGCGGCACGCTCCAGGGGTTCGTGCCCGAGCAGCGGGCGCAGCAGGTCGCGGCCCTCGCGCAGACCGGCACGATGGTGCTGGCCCCCCGGGCCTGGACCTCGGTCGGCCAGGCCACCGCCCAGGGCGTCCCGCTCCAGGGCGTCGACACCGTCCAGGGCACGGGGGTGGACGGCACCGGCATCACCATCGGCGCGCTCTCGGACTCCTACGACGCGGCGACCACCGCCCTCGACGGGTCTCCCCTGCTCGTCCACGCCGCCCAGGACGTCGCCACCGGCGACCTGCCCGGCACCGGCAACCCGCGCAACCCCCAGCCCGTCGTGGTCGTGGACGACCCGCCGGTCTCGGACTCCAACACCGACGAGGGCCGCGGCATGCTCCAGGTCGCCCACGACGTCGCGCCCGGCGCCAAGCTCTGCTTCGCCACCGCCCTGGACGGCCAGCTCGGCTTCGCGGCCAACATCCGCCGCCTCGCCGACCCGTCCGGCCCGTGCCGGGCCGACGTGGTGGTCGACGACATCGGCTACCTCGACGAGCCGTTCTTCTCCGACTCGGCCCTCTCCGACGCCATCGACGACGTCGCGGCCGACGGCGTCCACTACTTCACCGCGGCCGGCAACGACGGTGTAGAGCAGGCCTGGAACTCCCCGGTCCGGCTGCTGCCCGCCCGCACGGCCGTCCGCGGCACCAACATCAAGCTCGGCGACGTCGACCCCACCCTCTACTCCGGCGGCCTCCAGGACATGGACCCGGGCAGCGGCACCGACATCGCCCAGACCCTCACCCTCGGTGACGGCGGCGGCCTGCTCAACCTGCAGTGGGACGACCCGGTCGACCTCGACGGCGCCACCCTCGGCTCGCCGCTGTTCTCGCAGACCGGCGAGGTCACCGTGGCCACGCCGAGCCCGACGTACACCTTCACGGCCACCTCCGACCAGGTCGGCAAGCCGCTGCTGTTCCGCGTCGACGGCATCCCCAGCGGGAGCACCGACCTGGTCCTGACCGTGACCGCACCCGACGGCACCACCAACGAGATCGACACCGGCTCCTCCCCCGAGCAGCTGGCCACCACCGTCAAGCAGGCCGGCGACTACACGATCGCCGTCTCGGGCTTCAACGGCGACACCGGCGACTTCACCCTCCAGGTGCTCCCGGTGCTCGCGCCCTCGACGGTCTCGACCGACTTCAACGTCCTGGTCTTCGACTCCCGCGGCAACTACCTGTTCCCGATCGCCGACGACAACCTGCTCAGCGGCCGCCCGCAGGAGCTCGCCGGCATCGACGGCCCCGGCCGGGTGCAGCTCGTGATCGCCCGCGCCGGCACGGGCCCGGTGGGCGCCACCCGGCTGCGCAACGTCGTCTACGACGACGCCGCCCTCTCCGAGTACGTCGACCCGCTCTCGCCCGCCATGGCCGGCCACACCCTGGCCAAGGGCGCCACGGCCGTCGCCGCCGTCTCGCCGTTCGCCCCCGTCGGACCGGAGTTCTTCACCTCGCCCGGCGGCGACCTCCCGGTCTTCTTCGACTCGGCCGGTGAGCGGCTGCCGGCGGTGGAGATCCGGCGGGTGCCGCAGATCGCGTCCGCCGACGGCGGCAACACCACCTTCTTCGGCAGCGACAGCGTGCTCGACGCCGACCGGCAGCCCAACTTCTTCGGCACCAGCGCCGCCGCGCCGCAGGCCTCGGGCATCGCGGCGCTGGCGCTGCAGCAGGCCGGCGGCGGACGCTCGCTGTCGCCCGCCGCGCTGCGCAACCGGCTCCAGGACTCGGGCTTCCGCCACGACCTGGACCCCTTCGCCTCCAGCGGCAGCGCCGGCGGGATCACGCTGTCGGCCCGTGGCGGCGCCGGCTTCGAGAACGGCACCTCGGCGCCGCGCTCGATGGTCAGCGACCGCTTCTTCACGCTGCGCTACACCGGCAAGGTCCCGCTGCGCCGGATCACGCTGCTCGGCGGCACCGCCGCCCCGACCGCCCTCGGCAGCCGCAGCGGCTCCGCCGGGCTGGTCTTCGACCGCCGCCACTTCGACGGCACGCCCTCCTTCCGCGACGACGGCTACGCCTTCCGGGTCGGCAGCACCTCGGGCGGGCTGCGGGCGCGCACGGTGAAGGCGTCGTACGCCGGGAGCGGTGCCGGCCAGGCGGTGCGGGGCCAGTACCGCCGGATGACGCTGACCTTCCAGGACCGGCTCAAGCGCGGTCAGCAGCTCCAGTTCGGCGTCGACCGCGACCTCGCGGTCTCGGGCTACGGCGGGGCCGACGAGGGCAACGGCGCCGACCTGCTCGGCAGCGCGGTGCGCTACCCCCAGGACCAGGTGCTGCCCGGCATGCGCTTCGTGGCGCTGCGCGCCGACGGCAAGGTGGTGCGCGGCCAGGTCTCCAACCGGATCGGTCGGGGCTTCACGGCGCTCGACGGCTACGGACTGGTCGACGCCCGCCGCGCGGTGCTCGGGGCGCGCTGAGAAACTGGGGGCATGAGCACCACTCCTCCTGCCCCCGCCCGCTCCACCCAGGTCCGGCTCGCCCAGCGCCCCGTGGGCGAGCCGGACGACGCGACGTACCGCTTCGAGACCACCGAGCTCCCGGCGCTGGCCGACGGCCAGCTGCTGCTGCGCGTGGTCTACCTCTCGCTCGACCCCTACATGCGCGGGCGCATGAGCGACGCCCCGTCGTACGCCGCCCCCGTCGCGGTCGGTGACGTCCTCGAGGGCGCCACGGTCTGCGTCGTGGAGGAGTCGCGCCACCCCGACTGGGCCGTCGGCGACGCCGCGCTGTCCTACTCCGGCTGGCAGAGCCACGCGATCAGCGACGGCACCGGCCTGCGCCGCCTCGACCCCGCGAAGGCCCCGATCTCCACGGCCGTCGGCGTGCTCGGCATGCCCGGCTTCACGGCGTACGCCGGGCTGCTGCAGATCGGCAGGCCGCAGCCGGGCGAGACCGTCGTCGTGGCCGCCGCGACCGGGCCGGTCGGCTCGGCCGTGGGCCAGATCGCCCAGGTCCAGGGCGCTCGCTCGGTCGGGATCGCCGGCGGCGAGGCCAAGCGGCAGGCGCTGCTCGACGAGTTCGGCTTCGACGTGGCGCTGGACCACCGCTCCCCCGACTTCGCCGACGAGCTCGCCGCGGCCGTGCCCGACGGCATCGACGTCTACTTCGAGAACGTCGGCGGCCCGGTCGCCCGCGAGGTCTTCAAGCACGTCAACCTCTACGCCCGGGTGCCGGTGTGCGGCCTGGTCGCCGACTACAACCGCACCTCGGCCCCCGAGGGTCCCGACCGGCTGCCCGGCTTCATGGGCCTGGTGCTGCGCAAGAGCCTGACCGTGCGCGGCTTCATCCAGAACGAGTTCACCGCCGCCCACGGCCGCGACTTCGTGCGCGACATGTCGCAGTGGGTCGCCGAGGGCAAGGTCCGCTACCGCGAGGACGTCGTCGAGGGCCTGGAGAACGCTCCCGAGGCGTTCCGCGGGCTGCTCAGCGGCCGCAACTTCGGCAAGCTCCTGATCAAGGTCAGCGAGGACCCCACGCTGTGAGCGAGCCGCTCGTCCGGGAGCCGGCGCACGGCGGACCCGTCACCGTGTCCATCGTGCGCCACGTCAGCCCCGACCACGCCGAGCAGATGGTGGCCTGGGTGCGCGCCGGCTCGTCGCTGGCGGAGCGGTTCCCGGGCTTCCTCGGCACCGGCTGGGTGCGGCCATCCGACGCCTCGGACGAGTGGCACATGCTCTACCGCTTCGCCGACCAGCACGCCCTGGACGCCTGGGAGTCCTCCTCCCAGCGGGCGTGGTGGCTCGGCTCGGCCCAGGGCCTGGTCGGCGAGTCGCTGGTCGAGCGGCGCACCGGCATCGAGGGCTGGTTCGACGAGCCCACCTCCCGCGACGTCGAGGACCTGCGACCGGCGACGCCCGCCCCGCCGCGGTGGAAGCAGGCGACCGTGATCTGGCTGGCCTTCTTCCCGCTCAGCCTCACCCTGGGCCTGCTCCTCAAGGGCACAGGCGTCGAGGTCGGGATCGTGGTCCGCACCTTCCTCACCACGCTGGTGGCGACGCCGATCATGACCTACGCCCTGCTGCCGTGGATGACCCGCCGCTTCGAGTGGTGGCTGCGCCGCTGACCCGGGCGGCCGACCGGGTGCTGCTCCACCGCCGATCGGGGTACCGCCTGGTCAGTCGACGAGAGGAGCCGCCGTGCCGAAGGCCTGGAGCAGGAAGCGCGAGCGCCAGTTCGAGCACATCAAGGAGGGGCTCGAGGAGCGCGGCAAGGACGAGGACACCGCCGAGGAGATCGCCGCCCGCACGGTCAACAAGGAGCGGGCCCGGGCCGGCGAGTCCGAGCAGGCCAGCAAGACGTCCACCGAGGACATCTCCTCGGGCCGGCGCGGCGGTCTGCGGTCGCACTCCGGGGAGGGCGGCCGCACCAAGGCGCAGCTCTACGCCGAGGCCAGGAAGAAGAACGTCGAGGGCCGCTCCTCGATGAGCAAGGCCGAGCTCGAGCGGGCGCTGGAGGACTAGGCGCCCGACGAGCGGGGCGCCGGGCGGCGTCGGCCGGGGCGGGGCTCGGGCAGCACCCGGGCGAGCAGCAGCACCAGCACCGTGCCGACCACGACCGCCAGCAGCGCGGCCAGCGCGCCGAGCGGCCGGGTGACCACGAGCTGCGGCAGCAACCGGTCGGGCACCGCGCTGGCGCCGATGCCGGCCCCGACCAGCCCGAGCCAGCTCCCGCGCATCTGCCGGCGGTGCGCCTCGATGCGGCCTCGCCAGGCGCTGGTGAGGCCGAGCGTGACGGTCACCAGGGTGACCACCGAGAGCACGTGCAGCCAGCTGAGCTGGCCGGGCCGCAGGTCGCGGATCCAGAACGACGTCACGGCCACGTGGAGCATGAGCAGCACCCACACCCGGCCCGCGACGCGGTGCACCCGGTCGCCCTTGGTGGGGCGGAAGAGCTGGACCGCGCCGAGCCCCACCGCGACCGAGGCCGCGAAGGCGTGGGTGGCGACCAACACCCCGCTCACCTCCCCGCTCCCGTCGCGGTCGCGGGTCCGGGAGCCCCCAGATCGTCCATCACGGCGAGCAGCCGGCCCACCGGGCCCACCAGCTCCTCGGTCGTCACGCCCGCCGCGTCCAGCAGCGCCGCGAAGGAGCCCTCCAGCAGCTTCAGCGCGTGGTCGACCTGGTCGGACCCGGCCGTGGTGAGGGCGAGGCTGCGGCGGTTGCCGGTGCCGGGCTCGTGGCGCACGTCGAGCCACCCCGCCTCGCGCAGGGACCCCACCAGCCGGCTCGCCCCCGCCTCGGTCATCCCGAGCCGATCGGCCAGGGCCCGCTGGGTCACCGGCCCCGCCTCGGCCAGCCGGCGCGCGGTCAGCAGGGCCAGGAACCGCTGGTAGGTCAGGTCACCGTGCTCGCGCAGGCGCTGGTCGGCGCGCCGGTCGAGCCGGCTGACGAGGGCGTGCAGCTGGTGGGCGGGTTCGCCGGCGTACGGGTCCATGCGTCCAACCTTGCATCCGCAACTTGCGGAGTCAAGGTCCTGACCGGACGACCTGGCTAGCTGCTGCCTGCCTGCTCGGCCCCGCGGCGCCAGCGGATGCCGGCCTCGAGGAAGCCGTCGATGTCGCCGTCGAAGACCGCCTGCGGGTTGCCGACCTCGAACTCGGTCCGGAGGTCCTTGACCATCTGGTAGGGGTTGAGGACGTAGTTGCGCATCTGGTCGCCCCAGCTCGCCTGGACGTCGCCGCGCAGGGAGTCGAGGTGGGCGCGCTCCTCGGCCTTCTTCAGGGCCAGGATCTTGGCCTTGAGGATGACCATCGCCGAGGCCTTGTTCTGGAGCTGGGACTTCTCGTTCTGGCAGGAGACGACCGTGTTGGTCGGGATGTGGGTCAGCCGGACCGCGGAGTCGGTGGTGTTGACGCTCTGGCCGCCGGGACCGCTGGAGCGGTAGACGTCGACGCGGATGTCCTCGTCGGGGATGTCGATCTCGTCGGTCTGCTCGAGCACCGGCACCACCTCGACGGCCGCGAAGCTGGTCTGGCGGCGACCCTGGTTGTCGAAGGGGCTGATGCGGACCAGCCGGTGGGTGCCGGCCTCGACCGAGAGGGTGCCGTAGGCGTACGGCGCGTGGACCGCGAAGGTGGCGCTCTTGAGGCCCGCCTCCTCGGCGTAGGAGGTGTCGAAGACCTCGACGGCGTACTTGTTGCGCTCGGCCCAGCGGGTGTACATCCGCATCAGCGTCTCGGCGAAGTCGGCCGCGTCCACCCCGCCGGCGCCGGCGCGGATGGTGATGAGGGCCTCGCGGACGTCGTACTCCCCGTTGAGCAGGGTGCGGACCTCGAGCTGCTCGACGGACTTGTGCAGCCGGTCGAGCTCGACCTGGGCCTCGGCCAGCGTCTCCTCGTCGGCCTCCTCGCGGGAGAGCTCGACGAGCACCGACAGGTCGTCGAGGCGGCTCTCGAGGCTCTCGAACCGGTCGAGGGTCCCCTGGAGGTGGCTGAGCTGGCCGGTGACGCGCTGGGCGTTGGCCTGGTCGTCCCACAGGTCCGGCGCGGCGACCTGCTCGCCCAGGTCCTTGATCTCCCGGCGCATGTCCTCGACGTCGAGGACGGACCCGATGGTCTTCATCGTCGCCAGGAGCTGCTTGATCTCGGAGTCGAAGTCGGTGGCTGCCACAGTCGTCAAGGCTACGGGACGGGCTCGATGTCCGCGGCGGGGAGCCACCGGGCCACGGTCGCCCAGCCCACGGCGTCGATCCACACCACCGAGACCACCCGGCCCTCCCACCCCCGCTCGGTGCGGCACCACTCGACCAGCAGGCTCGGCTCCCCCGCGACCCGGCAGTGGCGCGCCGGGGTGACGGGGGTGGCCACGACGGAGGGGTCCTCCCCGCCGGCCCGCCCGGCGACGCGGTCGGCCAGGGTCCCGTGGTCCCCGCTCCCGTAGCCTTCGCGCACCGCCCCATCATGCCAGTCGTTCGAACACCTGTGCGAACGACCCGACCGCCACCTCGGTCCCTGGAGAAGGACGGGGTCCTGTCTCGGAGGGCCGGCGCTCGGTCCCTGGGGAAGGACGGAGTCCTGTCTCGGAGGGCCGGCGCTCGGTCCCTGGGGAAGGACGGAGTCCTGTCTCGGAGGGCCGGCGCTCGGTCCCTGAGGAAGGACGGAGTCCTGTCTCGAAGGGCCGGCCGGGGCTGTCGGGGCCCGGACCTAGGGTGGCGCCGTGATCGAGCGACTGGCATGGGTGACGGCCCGGGAGGCCCGGGGCCACGACGAGGACGAGCCGGCGGCCGTCGAGGCGCTGCGTCGCCGGGGCGTGACCGTCGAGGTCGTCGACTGGGACGACGCGGGCGTCGACTGGGCGGCGCACGACCGGGTGGCGCTGCGCTCCGCCTGGGACTACCCCGAGCGACTGGCGGACTTCACCGCGTGGCTCGAGTCCGTCGACGCCGTCACCGAGCTGGTCAACCCGGCCGCGACCGTGCGGTGGAACCTCGACAAGCGCTACCTCGCCGAGCTCGACGAGGCCGGCGTGCCGATCACGCCGACCGCGTTCGTGGCCCCCGGGTCGACACCCTCCTTCCCCGACGGGGACTTCGTGGTCAAGCCGTCGGTGGGAGCCGGCAGCCGCGACGCCGCGTCGTACTCCGCCGACCAGCACGACCTCGCCGCCGCGCACGTCGAGCGGCTGCACGCCTCCGGACAGGTGGTCCTCGTCCAGCCCTACGTCGCCTCGGTGGCGACCGACGGCGAGTGGCCGCTGGTCTTCCTCGGCGGGGCGTTCAGCCACGCCGCCAGCAAGCGGGTCGCGCTGCCGCGGGCCGGCGCGGTGGAGGGCCTCTACGCCGCCGAGACCAACGCCCCGCACGACGCCACGCCCGAGCAGGTCGAGGTCGCCCGGGCAGCGGTGGACCTGGTCAGCGCGAGGTTCGGGGTGCCGGCGTACGCCCGGGTGGACCTGGTGCGGGCCGACGACGGCCGCTTCGTGGTGCTCGAGGTGGAGCTGGTCGAGCCCTCGCTGTTCCTGCCGTACGCCGACCCCGCGGCCGCCGACCGGCTCGCCGCCGCTCTGGTCGCGCCGGTGGGCGTGGCGCCGGGGTGAGGGGCGAGGCCGCCCGGGTCCGGGGCACGGGCCGGGTGTCCGGCCTCCGGCTGCCGCGAGACGCTCGTCACACGGACGTGACGCCCCCCGGGCCCCTACGTTGAGCCCTCGACGGCACCGTCCGGCCCGCCGTCCCGACGACCGAGGGAGAGACCCCGTGAGCACACGATCCGTCTTCATCACCGGCGCCGCTGCCGGCATCGGGCGGCGCACGGCCCTGCTGCTGGCCGAGCGCGGGTGGACCGTGGGCGCCTACGACATCGATGAGGCGGGCCTGGCCACGCTGGTCGACGAGGTTGCCCCGCTGCGCGGCTCGGTGGTGACCGGTCGGCTCGACGTGACCGACGCGGACGCCTTCGCCGCGGCCGTCACCGACTTCGTGGGTCAGGCCGGCGGTCGGCTCGACGTGCTGGTCAACAACGCGGGCATCCTGCTGGCCGGCCCCTTCGAGGACTCCTCGGCGGCCGACCACCACCGCGAGGTCGACATCAACGTCAAGGGCACCGTCAACGGCCTGCACGCGGCGTACCCCCACCTGCGGGCGACCCCGGGCGCGACCGTGGTCAACCTGGCCTCGGCCTCGGCGATCTACGGGCAGGCCGACCTGGCCAACTACAGCGCCACCAAGTTCTTCGTCCGCGGCCTCACCGAGGCGCTCGACATCGAGTGGAAGCGCCACGACATCCGCGTGGTCGCCATCTGGCCGCTGTTCGTGCAGACGGCGATGACGGCCAACATGCGCACCGGCACGACCGACTCCCTCGGCATCCGCCTCAAGCCCGAGGACGTCGCGGCCAAGATCCTCGAGGCGATCGAGCCGCCGAAGCCGCGCCGCGCCCTGCACCAGGTGCACTTCCCGGTCGGGTTCCAGACCACTGCCCTGACCCTGGGCTCCCGCTTCTCCCCCGCCTGGCTCACCCGCGCCGTCAACAAGCGCCTCGCCGGCCACTAGGTCGGCCGGCCCGCCGACGCGCGTCGTGAGAGGCCTGCCGGCCGTGGGGTTGCGTCATGCGAGGTGGTCGCCCCGGCAGCCACCTCGCACGACGTCCGGCGGGACGTCATGCGGCGCGGTCGCCCCGGCAGCCACCTCGTACGACGTCCCGGCTCCGGGTGATGACTCCTGATCATCGTCGTCGTGCCCCGGGTCGTCCCGGACCCACCCCGGTCTAGTCCGGAGCCTCGAGCGGCGGCATTCCGCCGCGAGCCGCAAGCGGGACTGCCAGTGTCGTATTCAACGACCTCAGGAGGGCACCCCGCCATGACGGCATCTCGACTGACGCCGCGCGCGGACGTGCCGGCCCAGCTCGACGCGCCGCCGCAGCGCCCGGAGCAGCGTTCCGACGTGCGGCTGGGGTGCGTCATGGACGTCCTCGGTGGCACCCCGACCGCGCTCGCCGCCCGCCGGGCCGGGGTCGAGCCCGCGCTGGTGCACCGCTGGGTCCGGGTCTTCACCGAGGCCGGGATGGCTCGGCTGGAGAACCGACCCGAGCCGGGGATCGCCCAGCAGCGCGACCGCTTCCTGGCGGCGTTCGCCCACGAGCTGCGCACGCCCCTGGCCGTCGCCCAGGGCTGGACCGACATCCTCGCCGACGGCGACCTGCCGCCCGAGATGACCGCCGCCACCGTCGACAAGCTCAGCTCGGCGCTGGCGCTGCTGGCCGAGCGGACCCGGGAGGCGGAGTACCTCGCCGCCGCCGCCCTCGGCCGGCTGCGCGTCACCCGTCGTCCCGTCCCGGCGTCCGAGCTCCTGCCCGAGGGCGAGGTCCCCTTCGTCGGGGACCTCGAGGCCTGCGTGGACACCGACCCGCGGCTGGCCGCCCGGGCGCTGCGCGACCTGTGGACCGCGGCGCTCACCCCGCCCCGGCCCGAGGAGCGGGAGCTCCACGTGCGGGTGGCGGCTCCGTGGGTGGAGCTGCGCGTCGTACGCACCGGGGAGCCGATCGAGGGGCGCGTGCTCCAGGCGCTGTTCGACCCCTTCGACCACAACGACGACGCCACCGGCGTCTCGACCGGCCTCTACCTCGCCCGCGCCCTGGCCGTGGCGCTCGGCGGCAGCATCGGTCTCGAGCAGGACGGCGAGCGCACGGCCTTCTGGCTCCGCCTGCCTGCCCCTCCCGACCACCCGATCCCCACCAGGAGGACCCCATGACCTTCCGGCTCGCCTGCGGCGACGTCCTGCCGGGCTGCCCCGCCAGCTTCGAGAACGACGACCGCTCCGCCCTGCTCGGCGACGTCGCCTCCCATGCCGGCGAGGCCCACGGCCTCACCGAGATCACGCCGGAGGTGCTGGCCGCCGTGGAGGCCGGGATCGAGCGCACGTCGGCCTGAGCGCGGTGGCCAGGCGGCGGTGGACGGTCGTCCGGACGCCCGGCACGTCACCCTCCGCGTGTCGCGTGCGTGGTGCTCGGACAGCGGGGCCCGGTGGTCAGTCCGAGACCACGACCACCGACGCGGCCTCGCCGGTGACGAGCACGTCCTCCCCCACCCCGGGCACCCGCAGCGGCAGGTCGGTCGGGGCACCCATCCGGACGACCACGGTGTCGGCGTCGGTGCGCACGGCGTAGGACAGACCGGGGTAGCGGCGCTCGATCCCGCTGTCGGCGACGTACGCCGCAACGAAGCGCCGCGCGGCCCCCGGGTCGATCTCGGCCCGCTTGCCCAGGCCTTGCGTGTAGACCCGCTCGCCCTGGATGCCGTCGGTCGCGGCCAGGGCCGCCGCGTCGGCGGCGGCGTCGAGCCCCTGGCGGCGCAGGTAGGCAGCGGACGCGTCGACCACGACGGCCACCAGGAGCGCGACCACCACCGCGAGGCCGACGACGAGGGGCACGATCGAGCCCTGCTCGTCGCGAGGTCGTGACCGGACCCGCCGACGGCCGCTCACGGTCGCGCCTCCCGGAAGGTGCCGTACGGCGCCTGGTGCTCCGCGTCGACGTCGAGGTGCGGGGTCTGGGTGCCGAAGACCGGCGGCACCAGCGGCAGGTCGACCGAGGAGCTGACCTGGGCACGGACGACCGAGCCGGGCGTCAGGCAGGCCCGCGGCAGCGGCCGGCACGAGATGGTGAGCCGCGGCGCGTCGTCCAGGCCCTGGTCGGCGTAGGCGAGACGGGCGGCCGCCTGCGCCCGGGCGTACGCCGACCCGGTGTCGGGCGCGGTCACGAAGGCCCGGCCGGCGGAGCGGGCGGCGGCCGAGGCGGCGTACGCCGCGCGCTGGGTGTCGAAGGCCGCCAGCACGACGTACAGCAGCGGCACCAGGAGCAGGATCGCCAACCAGACGAACTCGATGATCGCCGTCCCCGACTCCTCACGCCGGTCGCGCCTCACGGGGCCGGCTCCGTCACCAGCGGCTCCTGCACGCCGTGGCCCTCGACGTCGAGGGCGACGCCGGGGCCCCACAGCCCGAGAGGCGGGACGACGGCCCGCACCCGGACCTCGACGGTCGGCACGCCGTCGGTGGTCGTGCGTCGCGCCGAGACGTCGCGGGCGAACCGGTCGGCGATCGCGCCCCGGACCTGGGCACGCGTCCGGGCCACCCCGTCGGCCGGCGTGCGGTCGACGGTGGCGCCGTAGCGGGCCCCCTCGGTCGCCGCCGCGGTCAGCGTGTTGCGCACGTGCAGCACCAGGCCGACCTGGACCAGCCCCAGCACGAGCGGCACCAGCAGCAGGCTGACCAGCACGAAGTCGACGACCGCCGCGCCGTCCTCCGCGCCTGTCGGCGGGCCGTCAGCCCGCGACCGAGGCCAGCGCTTCACGCAGCATCGCCCCCAGCTGGGACCCGGCGATGGCCCACAGACCGGCCACGAGACCGGCGGTCATCACGGTGATGAGGACCCAGCCGGGCACGTCGCCGCGCTCGTCGCGCGGGCCGCGCAGGCGGGTGATGAGGGTCGGGAGCGGTCGCATGGGTTCCTCCAGGGTGGGTGCGACGGTGGGGACGGGGATCGGGGCGGTCACGGCACGACCAGCCGCAGGCCGACCAGCCCGGGCCAGAACGCGAAGACCACGACGACCGGCAGCACGAGGAACACGACCGGCACCATCATCAGGACCTCGCGACGGGCGCCGGTCTCGATGAGGGCGCGGCGCGAGGCCTCGCGGACGTCGCCGGCCTGGGCGTGCAGGACGTCGGACAGGGGCGTGCCGCGCTCGACGGCGATCGCGATTCCCTCGGCGAAGCGCGACACCACGGCCAGCCCCGAGCGGGCGGCCATCTGGTCGAAGGCGCGGGTGAGGGGGGTGCCGGTGCGGACCTCGGCCAGGACGCGGGCGAGCTCGGCCGAGAGCTCGCCGCTGGTGCGTCGTACGACGCGGTCGAGCGCCGACAGCGGGCTCTCCCCCGCCGCCACCGACAGCGCCAGCAGCTCGGCCACGGTCGGGAACTCCTGGAGGATCGACCGCTCGCGGTGCGCGACCTGGGCGGTCAGCCGGTTCTCGCGCAGCAGCACCCCGATCACGAACGCGATGCCGCAGAACACCAGCAGCGGCACCGATCGGTCGGGCGAGGTCAGCGCGACCAGGGCCGAGGGCACGGCAGCCAGGGTGAACGCCGACAGCCCCCACAGCACCTGCTCGACGCGGAAGGCCTGCACGTCGGCGTCCAGGCCGGCGCGCTGCAGGCGGCGGCGCACGGACGCCGAGCCACCGAGCACCTTCTCGACCGCCCGGCCGGCGGCCTGCAGCGGCGGCCCGAAGACGCCGCTGAACGCGTTGCTCGACGAGGGCGGCGCCGGCAGCGAGGCGGGCCGCGGCAGGTCCCGGACGTAGGGCAGCACCCGCACCGCGATCGGCGTGCGACGCGCGTCGAGCACCGCGACCACCGCCAGCCACAGGCCGCCGCCGAGAGCGGCGCCGAGCACGGCGCCGAGGAAGAGCGTCACGACAGGATCCGCCTCTCGACCGGGAGCCGACCGATGCGGACCATGACGCGGTACGCCACCGCGCACAGCGCCGCCCCGGTGACGAGCACGACGATGCCGGCGCCCGTGGAGTAGCGCTGGATCACCTCGGGCTGGAAGCAGAGCATCAGCAGCACCAGCCACGGGGCCGCGACCGCGAGGCGGGCGCCGTTGACGGTCCAGGCCTGGCGCGACTGCAGCTCCGAGCGGGTGCGGGCGTCGTCGCGCAGGAAGCCCGACAGGCTCCGCAGCAGCCGACCGAGGTCACCGCCCCCGACCTCGCGCGCCACCCGCAGGCTCTCGACGACCCGGTCGCCGACGGGGTCGGAGAGGCGTTCCTTGAGCCGGTCGAGCGCGTCGGAGAAGCGGCCTCCGACCTGGTAGTCGAGCGCGAACGCGTGGAACGCCGGGCGCAGCGGCTCGGGTCCCCGCTCCGACAGCCCGGCCAGCGCCTCGGGCAGCGACAGGCCGGCGCGCACCGCCGAGGCCAGGTTGTCCACGGCTTCCGGCCACACCTCGGCGAACTCCCGCTGCCGCCGCTCGGCCCGGCCCCGCAGCAGCGCGACCGGCGCGTAGGCGCCCATCGTCCCGAACACCAGCGCCACCGGCACGGTGCGCGACGCCAGCAGCACCGCGGTCGCCGACACCACGCCCGTGACCGCGCAGACCACCACGAACCCCGCAGTGCTCACGTCGGGCAGGCCTGCGGAGGCGAGCAGCGGCCGCAACCGGGGCGTACGCCGCCGCGCCGGGGCGGTGGGCGGCCACGTCGACGACCACACGAGCAGCAGCCCGAGGCCGAGCACCAGGCCGAGGACGGCGCCCATCAGTCGGCTCCCCTCAGGATCCGGTGGACGTCGACACCCGCCCGCTCGAAGGTGTCGAGCCGTGTCGGCATCCCGCCGGTGTGGACGAGCTCGCCGCCCTGGCGCACGAAGATCGGCTCGGTCTCGACGATGTCGTGCTCGACCCGGCCGGGCACCGCCACGACCTCGTTGACCCGGCGGGTGCCGCCGTGGTCGATGCCGAGGTGGACCACCAGGTCGACCGAGCTGGCCACGGTGGGCACCACGAACCGCGAGGAGATGTTCTCCCCCGCCAGCAGCGGCAGCGTGCACAGCTTGACCAGGGCCTCGCGGGCGCTGTTGGCGTGCAGCGTGGCCATCCCGGGCAGCCCGGAGTTGAGCGCGAGCAGCAGGTCGAGGCTCTCCGCCGAGCGGACCTCGCCGACGACGATGCGGGTGGGCCGCATCCGCAGCGTCTCGCGCACCAGGTCGCGCAGCGTGACCTGGCCGGTCCCCTCCAGACCCGCCTGCCGGGTCTGCATCGCCACCCAGTCGGGGTGGCTGAAGCGGAGCTCGAAGACCTCCTCGGCCGAGACGATCCGGTCGCCACCGGGGATGGCCGAGGCGAGGCAGTTGAGCATGGTCGTCTTGCCCGCCTGGGTGGCCCCCGCGACGATGATGTTCTGCCCGGCCAGCACCGCGCCCTCGAGCAGCTGGGCCGCCGCGGCCGGCATCGACCCGAGCCGCACCAGGTCACCCAGCCGCGCGGCACGCAGCACGAACTTGCGGATGTTGACGGCCGCGAACTGCCGGCTGATGCCCTCCAGGACGACGTGCAGGCGGTGGCCCTGCGGCAGCATCGCGTCGACGAACGGCTGCGACAGGTCGATCCGGCGACCGCTCGACTTGAGCATCCGCTCGACCAGCTCCTGCACCTCGGCCCGGGTCAGGATGACGTTGGTCAGCTCGTGGCGACCCGCCCGCGCGACGAACACCCGCGACGGCTCGTTGATCCAGATCTCCTCGACCGTCGGGTCGTCGAGGAACCGCTGCAGCGGCCCGAACCCCGACACCCGCGCCACCAGCTCGTCGACCGTCCCGGCCGGGTCGGGCACCGGCGTCACGACCCCCGTCAGGCTGCGCTCGTCGTGCTCGCGCACCGCCTGCTCGGCGAGGCGTCGGACCCGGTGGACGTCGAGCTGCGGGTCGACACCCTCGCGGCGCACGGCAGCCCTCACCTGCTCGTCCAGCGACCCCACGAGGTCCTGGTCGAGCGGGGGGAGCGTCGCGCCGAGACGGCCAGCGCCCGAGACATCCACTGACATGGCAGCAGGGTTACCCGTCTGGTGACGTCGGCGAAACCACCACTTCCCAGCCTGTGGACGACGCGGTCACAGCCGTCCCCACAGGTCGCAGGCGCCCCACCCGACCCGCCTTCCGGAACCGGTGGGCGGGGCCGGGTCTCGCTGCAGGGAGGACGGTAGTCCGCGACGTTCGGCTGCCGATTCGACCGTTCCGAGGTGCCGAACGTCGCGGACTACCCCTCCTGGGCTCTTGATCCCCCGGGAACGACAGGTCAGTCCTTGCAGTCGTCGACGATCGTGCCGACCACGGTCCCGACGGCACCGCCGATCGCCGCGCCGGCTCCCCCACCGAGGGCGCCCCCGATGGCCGCCCCGGCGGCACCGAGGGTGGAGGCGTAGCTGCGGTTGCTCTTGGCGTAGACGACCGTCGTCCCGTCCTCGCCGACCACCGGCTCGTAGGACCCCACGTGGCCGCCGGCCAGCGCGAGGGCCACGGGTCCGGTGTGGCCGGCGGCGAGCAGGTCGTCGTACAGCCCCCGCACGCGGAGGTACGCCGCCGTCGCCGCCGGGCGCGCCGCCCCCGACTTCTGCCGCCGCGCCGCCTCGACCCCGATCTCGTGCATCTGCTGCAGCACGTCGCGCTCGGCCTCCGAGACCCAGCCCAGGTCGCACAGGCGCCCCACCAGAAGCGTCGCCGCGACGTCGCGGTCGCCCTTGGCCTCCTTCATCAGCCGCCGCGCCTCCACCAGCGCCGCGTGCTGCACGTCCGCGACCCCGACCCCCATCGTGCTCGTCGTCTCCGCCATGACCCGCTCCTCCGGTGCGGCCGTCCCGGTCGGACGGCACTCGCGAGGAGGAGGTCGGTGGGACGGAGGACGATACCGCCGAGGTCAGGTGGGCTGGTCCGGATGCGGGCCGGACATGGCCGACTGGACGTCCTTTTCAGCTACTTGACGTCTGTTGCAACACCCGCCAAGTGGCTGATTACCCGGACGTCCGGGTAATCAGCGCGCCGACCGGCGCCCCACCGCCACCACCACCCCAGCCACCAGCCCGGCGGCGCAGAGCAGGGCCACGGAGACGACCACGCCGGGCCAGCCGGCGCCGGTCCAGGCCTCGCCGATCCACAGGCCGAAGACGCTGGAGCCGGCGTAGTACGCCGTGACGTAGAGCGCGCTGCCCAGCGAGGACGCCGCGCCGGCGACGACGGGGGCCCAGCCGCTGGCGACGGCGTGGGCGGCGAAGAAGCCGGCGGTCAGCACGACCAGGCCGGCGACCACCAGCCACAGCACGTCGGGCAGCGTCAGGGCCAGGCCGCCGGCCATCACCAGCACCGAGGCGGTGAGCACCCGGGGCCGGCCGAGGCGGTCGGCCGCGCGGCCGGCGACGGCCGAGGAGAAGGTGCCGGCGAGGTAGGCCAGGAACACCAGGCCGAGCACGGCCGGCGCGAGGTCGAAGGGCGCGTGGGAGAGCCGGAAGCCCAGGTAGTTGTAGACCGCGACGAAGCCGCCCATCAGCGTGAACGGCACCAGCACGAGCACGAGCAGCGGCCACGGCGGGCGCACCCGCTCGCGCTCGGAGGCGGCCACCGGCGGGCGGGCCACGGTGGCCGGCAGGGTGCGCCAGAAGGCGGCCGTCGCCGCGGCCCCCGCGAGCGCGACCGCGGCCACGCCCCAGCGCCACGAGGTGCCGTCGGAGACGAAGGAGGTGACCAGGCGCCCGCCGACCCCGCCGAGCGAGTTGCCCGCGACGTAGAGGCCCATGGCCGAGCCGAGGCCCGCGGGGTGCACCTCCGCGCCGACGTGGGCCATCGCGACGCCCGCGACCGCGGCCAGGGTCAGGCCCGACAGCGCGCGCAGCACCACCAGGGACCCGAAGGTCGGCGCCACCGCGACGCCCAGGGTGAGCACGACCGAGGCGACCAGGCCCCACCGCATCGTGCGGGCCCGCCCCCACCGGCGGGCGACCACGGCGGCGGGCAGCACGGCGATCGCCAGCGCACCCGTCGTGGCCGAGACGGCGAGGCTGGCCAGGCTGGCGCGCACGCCGAACTCGTCGGCGAGCTGGGGCAGCACGGGCTGGGCGGCGTACAGCAGCCCGAAGGCGGCCAGCCCGGCGAGCACCATCGCGACGTTGAGCCGGCGGTAGCCCGGCGACCCCGGGCGGTGCAGCACGTCGGCCGCGGGAGCAGCCGTCACCGCTGGCGGTCCTCCCACGCGGCGAGGCTCTCGGTGATGAGGGCGTCCATCACCCGCGCCAGCCGCTCGGTGCCGAGGCCGGGCGCGTGCGCCGACATCCGGCGCACGATCTCGGCCTCCCGCTCCGGGTCGCGACCGCGCCGGCCCCCGTCGCCCCCGCCGGCGGCCTTGAGGTCCTGCACCGCCGCCGTCAGGGCCGTACGCCGCGCCAGCAGCACCGCGAGCTCGTCGTCCACGTCGTCGATCGAGGAGCGCCACCACGCCAGCGGGTCGTGCCCGGGCCAGGCCAGCCGGGTGTCGGGCCAGCCGTCGTCGTACGCCGACCCGTCGGTGCTCTCGAGCTCCACGAGGCCCTGCCGGCGGTAGAACGCCCGCGCCCCGGTGTTGTCCTGGTGCACCCGCAGCCCGAAGCCGTCGGGCCGCAGCGCCTTGACCAGCTCGACCAGTCCGTGGCCGACGCCCTCGCCCTGGTGGTCGGGGTCGACGAACAGCAGCGGCACCCAGGCGTCGGCCATCGTCACGAAGCCCAGCACCCGGCCGTCGCGCTCGGCGACCCACAGCTCCTGGTGCTCGCCCGACCCGGTGCCGGAGACCCGCTCGGCCAGCCACGCCCGCGACTCCTCGGGGGTACGCCGCTCCGGCGGGTGCCCCGGACCGGAGCCGGCCGCGAGGAGGACGGCGTGGACCGCGTCGACGTCCTCGGGCGTGCCCGGCCGGACGACGAGGTCGGTCACCTCCTCGGGGAGCTCCTCGTCAGGACCCGTCACGGATGACCTCGAGGGCGTGGGCCAGGTCGTCGGGGTAGTGCGACTCGAACTCGACGTGCTCCCCCGTCCCGGGGTGCTCGAAGCCGAGCCGCACGGCGTGCAGCCACTGGCGCTCCAGCTTGAGGCGCCGCGCGAGGGTCGGGTCGGCGCCGTACATCAGGTCGCCGACGCAGGGGTGCTTGAGCGCGGCCATGTGGACCCGGATCTGGTGGGTGCGGCCGGTCTCGAGGTGGACCTCGAGCAGGCTGGCGAAGCGGTGGGCCTCGAGGGTCTCGTAGTGGGTGACGCTCGGCTTGCCGTCCTCGCGCACCGCGAAGCGCCAGTCCGAGCTGGTGTGGCGCCCGATCGGGGCGTCCACGGTGCCGGCCAGCGGGTCGGGGTGGCCCTGGACCATCGCGTGGTAGATCTTGTCGACCGTGCGGTGCCGGAAGGCGTCCTTGAGCCGGGAGTAGGCCACCTCGCTCTTGGCGATGACCATCACCCCCGAGGTGCCGACGTCGAGCCGCTGCACGATGCCCTGCCGCTCGGTGGCGCCGCTGGTGGCGATCCGGTAGCCGGCGCCGCGCAGGTGGCCGACGACGGTGGGTCCGGTCCAGCCCATGGAGGGGTGCACGGCGACGCCGACGGGCTTGTCGACCACGATGATGTCGTCGTCGTCGTGGAGGATGCCGAGGCCGTCGACGAGCTCCTCGACCACCTCGAGGGGGTCGGTCTCGACGGGGAAGCTGACCTCGAGACGGGTGCCGGGGAGCAGCCGGTCGGACTTGGCCGCGGTCTGGCCGTCGAGCAGCACCCGTCCGGCGGTGACCAGGTCGGCCGCCTTGCTGCGCGAGAGCCCGAACATCCGGCCCAGGCCGACGTCGACCCGCTCGCCGCCGAGCCCCTCGGGGACCTCGAGGGTGCGTTCGTCGGAGGACTCGCTCATCGGTGGGCCTCGTGTCGGGTGCCGTCGGGGTTGATGCCGCGGAAGAGCAGCACGACCAGCAGCACGCCCGCGACGTTGATGCAGATGTCGGCGACGTTGAAGACCGGCCAGTTGGGCAGGGCGAAGAAGTCGACCACGTGGCCCCGCAGCGGGCCGGGGGGACGCAGCAGCCGGTCGACGAGGTTGCCGGTGACGCCCGCGAGCAGCAGGCCCAGGGCCACCGCCCAGGCGGTGTGGCGCACCTTGAGCACCTGCCACACGACCACCACGGTGGCCACGATCGCCACCACCGAGATGACCGGCGTCACCGAGGCGCCCGCGCTGAACGCGGCGCCGGGGTTGCGCACCAGCAGCAGCCGGAACCAGCTGCCGACGAGCTCGACCGGCTCGCGGCCGGTGAGCTCGCGCACGGCGAGCACCTTGGTCAGCTGGTCGACGGCCAGGCCGACCACGCCCACGACGAGGGCCAGCCTCGTCGAGCGGCGCGAGGTCAGCGACGCTCCTCGCGCTGCTTGCAGGTCAGGCACATCGTGGCCCGGGGGAAGGCCATCAGCCGGTTCTTGCCGATGGCGTTGCCGCAGATCTCGCACTGCCCGTAGCTCCCGTCCGCGATGCGCTCCAGAGCGTGCTCGCTCTGCTCGAGCATGTCACGGGCGTTGTTGACGATCTGGCGCTCCTGGTCGCGCTCGAACGACGCCGAGCCGACGTCGGCCTGGTCGTGGCCCGAGCCCTCGCCGGAGTTCTCGATCATGCCGGCGAGGTCGCCCTCGACGACGGCGAGCTCGCCGGTCAGTCGCTGGACGTCGTCGACGAGCTGGGTGCGGACCTCGTCGAGCTCCGCCGGGGTCCAGGGGTCCTCGCGGTCGAGGACGACGAGGTCGGCGGCGTCGGCGGTACCGGCGGGAGTCTTGTCGGCGGCAGAGGCCATGGGCGGTTACCCCTCACGGGTTGTGGTGTGTGCCCCGAGGCACGCGAGGCGGCGAGGATAGGCGGCGGGCCGAGCGCCTTCAACCCACCACCGAGGGAGAACTCTCCCACGTCGGCGGTAGTCTTCTCGCACCGCATGGCATGGATGGGGCCATCACCCCGGAGCTGCCGGAAGAAACACCGCGGAGGGAGACCTCCGTCGTGGACTAGAACCGGCTGCGGTGGACCCCTCACCGGGTCACCCACGAGTGGGTCGGCAGCACCTGGGCCGGCCAAGGAGGGTGGTACCGCGGGACCGGCCGACAGCCGGGCTCGTCCCTCCGGTTGACAGCACGACCAGCCGGAGCAAGGACCCCTCGTGACCCAGCAGCAGTACCGCCCCGTGCCTCCCCAGGTGGACCTCCCCGCCCTGGAGCGCGACGTCCTGGCCTTCTGGAAGGCCGAGGGCATCTTCGAGAAGTCGGTGGCCCGCAACCAGGGCGCCGACACCTGGACCTTCTTCGAGGGACCCCCGACCGCCAACGGCCGGCCCGGCACCCACCACATCGAGTCGCGCACCTTCAAGGACGCGTTCCCCCGGTTCCGGACGATGCAGGGCTACCAGGTCAACCGCAAGGGCGGCTGGGACTGCCACGGCCTGCCCGTCGAGCTGGCCGTCGAGAAGGAGCTCGGCTTCTCCGGCAAGCCCGACATCGAGGCCTTCGGCATCGAGGAGTTCAACGCCCGCTGCCGCGAGTCGGTCACCCGCCACGTCGGTCTCTGGGAGGAGATGACCGACCGGATGGGCTGCTGGCTCGACATGCGCGAGCCCTACCGCACGATGGACCCGGAGTACGTCGAGTCGGTGTGGTGGGCCCTGCAGCAGATCCACGCCAAGGGCCTGCTCGTCGAGGACTACCGCGTCGCGCCGTACTGCCCCCGCTGCGGCACCGGCCTGTCCGACCACGAGCTCGCCCAGGGCTACGAGACGGTCACCGACCCCAGCGTCTACGTCCGGATGCCCCTCACCTCCGGCCCGTACGCCGGGTCGGCCGGCGCCACGGGCGCCAGCCTGCTGATCTGGACCACGACGCCGTGGACCCTGGTCTCCAACGCGCTGGTCGCCGCCCAGCCCGACCTCACCTACGTCAGCGTCACCGACGGCGACGAGACCCTGGTGATGGCCGAGTCGCTGGTCGAGAAGGTGCTCGGCGAGGGCTGGGAGATCGAGGACCGCTTCACCGGCTCCGACATGGTCGGCTGGACCTACCGCCGCCCCTTCGAGCTGCTCGAGTGGCCGGCGCGCACCGACGGCGACGACCAGCTGCCCGACGCCCACTACGTCGTGGTCGAGGACTACGTCACCGCCGAGGACGGCACCGGGCTGGTGCACCAGTCCCCCGCGTTCGGCGAGGACGACTTCGCCTCGTGCCGGCGCAACGGCGTCGCCATGGTCAACCCGATCACGCCGCGCGGCGAGTTCGAGGACGGCCTGCCCCTGGTCGGCGGCCAGTTCTTCCGCCACGCCAACACCGACCTCGTCGAGGACCTCACCCGGCGCGGGCTGCTCTTCCGCCACCTGGCCTACGAGCACAGCTACCCGCACTGCTGGCGCTGCCACACCTCGCTGCTCTACTACGCCCAGCCGTCGTGGTACGTCCGCACCACCGAGGTCAAGGACGCGCTGCTCGCCGAGAACGAGCGCACCAACTGGTTCCCCGAGACGATCAAGCACGGCCGCTACGGCGACTGGCTGACCAACAACATCGACTGGGCGCTCTCGCGCAGCCGCTACTGGGGCACGCCGCTGCCGATCTGGCGCTGCGCCGAGGGCCACCAGACCTGCGTCGGCTCGCTGGCCGAGCTCTCCACGCTCAGCGGCAGCGACCAGTCGGGCCTCGACCCGCACCGACCCTTCGTCGACGACGTCACCTTCGCCTGCCCCACCTGCGGCCAGCAGGCCCACCGGGTGCCCGAGGTGATCGACGCCTGGTTCGACTCCGGCTCGATGCCGTTCGCGCAGTGGGGCTACCCCCATGTCGAGGGCTCGGCCGAGCGCCTGGAGCAGGCCTACCCGGCCGACTTCATCTGCGAGGCGATCGACCAGACCCGCGGCTGGTTCTACACCCTGATGGCGGTCGGCACGCTCGTGTTCGAGCAGTCGTCGTACCTCAACGTGCTGTGCCTGGGCCACATCCTGGCCGAGGACGGCCGCAAGATGTCCAAGCACCTGGGCAACATCCTCGAGCCGATCCCGCTCATGGACGAGCACGGCGCCGACGCCGTGCGGTGGTTCATGGCCGCCGGCGGCTCGCCCTGGGCCGCCCGGCGCGTGGGCCACACGACCATCCAGGAGACGGTCCGCAAGGTCCTGCTGACCTACTGGAACACCGTCGCCTTCCAGGCGCTCTACGCCAACCTGTCGTCGTGGACGCCGGGCGGCGAGACCCCCGCCTTCGCCGACCGGCCCGTGCTCGACCGGTGGGCGCTGTCCGAGGCCCACCGCCTGGTGCAGCAGGTCACGACCGCCTACGAGGGCTTCGACTCCCAGCGGGTCGGGATGCTCCTCGCGGGCTTCGTCGACGACCTGTCCAACTGGTACGTGCGCCGCTCCCGCCGGCGCTTCTGGGCCGGTGACCCCTCCGCGCTGGCCACGCTGCACGAGTGCCTCCAGGTCGTGACGCTGCTGATGGCGCCGCTGACGCCGTTCATCACCGAGCGCGTGTGGGGCGACCTGTTCGCCGCCACGTCCGAGGAGCTGCCGGAGTCGGTGCACCTGGCCGCCTGGCCCACCACCGACGGCAGCCTGGTCGACGACGACCTCGGCCAGCAGATGTCGCTGGCCCGCCGCCTCGTCGAGCTCGGCCGCGCCGCCCGGGCCGAGGCCAAGGTCCGCACCCGCCAGCCCCTGGGGCGGATGCTGGTGGCCACCGCGGCCCACGCCCGGCTCAGCGAGGAGCTGCGCCGCGAGGTCGCCGAGGAGCTCAACGTCGGCGAGGTCGAGCCGCTCTCGGCCGCCGGCGCCGACCTGGTCGACCACTCGGCCAAGGGCAACTTCCGCGCCCTGGGCAAGCGGTTCGCGAAGGACACCCCCCGGGTGGCCGCCGCGATCGCCGCCGCCGACGCCTCCGTGCTGGCCGCCGACCTCTCCGCCGCGGGTCGCGCCAGCGTCGTGCTCGACGGCGAGCCCGTCGAGGTGCTGGCCGACGAGGTGATCCTCTCCGAGCGGCCTCGCGAGGGCTGGTCGGTGGTCAACGAGCAGGGCGAGACCGTGGCCCTCGACCTCGAGCTCACCCCGGAGCTGCGACGGGCCGGTCTGGCCCGCGAGGTGGTCCGGATGGTCCAGGAGGCCCGCAAGGCGTCGGGCTTCGAGGTCTCCGACCGGATCGCGCTGCGCTGGGCCCTGACAGCCCAGGGCGGCGAGGCCGGCGAGCTCGGCGCGGCCGTCACGGAGCACGAGCAGCTGATCGCGACCGAGGTGCTGGCCACCTCGGTCCACCGGGCCGACTCCGTCGAGGGCCTGGACCGGCGCGACGACGACCTGGGCCTGGCCTTCTCGGTCACCCGCGTCTGACCCACCTCGCCCCGGGACCCGCTCCCGCACGCACGAGGGGCCCGCACCGGTCGGTGCGGGCCCCTCGTCGCGTCGTGCGCCGTGGCGGTGCTACTCGGCGGGGTCCTGCGGGTGGCCGTGGCCGGCCGGCAGCTCGCCACCCTCGCCGCGACCGTCGAGCGCCTCGAGCTGCTGGGTGAAGTAGCTCTTGAGACGGCTGCGGTACTCCCGCTCGAACGCGCGCAGGTTCTCCACCTCGTGGTCGAGGCGCTCCTTCTCCTGCTCGATGGAGGTGAGGGCCTCGCTGCGCTTGGCCTGGGTCTCGGCGTCGAGGTTCTGCGCCCGCGTGCGCGCGTCGGCGTCGAGCTTGTCGGCGCGGTCCTTGGTCTCGCGGTCGACCTGGTCGGCACGCTCGCGCGACTGGGTCTCCAGCTGCTCGGCCTCGGTGCGGGCCTGGGTCAGGATCCCGTCGGCCTGCTGGCGGGCCTCGGCGACGACCTCGTCGGCGTTGCGGGTGGCGAGCTCGAGCAGCCGGGAGGCGGCCGCGCCGGCCTCGGCGGAGGTGGTGACGGTGATCTGCTCGTGCGGCGACGGCTTGTGGCCCGAGCTGCTGGGGGCCTCGGCAGGGGTCGCGGCCGGCGTCGGGGCCGCAGCGGGCTGCTCGGCCTTCGCGGGCGCCGGGGCGGCCGGCTCCTCGGCAGCGGGGGCGACCTTCTCGCCCGCCGCAGCAGCCGGAGCACCGGACAGGCCCGCCTTGGAGCGCAGGTCGTCGTTCTCCTTGAGCAGCCGGCTCAGCTCGGACTCGATCTCGTCGAGGAACTGGTCGACCTCACCCATGTCGTAGCCCTCGCGGAGCCGCACTGGGGTGAATCGCTTGTTGCTCACGTCCTCGGGCGTCAGCGGCATGACGTCACCTGTGTCCTGTTCGTCGGGGGTGGGGCGCCGAGAACCCTATCGGTTCGCCGGTCCCACCTCGACCCACGCGTCACACGCGACCCAGGAGGGCGCATTCGACCCGCGGGGTCAGAAGAAGATCGCGGCGTTCAGGCCGCGCAGGACGTAGCAGATGATGAGCAGCGCGATGAAGCTCAGGTCGATCGCCGCGCCGCCGAGCCGCAGCGGCGGCAGCACCTTGCGCAATGCCTTCACGGGCGGGTCGGTGACGCTGTAGACGCCCTCGAGCACCACCAGCGCCGGACCACGGGGGATCCACGAGCGGGCGAAGAACTGCACCCAGTCCACGATGAGCCGGATGAACAGCAGCACGATGAACGTGGTCAGCACCAGGTCGATGATCGAGCCGACGAGTTGCACGTGATGAGCCTAGGGGGTGCCGACAACCAGGGTGAGCCGGGCTCAGCTCTGGTTGAAGAACCCGTTCTCCGCGATCCGCTGCTTGTCCTCGGCCGCGACCGAGACGTTGGGCGGGGAGAGCAGGAAGACCTTGTTGGTGACCCGCTCGATGGAGCCGCGGACCGAGAAGACGAGACCGGCGGCGAAGTCGACCAGGCGCTTGGCGTCGGTGTCGTCCATCTCGGAGAGGTTCATGATCACCGGGACGCCGTCGCGGAAGTTCTCGCCGATCACGCGCGCCTCGTTGTAGGTGCGGGGGTGCAGCGTGGTGATCCGCGACATCGGCGCCACCGTCTGGGCGGCCGGGCGCGGGGCCGCGGCGGCGGGGCGGCGACGCTCGTCGAGGCGGGCCACGGGGGCCGACATCTCCACGTCGTCGTGCTGCGCCACCTGCTGGGCCGGCTGGGGGGCTGCCTGCGGGCGGACCGCGGACGCGCCGGCCGGGGTGCGGCGGGCGGGCTCGTCGTAGTCGTTCCCGGGCTCGGCGTACGCCCCGTCGGCGTCCTCGAGCAGTCCGAGGTAGACGCCCATCTTCCGCATCGCGCTCATTGCTTGTTTCCTCTGCTCTCGTGGCGCTCATCTGCCGCGACCGACATGCTGGCGGGCGGCGTTTCGGACACTACTTGACCGTGGGCCTCGGACCGAGGACCGCGGAGCCGATCCGCAGGTGTGTCGCACCGTGGCGGATCGCCTGGTCGAGATCACCGCTCATGCCGGCGGAGATCCAGGTGGCGGACGGGTGCTCGCGGCGCACGTCGGCGGCGATCCGGGCCAGGCCCTCGAAGGCCTGCCCCGCGTCCCCGCCCAGCGGCGCCACGCCCATGACGCCGCGCAGCACCAGACCGTCGGCCTGCGCCACGCGCTCCGCCAGGGCGGCCACGTCGGCCTCGTCCGCACCGGCGCGCCCCTCGGCGCCCGGCGGGTCCAGGCTGACCTGGACCAGCACGTCGAGGTCCCGGCCGCGCTCGGTGGCGCCCCGGCCCAGACCCGTGACCAGCTTGGGCCGGTCGAGGGAGTGGACGGCGTCGGCGTACGTCGCGACGGCGGCGGCCTTGTTGCTCTGCAGGCCGCCGATGAAGTGCCAGGACAGGTCGAGGTCGGCGAGCTCCTCGGCCTTGGCCTGGGCCTCCTGGTGGCGGTTCTCCCCCACGTCGCGCACGCCCAGCCCGGCGAGCAGCCGGACGTCGGAGGCGGGGAAGAACTTGGTGACCACCACGAGCATGACCTCCTCGACGTCGCGGTCCGCGGCGGCGCAGGCCTCCGCGATCCGCCGGCGCACGTCGTCGAGGCGGGTGGCGAGCTCCTCGCGCCGCTCCTCGGAGGTCATGCGCGCCTCCTGACCAGGCCGGCCAGCCGCCCCGCACGGACGCCGTCGCGGCGGTGGGAGAAGAGGTCGGGCGACTCCAGCGTGCAGCGGGAGACGTCGGTGACCTCGACGCCGTCGCGCCGCAGCTGGGCCCGGACGCCGGCGCCGACGTCGAGGGCCGGGGTGCCCCACGACGTGGTCGAGGCGGCCTCGGGCTCCACCGCGGCGACCTGCTCGCGCAGCGCGGCCGGCACCTCGTAGCAGCGGCCACACACGTGCGGCCCCACCCAGGCCTGGATCCGGGTGGCACCGAGGTCGCGCATCCGGCTCACCGCCGCCGGGACGACGCCGTCGGCCATGCCCTGGCGCCCCGCGTGGGCCGCCCCGACCACCCCGGCGACCGGGTCGGCGAGCAGGACCGGCACGCAGTCGGCCACGCGCACCATCAGCACGACGTCGGCCCGGTCGGTGACCAGGGCGTCGCACTGCTCAGGCGCTCCCGGCGCCGTCGTGGCGGCGTCGACGACCCGGGTGCCGTGCACCTGGGCCATGTCGACGAGCCGCGCGCCGGGGGCGAAGTCGGCCAGGAGCTTCTCGACGTTGCGCCGTCGCGCGTCCGGGTCGCCCTCGCCGACCAGGGCCAGGTCGAGGGAGTCGTGGGGCGCGGCACTGACCCCGCCGAGCCTGTCCGTGAAGGCACAGTCGACGGGGCCGGTGCTGCTGCGGTGGGAGTACACCCGGTGCGGCCTACTTCAAGAAGTCGGGCACGTCGAGGTCGTCGTCCCCGAAGTCGCCCTGCTGGCCGCGCTGGCCCCCGGCCGGCGCGGAGCCGGACGTGGACTCCTGCGCGGGCTGGCTGCCCCACCCGGACGTGGACCGGGCCGGCGCGGGCGCCGACTGGGGGGCGGCGGCGGGACGCTGCTGCGCCCCGACCGTGACCGGCTCACGACGCGGGGCCGCGTCGGCCCGACGCTGCTCGGCCAAGGCCCGGGCGGCGGCCCGGGTCTCCTCCTGGCTCTGGGCCGGCGCCTGCGCCCGGGGACGCAGGGACTGGCCCTCGTCGCGACGCTTGGGCCGCCCGCCCTCGAAGCCGGCGGCGATGACGGTCACGCGGACCTCGTCGCCGAGCGCGTCGTCGATGGTCGCGCCGAAGATGATGTTGGCCTCGACGTGCACCGCGTCGGCCACCATGGCGGCCGCCTCGTTGATCTCGAACAGGCCGAGGTCGGAGCCACCGGCGATCGAGAGCAGCACGCCCTGGGCGCCGTCGATCGACTCCTCGAGCAGCGGGCTCGACACGGCCAGCTCGGCGGCCTCGACGGCGCGGTTCTCGCCGCGCGCCGAGCCGATGCCCATGAGGGCGGAGCCCGCGTTGGACATGACCGACTTGACGTCGGCGAAGTCGAGGTTGATCAGGCCCGGGGTGGTGATCAGGTCGGTGATGCCGGAGACACCCTGCAGCAGGACCTGGTCGGCCTGCTTGAAGGCGTCGAGCATGCTCACGTTGCGGTCGCTGATCATCAGCAGCTTGTCGTTGGGGATCACGATGAGGGTGTCGACCTCCTCGCGGAGACCCTCGATGCCCTCCTCCGCGGAGGTCGCGCGGCGGCGACCCTCGAAGGCGAACGGGCGGGTGACCACACCGATCGTCAGCGCCCCGAGGGAGCGCGCGATCTTGGCGACGACGGGGGCGCCACCGGTGCCGGTGCCACCACCCTCGCCGGCGGTGACGAAGACCATGTCGGCCCCCTTGAGGACCTCCTCGATCTCCTCGGCGTGGTCCTCGGCCGCCTGCGCACCCACGCTGGGGTTCGCACCGGCACCGAGGCCACGGGTCAGCTCGCGCCCGATGTCGAGCTTGACATCGGCGTCGCTCATCAACAGGGCCTGTGCATCTGTGTTGATGGCGATGAACTCGACGCCCTTCAGCCCGACCTCGATCATCCGGTTGACGGCGTTGACTCCACCTCCACCAATACCCACGACCTTGATGACGGCGAGGTAGTTCTGGGGTGCTGCCACGGCGGTGCCTCTCACTCTTCTGGTTGCCGTCCGACGGTTGTCGGCGACGCTCGGATGCTTCTGGGGTGTTGCCCGGACGGGTCCGGGTCCTGCTCGGGGAAGACCACCCAGATCGGCCGAAAACTCTAACCTTCAAGTGGAGGGTTATAGTTATGTCAACCTGTGGTGGTGAGACGAAGTTAGGCGACGGGACCGCGACACCCCCGGCAACACGCGGACGCGCCGCATCAATTCAGATTTTCTCGACGTGACGCCGGACACCGTCGCGGCGCGTCGCGACCGACGCGCGGGCGGCGCGCTCCCCGGCCCGATCCTCTGCTTCCCGGGCGAAGCAGACCCGGGGAAGCGGCGGTTTCCCAGGGGCCCCTGGGAAACCGGTCCACCGCACGACGCCGGCCCCCCAGGACCGGCCGACCTCAGCGGGTGGTGAGCCGACCGGGGACGGAGACGTCGATCTCCTCGACGTCCTTGGGCAGCTTCGGGAGCACGACGGCGAGCACGTCGGCCTTGGTGGCGGACTGCTCGGCGCTGCCCCACACGACGCGGCGGCCACTGGTGAGCACGAGGCTGATCTCGTCGACGCTGCCGACCTCGACGGTGGCGGTGCGGGCGGCGACGTCCTCGGGCAGGGAGGCGACGACGCCGGCGGCCTCGACCAGGGCCTCGTCGTCGGCGGAGGCCGCGGCCTCGACCAGCGGCAGGCCGCGGGGGCGCTTGGCATAGCTGCCGAACACGACCCCGTCGGCGTCGAGCGCCCGCAGCGTGTCGCCGCGCTCCAGGACCGCGACCGGGGTGCGGGGGGTGACCTCGATGTGCACGGTGTGGGGCCAGCTGCGCGACACGTCGGCGCTGCGCACGCCGGGGATGGCCTCGACACGGGTGCGGATCGCCCCGACGTCGACGCGGGCCAGCGGGGTGCCGGTCGGCACGTCGGCGGCGCTCTCGACCCGGGACGGGCTGAGGTCGCCGGCGCCGACGACCTCGGCGCCGCGGGCGGTGAGCAGCGAGGAGAACAGCACCGCCCAGGCGCCCAGGCCGACGACGAGCGCGACCACGACGACCAGCGCGACGTGGCGCAGCAGCCGCCGGCGCCCCTGGTGTCGGCGGCGGGCGAAGTCGTAGCGGGCCAGGCGGACGGTGGGCTCGTCGGGGCCGGTGGACGACGGCACCCGCGGCGTACGCCGGAAGCGGTCGCGCCAGCCCATCAGGAGTCCTCCCCCAGCAGGTCGAGCACCTCGGGCCCGAGCAGCGTGACGTCACCCGCGCCGAGGGTGAGCACCACGTCGCCGGGGCGGGCCCGCTCGACGAGGTGGGCGGCCACCGCGGACCAGGACGGCTCGAAGACGACGTGCTCGGCGGCCAGCGGCACGGCGTCCGCGACCAGGGCGCCGCTGACACCGGGCTCGGGCTCCTCGCGGGCGACGTAGACGTCCATCACGACGACCTCGTCGGCGGCACCGAGGGCCACGCCCATGTCGTGCCCGAAGATGCGGGTGCGCGAGACCATGTGGGGCTGGAAGGCCACCACGACGCGGCCGTCGCCGGCGAGCGAGCGGGCGGCCTGGAGGTCGCCGCGGATCTCGTTGGGGTGGTGGGCGTAGGAGTCGTAGACCCGGACCTGCCCGACCTCGCCCTTGAGCTCCATCCGGCGCCGGGTGCCGCTGAAGGAGCCGAGCCCCGCCGCGAGCTCGGCGAAACCGAACCCGAGCCGCAGCCCGCAGGCCAGGGCCGCGACGGCGTCGAGGACGTAGTGGCGCCCGGGGATCTGGAGCCGCACCTCGCCCAGGCGCTCGCCGCCGTCGACGACCGTGAAGGTCGAGGTGGCGCCGACGAAGCGCAGGTCCTCGGCGCGGACATCGGCCCCGGGGCCCTCCCCCACGCGCACCACGGCGCGGCCGCGCGAGGTGGCCACGTCGCCGAGGTGGTCGGCCCCCGGGTCGTCGGAGACGACCACGAGGAAGCCGTCGGGGTCGACCCGGTCGACGAACTCGTCGAAGGCGGCGCGGTAGGCCTCCTCCGTGCCGTAGTTGTCGAGGTGGTCGGCCTCGACGTTGGTGACCAGGGCGGCGTGGGGCGAGTAGACGAGGAAGGCGCCGTCGCTCTCGTCGGCCTCGGCGACGAACAGCTCGCCGGTGCCGTCGTGGGCGTTGGAGCCGGTCTCGTTGAGCTCGCCGCCGATGGCGAACGACGGGTCGGCGCCGCAGTGCTGCAGGGCGACCGTGAGCAGCGAGGTGGTGGTGGTCTTGCCGTGGGTGCCGGCGACGGCGACGACGCGGCGGCCCTGCATCACCGACTCCAGCGCCGCCGAGCGCGGCAGCAGCCGCAGGCCGCGGGCCCGGGCCTCGACCACCTCGGGGTTGCTCTCGCGCACGGCGGTCGAGACGACCACGGTGTCGGCCGCCCCGACGTGGGCGGCGTCGTGGCCCACGTGGCAGGTGGCGCCGAGGGTGCGCAGCGCGTCGAGGGTGCGCGACTCCTTGGCGTCGCTGCCCGAGACGGGGATTCCGCGCGCCAGCATGATGCGCGCGATGCCGGACAGGCCGGCACCGCCGATGCCGACGAAGTGGACGGTGCCGAGCCGGTCGGCCGCCAGCAGCTCGTCGGGGACGGGGACCTTCATCGGGCTGCCGCCTCCTGGGTGGTGCGCCACGCCTCCACCACGAGGGCGGCGAGCTGGTCGTCGGCGTCGAGCGGCACCACGTGGGAGGCCGCGGCGGACATGGTCGCGAGCCGCTCGGGGTCGGTCAGCAGGTCGGGCATCGCGCTGCGCACCCACTCGGGGGTGAGCGCCGCGTCGGAGACCAGCAGCCCCCCGCCGGCGTCGACCACCGGGCGGGCGTTGAGCGCCTGCTCGCCGTTGCCGATGGGGAGCGGGACGTAGACGGCCGGCAGCCCCACCCCCGACACCTCGGTGACGGTGTTGCTGCCCGCGCGGCACAGCACCGCGTCGGCGGCGGCGTACGCCAGGTCCATGCGGCTGACGAACGGCACCACGACGTACGCCGGTCCGCCGGGCGTGGTCTCCGGGGAGGCCTCGCCCTTCGGACCCACCACGTGGAGCACCTGCACGCCGGCGGCGGCGAAGGCCCCCGCCGCCGCGGCGACCGACTGGTTGAGCCGGCGGGCGCCCTGCGAGCCCCCGGTGACGAGCAGCACCGGCCGCTCGGCGTCGAGGCCGAAGTGCTGGCGCGCCTCGGCCCGGAGCGCGGCCCGGTCGAGCGTGCTCACCATCCGGCGCACCGGCAGCCCGAGGTAGCGGGCGTGGCGCAGGTCGGTGTCGGGGAAGGAGGTGGCGACGTACGGCGTCAGCCGGGCGCCGAGCCGGTTGGCGATCCCCGGGAGCGCGTTGCCCTCGTGGACCACCAGCGGGAGGTGGCGACGGCGGGCGGCGAGGTAGGCCGGCACCGAGACGTAGCCGCCGAAGCCGACCACGACGTCGGGGCGCACCCGGTCGAGGACCTCCAGCGTGGCGGCGAGCGCGGCCCGGACCCGGCCGGGCGTGCGCAGCAGGTCGGCGTCGGGGCGGCGCGGCAACGGCACCGCGGGCACCAGCTCGAGCGGGTAGCCCGCCTCCGGCACGACGCGGGTCTCGAGGCCGCGGGCGGTGCCGAGCGCGGTGATCTCGACGGTCGGGTCGAGGCGGCGCAACGCGTCGGCGGTGGCGAGCAGCGGGGAGGTGTGGCCGGCGCTGCCGCCGCCCGCGAGCAGGACCCGGCGCGGACCGGGGGCCGTGCTCACTGGCGCCTCGAGCGCGAGCGCAGGCTGCCGGCGAGGACCGCGGGCACGGCGGTGCCGGGGCGACGGGTCCGGCCGCCCTGGCCGCCCGTCCCGCCCTGGCCGCGGTCGCGACGCCGCGCCTGCAGCGCAGCCCTGGCCTCGGGCTCGTTGCGGGCGAACCCGACGAGCAGGCCCAGCGCGACGAGCGAGGGCACCAGCGCCGAGCCGCCGTAGGAGACCAGTGGCAGCGGGATGCCGATGACCGGCAGCAGCGCCAGCACCATCCCGATGTTGATGAGCATCTGCGACATCAGCCAGATGGTGACGCCGGCGGTCGCGTAGCGCACGAAGGGGTCGGCGGTGGTGATGGCCAGGCGGACCGCGGCGTACGCCACCGCACCGAAGAGCACGAGCACCAGCAGCGTGCCGACCAGGCCGAGCTCCTCGCCGAGCACCGCGAAGATGAAGTCGGTGTGGGCCTCGGGCAGGCTGCCCCACTTCTGCTGGCTCGCCGAGAGGCCCTTGCCGAAGATGCCGCCGCTGGCCATGCCGAGCAGGCCGTGGCCGGCCTGCCAGCCCGAGCCCTGGAAGTCCTTGAAGGGGTCCATGAAGCTGGTCAGGCGCTCGCGGCGCTCGGAGTTGCTGGCGGCCAGGTAGAAGGCCAGGACGCCGACCACCGAGAAAGCGAACCCGAACAGCCGCGCGGGCACGCCGACCACCCACAGCATCCCGAGCAGCAGCGCGAACAGCACCAGCGCCGTGCCGAGGTCGTGCTGGAAGACCACCAGCGCCGAGATCATCACGATCACGGGTGCGACGGGCACCAGCGCCTGGACCGGGTTGCCGAGCAGCTTCTCCTTGGTGGCGTAGACGTCGGCGGTCCACAGCACGATCGCGAGCTTGGCGATCTCCGACGGCTGCAGGGTCAGGCCACCGAGGTCGAGCCAGTTGCGGTTGCCGTTGACCGCGAAGCCGAGGCTGGTCTGGGTCAGCGCCAGCAGCACCACGGCGATGATCACGGCGGGCCAGGCGAGCAGCCGCAGCAGCCGCCGGTTGAACCGGCTCGCGACGAAGGCGGCCGGCAGTCCGATCGCCACCCAGGTCAGCTGCTTGAGGAAGATGTAGTAGCTGCTGTCGTGGGCCTTGAAGGAGTAGACGCTCGAGGCGCTCAGCACCATCATCAGGCCGATCGCGAGCAGCATCGTGGTGCCGCCCAGGAGCAGGTAGTAGGACGTCAGGGGACGCTCCAGCGCGTGACGCACCGTGCGGGCGCGACCGCGCAGCGCGTCACCGAGGGGGGCGAGCGAGCCGGCGAGGCGGCCCTGCGGGCGGGTGCCGACCGACGTCCGTGAGGTCGCCGGTGCCTGCCTGGTCTGGCTGGTGACGCTCACCGGGTCCTCCTCGTCGCCGACGTGGTCGCCGACAGTTCAGCTGTCTCCCCGCCGCCTGCGGTGCACGGCCTCGGCGAAGGCGTCGCCGCGTGCGCCGTAGTTGGCGAACATGTCCATGGACGCGCACCCCGGCGCCAGCAGCACGGTGTCCCCCGGTCGCGCCAGGGACGCTGCGCCCGCCACGACGCGGTCCATCGGTCCTACCCCGTCATCCTCCCCGGCGGCCACGTCGATCACGGGCACATCGGGTGCGTGTCGCCGCAGCGACTCCCGGATCACCGGGGCGTCGCGACCGAGCAGCACCACCCCGCGCAGCCGGTCCCGCACGGCCTGCACCAGGTCGTCGAAGCGGGCGCCCTTGGCGAGGCCTCCGGCGACCCACACGACCGGGTCGTAGGCCTGCAGCGAGGCCCGCGCGGCGTGCGGGTTGGTGGCCTTGGAGTCGTCGACCCAGGTGACGCCGTCGACGGTCGCGACCTCGGCGATGCGGTGGCCGTCGGGGCGGAAGTCGCGCAGCGCCTGCTGCACCGCCGCCGGGGTCACGTCGAAGGAGCGGGCCAGCGCGGCCGCGGCGAGCGCGTTGGCGACGTAGTGGGGCGCCTGGCTGGCCAGGTCGCCCAGGGTGCACAGCTCGGCGGCGCTGCTGCGCCGGTCCTCGACGAAGGCCCGGTCGGCGAGGACGTCGTCGACCAGCCCGACCATGCCGACCGCGGGGGTGCCCAGGGTGAACCCGATGGCGCGCGCCCCCTCGGTGACGTCGGCCTCGCGGACCAGCTCCTCGGTGACGGGGTCGGCGACGTTGTAGACGCAGGCCGACCGGACGCGCTCGTAGATGCGGCCCTTGTCGGCGGCGTAGTCGGTCATCCCCGAGGGGCCGGGGTACCAGTCGAGGTGGTCCTCGGCGACGTTGAGGACCGCCGCGGACCGGGCGGCCACCGTGGAGGTCCAGTGCAGCTGGAAGCTCGAGAGCTCGACGGCCAGCACGTCGTACGGGTCGGGGTCCATGACCGCCTCGACGAGGGGCAGCCCGACGTTGCCGGCCGCGACCGTGCGCAGGCCGCCGGCCCGCAGCATGGCCTCGAGCATCTGCACCGTGGTGGTCTTGCCGTTGGTGCCGGTCACGGCCAGCCACGGCACGGGGCGCTCGGGGTCGCGCAGCCGCCAGGCCAGCTCCACCTCGCCCCACACGGGTACGCCGCGCCCCACGGCCTGCGCGAGCAGCGGCGCGCGGGGCGACCAGCCGGGCGAGGTGACGACCAGGTCGACGTCGTCGGGCAGGGTCGTCGTGCTGCCGGGCCCGAGCCGCACCGTGGCGCCGAGGCTCTCGAGCAGGTCGGCCCGCTCGCGGCGGTCACCGGCCTCGGACTCGTCGAGGGCGGTCACCCGGGCGCCGAGGAAGGTGAGGTTGTCGGCCGCGGCGTACCCCGAGACGCCGAACCCGGCGACCACGACCCGGATCGAGCTCCAGTCGGAGGTGCGGCCCAGGGCGGCCAGCGCGGCGGGGTCCAGGCCCGTCACGCGCCCGCCACCCACTCGGCGTAGAACACCCCGAGGCCGGCGGCCACGAAGATGCCGGCGATCAGCCAGAACCGGATCACCACGGTGATCTCCTCCCAGCCCAGCATCTCGAAGTGGTGGTGCAGGGGCGCCATCCGGAACAGCCGGCGCCCGTGGGTGGCCTTGAAGAAGCCGACCTGCAGGATCACCGAGAGGGTCTGGATGACGAACAGGCCGCCGAGCAGCGCCAGCAGGAACTCGGTGCGGGTCAGCACCGCGAAGCCCGCGAGGGCGCCGCCGAGGGCCAGCGAGCCGGTGTCGCCCATGAAGATCTTGGCCGGCGAGGCGTTCCACCACAGGAAGCCGAAGCAGGCGCCGGTGATCGCGGCGGCCACGATGGCCAGGTCGAGCGGGTCGCGGACCTCGTAGCAGGAGGGGCCGGGCTCACGGCCGCACCACTGGTTGTTCTGCCAGATGTTGACCAGCGTGTAGGCGCCGAAGACCATCACCGAGGCGCCCGCGGCCAGGCCGTCGAGGCCGTCGGTGAGGTTGACCGCGTTGCTCGTGCCGGCGATGAGCAGCCACACGAACAGCACGACCACGATGACCGGGAGCGTGAAGCTGGCGTCGCGGATGAAGGAGATCGACTGCCCGGCCGGCGTGCGGCCGCGGTCGTCCTCGAGCCAGGGCGAGAGCGCCAGGCCGCCGAAGGCGAGCGCCACCAGCGTCTGCCCGATGAACTTGGCCCGGCTCCGCAGCCCCAGGCTGCGCTGCCGCGAGATCTTGATGTAGTCGTCGAGGAAGCCCACGGTGCCCAGGCCCACGAAGAGGAACAGCAGCAGCAGCGCGGAGGCGCTCGGGGTGCGACCGACGACCAGGCAGGCGAGGAAGTACGACACGACCGACGCCAGCACGATGACCAGCCCGCCCATGGTGGGCGTGCCGCGCTTGGTGTGGTGGGTGGTCGGCCCGTCGTCGCGGATCAGCTGTCCGTAGCCGCGCCGGGCGAGCACGATGATGGCGTAGCGGGTGCCGACCAGGGTCAGCACCAGCGACAGCCCGCCGGCCAGCAGGATGGCTCTCACGCGTGGGGCTCCTCTCCCGCCGCGCCGTCGGTCGGCGCGGGGTCGTCGACGAGTGTCCGGGCCACTCGCTCGAGGCCTCCGGACCGCGATGCCTTCACCAGCACCACGTCCGGGCCCCGGACATTCTCGCGCAACCAGGCCGTGGCCTCGTCCACGCCGGAGACGTGGTGTGTCGAGGACGACACTCCCGCGTCCTGCCGGGCCTCGGCGATGCCGGCGGCGCCCGGCCCCACCACCACGACCTCGTCGACGCCGAGCTCGTGGGTCAGCGACCCGACCGCCCGGTGCTCCTCGACGGCCGTGGGCCCGAGCTCGCGCATCTCGCCCAGCACCGCGACGGTGCGCCGGCCCGAGCGGGCGCCGATCCCGGCCAGGGTCTCCACGGCCGAGCGCATCGAGTCGGGGTTGGCGTTGTAGGCGTCGTTGACCACGACCAGGCCGTCCGCCCGCTCGCTCAGCTCCATGCGCCAGCGCGAGAGTGCCTCGATGGCGCGCAGGCTGGCCGCGACGCGGTCGAGCGGGATCCCCACCGCCGTGCCGACCGCGGCCGCCGCAGCGGCGTTGGTGGCCTGGTGGGCGCCGAGCAGCCGCAGGTCGACGTGCTCCGAGGCGCCGGCGTGGAGCAGGTCGAACGACGGCCGGCCCAGGTCGTCGAGGACCGGGCCGGACACGCGCACGTCGGCGTCGGCACCCGCCCCGAAGCGGACCGCCTCGACGCCTTCCTCGGCCGTCACCCGGGCGTCCATGCCGGTGACCAGGGGGTCGTCGGCGTTGAGCACCGCGACGCCGTACCCGGGTCGCAGCGCCTCGACGATCTCGCCCTTGGCCTGGGCGATGTTGGCCTGGGAGCCGAACTCGCCGAGGTGGGCCTTGCCGACGTTGAGCACCAGCGCCACGTCGGGCGGGGCGATCGCGCACAGCTCGGTGAGGTGGCCGATGCCCCGCGCCCCCATCTCGAGGACGAGGAAGCGGGTCTCCCCGGTGAGCCGGAGCACGGTCAGCGGCAGCCCGAGCTCGTTGTTGAACGACCCGGCCGTCGCGACCGTCGGCCCGGCGTCGGCCAGCACCCGGGCGAGCATGTCCTTGGCGCTGGTCTTGCCCTGCGACCCGGTGATCGCGACCACCACCAGCGCCTCGGGGTCCTCGAGCGGGGCGCGGCCGGCCTCGCGGTCGTCGCGGCGACGACGCCGGAGCACCCCCTGCGCCAGGCGCTGCAGCGCCACCTGGGCGTCGTCGACCACGACCGTCGGCACCCCGGTGGGGCGGGTGCCGAGCACCGCCGCGGCACCGCCCTCGACGGCCCCCGCGGCGAAGCGGTGCCCGTCGACGTGCTCGCCGGCGAAGGCGACGAACAGGCCGCCGGGCTCCGGGCTGCGGCTGTCGAGGAAGGCGGGACCGGTGACGAGCAGGTCCGGGTCGGCGTCGTGCAGCCGCCCACCCACGAGGTCGGCGACCTGCGCCAGCGTGCGGGGGATCACCGGCGCACTCCCTCGAGGGCCACGCGCAGCTCGTCGCGGTCGTCGAACGGGTGCACCTCGCCGTCGACCTCCTGGCCGGTCTCGTGTCCCTTGCCGGCCACCACCACGGTGTCGCCCGGACCGGCGAGCGCGACGGCCCGCCGGATCGCCTCGCGGCGGTCGCCGACCTCGACCACCTCGGCCCGCTCGCCGTCGGCCACGACCGACGTCCCGGCGAGCACGGCGGCACGGATGGTCGCGGGGTCCTCGGTGCGGGGGTTGTCGTCGGTCACGACCAGGACGTCGGCCAGGCGCGCCCCGATCTCGCCCATCACCGGTCGCTTGCCGCGGTCGCGGTCGCCGCCGGCGCCGATGACCAGCACGAGCCGACCGGCGGTCAGCGGGCGCAGCGCGTCGAGGGCGGCCTGGACCGCGTCGGGCTTGTGGGCGTAGTCGACGACGGCCAGGAAGTCCTGGCCCCCGTCGATGCGCTCGAGGCGGCCGGGCACCCCGCCCGAGGCGGCGATGCCGTCGGCGACCCGGCGCGGGTCGAGCCCCGCCTCGCCGGCCAGCGCGATCGCGCACAGCGCGTTGGTGACGTTGAAGGAGCCGGTGATCGGCACCCGGGCGGGGAGCCGCTCCCCCGTGGGCGTCACCACGGAGAACGTCGACCCCTCCGGCTCGGCGACGACGTCGACCGCGCGCCAGTCGGCCTCGGCGCCGGTGGCCGAGAAGGTGGACATCGGCACGGTCGCCACGCGCAGCAGCCGGCGGCCGTGCTCGTCGTCGACGTTGGTGAGGCCGCGCTGGGTGCGCTCGGGGGTGAACAGCGAGGCCTTGGCGGCGAAGTAGTCCTCGACGTCGCGGTGGAAGTCGAGGTGGTCGCGGCCGAGGTTGAGGAACGCGGCGGCGTCGAAGACCACCCCGTCGACGCGGCCCATCACCAGGGCGTGGCTGGAGACCTCCATCGCGCAGGCCTCGACCCCGCGCTCGACCATCACGGCGAACAGCGCGTGCAGGTCGGGCGCCTCGGGCGTGGTCAGCGTGGACCGGACGTCCTCGCCGGCGATCCGGGTGCCGACGGTGCCGACCACCCCGGCGGTCACGCCGGCGGCGGTGAGGCCGCCCTCGAGCAGGCGGGTGGTGGTGGTCTTGCCCTGGGTGCCGGTGACGGCCACCAGGGTCAGGGCGCGGGCCGGCTCGGCGTACACGTGGGCGGCGAGGCGACCGAGCACCGAGCGCGGCTCCTCGACCACCAGCAGGGGCACCTCGAGCCCCTCGGCCCGCTCGTCCAGCGCCCGGTCGACGACCTCGGCGCCGGCGGCGTCGGTCAGCACGGCGACCGCGCCGGCGGCCACGGCCTCGGCGACGTACGCCGCCCCGTGGGCCCGTGCTCCGGGCAGCGCGGCGTAGACGTCGCCGGGGCACACGCGTCGCGAGCTGAGGGTGATGCCGGTGGCCTCGACGGCCCCGGCCGAGGGCGGGCGCAGCCGCGCACCGGTGAGGGCGGCGACCTCGGTGAGCGGGACGGGCGACGTCGAGCGGGGGCGGGTGGGAGGGGTCTCGGCGGGCTCGGGCACCGGTCGAGGCTACCGGCCGCTGCCGGTGTCGGACCCGGTGCCGGACCCGGTGTCAGCCGCAGTGTCGTCGGCCTCCGAGGTCGCGCCGGGGCGCACCATCCGCGCGGACGGCTGGCCGACCGAGGACGGGTCGTCGGCCCACGTCGTCGGCAGCGTGGACGGCGCGGTGCCGGTGGGCGCCACGGCGTACTTCTGCAGGACGTAGGACAGGATCTTGCGGAAGACCGGGCCGGCGGTGCCGGCGCCCGAGCCGCCCGCCGCGGGCTTGTTGACCACGACGTAGACGGTGAAGCGGGCGTCGTCGGCCGGGGCGAAGCCACCGAAGGACACCGCGACGCCACCGTCGGCGTAGCAGCTGCAGTCGCCACCGGCCTGCTGCGCGGTGCCGGTCTTGCCGGCGACGCGGTAGCCCTCGATGCCGGCGCCGGGGGCGGTGCCGACGTCGGGCGTGGTCACCAGCTCCATCATCTGGCTGACCTCGGCGGCGGCCTTGGCGCTGACGGCCCGGCGCTTGGTCGCGGTGGCGGTGCCGACCTCGAGGCCGTCGTCGGTGCGCTCCTCGCCCTCGACGAGGCTGGGCTCGACGAGCTCGCCGGCGTTGCCGACGGCGTTGACCGCGGCCGCCATCTGGACCGCGTTGACCGACAGGCCCTGGCCGAAGGAGATCTGGGCGCGGCTCAGGGTCGACCAGTCGGAGGCCCCGGGCAGCAGGCCGCGGCTCTCGCCGGGCAGCCCGATGTCGGTGCGCTCGCCCAGGCCGAAGCGGGTGAGGTAGTCGTGCAGCTGGGTCGCGCTGAACTGCGAGGCGGCCAGCGTCGTGCCGATGTTGCTCGACTGGGCCAGGATGCCGGCCGAGGTGAGCTGGAGCGTGCCGTGGTCGAACCAGTCGCCGATCACCCGGTCGAGCACGGGCAGCTCGCCCGGCACGGTGTAGCGCGTCGAGGGCGTCACCTTGTTGGCGTCGAGCAGGGAGGCGAAGGTGAGCACCTTCTCGACCGAGCCCGGCTCGTAGACGTCGGAGACGGCGCGGCTGCCGAGCAGCTCCTCCGGCGACTCGGTCGCCCGGTTGGGGTTGAAGGTCGGGCAGTCGGCCAGGGCGATCAGCTCCCCGGTGCGGGTGTCCATCACCACGGCCGAGCCGGACTCGGCCTGGACCTGCTGCACGGCCGAGCAGAGCACGCGCTGGCTGAACCACTGCACGTCGCGGTCGATGGTGAGCCTGAGGTCCTGGCCGTCCACGGGCTCGACCGTGCTGTTCTCGCCGAGCGGGATCCGGTTGCCGCCCCCGACCTCGTAGGTCTCCTTGCCGTCCTTGCCCGCGAGCAGCCGGTCGAAGGCGAGCTCGAGGCCGGCGCCGGGCTCCCCCGCGTCGTTGATGAAGCCGAGCAGGTTGGCCGCGACGTCGCCGTCGGGGTAGTGGCGCAGCGGGTCCGAGCGGGTGTCGACACCGGGCAGCTCGCGGGTGCGCAGCTCCTCGATGACGCTCGTGGCCAGGGTGGAGGGCACCCGGCGGGCGAGGTAGACGAAGTTGGTGCCCTGCTTGGTCAGCTTGGTCAGCAGGTCGAAGTAGTCGAGGTCGAGCCGCTCGGCCATGACCTTGGCGATGGCCTCCGCGTGGGGCCGGGTCGTCGCGGGGTCGGCGACGAGCATCAGCCCGGCGACGGACTCGGCCAGGGGCTGGCCGTCGCGGTCGAGGATGCGGCCGCGCTTGGCGGGGAGGTCGATGGTGATCGCGCCGGCCGCCTCGGCCCGCGAGGTGTAGGACCGGGCGTCGATCCCCTGGATCTGGAACAGCCGGGCCCCGAAGAGCGAGAGCAGCATCGTGATGGCGATCAGCCCGATGCGCAGGCGGACGTGGGAGGTCCCCCGCAGGGAGCGTCGGGGCTGGCTCAACTCAAGGACTCCGTCGGTCGTCGCGGGCGGTGGCTCAGGTCTACCGGTTCAGCGGTCGCCGTCGGTGGAGGTCGCCGGGGTGTCGGCGGTCGAACCCTGGGCGGCGTCCTGGCCGCGCTTGCTGCGCACGGCCTGGTCCTCCGGGGTCGCCTCGACGATGACCGTGCGGCGCTCGATCGACGGCGGCTTGACCGAGGGGCCGGGGGTGATCTGGACGCTGTCGGCCGAGGTGGCCGGGGTCGGGTTGCCGAGCACCGCGCCGTCGCTGAGGCGGACGAACGCCGGCTCGGGGGGCGCCACCATGCCGAGCGCCTGGGCGGCGGCACCGAGGTGCTGGGGGTCGCGGAGCCCGTCGAGCTCCAGGGCCAGCGACTGCTTCTGGGCGGTGAGGGTGTCGACCTCGTCCTGCAGCCGCGTGGCGGTGAAGGAGGTCTGCTGCATGTGGGTGTTGAACATCAGGAGCCCGACGACGCCGCCGGCGAGCAGGAGCAGCACCAGCACCGCGAAGGGGGTGCGCGCGGCCTGGCTGCGGCCGAGGGCGCGCGGCGGGACGACGGTCAGGCGGGCCCGCTCGACGGCGGCCTCGGCGAAGCGGGGCAGGCGCGAGCGGCCCGTGGTGGTGGCCTGTGAGTGGCTCATGCTGCGTGGTCTCCCCGGTTGGTGTTGACACGTTCGACGGCGCGCAGCCGGACGGAGGCGGCGCGCGGGTTCTGGGCGATCTCCTCGGCGGTGGCCTTCTCCGAGCTGCGCGTCAGCAGGCGCAGCGGCGGCTCGTGGCCCTCCGGGACGACCGGGAGGTCGGGCGGCAGCTGCGAGGTGCTGCCGGCGGTGAAGACGCGCTTGACGAGGCGGTCCTCGAGCGACTGGTAGCTCATCACCACGACGCGGCCGCCGACCCCGATCGCCTCGACGGCGCTCGGCACCGCCCGGCGCAGCACGCCGAGCTCGTCGTTGACCTCGATGCGCAGCGCCTGGAAGGTGCGCTTGGCGGGGTGGCCGCCGGTGCGGCGGGCCGGCGCCGGGATGGTGTCGTAGAGCAGCTCGACCAGGCGGGCCGAGGTGGTGAACGGCTCGGTCTCGCGGGCCTTGAGCACCGCTCGGGCGATGGCCCGGGCGAACTTCTCTTCGCCGTAGGTGCTGAGCACCCGGGCCAGGTCGCCGAAGGCGTAGGTGTTGAGCACGTCGGCCGCGGTGGGGCCGGTGGTGTCGTCCATCCGCATGTCGAGCGGGGCGTCCTCCGCGTAGGCGAACCCCCGCTCGCGGACGTCGAGCTGCATCGAGGAGACCCCGAGGTCGAACAGGACGGCGTCGACGTGGGTGAGCCCGAGCTCCTCGAGGACGTCGGGGATCTCGTCGTACACCGCGTGCACCGGCGTGAACCGGTCGGCGTGCGGCGCGAGCCGGCGTCCGGCGAGCTCGAGCGCGTGCTGGTCGCGGTCGACCCCGATGGCGCGGGCCTCGGGGCAGCGCTCCAGGACGGCCTCGGTGTGGCCGCCCAGGCCCAGGGTCGCGTCGAGGAAGACCGCGCCGGGGCGCTGCAGCGCGGGCGCCAGCAAGGTGACGACCCGGTCGAGGAGCACCGGGACGTGGGAGGGGGTCGGCATGGTGTCGGGCGCCTAGCCGCCGAGCCGGACGAGCAGCATCAGGAGCGCGGCGACACCGGTCGAGGCGAGGGCCGAGAAGGCCATCAGGGCCACCGAGTCGCGGGCCTCGTGCCGCACCCGGCGGGTGGGACGGGCCGCGAGGTCGCGGGTGCCCGTCGTCGTGGTGGTGCTCATCGGGCTCGACCCCCCGTCCTGGTGTGCGTGCGTGGCTGGTGCGTGTGGTGGGCGATCGCAGGGCCAGGTTCTCCGTCCGCTCCTCCCCGACCTCTGGAGGAGAGGGAGGTCCTCTGGCGCCGGGGAAGGTGCGTCAGATGACCGGGGGCAGAGCGGACGTGAGCCTCGTCCTGCGATCGCCGCTGTGGAGTTGTGGTGGAGCCGGGTGGGGCGGTGGGACTAGAAGCCGGGGAAGACTTCCTCGGAGAGGTTGGCGAACGCCTGCTCCTGGTCGGCGGTGTAGCGGGCCCAGGCGCTGGGCTCCCAGATCTCGACGCGGTCGTAGATGCCGATGACGACCGCCTCGCGCTCGAGACCGGCGTAGGACCGCAGCTCGGGGGTCAGCGAGACCCGCCCCTGCTTGTCCGGCACCTGCTCCGAGGCGAGCGCGAACAGCATCCGGCCGTAGGCCCGCAGGCGGGCATCGGTCTGCGACGCGTTCTTGAACTTCTCGGTGAAGTCGGCGAAGTCCGCAGCGGTGCGGAGGTCGAGGGAGCGGTCCTGACCACGGGTGATCACGAGCCCCTCCTTCATCTCCTCGCGGAACTTCGCCGGGAGGAACAGGCGGCCCTTCTCGTCGACCTTCGGGGTGTAGGTGCCGGAGAACATCGGCTCTCCCCTCCACCCCGGAACCGCCTGGCTCCTCCACTACGCACCACTTTACTCCACTCCGCTCCACCGTCAACCACATTCGACCCCCTTCACCCCCCTTTTGCACCCGTCTGCCCCGGTGGGCGCACCCCGGGGGCAGCGAGGGACCAGCGCGCCGTGGTGACCTGCGCGTCGTCGACCCGGCGCCGGATGTGGGTCCGTGCGCTTGACTGGTGGCCAGCCGACCGCACGTGGGGTGCGAGCAGGCCGGAAGTGGCCGTCGGTGGAGCGACGTGGAGCACGGCGGAGGGGCAGGGAGCAGTGACCCAGGAATCCATGCAGGGATCGACCCAGGCACGGACCCGGACGAGCGACCGGACCGCACCCGCGGCAGGCGTCGAGGAGGTCCGGGCGGTCGCCGACCGGATCCACGCCAACGTCGCCACCGTCATCGAGGGCAAGCCCGAGATCGCGCGCACCGCACTGGTGGTGCTGCTCTCCGGGGGTCACCTGCTCATCGAGGACGTCCCCGGCGTGGGCAAGACGATGCTGTCCAAGGCGCTGGCCCGCTCGATCGACTGCTCGGTGCGCCGGATCCAGTTCACGCCCGACCTGCTGCCCTCCGACGTCACCGGCGTCTCGATCTTCAACCAGGACAGCCGGGCCTTCGAGTTCCGGCCGGGCGGCATCTTCGCCAACATCGTGGTCGGCGACGAGATCAACCGGGCCAGCCCCAAGACGCAGTCGGCGATGCTCGAGTGCATGGAGGAGGGCCAGGTGACGGTCGACGGGACGACGTACGAGCTGGAGTCGCCGTTCATGGTCATCGCCACCCAGAACCCCATCGAGATGGAGGGCACCTACGCCCTGCCCGAGGCGCAGCGCGACCGCTTCATGGTGCGCCTGTCCATGGGCTACCCCGTGGAGTCGGCCGAGATCGCGATGCTCTCGGCCCGCGAGGGCATCAGCCCGCTGGACGACCTCGAGCCCGTCACCGACGCCGCCGAGGTCCGCAAGCTGATCGAGGTCACCGGGCGGGTGCACGTGAGCCACCCCGTCCAGCAGTACGCCGTGGCGCTGGTCACCGCGACCCGCCGCTCCCCCGACCTGCGCCTGGGCGCCTCGCCGCGCTCGACGCTGCAGCTGGTCCGTGCCGCCCGCACCTGGGCGGCCATGCAGGGCCGCGACTTCGTGCTGCCCGACGACGTCCGCGACCTCGCCCCGCAGGTGCTGCCCCACCGGCTGCTGCCCACCATGGAGGCCCAGATGAACGGTCGTCGCCCCGTCGACGTCGTCGAGCAGGTCGTCGCGCAGGTGCCGGTGCCGGCCCCCACCTCGGGCAGCAGGCGTGCGTGACCTGACCGTCCGCGGCCGGTGCTTCCTCGCGGCCGGCCTCGCCGCCGTGATCTGCGGCGTGCAGATCGGCGAGCGCGACTTCGTGCGCATCGGGCTGCTGGCCCTCGCCGTCCCGCTCGTGGCCTGGGTGCTGGTGCGCCGCTCCGAGCGCCGCGTCTGGGTGCGTCGTGACCTCAGCTCGCTGCGGGTGGAGGCCGGTGACACCGCGCAGGTGCAGGTCGAGCTCGGTCCGCAGGGCCGCCGCCGCACCGGCGTGCTGCTGGTGGAGGAGACGCTGCCCGAGGCACTGGGCGCCGGTCACCAGTTCCTGGTCGACCCGCTCGAGGCGGGCGGCCGCACCACGCTCCACTACGCGCTGCACGCGCGCCAGCGGGGCCGCTACCCCGTGGGCCCCCTCCACCTCCACGTGAGCGACCCGCTCGGCATGGCCGACCTCGACGAGGAGCTCGACTCCAGCGCCACCCTGCTGGTCACGCCGCGCACCGAGGCGCTGCCCCGGATCGCGCTCACCGGCCGCTGGGCGGGCGCCGGCGAGAACCGCGCCCGCGAGCTGCTGGGCGGGGGCAGCCCCGACACCACCATCCGGGAGTACCGCCTCGGCGACGACCTGCGCCGCATCCACTGGCCCACCAGCGCCCGCACCAGCGAGCTGATGGTCCGGCGCGAGGAGCAGGAGTGGCAGCTGCGGTGCACCCTGCTGCTCGACCACCGGCGCCGCAGCCACCGCGGTCGCGGCGCCGCCTCCTCGCTGGAGGCCGCCGTGAGCGCTGCCGCGTCGGTGCTGCGCCACCTCACCGCACAGGGCTTCGAGGTCCGCCTGGTCACCGCCGCGGGCCGTGCCGGCTCCCCCGGGTGGCACCAGGGCGATCGCGGGGTGGGCCTGCAGCAGCAGCTGGAGCGGCTGGCCGTGCTCGGTGCCGGCACCGAGGAGCAGCTGGCGACCGACTGGGTCGACGAGACCCAGCACGGCGGCATGCTCGTCGCGGTCCTCGGCCACCTCGACGACGGCGACCGCCGCACGCTGGCCGGGCTCGCGAGTGCCGGGGACGCGGCGTACGCCGTGGTGCTGGACGTCGCCGGCTGGGAGCGCCACGCCCCGACCCACGGCGCCGGCCTGACCCACCACCACGCCTCGGCCGGCCCCGCCACCACCGACCTCCGGCTGGGCGGCTGGAAGGCCGCGACGCTGACCCGCGACGGCTCCCTGCCCGCCGCCTGGCAGGAGCTGGGCCGGTGAGCCCCACGCCCCGCGAGCCCTGGCGGCCCGGCCCGCCCCTGCTCGGCGCCCTCGCCGGCTGGGTGGCGCTGACTGCCTGGTCCGGCATGGTCGACGCCCCGTCGGGGTTCCTGCTGCCCTGCGCGGTCGGCGGGCTGCTGATGGCGCTGGTCGGCAGCGGGCTGCGAGTGCTCCGGGTCGCGTCGTACGCCGTGGCGGCCGCGCAGGTCGTGGTCGGGCTGCTCGTCCTCAACGCGACCTTCGCCGGCGCCCAGTCGATCGGCGGAGTGGTCCCCACCAGCACCTCGGTGGAGCGGGTGCTGCTGCTGGCCGAGAACGGCGCCCGCGCCCTCAACTACTACGGCGCTCCGGTGGTCGCCTTCGGCACCTCGACCGCCACCCTGCTCGCGGCGTGCGGGCTGCTCGTCCTGCTCTCGGTCGACGTGCTGGCCGTCGGGCTGCGGCGACCGCCCCTGGCGGCGCTGCCGCTCCTGGTCACGCTCAGCGTCCCGGTCTCGATCCTCACCGACGCGCTCGCGCTGCCGGTCTTCGTGGTGGTCGCGCTGCTCTTCCTGCGGCTGCTGGCCAGCGACCGGCTCGACCGCTGGTCGGGCGTGCCCCGCGCCGGCGGCGGCGCGGCGCCCGGGTCGGGTCGGCTGTCGCGACCCGGCGGCGCCCTGCTGTGGCAGGTCTCGGTGGCCAGCGTGCTGGTCGCCCTGGTGGCGGCGCCGCTGGTGCCGGTCAGCGACCTGCTCCCCCGCGGCGACGGCCAGGGCGAGGGCCCCGGCACCGGCAGCGACGTGCGGCTGACCACCGTCAACCCCTTCATCCGGCTGCGCCGCGAGCTCGTCGAGCAGACCAACACCCCGCTGGTGTACGCCGAGACCGACGCCGCCGACCCGGGCTACCTGCGGACCACGGTGCTCGACCTGTTCAGCCAGGACTCGTGGCGGCCCTCGCAGCGCGACCTGCCCGGCGACAACTCCGCCGACGCCGTCTTCCCCGGTCCGCCCGGCCTGGCCCCCGGCGCCAGCGGCCTGGAGTCGGACTGGCGCTTCCAGCTGACCCGCGACTACAGCACCACCTGGCTGCCGCTGCCCTACCCCGTGCGGGAGGTCTCGGTGGAGGGCAACTGGCGCTTCGACGAGCGCACCCTCGACGTCGCGCTGGTCTCGGGCGACCCGCCCGCCGGGCTGGAGTACAGCGCGACCTCCTTCGATCCCACCGTCACCGCCGCCGACCTGGCCGACGCGGTGCGGCCGCCCGCCAGCGTGCGCGAGGCCGGCACGGAGGTCCCCGAGGACCTGCCGCCGGTCATCGAGCAGACCGCCCGCGAGGTGACCGCCGGGGCCGACACCGACTTCGAGCGGGCCGTCGCGCTGCAGGACTGGTTCCGCAGCGGCGGTGGCTTCACCTACTCCCTGGAGCAGCGGCCCGGGTCGGGCATGGACCTGCTCGCCGACTTCATCACCGTGGACCGCGTCGGCTACTGCGAGCAGTTCGCCTCCGCGATGGCCGCGATGGGTCGCACCCTGGGCATCCCCTCGCGGGTGGCCGTGGGCTTCCTGCGTCCCGAGCGGCAGCCAGACGGTCGGCTGCTCTACACCTCGGACGCCCGCCACGCCTGGCCGGAGATGTACTTCTCCGGCCGCGGCTGGGTCCGCTTCGAGCCGACCCCCTCGCAGCGCACCGGTGAGACGCCGGCCTACACCCGTCAGTCCGTCGACGAGCCGGCCCCGACCCAGGCCCCCAGCGCCCAGCCGTCCGCCGAGGCCACCCCCGAGGACCAGCAGACCCCCGAGGACCAGGCCGGCAGCGACGGCGGGAGCGGCGTCCCGTGGTGGCCGCTGCTGGCGCTGCTCGGCGCGGTCGGGATCGCCGTGGTCCCCTCGGCCGCACGCCGGGCCCAGCGTCGGCGCCGGCTCTCGCTGGACGCCGAGCACCTGCCCGAGGGAGCGTGGGCCGAGCTCCGTGCCAGTGTCCTCGACGTGGGGCTGGCCTGGCCCGACGACCGGTCGCCGCGCGAGCAGGCCCGCCGGGTGATCGACCAGGTGGGCTCGCGCACCTCCCCCCTGGAGCCCGACGACGTGCGGGCGCTGGAGGACCTGCTGGCCGCGGTCGAGCGCTCCCGCTACGGCCGCGCGACCTCGTCCGGCACGTCCGGCACGGTGGGCGCGACCGGTGCCGTCGGCGTGGACGCCGGCGGGTCCGGCGGGGTGGCCACGCTGCCCGGCACCGCCCGGGCGGGCGACGAGGAGGCCGGGCGGCTGCGCACCACCCGCACCGTCGAGGCCTGGCGGCGGCTGCTGGCCGACCGGGCCCGCCCGGCGTCGCGGCGTACGACGTGGGTGCGGCGGTGGTGGCCGCGCTCCCTCACCCGACCGGCCCGCTGAGCGGGCCTGCCGCCGCACCGGGTCCGGACGCACCGCGACCCGGCGCGGGGGCCGGGTCGTGAGGTGAGGTGCTGCGGTGGGACGACGGGGTCAGTAGCCCTGCTGGCGGCGGCGCTCCCAGCGCTGCTCGAGGCGCTGCATGAAGCTGCCCTGCGACTGGGCGCCACCGGCGGCACGCGACCGCTTGGGGAGCTTGCCCTTCGCGCCGCGGGTGCGACGACGGGACCGGTCGGAGCGGCCCCCGTCCACCACGCCGAAGCGGTGGGGGTGGTCGTCGAAGTCGAAGAGCTGGTCCTCGCTGCGCTGCTGCGTCGGCGCCGGGGCGTGCCGGCCGCGCCAGGCGGCCAGCCCGAGGGTGGCCGAGCCGAGCATCACGACGAAGCCGAGCACGGCGAGCCAGATGGCCTGGGCCACGGCTCCGCCCATCAGCATGAAGATGCCGACGACGAACACGGCCGCGGCACCGATGGTGCGCATCTTGGCGGTGCGCTCCATCGCGCTGCCCCGGAGCGTGGAGGCGAACTTCGGGTCCTCCTGGGCAAGCGCGTGCTCCATCTGCTCGAGCAGACGAAGCTCCTCTTCGGAGAGTGGCACGGCATCCTCCCGCGTGACTGGCCCTGGGTGACTCTCCTGGAAGTCTAGGCAGGCCGTGGGCGCGGCGGTAGCCGAGATCGGAAATCGTGACCAGAAAGGACCTCCGCCCCGGCGCGGCGTGGTGCGCGGAGCCGGTCGCGGGTGCTCACGGCCGGTCGCCCAGCAGCAGCGTGGCGCGACGTACGGCGCCGCCGCCGAACCGGGACGCCGCGGCGTCGACCGCCCGGTCGGCGTCCTCCCAGCCCCGCTCCCGCGCGCCGAGGACGAGCTGGCGCTGGACCGAGCCCCGGGGCACCAGCCCCTCCACGCGCACGCCGACCAGCCGGATCCGGGCCCGCTGCAGCCCCAGCGCGTCGAAGAGGCCCACCGCGGTGGCGTGCACCTCCCCGGTCACGTCGGTGGCGTCGGGCAGGGTCCGGGAGCGGGTGATCGTGGTGAAGTCGGAGAACCGCACCCGGATCGTGACCGTGCGGCCGGCGACCCCCGCGGTGCGCATCCGGTGGGTGACCTTGGCGGTGAGCCGGAGCAGCTCGCGCACCACCACGGCCCGGTCGTCGGTGTCGCGACCGAAGGTCTCGTCGGCCCCCATGCTCCGGTCGGGCTCGTGGGTGGGCCGCCGAGGTGTCAGCGTGCGCCGGTCGGTGCCCCAGGCGAGGTGGTGCAGGTGGGCCCCGGCTGCGGCGCCGATCCCCCGCTGGAGCGTGGCCACCGGCGTGTGGGCGACCTGGCCGACCGTGCGGAGACCGAGGCGGTGCAGCTGCTCGCGGGTCTTCTCCCCCACGCCGTAGAGCTCACCGACGTCGAGGGGGTGCAGGAAGGCGGTCACCTCCCGGGGCGGGACCACCACCACGCCGTCGGGCTTGGCCCGACGGCTGGCCAGCTTGGCCACCGAGACCGAGCCGGCGACCCCCACCGAGCAGGTGACGCGCTGCTCGTCGGACACCCGTGCCCGGACGTGCTCGGCGATCTCGCGCGAGGTGCCGAGGCGACGCCAGGACCCCGAGACGTCGAGGAACGCCTCGTCGAGCGAGACCGCCTCCACGACCGGGGTGACCTGGCGGAAGATCTCCATCACCGAGGAGGAGACCGACTCGACCTCGTCGTAGTCCGGTGGCAGCACCACGGCCTCGGGACACATCCTCCTGGCCCGGGTCATCGGCAGCGCCGAGCGGACGCCGTGGCGGCGGGCCGGGTAGTTGGCCGCCAGCACCACCCCGCGGTGTCCTCCCCCCACGATCACCGGGACGTCGTGGAGCTCGGGGCGGTCGCGGATCGCCACGGAGGCGTAGAAGGCGTCCATGTCGACGTGCAGGATCGGGCAGTCGTGCGAGCGGTCCTGCGCGCGGTCCGGGCTCACCGGAGCCGGCCCGCGGGAGGACCGGCGAGCCGGTCAGCGGGTGGCGAGCACGTGCAGCTGGCTGGCCACGGTGAGGTACTCGGGCCGCTGGGCGGCGGCCCGCTCGAGCTCGAGCAGCGCGGCGCTGGCACCGGGCTCGAGGTCCAGCAGCGAGGAGGGCACCAGGTCGGTGAAGACCCGGACGCCGTGGAAGGCCGTCGGGGTGAAGCCGCCCGCGACGAGCAGGTCGCGCAGCTCGTCGTGGGTGAAGCGCCGCTCGCCGGGGTGGGGGGTGCCGTCGTCGGTCGAGGTGAGCAGCTGCAGGGCCTGGGTGAAGTGGCCGGCCATGGCCCGGGCGAGCACGGCGGCGTGGCGCTGGCCGACCTGCAGGGAGAGGGTCGCGCCGGGGCGCAGCACCGCGGCGATCGCGGCGAGCGCGGCGGCCGGGTCCTCGACGAGGCCGAGCACCCCGTGGCACAGCACCAGGTCGACCCCGCCCTCGGGGACCGCCTCGGCGAGGGTGCCGAGGTCTCCCTGGACACCGGTGACCCGGGCCGAGACGCCCTCGTCGTGGGCGCGACGGGCAGCGGCGGCGAGGGCGTCGGGGCTGGGGTCCACGACGGTGACCTGGTGGCCGAGCCGGGCCACCCGCACGGCGAACCCGCCGGTGCCGCCGCCGATGTCGAGGACCTGGCGCTCGCCTCCCTCGAGGACCGACTGCACGGCGTCCCACACCACGGCGGTGCGGACGGCGTTGCGGCGTTCGAGGGGGCGTTCCATGGCGCCCACCCTAGGGGGTGCGGGTGGCTCATCCGGCGCTCCCGGGGCTGCGGTGCCACAGCTTGCGCGCCACCGTGCCCGTCACCACGGCGGCGCTCTCGCCGGCGGGCCGGACGTCGGCGTACGGCGACATCCGGAAGCCGCTGGTGTGCACCACCACCCGGCTGGGTCCGGTGTCGGCCCGTGCGGGGTCCGCGACGCCGGCCGGCCCGAAGCCGCGCGGCACCCGGAGCATCTCGGCGTGGACCGCGGCCATCCCCTCGGCCGTCCACAGGTCGTGCAGGGCGCCGAGGTCCCAGGCCCCGGTCGCGCGCAGCGAGACCCCACGACGGCCGGTGCGGCGCAGCACGCCGCGCACCACGACCAGCCAGCAGCCGAAGACGGTCGCGGCGTAGGGCCCCTGGGCGTCCTCGAAGAAGGTCGCGTCGACCGGGCCGGTGGAGTCGTCGAGGGTGAGGAAGACGACCCATCGGCCGGAGCGGATCGGTGGGGTCTGGGTGGCGACCTTGACCCCGGCGACCAGCAGCTCGCGACCGCTGCGGGCGCCCAGCAGGTCGGCCGAGCGGGTGGTGCCGAGGGCCGACAGGAAGTCGGCGTGGAAGTCGACCACGTGGCGGCTGGCGTCGAGCCCCAGGACGTCGAGCTCGGCGCGCACCCGGTCCGCCCCGGTCATCTCGGGCAGCCCGCTCACCTGCTGCCGGACGGGCCCGCCCAGGTCGAGGGTCAGCTGCACCGACCCGGGACCGGCCCCGGTGGACTCCTCCGGGCCCTGCCGCGACCGGGGACGCGACAGCCCGCGGGCGCGCCGCTGAGGACCGCGCGACGCCGCCCGCTGCAGCCGGTCGAGGTCCCCGACCTCGAGCAGCAGGTCGCGCCGGGTCACCCGGTCGCGCCGGCCGGTGCCGTCGGCGGCGCCGAGGCCGTAGACGCTGTCGAAGCCCCCCGCCTGCACCAGCCGCTCCACGACCGGGCGCGAGACCCGGGTGCGCTGCCAGAAGTCGGTGAGCGAGGCGTACGGCGCGCCCAGCCGCCCGGCCGTGACCCGCTGCACCTCCGCGTCGTCGATCCCGCGCACCTCGCCCAGGGCGATGCGGATGCCGTAGCCGCTGCTGCCGGTCTCGACCCCCTTCTCCACGGTGTACGCCGCGGCGCTGGCGTTGACGTCGAGCCCCAGCACCGCGATGCCGAGGTGGCGGGCGTCGTCGAGGATCAGGCGCTTGGGGTACATCCCCGGGTCGTGGGTGAGCAGCCCGGCGATGAAGTGGGCCGGGTAGTGGGCCTTGAGCCAGGCCGACTGGAAGGTGGGCAGCGCGAAGGCGGCCGCGTGGGCCTTGCAGAAGCCGAAGGAGGCGAAGGCCTCCACGACCGCCCAGATCCGCTCGACGACCGCGGGCTCGTAGCCCCGGCCCAGCGCCCGTGGCACGAACCACGCCCGGGTGGCGGCCACGCCGTCGCGGTCGCCGAGCGAGCGGCGCCGCTCGTCGCCCTCGGCGTAGCTGCACCCGGCGAAGCAGGCGATGATCTCGATCACCTGCTCGTGGAAGACCACCACCCCCCGGGTGCCGCCGAGGATGGGACGCAGGTCGTCGTGGAGGTAGTGGGGCATCCGCCAGCCCTGCTTGGCCTCCAGGTAGGGCGTGATCATGTCGCTCTTCACCGGCCCGGGCCGGAACAGCGAGATGTCGGTGATGATGTCGGCGAAGTCGTCGATGCCCGTCTTGCCGACCAGCTCGCGCTGGCCCGGCGACTCGATCTGGAAGATGCCGAGGGTCTTGGCGCTGGAGATCATGGTGTAGGTCGTCGGGTCGTCGAAGGGCACCTGCGCCTCGTCGTCGAGGTCGACGTGGTGGCCCTCGACCCGCTCGATCTCGGTGACCGCGTGGGCCATCGAGGACTGCATCCGGATGCCGAGCACGTCGAGCTTGAGCAGCCCCAGGTCCTCGACGTCGTCCTTGTCGAACTGGCTCATCGGGTAGCCGAGGGAGCTGCGCTCGACCGGGGTGCGGTCGAGCAGGGTGCGGTCGGACAGCAGCACGCCGCACGGGTGCATCGCGATGTGGCGCGGCAGCCCGTCGAGGCTCTCCACCAGCGCGAAGAACTGGTCGAAGCTGCCCCAGTCGCCGGCGGCCGCCTCCCGCGCCAGCCCGGTGGCACGCAGCTCGGGCAGGTCGCGCAGCGCCATCCGTGCGTCCCGGGAGCGGACGTGGGGGAACGACGTGGCCAGGGCACCGATCTCGCCGGGCGGCATGCCGAGCGCCGCCCCGACGTCACGGATCGCGTGGCGCACCTTGTAGGTGTCCATCATCGAGACGGTGGCGCAGCGCTCGCTGCCGTAGCGCTCGAGGATCGCGTCGTAGACCTCGAGCCGGCGGGCCGACTCCACGTCGACGTCGATGTCGGGCAGCGAGCGTCGCAGCGGGGAGAGGAAGCGCTCCATCAGCAGGCCGTGGCGGATGGGGTCGACGCCGGAGATGCCGAGCAGGTAGTTGACCAGGCTGCCCGCGCCCGAGCCCCGGGCCGCGCTGCGGATGCCGAGGTCGCGGACCATCTCGCTGACGTCGCCGACGGCGAGGAAGTAGGAGGCGTAGCCGAGCCGTCGCACGACCTCGAGCTCGTCGTCGAGCCGCTTCCAGATCCGCTGCCGGGGTGCGTCCGCGAAGCGCCACCCGATGGCTCCCTCGCAGCGGCGCCGCAGCACGGCGTCGGCCGGCGCCTCGGCCCCCACCCGGGCCGGGACGTCGGTGGTCGAGAGCTCGAGCTCGGGGAAGTGCACCTCCCCCAGGCCGAGGTCGGAGCGCGGGTCCAGGACGCACTGGTCGGCCACCGCCCGGGTGGCCGCGAGCAGCCCGGAGGCGCCGCGCGCCGCGCCTTCGAGGCCTGCGTGGCGGCAGATCTCCTCGGCCACCTCGTGCATCTGCTTGCCCGACTTCACGAAGCCCTCGGCGTTGCGGCGGTCGAGGTGGCGCAGGTCCATCGGCACCAGGCGACGGGTCGCGTCGAGCACGTCGACGGTCGGGGCGTCGAGCCGGTCGGCGAAGCGGACCGCGTTGGTCAGCACCACCGGCACCCGCCCGGTCGCCGTGCCGGGGGCGGCACCGACCCCGCGGGCGGCCCCCCGACCGGACGCCAGTCCCAGCATCCGGGCGGCGTGGGAGGAGGTGCCGGGGCCGTCGCCGCGCAGCCGGTGGGAGACCAGCTCGACGACCAGCTGCTCGGGACCGACGAGGTCGAGCCAGTGGCGCAGCACCAGGACACCGAGGTCGTCGCGGCGCCGGGTGGCGGCCACGCCGAGCTCGGAGGTCGGCCCCAGCAGCACCCGGACCGGACGTCCGGCGACGTGCGCGGCGAGCAGCGCCGGGGTGCACACCGGGGTCCCCCGCTCCTGGGCGGCGTGGGCCGCCGAGACCAGCCGGCACACCGCCGCCCAGCCCGCCCGGCCGGAGGCCAGCAGCGTCACCCGGGGCAGCCGGGCGTCGCGGGTGGCGCCGCCGCGCACCGGCGTGCGGGGCCGCACGGGCCGCTCCTCGCGGGTGCCCGGCCGCAGCAGCACCCCGGACGGGGCCACGGCCAGGTCCACCCCGAGGATCGGGCGCACCTGCGCCGCCATCGCCGCCTTGGCGAACCGGACCGCGCCGTAGGTGCCGTCGCGGTCGGTCAGGGCCAGGGCGTCCATCTCCTGCTCCGCCGCGCGCTCCACCAGGACGTGGGGGTGCGAGGCGCCGTAGCGCAGGGAGAAGCCGGAGGCGACGTGCAGGTGCACGAAGGGGTCGGGCACGCGAGCCTCGCGTCTCAGGCGACGCGGATCGGGGCGTGCTCGGTGAGCCCGAGCGCGGTCTCCACCAGGGCCAGGAACCGGTCGGCGTCGCGGACCAGGTCGTCGGCCTCGCGCTCGGTCACGGCCCGCCGCGACCCCGCCTCGGCGGCGGCGCGCTTGGCGGCCCCCGCGGCGAAGAAGCTGGCCCACTCGCTGAGCTCGGGGGCCACCTCGGCGAGCAGCACCCAGGCGTTCTTCTGGGGACGTCGTCCCGTCGCGGTCGGGCGGGCCCGGGCGGCGAGCAGGGCAGCGGTCGCCCGCAGCGCCGAGACGTGGGCCTGGGCGTAGCGCTCGGGGACGTCGGTGCTGGTGATCGCCTCGCGCAGCGAGGTCGCCGCCCGGTCGAGGTAGGCGTGCGTGGCGGCCGGCAGGAAGGCCGGGGTGGCGAACGTCGTCATCTCCGGTCCCCCTCAGTCCATCGCCCGGACGAGCTGCCAGCTGCCGTCGGCCCAGCTGAAGACCAGGTCGAACACCCCGAACCCCGGGTCGGACCCGGCGGTGCGGGCGGCGGCGACGCGGCCCCGGGCCGCGGTCACCCGCCACACCTCCTGCTCGCGCAGCAGGTCGGATCCGGCCAGCGCCACCGCGCCGCCCTCGTCCCGCGCGGCCGGCCGGGACCACCAGGCCCCGGTCTCGACCCAGTGGGCCACCACCTCGCGCACCTGCCAGAGCCGTCCCCTCCACAGGAACTGCTCGGGGTCCTCGGTCGCGCCCTTGCGCACCTCCACCGGGTCGTCGTAACGCCGCACGTCGTGCTCCTCGTGTCGTCTCGCAGCCGTTCGACCCGCTGTCGGTGCCCCGGTGGAGGATGGGGGTCGAGGTCACCCCCCACCGGGGCAGTTGTTCGAACACGTGTTCGAACACCTTCAAGGTACACCTCCCCTCCGACAGCCCGTCAAGCCTCTGCGCGGCGAGGCCGGGACCTGCTCCCGCACCGCCCGGTACGGTGCCGTCGCATGAGCGACCACCCCTCCATCGCCCGCTTCCGCGCCGAGCTCGAGGCCCGGGGCGGCACCGGCGAGGTCCGCGTGCTGCCCGAGTCGGTCCACACCGCCGCGCTCGCCGCCGAGGCCCTGGGCTGCGAGGTCGGGGCGATCGCCAACAGCCTGCTGTTCGCGGTCCCCGCCCAGGACCCCCGCACGACCGGGGACCCCGACGGCACCGCGGACACCCCGCTGCTGCTGCTCACCAGCGGCGCGCACCGGGTCGACACCGCCGCGGTCGCCCGGCGGATCGGGGTGCCGGCGCTGCGCCGCGCCTCCCCCGAGTTCGTGCGGCGCCACACCGGCCAGGTGATCGGCGGTGTCTCCCCGATCGCCCACCCGGCGCCGGTGCCGACGTACCTCGACCCCTGGCTGCGGCGGCACCCCGTGGTCTGGGCCGCGGCCGGCCACCCCGCCGCGGTCTTCAGCACCACGGTCGAGGAGCTGCAGCGGATGACGGGAGCCGTCGAGGTCGACGTGGAGCCGGCCACCTAGGCGCCTGGGCACCACCACGCGGCCCCTAGGGTGACCGCCATGGCGCGGGTGGTGGTGGTCGGGGGCGGGTACGCCGGGCTCGCGAGCGCCGTCCGCCTGGCCAAGCTCGGCCACGACGTCACCCTGCTCGAGGCCGGCGACCGGCTCGGCGGCGCCCTCGGCCGGGTCGAGCGCGAGGGCTTCACCTGGGACGCCGGGCCCACCCACACGATGCTGCCCGCGGTGGTGCGCGACCTGTTCCGCAAGTCCGGCCGACCGCTGGAGCGCGAGCTCGACCTCGTGCCGGTGACACCGCTGCGCCGCCACGTCTTCGGCGACGGCTCGCAGGTCGACCTGCCCACCGGCCGGGGCGACCAGATGGCGGCGCTCGACGCCGCCCTCGGGTCGGGCTCCGGCGCTGCATGGTCGGCGTACGTCGACGCCTTCGCCGACGACTGGGACGCGCTGCGCCGCGACTGGTTCGAGCGGCCCTGGTCGCCCGAGCTCGCCGGCGAGCACGCCCGGGCCCTGCTCGGCACGCGGCTGACGCTGCACAAGGTGCTGCGGCGCTCCTTCAAGGACGAGCGGCTGCGCCTGGTGGCGGGCTTCGGCGCCACCCTCGAGGGGCACGACCTGCGCAACGTGCCGGCCTGGGTGGGGCTGTGGAGCTACGTCGAGCAGAACTTCGGGCTCTGGACCTCCCCGGGCGGCATGGCCGACGTCGCCGACGCGCTCGTCGCCCGGCTCCGCACCCGGCGCGTGGCCGTCGAGCTGTCCACCCCGGTGGTCGACCTCGAGGTGCGCGAGGGTCGGGTCGCGGGGGTGCGCACCACCTCCGGCACCGTGGACGCCGACGTGGTCGTGGTCGCCGCGGACCCCCGGCAGCTGCCGACCCTGGCCACCCACGTCCGGCGCACGATGCCGGCCATCCCACCGGTCCTGGCCCACCTCGGCGTGGTGGGCCCGGTCCCCGACCTGCCCCACGAGGTCGTCCTGCACGGCGACCCCCTGCTGGTGCTGCGGACCACCGGCGGCACCGCGCCCGACGGCGCCCACGCCTGGACCGTGCTGGGACGCGGTGCGCTCAGCGAGGACGTCGTCACGGCGCTCGCCCGGGCCGGGGTGCGCGTGCGCGACCAGGTCGAGGTCCGCGTCGACCGCTCGCCCCTGGAGCAGGTCACCACGTGGGGCGGGTCGCCGTACGGCGTGCTGTGGCAGGGCCGCAGCACGGTCGCCCGTCGCCTGGGCCCGCGCACCCCGGTGCCGGGCGTGTACGTCGCAGGCGCCAGCGCGACCCCCGGCGCCGGACTGCCCAGCGTCGGCCTCTCGGCCGCCCTGGTCGCCCAGGTCGTCGGTCCGGCCTGACCGGTCAGGCGCTGAGCGACAGCGCGGCCCAGATCTCGCGCGTGGCCCGGGAGCGGTTGAGCGTGTAGAAGTGCAGGCCGGGGGCGCCGCCGGCGAGCAGGTCGTCGCACAGCTCGGTGGCGATCGCGATGCCCTCGGCGCGCACCGCGGCGGGGTCGTCGGCGTGGGGCCGGATCCGGGCCTCGACCTCGGCCGGGATGTCACGGCCCGAGAGCTCGACCATCTTGGCCATCGAGGTCAGGCCGAGGATGGGCATGATGCCGGGCACGATCGGGAAGGTGACGCCGGCGTCCCGGGCCCGCTCGACGAGCCCGAGGTAGTCGGAGGCCCGCAGCACCATCTCGGTGACGGCGAACTCCGCCCCGGCGTCCTGCTTGGCCTTGAGCACGGCGACGTCGTCGTCGAGCGACGCCGCGTCGCGGTGGCCCTCGGGGAAGGCCGCGACACCGACGCACAGCTCGCTGCGGGCCCGGACCAGGGACACCAGGTCGGAGGCGTGGTCGACCCCGCCCTCGGTGCGCTCCCACGGGGTGCCCGGCCCGCCCGGCGGGTCGCCGCGCAGCGCCAGCACGTTGCGCACACCGGCGTCCTCGAGCGAGCCGAGGATGCGCTCGAGCTCGGTGGTGGTGTGCCCGATGCAGGTCAGGTGGGCCATCGGCAGGAGCGTGGTCTCCCGCGCGATCCGGCCGGTGATGGCCAGGGTGCGGTCACGGGTGGTGCCACCGGCGCCGTAGGTCACCGAGACGAAGGTCGGCCGCAGCGGCTCGAGCTCGCTGATGGAGCGCCACAGGACCTCCTCGCCGGCGGCGTCCTTCGGCGGGAAGAACTCGAAGGAGAAGGACCGGTCGCCGCTCGCGAGCAGATCGCCGATGCGCACAGGGGTGCCGGGCATGTCTCGAGGATACGGGGCTAGGGTCGCCCGATGAGCGCGCTGCACGCACGGTGGGACGCCGCCGCCTTCCGGTCGGACCTGGAGTCCACGCTCATCGGGTTCGTCGACGAGCAGGCCTCGTGGTTGACCGAGCTGGGGCCCGACGCGGACCGCCTCGTGGGCCACGCCCGCACCAGCGTCACCGGCGGCAAGCGCCTCCGGGCGGCCTTCGGCTGGTGGGGACACCACGCCGTCGCCGGCGCGCCCGCCGACGAGGACCGCGAGGCCCTGGTCCGGGCGTGCGGGGCACTCGAGCTGCTCCACGCCAGCGCCCTGGTCCACGACGACCTCATGGACGCCTCCGACACCCGCCGGGGCCACCCCTCGACGCACCGCGCGTTCGAGCAGCAGCACCGCGCCGACGGCTGGACCGGCAGCGCGCAGGAGTACGGCTCCGCCGCCGCGATCCTGCTCGGCGACCTGCTGCTCAGCTGGTCCGACGAGCTGCTCCGCACCTGTGGCCTGCCCGCCGAGCGGGTGCTGGACGCGCTGCGGTTCTTCGACCTCACCCGCAGCGAGGTCGTCACGGGCCAGTTCCTCGACGTGTCCGCCCAGGCCCGCGGCCGGGCCGACGTCGACACCGCGATGACCGTGCTGCGCTACAAGTCGGCGAAGTACTCCGTCGAGCGGCCCCTGCACGTCGGGGCGGCCCTCGGCGGGGCCGATGCCGACCAGGTCCGGGCGCTGACCCGCTTCGGGCTGCCGCTGGGCGAGGCGTTCCAGCTGCGCGACGACGTCCTCGGCGTCTTCGGCGATCCCGGGGCCACGGGCAAGCCCGCCGGCGACGACCTCGTGGAGGGCAAGCGCACCGTGCTGGTCGCCCTCGCCCTGGACGCGCTGCCGGCCGCACCCGCGCGGGTGCTCGACGAGGCGCTGGGCACCCCCCTCGACGGCGCCGCGGTCGACCGGCTGCGCGAGCTGATCCGCTCCAGCGGCGCGCTCGACCAGCTCGAGTCCGTGATCGAGCACCTGACCGGCACCGCGCTGGCCGCCCTGGAGGAGTCCGACCTGGACCCCGAGGCCCGCGTTGCGCTCGCCCGGCTCGCCGACGAGGCGACCCAGCGCACCGTGTGAGGCGCTAGAGCGACATCGCCTGCGCGCGGCGCTTGACCTCCGAGCCGCGGTTCTCCCGCAGCGCGTCGATGGGTCGGCCCGGCAGCGAGTCGTCGGGCGTGAAGAGGTACTCCATGACCTCGCGGTCGGTGTAGCCGCCGTCGCCGAGCACCGTCAGCAGGCCGGGCACGCCCTTGACGATCTCGCCGTCCATGAGCAGGGCCGCCGGCACCTGCTGGCCGGCGCGCGGCCGCGGCACGGCCGCGCACAGCTGCCGCTCGCGGATCAGCTGGCGGACCTTGCTCACGCTGACGCCGAGCTCGGCGGCGGCCTGCTTCCAGTCCAGCCAGTCGCCCACCAGGGCGTCGAGGGCAGCCTGCTGCTCCGCCTCCCGGGTGGTCTCGTCGTCCGGGCTGTCGGTGGTCGGGTGGAGGGTGTCGTCACTCACGACCCCATGGTCGCACCTCCCCGCGCCGGACCCCACACCCGGCGAATCCGACGTGCGCGGGCGGCGCCTCCCGGGCCCCGGGCCCTGCGACCCGTAAAGTGGCTGGTCAGTCGGGCTCTCTTCCCCACCCGCGCCGGAGGACACGTGGACCGCACAGACTCGCGCCTGACCGGCCGTGTCCTCGACGGGCGCTACCGGGTGGGCCGCACCATCGCGCGCGGCGGCATGGCGATGGTCTACGAGGCCACCGACCTGCGGCTGGACCGCCCCGTGGCCGTCAAGGTGATGCACGAGGGGCTGGCCGACGACCAGGAGTTCGTGCGCCGCTTCCAGCGCGAGGCGCGCTCGGCCGCCCGGCTGTCGCACCCCCACGCCGTGGCCGTGTTCGACACCGGCGACGACGACGGCACCCTGTTCCTCGTCATGGAGCTGGTCGACGGCCGCACCCTGCGCGACCTGATCCGCTCCGAGACGCCCGCCACCCCGGCGCGGGCGCTGGCCCTGGTCGAGCCGGTGCTCTCGGCCCTGGCGGCCGCCCACGCGGCGGGCATCGTGCACCGCGACGTCAAGCCCGAGAACGTCCTGCTCGCCGAGGACGGACGGGTCAAGGTCGCCGACTTCGGGCTCTCACGGGCCATCAACGCCGAGACCCAGCACACCGCGACCGGCGGCGTGCTCATCGGCACCGTGTCCTACCTCGCCCCCGAGCTGGTCGTCGACGGCACCGCCGACGCCCGCACCGACGTCTACGCGGCCGGCGTCGTGCTGTTCGAGCTGCTGACCGGCAGCAAGCCCCACCAGGCCGACAACCCGATCCAGGTCGCCTACAAGCACGTCCACGAGGACATCCCGGCCCCCTCGTCGCGCACCCCCGGCATCCCGGCGTACGTCGACGCGCTGGTCGCCCGCGCCACCGCCCGCGACGCCGCGCTGCGTCCCGCCGACGCGCAGGTGCTCCTCCAGCAGGTGCGTCGCGTCCGGCTCGCCGTCGAGGACGGCGTCACCGAGGACGCCGAGCTGACCGCCGACCTGCTGCCGCGCTCCTACGCCGGCCGCGGCTCCTCCCCGACCGAGGACCTCGACGCCTCCACCACCGACGAGCTGCCCGAGATCCTGGAGCCCGCCGAGCTCGTCGGCATCGCCGAGCTGGTCGGTGCCGGGAGCGCCGCGGGCGCCGTCGACGACCGCGAGCACACCCGCACCAGCTGGGAGCCCCTCGGGGGACACGCGCCGGGACCGGCGCGCGACGAGGCGGGTGTCTACGACCAGGAGCGCGACACCGTCGTCGCGACCGGCCCGGCCGCCCCGCTGCTGCCGCCCCGCCAGCGCCACCCCGTCGACGGCGGCCGTCCCGACCTGCCGCCCTCGCGCACCACGCCGACCCGCTCCCGGCGCGGACCGGTCGCGCTGCTGCTCGTGCTGGTGCTGGCCGTGGCCGCCGCGGCCGGCGGCTGGTGGTTCGGGATCGCCCGCTACACCGACGCCCCCGCGGTCCTCGGCCTGAGCCGCGCCGCCGCCGACGCCCGGCTCGACGACGCCGGGCTCAGCCTGCGGATCGCCGACCGGGTCTACTCCGAGACCGTGCCCCGGGGGATGGTCGTCTCGACCGATCCCGAGCCCGGCGGCCGGGTGCGCAAGGAGGGCACGGTCGGCGCCACCCTCTCGCTCGGCCCTGAGCGCCACGACGTGCCCGGCCTGCGCGGGAGCACCCTGGACGCCGCGCAGCAGCAGCTGCTCGACGCGAAGCTCGGCTACGGCGACGCGGTCGAGCGCTACAGCGACGACGTGCCGGAGGGCCAGGTGATCGCCTCCGACCCGGTGGCCGGCACGGCGCTGCGCCGCGACGCCGCGGTCGACCTCGTGGTGAGCCGGGGACCCCGCCCGATCAAGGTCGTCGACTGGACCGGCAAGGACGCCGACACGGCCGAGAAGTCGCTGACCTCCAAGGGCTTCGAGGTCACCCGCACCGAGGAGAACGACGACACCGTCGCGGCGGGCGACGTCATCCGCCAGTCCCCCGACTCCGGCACGCTGGTCAAGGGCGACGAGGTCGCGCTGGTCGTCTCCGAGGGCCCGGTCATGGTGCAGGTGCCCGACGTCGTCGGCGCCGGCGTCGACGCCGCCCAGGCGACCCTGGAGCGGGCCGGCTTCGAGGTCGAGGTGCAGCGCGCCAGCCTCTACATCGGCGTGCAGTACGTCGTGTCGACCGACCCCGGCGCCGGGAGCAGCGCCCCCCGCGGCAGCACCATCGTCATCAGCATCGTCTGATCCGACCACGCCCCCCGGGGCAGGTCACGATCGGGACTCGACCGTCCGGATGTCGATATCACCGTCCGTCATGCGGGACGGACCGTCCTAGCCTCGGATCATGGTCGTCGTCATGTCCCCGGACGCCACGGAGGAGCAGATCGCGCGCGTCACCGCGCGGGTCGAGGAGACCGGTGGGCAGGCGTTCGTCAGCCGGGGCGTGGTGCGCACGATCATCGGCCTCGTCGGTGACATCGACTCCTTCCACGGCCTCAACCTGCGCAGCATGCCCGGCGTGCAGGAGGTCTACCGGATCTCCGACCCCTACAAGCTGGTCAGCCGCCAGCACCACCCGGAGCGGTCGACGGTGCACGTCGGGCCCGCGGGCGCCGAGGTGGCGATCGGGCCGGGCACGTTCACGCTGCTGGCCGGGCCGTGCGCCGTCGAGTCGGCCCAGCAGACCCTGCAGGCGGCCGAGATGGCCAAGGCGGCCGGCGCCAAGCTGCTCCGCGGGGGTGCCTTCAAGCCGCGCACCTCGCCGTACGCCTTCCAGGGCCTGGGCCTCAAGGGCCTCGAGATCCTGGCCGACGTCGGCACCGCCACGGGCCTGCCGATCGTGACCGAGGTGGTCGACGCCCGCGACCTGGACGCGGTCGCCGAGCACGCCCACATGCTCCAGGTCGGCAGCCGCAACATGGGCAACTTCGGGCTGCTCCAGGCCGTGGGAGACGCCGGGCTGCCCGTGCTGCTGGAGCGCGGCGTCAACGCCACCGTCGAGGAGTGGCTGATGGCCGCGGAGTACGTCGCCCAGCGCGGCAACCTCGACGTCGTGCTGTGCGAGCGCGGCATCCGCACCTTCGAGCCGTCGACGAGCACCACCCTGGACATCTCCGCCGTCCCGGTCGTCCAGGCCACCAGCCACCTGCCGGTGATCGTCGACCCCTCGCACGCCGGCGGGCGGCGTGACCTGGTGGTCCCGCTCTCGCGGGCCGCCATCGCCGTGGGGGCCGACGGCATCGTCGTCGACGTGCACCCCGACCCCGAGCAGGCGCTGTGCGACGGCCCGCAGGCGCTGCACGGCCAGGAGCTGCGCGAGCTGGCCACGGCGTGCCGCAAGCTGCCCCCGGTCGTGGGCCGCCGGGTCTGACCCGGGTCCACGGCCAGGACGCCGCGCCTCAGGACAGCAACCGCCCCAGCACCTTCGCCGCCCGCTCGACCTCGGGCCGGCCGACGTCGAGGTGGGTCAGCATCCGCAGCTTGGTCGGGCCGACCGCACCGACCAGCACGCCCTCCTCGCGGGCCGCGGCGACGACCGCCGGGGCGTCGGGCACGTCGGCGACCACGATGTTGGTCTCGGTGAGCGCCGGGTCCTGGCCGCACGCCTCGGCGAGCAACCGCGCGTGCTCGTGGTCCTCGGCCAGCCGCTCGAGGTGGTGGTCGAGCGCGTGGAGCCCGGCGGCGGCGAGGACGCCGACCTGGCGCATCCCGCCGCCCATCCGCTTGCGGCGCACCCGCGCGACCTCGACCTGCTCGCGCGAGGCCAGCAGCAGCGACCCGATCGGGGCGCCGAGGCCCTTGGACAGGCACACGGCCATCACGTCGGCGGCCGCGCCGTAGGCGCGCAGCGGCGTGCCGGTGGCGACGTGGGCGTTCCAGATCCGGGCCCCGTCGACGTGGACGCCCACCCCGACCTCGTCGGCCCAGGTGCGCAGCGCCCGGACGTCCTCGATCGGGATCACCGTGCCCCCGGCGAAGTTGTGGGTGTTCTCGATCGCGATCGCGGTGGTCCGCACGAAGAACGGCCCCATGTCGGGGGCGTACATCTGCTGCACCGCGGCCAGGTCGAGCTGGCCGCGCTCGTGGATCCAGGTGCGGCTGGTGAGGCCGGTCAGCGCGCCGTGGGCGCCCAGCTCGGCCCGCAGCACGTGCGAGCGCGACTCGCACAGCACCTCCTCGCCGGGGCCGACCAGGGCCGCCACGGCGAGCACGTTGGCCATCGAGCCGGTCGGCGTGAACAGCGCCGCCTCGAAGCCGAACAGGTCGGCCACCCGCTCCTGGAGCAGGCGGACCGTGGGGTCCTCGTCGTAGACGTCGTCGCCGACCTCGGCCTCGGCCATGGCGCGGCGCATCGCCGCCGTGGGCCGGGTCACGGTGTCCGAGCGCAGGTCGACCAGGCCGGTGGGGTCGTTCATCGCAGCAGCTCCGGGGTGACCCACGCGCCGCCGAGGACGTGGTGGTCGAGGAAGGCGAAGACGGTGGCGTACCAGAGCTTCGCGTGGTTGGGCGTGAGCACCCAGTGGTTCTCGTCGGGGAAGTAGAGGAACTTGTGGGGCATCGAGCCGTCCTCGGCCTCGGCGCGCGCGGCCAGCTCGGCCCACAGCCGCAGGCCCTCCCCGATCGGCACGCGGTAGTCCTTGTCGCCGTGGATGACCAGGACCGGCGACACGACGTCGTCGACGAAGCGGTGCGGGGAGTTCTCCAGCGCCATCTGCTCGGTCATCTCGCGCGCCCAGTAGGACGGCATGTCGGTGGTGGGGCCGAACTGGTCGAGCGCCCACAGGCTGGCGTGGGTGACGATCGCGTCGAAGCGGTCGGTGTGCCCGGCCACCCAGTTGGCCATGTAGCCGCCGAAGGAGCCGCCCATCGCCGCGGTGCGGGTCTCGTCGACGTCGTCGCGGGCCACGGCCGCGTCGGTCGCCGCCATCAGGTCGGTGTAGGGCGCCGCGCCCCACGCGCCCCAGCCGCGGGCCACGAAGTCCAGGCCGTAGCCGGTCGAGAGCGCGGGGTCGGGCAGCAGCACGGCGTAGCCGCGCGACACGGCCAGCCAGGGGTTCCACCGCCAGGACCAGGCGTTCCACGAGCCGAGCGGGCCGCCGTGGATCCACAGCAGCAGCGGGGCAGGCGCGTCGGCCGAGGCACCCTCGGGCAGGCACAGCCACGAGCGCACCCGGGTGCCGTCCTCGGCGGTGGTCTCGACGTCGACCAGCCGGCCGGGCAGCGCCGGCGGCTCGGCGGGTCCGCGCAGCGGCACCGACTCCTGGTCGGGGGTGGTGGCGTCGAGGCGGACCGGCCGGGCGGGCTCGGCGTACGACGTGCGCAGGGCGTAGACGACCGCACCGTCGGGGCTGACCTGGACGTCGGAGTAGGCGAAGTCGTCGTGGGTCAGGCGGGTGAACTCCCCCGTGGCCACCTCGCAGCGGAAGACCGGCGAGCGGCCGTCCTCGTCGGCGTGGAGCAGCAGCGCCGTGCCGTCGGGGGTCCAGCGCAGCTCCCCGGCGGGCCAGTGGTCCCAGTCGCCGCTCAGGTCGCGCAGCTCGCCGCTGTCGAGGTCGAGCAGGACCAGCCGCTGGTCGCCCGGGTCGGTCGGGGTGGAGCGGACGTAGCGGACCAGGGCGGCGCGCTGGCCGTCGGGGCTGATCGAGGGCGAGGCGTACTCGGACTCGGGGTCGTCGAGCAGCAGCCGCTGCTCGCCGGTGGCGACGTCGACCCGGGCCAGGCCCTGGCGGAAGCCGCCGCGCTCGCGGACGTCCCACGACGTCAGCACGAAGGAGCCGTCGGGGCTCAGGTCCCAGGACCCCTCCGCGCCGGCGCTCTCCAGCGCCCGGCCGACCGCCGGGGTGAGGTCGCGCAGCTCGACGCGGGCGTCGTCGCCGGCGTCCGGCAGCGTGCCGCCGAACAGGCGCGGCGTCGCCGGCCCCAGGTCGTGGTCCCAGTAGCGGACGGGGGCGCTCTCGTGCAGGATCGCCGAGACCTTGCCCTCCTTGCGGGCCTTGCGGGTGGCCGCCTCGGACTCCTCGTCGGTCGAGGACGGGAAGGTCGAGGACAGCGTCACGAGGCCAGCGGTGGTGCGGGCGACGCGGACGCCGCCGATGCCCCCGGGCCGGGAGCCGACCACGCGCGCCTCGCCGCCGCCGGCGGGCAGCTGCCACAGCAGCGCCTGCTCGTCGTCGTCGTCGTCGGAGGCGGGGTCGGGACGGCCTGAGACGAACAGCACCGAGCCGTCGGGGGCGAAGGTCGCGCCGCCCTCGCCCTTGGCGCTGCGCGTCAGCCGGCGCGCCGGCCGCTCCCCCGTCGGGTCGACCTCCCACAGCGCGCTCACCCAGCGGGTGCGCTGGGGGTCGAGCGACTGGACGGAGGTGACGAGGCGGTCACCCGCGGGGGACAGCGCGAGACCACCGACCCGCGGCAGCGCGACGTAGGCGTCGAGGTCGTGCAGCGGGTCGGCGGTCGTCTCGTCGGACGGGCGGTCGGGGGGCGTGGGATCCGAGGGAGTCACCCGAAATGCCTATCACGCACCCCCGACCGCCGGTCGGGCGCGAGCTCCGCTCAGGCCGCGGTGAACCCCGCGGCCCGGTGGGTGTCGGGCACGGCCGGCGCGACCGGCTCCAGGGCGAGCGCGAGGATCTCCCCCACGTCGGCGACCGGTCGCACGTCCAGCGCCTCGAGCACCTCGGACGGGACGTCGTCGAGGTCGGCCTCGTTGCGCTGCGGGATGAAGACCGTGGTGGCCCCGGCCCGCTGCGCGGCGAGCAGCTTCTGCTTGACCCCGCCGATCGGCAGCACCCGGCCGTTGAGGGTGACCTCGCCGGTCATGGCCACCTCCGCCCGGACCGGTCGTCCGGTGGCGAGCGAGGCCAGCGCCGTCACCATGGTGACGCCGGCGGACGGCCCGTCCTTGGGCACCGCCCCGGCGGGCACGTGCAGGTGCAGGCTGCGGTCGAGCGGTGCCACGTCGATGTCGTGCTCGCTGCCGTGGGCGCGCAGGTAGGACAGCGCGATCGTCGCCGACTCCTTCATCACCTCGCCGAGCTGGCCGGTCAGGTGCAGGCCGCGCTCGCCGTCCATGGCCGAGGCCTCGATGAAGAGCACGTCACCGCCCGCACCGGTGACGGCGAGGCCGGTGGCGACGCCGGGCACCGAGGTGCGCTCGGCGGTCTCGGGCAGGAACCGCGGGCGGCCGAGGTAGTCGCGCAGCTCCGCGTCGCCGACGGCCACGGGGGCCTCGGTGCCGGACGCCAGCCGCGTCGCCACCTTGCGCAGCACCCGCGCCAGGCCGCGCTCCAGCTGTCGCACGCCCGCCTCGCGGGTGTACTGGCCCGCGATCGAGCGCAGCGCCTCGCCGCTCAGCACGACCTCGTCCTCGGACAGCGCAGCGCGCTCGAGCTGGCGCGGCAGCAGGTGGGTGCGCGCGATCGCGACCTTGTCGTCCTCGGTGTAGCCGTCCAGCGTGACGACCTCCATGCGGTCGAGCAGCGCGTCGGGGATCGACTCCAGGACGTTGGCGGTCGCCAGGAACACCACGTCGGACAGGTCGAGGTCGACCTCGAGGTAGTGGTCGCGGAAGGTGTGGTTCTGCGCGGGGTCGAGGACCTCGAGCAGCGCCGCGGCCGGGTCGCCGCGGTAGTCCGAGCCGACCTTGTCGATCTCGTCGAGCAGCACCACGGGGTTCATCGAGCCGGCCTCGGAGATCGCGCGGACGATGCGGCCGGGCAGCGCACCGACGTAGGTGCGCCGGTGGCCGCGGACCTCCGCCTCGTCGCGGACGCCACCCAGCGCCACGCGGACGAACCTGCGGCCCAGGGCGTGCGCCACGGACTCGCCGAGCGAGGTCTTGCCGACGCCGGGAGGACCGACCAGGGCGAGCACCGCCCCCGAGCCGCGACCGCCGACGACCTCGAGGCCGCGCTCGGCGCGGCGGGCGCGGACGGCCAGGAACTCGGTGATCCGGTCCTTGACGTCGTCGAGCCCGTGGTGGTCGGCGTCGAGCACGCTGCGGGCGGCCACGACGTCGGTCGTGTCGGTGGTGCGCACCGACCACGGCAGCTCCAGGACGGTGTCGAGCCAGGTGCGGATCCACCCGGCCTCGGGGCCCTGGTCGCTGGCGCGCTCGAGCTTGCCGACCTCGCGCAGCGCGGCGGCCCGCACGTCGTCGGGCAGGTCCGCGGCCTCGACGCGGCCGCGGTAGTCGTCGGCCCCCTCGGGCTCGTCCTCGCCCAGCTCCTTGCGGATCGCGGCCAGCTGCTCGCGCAGCAGGAACTCGCGCTGCCGCTTGTCCATGCCCTCGCGGACGTCCTCGCTGATCTTCTCGGTCACCTCGAGCTCGGCGAAGTGCTCGCGCGCCCAGGCCAGCACCCGGGTCAGGCGCTCCTCGACGTCGGGCGTCTCGAGCAGCTCGCGCTTCTGCTCGTCGGAGAGGTACGGCGCCCAGCCGGCCAGGTCGGCCAGCTCGGAGGGGTCGGTGATGCGCTGGACGTTGTCGATGACCTGCCACGCGTTGCGGCGCTGCAGGATCGCGATCACGACCTTGCGGTAGTCCTCGGCCAGCGCCGTCGCGGCCTCGTCGGCGGCGGCCTGCTCGACCGGCTCGGCCTCGACCCACAGCGCGGCACCGGGACCGGGCACGCCCGACCCGATCCGGGCGCGGTCGCCGGCCCGCAGCACGGCCACCGGCGCGCCGCCGGGCAGGCGACCGATCTGCTCGACGGTGGCGATGACGCCGTACGTCGGGTAGCGGTCGGCCAGCCGCGGCGCGAGCAGCAGCGTAGCCGGGGTGTCACCGTCGGCCGCGGCCCGCGCGGCGTCGACCACCGGACGGGTGTCGGCGTCGAGCTCGACCGGGACGACCATCCCGGGCAGCACCACGGTGTCGGCCAGGGACAGGAGCGGAAGGGTCTGCACATCGGTCATGCGAGGGTCCTCGATTCTTGAGTCTGATGTGCTCAACTTCGAGGATCGAAGCGGTGTTCCCGCCGGCGCGTCCGCCCAGAGCGAACGGGACCGGGGTCCCCCGACCGACCGGCAGCGGTCAGCCGAGCCCCAGCACCGCCATCGCCCGGTCGGCCATCTTGCGCTCGCCCAGGGCGTTGGGGTGCACGATCACCGGGTTGGTGGTGCCCACGACGGGCTCGATCCAGCGGGTGCCGAGGGGCTTGCAGGCGTCGTGGCCCTCGGAGACGCCGTCGAGGTCGACGTACGTCGAGCCGGTGGCCGCCGCGGCCCGGGCGACGGCGTCGTTGAGGGTGGCCTGGAGGCTGCGCAGGTAGGGCACGTCGCCGTCGGCGACGGGCAGCTGCGGGTAGCAGCGGCCGCTGGTCGGGACGATCCAGGGGTAGCCGAGGATCGCGACGCGGGCGTTGGGGGCCTTGGCCCGCACGTCCTGCAGCGCCTGCACCAGCGCGGGGTAGGTCGTGGTGCGGATGGTGTCCTCGAAGGAGCTGCCGTAGCGCCGCTCGCACGGGTTGCCGCGGCCGAGCGTCGTGGTGCCGGCGGCGCCGCACTTGGTGATGGCGCCGATGAACACGCCGCTGTCGTTGCCGCCGATCGTCATCGTCACCAGCTCGGTGCCGGCGCCGAGGGCGTCGAGCTGGGGCGCGATGCCCGGGCCCTGCGACTCGCGGTAGTCCTTGGTCTCGGCCGCCCCGCAGGTCACGTCGCGCAGCACCGCGCCGGTCCGGGCGGCGATGACGTGGGGGTAGTTGCGCGTCGAGCGCAGGCACGACGGCGGGGCCGTGGGGTCGAGCGGCAGCACGCCGGAGGCGGCGCTGTAGGAGTCGCCCAGCGCGACGTACGCCGTCCCGGGGGTGCCCGTGGTCGAGCTGGCGCCCGAGCCCGCGGTCGAGCCGGTGGCCGAGGAGGGGGCGGCGGTGACCAGGCCGGCGGTGAGCACCGACGCGGCGGTCAGGGACAGGGCGAGGAGTCGACGACGCATGGAGGGACCAACGGGTGGGAGCGCGAGGAGTTACGCCCGTCACACGGGCGCGGGACCGCGCTCAGGGCCGGGCGCGCTCCTCGGCGACCGCGTTGCCGCCGTCGACGACCAGGCACTGCCCCGTGACGTACGACGCCCCCGGCGAGCACAGGAACGCCACCGCGGCGGCCACCTCGTCGGGGTGCGCCCCGCGTCCCACGGGCGTGCGGCGGGCCTGGTCGGCCTCGTGCGGGGTCTGGCTGCCGGTCGCGATCCAGCCCGGGGCGACGGCGTTGGCCGTCACGCCGGCGGCCGCCTCGTCGACCGCGACCGCGCGGGCCAGGCCGACCAGGCCGGCCTTCGCCGCGGCGTACGCCGCCTCGCCGCGCATCGCCATGACCGGCCCGGTCACCGAGGCCACCACGACCACCCGGCCCCAGCCCGCACGACGCATGCCGGGGAGCACGGCGCGGGTGGTGAGGAACGCGGTGTCGAGGTTGCGGGCCAGCGACGCGTGCCACGCGGCGAGCGACACCTCGGTGGTGGTGCCGGACTCCGCACCGGTGTCCAGGGCGGGGACGGCGACGCTGGTCATGCCCGCGTTGGCGACGAGCACGGTGGGGGCGCCCAGCGCGTCGGTCACCTCGGCGACGGCCGCCGCCACCGCCTGCTCGTCGGTCAGGTCGGCCACGACGCCGACCGACCGCACGCCCGCGCGCCGCAGCTCCTCGGCGCGCTGGTGCACCCGGTCGGTGGTCGCGGCGACCGCGACGGCCGCGCCCATCGAGCCGAGCAGCCGGGCGGTGGCCAGGCCGATGCCGGTGGGCGACCCGGCGCCGGTCACCAGGGCGACCCGACCGGTGAGGTCGAAGGCACCGGCGGGCGGGGCCACGCTCACACGTTGCCGATGACCGAGGTGATCGCGATCCGCAGCGCCACCCGGGTGGGGTTCTCGCGCGGCTGGCGGTAGCGCTCGGCGTAGCGGCGGCAGGCCTCGGCCACGGCGTCCGGGTCGTCGAGGACCTCGGCCACGCCCTCGACCGTGGACCAGCGGCCCCGGTCGACCTGGCACACCGCCACCCGCGGGTCGCCGCCGGCGCGCAGGTTGGCGACCTTCTGCGAGGTGGCCGAGGTGATGCCCCAGGCGAAGCCGCCCGCGCCGTCGGAGGAGGGGTCGACCGCGATCCCCATCGGGACCACGTGGGGCGAGCCGTCGCGCCGCAGCGTGGTCACGGTGCACAGGTGGCGCTCGCGCCAGAACTCCAGGTGGTCGCCCACCAGGGCGTAGGTGCGGGGCACCTCAGGCCTTCCGGAGCATCTCCGCGACCAGGAACGCCAGCTCGAGGCTCTGCACCCGGTTGAGCCGCGGGTCGCAGACCGACTCGTAGCGGTCGGACAGGTCCGACTCGAGGACGTCCTCGCCGCCGCCGACGCACTCGGTGACGTCGTCACCGGTCAGCTCGACGTGGAGGCCGCCGGGCCAGGTGCCGACGGAGCGGTGCACGTCGAAGAAGCCCTGGACCTCCTCGATGACGTCCTCGAAGCGACGGGTCTTGTAGCCCGAGGAGGCCTCGAAGGTGTTGCCGTGCATCGGGTCGCAGACCCACGCGACCTCGACGCCCGCGGCGTGCACCTTCTCCAGCAGCGGCGGCAGGTGCTCGCGGATCTTGCCCGCGCCCATGCGGGTGATGAAGGTGAGCCGGCCCTGCTCGTTGGTCGGGTTGAGCTTGGCGGCCAGCGCGATCGCGTCGTCGGCGCTCGTGGTGGGCCCGAGCTTGACGCCGATCGGGTTGGCGATGCGGCTCATCATCTCGACGTGCGCGCCGTCGAGCTGGCGGGTGCGCTCGCCGATCCACACGAAGTGGCCCGAGACGTCGTAGGGCAGCTGGGTGCGGCTGTCGATGCGGGTCAGGGCGTGCTCGTACTCCAGCACCAGCGCCTCGTGGCTGGAGTGGAAGTCGACCCGGCGCAGCTCCTCGACGTCGACGCCGATGGCCTCCATGAAGGACATCGCCTTGTCGATCTCGGCGGCGAGCTGCTCGTAGCGGCGGCCCACCTCGGACCCGAGGACGAAGTCGGTGTTCCAGGTGTGCACCTGGCGCAGGTCGGCGTAGCCGCCGGTGACGAAGGCGCGCACCAGGTTGAGGGTGGCGGCCGAGGAGTTGTAGACGTCGACCAGCCGCTGCGGGTCGGGGACCCGCGACGCCTCGGTGAACTCGAACCCGTTGACCGCGTCGCCGCGGTAGGCCGGCAGCGTGACGCCGTCGCGGGTCTCCAGGTCCGAGGACCGCGGCTTGGCGTACTGCCCGGCCAGGCGGCCCAGCTTCACGACCGGCACCGAGGCGGCGTACGTCAGCACGACGGCCATCTGGAGCAGCACGCGCAGCTTGTTGCGCACGTTGTCGGCCGTCACGCCGTCGAAGGTCTCCGCGCAGTCACCGCCCTGGAGCAGGAACGCCTCCCCGCGCGTGACCGCGGCCAGCTTGGCCTTGAGGTCGTCGCACTCGCCGGCGAAGACCAGCGGCGGCATCTTGCGCAGCTTGGCCACCGCCGCGTCGACGGACGCGCGGTCGGGGTAGGTGGGCTGCTGGGCGGGGCCCAGCGCGTGGAGCTCGGCGAGCGTGGGGACGGACTGACCAGACACCGCACAAGGGTACGGCGCGCCGACCGCCCGGCCGAACCGGCGTCGTCCGGTGGACCTCCCCGGGTCAGCCGCCGAGCTGGCTGACGTCCTCGAACTGGGTCGGGTCGGTGCCGGTCAGCTTGTTGACCACGACGGTGACCGCCCAGAGCGCGACGCCGAGCGCCAGCAGGCCGCCGGCGATCTGGTACTGGATCATGTCGGCCTCCAGCCGCGCCCACGGGCCGAGCAGGTAGGCGCACGAGAGGGCACCGATGACCGGCACGACCGTGGGGGCGCGGAAGTGGCCCTCCGGGGTGGGGTCGCGGCGCAGCACCAGCACGGTCACGTTGACGATGGTGAACACCGCGAGCAGCAGCAGCGCGGTGGTGCCCGACAGGGCGGCCACGACGGTGTTCTCCGCCTGCAGCCGGACCACCACGATCAGCACGAGCGCGAGCGTCGTGGTGAAGGCGATCGCGGCCCAGGGCGCCCGGCTGCGCTTGGAGACCTTGCCCAGCGCCTTGGGCAGCACCTGCTGGCTGGCCATGCCGTAGACCAGCCGGCTGGCCATGAGCATGTTGATGAGGGCGGTGTTGGCGACCGCGAAGACCGTGAGGAACGGGAAGATGCTGTCGATCGGCAGGTTGGGGGCGCCCACCCGGACGACGTCGAGCAGGATGCCGGCCTCGGGGTTCTGCGGGTTGGCGATGTCGCCGGCGGGGATCACGGCGACGACCGAGACGGCCACCAGCATGTAGATCAGCACCGCGATGCCGAGCCCGGTGAACATCATCCGCGGGAAGATCCGGGCCGGGTCCTTGGTCTCCTCGACCATGTTGACCGAGTCCTCGAAGCCGACCATCGAGAAGAACGCGATGGCCGTCGCCACGGTGACGGCCGCGAACAGGCCCTTGTCGTCGGGGTTCTCGAAGACGGTGATCCGGTCGAGCGCGCCGTTGCCGCCGCCGATGGCCACGAAGCCGATGGCGATGACGATGGCCAGTGCGGTCATCTCGATCAGGGTGAGCACGACGTTGAACTTCACGCTCTCCCCCACGCCGCGCAGGTTGATCAGCGCGAGCACGACCATGAAGGCCAGCGCCACCAGCAGGGTGGCGGTGTCACCGGTCGGCACCGCCCCGGAGATCTCGTTGAGCCCGATCAGCAGGTTGCTCGACAGCAGCCCCGACGACGTCGAGGCGCTGGTGATGCCCGAGGCCATCACGGTGAAGGCCACCAGGAAGGTCACGAAGTGGATGCCGAAGGCCTTGTGCGTGTAGAGCGCGGCGCCGGCGGCCCGGGGGTACTTGCACACCAGCTCGAGGTAGGAGAACGCCGTCAGCGTGGCGACCGCGAACGCCACCAGGAAGGGCAGCCAGGCGATGCCGCCGACCTGGCCCGCGAGGCGGCCGGTCACGGCGTACACGCCCGCGCCCAGGATGTCGCCGACGATGAACAGCAGCAGCAAGCCGGGACCCATCACCCGCTTGAGGTCGGGCTGGTCCTCGGTGCTCTGCTCGGACGTGGTGCTGGACATGGCGACCTCCGTGACGACGTCTGGTCATCGTGGACCACGACGCGCCCGACGACCAGTACCTGCACGCACGACGCGCGGAGACGTCACACGGGCGAAACCTGGTGCGCCACCGACCGTCGTGCCCCCGGGGGACCCGACCGCCGGCTCAGCCGAAGAAGACCTCGGCCTCGGCGTACTCCTGGGGGTCGACGAGCTTGAGCTCGCCGGTGCCCTCGATGAGCGGGACGCGCTCGATGCGGGTGCCGCGCAGCGCCATCATCGTGCCGAAGTCGCCGTCGTGGACGGCGTCGATGGCGTGCAGGCCGAAGCGGGTGGCCAGCCAGCGGTCGAAGGCGGTCGGGGTGCCGCCGCGCTGGACGTGGCCGAGCACGACCGCGCGGGCCTCCTTGCCGGTGCGGTGCTCGATCTCGCTGGCGAGCCGGTCGCCGATGCCGCCGAGGCGGACGTGGCCGAAGGCGTCCTTCTCCCCCGACACCAGGCTCATCTCGCCGCCCTCCACCGGCACGGCGCCCTCGGACACGACGAGGATCGGGGCGTAGTGGTCCTCGAAGCGGCGCTCGACCAGCGCGCAGACCTGCTCGATGTCGAAGGGCTTCTCGGGGATCAGCACCACGTTGGCGCCGCCGGACATGCCGGCGTGCAGCGCGATCCAGCCGGCGTGGCGGCCCATCACCTCGACGACGAGCACCCGGTGGTGGGACTCGGCGGTGGTGTGGAGCCGGTCGATCGCCTCCATGGCGATGTTGACGGCCGTGTCGAAGCCGAAGGTGAAGTCGGTGGCGTTGAGGTCGTTGTCGATCGTCTTGGGCACGCCCACGACCTGGACGCCGAGGTCGTGCAGCTTCGTGGCCACGCCCAGGGTGTCCTCGCCGCCGATGGCGATGAGCGCGTCGACGCCGAGGTCGGCGAGGTTGGCCTTGATCTTCTCGACCCCGCCCTCGACCTTGAACGGGTTGGTGCGCGAGGAGCCGAGGATGGTGCCGCCGCGGGGCAGGATGCCGCGCACCTGCGGGATGCCGAGCTCGGTGGTGACGCCCTCGAGGGGGCCCTTCCAGCCGTCGCGGAAGCCGACGAACTCGTAGCCGTACTCCTTGACGCCCTTGCGGACGACGGCCCGGATGACGGCGTTGAGGCCGGGGCAGTCGCCCCCGCCGGTGAGCACTCCGACGCGCATGTGGACTCCTGGTGGTGGCGGGGGTGAGCAGGCCCGGCCCATCCTGCCCCACGCGGGGTCGGGTCGTGCGCTCAGCCGCGGTGCGCGTCGGCCGCGGCCTGCACCTCGGCCACGTGGGCCTCCCACCAGGCGTCGTCGCGCCCGGGGTCCTTGACGCGGCCCGAGCGGGGGTCGAGCGACTCGCGCAGGACGTCGGCGTGGCCGGCGTGGTGGGCGGTCTCGTCGAGGTGGTGCACCAGCAGCCAGCCCAGGGTGGTGCGGCGCCGGTCCTCGGGCCACCACGGCACCTCGGCGGGCGCGTCCAGCCTCAGGGTGCGGACGGTCGCGTCGGCGTGCGCCCAGGTGCGGCGGTAGAGGCCCTCGACCTCCTCGCGGGACTCCTCGGCCGTGGCCCACATGTCGGCCCCCGCGTCGTACGCCGCGTCGTCGTCCCACGCGGGCGGGTCCGGGAGCGGCCGGCCGACGCACGCCCCGAGGTAGCCCATCTCCACGCCCGCGACGTGCTTGACCAGGCCGAGCAGGCTGGTCCCGGTGGGGGTCATCGGGCGCCGGACGTCGTGGTCGGAGAGCCCGTCGAGGGACCCCAGCAGGGACTCGCGGGCCCGCTGCAGGTAGCGCAGCAGCAGCTCGGCCTGGTCGGGGGCACGCGGGTCGAGGGCGTGCGCCGGAGGTGCGGCGTCGGGCGGGGCGGTCTCCGCGCTCTCGGGGGTCTCCATCACGGCACCCTAGGTCCGTCGACCGCGACCGTCACCTCACCGGTCCCGCTCGAGGTCCTCCACGGCGCGCCGGGCCCGCGCCTGGCTCTCCCGCGCCTCGCGCAGCACCCCGTCGGCGTCGGCGAGCGCCTCCTGGGCCTCCTCGTGGTCCTCGTCGACCTGGTCGGCCCGCTCCTCGATCTCGGCCAGCCGGCGCCGCAGCTCCTCGGCCTCGCCCTGGAGCTGCAGCCGCCGGGCGTCCAGCGCCTGCACCGACTCCTCGACCTCCGCGTGCTCGGCCTCGGCCGCCCGCACCGCCTCGTCGGCCTCCTCGAGCGCCTCCTGCGCCGCGGCCAGCCGGGCCCCCTCGTCGACCACCACGCGCAGCGCGGGCGGCCCGGGGACGGCGTCGTCCTCCCCCTCCCCGTCGTCCGGGGCCGGCTCTGCCCGCACGCCGAGCGCGTCGGGGACCGCGACCACCGCCGCCACGTCGAGGTCGTCGACGCCGGTCGAGGTGAAGGCGGACACGACACGACCGGTCAGCACCACCTCCGCCGCGACCGGGTCGAGCATGGCGGCGGTCAGCACCCCCTCGACCTGCTCGGCCACCGGTTCCGAGAGCCGGGTGCCGGCCTGGCGCGCGCGGGCGCGGGCCGTCGTGGTCAGCGCGCTGGTCAGCTGGCGCCGCTGCCGGGTGAGCTGGCGCAGCTCGTCGCCGTCGAGCGCAGCGGCCGCGGCGCGCAGGGACTCGGCCAGGCCCAGGACCTGCTCGATCTGCTCGTGCTCGCGACGCACGAGCAGGTTGACCGCCCAGGCGGCCACCGACGGCTTGCGCAGCTTCTTCACGGCGGCGGCCAGGGGCTTGTCACCGGACGCGGTGGCCTGCTTGGCCAGGGCGTCGCGGGTGGTGACGAAGTCGGCGACCGTGCCGGCGTACAGCGGCTCGGCGAGGGCCGCGAGCTCGTCCGCGTCGGTCGGGGCCATGCCCGCCAGGCTAGTCCCGCGCGTCCCCGGCGGCGGCGCGCGGCTCCTCGACCGGCAGCGGCTCGGCCGGCGGGCCGGCCGCCTCGCCGCGGGTCTCGTCGGCGCGCACCACCACGACGCCGGCCAGGATGAGCAGGCCACCGAGCAGCTGCACCAGGCCCGGCAGCTCGGCCAGCAGCAGCCAGGCGAACAGCACCGCGAAGAGCACCTCGGACAGGCCCACGAAGGAGGCCAGCTTGGCCCCGAGGAGGCGGGCACCGACGATGCCCGCGACGTACGCCGTGGCGGCGGCCAGCACGGCCAGCTCCACCACCGGCACCCACCAGGGCAGCGAGGCCCCGGCCAGGGTGACGTCGGCCGTGCGGAAGGTCATCGGCAGCAGCCCGACCAGCCCGAGCACCCCGAAGCCGACGCCGCCGACCACCAGGCCTCCCCCGGCCAGCGCCATCGGCGGCAGCGAGTCGTCGCTGGAGGCGCCCGACATCACGAAGTACGACGCCAGGCCGAGCGCCGCGAGCAGCCCCCAGGCCACGCCGACACCGCTGATCTCGACCGCCCCGCCGCCGGCCAGCGCCGGGAGGTCGAGCACCAGCGCCAGGCCGGCCAGCGCCAGGGCCACGCCCAGCAGGGTCGGCAGCGACGGCAGGCGACGGCGCACCAGGCTGGTCCAGCCGACGACGAGGATCAGGCCGAGGTACTCCAGCAGCAGGGCCACGGCGACCGAGAGGTGCTGCACGGCGTAGAAGAACGCCAGCTGCGGCAGGGCGACGGCCATCACGCCGTACACCACGACCTGGACCCAGCCGCGCCGCAGCAGGTCCCAGCGTCCGTCGAGGGCGCGCAGCGTCGGCACGAGCAGCAGCAGCGCCGCACCGGCGATCCGCAGGAACACCACCGAGCCCGGCGTCCACCCGGTCTCGAGCAGCGACTTGGCGAACGGGCCCGAGGTGCCGAAGGTGGCGGCCGAGACGAGCGCGAAGGCGAGGCCGCGCCCCGAGCGCGCTGCCACCGGGGCACCGGTCGGGGTGCCGGGGCCGGCGCCGCGGGTGGCGCCGGCGGCGGGGGTGCTCGCGGTGCTGGTCGGCACGAGGCCACCGCCCTTCGTCTCGTCAGGGGTCAAACAGTGGGACACCAGTTACTGTAGGGAGATGAGCAGACAGGAGTCAACATGACTTTTGCCCATGACACGGAGCTGGCGCTGGCCGCCGCCACCGCGCTGGTCAACAGCGACCCGGCGGGCGGGTCGGGCGAGGACACCCTGCGCACCCACGACGACCTGGTGCGCTTCCTCGACGAGCAGGGCTGGTTCGGCAGCCGCCTCGGCGACGCCGACGAGCTGGAGGCCGTCCGGGCGCTGCGGCCCGGCCTGCGCGAGCTGTGGCACCTGGACGAGGACGCCCTCGTCGAGCGGGTCAACCAGATCCTCGCCGACGCCGAGGCACTCCCCCAGCTCGTCGACCACGACGGCCTCGGCTGGCACATCCACGCCGTGCCGCAGGACGCGCCGCTGCACCTGCGCATGGCCGTCGAGGCCGCGATGGCCTTCGTCGACGTCGTCCGCTCCCACGAGCTCGACCGGCTCAAGACCTGCGCCGCCGACGACTGCGCCAACGTCGTCGTCGACCTCTCGCGCAACCGCTCGCGCCGCTTCTGCGAGGACGGCTGCGGCAACCGGGAGAACGTCCGGGCCTACCGAGACCGCCAGCGCGCGGACTGACTGGACGTCCTTTCCAGCTACCTGACGTCTGTTGCAACACCCGTCAAGCGGCTGATCACCCGGACGTCCGGGTGATCAGCGGGCCTCACGCCTGCTGCTGGCGCTCCACCTCGGTCGGCCGCCCCGCCCGGTGCCGCACGACGTCACGGGCGAACTCGTAGCCCGAGGTCATGGTCAGCACCACCGCGACGGCCAGGGCCAGGGCGGAGATCCACCACAGCGCGTCACCGACGAGCGCGAGGCCGCCGTCCAGCAGGCCGAAGGGGGCCACGAAGCCACCCAGGGCCAGCGCCTGCATGGTCGTCTTGACCTTGCCGCTCTGCTTGGCCGGCATCACGATCTCCTTGGCGATCGAGAGCCGCGCGAAGGTGACCCCCCACTCGCGCACGAGCACCAGCACGGTGATGGTCCACCACAGCCACGCCGGCATGAAGTCGGCGATGATCGCGAGGCCGATGAAGGCCATCCCGGTCATCGCCTTGTCGGCGATCGGGTCGGCGATCTTGCCGAAGTCGGTGACCAGGTCGTGCTTGCGGGCCAGGTCGCCGTCGATCTTGTCGGTCAGCATCGCCAGCGCGAACAGCACGAACGCGATCCAGCGCCACAGCAGGTCGTGGCCGCCGTCGTGGAGCAGCGCCCAGCCGAAGAACGGCACCATCACGATGCGCAGGGTGGTCAGCGCGTTCGGGACGTTCCAGTTGCTCGGGGTCCGACGGTGGGGCTGGTCGGGGGCGGCGGGCTGGCTCAACGACGCTCCTCCGGGGCTGGTGCGGCACCGACCACGGCCACGAGGTCGACCCCGTCGGTCTCGACGACGCGTGCAGGGATCATGTCACCCACGGCCACGGCCGGGTCCACGCCGCGCAGCAGCGTGCTGCCGTCGACCTCGGGACCCTGGTGGGCGGCGCGGCCCTCGACGACCAGCTCGCCGTCGTGGTCCTCGACGGACTCGACGAGGACCAGCACGTCCTCGCCCACCCGCTCCTCGGCCCGCTGGGCGGTGAGCTCCTCGGCCAGGGCGGTGACGTGCTCGAGCCGCTCGCGGATCTCCTCGGGGTCGAGCTTGTCGGCGAAGCCCTCGGCCTCGGTGCCGTCCTCGTCGGAGTAGCCGAAGACACCGATCGCGTCGAGGCGGGCCCGGGACAGGAAGTCGCACAGGACCTCGAGGTCGTGCTCGGTCTCGCCCGGGAAGCCGACGATGAAGTTGGAGCGGGCCCCGGCGGTCGGCGCCAGGGCGCGGCCCTGCTCGAGCAGGCCGAGGAAGGACTCGCTGTCGCCGAACCGGCGCATCCGCCGCAGCACGGGGTTGGAGGCGTGCTGGAACGACAGGTCGTAGTACGCCGCGACGCCGGGCGTCCCGGCGATCGCCTGCAGCAGGCCCGGCCGGGTCTCGGCGGGCTGCAGGTAGGAGACACGCACCCGCTCGACGCCGTCGACGGCTGCGAGCTCGGGCAGGATCGTCTCGAGCAGCCGGAGGTCGCCGAGGTCCTTGCCGTACGACGTGGAGTTCTCGCTGACCAGGAACAGCTCCTTGGCCCCCTGCTCCGCCAGCCAGCGGGCCTCGGCCAGCACGTCGGAGGGACGCCGGGAGACGAACGAGCCGCGGAAGGCCGGGATCGCGCAGAAGGTGCAGCGGCGGTCGCAGCCCGAGGCCAGCTTGAGCGGGGCCATCGGCCCCGCGTCGAGGCGGCGGCGCTCCCCGTGCCCGGGCTGGTACGCCGGCGCGGCCGCGCGGTCGACCGGGGAGATCGGGAGCAGCTTGCGTCGGTCCGACGGCGTGTGCGGGTGGTGCTGCTCGCCGGCCAGGATGCCCCTCAGCTTGGCCGCGATGTCGGGGTAGTCGTCGAAGCCCAGGACCGCGTCGGCCTCCGGCAGCGAGGTGGCCAGGTCGGCGCCGTAGCGCTCGGCCAGGCAGCCGACGGCGACCACTGCCTGGGTGGACCCGCCGTCCTTGAGGTCGGCCGCGGCGAGCAGGGTGTCGACCGAGTCCTTCTTGGCCGCCTCGACGAAGCCGCAGGTGTTGACCACCACGGTGTCGGCGCCCTCCGGGTCGTCGACGAGCAGGAAGCCGCCGGCCTCGAGCCGGCCGGCCAGCTCCTCGGAGTCGACCTCGTTGCGGGCGCATCCCAGCGTGACCATCGCGACGGTCGTGGGGGCGGGGGCTGGCGGAGCGGCGTGGGAAGTAGTCATGAGCCTGGTCGAGTATGCCTGCTCGGGGCCGCCCGCACGAACTGGCGACCCGGCCCGGCTCCCCCGCCGCTGCCAGCCGTCACCGGCCGGCCAGCGGCGGGGATCAGCCGAACTGGCGGTTGTCGGCGGCCGCGCTGGCCCCGACGGTGCCGCGCGCCTTGCCGAGGTAGGAGACCTTGACGGCCTGGCCGTTGCTCGCCGTCACGTCGAAGGGCGCGGTGCCGATGACCTGCTGGCTCTGGCCGTCGGCCAGCTCGCCGGCCCACAGGATGCGGCCGGCCTTGTCGCGCACGACCACCTGCGGCGACGCGCCGGCGGCGCTCACCTGGAGGGCCGCCAGGGTGCTGGCCGGCGCCTTGCTGGGCTCGGTGCCCGCGAGGCCGGCGGAGTCGACGACGCCCGGGGCCGGGCTGACCAGCTCCTGCGGGGTGTCGTTGAAGATCCGGGCCACGCCCCAGATCGCGACCAGGGCCAGCACGCAGGCGGCCAGCAGGCTCCAGCGCGGACCGGACGTCGAGGTCCGCACGCCGCCGCCGATGCCGGTGGCGAGCTCGGCCTCGAAGACCTGGCGGGCCTCGATCTCGGCCTGGGCGTAGCGCAGGTCGTAGACCTCGACGAGCTGCTCGGCGTCGAGCCCGAAGACGCGCGCGAGGGTGCGGATGTGGCCGCGGGCGTAGAAGTCGCCGCCGCAGGCGGCGAAGTCGTCGACCTCGATGCACTCCAGCACGTGGGGGCGGATCCGGGTGCGCTCGCTGAGGGTGTCGATGCTGAGCCGGGCGCGGTGGCGCGCGGCCGCGATCATCGGGCCGATGACGGCGTCCTCGGGGGCCACCAGCGCGGGCGCGGGCGGCAGGTCGTCGACCCGGGCCACGAGGACCGGCGCGCCGGCACGCTGGGCGGGGATGGCGGGCGGGTCGGGCAGGCGACGCACCGACTCGCGGTGCACCTCGGCACGGGCGGCCGGGCGCGAGCTGCGCGTCGGCTCGACCGGGGCGTACGCCGCGACCTCGTCGGTCCGCTCGGGCTCGGCGGCCGCGGCCGGCTCGACCAGCACGGCCGCGACGGGCTCCTCGACGGGCTGGTCGGCTGGCTGGTCGACGGGCAGCTCGACGGGCAGCTCGGCGGCAGCCTCCTCCACCGGCTCCTCGACCGGCTCCTGCGGCTGCTCCTCGACGGCGACCGACCGCGGCGCGCGCGCCGGGACCGGGCGGGTCAGCACGAGCACCGGCACCTGGCCCTGGCCGAGGGCGTCGAGGTCGGCGACCAGGTCGCCGGTGAGGCCGTCGAACTCCAGCCGCGTCGCGAGGCCCAGCGGCACCGCGAGCTCGGGCAGGGGCGGCGTGGCGGCGACCGCCTCGCCGTCCGCGGCTCCGTCGAGCGGGGCCTCGGCCCCGCGCGGGTCGACGTCGGCGCCGACGGGGTGGACCACGAGCTGGCCGTCGCGCAGGAAGCGGCCCGACGAGCGGACCTCGACCCGCTCGACGTCCTGCCAGCGGACGCCGTGCCAGGTGTCGCCGCGCCGGACGCGGACCCCGAGCTCGTCGGCCACCATCAGGGGCGTGCGGGCGTCGCGGACCACCATCAGCTGCACCACGCCGACCACGGCGGGCACCAGGCACCAGATCCAGTCGGTGGGCTCACCGGTGCGCAGCGCGCGGGCGAACCACGCCACGGTCAGGACGGCGGACAGCAGCGCCACGACCGCGGCGATGCGGGCGTCGTGCCGGACCGAGACCCCGGTCTGCTCGGCCGTGATCGGTGCGTTCACTGCTCCCCCTGGATGGTGGCGACGACCTCGTCGAGGTCGTCGGGCTTGATGAGCACGTCGCGGGCCTTGGACCCCTCGCTGGGGCCCACCACCCCGCGGCTCTCGAGGATGTCCATGAGGCGCCCGGCCTTGGCGAAGCCGACGCGCAGCTTGCGCTGGAGCATCGAGGTCGAGCCGAACTGGGTGGAGACCACCAGCTCGATGGCCTGGACCACCAGCTCCATGTCGTCGCCGATGTCGTCGTCGAGCTCGCGCTTGGAGGCCGCCGGGGCGGTGACGTCCTCGCGGTAGTTGGGCTCGAGCTGGGTCTTGCAGGCCGCCACGACCAGGGCGATCTCGGCCTCGGTGACCCACGAGCCCTGCACGCGCACGGGCTTGGAGGCCCCCATCGGCAGGAACAGGCCGTCGCCCTGGCCGACCAGCTTCTCCGCGCCCGGCTGGTCGAGGATGACCCGGCTGTCGGCGAGCGAGCTGGTGGCGAAGGCCAGGCGGGAGGGCACGTTGGCCTTGATCAGACCGGTCACGACGTCGACCGAGGGCCGCTGCGTGGCCAGCACCAGGTGGATGCCGGCGGCACGCGCGAGCTGGGTGATGCGGACGATCGCGTCCTCGACGTCGCGCGGCGCGACCATCATCAGGTCGGCGAGCTCGTCGACGATCACGCACAGGTAGGGGTACGGCGTGAGCACGCGCTCGCTGCCGGGCGGCACCTGCACCTTGCCGGCCCGCACCGCCTTGTTGAAGTCGTCGACGTGGCGGAACCCGAAGTGGGCCAGGTCGTCGTAGCGCAGGTCCATCTCGCGGACCACCCACTGCAGCGCCTCGGCGGCCTTCTTGGGGTTGGTGATGATCGGGGTGATCAGGTGCGGGATGCCCTCGTAGGCGTTCAGCTCGACCCGCTTGGGGTCGACCATGATCATCCGCACCTCGTCGGGCGTGGCCCGCATCAGCAGCGAGGTGATCATCGAGTTGATGAAGGACGACTTGCCCGAGCCGGTGGCACCGGCGACGAGCAGGTGCGGCATCTTGGCCAGGTTGGCGACCACGAAGCCGCCCTCGACGTCCTTGCCCAGGCCGCACACCATCGGGTGGTGGTCGTTGCGCGCGACGGGGCTGCGCAGCACGTCGCCGACCGACACCACCTCCTTGTCGGTGTTGGGGATCTCGATGCCGACCGCGGACTTGCCGGGGATGGGCGAGAGGATCCGCACGTCGGCCGAGGCCACGGCGTAGGAGATGTTCTTCGCGATGCCGGTGATCTTCTCGACCTTGACGGCCGGGCCGAGCTCGACGATGTAGCGGGTGACCGTCGGGCCGCGGGTGTAGCCCGTGACCTGCGCGTCGATGTCGAACTCCTCGAGCACCTGGGTGAGCCGGTTGACCACGGCGTCCGAGGCGGCCGAGCGGGCCTTGTGGACCGAACCGGGCTTGAGGACCTCGCTGTCGGGCAGCGAGTAGGTGACGTCGCCCGAGAGCGAGAGCTGCTCCACGCGGGCCGGCAGCGGGGTGTGCGGCGGGGGCTCGAGGCCCTCCTTGGCGGCCGGCTCGGCCGCTGCGCGCGCGGCGGGACGCGCCGGCTCCTCGTCGTCGGTCAGCGCCAGGTCGATGCCGGGGTCGCGGGTGGGGGCGGCCGGCTCGGCGTCGCGGCGGCGCGAGCGGCGCTTGACCTCGCGCTCCTCCAGCACCGGGGAGTCGTACGCCGGGTCGCCCATGTCGGGGTCGATCTCGTCGTCGAGCGCGCGGCCGCGGCGGCCCCGGCCGGTGTCGTCGTCCTCGTCGACCAGGTCGTCGGGGTGGGTGCCCATGATCCGCTCGCCGAGCTCCCGGAACCGGGCGGGGATCTGGTAGACGGGCGTGGCCGTCACGACCAGCAGGCCGAACAGCGTGAGCAGCACCAGCAGCGGCACCACGACGTACGCCGTCTGCAGCAGGTCCATGAGCAGCTTGGAGACCACGAAGCCGACGGCCCCGCCGGCCTGCTGGAGGGGGCGGGTGTCGCCCAGCTCGGGGGCGGGCGAGCCGTTGGCCAGGTGGACGATGCCGAGCACGCCGAACAGCAGGGTGCCCCAGCCGATGACCTGGCGTCCGGCCGGGCCGTTGCGCTCGGGGTCGCGCAGGTTGCGCCAGGCCACGAAGACGAGCAGCAGCGGCACGAACCACGCCACCAGCCCGACCGAGCCCGCGACGACCGCGCGCGTGAAGTCGCCGAGCCAGCCCGGGAGCTGCCACCACACGGCGGCGGCGACCACGACGGCCAGGCCCAGCAGGAACAGCCCGGCCCCGTCGCGACGGTGCTCGGGCTCGAGGTCGGAGGCGGTGTGGCCGACGCGGCGCACCCCACCGCCTACGGCGTGGGCCAGGCCCAGCCAGGCGGTGACCAGCACGCGGGCCAGGGCCAGGAAGAGGCGGGCGACCGGACCGGTGCCGTTGCGCACGGCCCGGGGTGCGGGCCGCTTGGCTGCCCCCCTGCCGCGCGCGGGCGCCTTGGCCGCGGCACGGCCGGAGGTGCGTCCGGAGGTGGAGGTGCTTCCCGACGACCGGGTGCGCGCACTCGCGGGCTTGCTGCCGGACTTCTTGGCAGTGCTGGAGCTGCGCGACCCCGGGGGGGAAGACGTACGGGTCGCCATGCTGCGGAATCTACCCGCGCACCACTCCCGCCCCGCGCGTCACACGCCGGGGGGCCGGGGGTCGGCTGTCGTGGTGGGGCTCAGCCCTGGGACGCGGCGGCGGGGTCGTCGCGCGGGCCCGGCTCGAGGCCGTCCTCGTCGTCGACGGGCCGGCGCAGCGGGAGCCGCAGCCGGAAGACGCTGCCGCGACCCAGCTCGGAGGAGACGAGGATCTCGCCGCCGTGCATCTGGGCGATCCGGCGCGAGATCGCCAGGCCCAGGCCGGTGCCGGGGATCGAGAGCGCCTCGGGGTTGCTGGAGCGGTGGAAGGCCGAGAACAGCTGCACCTGGTCGGCCGCGGAGATGCCGAGGCCGGTGTCGGCGACCTGGACCCACGCGTGGTGGCCGTCCTGGCCGACCGAGACGTCGACCGAGCCGCCGGGCAGGGTGTACTTCACGGCGTTGCTGACCAGGTTGTCGACGACCTTGCCCAGCTCGTCGGGGTCGGAGGTGACCTGGACGTCCTCGGCGGGCAGGTCGACGGTGACGCCCACCGACCCCTGCTCGGCCGCGATCGTCATCAGGTCGATCGACTGCTCGGCGAGCACGCGCAGGTCGACCGGACGCCGCACGGTCTCGCGCTTGTCCTGGACCTGGGAGTAGTTGAGGAGGTTCTGGACCAGCCGGTTGAGCCGGTCGGCGTTGCGCGAGATGGCGTCGACCGACGGCATGCCGGTGTCGAGGTCCTCGAGCAGCTCGATGTGGCCGATGATCGAGGTCAGCGGCGTCTTGAGCTCGTGGGAGATGGTCGCGATCAGCTCGCCCTTGTAGCGGTCGAGCTCCTGGAGCTCGCCCACCAGGTGGCGCTCGCGGTCGTAGAGGCGGGCGTTGAGCACGACCCGGCCCAGGGTGCGCCCGACCTCCATGACGGCGTCCTGCTCGTCCTCGGTCCAGGGGTCGCGGGTGTCGCGCGCGAGCAGCACGTAGCCGAGCACCTCGCGGCCCACGCCGATCGGGGCGAACATCAGGCTGTCCTCGGCGTTGTCGCGCAGCAGCTCGCGCACCAGCACGCGCTGCTCGTCGTCGAGGTTGTCGTCGAGCTCGAAGGAGTTGGTCTCGGTCACCAGCACCGGTCGGCCGAGCTTGGCCGCACGGGCCGCCAGCAGGCTCTTGACCTGGACCAGGTCGGGGCTCTGCTCGCGCTCGTCGGGCGGGTACGCCGCGGACTGCTCGATCTGCCCGAGGTCGCCGCTGGGGAAGCAGCGGATCCACAGGTGCTCGGTGCGCAGCCCCTTGGCCACGGCCTGGGCCGCCTCGCGCAGCGACAGGTCGAGCTCGGCCAGCTGGCCGGCCGAGGACACCGCCCGCAGCATCGAGCCCATCCGGACCTGGTTGCTCAACCGCTCGCGCTGCTGGGCGTTGTACATCGCCAGGCCGGCCTGCACCACGAACATCTCGAGCAGCTCGCGCTCCTCGCGGTTGGGGATGCGGTTGCCCGGCGGCAGGTCGACCGACATGTTGCCGAGCAGCTGGCCGGTCGCGGAGTAGAGGGGGGCGTAGAGGGCGTCGAGCGGGTGCCACGCGTCGGGGCCGGCGTCGGGCTCGAACTCCGGCACCCACGCGGACTCCTCGAGCGCGTCGGGCATCCGGTCGTGGGGCACGAAGCGCAGCACGCCCCACTCGTCGGCCTGGGCGAACTCGTTGAAGATCGAGGCCACGGGGGTGCGCCGGCCGATGATCTGCTCGCGGACCTCCTCCGAGCCGGCCACGGTGGTCATCACGAAGGTCTCGCCCTCGAGGCGGGCGATGGCGGCGATGCCGAAGCCCAGCACCTCGACGACGCCACGGGCGATCTCGTCCAGCACCTCGGACAGGTCCGTCGACGAGTTGACGCGCAGCATCAGCTCGTAGAGACGGCGGATCCCCTCGGCACGAGGAGACTCTGTCATTTGCATGGGCTGGTCCCCCCAGGACCGAACTGGCTAGGCAAGGGCCCGACCTGGACCTTCGCCCCGATTCTAGGGTGACATGTCCGATATGCGTGCTGGTTTGGCCCAGTTACGAGACTACGCCCCCAGGGCGGGTCACCACATGGTGCACGGGGGCCATCCACGGGGCGACCCACGCTCTAGGCCTCCAGCACCACGGGGACGATCATCGGCCGGCGCCGGTGGGTCCCGCTGACCCAGCGCCCGACCACGCGGCGGATGGTCTGCTGGATCTGGTAGGTGTCGTCGACGCCCTCGCGGACGGCCTTGTCGATGGCGTCCACGATCGGGCCCTTGATGGCGTCGAAGGTGGTGCCGTCCTCGGCGAAGCCGCGGGCGTGGATCTCCGGCCCGCTGACGACCTTGCCGCTCTGGGAGTCGACCACGACGATGACGGAGATGAAGCCCTCCTCGCCGAGGATGCGCCGGTCCTTGAGCGAGCTCTCGGTGATGTCGCCGACCGAGCTGCCGTCGACGAACACGTAGCCGCAGTCGACCTTGCCGGTGACCGTGGCCAGGCCGTCGACGAGGTCGACGACCACGCCGTCCTCGGCGATGACCACGCGCTCGGCCGGCACGCCGGTCTCGCGGGCCAGGGCGGCGTTGGCCAGCATGTGGCGCATCTCGCCGTGCACCGGCAGCACGTTGCGCGGGCGCACGATGTTGTAGCAGTAGAGCAGCTCGCCGGCGCTGGCGTGGCCGCTGACGTGGACCAGGGCGTTGCCCTTGTGCACCACGTTGGCGCCCCAGCGGGCGAGGCCGTTGATGACGCGGTAGACGGCGTTCTCGTTGCCGGGGATGAGCGAGGAGGCGAGCACGACGGTGTCGCCCTCCTCGATGTGGACGAAGTTGTGGTTGCGCTGCGCGATCCGGCTCAGCGCCGAGAGCGGCTCGCCCTGCGACCCCGTCGAGATCAGCACGACCTTCTCGGCCGGCATGTCGGCCAGCGCCTTGGCGTCGACCAGGATGTCGGGCGGCACGGTGAGGTAGCCGAGGTCGCGGGCGATCGCCATGTTGCGCACCATCGAGCGGCCGACGTAGGCCACCTTGCGGCCGTGGGCGGCCGCGGCGTCCATCACCTGCTGCACGCGGTGCACGTGGGAGGCGAAGCAGGCCACGATGATGCGCTGCTTGCTGGTGGCGAAGACGCGGTCCAGGACCGGGGAGATCTCCTTCTCCGACGTCGTGAAGCCGGGCACCTCGGCGTTGGTGGAGTCGGTGAGGAACAGGTCGACGCCCTCCTCCCCCAGCCGCGCGAAGGCCCGCAGGTCGGTGATCCGGCCGTCGAGGGGCAGCTGGTCCATCTTGAAGTCGCCCGTGTGCAGCACCGTGCCGGCCGGGGTGCGGATCGCGACCGCCAGGGCGTCGGGGATGGAGTGGTTGACCGCGACGAACTCCAGGTCGAACGGGCCGAAGCTGATCCGGTCGCCCTCGGCCACGATCGCCTTGACCGTGCTGCGCAGCCGGTGCTCGCGCAGCTTGGAGCCGAGCAGGGCCAGGGTGAGGTTGGACCCGACGAGCGGGATGTCCTCGCGCTCGCGCAGCAGGTAGGGGACGGCGCCGATGTGGTCCTCGTGGCCGTGGGTCAGCACGAGGGCCTCGACGGTGTCGAGGCGGTCCCGGATGAAGTCGAAGTCGGGCAGGATCAGGTCGACGCCCGGGTGGTTCTCCTCGGGGAACAGCACGCCGCAGTCGACGATCAGCAGCCGGCCCTCGAACTCGAAGACCGTCATGTTGCGACCGACCTCGCCCAGGCCGCCGAGGGGGACCACCCTCAGGCCGCCCGAGGGCAGCGGCGGTGGGGCGGACAGCTCGGGGTGGGGGTGGCTCACGGGTCTCCTCTAGATCAGGTGGGCGGCGGCGAGGCCGGCCCGCAGGGTGTCGAGCTCGACGTCGTCGAGCTCGAGCAGGGGCAGGCGCACGCGGCGGTTGTCGAGGACGCCGAGCAGCTGCAGGGCAGCCTTGGCGGTCGTCGCGCCGTAGTTGGGTGCGCCCATGACGGCGTCGATCGCCGGCAGCAGCGAGTGGTAGATCTCCTGGGCGCGCACGAGGTCGCCGGCGTCGACGGCCGCGACCATCGCCGCGTGGGCGTCACCGGAGGCGTGGCCGACCACGGAGATCACGCCGGCGGCGCCGTGCGCCAGCCAGGCCAGGTTGGCGACGTCGTCGCCGGAGTAGAGCGCCAGGCCCAGGTCGCGGACCAGCCGGACGCCCTGGGCGAAGTCGCCCACCGCCTCCTTGACCGCGACCACGTTGGACCGCTCGGCGGCACGGGCGTAGGTCTCCCACGAGACGCGGGTGCCGGTGCGTCCGGGGACGTCGTAGAGCATCACCGGCAGGTCGGTGGCGGCGGCGACCGCGTCGAAGTGCGCGAGCACGCCGAGCTGGCTGGGCTTGGAGTAGTAGGGCGTCACGACCATGACGCCGGCCGCGCCGAGCTTGGTCGCCTGCTCGGTCAGCTCGAGGCTGTGGGCCGTGGAGTTGGTGCCGACGCCCGCGACGACCTGGAGGCGGTCGCCGACCGCCGAGCTGACGGCGCGCAGCAGCTCGCCGTCCTCGGCGACCGAGGTCGTGGGCGACTCGCCCGTCGTGCCGGAGATGACCACGCCGTCGTGGCCGTGGTCGGCGAGGTAGCCCGCGACCGCCACCGCTGCGTCGAGGTCGACGCCACCCTCGGCGTCGAACGGCGTGACCATGGCGGTCAGCACGCGGCCGAAGGGCGCAGCAGGCAGGCTCATGCTCCCCAGGCTATCGCCCGCCCGCCCCGGCGCGGGTCACCGGCGTCGTCCGGGCGAGCGCCATATATTCGGGGCATGACGCATGACGACGGCCAGGGGTACGGCGCGAGGCACGGACAGGGGTACGGACAGGGGTACGGCCAGCCGGCCGTGCAGGGCAGCTTCATGCTCGCCCACCTCGGCCAGGAGTACGGCCCCTACGGCTTCGGGCAGCTCCAGCAGATGGCGCTCGCCGGCCAGCTCAAGGCCGACGCGTCGCTGCGCGAGAACTCCGGCGGCGGCTGGTTCCCGGCCAAGCAGCTGCCGGGGCTGTTCTCCTCGCGCGAGTGGCTCACCACGGTGCTGCTCTCGGCCTTCCTCGGCGGCTTCGGCGTCGACCGCTTCTACCTCGGCCAGACCGGCCTGGGCATCCTCAAGCTCGTCACCCTGGGTGGCTGCGGCATCTGGTCACTGATCGACTTCATCCTCATCCTGCTGCGCAAGGTGCCCGACGCCGACGGCCGTCCGCTGGGCTGAGCCCGGCGGACGGGTCGCCGGCGGGGCTCAGCCGCGGCCCACGAGCCCGGCCAGCAGCTCGAGGTGGTCGAGGTCGTCGAGGTCGAGGACCTGCAGGTAGACCCGGCTGACGCCGAGCGCGGCGAAGCCGTCGAGCTTCTCGGCCACCTCGTCGGGGCTGCCCGCGAGCCCGTTGGCGCGCAGCTCCTCGACGTCGCGCCCGGCGTTGGACGCGCGCCGCGCGACCTCGGCGTCGTCGCGGCCGCACGCCACGGTCAGGGCGGTCGACCACACCAGCTCGCCGGGGTCGCGCCCGATCTCCCGGCAGGCGTCCTGGACGCGGCCGATCTGGGCGCGGGTGACCTCCTCGGAGGCGAAGGGCAGGTTGAACTCGTCGGCGTACCGCGCGGCGAGCGCGGGGGTGCGGCGCTTGCCGACGCCGCCCACCACCACGGGCGGGCGCGGGCGCTGCACCGGCTTGGGCAGGGCGGGCGAGTCCGCGACCGGGTAGTGGGTGCCGGCTTGGCTGAACCGCTCCCCCTCCGGGGTCTCCCACAGCCCGGTCACGACCGCCAGCTGCTCCTCGAGCCGGTCGAAGCGCTCGCCGGTGCTCGGGAACGGGATGCCGTACGCCGCGTGCTCGGCCTCGAACCAGCCCGCGCCGAGGCCGAGCTCGACCCGGCCACCGGACATCTGGTCGACCTGGGCCACGGCGATCGCCAGCGGGCCGGGCAGCCGGAAGGTGGCCGAGGTGACGAGGGTGCCCAGGCGGATGGTGCTGGTCTCGCGGGCCAGCCCGGCCAGCGTCACCCAGGCGTCGGTGGGCCCGGGCAGGCCGTCGCCGCCCATCGCGAGGTAGTGGTCGGAGCGGAAGAACGCCCCGAAGCCGAGGTCCTCGGCCGCGCGGGCCACCCGCAGCTGCTGGTCGTAGGTCGCGCCCTGCTGGGGCTCGGTGAAGATGCGCAGGTCCATGACCCGACCCTAGTCAGCCCCCGGCGGGGCGGACGCGCTGCAGCCAGACCCGGTGGAACAGCTCGTGCTCCTCGCGACGCACCTCGCGCCACTCCTGCTCGGCGTACGCCGGGTAGCGGACGTCGCCGCCGGGCTCGAGGTGGACGTGGGTGAGCACCTGCTCCGTGGCGTGGGGCATCAGCGCGGCGTACACCTGCGCGCCGCCGGCCACCATCACCTCGCCCGGCAGCGAGCGCGCGAGCGCCAGGCCGGTCGCGACGTCGTGGGCGACCTCGACGCCGGGGTGGCTCCAGGCGGGGTCGCGGGTGAGCACGACGGTGGTCCGGCCCGGCAGCGGCCGCCCGATCGAGGCGAAGGTGGTGCGCCCCATCAGCAGGGTGTGGCCCAGGGTGAGCTGCTTGAAGAACGCCTGCTCCCCCGGGACGTGCCAGGGGATGTCCGGGCCGTCGCCGATGGTGCCGTCGGTCGCCACGGCGGCCACCTGGACGACGCGTCCCGACGGCTCGGGGGTGGACGCCTCAGACGGCAATGGGGGCCTTGATGCCGGGGTGGGGGTCGTAGCCCTCCAGCACGATGTGGTCGAGGTCGAACTCGTCGAGCGCGCGCACCGAGGGGTCGAGCCGCAGCGTCGGCAGCGGCCGGGGGTTGCGCCCGAGCTGCCGCTCGGCCTGCTCGAGGTGGTTGAGGTAGAGGTGGGCGTCGCCGAAGGTGTGCACGAAGTCACCGACCTCCAGGTCGGTCACCTGCGCCACCATGTGGGTGAGCAGGGCGTAGGAGGCGATGTTGAAGGGCACGCCCAGGAAGACGTCGGCCGAGCGCTGGTAGAGCTGGCAGCTGAGCCGGCCCCGGGTCTCCCCCGGCGCGGACGGCGCGACGTAGAACTGGAACAGCGCGTGGCACGGCGCCAGCGCCATCGCGGGGACGTCGGCGACGTTCCACGCCGAGACCAGGTGGCGGCGCGAGTCCGGGTTGGTGCGGATCTGCTCGACCACCTGGGCGACCTGGTCGACGTGGCGGCCGTCGGGCGTGGGCCAGGAGCGCCACTGGTAGCCGTAGACCGGCCCGAGGTCGCCGAGGTCGTCGGCCCACTCGTCCCAGATGGTGATGCCGCGCTCCTGGAGCCACCGCACGTTGGTGTCGCCGCGCAGGAACCACAGCAGCTCGCCGAAGACCGAGCGGGTGTGCACCTTCTTGGTCGTCACCAGGGGGAAGCCCTGGGTCAGGTCGAAGCGCAGCTGGTGGCCGAAGACGCTGCGGGTGCCGGTGCCGGTGCGGTCGGACTTCTCGACCCCGTGGTCCAGGACGTGGCGGAGGAGGTCCAGGTAGGCCTGCATGCGCCCAACCTACCCGCGGTGGGGCCGCTCCCCGTGGCGGTGCTTGGATGGCGGCATGACCAGCGCCGACGTGTCCGCCCGGGTGGCCTGGGCCGACGACGCCCCCGCGATCGCCGCGGTCCAGGTGCGGGCCTGGCGCGCGTCGTACGCCGACCTGCTGCCCGCCGAGCTGCTCGACCAGCTCGACCCCGAGCAGCTGGCCGTCGGGTGGCGCGAGCGCCTCGCCCGGCCGCAGGACGCCCGCCAGCGGGTGCTGGTGGGGCTCGAGCGCAACACCGTCACGGGCTTCGTGCTGACCGGGCCGGCGACCGACCCCGACTGCGACCCGGTCGCGGTCGGCGAGCTGACCGACCTGACGGTCGACCCCCACCGCCGCGGCGCCGGTCACGGCTCCCGGCTGCTGATGGCGGCCGCGGACACCCTGGTCGCCGACCGGTTCCGCCGCGGCGTCAGCTGGCTGGCCTCGACCGACGACGCGCTGCGCGCCTTCCTCACCGGCGCCGGCTGGGGACCCGACGGGGCCCACCGCACGCTCGACCTGCTCGGCGACGGTGCCGTCACCGTCAACCAGGTCCGGCTGCACACCGCCTTCAGCGACTGAGCCACGACCCGCCGTCGACCGGCAGCGCCCGACACACCGCGACCGCACCCGGGACGCACTCGACCGCCGGGGGCCGGGTCACCCCCGAGACGGGGACCCGGACCGCCCGGCGGTCGTGGTGTGGCGTCGCCCCCGGAGGAGGGGTGGAGGGGTGGGGACGACGTCGGAGGGGGTGGACGAGGGGCCCGTGTGCCCAGCACGGGCCCCCCGTCCGGGGGATCCTGACCTTCCTGGGGGGAGGAGGTCAGGACACGTTGACCGCGCTCCAGGCGCTGGCCACCGTGTTGAACTGGGTGCTGCCCGAGCCGTAGAGGTCACGAGCGGCGTTCAGCGTGGCGGTGCGGGCCCCGGCGTAGTTGGTGCCGGAGGTCATGTAGGTCGTGAGCGCGCGGTACCAGATCTTGCCGGCGGCGTCGCGGCCGATGCCGGTGACGCTGGAGCCGTTGCAGGTCGGCGAGCTGTGCGCGGTGCCACCGATCGTCTTGGCGCCCGAGCCCTCGGCCAGCAGGTAGAAGAAGTGGTTGCCGATGCCCGAGGAGTAGTGGACGTCGGCGGAGCCGGCCGTGGCGGAGTAGCAGTTGAGCGAGCTGCCGTCGGAGGCCGGGTTGTCCATGCGGCGCAGGCCGACGTGGTTCTTGAGGTCGAACTCCTCGCCGATGAGGTAGTCGCCGGGGTCGCCTGCATTGGCGGCGTAGAACTCCACCAGGGTGCCGAAGATGTCCGAGGTGGCCTCGTTGAGGCCGCCCGACTCCCCGGAGTAGGTGAGGTTGGCGCTGTTCTCCGTGACGCCGTGGCTCATCTCGTGCCCGGCCACGTCGAGGGAGACCAGCGGGCCGTAGTTGACGCCGTCGCCGTCGCCGTACGTCATCTTGGTGCCGTCCCAGAAGGCGTTGACGTAGTTCTTGCCGTAGTGGACCCGGTTGAAGGACCCCTTGCCGGTGCCGAAGATGCCGTTGCGTCCGTGCACCTGCTGGAAGTAGTCCCAGGTCTCGTTGCTGCCGTACTGCGCGTCGGCGCCGGCGGTGGCGCGGTTGCTGCTGAGGCCGTTGCCGAAGGTCGTCGTGCTGCTCGTGATGACGGTGCCGGCCTTGCAGTTCGTGCCGAAGACCTGGCAGGTGTAGGAGTCGGTGCCGTTGGCGAAGTCCGTGGTGTAGGTGTTGCCGCGGATGCCGGCGTTCTTCAGCTGGTACGTCGAGCCCGACTGCGTGACGCTCAGCGGCACGGTGCCGCTGTAGAGCGTGTTGCCGGTGCCGTCGATGTTGACGATCTCCTGCTCGGCGCGCAGCACCTTGCCGGTCCTCGCGTCGACGTACGTCGCGAGCCGGCTGGGGGTGCCGTCGGCCTGGGTGCCGCCGCTGAGCACCTTCCACGCGAGCCGCGGCGAGGCGCCCCGGGCATCGACGACCAGGGTGCCGCCCTGGGCCTCCTGGCCGCGGATCGACCGCGTCGTCACGCTGGGGGCCAGCGCCTTCGTCACGGCCGCGGCCTTGGTGACCGTGGGGGCCGTGGCCAGCGACAGGTCGTCGTCGAGGGTCTGGCTCGAGCCCTTCCAGGCCCCGGCACCGCTCTGGTGCACGACGAGGTCGCCGCCGACCACGGGGAGGCCGGCGTAGGTCCGCTCGAAGCGCACGTGGCTGGTGCCGTCGGGGTCCACCAGGCTGGCGACGGGCTGCAGGGACTGCTGGGCGCCGAAGCGGGTCGCGGCCGGGTGGGCCTTGACCAGGGCCTCGGCCCGCTCGACACGGGTGCCGGACGGAGCGGCCGCGGCGGCCTGGCCGGTGGGGGCCGCCTGGGCCTGGGGGCCGGCCACCGCGGCGGCCGTGAGGGCCATCGCGGCGACCGACAGGAACGTGGTGCTGCTGCGCATGCACGGACTCGATTCGCGAGAGGAGGAGAGGTGCGGGAGGTGGCTCCCGGTTCCTCAAGCGTGCCCGTCCGCGGGCCAGTTGGCACCGTCTGGGTTGCTACATGATGGTGCTTTGCATGTTCGTGCAGTCACACCTCAGAGGTCGAGGAAGGGCTCCAGGCCGACGGTGAGGCCGGGGTGCTCGGCGATGCGCCGCAGCCCCAGCAGCACGCCGGGGGTGAACGAGACGCGGTCCATCGAGTCGTGGCGGATGGTGAGGGTCTCCCCCACCCCTCCGAGCACGACCTCCTGGTGGGCGACCATGCCGCGGATGCGCAGCCCGTGGACGCGCACGCCGTCGACGTCGGCACCGCGGGCGCCGTCCAGCGAGGTGCTGGTGGCGTCGGGCGGGGCGCCGAGGCCCGCCTCGCGGCGCGCGGCGGCGATCAGCTGGGCGGTGCGCCGGGCGGTGCCGGACGGCGCGTCGGCCTTGTCCGGGTGGTGCAGCTCGACCACCTCGACCGACTCGTAGAACCGGGCCGCCTCGACCGCGAAGCGCATCATCAGCACTGCTCCGACCGAGAAGTTGGGGGCGACCAGCACGCCCGTGCCGGCGGGGCCGTCGCGCAGCCAGCCCTCGAGCCGCTGGAGCCGCTCGTCGTCGAAGCCGGTGGTGCCGACGACGGCGTGGATGCCGTGCTCGACGCAGAAGGCCAGGTTGTCCATCACCACGTCGGGGTGGGTGAAGTCGACGACGGCCTGCGCCCCGGCCTCCACCAGCGCCGCGAGGTCGTCGCCGGCGTCGACGCGGGCGACGAGCTCGAGGTCGTCGGCCTCCTCGACCGCCGCGCAGACCTCGCGGCCGACCTTGCCCAGCGCGCCGAGCACGCCCACCTTGATGCCGCTCCCAGGAGTCACGGGCACGAGGCTAGTGGCTCAGGCGGGGCCGACGGTGGCCAGCGTCTGCGGGCGGCGGAACACCTCGCGCGCCAGCGCGCGGACGTCGGCGGCGGTGATCTCGTCGATGCGGGTCAGCACCTCGTCGACCGAGCGCAGCCGGCGCTGGAACAGCTCGGCCTCGCCCAGCCGGGTCATCCGCGACCCGGTGTCCTCCAGGGACAGCACCAGCCCGCCCCGGGCCTGGCCCTTGCCGCGCTCGACCTCGTCGTCGTCGAGGCCGTGCTCGGCGACCTTGGCCAGCTCGGCGCGCACCACGCGCAGCAGCTCGTCGGCCTTGCTCGGCAGGGAGCCGGCGGCGACGCCCACCATGCCGGCGTCGGAGTAGCCGAGGCCGAAGGAGTAGACGGAGTACGCCAGGCCGCGGCGCTCGCGCACCTCCTGGAACAGCCGCGAGCTCGAGCCGCCGCCGAGGCCGGCGTTGAGCACGCTGAGCAGCAGCCGGCGGGGGTCCGACCGGGTCAGGCCCTGGACCCCGAGCACCACGTTGACCTGCTCGAAGGGCCGCGAGGTGACGACCTCGCCGCGGCGCAGCGGCCGGGGCCGCTCCGCCAGGCGGGGGCCCTGCGGGACCGCGTCGCGCGCGAGGAAGCCCGAGCCGGCGAACGCGGTGGCGACGCAGTCGACCACGTCGTCGTGGTCGACGTTGCCGGCCACGGCCACGACGGTCGTCCCGGCGCGGTAGCGGCGGCGGTAGTAGCCGTTGACCTGGGCCCGGGTGAGCGCGCGGATCGACTCCGCGGTGCCGGCGATCGGGCGGGCCAGCGGGGTGCCGGCCCACGCGGTCGCGGCGAAGAGGTTGTGGACGACGTCGTCGGGGTCGTCGTCGTGCATGGCGATCTCGTCGAGGATCACCTCGCGCTCGGCCTCGACGTCGTCGGGGGTGATGAGCGAGGAGGTGAGCATGTCGCCGAGGGTGTCGAGCGCCATCGGCAGGTCCTCGTCGAGGACGCGGGCGTGGTAGCAGGTGTACTCGCGGGCCGTGTAGGCGTTGAACTCGCCGCCGACCTCGTCGAACGCGGTGGAGATCTCCATCGCGGTGCGGGTCGGGGTGCCCTTGAAGAGCAGGTGCTCGAGGAAGTGGGAGGCGCCGCTGAGCTGCGGGGCCTCGTCGCGCGAGCCGACCTGCACGAAGACGCCGACCGCCGCCGAGCGGACGCCCGGCACGTGCTCGGTCACCACGCGCAGGCCGCCCGGCAGGACGGTCCGGCGCACGCCGGCGGGCAGGTCGCCCGCCGGCGTCGCCTGGGACGTCACTCGGACTCGGCGTCCGAACCGTCGGTGGAGCCCTCGGTGGTCTCCTCGACCACGGGCGCCAGCGACAGCTTGCCGCGGTCGTCGATCTCGGCGATCTGGACCTGGATCTTCTGGCCCACGGAGACGACGTCCTCGACGTTGTCGACCCGCTTGCCACCGGCCAGCGCGCGCAGCTTGCTGATGTGCAGCAGGCCGTCCTTGCCGGGCAGCAGCGAGATGAAGGCGCCGAAGTTGGTCGTCTTCACCACGGTGCCGAGGTAGCGCTCGCCGACCTCGGGCATCGTCGGGTTGGCGATCGCGTTGACCGCCTGGCGGGCGGCCTCGGCGGCCTCGCCGTTGGTGGCACCGATGTAGATCGTGCCGTCGTCCTCGATGGACAGCGACGCACCGGTGTCGTCCTGGATCTGGTTGATGACCTTGCCCTTGGGGCCGATGACCTCACCGATCTTGTCCACGGGGATGCGGACGGTGATGATGCGCGGCGCGTGGACCGACATCTCCTCGGGGGCGTCGATGGCCTCGGCCATCACCTCGAGGATGGCCAGGCGGGCGTCGCGGGCCTGGGTCAGGGCCGCGGCCAGGACCTCGGCGGGGATGCCGTCGAGCTTGGTGTCGAGCTGCAGCGCGGTGACGAACTGCTTGGTGCCGGCGACCTTGAAGTCCATGTCGCCGAACGCGTCCTCGGCGCCCAGGATGTCGGTGAGGGCGACGTACTCGTCCTTGCCGTCGACCTGGCCGGAGATGAGACCCATCGCGATGCCGGCGACGGGGGCCTTCAGCGGCACGCCCGCCTGCAGCAGCGACAGGGTCGAGGCGCAGACCGAGCCCATCGAGGTGGAGCCGTTGGAGCCCATGGCCTCGGAGAGCTGGCGGATCGCGTAGGGGAACTCCTCGCGGGTGGGCAGCACGGGCAGCAGGGCGCGGCGCGCGAGCGCGCCGTGGCCGACCTCGCGGCGCTTGGGCGAGCCCACGCGGCCGGTCTCGCCCGTGGAGAAGGGCGGGAAGACGTACTTGTGCATGTAGCGGCGGTGCTTCTCCGGGGACAGCGTGTCGAGCTGCTGCTCCATCTTGAGCATGTTGAGCGTGGTGACACCCAGGATCTGGGTCTCGCCGCGCTCGAACAGCGCCGAGCCGTGCACCCGCGGGATGACCTCGACCTCGGCCGAGAGGGTGCGGATGTCGGTGAGGCCGCGACCGTCCATGCGGACCTTGTCGCGCAGCACGCGCTCGCGCACCAGGGACTTGGTCAGCGAGCGGTAGGCCGCGCCGACCTCCTTCTCGCGACCCTCGAACTGGCCGGCGACCTTCTCGAGCAGGGCGGCCTTGACGTCGTCGAGGCGCTCCTCGCGCTCCAGCTTGCCGGCGATGGTCAGCGCCGCGGCGGTGTCGTCCTTGGCGGCGGCCTCGACGGCGGCGTAGACGTCGTCCTCGTAGTCCAGGAAGATCGGGAAGTCCTGGACCGGCTTGGCGGCCTGCTTGGCCAGCTCGGCCTGGGCCTCGCACAGCTGCTTGATGAAGGGCTTCGCGGCGTCCAGACCGGTCGCGACGACCTCCTCGGTGGGGGCCTGCTTGCCCGACTGGACGAGCTCCCAGGTCTGCTCGGTGGCCTCGGCCTCGACCATCATGATGGCGACGTCGCCGGTCTCGGTGACGCGGCCCGCGACGACCATGTCGAAGGTGGCCTCCTCGAGCTGCGCGTGCGTCGGGAAGGCGACCCACTGGTCGTCGATGAGGGCCACGCGGGTGCCGCCGACCGGGCCGGAGAACGGCAGGCCGGAGAGCTGGGTGGAGGCGGACGCGGCGTTGATCGCGAGCACGTCGTAGGGCTGGTTGGGGTCGAGCGCCATCACGGTGATGACGACCTGGACCTCGTTGCGCAGGCCCTTCTTGAAGGTGGGGCGCAGCGGCCGGTCGATGAGGCGGCAGGTGAGGATCGCGTCCTCGCCCGGGCGACCCTCGCTGCGGAAGAACGAGCCGGGGATCTGGCCCACGGCGTACATCCGCTCCTCGACGTCGATCGTCAGGGGGAAGAAGTCGAAGTGGTCCTTGGGGTGCTTGCCGGCCGTGGTGGCCGAGAGCAGCATCGTGTCGTCGTCGAGGTAGGCCGTGACGGCGCCGGCGGCCTGGCGGGCCAGGAAGCCGGTCTCGAACTTGACGGTGCGCTGACCGTGCTTGCCGTTGTCGATGACGGTCTCGACGGCGTAGACGTCGGTCCCGGTGGTGGTGTCAGACAAAAGGGTTGTCGCTTTCGTTCGCGAAGCGATCCGCGGGCCGCGTGGTGGGCCGATCTTCGATCGAAGGGACTGGTGCCGGCGGCGGCGCGGTCCGTGACCGACGCGCCGGTCCTCGTGGAGGAGGACACCAATCCCTACTACCGAGGACCGGGCCCGAAGGCTCGCGGACCACTCCTGAGGTGGGAATCGGGTGTGCAGTTGTGTTCTAGCACGAACGGCTCACCCCGCAGGGTGAGCCGTCCGGTGGTTCAGCGTCGCAGGCCGAGGCGCGCGATGATCGAGCGGTAGCGCTCGATGTCGCTCTTCTCCATGTAGTTCAGGAGGCGACGGCGCTGGCCGACGAGCAGCAGCAGGCCACGACGGCTGTGGTGGTCGTGCTTGTGCTTCTTCAGGTGCTCGGTGAGGTGCGAGATGCGGTGCGTCAGCAGCGCGACCTGCACCTCGGGGGAACCGGTGTCGCCCTCGACCGTGGCGTACTCGGCGATGATCTTCTTCTTGGTCTCTGCGTCGGTGCCGATGGACACGTCTGACTGCCTCTCTGCTCGTTGCGCGGCGCGCCGGGGCCTGTTCACCCGGGCACTCTTGTTCCGCGGCCGTTCTACGGCGGGTGCTGCCCGGGTGACCACGTCGCTGACGACGTGCCCGGACAACCGCTCCATGCTAGCAGCGGGCCTCGGGCGGGCCGAAATCGTGCGTCGTCGGGGCCGTCAGCGCGCGGCGCGCAGCTCCTCGAAGTCCTCGTAGCGCCACTCGGCGGGGCGGCCGACCGCCTCCGCGACGGCGTCCTCCTCGAGCCCGCGCAGCTCGACGCGGCGGATCTTGCCCGAGATGGTCTTGGGCAACTCGGCGAACTCCAGGCGGCGCACCCGCAGGTACGGCGGGAGCTGGTCGCGCGCGTGCCGCAGGATCGACAGCGCGGTCTCGCGGGTGGGCTCGTGGCCGGCGGCGAGGGCGACGTAGGCCTTGGGGACGGCGAGCCGCACCGCGTCGGGGGCGGGGACCACGGCCGCCTCGGCCACCGCGGGGTGCTCGATCAGCACCGACTCCAGCTCGAAGGGGCTGACCTTGTAGTCGCTGGCCTTGAAGACGTCGTCGGTGCGGCCGACGTAGGTGATGTAGCCGTCCTCGTCGCGGCTCGCGAGGTCGCCGGTGTGGTAGAAACCGCCGGCCATGGCCTCGGCGTCGCGCTCGGGGTCGCCCTGGTAGCCCGTCATCAGCGGCAGCGGGTGCCCCGCGCGCAGGTCCAGGCAGATCTCGCCCTCCCCCGCGCCCTCGACGGGCGCGCCCGACAGCGGGTCGACCAGCACGACCGGCACGCCCGGCAGCGGACGTCCCATCGAGCCCGGCTTGACCACCGAGCCGGGGGTGTTGCCGACCGCGGCGGTCATCTCGGTCTGGCCGTAGCCGTCGCGCAGCGTCATCCCCCACTGCTGCTGCACCTGGGCGATCACCTCGGGGTTGAGCGGCTCGCCGGCGCCGATCAGCTCGCGCAGCGCCCCCGGCCCGCCGGCCAGGTCGCTCTTGATGAGCATCCGCCACACCGTCGGCGGCGCGCAGAAGGTGGTGACGCCGTGCTCGCGCAGCCGCGCCAGCAGCGAGGTCGGCTCGAAGCGCGCGTAGTCGAGGACCACGATCGTCGCCTCGGCGATCCACGGCGCGAAGAAGCAGGACCACGCGTGCTTGGCCCAGCCGGCGGAGGAGATGTTGAGGTGGACGTCGCCGGGACGCAGCCCCAGCCAGTACGCCGTCGACAGGTGGCCCACGGGGTAGGAGACCTGGGTGTGCTCGACCAGCTTGGGCCGCGAGGTCGTCCCCGAGGTGAAGTAGAGGAGCAGCCGGTCCTGGGCCTGGGTGCCGGGGTGGCCCAGCTCGCTCGGCGCCGCGGCGTACCCGTCGGAGAAGCGGTGCCAGCCCTCGGCCTCGCCCACGGCGATCCGGGTCCAGTCGCCCGCGACGCCGTCGAGCTTCCCGACGGCGGCCGCGTCCACGACGACGTGGCGCACCGCCCCGCGCGCGATCCGGTCGGTCAGGTCGGCCGGACCGACCGCGGTGGTCGTCGGCATCACGACCGCGCCGAGCCGCATCACGGCCAGCATCGACTCCCACAGCTCGACCCGGTTGCCGAGCATCACGATCACCGAGTCGCCCCGGCGCACGCCGAGGTCGTGCAGCCACGCGGCCACCCGCAGCGACCGGTCGTGGAGCTCGGCGAAGCTGTGCGAGGTGCTGGAGCCGTCCTCCGCGACCACGACCAGCCCGGGCCGGTCGTTGCCCTCGGCGACGACGTCGAACCAGTCGCAGACCCAGTTGAAGGTGCCGGTGACCTCGGGGTAGCGGAACTGCGCGACGGCCGCCTCGTGGTCGCCGTTCCAGGCCAGCAGCCGGTCGCGGGCGTCGCGGTAGAGCGCGGTCACATCGGTGGTCATCGGGGTCCTTCCGGCGGTGAGCAGGTGCGCCCACCCTGGCACCTCGCGGGCCCCGGCGGCAGTCCCCGCTGCGTGCGAGGATGCCGCCATGACGACCGAGACGGTGCTCACGGCCTGCAACCTGTGCGAGGCCATCTGCGGCCTCGTCCTCACCGTCGAGCGGCACCCGGACGGCCCCCGCGTCACCGGCGTGCGCGGCAACCCCGACGACCCGCTCTCGCGGGGCCACGTCTGCCCCAAGGGCGTGGCGATCGCCGACGTCCAGGCCGACCCGGACCGGCTGACCAGGCCGGTGCGCCGCGTCGGCGAGGGCCCCGACGCCACCTGGGAGGAGATCTCCTGGGACGAGGCCCTCGACCTCGCCGCCGACGGGCTGGTGCGGGTGCAGCAGGAGCACGGGCGCGACGCCGTCGCGGTCTACCTCGGCAACCCCAACGTCCACTCGCTGGGGGCGATGACCCACGGCACCCGGCTGGCCAAGACGCTGCGCAGCCACAACACCTTCAGCGCCACCTCGGTCGACCAGCTCCCCGCGCAGCTGCTGGCCTGGCAGCTCTACGGCCACCAGCTGCTCATCCCGGTCCCCGACCTGGACCGCACCGACTTCTTCCTCGTCCTCGGGGCCAACCCGATGGCCTCCAACGGCTCCCTGATGACGGTGCCGGACTTCCCGGGCCGGGTGCGCGAGCTCAGGGCCCGGGGCGGCCGGATGGTGGTGCTCGACCCGCGGCGCACCGAGACCGCCAAGGTGGCCGACGAGCACCACTTCGTGCGGCCGGGCTCCGACGCGGCCGTGCTGCTGGCCATGGTCCACGTCGTGCTGGCCGAGGGCCTGGCCACGCCGCCGGCGTACGTCCGGGGGCTGGAGGCGGTGCGGCTCGCCGTCGCCGACCTCACCCCGGAGGTGGCCGCCGCCGCCTCGGGCCTCGACGCCGAGGAGATCCGTCGGCTGGCGCGCGAGCTCGCCGCCGCCGAGCGGGCCGCGGTGTACGGCCGGATGGGGCTCTCGACCCAGGGGTTCGGCTCGCTCGCGCAGTGGGCCGTGCACCTGCTCAACGTGCTCACCGGCAACCTCGACCGCGAGGGCGGCGTGATGTTCACCGAGCCCGCGATCGACCTGGTCGCCCGCGGCCTCGTCGGCCGGGGTCACCTCGGCGCGTGGCGCAGCCGCGTGCGGGGCCTGCCGGAGTTCTCCGGCGAGCTGCCCGTCAGCGCGCTGCGCGAGGAGATCACGACCCCGGGCGAGGGCCAGGTGCGGGCGCTGCTCACCGTGGCCGGCAACCCGGTGCTCTCGACCCCCGACGGCCGGGGCCTGGGCGAGGCGGTCGCCGGGCTCGAGCACGTGGTCGCCATCGACATCTACCTCAACGAGACCACCCGCCACGCCCACGTGGTGCTGCCGCCCACCTCGGCGCTGGAGCGCGACCACTACGACCTCGTCTTCCACGCCCTCGCGGTGCGCAACACCGCCCGCTTCTCCCCCGCGGTGCTGCCCAAGCCGGAGGGCGCCCGCCACGACTGGGAGATCTTCCGCGACCTCGCGCTGCGCGTCGCCGCCCGTCGCGCGGCGCCCTCCAGCGGCGGCCTGCGCCGGCGGGCCTCGCGTCTGGTCGCGGGGCTCTCCGACCGGGCCGTGCTCTCCACCAGCCCCACCCGGCTGGTCGAGCTGCTCCTCCTCGCCGGTCGCCGCACCACCCTGCGCGCGCTGCGGGCCCACCCCGAGGGGGTCGACCTCGGCCCGCTGCGACCGGTGCTGCCCGGACGGCTGCAGACCCGCGACAAGCTCGTGCACCTCGCGCCCGACCTGGTCCTGGCCGACCTCGACCGGCTGCGCGCGTGGCTCGCCGACACGGCCACCGGCGACGACGAGCTGCTGCTCGTGGGGCGCCGGCACCAACGCACCAACAACTCCTGGATGCACAACACGCCCCGGCTCACCCGGGGCAAGGCCCGCCACCAGCTGCTGATGCACCCCGACGACCTCGCCGCCCGCGGCCTGTCCGACGGCGACCTGGTCCGCATCGCCTCCCGCGTCGGCGCGGTCACCACCGAGGTCGTCGCCACCGACGACGTCATGCCCGGCGTGGTCTCGCTGCCCCACGGCTACGGCCACCAGGTCGACGGCGTCCTGCTCGCCTCGGCCTCCAAGCTGGCCGGGGTGTCGGTCAACGACCTCACCGATCCCGAGCGCCTCGACGTCTCGGGCAACGCCGCGCTCAACGGCGTCCCGGTGACGGTCGCCGCGGCCTCGTGACGCCCGGTCCGGGGTCCCGGACGGCCGGGCATACTCCTCCCGTGCCCGATCCCGTCGCCCCCGTCCTCGACGTCCTGGCCGGCCTGCCCGCCCACCGCCGCGAGGTGTTCGCCGCGCGCGTGGAGCGCTGGCTGCCCGACCTCGAGGCCGCCCTGGCGCCGCTGTACGCCGACCCGGCCGCCGTCCGCGACCGGCTCCTGGGGCTCGCGGCGCAGGCCTTCGCGGCGCGCTCGGACGACCTGCACGCGCTCGACCTCCGGCGCCAGCTGGCGCCCGACTGGTTCCAGCGGCCCGAGACGATCGGCTACGCGGCGTACGCCGAGCGGTTCGCCGGCGACCTGGCCGGCGTCGCCGACCGGGCGGCGTACCTGCAGGGGCTGGGGGTGCGCTACCTGCACCTGATGCCCCTGCTGCTGCCGCGACCGGCGCCCAACGACGGCGGCTACGCGGTCATGGACTACCGCACCGTGCGCCCCGACCTCGGCACCGTCGAGGACCTGCGCCACCTCACCTCCGAGCTGCGCGGCCAGGGCATCAGCCTGTGCCTCGACCTGGTGCTCAACCACGTCGCCCGCGAGCACGAGTGGGCGCGGCGGGCGCGGGCCGGCGAGCAGCGCTACCGCGACTACTTCCTGGTCTTCGAGGACCGCGAGCTGCCCGACGCCTACGAGCGCACCCTGCCCGAGGTGTTCCCCGACTTCGCACCCGGGAGCTTCAGCTTCGACGAGGAGCTCGACGGCTGGGTCTGGACGACGTTCAACGACTACCAGTGGGACGTCGACTGGTCGAACCCCGACGTCTTGTGCGAGTACGCCGACATCATCCTCGAGCTGGCCAACCACGGGGTCGAGGTGTTCCGGCTGGACGCCATCGCGTTCACCTGGAAGCGGATGGGCACCAGCTGCCAGAACCAGCCCGAGGTGCACGACCTGACCCAGGCGCTGCGCACGGTGGCCCGGATCGCCTGCCCCGCGACGCTGTTCAAGGCCGAGGCGATCGTGGGCCCGCAGGACCTCGTCGCCTACCTCGGGCGGGGCCGCCACCACGGCAAGGTGAGCGACCTGGCCTACCACAACAGCCTGATGGTGCAGGTCTGGTCGATGCTGGCCAGCCAGGACGTCGCGCTCGCCTCCCACGCGCTGCGCCAGCTGCCGGCGCCGCCGTCGACCACCGCCTGGGTGACCTACGCCCGCTGCCACGACGACATCGGCTGGGCGATCGACGACGCGGACGCCGCGGCGGTCGGGGTGACCGGCCACGGCCACCGGGCGTTCCTGTCGGACTTCTACTCCGGCGACTTCCCGGGTTCGTGGGCCCGCGGCCTGGTCTTCCAGGAGAACGAGCAGACCCGCGACCGGCGGATCTCGGGCTCGCTGGCCTCGCTGGCCGGCCTCGAGGTCGGCGACCCCCTCGCCCCGGCCCGGATCCGCCTGGTCCACGCCCTGGTGCTCGGCCACGGCGGCCTGCCGGTGCTGTGGATGGGCGACGAGCTCGGGCTGCTGACCGACCCCGACTGGGACGCGGTGCCCGAGCACGCCGAGGACAACCGCTGGGCGCACCGCCCGGTGATGCCGTGGCCCGCCGACGGCGGCGACCTCCCCGACGAGCACGGGGTCAACGCCGACCTGCGGCGGCTGCTGGCCGCCCGGAGGGCGCTGCCCCACCTGCACGCCGCGGTCGCCTCCGAGGTGCTGCAGCCCCGCGACCCGGGCGTGCTGCTGGTCGCCCGGCGCCACCCGCTGGGCACGATGCTCGGCGCCTACAACGTCACGCCCCGGCCCGCCCACGTGCCGGGCGAGGTGCTCGACTCGGTCGGGCTGGTGGCGGGCCGCGTCGTGGACCGGGTCACCGGTCGACGCCCCCGCTCGGGCCAGACCTGGGACCACGCCGTGGAGCTCGACCCCTACCAGGCGGTGTGGCTCACACTGGAGCCATGATCACCGACGCCGAGATCGCGGTGCTGTCCCCCGAGGAGCGGCGCGACCTGATCCGTCGGCTGGCCCGCCCGGTCGAGGAGATCGTGCCGTCGCAGCGCTGGCTGCGCCGCACCCGCGACGTGTGGGTGGCCCTGACGGTCACCTCCGCCGTGGTGCTGGTGCCGTGGGTCGTCTACCTGGCCCTCACCCTGCCCCGGGAGTACGCCGCGCAGAACTGGGACCGCACCTGGGTCGGGTTCGACCTGCTGCTCGTCGCGATGCTCGCCGCCACGGCGGTGCTGGGGTGGCTGCGACGCCAGCTGGTGGTGCTGACGTCGTTCACGACCGGCGTGCTGCTGGTCTGCGACGCCTGGTTCGACGTGATGACCGCCCACGGCGACGACCGGGTGTGGTCGGTGGTGACCGCCCTGCTCGTCGAGCTGCCCCTGGCCGCCGTGCTGGTGCTGGCCGCGACCCGCGTTTTGCGGCTGAGCGCGGCCCGTTTGTGGGCCGACGGGGGCGTGCGCGCCTGGGACCTGCGGATCCCGCTGGCGACCGGCGACGACCCCGCGGTCCGGCGACGCACCCGCCAGCAGCCCCGGCACCAGTCCCGTCAGCGGGAGCGCTCGGCCAGGTAGGCCGCGCGGACCTCGACGGCCCGGTCGAGCTCGGCCTTGATCTCGGTGAAGAACTGGTCGCGGTAGGTCTCGTCGGTGACGGCGTAGACGGTGAAGTAGAGCCCCGAGAAGGCGGCCAGGAAGACCGAGACCTGCACCAGCTCGACCGAGAGGTTGTCGGCCCAGGGCAGCGCCTGCACGGCGTCCTGCTGGGTCCAGGCCTCCTGCACCGTGTGGGTCATCACCAGGCCGCCGAAGACCATGAAGAACGCGAACACCGTCACGGCGAGCAGCAGCACCTGGACCGCCTGGGCGATCATCAGCACCAGGATCAGGTTGGCCTTCTCCAGGCCGTGGATCTGCGGGGCGCCCGCGGCGTCGTCGACGCGGTCGAGCTCCTCGGCGAGCCGGGTGTGCAGGAACACCACGCCGATGGCGGCGAACAGCAGCACCGTCAGCCACAGCACGCCGCCGTCGAGGGTGGCCGAGAGCTGCCACACCTCGGCGTTGACGAACAGGAACGTGATGAACAGCAGCAGCAGCGGCAGCGCCCGTGTCACCAGGGGGAACAGCATCGGCAGGCTGCCCAGGGTGCGCAGCACCGCCCAGCGGGCGATCGGCCACGCGCCCAGCGCCGTGCCGGCGTAGGCGACCGCCGCCACGCCCGTCGCGGTCAGCAGCGACGCCGGGGCCAGGCTGGGCGAGCCCGTCGCCCAGGCGAGCAGGCCGCCGAGCAGCAGGCTGGCCGCGGCCACCAGCGCCAGGCCGAGGACGACCCGGGGGCTGTGCAGCGCCCGGTGGGCACGCTCGCGGCGCTCGGGCACGAACCAGGGCAGGCCGTGCTCGACGAACCAGTGGTCGTCGTGGACGTGCGCCGGCCCGGGACCGGGCTCGGTCACGGCACCAGGCCGAGCAGCTCGCGGGTGCGCTCGACGTCGAGGGCCATCCGCTCCAGCAGCGGCTCGACCCCGTCGAAGCGGACCATCCCGCGGATGTGGGCCACGAAGGCCACCTCCACGGTGCGGTCGTAGAGGTCGAGGTCGCTGCGGTCGAGCACGAACGACTCGACGCGGCGCTCGCGGTCGCCCTCGAAGGTCGGGTTGGTGCCGACGCTGATCGCGACCGGGAGCGACTGACCGGCGAGCGGGTCGGTGGTGTCGAGGACGCGCAGCCAGCCGGCGTACACCCCGTCGGCGGGAGCGGCGATCCCCTGGGTCGGCACGTTGGCCGTGGGGTAGCCGAGCTCGCGGCCGCGCTGGTCGCCGCGCACGACCTGGCCGATGACGGTGAAGGCGCGGCCCAGCGCCTCGGCGGCGCCCTCGACGTCGCCGGCCGCCAGACAGGTGCGGACGTAGGTCGAGGACCACACCTGCGGACCGCCGTCGAGCTCGATCCCCTCGGCGGTGAACCCGCGCTCGCGGCCGACCTCGCGCAGCAGGGCGACGTCGCCGCCCGCCCGGGCGCCGAAGCGGAAGTTGGCCCCCACCACCACGGCGGCGGCGTGGAGGCCGTCGACCAGCACGCGGTCGATGAACTCCTGCGGCGTCCACGCGGCGATCTCGCGCGAGAACGGGATCACGAAGACGTCGTCGACGCCGGCCTCGCCCAGCAGCAGGCAGCGCCGCTCGACGTCGGTGAGGGTCAGCGGCGCGTGGTCGGGCCGCAGCACCGCCATCGGGTGCGGGTCGAAGGTGGCCGCGACCACGCGCAGCCCGTCGCGGTCGGCCCGCTCGCGAGCGCGGCGCAGCACCGCCCGGTGACCGAGGTGGACGCCGTCGAAGTTGCCGATCGTCACCACCGTGGCGCCGAGGTCGGCGGGCACGTCGTCGAGGGATCGCCAGATGCGCACGCCGAAACCCTACCGACGACCTCAGCCGGTGAAGACCGCGACGGCCCGGGCCTGCTCGCCCGCCTGCTCGTAGAGCGCCAGGAACGCACCCCCGGGGGCGAACAGGGCGACCGGTCCGGGGTGGCCGAGGTCGAGGTCGAGGCGTCGGCCGATCCGCACGTCGGTGGCCTGGGCGTCGTCGAGGTCGACGCCGGGGAACCCGATCCGGGCCGCCTCGTGGATGGGCAGCACCCCGGGGCTCTCGGCCAGCTCCTCCAGGGTGCGGGCGACCTCGAGGCCGAACGGCCCCACCGAGGTGCGGCGCAGCGCGGTCAGGTGGCCCCCGACGCCGAGCGCCTCGCCGGCGTCGCGGGCGATCGCGCGGACGTAGGTGCCGCTGGAGCAGCGCACCGACAGGTCGACGTCGACGTGGTCCTCGCCGAGGCGCACGTCGTGGACCTGGAGGTCGTGGATCGTGACGCGGCGGGGCGCGAGCTCGACCGTCTCGCCGTCGCGCACCCGCTGGTAGGCCCGCTTGCCGTCGACCTTGACGGCCGAGACCGCCGACGGCACCTGGTCGAGCTCGCCGACGAAGCCGGCCAGGACGCGGCGCACGTCGTCGTCGGTGACGTGGCCGGTCGGCCGGGCGACCAGCAGGTCGCCCTCGGCGTCGTCGGTCGTGGTGGTGGCGCCCAGCCGCACCGTGGCGGCGTACGCCTTCTCGGACAGCAGCAGGTGGCCCAGCAGCCGGGTGGCTCGGCCGACGCCGAGCACCAGCACGCCGGTGGCCATCGGGTCGAGCGTGCCGGCGTGGCCCACCTTGCGGGTGCCGAGCAGCCGGCGACCGCGGGAGACGACGTCGTGGGAGGTCATCCCGCCGGGCTTGTCGACCACGACCAGGCCCGGGGTCGGTTCGGGTCGCGCGGCGGCGGGGCTCACGCCCGGGGGTCGTCCTGCGCGTCGCCCTCGTCGCCCCGCTCGGCGTCGTCCTCGTCGAGGTCGTCCTGCTCGCGGGGCTTCCGGTAGGGGTCGGGCTCGCCGGCGTACGTCGCGCCGGTGGCGTTCTGGGCCAGGTCGGCGTCGCTGGCGCGCACCCGGTCGAGGAGGTCGTCGATCTGGCGCGCGGTCTCGGGCAGCGCGTCGTGGATGAACTCCAGGGTCGGCACGTGACGGGTGCCGAGCTGCTTGCCCACCTCGGAGCGGATCAGGCCGCGCGCCGAGGCCAGGGCCGCAGCCGTGCCGTCGAGGTCGGCCTCGGCGCCCAGCACGGTGTAGAAGATGGTGGCCTGCTGGGTGTCACCGGAGACGCGCACGTCGGTGATGGTGACGAACCCCAGACGCGGGTCCTTGACGCGACGCTCGAGCATCTCGGCGACGACGACCTTGATCCGGTCGGCGATCTTGCGCACGCGGGGGCTTGCCATGGGGGTTCCTTCGCTGGTTCGTGGCCGGGAGCGGTTTCCCGAGGTCGCTCGGGAGACCGCCACTCAGCCGGTGTTGCGACACCGGGCAGGCGGCGGTTCCCAGGCGGACCTGGGAACCGCCGCCGCCACGCGAGGTGCCGCGGGTCGTGCGTCGCGCAGGGTCAGCCCCGCGGGATCTCCTTCATCTCGAAGGCCTCGACGATGTCGCCCTCCTTGATGTCGTTGAAGCCGCGCAGGACCAGACCGCACTCGAAGCCCTCGCGGACCTCGGACGCGTCGTCCTTCTCGCGCTTGAGCGAGGCGAGGTCCAGGTTGTCCTGGACCACGGAGCCGTCGCGGATGAGCCGGACCTTGGCGTTGCGCCGGATGACGCCGCCGGTGACCATGCAGCCCGCGATGTTGCCGATCTTGGAGCTGCGGAAGATCGCACGGATCTCCGCCTGGCCCAGGGTCGACTCCTCGAACTCGGGCTTGAGCAGGCCCTTGAGCGCCGCCTCGATCTCCTCGATGGCGTTGTAGATCACCGAGTAGTAGCGGATCTCGACGCCCTCGCGGTCGGCCATCTCGGTCGCCTTGCCCTGCGGGCGGACGTTGAACCCGATGATGATCGCGTCGGAGGCCGCGGCCAGGTCGACGTTGGTCTCGGTGATGGCACCGACACCGCGGTCGATGACGCGCAGCGTCACCTCGTCGCCCACGTCGATCTGGGCCAGCGAGTCCTCGAGGGCCTCGACCGAACCGGACACGTCGCCCTTGAGGATCAGGTTGAGCTCCTGGCTCTTGCCCTTCTCCATCGAGGCCATGAAGTCCTCGAGGCTGCGGCGCACGCGGCGCTTGGCCTGCATGGCCGCCCGCTCGCGCGACTCGCGCTTCTCCGCGATCTGGCGGGCCATGCGGTCGTCCTCGACCACGATGAAGTTCTGGCCCGCGCCGGGCACGCCGGACAGACCGAGCACCATCGCGGGGCGCGAGGGGTAGGCCTCCTCGATGTTCTCGCCGTGCTCGTCGATCATGGCGCGGACGCGGCCGTGGGCCGGACCGGCGACGATCGAGTCGCCCACGCGCAGGGTGCCGCGCTGGACCAGGATCGTGGCCACCGGGCCGCGACCGCGGTCCAGGTGAGCCTCGACGACCAGGCCCTGGGCGTCCTGCTCGGGGTTGGCGCGCAGGTCGAGGGACGCGTCGGCGGTCAGCACGACGGCCTCGAGCAGCTTGTCGAGGTTGAGCTGCTCCCGGGCGGAGACGTCGACGAACATGGTGTCGCCGCCGTACTCCTCGGGGACCAGGCCGTACTCGCTGAGCTGGCCGCGGACCTTGGTCGGGTCCGCCGCGGGCACGTCGATCTTGTTGACCGCGACCACGATCGGCACGTTGGCGGCCTTGGCGTGGTTGAGCGCCTCGACCGTCTGCGGCATGACGCCGTCGTCGGCCGCCACCACGAGGATCGCGATGTCGGTCGCCTGGGCACCACGGGCACGCATGGCGGTGAACGCCTCGTGACCGGGGGTGTCGATCAGGGTGATGCGACGCTCGTCGCCGTCGACCTCGGCCGCGACCTGGTAGGCACCGATGTGCTGCGTGATGCCACCGGCCTCCTTGTCGACGACGTTGGCGCTGCGCAGCGCGTCGAGCAGCTTGGTCTTTCCGTGGTCGACGTGACCCATGACGGTCACGACCGGCGGACGGGCCTCGAGCATGTCCTCGTCGCCCTCGTCGGACCCGAACTGCAGGTCGAAGGAGTCGAGCAGCTCGCGGTCCTCGTCCTCGGGGGAGACGACCTCGACGGTGTAGTTGAGCTCGTCGCCGAGCAGCTGCAGCGTCTCGTCGTTGACCGACTCGGTCGCGGTGACCATCTCGCCCAGGTGGAACAGCATCTGCACCAGCGAGGCGGCGTCGACGCCGATCTTCTCGGCGAAGTCGGTCAGCGAGGCACCGCGGGCCAGGCGGACGGTCTCGCCGTCGCCCTTGCGGACCCGCACGCCGCCGATCGTCGGGGCCTGCATGGCCTCGAACTCCTGACGACGGGCGCGCTTGCTCTTGCGTCCACGACGCGAGGGGCCACCGGGGCGACCGAAGGCGCCCTGGGTGCTGCCGCGCTGGCCGGGACGGCCGCGCCCGGCGGGACCGCCGGGACGACCCGGTGCACCACCGGGACCGCCGCCCATGCCGGGAGCGCCGCCGCCGAAGCCGCCGCGACCCGGGGCACCGCCGCGAGCGGGCGGGCCACCACGAGCGCCGCCGGGGCCACCAGGACCACCGGGACCGCGTCCGCCGGGGCCGGGACGACCGCCGGGGCCGCCGCCGAAGGCGGCCGGGGACTTGGGCATCATCGCCGGGTTGGGGCGGGGCATGCCGTCACGGGCCGCGGGGGGACGCGGCGGCCGCTGCTGGTCGTTGCCCGCGGGGGCCGGGGCGTCCGAGGACGGCGCGGCACCACCGGGACGGGGCGCCGGACGACGGCCCATGCCCTGGGTGGAGCTGAAGGGGTTGTTGCCGGGGCGCGGGGCGCCCGGGCGGGGCGGTCGCGGACCGGGCTTGAAGCCGGCACCCGGGGAGGGCGCCGCGGCGGCCGGGGCGTCGGCCGCGGGGGGCGTCGGGGCCGCAGGGGCCTCCTGACCGCCGGCGTCGGGCTGGGACGCCCGCGCGGCCGGGGCCTCGGGGGCGGCGGCAGCCGGCTGCTCGACGGCGGGCTCGGGCTCGGGCGCCTTGGGGGCACGCGGTCCGGGACGCGGTCCGGGACGGAAGACGGGAGCGCTCTCCGCGGCGGGGGCCTCGGCAGCGGGGGCCGGGGCGTCGGCGGGGGCGGGCTCCGCGCTGGGCGCAGCGGCGGGCGCCGGCGTCTCGGCGGGGGCGGCGGCCGGGGCCGACGCAGGTGCCTTCCTGGCCGTCTTCTTGGCGGCGGTCGCCTCGGCCGAGGCCTTGAGCTGGTCGCCGTAGGTGTCGTTGAAGCGCTTCTCGACGAGCGGGTTGATGCCCGACGACGGTGCCTTGACGAACTCGCCGAGCTCACCGAGCAGGGTGATGACCTGCTTGCTCGGCACGCCGTACTTCTTGGCGAGATCGCTGACTCTGGTGTTTGCCACGTTTTCCTCCTGGTCCGTACCCCGTCCAGGAGGTCGAACCGCTAGTTGATGTGCATGCTCATCGCGAAGTCGTCATCGCAGGCTCATGAGCGGATGCTCCCGTTCTCGTTCGGTCAGTTCGTGGTGGTGCGGGCCGCGAGGTGCTCCCGGAGCCGGTCCAGGCGCAGGACCCCTCGGCCCCGCACGTCGTGGCGCAGGGCGCGAGCGAAGGCCCGACTGCGCTCGGCCAGGGCCAGGCACGTGTCGGTGGGGTGCAGGTGCGCCCCACGGCCTGCGGCGGAGCCGGTCGGATCGGGCTCGACGGACCAGGAGGCGTCCTGGTCGTCGGAGTCCGAGCGAGCGACCACTCGCAGCAACTCACGCTTGGTGGCTCGCTGCCGGCACCCGACGCAGGTCCGGACGGGACCGTCCTCGTGTCGTGTGTCGCCCAGCAGTGAATCCACCGCATGACACTCTAGCCGCAGCCGCCCCTCAGCCCTAACCCGATGGTCAGCGGCGGGTGACCCGGCTCCTAGCCTGGTGAGGTGAGCGACGCACCCCGCCTCCCGGACCCGGGCGACCCGCACGACCCGCACGACCTGCACGACCTGCACGACCTGGACGCCCTCCACGCCGCGCACGTGCGTCGCGTGGCGGCGCTCGACCCCCTGGCCGGGGTGCCGGCCCCCCTCCGGGGCGAGGACGCCCGCGCGGTCCGGGCGCCGGACGGACGGGCGCTGGCGCTGGTCGACGTCGTGGCCACCGACGCCGGGGGCACCGGGGCGCTGTGGAGCGAGGACCGCGTCGGCCGGCTCCAGCTCCGCCTGTCCGGGGACGAGCAGCCCGTCGAGGAGCTCGCCGACCTGCTGGCCCGCGCCTGCGACCTGCTGCCGCCCGACCTCGCGGTCCAGGTCACCGTCGCCTCCCGCGACCTCGTGCTCACCCGGCCGCTGCTGGTCGCGGGGTTCGCCGCGACCACCACGACGGCCGTGCGCCGGGTCACCACGACCGACGCGCGGCAGCGGCCCGAGGTGCCCGAGGGCCTGCGGGTGCGTCCCGCCACCGGCGACGACGTCGAGGCGCTCGTCGCCGCCACGCTGGCCGTGCAGGCCTTCGACACCCGGGCCGGGATCCTGCCCCGGCGCACCGGCCTCGAGCCGGTCGTGCGCCGCGAGGTCGAGGAGGCCGTGGCCGACCGGTCCGGCTGGAGCTGGGTGGCCGAGCGCGACGGCGCGGTCGTGGGGGTGGTCCGGGCCAGCCCGCCCGAGCACTCCGACTGGATCGCGACCTCGGTGGGGCAGGGGCCGACGGCGTACCTGGGGCTGCTCCACGTGGATCCCGCCGCCCGCGGCGGCGGGACCGGTGCGGCGCTGGCCGCGACGGTGCACCTGCGCGCCGCGGCGGCCGGCGTGCGCACGGTCGCCCTGCACCACAGCGCCACGAACCCGCTGTCGGCGCCGTTCTGGGCGCGCACGGGCTACCGGCCCGTGCTCACCACCTGGCAGCGCCAGCCGCGGACCTGAGGGTGCGCCGGCGGCTCAGTCGGTCGAGGCCTCGTCGGAGCGGATGTCGATGCGCCAGCCGGTGAGCCGGGCGGCGAGGCGGGCGTTCTGGCCCTCCTTGCCGATCGCGAGCGAGAGCTGGAAGTCGGGCACCACGACGCGGGCCGAGCGCGCGGCCGCGTCGACCACGGTGACGCTGGAGACCCGGGCGGGGCTCAGCGCGTTGCCGACCAGCGTCGCGGGGTCGTCGGACCAGTCGATGATGTCGATCTTCTCGCCGGCCAGCTCGTTCATCACGTTGCGGACCCGCTGCCCCATCGGACCGATGCAGGAGCCCTTGGCGTTGACGCCCGGCACCCGGGTGTGGACCGCGATCTTGGTGCGGTGGCCGGCCTCGCGCGCGATCCCGGCGATCTCGACGGTGCCGTCGGCGATCTCGGGCACCTCGAGGGCGAACAGCTTCTTGACCAGGTTGGGGTGGGTGCGCGAGAGCATCACCTGCGGGCCGCGCATCCCCTTGCGGACGCTCACGACCAGGCACTTGATGCGGGTGCCGTGGGAGTAGTCCTCACCCGGCACGCGCTCGCCCGGCGGCAGCAGCGCCTCGAGCTGGCCCAGGTCGACCATGACGTCGTTGGGGTCCCGGCCCTGCTGGATCAGGCCCGAGACGATGTCGCCCTCCTTGCCGAGGAACTCCCCGAACTTGCGCTCGTCCTCGGCGTCGCGCAGCCGCTGCAGCATGATCTGCTTCGCCGTCGTCGCCGCGATCCGGCCGAACCCGGCGGGGGTGTCGTCGAACTCGCCGACCACGTTGCCCTCGTCGTCGGTCTCCTGGGCCATCACCACGACGTGGCCGCTCTTGCGGTCGAGCTCGACGCGCGCGCTCTCCTGGGCCCCGGTGCTGCGGAGGTACGCCGTCAGCAGCGCCTGCTCGATCGCCTCGACGAGCACCTCGAAGGGGATCTCCTTCTCGCGCTCGAGCATGCGCAGCAGGGTCATGTCGATGTCCATCAGGACTCCTCGTGCTTGGTGAACTCGATCTGGACCTGGGCGCGCGCGACCTCGTCGAACAAGACCCGTCGCGGGCTCCCGTCGACCTCCAGCCCGGCGCCGTCCTCGTCGGAGGAGACCAGGCGGCCGGTCACGGCCTCGGTGGCCGGGTCGGCGAAGGTGACCTGGACCAGCCGGCCGACGTTGCGGCGCCAGTGGCGCGGCAGGGCGAGCGGGCGGTCGACGCCGCGCGAGGACACCTCGAGGGTGTAGGCGCGCTCCCCCATGAGGTCGCCGTCGTCGAGGACGCGCGAGACCTCGCGGGTCGCCTCGGCGATGTCGTCCATCGAGACGCCGCCGTCCTTGTCGACGGCCACGCGGAGCACGCTGCGCTTCCCGGCGGCGGAGAGGTCGACGGCCTCGAGGTCGAGGCCGAGCGCGGTCATCGGCTCGGTCAGCGCCTCGGTGAGGCGGTCCCTGGTGCTTGACGTGGTCATGTCCGAGACCTCCCTGCTGTGCTGTTGTGGAGGGACAACCCTAACGCCCCCGACGGGTCGCGACGGCCACGGCGGCGGCGCCCGCCTAGGATCGCGGCGTGCTCTCCCGTCGTGGCTTCCTGGCCGGTGGCACCGCGGGGGTCGCGGCGCTCGCCGCCGCCTCGGTGACCGGCTGCTCGGTCGACGCGCCGCTGGGCGAGGACCGCCCCCGCCGGCCGGCGAGCCCCTCCCCCGACGTCGCCGTGGCGACCACCGCGCTGGCCGCCGTGCGCGCGATGGTCGACGCGCTGCGGGCCACGGTCACCACCTTCCCCGCGACCCGCGGCGACCTCGTCCCGCTGCTGTCGATGCACCGCGCCCACGTCGCGACGCTCGTCGACGCCGTGCCGGGGGGCGCCACCCCGTCGACCAGCGCGCCGACGTACGCCGTCCCGGGCGGGCGCCCCGCCGCGCTGCGCGAGCTGCGCCGCCGCGAGGGGGTGCTGCAGGCCCGGCTCGGCGAGCTGGCCGTGCAGGCCCAGAGCGGCGAGTTCGCCCGGCTGCTCGCCTCGATGGGGGCCGGCACCGGTCAGCGCCTGGCCACGTGGACCGCGACGTGACCCCGGTGCAGGCGCTGCAGAAGGCGCTCGCCGCGGAGCACGCGGCCGTCTACCTCTACGGCATCCTCGGCGCCCGGTCCTCCTCCTCCGAGCAGCCGGTGCTGTTCGCCCGGCTGCAGCAGGCGTACGCCGACCACCGCGACGCCCGCGACGGCCTCGTGGCCCTGCTCGCCCGGCGCGAGGTCGACCCCGTCGCCTCTCAGACCGACTACGAGCTGCCCGGCCCCGTCGGCACCCCCGACGAGGTCCAGGCCGTGGCCCGCACCGTGGAGCGCCGCGTCACCGACACCTACGGCGAGCTGGTCGCCAACACCGCCGGCGACGACCGCCGGCTGGCCGTCGCCGCCCTCGCGACCAGCGCCGTGCGCGAGCTCGGCTTCGGCGGCGCGCCGGTGGACCTCCCCGGCCTGGGCTGACCCGGCCCGGGCTGACCCGGCCGGGCTGACCCGACCTGCCCGCTCCGGGGGCCCCGGGGCCGTCCCGGGCCGTCCGGGGCCGTGGCTAGGGTCGGGGGATGAGCGAGTTCGACGCCGCGCAGGCGGCCGTCCAGGCAGCGCTCGACGCCGGCGCCAGCTACGCCGACGCCCGGGTGATGCACCGCCGCTACGAGTCCATGTCGGCGCGCAACGGCGCCGTCGACGACGTCACGCAGGACGCCGACTCCGGCATCGGGGTCCGCGCCCTGGTGGGGTCCGGGTGGGGCTTCTACGCGGTCCCCGACCTCGGCGACCGCGCCGTGAAGGACGCCGGGGCCCGGGCCGCGGAGATCGCGCGGGCCAGCGGGCTGGTCTCCCGCGAGGGCAGCGGGCTGGTGCCGAGCGAGGCGGCGGTCGGGTCGTGGGCCAGCGACTGCGAGGTCGACCCCTTCGAGGTGTCCCTGGCCACCAAGGGCGACCTGCTGGTGCGGGCCACCGAGACCATGCTCGAGCACGGCGCCGACCTGGCCACCGCGTCGTACGACATCTGGGAGACGCGCAAGTGGTTCGTCTCCAGCGAGGGCCACCGCATCGACCAGCACGTCCGCGAGAGCGGGGCCGGCATCCAGGCCACGGCGATCGGGGAGCACGAGACCCAGCGCCGCTCCTACCCCGCCTCGCGCGGGCAGTTCGCGACCCGCGGGTGGGAGTTCGTCGAGGGCCTCGACCTCCAGGCGCACGCCGCCCGGGTCGGCGCCGAGGCGCGCGAGCTGCTCACCGCCCCCGAGTGCCCCAGCGGCACCACCGACCTGATCCTGGGCTCGGAGCAGCTGGCGCTGCAGATCCACGAGTCCGTGGGCCACGCCATCGAGCTCGACCGGATCCTCGGCTGGGAGGCGGCGTACGCCGGCACCTCGTGGCTGGACCTGTCCAGGCTCGGGTCGCTGCGCTACGGCTCGGAGCTGATGAACATCAGCATCGACCCGACCATCCCCGGGGCGCTCGGGTCCTTCGGCTACGACGACGAGGGCACCCCCGCCACCAAGCGCGACGCGGTGCGCGAGGGCGTGTGGGTGGGTGTGCTCGCCGGACGCGACTCGGCGGCCGTCGCCGGCCTGCCGTACGCCGGCAGCGTGCGCGCCGACGGCTGGGCCCGGCTGCCCATGGTGCGGATGACCAACGTCGGGCTGGAGCCCGGTCCGCACAGCTTCGAGGAAATCATCAGCGACACCGACGACGGGATCTACATGGAGAGCAACCGCTCCTGGTCGATCGACGACCGACGGCTCAACTTCCAGTTCGGCACCGAGGTCGGCTACGAGGTGAAGAACGGCGCGCTGGGCCGGCTGGTCCGCAACCCGACCTACACCGGCATCGGCCCGACCTTCTGGGCCTCGATGGACCGGCTCTCCCACGAGTCCGTCGCGTGGGGCACCCCCAACTGCGGCAAGGGCCAGCCCGGCCAGACCGGCCACACGGGCCATCCCGCCGCGCCCGCCCGGTTCCGCGGCGTACGGGTGGGGGTGCGGGCATGAGCACCCCCCAGGAGGACCTCGCCACCGCCGCCGTCGAGGCCGTCGGCCGCGCGCTCCCCGGCGCCGACGTGACGGTCGAGGCCGACCGCCACGAGGTGGCGCTGACCCGCTTCGCCGGCTCGGTGATCCACCAGAACGTCGCCGAGGACGTCACCACCGTCCGGGTGCTGGTGCACCACGAGGGCCGCACCGCGGCCGGGTCCGCCAGCGTCGTCGGTGCCGGCGACCTCGACCGGCTGGTCGAGCGGGTGGCCGCCTCGACCCGCGTCGCGCCCGCCGACCCCAGCTGGCCCGGCCTGCTCGCACCGGTCGACCCGGCGCACGCCACGCCGCCGGACGAGGCCACCGCCCACGCGTCGCCCACCGACCGCGCCGAGGTCGTGCGGGCCTTCGTCGACGGCGCGGCCGGCCTCGAGACGGCCGGCTACTGCCGCACCACCCACCGGCACAGCGCGCTGGCCAGCTCGGCCGGCCAGCTCGTCTCGGGGCGGGCCGCCGAGTGCGGCCTCGCCGGCGTCGCCCGCGCCGAGGCGACCGAGGGCCGCGCCGACGGCGTCGCCCGCGCGATGCCGCTGCGGCTCGCCGACCTCGACGGCACCGCCCTCGGCGCCCGGGCCGCGGCCAAGGCCCGCGCCTGGGCCGAGCCCGTCGAGCTGGAGCCGGGGCGCTACGAGGTCGTCCTCGAGCCCGACGCCGTCTCCGACCTGCTGACCAACCTCGCCTTCGGCGCCTTCAACGGCAAGGCCGTCAACGAGCGCCGCTCCTTCGTGCGCGTCGGGGCCTCGCAGTTCGACCCGGCCGTCACCGTGGTCGACGACCCGCTCGCGGTCGGCGTCGGCTACGACTCGCAGGGCACCCCGCGGCAGCGGCTGGTGCTGGTCGAGGACGGCGTCACCCGCCACGTCACCCACGACCGGCGCACCGCCGCCGAGGCGGGCACCACCAGCACCGGCCACGACGCCGAGAACCGCTTCGGCACCGGCCCCTCGGCCCGCCACCTCGGGATCGTGCCCACCGACGGCTTCGACGCGGTGGCGGACGAGGCCGACGGCCCCGCGGCCGACGCCTCGGTGGCCGCGCTGGTGGCGGGCGTGGAGCGCGGACTGCTGGTGACCGACTTCTGGTACACCCGCGTCCTGGACCCCCGCACCCTGTCGATCACCGGCCTGACCCGCAACGGCGTCTGGCTGGTCGAGGACGGCCGGGTCACCCGCCCGGTGAAGAACTTCCGCTTCACCCAGGCCTACGAGCAGGCGCTGGCGCCCGGCAACGTCCGCGCCGTCGGCCGCACCGCCACCCCGATCCCGGGCGACACCTACACCGCCACCTCGCCCCGGTTCTCCTGCCCGGCCCTGCACCTCGCCTCGTGGAACTTCACCGGCGGTGCCTCGGGCTGAGCCGGCTCGCTGTCCCCGGGGGGGCGGGTAGTCCGAGACGTTCGGCATCCGTTGTGTCCGTCTCGGCCTGCCGAACGTCTCGGACTACCCCGACCTGGGGCGATCACCTCCCGAAGTCGGCCTTGCGGATCAGGGCGTGGATGCCGGTGGTGCGGTCGACGACCTGCGAGCACTGGAAGTCGGCGGCCGCGGAGAGGTAGGCGTACGCCACCGGCCCCGCCATCCCGAGCTCCTCGGTGAGGAAGGCCATGGCCTGGCGGACCGCGCTCTTCATGGCGAGGTCGAGGCTGGTCGCGTTGCCGCCGTTCTCGGGGCCGTCGGGGTCGCTGAGCCCGATCGGGATCCAGAAGTCGCGGTTCTCGGCGAAGGGCGCGTCGTACGCCGGCCGCGGTGCCTTCGTCGAGCCCTTCTTGATCACGGTGAGCCGGAAGGTCGGGCGCAGCGAGCCCTCCATGGCGGTCAGCGCGACCTCGCCGTCGCCCTGGGCCATGTGGGGGTCGCCGGCGAAGAACATCGCGCCCGCCACCTGCACCGGCAGGTAGAGCGTCGAGCCGACGGTCAGGTCGTTGATGTCGATGTTGCCACCGGCGTCGGTCGGCGGGACGGAGTCGACCAGGGCCGAGGTGTCGCGGGCGACGCCCATCATGCCCATGAAGGGGTGCAGGTCGAAGCCCACCTTGACCGCCCCCGGGAGCCGTCCGCGCAGCCGGCCGCGGGTGCGCTCGGCAGCGGCGAAGACGCTGATGTTGCCGCCCTCGTTGAAGTACCGCCGCGCCGACGGCTGGCCCTCGAACTGCTCGGGGTACTCCCCCGGCAGCGCGCCCTTGCCGTGCCGGTTGGAGATCACGCCGTACGGCACCCGCAGCGGCAGGTCGAGCACGTCGATCCTCAAGACGTCGCCCGGCTCGGCGCCGCGCACCGCGATCGGGCCGGTCACGACGTGGGGGCCGGGCCCGTCGTGCGGCGTACGAGCGGCCACGGCGACGGCGTCGCGCAGCACCGAGCGCTCGGCCACGCCGTACTGCTCGAAGAACTGGCGGGGGTCCTGGCCCTGGTCCTCCAGCAGGCCCTCGTGGGAGATGGTGTCGAGGGTGACGACGTCGCCCGAGCGCACCACGGCCACCGGCGGGGTGTCGCGGTTGGGAAGCCGGCCCCACAGCACCTCGTCGGCCCGGGCCGGGACGTAGCGACCCCGGGTGCGGCCGACCCCGGGCTGGAGCACCTGGATCGGCCGGGCGGCGGCGACGGGCGCAGCCGACGCGGCGCCCTGCTCGCCGACGACGAGGGCGCCACCGAGGGCGCTCGCAGCGGCGGCGCGCAGCATCGAGCGCCGGGCCGGCCCGACGGCGGGAGCGGCCGCGGGGCCGACTCCCGGTGCGGGCTCGTGGGCGGTGGCGGGGACGGGCGGGTGAGCGGGCACGGGGGTCTCCTCCGAGCAGATGACGGGTCCCCGACACCCGAGCAGACCCACGTGTCGGCCAGAAGTCGCCGGATGACGTTCGTGCAACGTTCCGCGCACGGAGGTGCCGACCGCCGCTCCGCCCGCGCGCTCGCTGCCGCACGCGCCGGAGGGCCGCACGGGCCGTCGAGGGGTGGCGGGCGCCTCGTAGGGTCGGGACATGACCCCCTCGGAGATGACCTACCGTCCGCTCGGCGCCTCCGGACTCGTGGTGAGCGCCGTCGGCATCGGCTGCAACGCCTTCAGCCGCCGCGTCGACCAGGACGGCGTGTCGGCGATCCTCGACGCCGCCCAGGACACCGGCGTGACGCTGCTCGACACCGCCGACGTCTACGGCGCGGAGCCGGGCGCGAGCGAGTCGATGCTCGGCGAGGCGCTGCAGGGACGACGCGACGAGTTCGTGGTGGCCACCAAGTTCGGCGCCGACATGCAGGGCACCAACGGGGCCGACCACGGGGTGCGCGGGTCGCGCCGCTACGTCCGACGGGCCGTCGAGGCCAGCCTGCGCCGGCTGCGCACCGACCACCTGGACCTCTACCAGATCCACGTGCCCGACGAGGTGACGCCGGTGGCCGAGACGCTCGCCGTGCTGACCGAGCTCGTCCAGGAGGGCAAGGTCCGCTACGTCGGATGCTCCAACTTCACCGGCTGGCAGGTCGCCGACGCGTCGTGGACCGCCGAGACCCGCGGTCTGGAGCGATTCGTCTCGGCGCAGAACCGCTACTCCCTGCTCGACCGCTCGCTGGAGCGCGAGGTCGTCCCCGTGTGCGAGCGCTTCGGCCTCGGGGTGCTGCCGTTCTTCCCGCTGGAGTACGGCCTGCTGACCGGCAAGTACCGCCGCGGCGAGGCCGCCCCCGACGGCTCCCGCGCCCAGCTCGACCCCACCCGGTCCCAGTGGCTCGACCGCGCCGACTGGGACCGCATCGAGGCGCTCGAGGCGTACGCCGCCGCTCGCGACCTCACCCCCACCGACGTCGCCATCGCCGGTCTCGCCGCCCAGCCCGCGGTCGGCTCGGTCATCTCGGGCGCCACCCGTCCCGACCAGGTCCGCACCAACGCCGCCGCCGTCCGCTGGCAGCCCACCCCCGAGGACCTCGTCGAGCTGGACGCGATCTAGGGGGTCGCGGGTCAGACGGCGCCGGACGGGCCTGGGCGTCGCCGGGCGGGCGGTTTGTCTCGCCGGGCCGGGCCGGGGCGTCGCCGGGCGCGCCGGGACGTCGCCGGGCGCGCCGGGACGTCGTACGAGGTGGTCGTCCTGACGACTGCAGTGGATGACGTCCCGCGCGAGGACGGGCCCACGAACGCCACGAGGGCAGTTTCCCCGGTCGACCGGGGAAACTGCCCTCGCGCGGGACGAACCGGGGTCAGGCGCGGTACGCCGCCCACATCTGGTCGATGCGCGAGTCCTGGCCCGCGCTGAACGTCGTGTAGCAGCTGTCGTAGCTGTAGTCCATGTAGTTGTGGATCGGGTCGGTGCCGGGGGCCGTGCAGCTGTCGCGGCCGGTGGGGCAGCCCGTCGAGGGCGAGGCCTGGGCCGGGGTGTCGCTCACGGAGTCGCCCGGGTCGGCGCAGCCGCCCTGGAAGGTGTGGTAGAGCCCGAGCCAGTGGCCGGCCTCGTGGGTGGCGGTCTCACCGAGGTTGTAGTTGGTGGCGCTGCCGCCGGGCAGGGAGCTGTACTGCACCCGGATGCCGTCGATCTTCGGCTGCTTGGCGTAGTCCCACGGGAAGGTCGCGACCCCGAGGTAGCTGAAGTCGACGAGCCAGATGTTGAGGGCGTTCTTGCCACCGAGGCGGGTCTTCGCGCGGTACGTCGAGCTCTGCTTGTCCTGGTGCCAGGAGTTGTTGACGTAGCGGTCGGTGCCGGCGAGGTAGAACCCCACGCCGGTGTTGAGCCCGGCCCCGTTGACGTCGGCGCCGCCGTAGGTCTGGTTGAGCACCGAGATCTGGCGGGTGATCTGGCTGTCGGTCACGTTGCCGGCGTTGCCGTTGCCGATCATCACGTGCACGTAGACCGGGATGCTCGCGATGCTGTTGCCCGCGGCGAGGGAGCGCGACTGCTGCTGGCGCTTCTTCTTGAGGATCGCGCGGGTGCTCTGGTCGATCTGGCGCTGCTCCGCGGGGCTCACCTCGCGGGTGTCGGCCCTGCCGCTGCCGTGGCCGGGGGCGACCCGGGCCGACGAGCCGGCGTGGTCGGCGTGGCCGGTCTCGACGCAGTCGACCGAGCGGGTCGAGGGCGCGGCGGTCGCCGTGGGCGCGAAGGCGGCGCTGGAGACACCGGCGGTGAGGGTGGTGGCGAGGGCGGCCGTCAGGGCCGCCCGCACGAGGATGCGAGACATGGGTTTCCTTCCCGAGAGAGGCCCTCACCGTAGGAAGGAACCCGCCCGGGCACCAGCCCCCGTGACGCGATCGTTGTCGGAGTCCACCGTCCGGGGCGGGCAGGACGTGCGCGCGGCGTACGACGGGCGCGGACGCAGTCCGACGATCCGGGCGTCGATGTCGGCCGAAACTGCCCGTCGGTGGGCCTTTCGTCCGGTTCGGCGGGCAGTTTCCCCGGTCGACCGGGGAAACTGCCCCACCCCGCCTACCCCCGCACGACCCCCACCAGGTGAGCGACGGCCTCGCCCACGGGCACCTCGGTGCGTACGCCGGAGCGGCGGTCCTTGACCTCGACGTTGCCGTCGACGAGGCCGCGACCGACGGTGACGATGGTCGGCACGCCGATCAGCTCGGCGTCCTTGAACTTCACGCCGGGGCTGACCTTGGGGCGGTCGTCGTAGATGACCTCGACGCCCTCGGCGGCGAGCGCGTCGGCGAGCGTGGCGGCGGCCTCGAACACGGCGGAGTCCTTGCCGGTGGCCACGAGGTGGACGTCGGCGGGGGCGACCTCGCGGGGCCACACCAGCCCGAGCTCGTCGTGGTTGTCCTCGGCGATGACCGGCACGGCGCGCGAGACGCCGATGCCGTAGGAGCCCATGGTGACGGTCACCAGCTTGCCGTTCTCGTCGAGCACCTTGAGGTCGAGCGCCTCGGCGTACTTGCGGCCGAGCTGGAAGATGTGGCCCATCTCGATGCCGCGGGCGGTCTCGAGGACCCCGTCGCGGCCCTCCGTCGCGCACTGCGGGCAGGCGTCGCCGTCGCGCACCTGGGCGGCCTCGATGGTGCCGTCGCCGGTGAAGTCGCGCCCCGCCACGAGGTCGATCACGTGGCTGCCGGGGGTGTCGGCGCCGGTCACCCAGCGGGTGCCCTCCCCGACCCGCGGGTCGAGCAGGTAGCGGATGCCGGAGGCCTGCTCCGAGCCCAGCGCACCGGGGCCGATGTAGCCCTTGACCAGCGCGGGGTGGCGGGCGAACTCCGCCTCGTCCATCGGCTCGACCTCGGTCGGCTCGAGCATGCCCTCGAGCCGCTTCTGGTCGACCTCGCGGTCTCCGGGCAGGCCGATGGCCAGCGGCTCGCGGGTGCCGTCGGCGTGCTTGAGCACGACCAGCACGTTCTTGAGGGTGTCGCCGGCGTGCCAGGGGCGGTCCTCGCGCGGGTAGGCCTCGTTGAGGTGGTCGACCAGGGTCGCGATGGTCGGGGTGTCGGGCGTCTTCTCGGCGTGCGCGGCCGGGACGTCGTCGTGGGCCACGGGGGCGGGCGCCGGCACCTGCACGGCCTCGACGTTGGCGGCGTAGTCGCAGGTGGTGCAGCGGACGTAGGTGTCCTCCCCCACCTCGCTGCTCGCGAGGAACTCCTCCGAGCGCGAGCCGCCCATCGCACCGCTGGTCGCCCGCACGACGACGTAGTCGAACCCGAGCCGGTCGAAGGTCCTGACGTACGCCGCCCGGTGCGCGGCGTACGACGCGTCGAGGCCGGCGTCGGTGACGTCGAAGGAGTAGCTGTCCTTCATCACGAACTCGCGCCCGCGCATCAGGCCCGCGCGCGGACGCGCCTCGTCGCGGTACTTCGTCTGGATCTGGTAGAGCCAGACCGGGAGGTCCTTGTAGGAGGAGTAGAGGTCCTTCACCACGAGGGTGAACATCTCCTCGTGGGTCGGCCCGAGCAGGTAGTCACCGCCCTTGCGGTCCTGGAGCCGGAAGATGTTGGGGCCGTACTCGGTCCAGCGGTTGGTCGCCTCGTAGGGCTCGCGGGGCAGCAGCGCCGGGAACTGCAGCTCCTGGGCGCCCATGGCGTCCATCTCCTCGCGCACGATCGCCTCGACCTTGCGGAAGACGCGCAGGCCGAGCGGCAGCCAGGTGTAGATGCCGGGCGCGGCCCGACGGATGTAGCCCGCGCGGACCAGCAGCCGGTGGCTGGGCACCTCGGCGTCGACGGGGTCCTCGCGCAGCGTGCGCACGAACAGGGACGACATCCGGAGGACCTGGGGAGACTTCACCGCGCAAGGCTAACGACTCCCCAGGCCCCTGTGACCGGGGGTTCAGCGCCGGCCCACCCGCACCGCCGCCCGCAGGTCCCGCACCCGCGCGTCGCGCGGGGACAGCGGCCGCAGGCCGTAGCTGTGCTCGATGGTGGCCAGGATCGAGGTGGTGTCGTACGTCGTGTGGTCGACCGAGGAGCGCCGCTGCCGGCCACCGAGGACCAGCGCCGGGATCCGGGTGCCGGGACCGAAGGCGTCGCCCTTCGGCGGCGCCACGTGGTCCCACTGCCCGCCGAACTCGTCGTAGGTCACGACCACCAGCGTGGAGCGCGCCTGCGGGCCGCGCCGGATCGTCTCGAGCAGGTCGACGAGGTGGTCCGAGCCGGTGGACTCGCTGGCGTAGCCGGGGTGCTCGTTCTCCGCGCCGTAGGGCTTGACGAAGGACACGGCCGGGAGCCGGCCGGCCCTGGCGGAGGCGATGAAGCGCTTCTCGTCGCGCAGGTGCGAGCGCAGCGGGCCGCCCTCGGCGGTGGTGCGGAAGTAGTTGAGCGGCTGGTGGTGGTACTGGAAGAGCGCACCGGGCCGGCCGGCGACGGCGTCGTCCCAGCCGCCGGAGTACCAGCCCCACGAGATCCCCTTGGCGCTGAGCCGGTCGCCGATCGTGGGGTACTTCGCGTCGTCGACCAGCGCCATGGCCGGCCCGGAGCCGTGGGGCGCCGAGCCGGGCTGGATGGTGTTGACGGCGAAGTCGCCGCAGGCGCGGGTGGCGTCGTCGGCCTCGGGGTCGGCGCACGACTGCGTCAGGCGGTCGTCGACCACCGGTCCGGTGGCGGTGTACTGCGGGTAGGAGGTCGGCATCCCGTTGGAGTCGAGCACCGAGTTGCGGGCCCCGTCGGTGGCCGCCGAGGTGTCGATCGGCGCCCGGGCGGCCACCAGGAACTGGTGGTTGAGGAACGACCCGCCGAAGGCGGCCTGGAAGAAGCGGTCGGCCAGCGTGTACTTCGGGGCGCCCCGGGAGTGCAGGTAGCGCCAGATCGGCAGCCGGCGGGTGTCGTAGGTGCCCTGGGTGAGGCCGAGCGCGTCGGAACCGGTGGTGTAGCGGTCCTGCTTGCCCCCGTCGAGCTGGTACTGCTCCTGGTAGAAGCGGTGCACGATGTCGCGGGTGCAGCCGCCCGGCTCGGCGCCGGGCGAGTCCTCCAGCACGCCGTTGGGCGCGGAGGTGCCCGGCGCGGGGCAGGTGCGGTCCTCGGGCGCGATGACGTCGTCGATGGTGAAGGGCCGGTTGCCGAAGTGGCCGGCGGTGACCTGGTGGGCGCGGTCCTGGCACAGGTCCGAGAGCGGCGGCGCGGTCAGGTTGACGTCGTCCTGGGGCAGGCAGCCGTAGGGCTGGCCGTCCTGGCCGACCTGGGTCTCCTGCGCGCGGGTGGCGTTCGCGAGCCCGTCGACGGCCCGGCCGCCCACCGGCCCCCACGTGCCGTAGAGGTTGTCGAAGGAGTGGTTCTCCTCGTAGATCACGACGAGGTGCCGGTAGCCGCCCGGCAGCCGCCCGGTCGCCCGGCGCACCCGCGCCGGGGTGGTGCGGGACTGGGCGCGGGCCGGGGTCGTGCGGGCCGGGGTGGTGCGGGACTGGTGCGCCCGCTGCGGCGCGGACGTGGCGTGCGCGGGCGCGAGCCCGACGGTGGCGGACGCGGTGGCCGCGAGCACGGTGAGCGCGGCGGCGCTGAGGCGGAGGTGAGAGGTCACGGAGCTGCTCCTCGGTCGGTCTCCCGGGTGGGAGAGGACCAGCAGACTCCACCACGGTTGCATCTGGCAACCACCTGGGAGGTGAGCAGCAGGTGGACCCGACCTGCTCAGAACATGATCGTCGAGAACGTCTCGGTCTGGACGAACCCCGCCCGGGCGTACGCCGCCCGCGCCGCGGTGTTGTGGGCGTTGACGTAGAGCGACACCGACGGGGCGATCTCGCGCTGGCAGGCCTCCACCACGGCCGCCATCCCCGCCGTCGCGAGGCCCTGGCCGCGCAGCTCGGGATCGACGTACACGCCCTGGACCTGGCAGGCCGACGGGCTGGCGCAGGCGACCTCGGCCTTGAACAGCACCCGGCCGTCCTCGATCCGCGAGAACGACCAGCCGCGGCCGATCAGCTGGTTGACCCGCGCCCGGTAGAGGTCGCGCCCGCCGTCGACCTCCGGGGAGATGCCCACCTCCTCGGTGTACATCGCCACGCAGGCCGGGTAGAGGGTCGTGGCCTGCTCGCGCGTGGTGCGTCGCACGGCCGGGTCGGAGGCCACCTCGGCGGGTCGCAGGGCCTCGAGGTGCGGCTGGTCCCAGCGCAGCTCGCGCGGCGCCGGCCAGTGGGTGGCCAGGTCGTCCCACATCTGCTCGACGGCCTCGCGCGGGCCCACCAGGGTCGAGCTGCGCGGACCGGAGCGCATCGCGCGCTCGGCGAACGCCGCGCAGGCCTCCGGACCGGCGCCGACCGGCACCAGGTTGGCCCCCACGTGGCACAGCGAGACCAGCTCGTCGCCCTCGTGGTAGCCCCACATCTCGCCACCGAGCCAGCGCGGGTCGAGCTGGGTCAGCCGGGTGCGGTAGTCGGCGAAGACGTTGACCACCGGGTCACGCGCGATGACCGCGAGGGCGGCCTCCACGTCGGCCGGGCCGAGGACGCGCACGCTCTGGCTGGTCCTGACCACGGCGCGAGCCTACGGCACCCGTGCTCGGCCGGTTCGCCGGTCAGCGGGGGCGCCGAGCACTACGGTGACGCCATGCGCCGCACCCCTCCTGCCGCCTGCTCGCGACCCGCCCGCCCGCGGGTCTCACCGTCGGCGCCACGGCTGCTGCCGCTGCTGGCCCCGCTGGTCGTCGGGGGCCTGTTGCTCGGGGGCTGCGGCGGTGGCGACGGCGGGTCCGGTGGCACCGGTGACGCGTCCGACACCCCCACCGCGAGCGCCGCCGACCAGGACTGCCGCGACCAGTGGCGCGCGCTCGGCGACCGGCTGCCCGACGGTGACGACGAGCACCCCTCCTCCCTGCCGGGGCGCACGACCAGCATCGCCGCGTCGGTCGACTACTACGCCACCACCGCGAAGGCCTCGGACTGCGAGCGGACGCTGGCCGCCGAGAAGACCCAGCTGACGAGCCTGGCGGCGTTCGTCACGACGCTGCGGCCCTACGACCTCGCCTACCAGCTCGACCGGGTGGGCGAGCGCGCCGCGGCGTACGCCCGACCCTCGGGGAAGGCCGGGCGCGGCGCCCCGACCGCGGCCCAGGTCGAGGCCGCGCTGCGGACGATGGAGCGCCGCGCCGAGCAGGCGGCCGCCGACCAGGACCCCGCCTGGCAGCAGGCGACCGTGGTCGACCTGTCGGAGAAGAAGTCCCGGGCCAAGGCGCTCAAGGACCTCGCGTTCCTCTCCCGCGAGAGCAGGGCGTGGCGCCAGGGGCACGCCGCCGAGCTCGTCGTGCGCCGGGCGCTGACGGCCGCCGGCTAGCCCGGCCGACCCGCCCGATCCGCGGGCGGTGCTTGGCCCCCACCTGCCATGCTCGCCCCCGTGGCTGCCCTCACCGACCGCTCGTCCTCCTCCGGGGCCTCCTCCCGCGCCCCCGGCGGCGACCGGGGCGACCGGGTGCGGTCGATGCTCCCCCGCCTGCTGCCGTGGCTCGGCCTGGCGGTCGCGGTCGGCCTGGTGGCGTGGTCGTTCTGGTATCCCGGGCACAGCGGCGAGGAGGTCTACTCACGGGCCCCGCGCTCGGCCTCCGACCGTGCCGTCCCGCCGCTGCACGGCCTGTGGGAGCCGAAGTGGTTCGGCCCCGGCACGGCGCCGGCGGTGCTGCTGGCCCTGCTCAGCTGGAGGTACGCCGCGGGGCTGGCCGAGCGGCTGCCCTGGCGCCGGCTGCTGGTCGTGGGCTACGCCGCCGGCCTGGCCTGGATGCTGTCGCTCGCGCTGGTCGACGGCACCGCCGGCCTCTCGCGCCAGCTGGGCAACCCCTACGAGTACCTCACCACCGCCCGCGACGTCGGCGGTCTCGGCACCCTGTTCTCCACCTGGCTCGAGCGGATGCCGCTGGACTCCCCCGACGCGTTCCCCACCCACGTCGCGGGCCACCCGCCCGCCGCGCTGCTGTTCTTCGTCGCGCTGGTCAAGGTCGGCCTCGGCGGCGACCTGGCCGCCGGGGTGGTGGTGACGCTGCTGGCCGCGACCACCGCGCTCGCGGTGCTGGTGACGCTGCGTGCCCTGGGCGCGGAGGCGACCGCCCGACGCGCGGCCCCCTTCCTGGTGGTCGCGCCGACCGCGGTCTTCATGGCCGTCTCGGGCGACGCGGTGTTCGCCGCCGTCGCCGCCTGGGGCATCGCGTGCCTGGCGCTGGGCACCGCCGCCCTCGCCCGCGCGTCCACCCCGAAGGCGCACGACCGGAAGCAGCGCCGGGACAGGCGCCGCGGCGTCGGCTGGTCGCTGCTCGCGGGCCTGCTGCTCGGGATGCTGGTGATGATGTCCTACGGCATGCCGCTCATGGGCCTGCTCGCCGTCGCCGTGCTGGTGGCCGGGCGCTCCTGGCGGCCGCTGCCGCTGGCCGCCGGCGCCGCCCTGGTCGTCGTGCTGGGCTTCGCCGCCGCCGGCTGGGCGTGGTGGGACTTCTACCCCGCGCTGGTCGAGCGCTACGAGGAGGGCATCGCCAAGGACCGGCCGGAGGACTACTGGCGCTGGGCCAACCTGGCACTGCTCGTCATCAGCGCGGGCCCGCTGGTCGCCGCCGGGGTGGCCCACCTGGCGGCACGCCCCCGGGCGTGGCTGCGCCGCGACCACGCCCCGCTGCTGCTCGCCGGGGCGGCCGTGGTGATGGTGGCCGCCGCCGACGCGTCGGGCATGAGCAAGGCGGAGGTCGAGCGGATCTGGCTGCCGTTCATGCCGTGGCTGCTCGTCTCGTGCGCCCTGCTGCCCGAGCGGTGGCGCCGCTGGGGTCTGGGCCTGCAGCTGCTGACCGCGCTGGTGGTGCAGCAGCTCTTCTACACGGTGTGGTGAGGCGGCCGCGCCGACTGGTCAGCCGACGGTGACCTCGGCCGAGGCGCCCTCGGTGGCCTCCATCGTCTCGGCGATGCGCAGCGCCTCCTCGATGAGCGTCTCCACGATCTGCGACTCGGGGACGGTCTTGACGACCTCGCCCTTGACGAAGATCTGGCCCTTGCCGTTGCCCGAGGCGACGCCCAGGTCGGCCTCGCGGGCCTCGCCGGGGCCGTTGACGACGCAGCCCATGACGGCCACGCGCAGCGGGACCTCCATGCCCTCGAGGCCGGAGGTGACCTCCTCGGCCAGCTTGTAGACGTCGACCTGGGCCCGCCCGCAGGAGGGGCACGAGACGATCTCGAGCTTGCGGGGCCGCAGGTTGAGCGACTGCAGGATCTGGATGCCGACCTTGACCTCCTCGACCGGGGGCGCGGACAGCGAGACGCGGATGGTGTCGCCGATGCCCTGGGACAGCAGCGCCCCGAAGGCGGTGGCCGACTTGATCGTGCCCTGGAAGGCCGGACCGGCCTCGGTGACGCCGAGGTGCAGCGGCCAGTCGCCCGCCTCGGCGAGCAGCTCGTAGGCGCGCACCATCACGACCGGGTCGTTGTGCTTGACCGAGATCTTGAAGTCGTGGAAGTCGTGCTCCTCGAAGAGCGAGGCCTCCCACACGGCCGACTCGACCAGCGCCTCGGGCGTGGCCTTGCCGTACTTGTCCATGATCCGCTTGTCGAGCGAGCCCGCGTTGACGCCGATCCGGATCGAGGTGCCGTGGTCCTTGGCGGTCCGGGCGATCTCCTTGACCTGGTCGTCGAACTTGCGGATGTTGCCCGGGTTGACGCGCACGGCGGCGCAGCCGGCCTCGATCGCGGCGTAGACGTACTTCGGCTGGAAGTGGATGTCGGCGATGACCGGGATCTGCGACTTGGTCGCGATCGCGGGCAGCGCGTCGGCGTCGTCCTGCGAGGGGCAGGCCACCCGCACGATGTCGCAGCCCGAGGCGGTCAGCTCGGCGATCTGCTGGAGGGTGGAGTTGACGTCGGAGGTGAGCGTGGTCGTCATCGACTGCACCGAGACGGGCGACTCGCTGCCGACACCCACCTTGCCGACCTGGATCTGGCGGGTCTGGCGGCGGGGGGCGAGCACCGGCGGCGGGGCCGCGGGCATGCCGAGGGACACAGAAGTCATGACCCCAGTCTAGGAGTCGCTACGACAGGCTCACCGGCGCCAGCACGTCGGCGAAGATCAGCACCACGCTGACCAGCAGGATCACCGCTGCCATGGCGTACGTCAGGGGCAGCAGCCGGGCGCTGTCGACCCCGCCGGGGTCGGGCTTGCCGCGCGCCCGGGCGATGCGGCGACGCGCGGTCTCGTAGAGCGTCGTGGCGATCCCGCCGCCGTCGAAGGGCGGCAGCGGCAGCAGGTTGACCAGGCCCAGGAACAGGTTGAGCCCGGCGAGCAGGCCGACGATGAGGAAGAACCGGTCGAGCACCGGGATCCGGTCCTCCGAGGCCAGCTCGCCCGCGACCCGGCCGGCCCCGACGACGCTCATCGGGCCGTTGGGGTCGCGCTCCTCGAGGCCGAGCGCGGCCTGCCCCGCGTCGTACACGCGGGCGGGCAGGGTGCCGATCGTCTGGGCGGTCTGCACGGTGCCGTCGACCATCCGCCCGGCGACGTACCCCACGCCCTGGCGCTCGCGCTCCTGGAGCGGCACCACGCCGAGGAAGCCCACCTCGGTGACGGTGGTCGGGTCCTCGGGGTCGGTCGCCTGGGTGGTGACGGTCGTCGTGGGGCGCAGGGTGACCTCGCGGCCGTCGCGCTCGACCACGATGGTGGCGGTGCGGTCGCCGTTGTCGCGGATGGCGGCCTGCATCTGCTCCCAGCCGCCGATCGCGGTGCCGTTGATCGACACGAACCGGTCGCCGGGGCGGAAGCCCGCGGCCTTCGCCGGCGACTCGGGGTCCGACGAGGTGCACGCGCGCGGCGGCTGGTCGGCGGTGGCCGCGGTGGTGGCCACGACGCACTGCGAGACCGAGGAGATCGTGGTGGTCGGCTGGTAGACGCCGTAGCCCATGAAGACCACCGCGAAGAGCAGGAAGCTCAGCACCAGGTTGATCGCGACGCCGGAGCCCATGATGACCACCCGCTGCCACCACGGCTTGTTGTAGAACAGCCGGTCGTGGTCGTGGGGGTCGACGTGCTCGTACTCCGCGTCCTTGGCGTCGCTGACCAGCTGGGCGAACATGCCGGTCGCGCGGCTGCGGACCTGGTCGGGACCCGCCTCGGCGTCCGCGGCGTTGGGCGGCACCATCCCGACGAGCTTGCAGTAGCCGCCGAGCGGGATCGCCTTGAGGCCGTACTCCGTCTCACCCCGCTGCCGCGACCACAGGGTCCGTCCGAAGCCGACGAAGAACTGCGTCACCCGGACGTTGAACAGCTTGCCGGGGATCAGGTGGCCGGCCTCGTGCAGCGCCACCGAGCCCAGCAGCCCGACGACGAAGACGAGCACGCCGAGGAGGTAGAACAGCGCGGTCATCGGGTGGTGCCCTCCAGCAGGCTCGCGGTGTGGTCCCGGGCCCACCGGTCGGCGGCCAGGACGTCCTCGACGGTGAGCCGCTGCGGCCCGGTGGGGGTGGGCGCGTCGGCCGATCCCGAGCGTACGTCGTGGGCGGCGAGCACCTCGCCGATCGTGTCCACGATCGCCACGAACGGCAGCCGGCCGGTGCGGAACGCCTCGACGCAGACCTCGTTGGCCGCGTTGTAGACCGCAGGGGCGGTGCCGCCCCGCTCGCCGGCGCGCCGGGCCAGCCGGACGGCCGGGAAGGCGTCGTGGTCGAGGGGGTGGAAGTCCCAGGTCTGCGGTCGGGTCCAGTCGACGGCCGGGGCCGTGCCGGGCACCCGGTCGGGCCAGGCCAGGCCGAGGGCGATCGGGATCAGCATCGTCGGCGGGCTGGCCTGCGCCAGCGTCGAGCCGTCGGTGAACTCCACCATCGAGTGCACGACGCTCGTGGGGTGCACGACGACCTCGATGTCGGCGTACGGCACGTCGAAGAGCAGGTGCGCCTCGATCACCTCCAGCCCCTTGTTGACCAGGGTCGCGGAGTTGATGGTCACGACCGGGCCCATGGCCCAGGTCGGGTGGTCCAGCGCCTGCTCGGGGGTGACCTCGGCCAGCTGCTCGCGGGTGCGCCCCCGGAAGGGACCCCCGCTGGCGGTGAGCACGAGGCGGCGCACCTCTGCGGCGGTCCCGCCGCGCAGGCACTGCGCCAGGGCGCTGTGCTCGCTGTCCACCGGCACGATCTGGCCGGGCGCCGCCAGGTCGGTCACGACCGGGCCGCCGATGATGAGCGACTCCTTGTTGGCCAGCGCCAGCACCGACCCGGCCTCCAGCGCGGCGACGGTGGGCCGCAGCCCGACCGCACCCGTGATGCCGTTGAGCACGACGTCGCAGGCCAGGGACGCGGCCTCGACGGAGGCGTCCTCCCCGAGCCCGGAGAAGGCGGGGGCGAACTCCGCGACCTGCTGCTCGAAGAGCTCCGGCTGGCTGCCCCCGGCGGTCAGCGCGACCACGCGGAAGCGCTCGGGCGCCGCCCGCACCACGTCGAGGGCCTGGGTCCCGATCGACCCGGTCGAGCCCAGGATGACGACGTCGCGGCGCTTGCTCACCCGCGCATCATCGCAGCGCTGCCTGAGCGTCCCCGGCACCCCGCCGGACCCGCGTCGCGCGGCCCGCGGGCGGACCGGGCGTTGCGGGCGCCTGGCTACGCTCGGAGGTGCCCCGCTTCGACCCGTGGCCCCAGACGCGACCGGAGCACCGATGACGCACCTTCCCCACCCGGCAGGCCAGCCCCGGCTGGCGCCGGTCCTGCCGCCGGCACCGCGCTCAGCGCGACCGGCGTCGCCAGCGCGCCCGGCCGTCGGCACGGCGCAGCCGGCCCACGAAGGTCCAGCCGCCGTTGAGGCCCTCGCGCCGCGGCAGCGGCTCCAGCACGTTGCCCGCGGAGGGTTCGGCGGCGGGTCCGCGCAGGGCCACCAGGTCGACCATGGGACGCGCCACCCGGTCGTAGACCCACGGCATCGCCCGGAAGCCGATCACCGCGAGCCGGTTGACCGGCCCGGCGTGGACCAGTCGACGGGGACGCTCGAGCATCGCCAGGCAGGTCCGGGCCACCGACTCGGGGCTGATGACCGGCGGCGGGGCCGAGCCACGGCTGCCGCCGTACGTCGCGGCCTGGTGGTAGATCGGGGTGTCGATCGCCCCCGGCAGCACCAGGCAGACGTGCAGGTCGCGCTCGTGGCGGACCTCGGCCTGCAGCGAGCGCACGAGCCCCAGCTGGCCCCACTTGGCCGCGCTGTAGATCCCCATCCGCGGCACCGCGATCTCCGCGAGCAGCGAGCTCACCACCACCAGCGTGCCGCCGCCCTGCGACCGGAAGACCGGCAGCACGGCGCGGGCGAGGTGGTGGGTGCCCATCACGGCGGTGTCCACGACCCGCTGCACGATCTCCGGCGGCACCTGCTCCACGTCGCCGTAGGCCATCACCTGGGCGGTCGTCACCACGGCGTCCAGACGGCCGAAGCGGCGCACCACGGTCTCGACGGCGGCGTGCACCGCCTCCCCGTCGACCACGTCGAGGGCGATCCCGAGCGCCTCGCCGGGCAGCCCCGCCGCGACCTCCTCGACCCTCCCCGGATCGCGGGCGACGACCACGACGGTCTCGCCCCTCCCGCTCGCCTGCTCGGCGACCGCGAGGCCGATCCCGGAGGTCGCCCCGACGACCATCACCACTCGGTCGATCGTCGTCGTCGTCATCCCCACCACCCTACGGACGCAGAGGTCACCCCATGAGCAGGACCGTCATCATCACCGGAGCCTCGAGCGGCATCGGCCGGGCCACCGCCCTCCAGGCCGCCGCCGAGGGCGACCACGTCGCGCTGCTCGCGCGGCGCAAGGAGGTGCTCGAGGAGGTCGCCGAGGAGTGCCTCGCGGCCGGCGCCGCCGGCGCGACCGTGCTGGTCGCCGACGTCGCCGACGACGACGCCGTCGCGGAGGCCGTCGAGCAGGCGCTGCGCGAGCGCGGCCACCTCGACGCCGTGCTGCACTGCGCGGGCGTGGTCAGCTACGGCCGCACCGAGGACACCACCCCCGAGGACTTCGACTCGGTGGTCTCGACCAACCTGCTGGGCGCGGCCAACGTCGCGCGCCACGTCGTGCCCGTCCTCCGGGGGCAGGGCAGCGGCACCCTGGTGCTGGTCGGCTCGCTCCTGGGCCACATCAACGTGCCGGAGATGACGCCGTACGTCGTCAGCAAGTGGGGCGTGCGCGCCCTGGCACGCCAGCTCCACATCGAGAACCTCGACGTGCCGGGCGTGCGGATCGTCCACGTCGCCCCGGGCAGCGTCGACACCCCGATCTACGGCAGCGCCCTCGACTCGGCCGGCGGCGTCAACACGCCCCCGCCGCCCACCATCTCGCCCGAGCGGGCCGCCCGCGCGGTGCTGCGCCACGCCCACGGCGGCCGGACGCCCTCGCGCTCGGTGCAGACGGCCTGGAGCAACTACCTGATGCTCCTGGCCTTCAACCTCGCCCCGCCGATCTGGGACCGCGTCGTGGGCCCCGCCTTCGAGCTCGCCTCCCGCCGCCGCCTCCCGCGCTGACCGGGTGGCCCCGACCGGGCGATCGTCGTACGCCGCACCCCGCCGAGCGGGCGATCGTCGTACGCCGAACCCCGCCGACCGGGCGATCGTCGTACGCCGCACCCCGCCGACCGGGCGATTCTCGTACGCCGCACCCCGCCGACCGGGCGATCGTCGTACGCCGCACCCCGCCGACCGGGCGATCGACGTACGCCGAACCCCGCCGACCGGGCCGTCGTCGTACGCCGTGACCCGCTGTCGGTGGCTGAGGAAGGAAGGAGTCCTGTCTCGGAGCCGGACCCCTCGAGACGGTCGCCAGGGCGACCTCCTCGGGGACCGAGGGCCGGGGCGTGTCGAGATCGCCCGCTCGGCGACCTCAGGCGTGTCGCGATCGCCCGCTCGGCGACCTCAGGCGTGTCGCGAT